>CAVRAU010000008.1:0-512359 GCA_963719055.1 uncultured Acidobacteriota bacterium | reverse complement strand
GACGGCCGTCTGAATCTCTCCGAAGCGAGGCCGCCGCAATGGAGTCAGCGATCCAAGTCGACTGTCGATTCACTCGTCGCGGGGCACCAAGACTCGCAACTCGATGGGAGCGATGTGGCGGGGTAGGTCGGGGCTCGCGGGCTTGGCGTACATGGGGTGTCCCAAGAGCAGGAGCGAAGCTGGAATTCGCCAGAGGACGAAGAGGACGATGACCGCTCGCAGGGAGCTGCCGGCGGTGGGCCATCGATAGGTGACCCAGGCAGCGACTGGCAGGCAGGCGATGGGCAGGGCGATCAGCACGTGCCAGCCCTGGATCAGCACCGGGGACATGAAAGAGGCAACCAGGACAGCCAGGAGGATCGCCAAGGTGTATTGGCGATACCACTCGCCAACCGAAGGGGTGACGGTACCCTGCGGATCCGGGCCGCGCCGGCGAAGAAACCACCACGCGGCCACCACCGTGAGCAGAATCGAAGCCAGGGCCAGGATCTGGGTGATCTCGATGAGATGGCAGAGCAAGGGCTCCGGGACCGTGTCGCCCTTGCCAGGTTCGATGCAGTACAGGGATTGCCGGAACCGCCGACCAACGTCCAGAGAGCCCAGACGGAACCAATAGACGAGCCCCTTCTCGACCGAATTGAGACGGACAAGAAGGCTGGCAGCGGACTCCGGTTGAACCGGTAGGCCGCCGCCTCCGAGCAGAGCCATAATCGTGGGTATGAGCGAGATCGATCCCAACGTGGCTCCGAGGGCGACACCACCCCAGTGCAGGAAAAGATGTTTTCGAATCAGCAGGAACACACAGCTCAGAACGAGGATCAACACCGAGCCGTGAATCTGTGCAGTCAGGACAATGGTGCCCGCCAAGAGAGCGCTGGCGCCCAGCTTCGGTGCGGCTCGCGAGGACCGGCAGGCGGCGAGATGAAGGGCGGCCGGCAACAGCAGGTAGTTGGTCTCCCAGAGGAACGCCGAGTGGAACAGCCGCCAGGGCGACAGCCAGAAAATCGCCAGGTAGACGGTGGCGAATCGCCATCCGAAGTCTCTCGCCAGGACCCGGGAGACGATTAGGGCTGCCGCTAGATGAAAGAGAATCAGGACCAGAGTGGAGGCTCGCAGGTCGAGCCATGCCAGCAGGGGTAGTCCGATTAGGATCTCGAGAACTGCGCCCGGTATGGGCAGGTCACCGGTCGCCAACTTGCCGAAGGGCAACAGCTCCCCATCGCGAGCCAAGGCCATACCCAGCTCGTAGAGCTCGACCTGGTCGAGGTAGATCCAAACGGATCGCAGCCAGAACCAAATCTGTATGAGCACACCTGCCATCAGGACCCCCAGCCATGAGCGGCGCCAGGCTGGATCGGCTGCTGCTTGACTCGAGTGACCCATTGACGATGAAGTATCTATCGGAATGCGTTCCCTGAACAGTGTCATGTTGGCGATCTTGATTCTCCTGGCCGCCGCCGTGTTGGCGTCATTTCTGCGTGCCAGGGGCGACAGTCATCGTCTGGGGGGTGCCACGGATCTCGCGGGCTCCCTGGACGCTGTGAGGGCAGAGTTCAATGCTGCTGTGGATCATCCACGACTCCTGATGGTCCTGGCTCCGGCCTGTCCAGTCTGTCTCGAGGGTGCTGAGACAGTCCACGACGACATTCTTCGAAACCGTGCAGACCTCCAGGTGCTGGCGATCTGGATGGAGGCCCTGCCCTTCGACATCACTCGCAACCCTGCTCGTCGTATCGAGACCTTCGCCGACGAGCCTCGCATGACCCACTTCTACGACATGCAGCAGGTCGCTGGAGACGCCCTGCAAAATCTCCTTGCCTGGCAAGATGAGAGTCTGCCTTGGGATGTCTTCTTGGTCTATCCTCCTGGCATCCTCTGGAGCGAAAGCTTGCCCGAGCCCACCGCCTGGTTTCACCAACGCGAGGAAGCCAACGCCGACCATTACCGCACGGGCGCCGATCTGACTCGAGCCCTGCAAACCACTTTTGCCAGCCTGTAATGGAAAGCATCCGAGTCGGTCATTTGCCCGCGATCTAGTCCTCGCGACCCTTGATTCGGTGCGCTTCACGAATGTATCTGCGGTAGTGGCCGACAGTGGCTCGTTCGTGGGCTCGCCGTTCGTGTTCGCTTGCCCGCCGCTCGGCGCTGGCATGTTCTCGAACCAGACGCTGATAGCCGTCCAGTCGGTCGGCGTCGAGCTCTCCCATTTCGACCGCTTCCTGCACGGCGCACTCGGGCTCCTGATCGTGAGAACAGTCGGTAAAACGGCAATGCTCGGAGAGGGTAGCGATTTCCGGGAACACCTCGAGGACGGCTCCGTGGTTGGCCAGCATGCCCACTTCGCGTAAGCCTGGGGTGTCGATGATCAGCCCGCCATTGGGGAGCCGCAGAAGCTCGCGCCTCGAGGTGACGTGCCGTCCCCGGTCATCGGATTCCCGAACCGCGCCGGTGCGCTGCTTGTCTTCGCCCAGCAGGCGGTTGATCAAGGTCGATTTGCCGACGCCCGACGAGCCGACCAGAACGCCGGTTTGTCCAGGTCCGATCTCCCTTCCGAGCTCTGTCAGACCCTCGCCGGTGACCGAGCTGATCGGAATCACCTCGAGCCCGGGAGCGGCCTTGCGAGCGAGCTGAACGGCCGCTCCCGGGTCTTCGATGAGATCCGACTTGCTGAGCACCACGACAGCCCGAGCGCTCCCGACACGGGCCAGCGCGAGGAACCGCTCGATTCGCCGTAGATTGAAATCGCCGTCGAGGCCTGCAACCACCATGACCAGGTCCACATTGGCCGCGAGGGATTGAGCTGTCCGGGCGCCGCCCTCGAATCCCCGCGCCAAGAGAGTGCGTCGCGGCAGCAGGGTCACCAGTCTGCGCAGCTCGCCGGTGCCCGTGATCATCGCCCAGTCGCCCACGGCCGGCATGGCATCGTTTTGATCTCCCAACACAGGAACCGGATATCGCCAGGCGGCCGGGACGGCCCCTGCCTTGGTGAGCACGACAACACGGCCTCGATCAACAGTCGCCAGCCGCCCGGGAACTAGAGTCGGATCTTCGACCTCTGTGGCGTGGTAGGCCAACACCGGATCCCATCCCAGATCTTCGAGTCGCATCGGATCAGTCTTCCCTATGGATACTGTAGGGTCAAGCGGCGCAGTGGAGCCTTGGCTTCACCGCTTCATCCCCATCCCGATCCGGTTGACACTCCGGTCGGTGCTTCGCTAGCATGATTGTTCCTCAGCGGCGGTTGAAGCTGAGGATTTACTGTTTGAAAATAGGCCCGTAGCTCAGCTTGGTTAGAGCGCTACGTTGACATCGTAGAGGTCAGCGGTTCAAGTCCGCTCGGGCCTACCAGAACGTTACCGGAACAGGCGCTTAGCTCAGCTGGTTAGAGCGCTACCTTCACACGGTAGAGGTCAGCGGTTCGAGTCCGCTAGCGCCTACCATTCCTTCGAAGCTCAACGAAGAGTATCCTGTCCCTAGGTGAGTTGCCCCGAGGAGAGGTGTGTCATGAATCAGAGTGAATCGAACATCGCCTTGACCCTGCCTGACGGCTCGATCCAGGAGGTGCCTTTGGGCACCACTGCGCTCGATGTGGCCACAGGAATCGGCGAGCGCCTGGGCCATGACGCCGTGGGTGCCGAGCTCGAGGGTGAGCTGATCGATCTGCGCCTGCCCTTACAGCAGGGCGGATCGTTTCGCATCATCACCGGCAAGAACCCGGAAGCCGGGATCTTCATCCGGCACAGTGCCGAGCACGTGATGGCGGACGCCGTTCAGAGGCTGTGGCCGGGTACCGAGATTGATGCGGGGCGCAAGGACCACTCCGAGAAATACCAGTACGACTTTCGATTTCCGCGGTCGTTCACGGCCGAGGATCTCGAAAAGATCGAAGAGAAGATGAGCGAAATCCTCGCCGAGGACAGCGTCTTTGAACGCCTCGAGCTCAGCCGGGATGAGGCCGCCGCGTTGTTCGAGGAGATGGGTGAGACCCTCAAGGTCGAGCGCCTCGAGGACATCCCCGAAGGGCGACACCATCACCATCTATAAGGATGGCCAGTTCACGGATCTCTGTCGAGGTCCCCACGTCCAGCGGCTCTCCCAGATCGGCGCCGTCAAGCTTCTCGAATCTTCGGGTGTCTACTGGAGAGGCGACGAGACCAATGAAATGCTGCAGCGGATCTATGGCACCGCGTTCGGCTCGCCCAAGGAGCTGCGCAAGTACTTGACGCAGGTCGAAGAGGCCAAGAAGCGGGACCATCGACGCCTGGGTCCGGAGCTGGATCTCTTCAGCTTCAACGAGCATGCCCCTGCCAGTCCGTTCTTCCACCCCAAAGGGGCCATCGTCTACAACGAGCTCGAGGAGTATGTGCGCCAGTTGCAGGGCCGGCACGGGTTCAACGAAGTCATCACCCCGCAGATCCTCGACGTCGAGCTCTGGCACACCTCGGGGCACTACGAGAACTATCGGGAGGCCATGTACTTCACCGAGGTCGACGAGCGTCAGTTCGCGGTCAAGCCGATGAACTGTCCCACCCATTGCTTGATCTACAAGACCGGCAAGCGTTCCTATCGTGATCTGCCGATTCGCTATTCGGACTTCGGTCGTCTGCACCGCTACGAGCGCAGCGGCGTCACCTCGGGCCTGACCCGTGTGCGGACCTTCTGCCAGGACGATGCCCACGTCTTCTGCACCGATGAGCAGATCGAGGAAGAAGTGATCATGATGGTCAACATGATCCTCGAGCTCTACCGGACTTTCGATTTCGAGAATCTGGAGATCGAGCTTTCCACTCGTCCGGCGAAATCGATCGGGACTGCCGAGACCTGGGAGCGGGCCGAAGCTGCCCTCCGCGTGGCGCTGGACAATCAGGGAATCGAGTACGACGTCAACCCGGGCGAAGGCGCTTTCTATGGTCCGAAGATCGACTTCCAGGTCAGCGACGCCCTGAGCCGTCAATGGCAGCTGGGTACGGTCCAACTCGACTACCAGTTGCCGGAACGCTTCGATATGAGCTACATCGGAGCCGACGGGGCGGAGCATCGGACCGTCATGATTCATCGGGCGATGCTCGGTTCCATGGAGCGTTTCCTGGGAATCCTGATCGAGCACACCGGAGGTGCCTTCCCGGTGTGGCTGGCGCCGGTCCAAACGATCGTGGTTCCCGTTTCCGAGAAGTTTGCCGAGTATGGCGCGACGGTTCAGCAGCAGCTGGACTCCCTGGGTATTCGAGCGCAGCTCGACAGTCGCAACGAGAAGCTGGGTTACAAGATTCGCGAGGCGCAGTTGCAGAAGATCCCCTACATGTTGGTCGTGGGAGCGAAAGAGGAAGAGTCCAAGCAGGTGGCTGTGCGGTTGCGGACCGGTGAAGACCGGGGTCCCCAGGATGTGGAGGCCTTTGCCGAAGGTGTTTTGACCCTGATCGGCGACCGTTCGCGAGAGCTGTAGTACAATACCGCCTCTTCGGCCAACCAACGGCTTGTCCGAGGAGTGTCAGAGGAAACCAGAGTATGCGGCGCCGCGAGTTGTGGGCGCCTTGGCAGTTGGAGGAGCAAGGTTGTGCCCAAGATCAAGACACATCGAGGCGCCAAGAAGCGGTTCAAGGTGACGAGTGGTGGCAAGGTGCTGCGGCAACATTCCATGAAGAGTCACATTCTCACCAAGAAGACCACCAAGAGAAAGCGGCATCTGCGCAAAGCGACCGAGGTGCAAGGCAAGTTTGCCAACAAGATCAAGCAGATGATCTGACCCGAAGTCTTTAACCATCGGCCACGGGTGGAGCGAACCGTCCACTTTGGCCCCGAGCCCGGACTCCATCGGGCTCCCCGAGCGACGAAGAGTCGCCGGCAATCAACAGAAACGGGGTTCTGAAAATGCCACGAGTGAAACGCGGCCCGCGTCGGGCACAACGTCGAAAGAGAATTCTCAAAAGGGCCAAGGGCTATTACGGTACCAAGTCCCGGTCGCATCGCATCGCCAAGCTGGCGGTGGATCGATCGCTGAAGTTTGCCTACCGTGACCGGCGCCAGAAGAAGCGCAACTTCCGCGCTCTGTGGATCGTGCGTATCAACGCCGCCGCCCGTCTGAACGGCATCAGCTACAACCGGTTGATCGAAGGCCTGAAGAAATCGGGCAGCGAGATCAATCGCAAGATGCTGGCCGATCTCGCCGTCAAGGATCCCAAGGCGTTCGCGCAGCTGGCAGAGACCGCCAAGGTGGCCATCGAAGCCCCCGCGGCCACGAGCTAGCAGACCCGTGTCGGCGGACGAGCTCACCCGTCACCAGGAGGCCTTCGCAGCCGAGGCGGCCGAAGTCCGAGATCGCGCGGATTGGGATGCGTTGCGGGTCCGATGGATCGGCCGCAAGCAGGGCATCGTGCGCAGCCTGCTGGGCACAGCTCAAGGATGTTCCCAAGGAAGAGAAGAGGGATTTCGGCCAGGGTGTCAATAGGCTCAAGGGCACAGTGGAGGCCCGGCTTGCCGAGCTCGATGAGGAACTGAGTCGAACCGAACGATCGGCGGCCCAGGAGGCTGCGGCGGTGGATGTGACCCTCCCCGGACGCCATCCCCATCTGGGGACCCTCCATCCGGTCAATCTCGTCACCCAGCATATCGTCGACATCTTCATCGGTCTGGGCTACAGCGTCGCCGAAGGACCCGAGGTCGAAGACGACTTCCACAATTTCGAAGCCCTCAACTTTCCCCAGGATCATCCGGCCCGAGACACGCAGGACACCCTGTTTCTGGAGGACGGGCGTCTGCTGCGAACCCACACGTCACCGGTGCAGATTCGCACCATGCTGAAGCGTCAGCCACCGATTCGGGTGATCTGCCCGGGGCGCGTCTATCGCCACGACAACGATCTGCGTCACTCGCCCATGTTTCATCAGGTCGAAGGGCTGGCGGTCGGAGAAGGGATCTCTCTGGGCGATCTCAAGGGGACCTTGGAAGCCTTTATTCATCGGCTGTTTTCGCCGGACACCGGGGTGCGTTTGCGGCCGAGCTACTTTCCCTTTACCGAGCCCTCGGCCGAGGTCGATATCACCTGCCCGTTCTGCCGTGGAGACGGCTGTCAGACCTGCTCGGGCACCGGCTGGATGGAGATCCTGGGCGCCGGGATGGTCGATCCTCGGGTGCTCGAGAACTGCAACATCGATCCTTCGATCTACAGTGGCTTCGCCTTCGGCCTGGGGATCGACCGGGTGGCGATGATTCGCTACGGCATTCCCAACATTCGCCTGCTCTTCGACAACGACGAGCGTCTACTGCATCAGGTGAGGATCTGATGGAGTTTTCCTTCGACTGGATTTGCCAGTACGTGGACCCTGAGGAGGGGGCCTCCGCGGTCGCCGAACGTCTGACGGCGGCCGGGTTGGCCGTCGAGGGTCAGGAGGTGCGGCAAGGGGACGTCATCTTCGATGTGGATGTCACCACCAACCGCCCGGACTGCATGAATCACTTCGGTCTGGCGCGCGAGGTCTCGGCTCTGACCGGCAAGACCTTGACATCCCCGGATACCGACATCCTCGAAGTGGAGGAGCGGACCGCTGATGTGGCAGAGGTTGAACTCCAGGACGCGACCGGCTGTCCCCGGTATGTCGCCCGAGTCATCCGTGGGGTCGAGGTCGGTCCCAGCCCTGAGTGGCTCGTCAAGCGACTGGAATCGATCGGCCAGCGCTCCATCAATAACATCGTCGACATCACCAATTTCGTGCTCTGGGAGTTGGGTCAACCGATCCATGCTTTCGATCTGCAGAAGCTGAGTCGCGCCAAGATCCTTGTCAGGCGAGCCAGAGAAGGGGAGCGGTTGGTGACGCTCGACGGAGAGGATCGCGAGCTCGATCCGGAGATCCTGGTGATCGCCGATGCCGAGAAGGCCGTGGCTCTCGCCGGCATCATGGGAGGCCTCGACTCCGAGGTGACGGAGTCCTCCGCGGACATTCTCATCGAGAGCGCCCATTTCGACCCTACCCGCATCCGCCTGGGGGCCGGTCTTCTGGGGATTCACACCGACGCCAATCATCGGTTCGAGCGCGGTGCGGACCCGGAGGTCTGCCGGCTGGCGGCCGATCGTGTGACCTCTCTGGTAGCAGAGATCGCCGGTGGGCAGGTGCTGGCCGGAGCCGTGGATGTGAGGAACTCCAGCCTGGATTGGCAGTTGGCGGGCCAGCTCGACCTGCGACGAGCCTCGACGTTCGGCGGTGTCGAGCTGGACGGCGAGCAGGCGGTGGGCTGGCTCGAGGGAATCGGTTTCGAGATGGAAGCCGAGTCGGCCGGCGTCTGGCAGGTCGGGGTCCCGAGTTGGCGCTACTACGACATGCGGCCCGATCCCACTCGACCGGCCGGTGAGCCACAACCTGCAGTCTTCGAGGCCGATCTCTTCGAAGAGGTCTTGCGGCTGCATGGATTCGACAGCATCTCCTCGACCCTGCCCGATGTGGGTGGGCCCGATGCGGGCTCCAGTGCCGGGCACTGGCGGCGAGAGGGAGTGCGTCGGCATCTGGCCATCTGCGGCTATACGGAGGCCGTGACCTTCTCTTTCTATGACGCCGAGGCAGAATCCAGGTTTCCAGGCATCGGGCGACAAGGTACCCCCCTGCTGCTGGCCAACCCGATCTCCGAGCTCTACACAGTCATGCAGAGGTCGCTTCTGCCGGGTCTGCTCGAGGCGGCAGAGTTCAACCTGCGGCGGGGCGCAGGATCGGTGCGGTTGTTCGAGATCGGGCATCTGTTCCCCGGTCAGGATTGCGAAGAATTGGAAGCCGTCGCACTGGTGGCCGGTGGCGGCATGGGAACTGCCTGGGACAGGCACCGAGACTACGACTTCTTCGACCTCAAAGGCGCAGTGGAGAGCCTGGCGGCGAGATTCGGTCTCGAGCTGCGGTTTCGCCCAGCCGACCTGGCCGGTTTCGTAGCCGGTACGGGTGCCGAAATCCTCGCTGGGGATTCGGATTCCGCGGTCGGCTACTTGGGTCAGCTGGCCCACGAGGACGCCGCGGTGCCCCTGTTCGCCGCCGAGCTGCGGACCGACCTCTGCCAACCCGGGGCGGTGCAGGCGGTGGAATTGCCCTCGCGTTTTCCGGCGGTGGAAGTGGATCTGACCCTCACCCACGCCGAATCAACGGCCTGGGCAGACCTCGCGGACGAGATCGAGGCAGCCGCCGTCCAAGACCTGGTCGAATTCGGTCTCGAGGTGCGCTATGTGGGAGAGGGCGTGCCCGCGGGCGCGGTTAACACCACCATCTATTTCCTCTACAATGCTGCCGATCGCTCTCTGACGCAAGAAGAGGTGAACGAGAGGCACGAAGCGGTGCGTCACCGGTTGACCGACCGCTTTGGCTGGAAGGGGTCGACCTGATGGATGTGAAGTGGCTCAACGATCTCGAGAAGAAGGTGGACAAGGCCTTGGCCGAGCTCCAGAGCCTTCGCAAAGAGAACGTGGCCCAGAAACGCAAGATCAAGCAGCTTCAGGACCAGCTGACCGAGGCCAAGAGTGCGGGCGAGTCGGCTGCGGGCTGGGACAAAGAGCGCGGTGAGATCAAAAAGCGCGTCGAAAAGCTCTCGGCGGGCCTCGAAAAGCTGCTCTAGCGCCCGTCCAGGGCCTCCGCGCGGCCTGTGCTATAGTTACAGAAATCAGGTTGTAAGCCCTTGGGTTAGAGGGACTTGTGTTCTCCCGAGGGCGTACGGAGGACGACTAGATGAGCTCCAAAGTCACCACAGCTACCGAGGTGGAAATCTTCGGGGCGCTCTATCACGTCCGCGGTGAAAAAGATCCAGAGTACCTCCGGGGTCTGGCCGACGAAGTCGACCAGAAGATGCGCGAGATCGCGCAGCAGGTCTCGACCGTGGATACGGGCAAGATCGCGATCCTGGCGGCACTCAATTTGACAGACGAATTATTCCAGTGTCGGAAGCATCAGGATGGAGACCGGGTAGAGATACAGGAAAAAGTTCAGGAGTTGGCTGGACGGCTTGGCGAGGCGCTTCAAGGCTAGAAACAGTAGCAAGCGTCCAGCGGCTACCGCTCTTGCGTAGAAAATGATTTTGGTATCCCCTGTGTGGTTTGTGATGAGTCCAGGTGTTGTAGAACCAACAGTAATGCAACGGGAGTTTAGCTCCTGTGTGACCTGTGCCAGCCCCGATAGGGCGGGGACGCTAACGGTTCATAGGGCGGACACCCACCTGGTGAGAATCAGGTTCTAAACCAAAGGACTTACACGGCTTCACGGGGGGTACTGATTTTCTCCCCGTAACCATCTGACCTTCCGCATCGGGGGGGGCCAAGGTGGATAACTACAATCTCGTAGCCGCGGTGCTCGCCGTAGTCGGCGTGGCCGTAGTGTCGTTTGCTTGGTTTCGTCTCCGTCGGCTGACCAAGCGAACCTCGGAGCAGGCGCGCCGACAAGCGGCTCGTATCCTGGAAGAGTCGGAGCGCGAGGCCGAGGCCAAGCTGCGTGAGGCCGATCTAGCGGCCAAAGAGAAGCTCTTGCAGGCCCGGGGCGAGTTCGAACGGGTCTCACGCAAACATCGCAGCGAGCTGGAGTCGTTGGAGCGCCGGTTGTCCCAGAAGGAAGACAACCTGGAAAAGCGCCTCGACGAGCTTGCGGAAAAGGAGAAGTCCCTTTCCCACAAAGACCGATCCTTGAGCGGTCGGGAGAAGCACCTCGACAAGAAGGAAGAGGAGCTCGGCGGTCTGATCGTCGCGGAACGCTCCAAGCTGGAGCAGATCGCCGGTCTGACGGCCCAGCAGGCGACCGACGAGCTCAAACGGATGATGGAGGAGGACGCTCGAATGCAGGCGGCCCACTCCGTCAAGCGGATCGAAGACGAGGCCAAGGAGCAGGCGGGCCGCGAAGCCCAACGGATCATCGGTATGGCGATCCAACGGTCCGCATCGGACTTCATTTCCGAGACCACGGTCTCTGTCGTCGTGCTGCCTTCCGATGAGATGAAGGGCAGGATCATCGGCCGGGAAGGCCGTAATATCCGCGCTCTGGAGATGGCCACAGGTGTCGATCTGATTGTGGACGATACGCCGGAAGCGGTCATCCTGTCGGGTTTCGATCCCTTTCGGCGCGAGATCGCCCGGGTCGCCCTGGAGCGTCTGATTGCCGACGGACGCATTCACCCGGCGCGCATCGAAGAGGTCGTGGAAAAGGTCAAGGCGGAGTTCGAAGAGAGGGTGCAGCAGGAGGGCGAGTCGGCCCTTCTGGAGCTCAACATTCCCAATGTCCATCAAGAGCTGGTCAAGCTTCTGGGGCGTCTACGGTTTCGCACCTCCTACGGTCAGAATGTTCTGCAGCACAGCAAGGAGGTGGCCTTTCTGTCCTCGACCATGGCCGCCGAGCTCAAGGTCAACGTGCCCATCGCCCGTCGAGCGGGTCTGTTTCACGATATCGGCAAGGCCGTGGACAGGGAGATGGAAGGCACCCATGTGGAGATTGGCATGGACATGCTGCGCCGCTATGGCGAGAGCGAGGAGGTCATCCATGCCATGGCCTGCCACCATGGCGACTATGATCCGAAGACCGTCGAAGCGGTGCTGGTCACGGCTTCCGATGCCTTGTCCGCAGCTCGTCCTGGGGCGCGGCGCGAGGTGCTCGAGACCTATGTCAAACGGCTGGAGAAGCTCGAGGAGTTGGCGGGCGGATTCAAGGGTGTGCAGAAGACCTTTGCCATCCAGGCCGGTCGTGAGATTCGAGTCATCGTCGACTCGAAGCGACTGAACGATGAAAAGGCGACCTGGCTGTCCCGGGACATCGCCAACAAGATCGAGAGCGAGCTCACCTACCCGGGACAGATCAAGGTCACGGTTATCCGCGAAACCCGATCGATCGAGTACGCCAAGTGATTGTTCTCTTTGTCGGCGACGTGGTGGGGAAGCCGGGTCGCAGAGTCCTGGCTCGGCAGATCAATGGCTTGATGGACCGCCACCTGATCGACTACGTCATCGTCAACGTCGAGAACTCTGCCGGTGGTTTTGGTGTGACCCACGAAGTCATCGCCGAATTCGATGAGCTGCCCATCGACTGCTACACCAGTGGCAACCACATCTGGGACAAGAAGGAGGGCTTGGTCCTACTGGAAGAGCATCCCCACCTCTTGCGACCTGCCAACTACCCGGATGGCAATCCAGGTCGAGGTTTGCATGTGGGCGAGACGGCGACCGGGAAGAAGGTGGCAACCCTCAATCTGGAGGGCCAGGTCTTCATGAAGCCGCTGGAATCCCCGTTTCGAGTCGCCGACCGTTTGCTGGCGACCCTCGATCCCGACGTCAAAGTGGTGTTCGTGGATTTTCATGCCGAGACCACTAGCGAAAAGCAAGCTCTCGGGATCTACCTCGACGGCCGAACTTCGGTGGTCGCGGGCACCCATACCCACGTGCCGACCGCGGATGAACGGATCTTGCCCGGCGGCACCGCCTACATTACGGATGTGGGCATGACCGGACCCTATGAGTCGGTCATCGGCATGCGAAGCGACAAGGTCGTCCAGCGCTTCCTCCTGCAGTCGAAGGTCTCGTTCGAGGTGGCCAAACGCGATGTGCGGCTGGCTGCCATCGTGGTCGACATCGACGACGAAACTGGCAAGGCGCGCCGCATCGATCGGCTCTTGATCTCGGAGGAGCATCGGGCATGACAGCTGCCTCTTCCAAACGCCACAAGACCATCGAGGATCTGCAGCAGGTCTCGGGCCGGCAAAAGGTCTCGGTCATCATCACCACATTCAACGAGGAGTGGAATATCGCCGCCTGTATCGAATCGGTGATGTGGGCAGATGAGATCTTTCTGGTCGATTCCTACTCCTCGGATCGGACCATGGAGATCGCGCGCCAGTACCCGATTGTCACGCGGCGACGAGAGTACTTCGGCTCGGCGGCTCAGAAGAACTGGTCCATCGATCGCGTCAAACACGACTGGGTGCTGGTTCTCGATGCCGACGAACGGGTCACCGAAGAACTGGCCAGGGAAATCCTCGAGCATCCTGGGTGACGAGCCGGAGTACCGCGGGTACTACATCCGCCGCCAGAACATCATGGCGGGCAAGATGATTCGCCATTCCGGCTGGTCCACCGACAAGGTCATCCGACTCTTTCACCGGGCCCATGGCCGCTATCCCAATCGACGCGTGCATGCCGATGTGGATATCGAGGGCCCCATCCCCATCCTCAGGAACTACCTGACCCACTACACCTTTCGCAACTTCGACCAGTATCTGGAGAAATCCCTCAATTACGCTCGCTGGGGTGCCGCCCAGGCCTTTCGGGAGGGTCGCACGGCTGGCTTCAGAGAGGTCGGAGGCCGACCCTTCTGGCGTTTCATCCGTTCCTATTTCTTGCAGCTGGGTATTCTCGACGGGCTGCACGGTCTGGTCGTTTGCGGGCTCCAGGGCTTTGGCGTGTTTCTCAAGTACGCCTGGCTGTGGGATCACCGCATCCAGGAAAGCATGGGAGAGAAGGTCGAGCTGCCCACCTTCGACGATGATTCCACCACCTGGGAGCGCGTGGGCGAGGACCCTTCCGGGCCCGAGACTCAGTCGTAGAGGGGGTGCGCAGGCACCGCGCCGAAGAGCGCATCACCGGCCAGGGTGGCGGCGAAGATATGGAGCTCTGGCGCCACGGGCAATCCGATCTCACGGCAATCGGACGGCAGCGCCAATGAGTATCCGAACAAGTAGCAGAAGACGTAGGGCTCGTCTTCGCCGTCTGGGCCGTGGCGGTGAGTCCCTACCCAGGCGACCGGGTGACGGTCACCGAGAGTGATCTGCGGGTTGCCCGGCATGGAGAACAAGCCCCGCTTGGGGAGAGGTCGCCGGCCCAGAAACCCGGAGAAGGGGCCGACATCGAGCGACCACTTGGGCGCCACAGAGGTGAAAGGTACCTGTGACCGAGCCGCGCGTCGCGGCCGCCAGGAGATGGAGTCGGTCATCACCTTGCGGGTCGAGGGCGAGTGTCTGACCTCGACACGAGATCGCGTTGGCGGTGGCCGGGTCCGCCGAACCCAGCGCGAAATCGATGGCGCCGAAGCGTAGCCGCGTCGGCCAGAGCTCAGCCGGAAAGGAATGTCCGTCACCATCGAAGCCTGTCGAGTCGGCTTGCCCCTGGCGACGAGTGGCCACGATATCGAAAGGCAGCTCCACAGGACGCGAGATCGGCATTTCCGAGGGCTTGTCGGACTTGGACCGTTCAATCGCGAAACTCTTGATACCAAAAGGTTTGAAGTTCGTTACCAGAGAGTGGTCGTGGACGGTCGCGGCACCGATTTCGTCTTCCATCCCGTTGACTTCCGCGGCGGCCGGCAAGGCATCTGATAGCCGCAGGGAGACGCCGGTGATGGGGCGCCCCGCCAACTCACGCAGCCTGGCGATCCAGCGGTTCCCGGTCTCGGCCTTCTTCAGGGTTTGCAGGGCGATCTGTGGAGACGAGACCTGGACCAGAGAGAGTTCCTTCCCTGAGGCTCCTGGATGGGACGGAGTACGAAACGCCATCAAAGGCTGGTTGAGGCGAGCGGCCTGCCAACTGCTGTCGCTGAGCTGCCAGTCGTCGAGATGGCCATGCAGGGCGTAGGTGAATCGGTGTCGGCCGTGGTCCTGCCACCCCTGATGGCGGAACTTTCGAATGACCCGTGGCGAGCGCAGCAGAGTCAGGCGCAGGCGTATGGTCGTCTGGCTTGTCCCATCCGTACTTGCAGTCGTTCAGGATGGAGACCCCGGCAGGGCCATCCGTGGACTGGAGAGCCGTCCACTGCTGAGCCGGGACTTCGTACTTCTCTCGAGTGTTGTTGCCCCGGTCGATCACACCCAGGCCCAGGTCGTACTGGGCCAAGGGGTTGCCGGCGGCCAGCGGAAACTTGGCTTTCAGGAGGTGTCCCCGAGTCCGCCAGTCGACTTGGTTTACCACCTCGAATCGGTCTCCAGCCCCACCCACAGCGAGTCGCAGGACTTGCCGGAAGGTCGATCGTCGTCCTCGCCGGACAACCTCCAGAGCCACACGAACCGGGCCCTCTTCTAGGATCTTGATTCGTGCTGGTCCGCTGACGCACTCTGGATCGCTTTCCAGAAGATCTTCGTAGAGGATCTCCCAGGCTGGCCAACGGGATGAGCGATCCCGAATCAGCTGCCAGCGGATGGGTGAGGCGAGCAGGTCTCGTCCAGAGCCCCGGTCGAAGACGCTGGAGATGTCACCCGCGTCGTCGATCTCGACCCGGTATCGGTGGTTTGAAAGGGCCGCCGTGGAGATCTCCAGATCGGCGGTCTGGGGGGTCGCTGCCTCACCGAGCTGCATGTCGTAGATCTGCATTCCGACGGGCGGCACCCGTGCCAGAAACAGGACGGCGTGCCTGTTCGGCTCGAGGTGGGCCACCACTTGGCAAGGGACCTCTCTACCTTCCGGGCCCACCACCTTGACCTGCTCGGGTGGATCGGATCCCGGCGGCAAATCGACCGTCACCACATCCTGCCGTTCGACCGAGAGTGGGTTGAACACCGCGATGGCCTGGGCGCGGCCGCGGGTGTCCATACGGCTGGCGATGGCCCCTACGGACTGCGTGATCACCGAGGCGAACTGGTTGAGCGACAGAAGTTGGTCATTGTCGGTGAATGCATAGGCGGCCGGAATGCTGGTGCCCGTCAGATCATCGTGCATCTGATGCCACAGGAATCGGGTCCAGGCCTGTTCCAGAGTCTTGGCGGGGTAGGGCAGGGTGTCCAGGGAGTCGGCCAACACGGCGGCCCGTTCGGCTGCATCGGCCAACAGCTCACAGCGGCGATTCCAACGTTTCAAGGCTGCCTGCGAGGAGAGGCAGCCGGTACCATGGGTGGGCAGGAGCAACTCGTCCCGATAGCGGGGTAGCTTGGCGATCTGCTCGTTCTGTAGATCCTTGTAGATCTGGTCCGAGCCGTTGACCACGACCTGCACGGGGCCGTCCCCTTGGACGCTGCGGCTCAGCCACTGCATCGACTCCTCGTCCAGGCCTCCGCCGCGATCGCCCACCCCGACGTATTTGATGCCCACATAGGCGCCCGACTGCCGGCCCGTCACATCGAGCCGTTGCTCGAAACGGGTCGCCTGGCTCAAGTCTTCGTGCAAGCCTTCGCCGTAACCCTCTGGGCGAATCGCGGCGATGATCTCTCCTCCATCCGGGCCCTGCCAGACACCGACATCGAAGGGGATCTCGGCCGGTGCCATCCAGCGACCGAACTTCTGTCCGGAGAAGCCCACCAGACCACAGTGAGCCGCGATCGACGGCAGGGCCCAGCCGAATCCGAAGCAATCCGGCAGAAAGATGTCGGTACTTCTGAGGCCGAACTCCTCTTGGAAGAATCGGTTGCCGTAGAGAATGTGTCGGAGTAGCGATTCGGGCGCCACCGAGTTCACATCCGGTGAGTCGAGCATGCTGCCGGCAAGACACCAGCGGCCTAGCGCGACCCAGTGGCGCAACTCTTCGAACTCCTCAGGGTAATACTCTTTCATCAACTGGTATCGAAAGGCGCCCTCGAAGCTCACCACGAAAAAGGGGTAGCGCTCGAGGAGATCGAAGTTGCGATGCAGGGTGGCGGGGAGAAACTCTCGAATGGTGTCTTGAACCGTCCATCGCCACTGGGTGTCGAGGTGCACCGTGGCGACAACGTAGAGCTTCCTGCTGGGTTGATTGTCGGAGTTCATGCCCGCGCCGATCATGAAGTTGGGGCAGCAGGGTTTGAACCGCGGTCGGCTGGAATGATTCTGACCTGTGGGTCCGAGTCTGCCAGGCCGCGCAGAACGCGAGGGCCTTCATCGGTGCTTCCATCGTCGACATAGAGCCCCTCGAAGGCCAGGCCTGCGGGCGTCAGAGCGGCCGTGATTTCCTCATGGAGCCGAGGCGGGCTCTCAGCCTCATCGAAGACTGGCACGACAATGATCAGGTCGGGTTCGGTCATGGATCGCCAGGTCCGTCGGGGGGCTTTAGCATACCGCGATCCAACCGCATGTAGAATCGGCCAGCCATGCGAGCCCGCGCCACCTTTACCTTGACCTTTGCTCTGCTGGCAGCGGTTCCCGCTGTCGCGGAAGAACCCACATCACTGGCCTTCAGCGGCGGCTTATCCAACTTCAACAAGAGCGAGAAGCGAATCGAGGCCGGTCTCGAGTTTCGCACACCGATTCACGCCTGGGGTATGGCGGTGGCGGCCGGACTCACCGTCAACGATGACAAGTCCGCTTGGATCTTTGGCGGTCTCCGGAGGGATTTCTGCCTCGGTGGCCCTTGGATCATCACCCCGGCGTTTGCCATCGCGCTCTACGAACAAGGCGACGGCAAAGATCTGGGCGGGACGTTGGAGTTTCGCTCTGCTCTGGAGATCGGCTACGAATGGCCCAGCCGCCAGCGTCTGGCCTTCGCCATCTACCACCTCTCCAACGCCGGGATCTACGACCACAACCCCGGCATGAACTCCCTGATTCTCACCTTCAGCCTCCCTCTGTAGCGTCCGGCAGACCTCGGGCACAGAGGCACCGAGGCTACATGTGTCCGACCGCGCTTGAAGCGGCCGGCAGACCTCGGGCACAGAGGCACCGAGGCTACATGTGGCCGACCGCGCTTGAAGCGGCCGGCCTCTGTGCCGGCCGTTGGACCCGAGGGACCGCCAAGACCGATTGAGGTCCGAAGCGAGGACGGCCGGCACGGAGGCCGGCCGCTACAGGAACAGGAGCGATTGCCGGTAGCATGGGTAGGTCGCATGGTCTTCAGCTCGCATCTGTTTGTCTTCTACTTTCTGCCGGTGGCCTTGGTGGTCTATTACCTGTTGCCACGACGGGGTCGGAATCTCGGGCTGACGGTGTTGAGCTATGGATTCTACGGGTGGGCCAACCCCGCTTTCATGGTCCTGATGTTGTTCTCCACGGTGGTGGACTACTTCTGTGGTCTGGCCATCGCGGGACGGTTGAGCGGGCGATGGCGTGAACCCATTACGACACTGCAGGTCGGGGGGGAGCGGACGCGTCGTCAGCGGACCGCCGTGGCGGTGTCGGTGACGACCAACCTGTCGTTGTTGGGGTTCTTCAAGTACTTCAACTTCTCTGTCGACAGTTTCAATGCTCTGGCCGGCTGGTTGGGTTTCGCGGACGCACAGCTGGATTCGGTGCTCAGAGTCGCGCTGCCCTTGGGGATCAGCTTCTACACCTTCCAATCCATGAGTTACACCATCGATGTCTACCGGGGGCGGGCCAAGGCACTGCGAAATTTCATCGACTTCGCCTGCTATGTGTCCCTGTTCCCGCAGCTTGTCGCCGGCCCCATCATTCGATTTGCCGAGATCGAAGATCAGCTGCGCGATCGACGGGAGACGGTCGAGAAGTTCGCCAGGGGAGTGGCGTTCTTCAGTCTGGGGCTCGCCAAGAAGGTACTGCTGGCCAATCCATGCGGCAAGGTGGCGGACACGGTCTTCGATGCCGGTTCAGCTCTGCCCATGGACGCCTGGTACGGAGCGCTGGCCTACTCTTTTCAGATCTACTTCGACTTCAGTGGCTATACCGATATGGCGATCGGTCTGGGATTGATGCTCGGGTTCGTGTTGCCAAAGAACTTCGACTCGCCGTACAAGGCCGATTCCATCACCGACTTCTGGCGGCGGTGGCATATGTCGCTGTCCAACTGGCTGAGGGACTATCTCTATATTCCGTTGGGCGGCAGCCACAAGGGGCCCCGGCGGACCTACATCAATCTCTTGCTGGTCATGCTCCTGGGCGGTCTCTGGCACGGCGCGGCCTGGAATTTCGTGCTCTGGGGCGGCTTCCACGGCGTGCTGCTGGCACTCGAGCGGGCCAGAGGCAAGCGCAGCCTGTTCGAGCCGTTGCCGAGATCCTTGCGAGTCGCGGGGACCTTCCTCCTGGTCCTGCTCTCCTGGGTCATCTTCCGGTCGGACAACCTGACGAATGCCGGGGCTCTATTGGCCAACATGGTCGGACTTGGACCCCGCGGCGACGGCTCTCTGCTGCTCGGGGGCGTCATCGCTCAGCCTTTCTACCTGGGGACGGTTGCTGTGGCCGCTCTGGTGGTCTGGAGGGCCCCGCAAACCTGGGACTGGACCCGCAGTCTTCCACTGTGGCGCGCTCTGATCTGCCTGGGACTCTTGTGGGTCTCCCTCGTGGCGTTGAGCACGCAGTCTTTCAACCCGTTCATCTATTTCATATTCTGATGTCGACGAATCTTCATCGCCCCGCACGCGAAGTCCAGGCCCTCGAAGAAGTGGGTGTGACGGTGGTCTCCTGGGGTGTTGCTCTCGGCATGGTCTTGGCTTTCGCTGTCACGATCTTCGGTGTCGCCCTCCTCGAGCCCTTCGCCGAGGGGCTCGAAGAGGTGTCTGACGTCGATGGAAGGGAAACGACTGGGCAACGCCAGATCTTCGATGGGTTTGGCGCTGAGGTGCAGACGGCCTTGGTGGGCTCCGGGGGGGAGGGGGCACTGGCGGTGAATCGATCGCTGTTGGCGGCCATGGATCGATTCGAAGACAGGCTGGAGGAACAGTCCTTTCTCCGCCGCTGGTTGCTGCCGCGGTTGCAGTGGCGGCTGGCGGCCGCAACCGGTCTGGGCAACGAGCAGGTCTATATCGGAGAACGGGAGTGGCTGTTTTTCCGACCTGATGTGGATTATGTAGTCGGTCGCGGATTCTTGGACCCGCGTGTCCAAGAGGCCCGACGGCGAGGTGGGGATGCTTGGCTACCGGCACCGGAGCCCGATCCACTCCCGGCCCTGATGGATCTGCAGGAACAACTGAGGTCCCGGCAGATTCACCTGATCGTGATGCCAACACCGGTCAAACCGACGGTGGAGCCCGGACGGTTCAGTAAGCGGGCACTCGACACGGGCGGGGCCTTGCAGAATCTCTCTTTCGCGCAATTTCAGAATCAGGTGGCGGATTTGGGTATCGACGTACTGGACCCGGCCCCCGTGCTGGTGAAGGCGAGGCTCGAGTCCGGGGAGAGTCAATACTTGCGTACCGATACCCATTGGACTCCCGACGCGGTGGAGACAGTCGCCCGGGAGCTTGCCAGAAAGATCATGGCGGCACTCGTGGTTTCAGAGCCCGATCCCGGCAGCTATGGGCGTCGCCCGGTGATCGTGGAGAGCCTGGGGGATATCGCGGGCATGCTCTTGCTGCCGCCGGCGCAGCGATGGATCTCAGCCGAGAGAGTCACCACCCAGCTGGTGATCCGGAGAGATGGCAGAGCGTGGCAGGTGGAGAAGGGGGCCGAGATTCTGCTTCTCGGAGACAGCTTCACCAATGTGTACTCCGATGCCACCCTGGGTTGGGGCGCGGGCGCGGGTCTGGCCGAGCAGCTCAGCTACTGCCTGCAGAGACCGGTGGACAGGATGGCCGTCAACGCCGGAGGAGCTTTGCAGGCGAGAAAGACGTTGCAGCGGGCCTTGGCGGGCAGAGAGGACCGTTTGGCCGGCAAGAAGGTCGTGGTGTATCAGTTTGCGGTTCGGGAGCTGACGCAGGGCGATTGGCAGATCGTCGAGCTCGCCGACGCCGATTCCGCAAACCGCTAGTATTGCGCTGCGGGTGCGCCATGACGAAAGGGATCTCCAAAACAGCTTTGGGAGTCTTACTGATCCTGCTCCTGGGTTGCGGCGGCGGCCAAGCGCCTTCCTCACCCTCACCGGGGACCGAGAGTCTTGGGCCGACTCGGGGCTTCGTTCTCATCTCCATCGATACGCTGCGGGCCGACGCGCTCGGGGCGTACGGATACGATCAACCCACCAGCCCGGCCTTTGACGAATTGGCGCAACGCGGCACCCTTTTCGAGCGCGCTGTCATCCAGTATCCGTCGACCCTGACCTCGCACATGTCCATCTTCACGGGCCTCTACCCGCAGGAGCATCAGGTCCTGCCACCCTCGACCGTGCTGTCGGAGACCATCGCGACGGTACCCGAGCAGTTCCAATCTCATGGCTTTCGGACGGCCGGACACACCGAAGGTGGCTTCGTGGCCGGCGGCTACGGTTTCCGCCGTGGCTTCGATGAGTTCACCGATACGGCCTACCGAGCCGATACCGACATCGAGCGCACGTTTGATCGCGGCCTGGATTTCCTTCGATCGCTCCAAGATGAGGATCGCTTCTTCTTGTTTCTACACACCTATAGCGTTCACGATCCCTACGAGCCTCCCGCTCGGTATCGGGACATGTTCTGGTCCGAGCCATCCCCCGAGACCTTCGACTCCAGCGGCGAGAATCTGCGTCGGGTGAACCAGGGTGAGATCGAGATCGATCCGGACGCCGTGGAGTACTTCCGTGCCATGTACGACGCCTCGGTTCGGTACATGGACGATGTCCTGGGGCAGTTCGTCGCCGAGTTGGAAGCGCTGGGCCTGGCGGATGAGACGACCCTCATCCTGACATCGGATCATGGCGAGGAGTTTCTCGAGCACGGCAAGATGGCCCACACGCAGGTGTATCCCGAGTCTCTCCTGGTGCCGCTGCTGGTGGTTCACCCCCAACAGACGGTGGGTCGTCGGGTCGCCGACGTGGTGGAGTCGGTGGATCTGGCGCCGACCCTTTTCGAGCTTGCCGGCCTGCAAAACACCCCACCCGTCTCAGGCCGCAGTCTCGTCCCGCTGCTTGAGGGCGCCGGTCCGCAAGGGCGAGCCTCGGAAGGTTACGCGGAGGTTTTCGATGTGGAGTTTGTCCGCACGGTGGTGGCTCAAGATCGGGACGAGCGGTATCAGATCCTGATGGTCGAACCCGAGTGGGACCCGGTCGGACCTTGGATCCGCGACCGGGTGACCTTTGATGTCGAGGAAGGACCCGTACGGTTCGAAACCCACAGCTTTCATGTGCCGCGCAAGATTGTCATCGAAGTCGAAGGAGAGCCACGGGGAGATCTGGAAATCGAGCCGGGCTGGATGCCGGTGGAGCTCGATCTGCCGGCGGGCAGGCAGGTCTATCGGGTGACCCTCGATGCGGATGGCTGTGTCTCACCTGCCGAGATCGGCGAAGGTGAGGACGGTCGCTGTCTGGCCTTCCAGGTGCGCGACTTCAGCCCCAGACGATTCGAGCTCTACGATCTGGTTCGCGACCCGGAGGCCCAGGTGGATCTGTATCGAGATCAGGGAGAGATTCGCCGTCGACTGGCCGAGCGTCTGCTGGCCCTCGAGTGGGAACCGAGGGGCGAGGCCGAGTCGCGTTCCCTGTCGGCAGCCGACGAGGAAACGCTCAGGGCTCTGGGTTATCTGGACTAGCTCGGGTCTCGACCTCGACATCCCGCGTCGTCAGCACGAGGCGGCCCAGGTTCCTGAGACGCCCCAGCGGGCTCCCGCAGCAGATCGAGAGCGAGCTGATAGGTGCCCGGCTGTTCTGGCCATTGGAGGGTCACCGCTATCTCCAGGATCTTTCCAGGCGGAACATTGCCGGGCAGTGGGACCGCACCACTGGTGGCGACTCGCCCCTGCGACCCGGTGACGAGTCGAAAGCCGACGGCGCCTGGAAACAGGCCGCCGCTCTTCCAGGGCCGGCGCCCCGTATTCCTCACCTGGATCGTGATCGCGGTCTCGGTGCCGGCCGCGACCCTCGCCGGCAGGGGTGGCTCGATCCCCTGAAGCTCGGCAGCGAGAGGGGCGAGCTCGCGACCCCTGCCGGCGTACTTGACCACCGCCGAAGTCTCGCCGCTCTCGCTGACGAGCCTCAATCGGAGCACTCTCGAACCATAGACTTTCCCCGGCTTCCACCAATAGGAGTGATGCCGCCACGGGGTCGAAGCGGAAACCGTGAGAAGCCCTGGTGGGGCCGTTGACGGCTGGGGCAGGGAGTAGCGCCACCGCCCGCGCCAGTCACGAAACTCGAGTGAGACCTTGGCCGTTCTCGGCGAGACGACAAAGTGGAGCGGTTGATCGTCCCAGTCCGTAGCCACCAGTATCTCGGTCGTCGGGCGGCTGGAGTCGAGACGGAAGCTCCAGGGTGCGGCGGCTGCGAAGGGGTCGAGAAAGCGCACGTAATCTTCGGCCCAGAATCGTTCCTGTCAGGCCGTCGATTCGCTGCGCTGTGGACTCGAACGGCAGGTGCCGGAAGACCCCGGAGTGGGCATGCGCCTGACTCGAAGGATCCAGATCCCGAACGGCTCCCATCGAGTGTAACGCGGAGCCCCAGCCGATCAGCGCCACGCACCACGCCACCGCCAGGCTGCGCTTCGAGGGCAGGTTGGGCAAAGCCACGAGCAAGGCCGGAAACGCCCCCAGGAAGTAGCGATTGCCGACAAAGGTCGCGCCACCAAAGTAGTTCTCGGGCATCCAGATCAGGTAGAAGCCGATGATGGCTGCGACGCCGGCCAGGAGCGCCAGCGAGACGCGGTCGGGCCGCCGGAGGATATGCAGTAGCAGAACCAGGGCGACAGGGAAGTAGAACAGAAGACCCGTATGTCGACCGACAAAGAAGTAGAGGGTCGAGTAGGCGGTACGCCGAATAGCCAAGGGAGGCTGCCAGGTCGCCGACTGCGTGGCGGGTCGGGTCGCGAACCGCTCGGTGGCTTGCTGGGCCCTCGGACCGGCCGGGAAGCCCGTGTTCTGGTTGAAGCTGGAGCGAACCGCCTTGTAAGGGTTGGCAGTCCCCAGCAGGATCACCGTGGCGCTGCTGACCGCCAGAAACCCGGTGATGCCCAGGACTCCGACCACGAGCCCGCGTCGCCAGCGTTTGTCGAGTAACAGGGCCATTGTTGCCGCGGCCACCAGGGCGGCTGTGGTAAAACGCATGGAGACAGCGGCGCCCAGGATGAGGCCGCCGATGACGGCGGCGCCGAGGCTGCCAAAAGGCATCGTCACGTCGTCACCGTCGATCTGCAGACGCCGACCACCCAGAGCCAGGATCAGGCCGGCGAGTGTCAGGGACAGCAGCGCCAGATCGCTCATCTTCCAGCCTAGATAGACCAGGACGACACTGGCACCAACGAAGGCGAAGAGAGTCCAAGTAGCGCCACCGGCCTGCGCCAATCGTCGAAGGTAGCCCCATGCCAGACCCAGGGCCACAGCCAAGGCAAGGAAGTTGGTGGCCACCAACCCCGACTCGCCCATGACGGCATAGAGGGGAGCGGCCAGCAGACGGATAGAGGAGTGGCTTGGAATAGGTAACACCGAGTTGCGTCTTCTGCAGGATGACGGTAGGCGCTGGGTCGTCCGGGTGCTGCAAGAGGTGCTGGAGATCGGTGTCGGCGAAGATCAGATCCCCATCCCGGGCCAGGCTGGCCGTCATGGCGACGTAGGTGCCCTCGTCGCCCCACAGCTTGCGGCCCTCCGGCCAGATCGTGGCGAGGCCGAGTAGGGCCGCGATCACGGCTGCCAAAGCGAGTCCTGCCAAGGCTTTGGAGCGAAAGAAGTACTGCGGTGCGTGACTCTGTCGCACGGAGAATGGCAGTCTACCCTGTGCTATCCTTTTCGAGCTAGCCTGAAGGGAGTCAACGCACATATGGCCATCGATCCGGACCTACTCGAGATCCTTGTCTGTCCCCAGACAAAAGGAGAGTTGGAGCTCGTGCAGCTGCCCGAAGAGGTGCGGCAACAGCTCGTGGAGAAGTACCGCGAGCACTTTCGCGATGACGAGCCCGTCGTCGAGCAGGCTCTCTACTCTCCCGACTCGCAGCTGGTCTATCCGATCGTCTCGGATATCCCCATCATGTTGGTGGACGAAGCCCTGCCGGCCCGGACGATCGGCCGCTAGATAGCCATTTTCGGTCGGCTCCGGAAGCCGGGAAGCTCGCAGCCCATGCCCCGTCTCGACCAACTTCTGGTAAGCCAGGGCGCGTTCCCGAGTCGCGAACAGGCCCGGCGAGCTGTCATGGCGGGCATCGTGCGAGTCGCAGGGCAGGTCGTGGACAAGCCGGGTACAGCCGTTTCTGAAGAGGCTCTCGTCGAGGTCGTGGGTCCGAGGGAACCCTTCGTCTCACGCGGTGGCCGCAAGCTGTCCGCCGCCTTGGACCATTTCGGCATCGATCCCAAGGGATGGATCTGTCTGGACGTAGGAGCCTCGACGGGTGGGTTCACGGACTGCCTCCTGCAACGGGGCGCCGATCGGGTCTATGCGGTGGACGTGGGCCGAGGGCAGCTCGACTACCGTCTGCGTCAGGACGATCGGGTGGTGGTCATGGAGGGGATGAACGCTCGCCATCTGGAAAGCGATGCGATCCCGCGAGAGTGTGATCTGGTGACCATGGATCTTTCGTTCATCTCCGTCGTCAAGGTGGTTCCTGCCGTGTTGCCGTTCGTGAAACAGGGAGGCCAGCTTCTGATCCTGGTCAAGCCTCAGTTCGAAGTGGGCAAGGGGCAGGTTGGCAAAGGCGGTATCGTGCGTGACGAGAATCAGAGGCAGGGAGTCATTCGTCAGCGGTGTGACGATTTGACTTCCCTGAACCTCGAGCTCATCGGTATAGTGGACTCGGAACTGCCGGGAGCGAAGGGCAATGTCGAGGCCTTCGTCCTGCTGCGGTGGCATGGATGAACGCCAACAACAAGAGAGTGGCAGTCATTGCCAAGCGGGTCAGCCGCACGGCACAGCAGACTGCCGCACAGCTCGCCGACTGGCTGAGTCGCCGGGGCATCGACGTCTCGGTGGACGAGGACCTGGCCAAAGTCTGGGATCCAGGTAGCAACGGAATCTTCGATCACGCGGAACAGTACGACCTGGTGGTGGTTCTCGGTGGGGATGGCACCCTGCTCTCAGTGGCCAGAAGCCTGGAGAACGAGATCCCGGTTCTGGGCGCCAATCTCGGCAATCTGGGCTTTCTTACCGAGGTTCGACGTGCGGAGCTCTATCCGGCCTTGATGCGGGTCTTGGAGGGCGACTACGAGATCGAAGAGCGGGCACTGCTCGATGTGAAGCTGAAGTCCAAGAATGGCGATCAACAGTCGTATCGGGTTCTCAACGACGCGGTCATCAACAAGAGCGCCCTGGCGCGAATCGTCGAGTTGCGTCTGGAGGTCGACGGGCGGCGAGTGACCACCTATCGGTCCGACGGTCTGATTATTTCGACGCCCACGGGCTCGACGGCCTACAACCTGTCGGCAGACGGACCGATTGTGTGTCCGACCTTGCCAGTGGTCGTTCTGACCCCCATATGTCCTCACGCGTTGTCTCAGCGCCCCATAGTGGTGCCGGAGGAGGCGACGGTCGAGGTCACGCTGGTGACCGAGGAAGAAGACGTCTTCCTGACTCTCGATGGTCAAGAGGGCACCGGCATGAAGGCTGGCGACACCATTTCGGTACAGCGATCCGCCGCCGTGGTTCGGTTGGTGAGGGTGGTCGACCGCACCTTCTACGACAACCTGCGCGATAAACTGCACTGGGGAGAGTAAGCCCACCGAGATCGGCTCGGCACGGCGAGGAACGATCTTTGCATTCCCCCTCGCTATGCATTCCACCCACAACTCGAAAGACGATCCCAAGCCGACGGCGAAGAAGCCGCGCCGACGACCGGGACGGTTTCGGCGTTGGCTGCTGCGACCCGTCATGTGGGGCGTGGCGTCCGTGGCGTTGCTGTTTCTGGCGCTGCATCTGGGATTGCAGACCCGTTGGGCCGGGGCCTATTTCGCGGGGTTGCTGGAAAAGTCGCTGGTCCAACTCCTGGATCGCCAGGTCTGGGTAGGTGCCGTCCATCTCAAGCTTCTTCCTCTCGGGGTGGAGGTCGAGGATTTTCAAATGGGCGGACCCGATCCGGAGGACTCGCCGTTTCTAACCGTCAAGAGAGCGGTCATCGACGCAGAGATCGTCGACCTTCAGCGGCGCATGCTCACCCTGCACGAGGTCGTTCTGGAGGAGCCCAGGATCTTCCTGGATTTCATCGCCCCCAAACAGAACAACCTGCCCAAGGCCGGCAAAGGGGGTGGAGGCTCGGGTGGCCTCAGGACGCCCATCCAGATCAACATACGCCATCTGGCCCTGGCAGGAGGTGAGCTGCGGATCGCCCAACGCCGACTGCCCTTGGAGTTGACCGCCAGCGCTCTCAACGCCGAGCTCTCAGGCGGTGGTGGAGACGAGATGTCCGGACGCCTGGTGGCGGGCAATCTGGAGCTGATCCTCCCCAGAGCCAACCCGATCAACGCCGCTGTCGGTATGCGGGTGGTGATGGAGCCCAAGGGGATGAAGATCCTCAATGGCCGCATCGGATCTCCCGATCTGACGGCGATGGTGACGGGGTACGGGTTCTGGGCGGAGAAGGAGTGGGTCTTCGAGATCGATGGCCAGGGCAACGCGTCCCTGTTCAAGGAGATGGGCTATCTGCAGGATCAAATCCAGGGAGCCTTCTTCGTCGATGGAGGATTCGCCTGGCGCGAGAGTTCATGGGGTTTCCGCGCCCAGGTGACATCGCCCTATCTACAGGTCCTGGGTCGGGAGATGAACAGCGTTCGAACCGCGGTCTCCGGCGATCGTAACGGCGTGCGATTCGACCTCGAACAAGCCCTACACGCGGGTGGCTCTCTCTCCGGCAGCATCAATCTGGAGACGGAGAAGGGCAAGCGGGCTTTCGAAATCGACCTCGACCTGGATGGCGTCGATCTCCAGCAGTTGGCCGATGCCCAGAACATTCCGGTCAAGGGGTTGTCTGGCAGAGTCTCAGGAGTCTTCGACTACCGGTTTCCGTTCGGCCAGGCTCGGGAAGGGAAGGGCTGGGCCGACCTCTACATCTCGCCGGTAGCCGGAGAGCCGGAGTCGATACCGCTGGAGGGGTCGATACCCCTGATTATCGAGCAGGGTGTCATCCGCACTCGGGCAGCGCGACTGACGGGGCCCTTTCAACGTATCGAAGCCAATGGGTACTACGACATCGGCCGGCGCAGCGCGCAGTTTTCCTACCGCGTGGAAAGCGATCGCATCGAGCGGATTCCCTGGTTGATCCCGATCGATTTTGGGGAGGAGCCTCTCTGGTTGCCGACCGAGGGTGCGGGTGTGTTCGAGGGCGAGCTCTACCTCGCGCCGGGAGAGGTCAGCACGGATCTGCGGATCGATTTGGTCGACGCGGTGGCGCCCGGTGCCGTCGCGGATCGTGTTCAGGGCACGATCTCTATCGGGCCCGCGGGTCTGGGTGACATGCGTCTGGAGCTCCTGCGCCCCGGCGGCGGCTTGATCGTGACCGGCAGTATCCCCTTTCGAGGGACCCGAGCTGGAGCGGTCGGCGAAGTGCCCTTTGGCATCTCGGTGGACGCCGCCGGCTGGCCCATGGATCAGGTTCGACCCTGGATGCCCATGGAGATACCGGTCGACGGGCCGGTCTTTGGCTCGGTGAGACTGGGAGGCGAGATGAGCCGGTTGACGGGCCAGGTACGGGCTTCGGTCCGACCCGCCTCGGTCGGCGATCTCGAGCTGCAGGAGTTGGAGCTCAGGTTCGATTTCGACCCCGAGCAGATGTTCGTGGAGCGACTGGCGGTGACGGTCCCGGCGGGTCAGGCGCTGCTCTCCGGTCGGCTCGATTCCGATTCCCAGACCGTCGACATGATGTTCCATGCCGACGACCTGGTGATGAATGAGGAGCCCTTCGTGCAGTTGATGCCCGGGGGTCTCGAGGGGCGACTCCTGGTGGACGGGACAATCGAGGGTCTGTTGTCCAGTCCCCGATTGGCGGCCAATCTGCGATGGCGCGGCCTGGAGCTGGAGGGCGAGATCCTCGGACCCGATGGGCGGGCTGAGGTTCAACTCGAGATGAAGGACGAGCGGCTGGATGTAGATGGCAACCTGTTGGGCCTGGTCGAGCTCGCCGGCGGGGGTCGACTCGACAACACGGGCTTCGATCTTCGATTCGATCTTTCGAGCTCGGTCCTCGACGAGCTGATCTTGCTCACCGGTCCCGAAACCCCACCGGATGTGACGGGTAGTGTGGATGGAAAGCTTCTGTTGGCCGGCGAATTCGATCGCCTCCGACCCTGGCGCGCGGCGTTCGAACTGGCACGGTTCGATATCACGTACAAGGGTCTACGTTTGCAGAACTTGGAGCCGATTGTTGCCACGGTGCAAGATGAGGCGCTGCGAATCGAGTCGTTCTTTGTCGGCGACCCGGAAGGCGAGAGCGAGTTCTTCCTGAACGGCTCCATCTCTCTGGCGTCGCCCCGGTCTCTGGATCTGCGACTTCTCAGCTCGCTGGAGACCAACTGGCTCGAGCTCTTTCTTCCCGATCTCGGCCTGCGCAGTGGTCGCTTCGAGATTCTGACCACCATCGGCGGGAGCTCGGAGAAGCCCGTGTTCAATGGTCAAGGTCGGCTCTTCGACGGTAGGGCCATCGTCCAGGGGCTGCCCTTCACGCTGGACGAGATCGAAGGAACGCTGCTCTTCGATCCCGATCAGATCATTGTCGACCGGGTGACTGCAGCTGCGGCGGGTGGCAACCTGCTGGCCAGTGGCATGGTCAACCCCTTCGCCAGAGAGGACTTCGTCACCTATCGGATTCAGATCCTGGCCCAGAATCTCAATGTCCCCTTTCCCCGGGGCTGGACGACTCGTGGCCGTGCGGATCTGGTGGTGAGCTCCACCGAAAACGGGCACCAGATCCGGGGTGCTGTCGACCTGGACCGGGCTCTCTATGTGGAGGACGTCAAGCTGGGTCTGACGCAGCTGCTATCCGGAGTCTTCGAGCGGCGCCGATTGGAGGTCGAGAAGGCCACCGATCTCTCCGCCCGCACCGAGCTCAACATTGCTGTGCGTGGTCCCAGCGCGCTGCGGGTGCGCAACAACATGGCGGATCTGAACGGCGATCTCGATTTGCTGATCCGCGGCACCCTGTCCAGACCCGCGATTTTCGGCGAGGTCAAGATCGAGCCCGATGGCAAGCTGGTCCTGGGTCCCAATGAGTACATTGTCGAACGGGGCTCGCTGCGCTTCGCCAACCCGCTGAAGATCGAGCCGGTGATCGATCTGGTGGCCAGAGCCGATGTGCGCGAGTACGACATCACTCTCAATCTCACCGGCACTCTGGAGAATCTGAATCTCCGCTATACCTCCAATCCGCCGCTGGCGGACCTAGAGGTACTGTCGCTGCTGACTACCGGTGGGGAGACCTGGGGCACCGGCTCGTCCATCGGTCGGACCGAGGATCGCTCGGCCGAGCAAGCCACCGATCTGCTGTATGGCCAAGCCGCGTCTCTGGTAACCCAGCGCACTGGGAAGCTGTTTGGTCTCGACCGATTCCGCGTGCAACCTCTGACCAAAGCCAGCGGCGAGCTCTCTTCCGCCCGAGTCACCCTAGGCAAGCAGCTGTCTCGCGATGTCTACATCACCTACTCCTACGACCCCACCTCGACTGCCGGGGATGTCATCGAGCTCGAGTGGAAGGCCAAGCGGGGAATCACGCTCAAGCTTCGGCAGACCGGCACCGAAGCCTACGGCGTGGATGTGCTGTGGAGGACGACCCTCAAATGAGGAGAATCCTCCACCTGGCCGTGGCCCCCGCGCTGCCTCTGATGGTCGGCGTGGTGATCTTCGGGGTCTTGCATGGCAGCTATCTCCAGACCCGTTCGAGGGTCCGAAGCCGCAGCCGTAGTGGGACAGATCGTCCGGAAGATCGAGCTGCGCAGTGACGTCGCCACACTCGATCTCGAACGCCTGCAGCCGCTGCTCCTGGTCGAGGTCGGCCGACCATTGAGACAGGAAGATCTGGCTCGGAGCCTGCGCAACCTGCAGGCTTCCGGATGGGTCAGCGAGGTCGAGGTGTTTGTGGATTCCACGCCGGAGGGAGTCGAGGTGATATTCGTCACCTGGGGTCGTATCCAGGTCGAAGAGATCGCCTTCACCGGTGAGTTGAAGCTCAAAGAAAAGGAGCTGCGTGCGGTCCTTGTCCAGGGCGAGGCCGAGCCACTGGTAACCAGTCGCATCGTCCGGGGCGTCTACGATCTCGAGAACTACTACCAGCAGCGCGGATATCTTGAAGCCTCGGTTCGATCCCGACCTCGAATCGATTTTGAGAACAAGACCGCCAGCGTGACGTATGACGTCGATCCGGGACCGCGTTTCACCCTCCAGACCATAGCGTTCGAGGGGCCAATTTCGCCTTTTACAGCTTCGCAGCTGCAAGATCGATTGCAGATGACGCCTGGAAAGCCCTTCCGCGAGCGCCAGGCTCGAGCCGATATGGAGCGCCTGGAACTTTGGCTGTTCGGCCAGAATCACCGTCGGGCCAACGTCGGTCCTTTCAAGTCCTCGATCGATTGGGATACCGCTGAAGTGGCCCTTTCCTATCAGATCGATGTCGGACCTCGCTTCCACTTCGAAATCCACGGGGCCGACGAACGCCGCCTGCGCAAGAAGGGCCTGCTGCCCTTCCTGGGCACCCAGCGCTACGACGAAGCGATCCTCTTGCAGTCGATCGACAAGATTCGGGACTACTTCCAGCGTCAGGGCTTCTACGACGTGCAGGTGGACTGGAGCGAGAGCCGCACCGACGAGCTCATCCATCTGATCATGACCATCGATCCGGGTGCCCTCTACGAGCTGACGAATATCTCCTTCGTCGGCAACGAAGCCGTGCCCAGCTATCAGCTCATGTCGCTGATCTCGACCGAGTCGAAGCGCCTTTTTGCCTCGGCGAGTGGCAGACTCTCCGCAGTGACTCTCGAGGACGACATCGAGAATATCCTTTCCTACTACCGAATTCAGGGCTACTGGGATGCCGAGGTGGGGCCGCCAGAGGTGACGCAGTCCGAGGGTCAGCTCACTGTCGTGATCCCGGTCGACGAGGGGCTGGAGCGGCGCCTGGTCGATCTCAACCTGGATGGTTTGCGGGCAGTGGATGAATCGGATCTGCGCAGGCGTCTGCCGCTGCGTCAGGGGGGACCCTTCCATCCAGTTCTGCTGGATGAGACCCTCAGCGCCATTCGGGCCTTCTATCGGGCCAGGGGCTTCGAGTCGATCCAGCTGTCCTCGAGTATCGACTGGAACAAGGAGGAGACCCTGGCCGATGTGACAGTCCGGATTCTCGAAGGACCGCGCTCGGTGGTGGATCGAGTCGTGGTCCGTGGCAATCGGAGAACCCGATCGAAGTCGATTCGGGATGCCTTGAATCTACGCACGGGTGAGTACATCAGCACCGGCCGATTGCTGGCGGCGCAGAACAACCTTTACAAGCTGGGCGCCTTTTCCAGTGTCACGGTCAAGAGGGCGCCGGGCACACCGTTCAAGGGTGAGCGCGACATCGTGGTCGAGGTGGAGGAGGGGAGCCGCCACACCTTCACCTATGGCTTCGGTCTCGATACCGAGGACGGTTTTACGGGTTTGTTCGGTTATACCCGCAGCAACATGTTGGGTCGCGGGGTCAGCGGGCGAGTGGATCTTCGTGCAGGTAGGGACTCGCTGGCCCGTCTTCTCCTTTACCAGCCCTTTCTCGGAAGACGGCGAATCACCACCACGGGCTCGCTTTTCTACATTGAAGAAACACGAGAATCCTTCGAATCCCTGCGCCGAGGTGGCCAGCTCGAAGCTCAGCGAGTGGGGAACAATTCGCGTACCGGAATCCTCTTCGACTATCGATTGGTGGATCAGCTCGACCTGGTGACGGGTCAAGGCCCGGCGGACCCGGATGAGACGAGATCTGGAGGAGATCGAGATCGCCAGCCTGACTCCCGCCTGGCAACTGGATCATCGCGATAGCCCGGTGAATCCGATGGCTGGGTGGAGCACCAACCTCCAGGTCCAATACGCCTTTCCCCTGTTTCAGGCTGATGAGGAGTTTCTCAAGAGCTTCCTCCAATACACGCACTTCTTCGACTTTGGATGGCTGGGATCCATCGGCGGTAGCTTTCGTCTGGGAGGCATCGAGCCTCTCGACAAGGCCGGGGAGAGGGTGCCCGATCCCCTGGACACGATCGAGATCCAGGAGTCGGCCTATGTCGCGATCTCGGAGCGGTACTTTGCCGGCGGGAGCACGACTCATCGGGCCTACAGGAGGGACGGTCTGGGGATCTGTGGTGAGACCCTGAAGCCCATTGTTCCTGATGAGCAATTCGAACTGCCTATCGATGAGAAATGTGCGATCGCGACGGACTACCAGCCGATTGGCGGCAATGGGCAACTCCTGCTGAACCTGGACTATCGGTTCCCGATCGCCGGGCCCATCATGGGCAACGTCTTTGTCGACGCCGGCAATGTCTGGGGCAGCTGGCGCAATATCAATCTGTCGGACCTCAAGACTGGAGTCGGTGTGGGTATCCGGTATCTCTCTCCAGTGGGTCCCATCCGACTCGAAGCGGGCTGGAAACTGGATCAGCTACCCGGCGAAGACCCGTACGTCATTTTCTTCAGTGTCGGCAACGCTTTCTGACGGTTGACCCACGAAGGGTGGCCGAGTAGACTTCCGCCTCTTGGAGATCCACGCGGGAGTCCGCCACGAGCTGGCACCGCATTTTCCCTTTCAGAATCAGTATCTAACCCTACAGAAGTGGAGTAAACCGTGGACCATTTGAATCGTCCTCATGGAGGCACCTTGGTTGACCTGATGGTCGGCGAGGAGCGCCGCAACGAGTTGAAGGAAGCCTCGAGAGAGTGGCTTTCGTGGGATCTGACCCCTCGCCAACTGTGCGATATCGAACTCTTGATGAATGGCGGCTTCTCGCCGCTGCAGGGATTTCTCGGCCAGGCGGACTTCGAGTCGGTCTGCGCCGACATGCGTCTGGGCGACGGCACTCTCTGGCCTCTGCCGATCACGCTGGATGTGACCGAGGAACTGGCCGAGAAGCTGTCGCCGGGAACTCCACTGGTCCTGCGGGACCCTGAGGGGTTGGCGATCGCCGTCCTGCATGTCGAAGAACAGTGGCAGATCGAGCGTGAGAAGAAGGCCGAAGCGGTCTATGGCACTCTCGATCGGAAGCACCCTGGGGTGGCCCATCTCTTCGACCGCACCAACAACATCGCCATCGCCGGTCGGTTGGAAGGACTCGAGCTGCCCTCCCACTACGATTTCGTGGGGTTGCGTCTGACCCCCGAGCAGGTCCGCCGGCGCTTCGCCAAGCTGGGCTGGCAGAAGGTCGTAGCGTTTCAGACCCGCAATCCTCTGCACCGGGCTCACTTCGAGCTCACCCTGAGGGCGGCCCGCGAGAACCAGGCCAGCCTGCTGATTCATCCGGTCGTCGGCATGACGAAGCCTGGCGACGTGGATCACTACACCCGAGTGCGCTGCTACCAGGCTCTGATGGACCGCTATCCGAGCAACACGGCGATGCTGTCGCTGCTGCCCCTGGCGATGCGGATGGGTGGCCCTCGCGAGGCACTCCTGCACGCGATCCTGCGCAAGAATTACGGCTGCAGCCACTTCATCGTCGGTCGCGACCATGCCGGACCTGGTGTGGATTCCAACGGCGAGCCCTTCTATGGTCCGTACGACGCCCAGGAGCTGATGAAGAAGCACGAAGACGAGTTGGGAATCAAGATGGTGCCCTTCCGCATGGTGGTCTATGTGGAGGACAAGGACGCCTACATGCCCATCGATGAGGTGCCCGAGGACAGTCGGACTCTGAGCTTGTCGGGAACCGAGCTGCGGGAGCGGCTCTCCGACGGTCGCGAGTTACCCGAGTGGTTCACCTTTCCCGAGGTCGCCCAGCAGTTGCGACGGACCCACAAGCCGCGACACCAGCAGGGGTTCACGGTGTTCTTCACCGGTCTCTCGGGTTCCGGCAAGTCGACGGTGGCGAATGTGCTGCTGGCCAAGCTTCTGGAGTTGGGAGGTCGTCCCGTAACCCTTCTCGATGGCGATATCGTGCGCAAGAACCTCTCGTCAGAGCTCGGGTTCTCGAAGGAGCACCGAGACTTGAATATTCGCCGGATCGGCTTCGTGGCTTCCGAGATCACCAAGAACGGTGGTATCGCCCTGTGCGCTCCCATCGCTCCGTACGATTCGGTGCGCCAAGATGTCGAGGCGACGATCAGACCGGGTGGTGGTTTTATTCTGGTGCACGTCAACACCCCGCTCGAGGTTTGCGAGCAGCGGGACCGCAAGGGACTGTACGCGAAGGCTCGCGCCGGGATCATCAAGCAGTTCACCGGGATCTCGGATCCCTACGAGGTTCCCGAGAACCCCGAGATTCCGCTGGACACCACGGAGCTCAGTCCTGAGGAGTCGGCCCAGAAGATCATCCTCTTCCTGGAGCGCGAAGGCTATATCGGCACCTCTGCCGGCGCCTCCTCGTAGTGGCCGGCCTGCGTGCTGGCCGAAGAGAACAAGGCATTGAAGAAGCGACATTTTGTAGTGGCCGGCCTCCGTGCCGGCCTTCCCCCACGCCGAGGTGAACGACGATGACGGATCCAGCGCAGCGCCAAGACGATGTCCGCCGCATCGAAGCGGCCTTGCGGGAAGCCGAAAGAGCCCTGGCGCCCTTTACCCCCGGTGCGATTGCGGTCGAGCGTAAGGCGGGTGGCGATCCGGTCACCGAGGCCGATCAGAGGGTCGATGATGTCCTCAAGCGCCTGCTCCCCGAGCCCGGCGAGGGCTGGCTGTCGGAAGAGACCGTCGATGACCACGCGCGGCTCGACAAGCGGCGAGCCTGGGTCGTCGATCCGCTCGACGGGACTCGGGAATTCGTCGAGGGCATTCCGCAATGGTCGGTCTCCATCGGTCTGGTGGAGGATGGGCAGCCGGTAGCTGGGGGGATTCTCAATCCGGCCACTCAACAGCTGGTTCTGGGAGCGATCGGCCATGGCGTGACGCTCAACGGCGAACCTGCACAGGTCTCCAGTCGCGAGTCCCTGGAGGGAGCGGTCGTTTTGGCCAGCAACAGCGAGATTCGCCGCGGCGAGTGGGAGCGCTTCCAGGGTCATGGACTCGAGGTTCGCCCTTGTGGCTCCGTGGCCTACAAGCTCGCTTTGGTCGCCGCCGGTCTGGTGGATGCCACCTGGACCCTGGTTCCCAAGAACGAGTGGGATGTAGTGGCCGGAATCGCTCTGGTGCGGGCGGCTGGCGGTATCATCGAGCCCAAGGAAGAGCCCGAGCGAGCCTTCAACCAGCCCTCGCCGCTTCTCAAGGGACTGCTGGCCTACCCTCCGCAGCTACAAAGGCCTATCCACGACCTGATCGCTCGCACCGACTCGTAGTGGCGGGCTTCCACGCCGGTCCGTGGGTGAGTGTACGGCACTAAGATTCCGTACGATTTTTCTTGACAACGGAATACTCCGGTCGTACACTCTGTTAGCACTCTTGATCAGTGAGTGCTAATCCCGTCAATCGGGACACTTCATTACCAAAACCAAAGGGTTTAATTAACTACAGGAGGTATCGTAGTGGCTGCAAAAATTCGTCCCCTGCACGATCGCGTGCTCGCCAAGCGGCTCGAGGAAGAGGAGCAGGTCCGCGGCGGCATCATCATTCCCGACACCGCCAAAGAGAAGCCGCAAGAGGCTGAAATCGTTGCTGTAGGTCCTGGCAAGATCCAGGATGACGGCAGCCGTGCGCCGATGGATGTGAGCGCCGGTGATCGCGTCCTCGTGGGCAAATATTCCGGATCCGAGATCAAAATCGACGACGTCGAGTACATCATTCTTCGCGAAGACGAGATTCTGGCCGTCGTCGGCTAGTTCAGAGTCAAGCAAAAGGGAGGTTATTGAAAAAATGGCTGCAAAGCAGATTACATACGCCGATGAGGCGCGCGGCGCCTTGCTCAAGGGCGTCAACAAACTGGCCGATGCCGTCAAGGTGACCCTTGGCCCCAAAGGCCGCAACGTAGTGATCGAGAAGAAATTCGGCTCGCCAACCAGCACCAAGGACGGTGTGACCGTCGCCAAAGAGATTGAATTGGCCGACCCCGTCGAGAACATGGGTGCCCAGATGCTGCGCGAGGTCGCTTCCAAGACCTCGGATGTTGCCGGTGACGGTACCACCACGGCCACCGTGCTGGCCCAGGCGATCTATCGCGAGGGTTCCAAGAACGTCACCGCCGGTGCCAACCCGATGGAGCTGAAATGGGGCATCGAGATGGCCGTCAAGGCCGCAGTCGAGGCGGTGGACAAAATGTCCAAGCCGGTCAGCGGTGAAGAGATCGCTCATGTCGGCACCATCTCCGCCAACAGCGACTCCGAGATCGGCAACATCATTGCCGAGGCGATGGAGAAGGTCGGCAAGGACGGCGTCATCACGGTCGAAGAGGCCCAGGGTCTGGACACCACTCTCGAGGTTGTCGAGGGCATGTTGTTCGATCGCGGCTACCTCTCACCGTACTTCGTCACCGATCCCGAGCGCATGGAAGTCGTGCTCGAGAACGTCAAGATCCTCTTGCACGAGAAGAAGATCAGCTCCATGAAGGACCTGCTTCCCATTCTCGAGCAGGTTGCCAAGCAGGGCCGTCCTTTCCTGATCATCGCCGAGGATGTCGAGGGCGAGGCTCTGGCCACCGTCGTGGTCAACAAGCTGCGCGGCACCCTGCAGGTCTGTGCGGTCAAGGCGCCTGGCTTTGGCGATCGCCGCAAGGCCATGCTCGAGGACATCGCGACACTCACCGGTGGCCGGGTCATCACCGAGGATCTCGGCATCAAGCTCGAGAACGTCGAATGGGACGCCCTGGGTGAGGCCAAGAAGGTCGTCATCACCAAGGATGAGACGACTATCGTCACCGACTCGGACGACAAAGACCGCCGGAATGCTATCGCCGGTCGGGTCAAGCAGATCCGCAATCAGATCGAGGAGACCTCCTCGGACTACGATCGCGAGAAGCTGCAGGAGCGCCTGGCCAAGCTCGTCGGCGGTGTCGCCGTCATCAAGGTCGGGGCGGCTACCGAGAGCGAGATGAAAGAGAAGAAGGCTCGCGTCGAGGATGCCATGCACGCCACCAAGGCGGCCGTCGAAGAGGGTATCGTGCCCGGCGGCGGCGTGGCTCTGCTGCGTGCCGTCAAGGCCGTCGAAGGTGTCGAGGGTGAAACCCACGACATCAACGTCGGTGTCAATATCGTCCGCCGTGCTCTCGAGGAGCCGACCCGTCAGATCGTCAACAACGCTGGCGAAGAGGGTTCAGTCGTCGTGCGCGAGTTGATGAAGACCAAAGGCAACATCGGCTACAACGCTGCCACGGGCGAAACCGAGGACCTGGTCAAGGCCGGTGTCATCGATCCCGCCAAAGTGACCAAGACCGCGATGCTCAACGCTGCGTCGATCGCCGGTCTCATGCTCACCACCGAAGCTCTGGTTTCCGAGATCCCGGAAGACAAAGCCGATGGCGGCGGCGGTATGCCCGGTGGTGGAATGCCGGGTGGCATGGACGGAATGTATTAATCGCGTCTCGAACGCGTTCGACAGACTAGGCCGGTCCCGAAAAGGGACCGGCCTTTTTGCCTTGGCAATGGAGCAGTGGAGCAGTGGAGGCTTGTAGGGGAGGGCCTGGCGCCCTCCCTTGTGGCGGCAAGCTCTCGTCCTACGTGTTGTGAGTGCGAAACCAATCCGCAGTTCGCTGCAACCCTTCACCCAGAGGAATCGGCTCGGGTACACCCAACTCCTCACGGAGCTTGCTGGCATCCACCGAGGATCGACGTTGCTCACCGGGCTGGCCGGGGCCGTGCGTCGCAGCGAGCTCTGATCCCGCGGCGGTGCGAATGCCTTCGTAGAGATCGACGACGTTGGATTCGATGCCGGTGCCGACGTTGAGGATGCGAAATCCCGAGCGACCGATGGCCGCCATGTTGGCCCGCACCACGTCCGAGACGTGGATGTAGTCCCGGGTCTGCAGCCCGTCGCCGTTGATGACAGGTTGCTTGCCTTCGTAGAGCAGCTTCAGGAAGATGGCGACCACGCCAGCCTCGCCATGGGGGTTCTGACGCTCGCCATAGACGTTGGCAAAGCGCAGGCACGTGACGTCGAGCCCGTACTGCACGTGAAAGTAGTACATGTACCGCTCACCCGCGAGCTTCGAGACGCCATAGGGAGAGACCGGCCGCTCCGGATGTCCCTCGGGTGCTGGATGCACATCCTGCTCGCCGTAGATCGCGCCACCGGTCGAGGCGAAGATGAACTGCTGAACCCCAGCCTTGACGGCCGCGTTGAGCAGATTCAAGGTCCCCAGCACATTGATCGAAGCGTCGAAAGCCGGATCCTCGGTGGAACGACGCACATCCATCTGTGCCGCCAGGTGGAACATGACGGTGGGGCGTTCCTTGTCGATCAACTGGGCTGCCTCGGCGGAGCGAATGTCCAGCTCCTGCAGCTCGGCCGCCGGATTGACATTTTCTCGTCGGCCCGAGGAGAGGTCGTCCAGAACGATCACCCGGTAGCCCCGGTCCACCAGGGCATCTGCGATGTGCGAACCGATAAATCCGGCACCCCCGGTGACGAGGGCGGTCTTGAGGTCGTTCTCTTGGTTCATTTGGACTCCAGAATGCTCCGATAGTGGTCGAGGCTGGCGGCCAATCCTGCTGCCAGCGTGACACTCGGTTGGTACTCGATGGCAGCTGTAGTCTGAATCAGATCAGCTAGGGAATGCTTGACGTCTCCAGCTCGCGGCGGCTCGTATGAGGGCTGGCTGGGGCTGTCGCACAGTTCGGCGATCTCTCGCGCCAGGACGTTGACCGAGGTGGCCTGGCCTGCTGCGATGTTGTAGGCGCGTCCGCAGGCCGCGGGCTCGGCGCCGCCGGCCATCAGGTTGGCTTGCACGGCATCCGAGACATGAGTGAAATCCCGACTCTGCTCGCCATCGCCGTAGATGGTCATGGGTTCGCCGCTCAAAGCAGCCTTGAAGAATCGCGGGATGACCGCCGCGTAGGGCCCCTCGGGGTCTTGGCGGGCTCCATAGATGTTGAAGTATCGCAAGCCGATGGCCTCGAGACCGTAGCTGGTGGCGAACACGCCGGCGATCTGTTCGTTGATCTGCTTTGTGGCAGCGTAGGGAGAAAGGGGTTTGCCCTCTTCGCCAACGCACTTGGGGAGTTTCGGGCTGTCGCCATAGACGCTGGACGAAGAAGCGTAGACCAGGCGGTTCGCGCCGGCATCCTTGGCCGCCGTCACCACGTTGACGGTCCCCTGGACGTTGACCTCGAAGCTGGTGGAGGGGTCCTTGACCGAACGCGGTACCGACCCCAGGGCGGCCTGATGAAAGACCATTGCGCAGCTTTCAGCAGCCTTTCGACAGGTTTCCAGATCGCGGATGTCGCCTTGCAGGAACTCGATATCGCTTCTGCAATGGGCCAGATTCTCGAGATGACCCGTCGCCAGGTTGTCCAGGACCCTGACCTCTGCACCCTGCGACAACAGGCCGTCCACCAGATGAGAGCCGATGAAGCCGGCACCGCCCGTGACGAGTACCCGAGTTCCTTGCAGTTGAGGCAGAGGCATGGTTTTAGGCTCGAACGACCTTGGCGTCGGAGTTACGGTAGATTCCGCGGGTATCGACAATCAGTCGGGCGTTTTCGAGAATCGAATCGTAGTCCACATCGGTGTGGTCCGTCACGATGAGCACCGCATCCTGCTGTCGGATAACTTCGGGTGTCAGCTCGATGGATGGCTGCATCTCGAGACCCTTCCAGGAGCGCATCGCCGGGGCCTGTGGAATGTGTGGGTCGTGATATCTGACCTCGGCACCGAGCTGCTGCAGCTGCCAGAGAATCTCGAAAGCGGGGCTCTCACGGGGATCCGCGACGTCCTTCTTGTAAGCTAGACCGAGCACCAGAATCTTGCTGCCCTGCACGGGCTTGCGCACCTGATTGAGCGCCAGCTGCAGCTTGGTGATGACCCGCTTGGGCATCTCGACGTTGACCTCACCTGCCAACTCGATAAAGCGAGTCGGGGCGTCAAACTGTCTCGCTTTCCAGGACAGGTAGAACGGGTCGATCGGAATGCAATGGCCGCCCCAGCCTGGTCCCGGGTTGAAACGCATGAAGCCGAAGGGCTTGGTCTCTGCGGCGTCCAAGACTTCCCAGACGTCGATCCCCATCTCGTCATAGACGGTCTTGAGCTCGTTGACCAGGGCGATGTTCACCGCTCGGAAGATGTTCTCGGTCAGTTTGCTGGCTTCGGCCGCTTCGGCTGAGGAGACGCGGACGGTCTCGACGACGACTTGCGAGTAGAGGGCTTCGGCGAGATCCCCGGAGCCCGCATCGACGCCGCCAACGACCTTCGGGATGGTCGAGGGTCCGAATCTCGGATTGCCAGGGTCCTCTCTCTCTGGCGAATACGCCAGGAAGAAATCCGAACCGCAGACGAGACCGCTCTTCTCGAGAGTGGTCTGGAGAAGCTCGCGGGTGGTGCCTGGATAGGTCGTCGACTCGAGGACAATCAATTGCCCCGGTCGCAAGGTCTTGTCTATGAGCTCGGTCGTGGCCCTGACATAGGACATGTCGGGCTCGCGATTCTCGGTCAGCGGTGTGGGGACGCAAGCCAGGATGGCATCGGGCTCAGCCAAACGGGAAAAGTCGGACGTCGCTCCGAGCAGGCCCTTCGCCGCTGCATCGACGATGCGTTCGGCAGCGATGTAGTGGATGTAGCTCTGGCCCTGGGTCAGCTGGTCGACCTTCGACTGGTCGACATCGAACCCCAGAACCTCGAAGCCACTCTCGGCAAACGCCAGGGCCAGTGGCAGCCCGACATAACCGAGACCGATGACACCCACCAGGGCCTCTTGGCTATCGATCTTGGATCGCAGATCATGAAGTGTTTCGCTCATCAGAGATTCCCTACGTCAGTGCTGCGACCGGAGTTTGAATGGCTCGAAGTTGGGGTGCAATGTAGTGACTCACTCTCGAGCCGTCAGCGTCCCGACGCGGAGAGGCTCGACCGGCCGATTCTCGAGAACGGCTCGGGGATTCTCGACAGTCAGCTGGGTCGCGTACTCTCGGCCCCATTTGGCCTTGATCTTGGAGATCGCGCCCTTGAGACCCGGGGGCCGACGCCGGTATCCGTGACAATCGCTGGCGACAAAGTGGACCAGCCCGGCGTCCATCAGTGCGCTGGCGCACTCCTTGGCCTCGAAACCGAAATCGCCGGTGACGCTCATCGCCGTGATCTGCGTCAGGGCTCCGGCATCTACCAGGGTCTTGGCGAGCTGACGATCCTTGGCGATCGAACGGATGAACTCCGGGTGCGCCACGATCGGTCGCCAACCCGCGGCCTGCACTCTCTGGACGATGTCGATGGGATCCACCGAGAGCTCCCGGCGCTCGAACTCGAGCAGCAGATAGTCGGAACCCGCCAGCGATGCCAGACCCGAGCTCTCGAACTCGCTCCAGGTCCTGCATGAATCCCTTCCCGACCCGAATCTCGGCGCCGAGATACAGACGGAGGCGATCTCCGATCTGCTCCTGAAGTCGATCCAGCAGAATCTCGAGCTTGACGTTCTCGGTATTCCACCAGGCCGGGTGCCGCTGATGCGGGGTGGCGATCATGGCCTCGCAGCCCAGGTTCGCCGCCAGCTTGCAGATCTTCAGCGACTCGTTCGAGTCCGTGGCCCCGTCGTCGATTCCAGGCAGGATATGGCTGTGAATGTCGATCATCATCGGTTCCTCGACATGATCAGTCTATCGCCTTTGAGCTTGGGTTAGACTCCCTTCTTCTGTGAATTATCTTCGTTCACCTCACCTGCACGCGGGTCTCTGGGTTGCCACCGTCACGGCCTTGATGATGATGCCTGCCGAGGCCTTGCCCGAATTCGAATCCTGGCTACCGCTGAGCCTCGAGCGGTGGATCGACAAACTTCAGCACATCTTCGCTTTCATGGTCATGGTCGTGTTGGTGGCCCGCTCGTTGAGCGATCTCGACGACCGTCGAGCGACCCGTGCTGAAGAGCGCATTCCTGACTCTGGTGATCTCATTCAGTCTCGAGGCGCTGCAAATCCTGGTGCCCTGGCGTCACTTCGATGTGGCGGATCTGGTGGCGGATGCGGCGGGGGTCTTGATCGGCGGGCTCATCGCCAGGCAGAGTGTCAAGCTGACGAAGTCGAACGAGATCCACCGTTGAAGCGATACCGCGCTTGCGATTGCGAGCCCATGGGAGCTAAGCTCCCTGGACGCTGGCCATGAAAGTCATCGAGCATCTGGCGAGAGCCACCAAGCCCCTGATCAGCTACGAGATCATTCCTCCTCTGAGAGGTGGCAACGTGCAGGATCTGATGGCGCTGATCGAGGATCTGTCGAAGTACGATCCGCCGTTTATCGACACCACCAGCCATGGTTCTCAGGTCATCTACGAGGAGACCGCCAACGGTATCGAGCGCAAGGTCAAGCGCAAAAGGCCGGGGACCCTCGGCATCTGTGCGCTGATCCAGAACAAGTACAACATCGATGCCGTACCGCACGTGCTCTGTCTCGGGTTCACACGCGAAGAGACCGAGGACTTTCTGATCGAGCTCAAGTACCTCGGAATCGACAATGTGTTGGCGATTCGGGGCGACCAGAATGGCTTCAAGAAGCCGCTGCAATACGGCCGAACGGCCAACGACCACGCCGTAGACCTGGTCCGACAGATCGCCGACATGAACCGGGGCCAGTACCTGGAGGACGAGCTGCTCGATGCCGAGCCTTCGAGTTTTTGCGTCGGTGTCGCCGGCTATCCGGAAAAGCACTTCGAGGCTCCGAACATGGCCAGTGATATCCGCCGTACCAAGGCCAAGGTGGATGCCGGGAGCGACTACATTGTCACTCAGATGTTCTTCGACAACGAGAGCTACTTCGATTATGCGAAGGGTTGTCGAGAAGCCGGGGTGGATGTGCCGATCATTCCGGGCATCAAGATCATTACGACCCAGCGGCAGCTCATGTCGATCCCGAGCAAGTTCCACTGTGACATTCCGAGCGAGTTGGCCGACGAGATCGCCTCCGCCAAGCCCGGCCACGTCACCGAGATCGGCGTCGAGTGGGCCTGCAAGCAAGCCGAAGACCTCCTCAACCGCGGCGTCCCTTCCCTCCACTTCTATCTGATGCAGAGCTCCAAGGCCATCAACATGCTGATGGCCAAGCTGCGCCCCTGAGCGGCGAATAGCCACCACAGTATTCGTTTGACACGTCTTCGCGGGGTGGGCTAGGCTGCAGCCTGCATCCGGAGCGGTCCGATCGCAAATCGGGCTCGGCAACCTGGGACGGACACCCAAGGTGCCATCTCACCGCAAGGTGAGGATGTGGTCGCCAAACGGCGGCAACCAACTGTCCGGCGAAGAGAACCCGCTTCCGTGATGCTACGAGGCGGGATTTTTTGTGGATTCGATGACGAAATACGACTTCAACGTTCCCATACCCGAATGCCCGGAGGATCGGGAGGCACGGACCCAGGCGCTGCTCGAGGGTCTCGAGGAGCGTATCCTGGTGCTGGACGGAGCCACCGGTACGGGTCTCCAGGATGAGAACCTGACGGCCGCAGACTTCGGCGGTCCCGAGCTCGAAGGCTGCAACGAGAATCTCTGTAGCACGCGACCGGATGTGGTCCTCCGACTCCACCAGCGCTACCTGGCCGCCGGCGCCGATATTGTCGAGACCAACAGCTTCGGTGGGACGCCTCTGGTCCTGGCCGAGTACGACTTGGAGGCTGAGGCCTTCGAGCTCAATCGACTGGCTGCGGCCTTGGCGCGGCGGGCCGGCGAAGAGTTTGATGAGCCCGGTCGGCCTCGATTTGTCTGCGGCTCCATGGGGCCTACCACCAAGGCTATCTCGGTCACCGGCGGTGTGACATTTGAAGAGCTCCAGGAGCACTACCGGGTCGAGGCGCTGGGCCTCATGGCCGGCGGTGCCGACTACCTGCTGCTGGAGACTTGTCAGGATACCCGTAACATCAAGGCCGGGATGCTGGCGATCGAGCGGGCCTTCGAGCAAGCCGGCTGGCGAATCCCGGTGGCCGTCTCGGTGACCATCGAAACTACGGGCACCATGCTTGCCGGGCAAGACGCCGAGGCCTTGGCGGTCTCGCTCCTGCACAGCGATCTCCTGTACCTGGGACTCAACTGCGCCACCGGCCCCGAGCTGATGAGCGATTCTCTGCGCACCCTGTCCGATCTGGCTCGCACCCGCGTGGCGTGTGTTCCCAATGCCGGCCTCCCGGACGAGGACGGTCTGTACCATGAGGGCCCCGAGCAGTTCGTGCAGATCTTCAGCCGCTTCCTCGACAGCCACTGGATCAATCTGGTGGGTGGCTGTTGTGGCACGACCGACAAGCATGTGGCCGCTCTGGCCGAGTTGGTCAAGGGTCGCAGGCCCCGGCAGGCCTCTCATCATCAGCGCAGCATGGTCTCGGGGATTGAAGCTGTCGAGCTCACTGCCGACAACCGACCCCTTTTGGTGGGGGAGCGCACCAATGTCTTGGGGAGCCGCAAGTTCAAGCGGTTGATTGCAGAAGGTGAATTCGAGGCCGCTGCGGAGATCGGGCGCGGGCAGGCCCGCTCGGGTGCTCAGGTGCTGGACATCTGCATGCAGGATCCCGATCGGGACGAGGTCACCGATGTCGATCGCTTTCTCGAGCAGGTGACGCGAATGGTGAAGCTGCCTCTCATGATCGACACGACCGACGCCGAGGTCATGGAACGTGCCCTGACCTGGTGCCAGGGCAAGGCCGTACTCAATTCCATCAATCTGGAGGAGGGGAGTGCGCGCTTCGACCGGGTCGTGCCGCTGGCCCAGCGCTTCGGCGCTGCCATCATCGTCGGCATGATCGATGAAACCGGCATGGCTGTCAGCGTCGAGCGCAAGGGCGAAGTGGCCCGGCGCAGCTATCGGATCCTCACGGAGGATATGGGCTTTCCGCCCGAGGACATCTGGTTCGACGCCCTGGTCTTTCCCTGCGGTACGGGCGATGAGAACTACATCGGCTCGGCAGCCAGCACCATCGAGGGGGTGCGTTGGCTCAAGACCGAGGCACCGCTCGCCAAGACCGTCTTGGGGATTTCCAATGTCAGCTTCGGTCTGCCGGTGGCCGGACGAGAGATTCTGAATTCCGTGTTTCTCTACCACTGTACCCAGGCCGGTCTCGATGCCGCGCTGGTCAACACCCAGCGTCTGGCGCGCTACGCCGAAATCTCGGACGAAGAGCGAAAGTTGGCGGAGGCACTGATCTTCCTCGAGCCCGGGGATGTCGCGGGCAGTGAAAGGGCGATCACAGAATTCACGGAGCATTTTCGCGACCTCAGCTCCAGGGCCGAAACCCGGCCCCGCAGCGAGTTGCCCCTGGAAGAGAGGCTGGCCCGCGCCGTCGTCGAAGGTTCGAAAGAAGGCCTGCTCGAGGATCTCGACCAGGCTCTCGCGGACGAGCGTTGGCCTGAGCCGTTGGACATCATCAACGGCCCGCTGATGGCAGGCATGAGCGAAGTCGGTCGCCTGTTCAACGACAATCAGCTCATCGTGGCCGAGGTGCTCCAGAGTGCCGAGGTCATGAAGGCCGCTGTCTCTCATCTCGAGCCGCACATGGACCGTGTAGAGGGCTCCAGTCGCGGCAAGATCCTGCTGGCCACGGTCAAGGGCGATGTCCACGACATCGGCAAGAACCTGGTGGACATCATCCTGTCGAACAACGGCTTCGAGGTGATCAACCTGGGGATCAAGGTGCACAGCGAGCAGCTGATCCAAGCCGTTCGCGAGCACCAACCCGACGTCATCGGCCTTTCAGGCCTGCTGGTCAAGAGCGCGCAGCAGATGGTCACTACTGCTGAAGATCTTTCGGTAGTCGACATCGATCTGCCCTTGGTGGTTGGCGGCGCTGCGCTGACACGGCGGTTTACCCACAAGAAGATCGCCCCTGCCTATCTAGGATTCTCAACCTACGCCAAAGATGCGATGCACGGATTGGAGCTGGTTGACCGACTGACCGACCCACAGAAGCGGGCCGGTCTGGAGAAAGAAGTTGCCGTGATCCGAGCCGCAGATCAGGCGGCCGCGAGTCCGACCAGGCCGACCTTTGGCGAAACAACCGAGCGCAGCAGCACGGTTCGGATCGACCTGCCGGTGCCGGTACCGCCCCACCTCGATCGCATTGTTGAAGAGCTGGCCCTGGACGAGGTCTGGGCCCAGGTCAATCCCCAGATGCTCTACGGCAAACACCTGGGTCTCAAGGGCTCGATCAAGCAGCTCGAGGCCAAGCATGATCCGAAGCTGGCCAAGCTGAAGAGGGTCGTGGACGAGATCCAGGAAGTGGCGAGAGCGGGCTCGATGCACGCCAAGGCTGTGTGGCAGTTCTTCCCGGCCAGAAGCGAAGGCAACAAGTTGATTCTGCTCGACTCCGGCTCAGGCGAGCCTCAGGTGAGCTGGGACTTTCCCCGTCAGCGGGGCGCGGATGGCCTGTGCTTGAGCGACTACATCCTGCCCGAGGGCGATCAGGTCGCTCTGTTTGTTACCACCGCCGGCGACGGTGTGGCGGCCCGGGCGAACCAATGGAAGGAAGAGGGTGAGTTCCTCAAGAGCCACGCCTTCGCAGCCCTGGCCCTGGAGACTGCCGAAGCGGCTGCCGAGGTTGTCCACAAGAAGCTGCGCGCCCTCTGGGGTTTCGCGGATCCGGAGGAGATGACCCTCCAGGACCGATTCTCCGCCCGCTACCGCGGTAACCGCTACAGTTTCGGCTACCCGGCCTGTCCCGACTTGGCGATGCAACGGCAGCTCTTCGCAGTCCTGCGTCCCGAGGAGATCGGCGTCGCCCTGACCGAGGGCGACATGATGGAGCCCGAAGCCTCCGTCTCCGCACTCGTCATCCACCACCCCGACGCCCGCTACTTCGGTGTCTGATGATGGTGAGGGTCGGGAAGACCCCCCCTACCTAGGGCTCGCTCGGGCTGGCGGTCTCTTCGTCGTCGTCTGTGATGACCTGATATAGAGCACGGCGCCACCGGCGACAGCGGCTACCGGGATCCACCAAGCGAAGAAGCGCTGCGCTTCTTGCAGTCGCAGTCGAGATCCAGGTCATTGCGGTCCTTGCAGGCAAGCACCGCCGTCTTCTCAGGTACTGTGGAACCTCGGCTCATGGGGACTTCCAGCAGATCCCAATCGCAGTCATCATCATCGTCCCTACTTTCCGGTCATCCGGGTCGTCGTATCGGCAGGTCTGCCAGAGGGCTGCGGTCCAATCTTGCAGCTCGCAGAGGCGCTCTTCCTCATCCTCGTCGTAGATGCGCGCACCCTCTTGAATCTGGCCTTCCTGGCTGACCAGCATGGTCTCGGTCGAGCTCAAGGTCGCCATGGCGCCGGCGTTGTCGGTGTAGGCGACGTTGCCCTTCTGCACGGCCAGCTGAATGCCGTTTTCAACGCTGGCCACGACGGCGGTCGTCTGCGGCGCCATCGCCACGACTTCGCCATTGCTGAGATGGATCACGGCGCCGCTGTCCCTGGTTTCGATAATCGCTGGGACTGACAAGCGTCGTGCCTGAAGGCACTTGAATGCCATCCACCTTGGCGTCGGCACTGGCGGTCTGACCGACTGCTATGGCGGCGACTACCGGCTGCACCGGCACCAGAATCGCCATAGCGACGGCGACTGGAACGACTAGCTGTTGTAGTAATCCTTTACTGGTCGACATCTCGAGAGTCTCCCACTAGTTGGCTCGATGGTACCCAAACATACGACGTCTTGGCAATGGAACTGGGGGTGTGAAATCCCTAATGGTCCGTAAGTACTGATCTCTGCTAGACTTATTGATCATCTTGAATATCCTAGATGTGTCCAATTTCCACCCATCTCCATGACTGAACCCACTGAGCAGAATCCCGGTCGCAATCTACCTCCCGAGCAGGAACCGGGTCGTAACCTACCTCTGCCTTTTCAGGCCGAGTCGAATCTGCCTGCGATGTGGCAGCCGCCGCCGGAGCCGATCTACTATTCGGAGGAAGAGGACTCGATCTCCCTCGAGCACTACCTGCACGTGCTGTTGCGTCGCAAGTGGATGCTGCTAGCTATCGCTCTTACCTTCGTGGCGCTGGCTGCGCTTCAGGTCTTCACCGTGACGCCCATGTTTCGGGCGGCGGCCAGGCTCCAGATCGATCCAGAAAGCTCGCGGGTCGTGCCCTTTCAGGAAGTCGCGGGCTCCGAGATGGCTGGCGGCTGGTTCATGGAGAACTACATCTGGACGCAGACCGAGAATCTGAAGTCCCATGACACGGCAATCCGGGTTGTCGAGAAGCTCGATCTCGAGAACAACGAGGCCTTCAATCAGAAGAGCCATCCAGGGGCCATGGTGGCGCTGAAGAAGTCAGCCAATAGGCTGGTTCGATTGCCGCTGAGGTTGGTAGCTGGAAGGACCAAACAACCCTCTGCAGAAGAATCACCGACTGAAAAGAGCGCCAGCCTTGCAAGTCGTCTTCAGGGTAGCATCGCAGCTCAGCACATCAAGAACACTCGCCTGATCGAAATCAGCTACACCGGCCCCAACGCTCAGTTGGCCGCCGATATCGCCAATGCCTTGAGCGAAGAGTTCATCGAGGAGAATCTGGAGGGCAAGTACGACGCCACGACCCGTGCCAGCGATTTCCTGCGCTCTCAGTTGGAAGATCTGCAGATCAAGGTCGAGAAGACCGAACAGGAACTGCTGGACTACGCCCAGCGCAACAACATCGTCAACCTCTCCGACCGCGAGACCATCGCCCGCAAGCGCCTGGCCGATCTCTCTGACGAGCTGACCCTCGCCGAAACCGCCCTGATCACTGCAGAGTCGCGCTACCAGGCCGCCAGTTCGGGGTCGTTGAGGCAATTTCCCGAGATTCTCAAATCAGACGCTGTCCGCCGCCTCGAACAGCAACTCTCGGAAGCCAGGAGCAAGCTGGCCAGCTTCTCCAGCCGATACGGGCCCGAATGGCCGGCGGTCAAAGAGACACGGCTCGAGATCGAGGATCTCGAGAAGCAACTGAACAGCGAGAAACGTCGTGCTTTGGCGGGCTCCCGCCAGGACTACGAGATGGCCAAGGATCGCCACAGCCGGCTCGATCAAGCGGTCAACGATCAACGGGCCATGGTGGATAAGCTCAACGATAGCTCGATCCAGTACAACATCATGCAGCGTGAGGTCGATTCGAACAAGGAGCTCTACGAAGGGCTGCTACAGCGGCTCAAGGAGGCTGGAGTAGCGGCTGGCCTGCGGTCGTCGAATATCCGCATTGCCGAAACGGCAAGGGTTCCGGGCGGCAGCTCGACACCACGTCGAGCGCGCGCTCTCATGTTGGCTCTGATCCTCGGCCTCTTCGTTGGCACGAGCACGGTCTTCCTCGTGGAGGCGCTGGACAACACTCTGAAAACCAGCGACGATGTCACCCAGCACTTGGGACTACCGGCCCTCGGCGTGGTGCCGAATCTTGATGATTCTCCCAAGTCGAGCGGTCGCTTCTCCTGGTTCTCCAAGAAGTCGAGTTCCAAGTCACAACCGCATCTGGTTCAGACCGATGAGGACGTGCAGCAGGAGCGGGCTCTCGAGGCTTACCGGTCCCTGCGAACAGCCCTGCTGCTGTCGCATTCCGGCAACCCCCCACAAGCCATTCTGGTGACTTCGGCCATTCCGGGCGAGGGCAAGAGCACGACCGTTGCCAATATCGGCATTGCATTGGCGCAGACGGGCAGCCGTACACTGGTCGTCGATCTGGACATGCGCCAGCCCAAGCTGGCCAAGGCTTTCGGTATCGGCGCCGAGCAGGGAATGAGTACCTTCCTGTCGGGCAACTCCGACATCTCATCGCAGATCCACGAGACCAGCGTGCCCAACCTATTCCTGGCCCCGGCCGGGCCCAGGGCTCCGAATCCCGCCGAGCTTCTGAGCTCCGAACGGATGTTTACCGGCATGTTGTTGATGCGCGAGTACTTCACCTATGTGCTGATCGATTCTCCGCCCATCCTCGAGCTCAGCGATGCTCTGGCCATGTCTCCTCACGTCGATGGCACAATTCTCGTCGCTCGGGGTGGTCGGACCCCCCGCAAAACAGTCCAGCGGGCTGCCGACAGCTTGAAACAGGTGGGTGCCAAGCTCTTAGGTGTCTTGGTGAACGGCGCCGACATGGAGAGGGTAGGCTATGGCTACTACGGCTACCACGGCTACTCCAGCGCCTACTTCGACCGGTACCGCAGTCGCGACCACGACTCCTCCCAGCGCTCGGCCTAGGGTAGATCCACCGTGCAGGCGCCGGCAGGTCACCGAATCTGGATGGGGGCAGCGGCCTCCCTGACCTTCGGCCTGGCTCTGACCTGGGGTCTGATGCAATTCGGCGCAGCCGAGACGTCGGTTCTCTATCGGCTGTTTCTCTTTCTCCTGGTTCCGTCATTTCTGGCCATCTTGACGCCTCCTTGGAGGGGAAAGATCGATCTGCGTTTCCTCGTCCTAATCCTTTTAGGCCTTTACCTCCTTGGGCAAGTCGCTCTGCAACCGACCTTGGAGACCGAGGGCTATCTGCACCTGGTTGTCGGATGGATTGCCGTCTGGCTCAGTCTCTGGCTAGCCCTGCGCAGCGCGAGCCAGCGGCGCTTCCTGCTGGTGGTTTTGATCTTGCTGGGAGCTCTCGAGGCTATGTACGGTCTGGTCCAGTCCGTGGGCGGTTACGACTACATCGGCGACTATTTTCGTAACCGGGGGCGCCTGGCCACCGGTACCCTGATCAACCGCAACCACTTTGCGGCCCTCCTCAACATGTTGCTGCCCCTGGCGCTGGGGATGCTCTTTGCGGACCGAGGTTTGAAACGCTCGGAGCGCGTCAAGCGGTCCGAATCGCTGGCCAAGACCTGGATCGTACTCCTCGGATGCTCCGTCATGGGCGTGGCGGTGCTGCTGTCACAGTCCAGGGGTGGAACCCTCTCCCTCTTGATGACGCTAATCTTCATGGCTCTTCTGCTCAACCTCAGCCGCAAGAAGAGGTCACGCAGAGGGCTCACCGGGGCCGCAGCAGCAGTCTTGCTTTTCCTGGTGGTGGGTATGGGCGCCGCGTTCGGCCTGGAAGCCTTTCTCGAGCGCTTCGGCAAGGTCGAAGAAAGCCTCTCGCGTGTGGAGGTCTACCAAGACACGCTGGGAATGCTCGCCGACTCACCGGTTGTCGGCGTTGGCCCCGGAATGTACGAGTGGCGATTCCGGCCTTACCAGACAACTCAACCTGCCGCCCTCTACGATCACGCCCACAACGACTACCTGGAAACAGCGGTGGAGTGGGGGATTCCCCTGGCAGTCTTGGCTTGGGGCTTGGTCTTTTGGCGCTTCTATCGCTCTACAGAGCTAGCCTTATCCGCCAAGGACCCCCATCGCCAGGGCCTGGCCCTCGGCACAGCCGGCGCTCTGTTCTCGATCCTTATCCACAGCCTCGTCGACTTCAGCCTCCAGATCCCCGCCATTCTCGCGGTCTTTGGTTGCATCCTAGGTCTCTCCTGGTCTTTGGAATTCATGAAGCGGCCGGTCTCTGCGCCGGCCGTTCCCCCGACCTCTTTCGCTGCCGGCTCTGGTGCTTCCATCCAGATCGCCCTCCGCCTCCTACTCCTTCGTCGCTCTTCTCACCGCCGGTTATCAGACCCTCCAGCGCTCGCTCGCCGACCAATCAGCGAGACCGAGAAATGGCGTCCCCGGACTCGAACACGCAATAGAGCTCGACCCTCGCAGCCCCGAGCCGCAGTACCTGCTTGGGATGGCCTACCGGGATCTGCCGGGTATCGGGGACTTGGCCAGTGCGGCCAAGCATCTCCGACAGGCCGTCCGCTTCAACCCCTACGCCTGGCGCTATTGGCTCGAGCTGGCCCGCGCGCAGGAACTCATGGGTGACTTGGACCAGGCAGAAGCCTCGCTCCTGGTGGCCGTCAATCTCAACCCCGGCAGTGGTCAATACCGCTGGCGCCTGGCCAACCTTCTCCTTCGCCAAGGTAATCTTGATGAAGCGTTCGAGGAGATCGCAACAGCCGTCGACCTCGAGCCCCAGCTCGTCGAACCCGCCGTGGTTCTCCTTCTGAAGTCCGGCGTCGCTTCCGATCGCGTGGAAGGCCTTCTACCGGAAGACCGGATCGCCTCGCTCCGACTGATGAGAACGATGCTCTCCCTCCTGAATCGGCCGGGCTCTGTACCGGCCGTCGGCGCGGGTTACGATTCTCTGCTCAACACACTTTGGCCCCGTCTCCTAGCCGATCCCGACCCCGTGACCGTCGTCGAAGGCCGTGCCTACGTTGATCGCTTACTCCGTTCGGGGCATCTCCCAAAGGCTCGTCAAGCCTGGCTCGATTTGACCCGAGTCAACGGTGCCTTCGATGCCGACTTCGGAGAAGGCTCCAACCTCGTCTGGAATGGCAATTTCGGATCGGAACCATTGGGCACTCCGCTCGGTTGGCGAATCGATCGATCGGCTACCTTCGCAGCAGAAAGAGCCTTGGGGCAAGGGCGCGGCAACTCGTCAGCCTTGAAGATCGAGTTTCTCGGAACCGAGAATCTGAGTTTCTCCCACGTCTCGCAACAGCTGATCCTCGAGCCAGAAGCAGCCTATAGACTCACTGCAGTACTTCGCTCAGAAGAGCTTACAACTGATCAGGGTGTCTTCATCGAGGTGTACTCGCGCGACCCCAACGGCCGGCTCGTCTCCACCGAGCCAGTGCTGGGTAGCACAGATTGGACTCTCTTCGAAGCCGAATTCACCATGCCAGAAGGCAGCGGTTTGGCGATGATTCGCCTGCGCCGTCTCTCGAGCCAACAGATCGACAACCGACTTCGAGGTAAGGTATTCCTGGATTCGGTCAAGATAGAGCAGGTGAGCCCGTGAGCGCTAAGAAACCCCGAGTTTGTCCCGCCTGCCGGCGGCCCGCCCGTCACAGCCCCTTGCCGCCTGATGGCTTCTGGCAAGTCCAGGTTCTCCAGCGAATCGGAATGTACCCTTATCGCTGCGAAGCCTGTGACGCCCGGTTCTTCCGTAAGGTCCCCGTTGGCCAGGGCCTGGGCAAGGGAAGTTACAAGCCCGTTTCAGGGGCTGGACACCGTCGCGGAGCCGCGGCGTGGGACGGCTTCTCCAAAGCGGGGAAGGAGCTTGCCCCCTCCCAGCCTCGCGCCAAGACCCTGGAAAAGACCCCGCCATCTCCGCCGGACGGGATCCCAAGAGTCGTCGCTCCTCCCGAGGCGACAGATAACTCCCTCACGCGTGAAGACTTCGTGGACTTGATCGGTCAAATCAGTCGCTCCGAAGAGCGCAAGGGTCTCAAGGTGCCCGAGAGGAAGGATGAGGACGCCTAGCCTCGCCGTCGCAGCCTTGGCGATCTTCGTAGGGGCGGGGCTGGCCCCCGCCCTGTCTGTTCCCACCGGTTCACTTACACTGACCACCGAACCCGGCACCGCGATCTTCTGGGACGGCACCTTGCTCGGCCCAACCGACGACTCGGGCCGCATGACCATCTCGGCCATTCCCCCGGGAAGTTACTCGATGACTCTTCGACATGAAGGCTTCGAGGAGCTGGTGAGGGCCTTGAACATCGAGCCCGGAGCCCAGTCCCTGGAGGTTTCCTTGTTGAAGCTGCCGGCTTCTGCGCCGGCCGATCCCCCGGTCCCCGTGGCCGCCGCCCCGACCCTTCCTGACCCTTTCGCCAAACAATCCACCCCCATGGTCTCTGTCGCGGTGCTCGCCTTTCTGGTCGCCATTGCTGTCGGTGCCCTCTGGCTGGGTCGTCGCCGACGTTCTGAACCCGACGAGATGATTCCCCCTGAACCAGAAGGGCCACGAGTCATGCTGGCGAATGAGCCCAGGGGACGTCGCAGACCCCCCGGTTTCTACGAAGACCTGCGTCAGCGAGAATCCGTCCTCGAAGGCCTCGAGGACAGGGGTCCCGACCGACCCCGACCCAAAGTGATCGACCTACCTGTCGTGGATCACCGCCCTCCGGAGGGAGACAATTGAGCGCCACTTCCATTCTGCTCGTCGCTGCCTCCATCATCGCCATCGAAGGAGGGGCGGCCACCATCGACGCCGGTAAATCCCAGCACCTGGAGCCTGGCGACCGTGGCCAAGCCTTCTACGAACTGATCGTCGACGGCAGACCGACCCGAATAGAAGCTGGCCCGGTCAGGGTGACAGCTGTTGAGGACAGGACCGCCACTGTGGACAGTGAGTCTGACAAGCCACTCCGCCCCGGCTACCGCATAGAACTGCGTCTCCCGGTCGACCGCATGCCCGACACCCCGATGCCCAACGACTCGAATCGACCTGTCCCCGATGATTTGAAGCGGCCGGCCCCTGTGCAGGCCGAACCAGTGGCCGACGAAGCCGACGCTCCTTTGAAGCGGCCAGTCTCCGTGCCGGCCGAACCGGTGGCCGATGAAGCCGACGCACCTTTGAAGCGGCCGGTCTCCGTGCCGGTCGAATCGGTGGCCGATGAAGCCGACGCTCCTTTGAAGCGGCCGGTCTCCGTGCCGGCCGAACCGGTGGCCGATGAAGCCGACGCTCCTTTGAAGCGGCCGGTCTCCGTGCCGGCCGACCCTGCGGCCCCTGCATCGCCCGCTCCAACTCGGGACGTCGTCTTCATATCCTCGGGCCCATACTCTGTAGGCCTCGACCCCTCGGCAGCTCAGTTCTTCAACCAAACACCGCGCCACGAAGTCGAGCTTCTCGGCTTCTCGATAGACCGACTCCCTTCAGGGGATGGGCGCCCGCTCGGCCTCGCCTTCGCCGAAGCCCGAGCCCATTGTCAGGGACTCGGTTTCCGCCTCCCCACCGAGGAGGAATGGGAAGTCGCTGCGCAAGTTCCAGGATTCGAGATTCAGCCAGGGGTCTTTGAATGGACCGCTTCCTGGTATCAGGCCTATCCTGGGAACTCTCGCGCAGAGAAAGAGTACGGAGAATCCTACAGAGTCCTACGAGGAACCTCTGACTGGTCCGATGAGTCGCTCTACACTCGCCGTTTCATGGAGCCCACCGAAAGCAACGCCCAGGTCGGCTTTCGTTGTCTGAAGGAGATCGAATAGCACCATGCGCTTTGTCGATCTTCACACCCATCTGATCCCGGACCTGGATGACGGGGCAGCCTCCATACTGGAGACTCTCGAGATGCTGCGGTATGCCTTCGACCGAGGTTCCCGGGCGATGGTGGCCACACCCCACATGTTCGCTTCCTTTGGCAACACGGATCCCCTTGTGGTCTATGACACTTATGTCTCAATGGTTCGGCGCCTCGAGCGTCTTGGCAACGGCTTCGAGAACGAGTTTCTCCGCGAGATGTCTCTCTATCTGGGTTCTGAGAACTTCGTGTCTCCAGAGTTCTTGGAAGCCCTGAAGAAACGTGATGTCCTGACTCTGAACGGCAGCCGCTACCTCCTGGTAGAGTTTCCTCCCTACCTACCCTTCGAAACAGCCGACTCTGCGATCGACAGAATCCTGGAGGTTGGTTTGATCCCAGTCCTGGCTCATGTGGAGCGCTACAGCTTCCTGGATCACAAACCGGGCCGTCTTGGAGCCTTCAAGAACAAGGGTTGCGTCATCCAGGTCAATGCCGAGTCCATCGTGGATCTCAAAGGCCGCGGAATTGCCAGATCCATAGCACCTCTGTTCGAGAAACATCTCGTGGACATCGTGGCCTCCGACGGTCACGACGTCCACTCCCGCCCTCCCAACCTTGATGCCGCCTTCGGTACCCTGTCAGCGGTGTACCCGGATAGTACTGTGGCTGCCTGGATGTGGGAGAACCCGGCGCGGATTCTCCATGATCGATCGCTTACCTTGCGTCAATCAACCACACTCTTCCGCCATTCGATAACCTGATCGCCCTGGCTCATTTTCGCAGAACGATAAAGGTGTTCCCCGGGTCCATCCGATACAGCGAATGCGACGATTCCCTCGAGCTCCATCTTACGTGCGAGTCTGAGAGCTTCGCGGATGATCCTCTCGCCAACACCTTGACGCCTCGCCTCGGGGTGGACGAGCAGATTCTTGAGGCGCAGATATCCCCGATGCTCCAAAATACAGAATGTCCCAACTGCTCGAGAACCATTCCTAGCAAGGTAGGCAGTCATTCGTCCGGTTTGGCACTTGGCTCGCTCAAAGGCCACCCAGCGTTCCGCAGAGACCTCGAATCCGTCGGACTGGATTCGTGAGGCAGTATGAAGCTGTCGCTTCTCCTCCCAATTCGAGTCGGCGGACAGCTTCTGGATCGAGAGTCCAGAACTGGGTAGCGTCCGCGCGATCGTCGAACTGAACCCCTCCTCGGATCTTGATTCATAGCCAGATTTCTCGAGGTACCCAGCGATTGGATGCTCGTTGTTGAGATAGAAGCGCGAGAGATCGAATCCGTAGTCTCGGATCGATCTTTCAACCATCGACAGCCAGTCGCTGAACGGCCCATCAGAGACGTCCTTCGAGACCGAGGTCACCACACATGCCGCTGGGATCTCTGCGAACTTTGGATTGACGATCAGGTGAGCGCCATCGAGTTTGACAACTTCCGCTGCCAGACGGAAGTAGGCGGCGTCAGATGCGAGCAGAAACTCGTCGTTGATAGCCAGGCCGTGCGGTCTGGTCATCGGTCCAGCAGCTCCTGGAGGAAGCCGGCCAGAAGCTTGTGTTGGCGGCGCAGCCTCTCTCTCAGGCGCCGCAGGCGAGAGTAGATTCCCAGCGGCCAGAGATGAAGGGCAAAGTGGGGATTGGCTTCCCACAGGATGCAAGTACCATCCGCACGGGTGGAGTAGTCGATGGCTGCGAATTCGAGACCGAGAACCTGGGCCGCCTCGAGGAGCTCCGACTCGTGCTCGGTTCGTTGATTCCAGTAGTCGTAGTCCAGTTGAAGGTGATCGTGATGATTCCTCAGGCCTGACCACCGGCGAAGCGGGTTGAAGCTTCTTCCTCGGGAGAATGTCGAGGTCTTGAAGCCGACGATCGGATGGGTGGAGAAGAAGATGTGATTTGTGGCCACGGTGTTGCCAAAGATGAGCGCCCGCTTCTTGTGAAAGTGTCTCGCAAGGGGTGAGTCTGGATCGCTCTGTCGATACTCGTTCCGAACATTGACAAAACTGGAGACGGATCCCGGTACGGGAAGATCACCCTTCGGGGTCTCGTGAAGGTCCTGGAGAGAACCGATGAGTTTCATGCCGGACTGCGCATGTTGTAGTTCGTGCTTCAAGAGCACTGGGAATTCCATGTTCTCGGCCAAGTCGTAGAGTTCCGCGGGCTCGGTGAAACGGTGAGCTTTCGGTGTGGACACACCTGCCTCGACCCACATCATGGCCTGTGTGGACTTGTTCAGGGACAGAGCAGCGGGCGGATTGACAACATGAACGCCAAGGCGGTTGGCCTGTTCCAAGACCTCCAGGGCTTCTTCGTGGCACCTGGGGAACTGTTGCGCGAGTGGGTCTTGGAGAAGAAAGAAGACCGATCGCACACCAGAGAGGTCAGGAATCGGGTTCCCCGTCTCCCAAGTCGAGACTCGATCCCGAAGCCCCGGGTCGAAAGCGGCTAGATCCTTCAAGAATGGATCGAAGTAAGCCGGTCGAATCGATCGAAGGCGAATCCTGGGGCCCCGATTTCGACCGTGGCGGACGATGAGAACCGATTGGGCTTCAGTAATGGCCTATAGCACCTTTCTTGGTCTTGACGAGCGGTGCTAGTGAGGAAGACCGCTTCAGTTTCGAGAAGAGCTTAGCAGGGGTGGTCCTTTCAGTCCGCGCCCAAACATGGCTCCGATGTGCGAGAATTCGCCTCGAGATAGTCCGCGCCGAATTGTCGAGACCGATGCTGATGGAGGCGAAGGAAAAGTGAAAGCTCGGATTTCATTGATTGTGGTTGTAGGCTCGATACTGAGCGCCTGGTCCTCTGAGGCCCAGTTCAATCAATACACGCCCCCAGGCACCTTCATCGGCCGCACGATCACCCGGTCCGAGGTCGTAGACAAGGCTATGCAGGAGTCCAGGTGGAAGCTGGGCCGAATGTACTTTGACCCTTGGGCTGCGCTGCGAAACCTGTCCTACGTGGACAACTCCGGCCGCAGATGACTCGCAGCTGCACCGCGACTGCTGGGAGTCGGAGTGCGAGGCTACACGCCGGTGGGAAGCGAGTTGACGCTGGCACTACATCGTCCTCCCTGAGTATGTCTGGTACCAAGACAATTCCGATCGGAATCGATGGAATGGCCGCTATGGACTAGGCCTGTTTGGAGACCTTGGTCGCACCGGGTATGGAGCTCAGTGTCACCCGGCGAGACGACGCCGTGTTCTTCAGTCAGGAGTTCGAGCAACAGGTCAACACCCGCCTGGATCAGGCAGAGGCCATTCTGGATTTCGATGTCGGTGGGGGCTTCTCGCTGGTCCTCGGGGGCACCTTCCGTGCGATCCGCTACCTCGACGAGCCTGGCGACTTCATCGACCTCAGCAGTCGTCGACCGAGACGAGCAGTTCTATCGCCTTCTCGTCGACATTCCGTCTGCCCAGGGGATTCAAGCTCGGTGTCGGGGCCGAGTACTCGCAAGCGGAATTCGATCCGGGTTTGAGTGATCGGTCGAACTCGGGAACCTCGCCATTGGTCACCGCAGACTACGAAACTCCCAACTTCTTCTTCAGGGCCAACCTCTTGTATCTCGATCTCAAGCCAGACGGCGACGGTTCGCGATTCGTCGACTACAGCGGGTTGGCCGGGAATGCGGAGCTCGCCTGGAGAGCCTGGACCCGGGTGGAGCCGCAACTCTATGTCAGGAACAACCTTGCGTACTCCTTCACCGACATCTGGGCCTACTTCGACAGCCCCACTGCGGGCCTGGCACTGAAGATCGCCATGACTCGATGGGCGTGGATCCGGATCTTTGGAGAGACTGGGTCCAATGACTATGTGCCGTTCGAGCCGCTCGAGGTCGATCGAAAAGACGATTTCAACGGCTTCGGAGCCGATATCGGATTCAGCGTGGGAAAGGGAAAATTCTCGGTCGGGTACTGGACCAGAGACTACGACTCCAACCTACCGAGATTCGACCGCACGAACAGTGGCATACGGGCCAACTTCGGAATCAGCACCGGTGGTGGTCCTTGGGGCTAGGCCCGTCTGGGATGTGAATTGGATGGCGATCATGATCGGCAAGAGGCAGCTACGAGTCGGGATATCTCCTCGGACTCGTTGCTGGGCTCTGACCGTTCTGTCTTGCGCGCAGACGGTCGTGCCCAGGACTCCGCATCAGCCCTGACGATAGGTCCCGGAGACGAGCTCGAGGTCAGCGTTCTCGGTATCGAGGAGCTTACCCGTCGGGTGCAGGGTTCTGGGAGATGGCACGATCACCTTGCCCCTGTTGGGGAACTTCCGAATCGCTGGGTTCACGGTGAGAGGTGGTGAGGAGTTGATCGCCAGGATGCTCTCGGCCAAGAAACTGGTCAACGATCCGCAAGTCTCGATCTTCGTGGCCGAGTCAGTGAGCGCAGCGGTCTCCGTTCAGGGAGCCGTCCAGAGGCCGGGTTCCTACGATCTCGTCGGTGGCGGGACACTCTTGGAGATCATCGGCCAAGCTGGTGGAGTCACGCCGAACCGGGGTGGCAAGGTTCTGGTTGTTCGCGGAAGTGACACTCCGGAACAGGAGACGCTGGAGATCGATGCGATCGATTATTCGACGAAGGAGATGTCACGCAGAACCTCGGCCTGGAGCCGGGCGACATCGTGGTTGTGCCCGTGGCCCGGGCTCTTCGGGTCTACGTCACCGGCGCCGTCCGCAACCCGGGTGCTGTCGACTACTCGAGCAGTGAAGGGATCACCGTTCTTCAGGCCATCACCGCCGCTGGTGGACCCACCGAGAGGGCCAACCTCAAGAAAGTCACCATCAAACGTCGCAACAGCGACGGCACCGAGGAGGTCATTCCCATCAACGCCAAGCGTATCCAGAACGGCAAGGACCCTGATCAGCCCTTGGAACGAAACGACACCGTGGTAGTGGGGGAGTGGCTGCTCTGACCGAGCTGGGTGAATCAGCCGCTAACCGTATAGTGGCACGCCCAGTTCTCGCAGTCGTAGTTCTTACCGTTCTCGCAATCATGATTCTGTGGCTGGCTTTTCAACCAGCCTTTCTCAGTTCGTCAGCCAAGTTCGAGAGCTTGGCTCCGGACTATTCAAATCAGGTTCGATCTCTGGTTGCCGGCCAAGGATTCGGTTCTTTTCGCTATCCACCCCTCTTCCCGCTCATGTTGGCCGGGGTCGAACTGACGAGCTCTAGGATGGGGATCGACGATGGGATCCTCGGTGCAACGCTTTTTTTGGTCTTTGCGATATCGGGATCGCTTCTCGTTATGAGAATTGGCCAAGAGCTATGGGGCCCTTGGGCAGGGCTTCTTTGCGCGGCCGTTTGGCTTGGATACCCCGTCTTCTGGCGAATGTGGTTACAGCCTCTGTCGGAAGCCCCCTTCACAGTCCTTCTGCTTGCAGCAGTCCTCGTTGCACTCGGACTAACCCGAAACCAAGATCGATCGAGCGTGAAGGCGATTCTGGTGGGTGTATTGCTCGGCCTGGCCATGCTGGTTCGGCCGAGTGCAATCGGGCTGCCGCTTGTCTTCGGGTTGTTTGTGGTAGTTCGGGCGGCGGGACGTTCACGCTATCGGCGTGCAGCATCAGCCACTCTGATTGTCTTGGCAGCGGTGGTGACAGTACTCCCTTGGGAGTTCCACGTATGGAGGTCCTCAGGCGAGGTGGTTCCTCTCAGTACCGGTGGGGTCCCCACGGTGTTGGACGGCTTGACCTATGCTGTTGATCCGAGTGAGAACCGACCCGTGTGGGTGCCGGACGCCGTCCGTCAACTTCAGATCGAGATGTATGAGAAGAGCTATCGCGAGCTAGACAGTGTCGCTGCGATATCAGGATTTCTCTGGGAAAAGCTCCGTTCAACGCCGGCTGCGGTGGTCCAGCTCTTTGCGATCAAGGCGGCCCGTTCTTGGTACGGGACCGATAGTGGCCAGAACGACAAGTGGCTTCTCGCATTTCAGCTTCCCCTTGTGACTCTACTTTCGATTGGGGCTGTCAGGGCCTGGCGTAGTGGCGGAAAAGTCGGAGATGCCGGGGCGCTCATTCTCATGATCGCTCTCTATTCTTGGGTGATGACGACACTGGTACTCTCGATTGTCAGGTATATGGTGCCGGCCCTCGCTGTAATGGTGGTAGCTGTGCCTGCGCTCAGCAATGGGTATCCGAAGAACTGCTGTGCGTCGGTCTGACAGGGAAGGCAATCGAGCTGCTCAGGAACCGCCAAGCCCGAAACCGAGTTCAGGCGACTCAACCTGATCGCTTGGCGCTGAATCACCTTGCCCAGCGATCAGGACAGGTACTGGGCTGAATACTGGGACGAGCTTCGAATTTGAGTCCTCATTCGAGTCCGGCTTGCTCTGCCCTTCCGCGAGAGCTGGATCTCGAGTCTTCAGAGCGCTATTCTCCGATCTGGGGCTGGTCTGGAAGCAGGTTGTGGGGCCGGCCGATCATGGCGGCGATGGCGGCGAGGGCTTCAAGGTCATAGGGGTTGAGAGATCCGGAACAGGTGGTGGGCTGCAGTGAACGCCCATGCAGACTTCCTGATGTCAGGCACGGAGATGTCGAGGACCTTTCACTCGCTGATGGCTTCTCCATCGACGCCTATGTGTCGCGGGTGTCGTCGAGCACTCCGAAGATGGACCACAATTCACCGCCCTGACATCCAGACTTGGCGGCCAGCAGGAATTTGATCTGTCGTAAGCCTGAGTGGCTGGGCATCTTGTGGGTCGGCCCCTCACTTGAATCCAAGGACGGGAGCGGTTCCTCGCGGCCGGTTTAGGCTCGCCAGCTAGTCCGTACCGGTCTACCTCGAGCGTTTCGAAGAACAGTACGTACTTCGAGTCGCAGGAGCTCGATGACAGCCTGAGTCAGACCGCCGGGATTGGTCGTGATAGAAGGAGCCATCTTCAGCATTCTGCAGTTGAGGTCTTCCTGGTGCGCGATACACCCGATCTCCTCTGGGGCGTTCGGAGATCAGGTCGTTTGCCGCGACCAGAGTCAAGACTGGGATTGCTCGAGACCTCGAGCCTGTGTTGCGCGGCGGGATCGAGGTCTTCAGGTGGTCATACGGGCTAAATGATTCCGCGGTCGCGGAACGAGCCGGAGAGCCGGACTAGTGGCCCGACTGTTCCCGGTCGTCCGACCGGTCTGTCGAATTGCGGAGTCACCAGAAGTCATAATAGGAACCGATCACTTATCGAGCTATGAAGGACTCCTTGGATCAAGATGATTCCAGCGGACGAGGGACCCCATTGTCTGGCGGGTGTCGCTGATGCCGCCAGGACCGGCGTGAACGTGGTTCGTGGTAGGGCGACTCGCATATCGCAGGTCAATTCAACTAGGGACGTCCGTTGCCCTCGCAAGGTTACTTGTTCCCGAAGACTTCGGGCTCATCGCGATGGCCATCGCGATCGGTGGACTCGCCAAGGCGGTTGGAGATTTTGGTGTGTCTGCCATGGTAGTCCAGCGTGAATCACTGGAGTCCAGCTTTCTACGAGCTGCGTTCACCGTGACCGTGGGGGTCTTCATTTGTTTGGCCTTCTGCCAAGTCGTGATTTCACCGCTAGGTGGCCTGGTTCTCGGTGATCAGCGAGTGGTTGGGGTGATTATTGCGCTGGCTCTGGCGCTACCCGTGCAAGGGCTCGCTTCCTTCTTCTTGGCTCTATTGCGACGAGACCTAGCATTCTCACAAGTCGCAAAACTGAATGTGCTGGCCGTTGTGGTCGCGTCAATCGTCGCTTGTTCTTTGGCGTTCGCTGGCTACGGGGTATGGAGTCTTGTGGCTGCCCAAATTGTCAGCCCTGCTGTAGTTGCCTTGGTGGCCTTTAGGTTCGCACCGCAAGACGTGAGATTAGATCTGGCTGCGACGAAGCGCTGGCGTCGCGATATTCTGGATTTCGGGCGGTTCGCTACGGGCAATTCCATCATCAACTACTTGGTCCACAACCTGGACTATCTAGTGATTGGCCGTATCCTTCCGACACCTCAACTGGGTTTCTACTTCTTCGCTTTTGAAAAGAGCCGAATCCTGAGCCGGCGTGTCCTAGACCTCTATTCAGGACTTGCATTTCCGGTTTTTTCTAGACTGAAACAAGATGCCGAACAGATGCGTCGGGCTTACCGGACTGCAACGGCGGCGGCAGTTATCCTCATCGCGCCTGCAGTCGCCTTCTTGGCATTCAATGCTGAACTAGTAATTCCGCTTGTGTTTGGAGATCAATGGACCCCATCTGTGACCGTTTTTCAGATTCTGTCTATTCACGTGATTGTAAATGCGGTTACGTCCGGGATTGGGAGCGTTTTCTACGCAGTTGGTCGACCCGACATCCCCTTCAGAATAGTCCGCTGGATCGTTGTCCCGTTGGGACTGGCGTACTTCGTGGGCGCGAAGATCTCTGGGATTATTGGTGTGGCGATCGCAGTCGCGGTGATCAAGAGTTTGTTTTCAATGATTAAGCTGACAGCCTGTTTTCGATTTCTCCATTGGGAATTGTTGCCCACTCTTCGCCCAGCCCTGATCGCGATCGTCGGAGCCATTCTTGGTGGTGTAGTTTCGAGACGTCTTCCCGCTGTAATGCCTTTTACGACTGACTGGGGAGAATTCGCAGGTGTCGCAGTGGTCTTTTGCGCAGTGTTTGGTTTCTCCCAGGTTGTGTTGAATAGAAACGGTCTGACGACAATTTGGAATGGCCTACTGGGAGCAAGAGAGTTGGAGTGGTGTCGTCACCACTTGCCTGGTTCATTGTGTTCTTTGTTGGCGATTCCGGGGTAACAGCGCTCCCGGGTCTAGGCGTTGCGGTGGCATATGGAGCTACCCGATCGAGTGGCCGGTCGGTGAAATACCCGGCGACAGGCAGTGAGACGGTCAAGATTCGACTAGATGTACATGGGGGTGCCAGTAAGCACCTTGGGTTACATTCGCCTAGGGCCTGTTAACACTATTGGGTGAGTTCAGTGTAGACTCGATGGATGGAAATCACGCAAGAGCAGTACGAGCGGATAGCGGATTGTCTTCCGGTTCAACGGGGCAACGTGAGTCTGACGAATCTAGAGATCCTGAACGCGATTCTTTACGTCGCCGAGCATGGCTGCAAGTGGCGAGGGCTGCCGAAGCGTTTCGGGAATTGGCACACGATCTATACCCGAATGAACCGTTGGTCGAAGAGCGGCGTGCTCGATCGGGTGTTCGAACGCTTGCAGGAGGCGCAAATCGTGCGCATCAAGATCGAGGCGGTGTCGCTGGACAGCACGATCGTCAGAGTCCACCCGGATGGCACGGGGGCTTTAAAAAAAACGGTCCCCAAGCCATCGGAAAGTCTCGCGGCGGCTGGACCACCAAGATTCATATGGTTGCCGCAGATGCTCGAACGGCCATCACCTTCTGCCTCTCGCCAGGCCAAGCGCACGACGCGCCGGTCGGCCGATCCCTGCTGAAGCACCTGGGCCGACCGATGCACCCCATCTCTTTGGTGATGGATCGTGCCTACGAAGGCAACGAGACGCGTCAACTGGCCTTGGATCTGGGATACGCCCCTGTGGTGCCACCCTTGAGAACCCGCGTCGACGCTTGGACTTACGACCGAATACTCTACAAAAGGCGCAATGAGATCGAACGGCTCTTTCGCCGCCTCAAAGGCTTCCGTCGCATCTTCTCCCGATTCGAGAAGCTCGACGTCATGTACATGGCCTTCATTTACTTCGCCCTCATTGTGGAGGCACTACGCTAGTGTTAACAGGCCCTAGTCGCGGCACTTGCTCAAACTGTACACCGCCTTGAAAGTAGTAATCGCAGTGGCGCTTGTCTGAATGAGAAATCTGAAATTCAAGATCTACTCAGGACTTCAAGCGGCGTTGCCGGCCGCAGTCAGGAACTGGATCGGGCGATCCCCAGCAACCCTGAGGTTGCGAGAGTGGTTGTTTCGCCCTGAGGGACTTCAACGAGATCGTCCAGGGATCTGTCCAGTGGGAAGATGTCAGCTTCCGTTTCTCAGCTACACCTCAAGGCCTTTTTAGAGCAAAGAGGCACGGCATAGAGAATCGAATTTGTAGACTGGCCAGGTCGGTATTGAGGCCTGGTGATATCGCCATCGATGTCGGAGCAAACTACGGGTTTGTCACCATGGCGATAGTGTCGGGTGTAGGACCGGCGTGACGTGAGCCCCGAATCTTGTTGACTTTAGAATGTGAGTCCTCCGGCCGGGGCCGCTCACCCCTTTATTAACCCACTGTCTATGTGAGTGGTCCAAATCTGATAAGAAAGCAAGAGTATGTTTAGCTTTAGGAGAAGGCTTCTAGATCCACTGGCCTGGTGGCTCTCTAGGCGCGAACTTCGGCGCCTTTGCGCTGGTGCGGAGACGATACGAATGCTCTGATCGAGGTGACTGCAAACTACCAGGGCCGAGGCTCTTACTCGAGAATCCCGACGGTGCAGGATGACGATGAACTGGCTGGGCTCGCCAATCGAGTGAGAAGCCTTGATCCCCGTGTGATTGTAGAAATAGGTACGTTCAAGGGTGGGACACTGTTTGTCTTCAGCCGACTGTCCTCGGCAGTGAAGAAGGTCGTAAGTATCGACCTGCCAGGCGGGGACTATGGAGGTGGTTATGACCGCCGCCGCCGCCGTCTGTATCGGGAGTTCCTATTCGATAGAGTGGACGCCTCGATGGATTTCATCCAGGACGACTCGCATCCGGCCCGAAGTCCTGGCTGAACTCAAGTCCAAGCTTGAAGGGCAGCCAATTGACTTTCTCTATATCGATGGCGACCATACCTACGAGGGCGTCCGTTCTGACTTTGAAATGTACTCGCCGTTGGTGCGGCCCGGGGGCCTCATAGGCTTCCATACATAGTGACTCCCGATCGAGGTTGTGGGGTGGCGCGACTCTGGGGAGAGCTCAAGGGTAGACACAAGACTGAGGAATGGGTTTCGATCTCGAGCACCAAAGGAAACGGACTCTTGTATTTCTAGCAGAGGGTAGTTCTGCATAGGTCGCATACTTCAGAATGGAGACTACCAGGCCCTCTCGGTGATCAGCCCAGAGTGAGTGTCATTTGCCCGGTTTTCAACGGCAAGAGATGGCTCCAGAGGCGGTAGGCTCGATACGGGCTCAGAGCTTCTGTGACTGGGAGCTCATTCTCCTCGACGATGGAAGCACTGACGGATCCAGTGAACTCTGTGCAGAACTGTCAGCCGAGGACTCGAGGACTACTTCGAGTCGAGCCGCACATTCAGAACAGAGGTCTAGGTGCAGCTATGGAGACTCTGTTTCGCTGGCGAGAGGTCGTTATATAGCGGTGCAGGAACAGGACGATATCTCGGTACCTGACCGACTGGTGCCGAAGTCGAACTGCTGGATGCCAAGCCACACGTCGGGGTTGTATCTGGGATTGCTGAGTGGATCGATCCTTCAGGGGGCCGGCTCGCTCTATTCCCGGGAGTTCTTGTCCATGGTGAACAGTACCCTCAAAAACCGCACATGGTTCAGTGGTTGCTGATTCAACAATGCAAAGTGGCGAACGCTGGCTGTATGTTCAGGCGAGAAGTCATAGCGCTGCCAGGAGTCTTTTTCGATCCCGGTGCGCGTATCAGTGTCGATTGGCAGTTCTTCCTGAGAGTTGCTGACTATGTGCAGATCTGGGGTCTGCCCGAAATCCTTGTGAGGGTCCGCCGCGGGGCTGAGCACAACTCACTGAGTTCGCAGATGGATCTGAAGATTTGAAGAAGCGCGGCGTTGTATCAGGACCTTGTACACTAATCGGCTTGACCTTGCAGACTCGCCCATCGAGGGCTCCTTGTATCGAAAAGCGCTTGCCAGCCAGTATGTCTTGGAAGGACGCCACTACGGAGGAATCAGAAGTTTGCGCCTTCTCACGGCAGCTGCCGTTCTCGATCCAAGAAGGCGTTTCGCCTGGAGTTCCATTCTTCAGATTCTGCGCCGTGGCATAAGAAAGCTGACTGGAGCTGCCCGTTACAGATGAGTCGTCCCACTAGAGTTCTTTATACGTTGCCCAACTTTGTTACCGCGGGTTCAGGGCAGTTTTCTGTTTCAAATCATTTCGAAGCTGGATAGAACTCGGTTTGAACCGTCAGTATGTGTTTCGCGCTTGGGAGATGTTCCAGTCGAGGACGATCTCCGAGCGATGGGCGTAACAATAATCGAAGCCGAAAGCCACGGTACCTGCGAGCCCTCGGATCTCGTTGGCATGGCGTGTACTTCGTAGGTCCAGACAGTTTCGTGGAGGAGGATTCGCAGTTTGGCACTCTTTTCACTATCTCGATGACTACACGGAACCGTTGGTAGCACGACTCTCAGGCGCGAGAGCTTGGGTATTCACCAAAAAGAGTATGAGCTGGAATCGGAGGTCTTGGCTGTTGAGGTCTCTCCTGGCGAGTGGGATTGCTGCTCAAAACCGAGACATGCTGGAAGAATTCTTCGATTCCAAACGACTTAGGCGGAAGGCCCGATACGTGCCGTCGGGTGTTGATGTCGAGGGCTTCTCACCATCGGTGGAAAGGACTGAATCTGCAGGAACGATCAGAGTAGGATGTGTTGCTCACCTGTTACCCGTGAAAGGGCAGCTGACGCTGGAGCAGGCAGCAGCGCTGGTCCAGACCTACAGGTGCTACTTGCAGGTCGGATTGATGATCGTGGAGTACGCCGCAATGCTAAGCCAGCAGATCGAACATCTCGATCTGGGTGATCGAGTCGTCGCGGTTGGATTGAGAGAAGACATCGCCGAATTCTTGCGGGACCTTGATGTCTTCGTACTCCCCACGCTTGGCCGGGGGCGGATGGAAGGCTGCCCTGTTTCGCTGTTGGAGGCGATGTCTACCGGAGTGGCTTGCATTGCAACGGACATTCCAGGAAATCGTGACTTGATCAAACATGGCAGGAACGGTCTCCTACGTTTCGCCAGAAGATCCGAGGGCTTTGGCGGCTGCCCTGAGTCGTCTTGCTTCTTCTGGCGAACTCCGAAAGCAGCTGGGAGAAGCGAGCAGGGCAACTTGTGAAGAGTACTTCTCGACTTCACACGAGGCGCAGCGGTATATGGCGCTTTACGATGAAGTCCTGTCCAGGTGAGATCTCGGAGACCCATTTGGTACCCATTCTTCGGATGAGAACTGGTGTCTTGGGCACTTCCCACAACTCAACTCGGTTCTTCAGGGACCAAGGGGCAGATGAGCCACTCCGATATCCTGGGTGGCGACAGCTCACACCTTGGGAGACCTGCTGGTTACCGCTGGCACAGGTTCACTCTCCCCGCTTTTTCGATCGCAGGCGGAAGTGCGCAGCCTGGGGGGAAAGTACTGGAGAGTCTGGAGTCAGGACCCGGTAGCAAGGTGGTCTGGGTTCCCAGTAGTTCGGTGGACGGATCATAGATGGACGATATTTCTACTAGGACAACTCTATGGTCGGCGTTCGCCTCAAGAAGGTGGTTTCGCGCATCTTTGCTGGAGAAGAGAACCCCAATACCCTTAGTGGTCACTTCTTGCTAGTCGGCGTCGACGAAGACACGCGAAGACTGATTGTATTGACGGATCGGTTCGGCACAGTTCACGGATACCACGGAAGAGGAAAGCAAGGCACTGCTGTTGGTACGTTCTTCCCCGCAGTGGCAGCGGCGGTTTCCAGTAGACAGCTCGATTGGACAGGAATTACAGGGTTCTTTGGAACGGGTTTTTTCCCGGGCAACAGGACCTACTACGAAGAGGTCCGAATTCTTGAGCCGGCAACTCACTACGTGTTCGATGACCACGGCGCGACGGTTCAGCAGGACCGCTACTGGTCATGGCCTGCAACGGCCCAGAACTTCGAGTCGGAGGATGAGGCTCTTGAAGCCTTCGGCGACACCTTCTTAGAGGTGATGCGAGAGATGCTGGACGACGGACGGGTGGCAGTCCCGATCTCCGGTGGCCTTGACTCGCGCAGCACCGTGGCCGCAATCGGGCCCGACGAATGTCGATTCCGGTCGTGTCTGGTCCTTGTCATACGGTTATGGGACCGATTCGGTTGAGACGGCCATCGCTAGTCGAATCGCCAAGGCTCGTTGCCTTCAGCACTCGACGTATGAGATTCGACCGTATCTCTTCGACAGGTTGCCAGAGGTCATGAACTGCGTGGAGGGATTTCAGGACATCACCCAGTGTCGGCAGGCGGCTGTGACAGACGAGCTGGCTCAGCGAGCAGATTGGCTAATTGCCGCTCATTGGGGTGATGTATGGCTGGACAGTCCAGGCGTGGGTCTAGAGCAGGCTTCCGACCAGCGGTTGGCTCAACTGGCCATCAACAAGATGTGGAAGAGAGGCGGGGACTGGCTTGTAGACAACCTCTGCGTACCCCAGCTCTCTAGTGAAGAGCCGCGTCACCTCCTGAAGTCGATTCTCCAGGATCAATTGTGCAAGATTCCCGAAGACCACGAGCCGGACTTCCGGCTCAAAGCTCTCAAGACCGAGACCTGGGGGTTTCGTTGGACTCTGGCTAGCCTCAGGATGTACCAGGCCGCTGTGTTTCCGCGTCTTCCGTTCTTCGATACGCGAGTCACCGATGTCCTTGGTGCAGTTCCGAGCCGATGGCTCGAGGGTCGAAAACTCCAAGTCGAGTTCCTGAAGCGATACGCCCCAGACCTGGCGCGAATCAAATGGCAGCAGTACGATGCCGATCTGTTCACCTACCATCGTTTCAACACCCTGCACCTCCCAAGAAGAGCGATCAAGAAGGCGGTCAGAATGCTCCGGGGAAGCAGCCAGCCAGAGAGGAACTGGGAGATTCAGCTACTGGGAACGGAGGGCGCCGAGGGTCTTCAGGAGTGGCTGTTGCGCAAGGGTCTTCGGATACACGATCTGCTTCCCAAGCATGAGATCGAACAGTTGGTAGCTCGATTTCAGAGGATGGATCGTGATCCGGCGCTTGGCTACACGGTTTCGATGCTTCTGACGTTCTCGGCTTGGCTGGAGCTTCATGGATAGGTCCAGGCCTCTGCGATTGCTGGTTGTTGGTTTGACATGGCCTCCAGAGACCTTCCTCCAGAGACTCTTGCTCGGGCTCACGGAGTCAGGTGTTGAGGTCACAGTCGCTACACCTGTGCGCCCCAGCGGATTGCAAGTCCGTTGGATTCGGACACCCAGGTGGGAAGGTTCTGCCGGCAGTAAGGCTTGGACACGCTGTTTTGGGCGCCACACAGGCATTTCTGCGCTCGCCTTCGGAGGCGAGATTGGTTCTTGGTTCAGGATCGAGAGCAGTCTCGTAGGCACCGGTTCCGAGAAGTAAGCCGGCTTGCGCCTCTGATCGGGCGACAGTGGGACGTCCTCTACTTCCCATGGAATTCAGCTGCAGCAGCTCACCTGTCGATGTTCAGGACGGGGAGACCGATACTGGTGAGTTGTCGTGGATCCCAGATGAACATTGCGCCATTCAATCCGAGGAGAGCGGACGAAGTGTCACGCTATTTCGAGGCGCTCCAGCAGGCAACGGGAGTCCATAGTGTCTCGGATGCACTCGCGCGAGTGATCGAGAAACACGGGATCGATCCTGGCAAGATCAGAGTGATTCGACCCGCCGTAGACCCGAACTTCTTCACGCCCACCGGTAGTGATGTTCGACCTGGTGACCCGCTTCGCCTGGTAGCCAACGGCTCGCTGATCTGGCGAAGGGATATGAAACCCTGCTCCTGGCGGTGGGTGAGACTAGTCAAGAATGGGGTTAGAGCGAGTCTGCGGATCATCGGTGATGGACCTGAAAGGCAACGGGTTGCCTACACCATCGCGGACCTCGGACTGACAAACGTCGTGGAGATGCTGGGTCGACTGACACCCAGAGCGGGTGCGAGATGAGCTCCAACAGGCGGACCTGTTCGTGCTGTCGAGCTATTCAGAAGGGATTTCCAACGCAGCGCTTGAAGCTATGTCGTGCGGGCTTCCTGTGGTCTCGACAAGGGTCGGAGGGATGGACGAGGCGATTCAGGATGGAGTAGAGGGCCTCCTCGTGCCCCCGCGAGACCCGAAGGCGATAGCCGAGGCGATAACCCGCCTGGTGGCCGACCCAGAACTCCGGATCGAGATGGGCAGAGCTGCTAGAGATCGAGTGTTGGAGCAGTTCAGCCTGAAACAGCAGATCGCTGCTTGGAAGGATTGGCTCCATTCTGTGGTCGACCAGAATCGAGCGAGAGCGGCTTCATGAGAGTCGTCCTGGTCGTACCCTCGTTTCCGAAGCTCTCGGAATCGTTCATCGTGCGAAAGGTTGCTGGCCTCCTCGGCTGTGGGATCGATGTCCACGTGGTCTGCAGTCGGAGCGATGACGAGGAATGGCAGAGGTTCCCCGAGCTCGCTGAGTTCCCAGACATCAGGGCAAGGGTTCACTTGTCCGTGCCCGTGCGACCGAGGTGGAAGGCGCTGGTGAGAGGTCCGATCGCAGTGGCAGCGGCCGCAGTGGCAAGGCCAGTTTCGGTCCTACGCTATGGTCGCTACTCTGCAAGGCATCTCGTGATTGACAGCCCGATGATCTCCCTGGCTCCTGACATCGTACATTTCGAGTTCGGTGCTTTGGCGGTTGGGAGAATGCACATTGGTGAACTGCTTGGCTGCAAAGTCGTCGTTAGCTTTCGTGGCTACGATTTGAACTTCAGTGGCCTTGAGGAGGAGGGATACTACGATGAGGTATGGGAGCGAGCAGATGTCCTTCACCTTCTTGGACAAGATCTTTGGAAAAGGGCGATTGCGAGGGGCTGTCCAGAAGACAAGAAGCACCGACTGATCCCCCCGGCTGTCGATCTGGAATTCTGGTCCGGGGAGAGAGCGGAATCGAACGAGATTCTCGGCACACCAGACCGCCCTCTTCGCATTCTCAGCGTCGGTCGGCTGGAGTGGAAGAAGGGCCATGAGTATGCGTTGTTGGCAGTCAGAGAACTCGTCGAGCTAGGGCTGGTCTGCCAGTACGAGATCGTCGGCGACGGGACCGCCTTCGAATCCCTGTCATTTGCGCGGAGTCAACTTGGTCTTGAAGAGGTTGTGTCTTTGCAAGGCTCAATGGGCTCTGACTCCGTCCGCACGAAGATGCTTGCGTCGGACGTCTTACTGCACTCGGCAGTTTCGGAGGGGTTCTGCAACGCGGTAGTGGAGGCACAAGCGATGAACTCCCATCTGTAGCTACGGATGCGGATGGTCTTTCTGAGAACGTGTCGGACGAGGAGACCGGATTTGTGGTTCCACGTCGAGATCCGAACGTCCTGGCTCACCGAAGGTCTCGCTTCTCGCGAAGGATCCAGATCTCAGCAGCTTCGATGAGCCGTCAGGCGCGATCGAGAGCCGAGGAGCACTTCTCGATTCAGAAGCAGATCGCGGCGTTCGTTGACCTCTATTCGGATCTTGAGAGGGAGCCAACCGGGTGACAAGCGAGCCCCGGGTCGATCTTCTCCTCCTGGGAGCAGACAGTTCCCCAGATTGGGAACTCGGTCACAGTCTCGTCTGTAAGGAAACTCCTGCGGCCATGGCGGAGGGAGTAGATAGGCTCCTGGCGAATGGCAGTGCAGATGCCCTCCTGACGTGGAGTGCCCAACTCGGCTCCCCTGACCCTGAAGTTATTCTGGGCGTCCTGAAGCACCCAGGAGATGTGTGGCACGCGGGACTTGCTCGCGGAATGGCGGGTCTCCCTGGATTGCTCTCATATGTCAAACCGACCTGGATGCTCTCTGCTGATCCCCCAGCGAAGACTGAAGCATCCTCTTGGCGGGTCTCCCTCGAGGCGTGTCTAGTTCGAACCGATGTGGTTCGGCGCCTGGGTGGCCCGAGTCACGAGTTTGAATCCATTGCGGGCTGCTCTCTCGAGTTGGGGCATCGCTATGCATCGGCGGGAGCCCTACCGCGTTACTCGCCCCTGCTCGTAGGTACCGACCAACGAATCGAATCGCCGGTGCTTCCAATCACAGACGAAGTCCGCTTCTTGGGGATGAGGGCAGGGAGGTTTTGGACACGTTGGGCCCTGGTCAGAGCTTTGCTCGGGCGACGGATCAAGCCATGGGAGATTGCGGGACTTTGGAAACTGGCTGGTGCGAGCGCGTCTAGCCAACAGCGCCGCCGTACATTGGCGATGCCGTCAGGCTCAGCAAACGCTGGTCCAGGATCGGTCACCGTTTTGATTCCAACTCTTGATCGGTATGACTATCTCGACAAACTCCTGGAGCAGATCGCCGTTCAGACCGTTCCTCCGGATCAAGTGGTCGTGGTCGATCAGACGCAACCAGAACGCAGGAGACAGGATCTGGTTGAGCGGCATCCTCGTGTTCCACTCGAAGTCTTGTATCGAGAACGGCCGGGTCAGTGTTCGTCGCGAAACGCAGGGCTCGAGGTGGCGACGGGTGACTATGTTCTTTTTCTCGATGACGATGACGAGGTGGAAGACGACCTCATCGAGCGCCATCTGAATACGCTAGTTGCGACGGGAGCCGATGTCTCGTCAGGGGTCGCCGACGAAGTGGGGGCCGGGGAGCTGCCTGATGATTTTCGGATCTTCAGGCTGAGCGACGTCTTCCCGACCAACAACACACTAGTGAGGCGATCGGCTCTCGAGAGATCGGGGCTGTTCGATCTGGCCTACGAGCATGGGCCGCGGGCCGATGGCGATCTTGGGATGCGGGTCTATCTCAGCGGGGCGCTTATGGTCCTGAATCCCGAGACTCGGGTCCTGCATCATCACGCAACATCTGGCGGGTTGCGAGCCCACGGGGCACGGGCGGTGACCTACGCCAGCAGTCGCACTCGTTTGTTGCACCGGCACCTGCCAGCGACAACCGAGATCTATTTGGCCCGCCGATACTTCAGCCCGCATCAGGTGCGGGAGGCGCTGCTTCTTCGTATCGTTGGGACATTCGTCATTAGGGGTAGCAAGCTCCGAAAGGTGTTGAAGATCTTGGCAGGTAGTCTTCTCTTGCCGCACACTCTTTTGGTAGTTGCCTGGCGCTTTCATCAGACCACTAGGCTGTTGCAAGACTTTCCCCAGATTCCCTATCTCAAGAACGAGGCGCAGGGTAGTTCCGAGTTATGAGGCTTCTGATTCACTCAACGGAGTTCCCACCAGGTCCAGGGGGGATTGGAGTTCAAGCCCATCAATTGGCTAGGGAACTCGTGAAGCTGGATTGGGAGATCGAGGTCGTCACGGTTCAGAGCTACAAGAACCAGAAGGAGATTGAGGCTTTCAATTCAGATCAGCCTTTCAAGATCACTTCTGTGCCTGAAGTGGAGCCTTCGTTGCGAGAAGGTCGTGATCGGCTGGTTGCGGTCCAGCGGTCTATCGAGCGAAGTCGGCCAGATGTCGTGCTGGCCAGTGGACAGCGAGCCCTTTGGGTAGCAGCCTGGGCGTGCCCCAGACACCGAGTGCCGTGGGTCGCGATCACTCACGGAACAGAGCTGGACGCGAAGCGGAGATGGGTCCGCGCGTTGACCCAGAGAGCTCTCGATCGAGCGGACGCCATCGTCGTTGTCAGTCTCTATACGGGGAGTCATCTTCGGCGTCTAGGTGTCAGGCGGGTACCAGCCTTCGTGATCGGGAATGGAGCCGATCCCTCACGGTTCGAGGTCCAAGACATAGTGGTGGTGGAGGATTTCAAGAGTCGGTTCGACTTGACGGGGGCTCGAATCGTTCTAACAGTCGGCAATCTTACGGCTCGCAAGGGCCAGGAGATCGTTATCCGAGCTCTGCCTCGAGTTCTCGAGCGGGTGCCAGAATTGCGATACGCAATGGTTGGCCTGCCTTCAGAGCGGCCTCGGCTTCAAGAGCTGGCAGGGAGCCTAGGTGTCGCTCATGCGGTCCGAGTTTTCGGTCCACTAGAGGAAGAGGACCTCGTTGCGGCTTACAACAGTTGCGAGGTCTTCGCGATGACCAGTCAGCATACGTCGAGTGGAGACTTCGAAGGTTATGGAATCGCAGTCGTCGAGGCAGCCATGTGCGGCAAGCCGGCCGTCGTGAGCAGTGGATCAGGACTTGAGGAGGCAGTTTTGGATGGTGAGACAGGAGTGGTGGTTCCGCAGTCCGACCCCGGAGCCACTGCTGATGCCTTGATCCGTCTTCTCGAAGACACCCCGTTGAGACTTAGACTGGGAGATGCCGCGTTGGCGCGAGCGAAGGCAGAGCAGAGTTGGGAATCTCGTGCCAATGACTATGACAGAGTCTTGAGGTCACTGACCGGTGAAGCACAGCTGGTGGAAGACCTTCGAATGGATAGCGAGGCTCCTGCGTGAGACTACTGGTTGTCTCTCACACCCCACACTATCGCCAGGGCGATTCCTTTGTGGGTTGGGGGCCAACAGTTCGCGAAATTGATCATCTGGCCACACTGTGGGACGAGCTTGTCCATCTGGCGCCCGTGAGTCCCGGCGCGCCCCCGGCGAGTTCATTGCCCTATCAAGCGAAGAACGTCAGGGTTCGACCCGTGAAGCCAGCAGGTGGAGACTCCTTGTTCGAGAAAGCTGGAATTCTGCCGAGAGTCCCGGGTTGGGTAAGGGCAATTCGGAAGGAGATGAGAGATGCCGACGCCATCCATGTCCGGTGCCCGGCCAGCATAAGCTGGGTCGCCCTTCTCATGCTCTTCCTGTCGAAACAGCCGCGACCGAGGTGGGTCAAGTACGCGGGGAATTGGCAGCCATCCGGACACGATCGGCTTCCCTATCGGCTCCAGCGCTGGCTACTGCGAAGATCTGGCCATGGTGCGGTGGTGACGGTCAACGGCAAGTGGGCGGGACAGCCCGTTCACGTCACGTCCTTTCAGAACCCCTGTTTGACGACGATGGAGATCGAAGAAGGTCGGAAGTGCGCGCGGGAGAAGAGTCTCGAATCTCCCATGAGAATAGTCCACATTGGGGCCTTGATCGAGGGGAAGGGAGCGGAAGTGGCCATTCGCGCGATCAACCGTCTCTCAAACCAAGCTTCGAGATTTGTCCTGGAGATTGTGGGGGATGGTCCTCTCAGGCTGGATCTGGAGCGGCTGGTGGATGAGCTGAAGCTAGGGGATCAGGTGAGATTCCGTGGCTTCTTGCTTCGGAGTCAAATCCCTTCTGTGTTGCGGCAGGCTCATTTCCTTCTGCATCCGAGCCGGAGCGAGGGGTTTCCAAAGGTGCTTGCGGAGGGAATGGCCTATGGAGTTGTACCGATAGCCGGGGCAGTCTCTGCAATTCCTCAGTTCTTTGAAGAGTCTGGATCGGGCGTGGTGGTAGATCCAGATGATGACGAGGCTTTCGCAAGGGCAGTTCTCGGCTTCTCGAGTAACGAAGAATCGTGGGCCAACACTGTGAAGAACGGGCTAGAGAGCGCTCAGCTATTCTCGTACGATGAGTATTTGATGAACGTCGTTGCCCTTTTCAAGACGAGAATGGACACTGCGCTGATGGGGAGCGCATCCCCGGCGATCTCAGATTCATGACCCGCCAACAGTCTCTCGGTCCCAGTTCGGAGTCGGGCAAGCCACAACTGAGGTATACAGGGCGTCCACGTAGCCGGTTGGCCCGCCTTCAGAAAACCACTGGACTCTTGGCCTGGCTCGGTTTCAGCGCGGCGCTCGCTCTGTTGATGACTGGCTTGCCGATGACTGCGACCCTGCACGCGGTGGTTGTTGCTGCCGGTGCACTTGCGGTTGGAGCCAGTGGGTCCCCGGCACTGGTTCTGACCACCGCCGCCTACATTGCTGGTTCGGAGATTCTCTGGCGTATGTCTGGAGCTCGAGTTCCTTGGCTCCTTGGGGAGTACCTTTTTGTCCTATTGTTTGGCCTGGCTCTTCTGCGACGCCATCGCCGCCCGCCGGTACTCGGTCTCTTGTATTTACTGCCTTTGCTGGTCTCCATTCCGCTGACATTCAGCAGCATCTCGGATCTCGAGGAAGCCCGACAGGCGATGGCGTTCAACTTGGCTGGTCCCGCAGCCCTGTTCCTGGCGCTTTGGTACTGCACTTTAGCATCTCGGCGCGCCATGGAACCGAGGGTGATCATGTCGGTTTTTCTAGGGCCAGCTGTGGGAGTCGCAGTGGTGGCGCTGGGTTCCCTAGTGACGGCTGATGAGGTCGATTTCTCTGATGCCTCGAACTTTGTCGCTAGTGGCGGATATGGACCCAACCAGGTCGCGTCAGTCCTTTCCTTGGGTCTCCTTCTCGTCCTGCAACATCGATTCATGGTGAAGTGGCGAGGTCAACGCGGAGTGGTCTTGTGGGCGCTGACAGTCTTTCTAGCGTTTCAAGCCGCTTTGACCTTCTCTCGATCCGGCCTGGCAATGACTATCGGGGCGTTTGCCGTGACAATTGCTCTGGCTTTCAGGAGCAGCCGTCAACAAATGACCGTACTGAGTTCGGGTCTCATGATGGCTGGCCTGTTCGCGTTCGTCCTGGTTCCAGGGCTGGAAAGAGTTACCCAGGGTGGGTTCTCTCAGAGATACACCAATCCGAGTCTCACTGGGCGTGGAGCAATCGCAAAGACAGACCTGGAGATCTGGCGGGAGAGCCCGGTGTTGGGTGTGGGTCCGGGGGTGGCTACTCAGATCAGGGCGTCGTTTATTGGTCAACGTGTAGCCGGCCACACCGAGTTCACACGAATGTTGGCTGAGCACGGCGTGTTTGGCCTGATCAGTCTGGGAGCGTTGGCCGCAATCTTGTTTCAATTGGTAAGGAGATCGAAGCAGACGAATCTGGGACCACTGGCAGCCGGATTGGCGACCTGGGTTGTTCTCTACATGGCGGTCAACGCATTTCGGTTGGTCTTGCCTGCATTCGCGATTGGTCTGGCTGTACTCTTGGAATCGCAAGTCAATGTCTTTCCAAGCCAGGCTAGGCGACAAGGGCGCATGGCATCTCGTTGAGCAAGGTGGGCTATCCAAAGATGGAGGACCCGATTACAAGGAAGCCTCGCTTGTTGTTTGTGGGCAGCTTTGGTGCCGAGACTGCTCTGGGAAGTCAAAGTCGCGAGAGTCTGCCCGACTGGTTCCAGCAGAGTGGGTATGAAGTAGTTCATGCCTCGTCCCGGTCCGGCAGAGTTGCCCGCTTGGCAGATATCGTCACAACCACAATACGACGAAGTGCCGAGTACGATCTGGCTCACATTGACGTTTTCAGTGGCCCTGCTTTTGTCTGGGCAGAGGTGGCCTCTTCTAACCTGAGGGCCATGGGCAAGCCATATGTCCTGACGCTTCATGGTGGACAGCTTCCGGAGTTCGCTGCCAGGCATCCGAGACGAGTAGGTCGACTTCTCAGAAAGGCGAGAGCTGTAACATGCCCTTCAGATTTTCTGGCGGAAGGGATGAGAAGATTTTCCGGCGGAATCCGGGTGATACCAAACCCCCTGGACCTGGAGAGGTTTCACTACCAGGAGAGAATTGCGGCACAGCCGAGACTGATCTGGGTCCGAGCGTTTCACAAGATCTATCAGCCCTGGGTTGCTGTCGAAGTCCTCGGAAACCTAGTTGCCACTCATCCTGATGGGACCCTCGTCATGATTGGCCCCGATAAAGGGGATGGCAGCCTGGCAGAGGACCAGGGACGCCATCGCTCGACTAGGACTCGAAGGTCAAGCCACGATCAAGGGGCCGATCCCAAACTCCGAGGTGCCAGCAGAGCTCCAGGCTGCCGACATTTTCCTGAACACGACGACGGTGGACAACGCCCCACGAAGCGTGGTGGAAGCTCAGGCTTGCGGCTTGTCTGTGGTGAGCACAAATGTGGGTGGTGTTCCACATGTAGTCAGCGACCGGACCAGCGGTCTGCTCGTGGAACCCTCCGACGCGCCCTGCGATGGCCAAGGCCGTACAGGAACTCTTGGAGCATCCTTCGCTGGCCTCAAAGCTGTCCCGCAACGGGTCCGAGAGTGCCCAAGCCCACGATTGGTCCAAAGTCCTCCCGATGTGGGAAGGTCTCTTCCGAGAGATCCTGTAGTCTCCTAGGGCGATGGGTATTGCCGAGCAGGTGTACTCCCGGTCACCCGTGTGGCTTCAGAATCTCCTGGTGTCGACCTATGGTCTCCGATGGCGCTGGGTTCGATTTGGTCCGGGGTCTGCTGCCCTGGTCGAGGGCTTTCGGGAGAGAGAGGGACTTCGACAAGAAGCAATGGAGGGCTTGGACGAGGGGGCGACTCTCCGAGGTTCTGGAGGTCGCACTGAATCAAGTTCCGTACTACAGAGAGACTTGGGACGGCGAGCAGTCTGCGGCCGCTAAGGCAGGCGATCTCTCTGGTCTTCCAATTCTAGACAAGGAGCCCCTTCGCCAAGCCCCTGGCAGATTCGTTCGTGAGGATCAGTCGAGTCATGGTGGCCTGAAATTCCACACGAGCGGATCGACCGGAACGCCAATCGCAATTCACTGGACAGTTCGCGAGTACCGTGCTGCCCTGGCTCTCCGGGAAGCGAGGTCCGTCCGATGGGCGGGGGCTTCGTTTCGGCTGCCAAGAGCAACCTTCTCTGGGCGCCAGGTCGTTCCTGATCCCGAAAGTGAGGGTCCATACCACCGGTACAACCTGGCGGAGAGACAGGTCTATTTCTCCCCGTTTCATCTTCGCAGCGACACCGCAAAGCAATACGTGGATGCCCTCCACCAGAGTCAGATCGAATGGCTGACCGGGTATGCTGTGTCCTACTACCTCCTTGCTGGCTTCATGCTCGAGCAGGGACTTCAGCCTCCGCCCTTGCGGGGCCTGGTCACGACCAGCGAGAAGGTGACTTCGCAGATGAGGGAGGTGATGGAAGCTGCATACCGTTGCCGGGTATTCGAGGAGTACAGTGCGGTCGAGAACGCCAGCTTCGCCTGCGAATGTGAAGAGGGATCTCTTCATGTCAGTCTCGATGCTGGAATCATCGAGATCGTTCGCCCAGATGGCACTTACTGTGAAGCAGGAGAAGTTGGTGAAGTCGTTGTGACGGGGCTTGCTCGAGGCCTCATCAGCCCTTGATCAGGTACCGGCTAGGGGACCTTGCGGCTTGGTCGGCAGCGCCTTGTGCCTGCGGTCGAGAGATGCCGGTTCTCGAGGAGGTGGTTGGGAGGATCGAGGGACGTTGTTGTCGGTCCTGATGGCCAGCAGATGGTGCGTTTCCACGGGGTGTTCATCGATCTTCCGGGCGTGCGCCGGGGGCAGGTCGTTCAGGAGACCCTCGAACACATTCGCGTCTTGCTGGAGTGTGATCCTGGCTGTGATGACGACGTCGATGAGATCATTCGATCTCGAATCGTGGAGCGGCTTGGTCCAAGGGTTCAAGTGGAGGTAAAGGTTGTGGATGAGATTCCTCTGGGCCCGGGTGGAAAGTTCCAGGCGGTTGTGTCCAAGCTGTGCGAAGGTGACAACTCCAAATGAGCATGAGGAAGAAGAGCTTCCCCTTGCATCGATCCTGATGCCCGTACGCAATGAGGGGGGCTTCATCGAACGAAGTCTCGGGTCGGTCATGGTCGCAGGACTATCCGAGAGAAGCTTCGAGATCCTGGTTGTCGATGGAATGTCCGACGACGGTACGAGAGCCTTCGTCGAGGAATTGATCGCGAAGCAACAGAGCCCGAGCTGAAGCTGCTGGACAATCCGGGGCGGATCGTTGCCACAGCATTGAACATCGGAACTCGCGCGTCGAGAGGCACGATCGTTCTCAGGGTGGACGGTCATTGCGAAATTCGCCCAGATCACCTGCGTCGATGCGCTGAGCTTCTCGAGGATCCACAGAGCGATGTGTTCGGAGTCGGAGGACCGGTGGAGACAGTTAGCGAAACGCTCGTGGGTCGCGCGATTGCCGCGGCGATGAGCTCGCGATTCGGAGTCGGGGGCTCGGCCTTTCGAGTGGGCGTCGAGGAGGCGCAGCCCTCTGACACGGTACCCTTCCCAGCGTACCGACGTAAGACGCTCGAAGCGACTGGACCCTACGACGAAGAGCTGGTGCGCAATCAAGATGACGAGTACAACTACAGAATCCGTGAGCTTGGTGGGCAACTGCTTTTGGACCCGTCGCTGGGCTCAAGGTACTTCGCGCGCGGCTCGCTGAGAAAGCTCTGGAAGCAGTACTTCCAGTATGGTTACTGGAAGGTGAGAGTCCTGCAGAAACACCCTCGGCAGATGAGCCCTCGTCAATTTGCCCCGGTTGTCCTTGTCCTGGCGTTGATTGCGGCGGCCGTCTTCGGGTTGGTGTTCCCGCCAGCACTACCCATTCTGGCGGTGGTGCCACTCGCATACCTTGCCGGCGTCTTGGTAGCTTCCCTCATGGTGTCGGCACGAGAGGGATTCGCTATGGCTCCGATTTTGCCGGCCGCGTTTGCGGGTCTACACCTCGGGTACGGCACAGGATTTCTCATGGGACTCGTGAGATTCTTGGGCCGATGGGGCGACAAGTCGACTCTGTCCGGTGAAGAGAGGTTGGGGCCGCAAGAATTGTCGGAGGGATGGAAGTGACAGAAGCCAGGCGAATCCTGGAGGAGAACGAGCGTCGCGACCGAGAGCTGGATCGCTCGATGTACGCCTCCTGGCAACCGGCTGAGCTCTTCATGCGACAAGGGCGTGAGCGGGTCGCCGCGAGGATCCTGAAAGACCTGGGCGTCTTCCCGACCAGGGGCGACCGATGTCTTGAAATCGGATTCGGAACGGGTGGCTGGCTGCCCACTCTGCTGGGCTGGGGGATGGACTCTCGAGATCTCTACGGTATCGAGCTCGATCGGAGCCGCGCAGAAGTGGCCATCGCGGCAGTCCCCGGCGGACATCTGGAGATTGGCGACGCCAGAGCGTTGCCATGGGAGGCCGAGACCTTTCGCTTGGTTGTCGGTCTCGACGGTACTCTCGTCTATCTTGGATCCGAATGCTCGAAGGAATGTCGTCAACGAGATCAATAGAGTCCTAGCGCCAGGCGGTGCCGCTCTTCTGTATGACTTTCGCTATAACAACCCGTCGAATCCGAATGTCCGGAAGGTGAGGTCCAGTGAGATCAAGGATCTCTTCAAGGGATACTCTGGCAAGATCCGTTCGATGACCCTCGTTCCACCTGTAGCTCGAAGGGTTGTTCCTGCCAGCTGGACTCTGGCAACCTTGCTCGAGGGTCTTCCATTTCTCCGATCCCATTTTGTCGCCGTGATGGTCAAGCCCGACGACGCACCGTCCGGACCTAGCGACGTATGCGTGACACTTTCCTCGAGTTCTCCCCCCCCTGCCTCGGTGAAGAAGAGATCGCCGAGGTCGTCGACACCCTGAAGGTCTGGCTGGATCACGACTGGACCCAAGGTCCGTCGATTCGAGGAGGAGTTCGCGGGTGCTGTTGGGGCCGAAGGCTGCGCTGGCACGTTCCTCTGCGACCGATGCCATGCAGGTCGGGCTGGCCTCTCTGGGAGTGGGGGACGGGGACGAGGTGATCACGACTCCGATGACCTTTTGCGCCACCGTACACGTCATCGAGCACGTCGGCGCCACGCCGGTACTGGTGGATGTGGAGCCCGATACCCTATGTATCGATCCGGAGAGAATTGCCGAGGCACTGGGTCCGAGGACCAAAGCCATCCTGCCGGTCCATCTCTATGGGCATCCCTGCGAGATGGCCAGGATTCTCGAATTGGCCGCGCCGCGCGAGGTTCTGGTTCTGGAGGATGCGGCCCACGCCCTGCCGCGCGCGATCGAGGCAGATCGGTCGGATCGATCGGCGATCTTACGGCGTTCAGCTTCTATTCGACGAAGAACATCACGACGGCGAAGGCGGCATGCTCACAGGTGATGCCGAGCTCATCGAGCGCGCCCGTCCGTGGGTGCTTCACGGCATGAATCGCGACACCTTGAGTCGGTATCAGGAGGAGGGGTCCTGGTACTACGAGGTCGTGCTCCCGGGGTTCAAGTGCAACATGACCGATATCCAGGCGGCCATGGGTCTGGCTGCAGTTGCGTAAGCTGGCGAACTTTCAGCAGCGCCGGCTGCAGGTGGTGGAGCGCTACTCAGAGTCCTTGAGCGCGCTGCCCGAGGTCGAGGTTCCGGTTGATGCCGAGACGGCTGCGAAAGCGCTTGGCAGATCTACGCCATCCGATTGCGACTGGAAGATCTCGACCATCGATCGCGCACGATTCATCCGAGAGCTCGGCGAGCGCCGAATCGGCAGCTCGGTGCACTTCATCCCGGTGCACATTCATCCCTACTACCGAGACAAGTACGGATTCCAACCAGAGGACTTTCCCGGTGACCTGGGAGGGGTATCAAAGGCTTGTCAGCTTGCCTCTTCACCCGGGATTGAGCGATGAGGATGTTGAAGATGTAATCGAGGCGGTGGCGGATGTCGTCGATGTCCACAGGAGGTAACGCACCCCTGTACCGAAGGGCCTGCCGAGGATCGTGGATCTGGCGGCGGCGAGCCTGGGGATGGTAGTGCTATCACCAGTATTTCTTCTGATCGCTCTGGCAGTCAAGACGAGCTCGGCCGGGCCAGTGATGTTTCGGCAGCAACGAGTGGGTCGAGTGGGGCAGCTGTTCACGCTCCTCAAGTTCCGATCCATGGAAGAACGGATCGCGGGTCCTGAGATTACTGCCAGAGGCGATTCGCGTGTGACTCGGATCGGTAGGCTGCTACGCCGCTCGAAGCTGGATGAGTTGCCATCCCTTTGGAATGTCGCCAGGGGTGAGATGGCGTTGGTGGGTCCGAGGCCCGAGGTCCCGCGCTATGTGCAGCAGAGCGATCCGCAATGGGCCTCGATTCTCGCGACAAGGCCCGGTCTGACCGATCCGGTAACGCTCAGATTGCGAAACGAGGAAGATCTCCTAGCCTCGGTCGAAGATCCTGAGCGTTTCTACCGGGAGACCCTGCAACCATACAAGCTGGTTTCGTACATTGAGTATCTGTCGGCGAGATCGGCAGGCTCGGACCTGACTGTCCTGATAGATACCTTGGTGGCGATTCTGATGCCCGGCCGAACGCCGCCGCCGACAATCGAGGAGATTCAGGAAAAAGTTGGTGCTGACAGTGATCGGGCTTCGGTGCGGATTCCCGAAGAGTAGCTCTATCGCTGCGAATATTCCGGTGGCTGAAGATTGGGCGAGAGTCGCTGGTCCTGCTTCTTCCGATTGAGGATCTCAACCAACCTCGGTAGCACTTGGTCAGCAACGAGTCGATGCCCGGCTATACCTAGGTGGTTGTCGACTGATCCGAAGAGGTCTTCGGTCTTCTCAGAATGGGCACCGCGAAAGGCTTGCGTCAGGTCGATCACCTCTAGGTCTCTTTCCTCGAGCAAGGGAACGAGAACCCGGGATGGCCGGTCGAGGTCTATCGCGTCCTCGGAGAGGGACAGCGCCTCGGCGTATTTCGTTGTCTGTTGAAGGTCGATCTGGGTGGGGGTCGGTAGGAGAACAAACAGAGATGCTGCACCGTAGTTGCCCGCTTCTGCTTCAATGGATTTGAGGATCTGGGCTGTATTGGCCCAACCGGTCGACTCCTCATCTGATCTCAATTGCACTCTAGGGAAGTAGTGTCTGGTAAGACCAATCCGCATGAGGATGAATTTCATCCGATTCTTTGCCAGCACAAATAGTTGTGATCTCTCCTCGAGATAGTCGTTTATCGGAAATACCAGAGCGTCGATCAAGTCAGATCTGGATGTCGATCGGGGTATCTTGAACTGGTGCCGTTTCGCTGGTTGTCGAGGAGGAATGTGATCGGTGATCTGTTCTTCAATGTCATTCCCCAGATAGACGAAAACAACCACCCCATCGTAGTGGGTAATCGCTAGTTCGTTTCTCGCTTCGAATAGGTACTGGCTAGGTCCCCATCCCCCGACGCCTGTATTGACCACTACCCCTGACACTCCTAGCGCGTCCTCGAGGCCAGTCTCAATCAGGTGTACAAAGCTGCTCTCATGCTCAACTTGCAGTGCGGCAAGAAATGAGTCACCAAGTGCAAGGATTCGCCAGAGTGGTCCACTCGACGGCGTTCCGCCGATACGATGCCCGCGTGCGTCAGTCAGAAGATGGACTTCCCTTTCACCGGTATTTATCTGGGTGTCTACGTTGGCTGAGTGGCGCCACCCCAGGCCATCGTGCGGAACCCAAACGTCCGGTCTGAGGGTGATTAGCTGCTGAGGCGCCGCAACACGCACGATGCCTTGGCCAGAAGGAGACCAAGAAGGACTGACAGGACCAGAAGGGAGACATTCGACAGGATCGCTCTGACTTGGTGATGGCTCATCTAGGCTCTTTGGCTTGCTCGATTCTGCGATTTCCGGAATGAGGATTGTCCCGTTCTTTTCTTGGAGCTTCAGGAACGCCTGATTATCCTGTGTCAGTATCAGAGATGGAAGTGCTCTCGAGAGTCGTCTTGGTAGCGCAAGGCGAGAGAGGCGCTGATTTATCGTAGCCATCGGCAGCTGCGGAGCTGAACCATCTTCGGCCCAATGTCTGGAATTCGCTTTAGTCCACCCCGGATCGACGTCACGCCGGAGGTGGACTGGTTGCTGGCCCGAGGATTCGGCCCCGAGACTGCGTCTGTCTCGTCAGGTTCACTCGATCCTGAGACGTTGCTGGAGTCGGGGCGCGCCCTCTCAGTGCTGCCGCGAATCAAGAGTCGAATTTCGGACGAGGTGCTGCGAGCGGAGTTGGGAGACTGGGTTCTCGAGACCTTGGGACGAGAGTTCTATGCCAACGTGGCGACCGTGATGTCGCATGAGGAGGCGCTTCGCGATATCGCTGAGGTGTCCGCACCGGCTGGGTATTCGCTCGTCTTGCTCAAGGGGATGGCACTACATTTCTTGGGAAATCTGGCTGCTGGGTCCCGGCGAGTCGCCGATATCGACATTCTGGTCCCTGTTGAAGAGGGCGAGCCTCTTGCTATGAGGTGTTGGTCGCTTCCGGCTTTAGGGTCTCGGGAATCGCGGCGCCCGACCATCACCTGCCGGTCTTATTTCACTCTCGTGGGAGCGCTGTGGAGATCCACCATGTTCTGGACGGTGTGCGGTTTCGACGGTGAGCGCTGGGTTACTGCAGATCAGTGCCTCCAAGCTGGGCAGGTACAGCACCAATCTGCAATCCCCGGCAACTGCTTTCTTCCGTCGATGCCTTTGCTCGTAGCCCAGTTTCTGGCGCACGGGCTAGGGCATCATGGCAAGGCGCCCGACTCCTATCCCGCGTTCCAGCTCGTAGCCGATCTCCAGGATCTGGGTTCTGCCGTCTATGAAGATACCGAGACTATGCGGCAGGTGGAGAGCTGGGTAACAAAGGACTTGAGTCTTGCTGAGATCCGGGCTGCCACTGAACTCACCCACAGGCTCTCGGAAGGGGAGCTGGGCTCCGAAATCGCCCGCGAGGATTCCGGCTGTTCCCAACTTCTCCGACATTTCGTGGCCGGCGCTTTGGATCCGACTTATCGGGAGTCGCTCAGACTGTCGCGTCGATTCGACCCAGCACCCGGACAAGGACGACTTCAGAGCCTTGGTCAAACAGCTTGGAGCGCTGTATGGCTGACAAATCTTCAGATCGATCTTCTTTATGGGAAGCCGATGAGTTCCGCTGGCTATCTTGGCTACCGCGTCTGGCGACCGTTCGATCTGATGATCCGCTTTGTCCGCTACAGTCGATCTTGGATCGTCACTCGATTGAAGCGTGGTAGTTGGCGAGGCTAACTAGAGATTGTGCCGTGGAGGGCCAACGTCAGAGAGGCAGACCAACAAACCTGTGGGTGGGATATCCTTCGCTGAGGATCGCGTCACCCAATCGTCATGTCTCAAGAACAGCCCAGCACTGATACCTCATGGAGTGATTCCCGCCCGACTGTCCGAGACCCTTCAACTACAGGCACACACGACGGCAAGAGATTCTTTTGGTCGCGACTGCTCTCGCGCCAGACGCAATTCATCCTGGATGTTGCGGTTCTAGCAGCGGCACTCGTAGTTTCCTACCTACTTCGGTTCGAGTTCGACTCGGGGCCACTCAGTGGCAGGAGCTGCTGGCACAGCTGCCCTTGGTAGTGTTGGTTCAGCTCGGGGCGCTGGTCTTCTGTGGTGTCTATAGCTTTATTTGGCGGTATGTCGGACTGGCAGAGATGGCGGCCTTCCTTCGTGCCGCGTTCTGGTCTGGGGTGATCCTTCTTGCGGGGCGCCTGGCTCTGCCGAGTTCGTTTCAGCTCTGGCGAGTCCCACTCTCCATTATCTTCATGGATACGGTTTTCGCGTTCTCCGGGGTCGTGACGATTCGCGTGCTCCGGCGAGTCTTGTACGAGCGGTTTGAGAAAAAACGCAGGCCAGGCCAGCCTTCCGAGCGTCGTCCTGTGCTTCTGGTGGGCGCGGGGCGGGCAGGGGTCCTGGCGGCACGGGAAATTCGCGGCCGAGGCGACATGGATGTCTGGATCGAGGGGTTCGTCGACGACGATCCTGAGAAGCATGGCGCGGTGATTCAAGGCAAGAGGGTCTTGGGTACGACGCGGGATCTTCCCGAGCTCTGCAAGAGTCTCGAAATCGATCACGTCATCATCACGATCGCCCAGGTATCCAGGCGAGAGCTGCGGCGGATGGTGACGATCTGCGAGCAGATCCCGGTCAAGGTGCGGATCATTCCGGGGCTCTACGAGATTCTCGATGGACGAGTGGGCATTACGCGGTTTCGAGACATCGAGATTGAGGATCTGTTGGGTCGTGCTCCAGTGCAATTGGATCAGGAAGAGGTCGAGCCGTTTATCAAAGGCAAGACGGTCTTGGTGACCGGTGCCGGTGGGTCGATCGGTGCGGAGCTGTCGAAGCAGATCGCTCGGTTCGAGCCCGCCAAACTCATTCTTCTGGAACGAGCCGAGTTCGCGCTTTTTCAGATCCATCGCGAGCTGGGCAACGAGTGGCCCGAGCTCGAGCACCGAGCCGGTGGTGGCCGATATCTGTGACCGGGATCGGATGCGAAGGATCTTTGCTCGCTGGAAACCAGCCGTGGTCTTTCATTCGGCAGCCCACAAGCATGTGCCCCTGACGGAGGCCAACCCTTGTGAGGCCGTGAAGTCCAACACCCTGGGAACCTGGATCGTTGGCGAGGTCGCGGGCGAGTTCGGTTGCGATGCCATGGTGATGGTCTCCACTGACAAGGCGGTTCGCCCGACATCGGTGATGGGTGCGACCAAGAGAGTGGCGGAGCTAGCGGTGCAGGAGCTGGATTCGCGTAATGGCACCCGGTATGTGGCGGTTCGCTTTGGCAACGTGATGGGCTCGACGGGCTCAGTGATCCCGATCTTTCGTGAGCAGATACAGGCTGGTGGGCCTGTGACGGTGACCCATCCTGAAATGGTGCGCTATTTCATGACAATTCCTGAGGCAGCGCAGCTGGTGTTGCAGGCCGGAGCGATGGGTGAAGGAGGAGAGATCTTCATTCTCGACATGGGTGAGCCGGTTCGTATTGTCGACTTGGCTCGAGACATGATCACGTTGAACGGGCTGGAGCCCGATGAGGACATCGAGATCGAGTTTACGGGTATCCGGCCGGGCGAGAAGCTCTTTGAAGAGCTGCAGACGGATGCCGAGTCCATCGCCAAGACCCGTCACCCCAAGATCTTCATTGGCAAGCTCAACTCCTATCCTCTGGGGAAGCTTGATGGGGCACTCGACCACCTGCGTGAGCTGTCGTCGAAGGGGGAGGACGCGGAGATCCGGTCCTTCCTTAATGCGATTCTTCCCGAGGCACAGCTGGACACTCCAGCTTCGAATTAGACGGCCGCGGTCAGGACTGGGACTAGACCAGGGCGGCAAACTTCTGGTCGATGCCTTCCGGCTCCCCGATGGGCTCCCCGTCGATCTCGAGCCAAGCGTGGCCTGCGAGCGCGGTGCCGTTCTTCTCGACTCCGATCTGAAGCTCAGCGGGCACCCCGCGCTTTCGCAGGATCCTTTGCAGGGCAAGGGAGCGCTCGAGGCACTTGATGGGGACGAGATGGGTGCCACCAGCGGCTCTCACACACCAGGCGAGAGCCTCGAGATCTGTTGCCTCGGTTGGGGTGCCCATGGGGACATCGGCAAAGCTCTGTGTCTTCTTGAAGGGCTGAATTCGGAGCGCCACCCAGAAGCCCAGGAGTAGCCACCACGCCGAGAAGATCTGGCGCCGTTGCCAGGCTGGCAGTCGAAGGTATCGGCGGATCTTATTCATGATCCAGGGTGGTGGATACGGGCGGTTGTGGGGAGGCCTGGCTCATCTGCGAATGCCAGGATCGCGCGTAAAGGCCGTCTTGGCTCAGAAGGTCCTCGTGGTTTCCCTGTTCGACAATTCGACCCTGGTCCATCACGTGGATGACGTCGGCTCTCATGGCGGTGGTGAAGCGGTGGGTGATCAGAATGGCGGTGCGATCTTCGACCAGGGTGCGGAACCGAGCCATCCAGTCGGTCTCCGCCCAGGAGTCCATGGCGCTGGTGGGCTCATCGAGCAGGATGATGGGGGCGTCGCGGTAGAAGGCGCGGGCGAGGCTGATGCGTTGCCACTCCCCGATACTGAGCTCGGCACCGTTGGTGAACCAGCGACCCAGGATGGTGTCGTAACTGCTGGAGAGCCGATCGATGGCGCTTGTGGCACCCGCGGATTGGGCAGCTCTGACGATCTCGTCGTGGGGCAGAGCTGCGGAAACATCCCCGAAGCGGATGTTGTCGCTGACGGTGTCGTTGTAGTGGACCGGTTGTTGGAAGAGCACGGAGATCTGTCGTCGCAGGTCGGCGATGGAGTACTGCTCGAGGTCCACGCCATCGATCTGAATGGTCCCTTGGGGTGGGTCGTAGAACCGGCTCAGGAGTTTGATCAGGGTGGTCTTGCCGGCGCCGTTGGCTCCAACAATGGCCACGATCTGGCCCGCAGCGATGTCGAGGCTGAAGTCCTCGAGAGCGGTTCGCCGGCTTCCCGGGTACTGGAAGGTCACGCCCTCGAACCGGATGCCTTGGGTCAGGCGAGCTGGCATGGTCTTGGGATCGCTGGGCTCCACGATCTGGGGGGTGAGGTTCAGGTACTCGAACAAATCCCCGAGAAACAGGCTGCTCGAGTAGATGCGACCGACATTCTCGAGGAGCGTACGCATGAGACGCTGGCCCTGGTGGAAGGCCTGAAAGAACATGGCGAGATCGCCGAGGGTGACCCGTCCTTGAACGGCACGCCAGACCATCCAGGCGAGGGCGGCGCCGGTGATAAGAAGTCCGAAGGCGCCGGCAGCCAGCTCTGACAGGCTCTCGCTCCTAGCCAGCGCCAGTCTCTCGCCGCGAAGCCGGGTTCGGACATCGCTGTAGGCCTGGCGAAAGTGGGGCCCGAGGCGAAACAGGCGAATCTCTGCGGCGGTCTCGCCTGAAGTCAACAACCAGTTGTAGTACCAGGTACGGCGTTGGTCCTCGGTGGTGCGGCGGCGGAAGAGGTGAAGGCGTACACCGTGGCGCAGAACCACGAACAAGGCTGGCAAGGTGCTGATCAGCAGGGCAAAGGGCAGCCAAGAACCAAAGGGGAAGAGCACAGCAGCCATGGCAACCAGCGTGATGCCGCTCTGCAAGAGGCCGCCGAGACTCTCGACGAGTTCCAGCGGGCGGGTCGAGGCTTGGGCCCGGGCTCGGTGGAGCTGGTCGTAGTATTCCGGCATCTCGTAGAAAGCCAGATCCACGGCTGTCGATTGATGGTGAATCAAATCGGTGATGTGGTCCTGGACCAGCTCGGACTGGGCGGCACGGATCCAGCCCGAGAGACTTCGAAGCGCTTCACTGACGAGGAGGATCCCAGCCATGGCCACGACAAAGATGAGCGTTGGACGGACGGTCTCCCAGGTGCCTCCAGAGTCGATGGCGGTGACCAGGCTATCGACGATCGCCCTCGTCAGATACACGGTGGCAATCGGTAAGAGCCCCTGGATCAGAAGCAGACCGATCCAGACGACAGTCCACGGAGCGGGCTGCCTCCCAGACCAGAGCGAAGGCCTTGGGTAGATTCGGCACCTGCCGAAGCAGGTCGCGCAGCTTGTTGGTGAGCAGGGACTGGGTGGTCATGAGCCGATCCTCGGCTCAGTCGACTGTACTTCTCGGCCAGCTTGCCGACAAGGTGGAGAGCCTCTCGAGTCTCTTGGAACTCTCTGGGGTATTGCTCGACGAGGGTCTGGGCAATCTCCTGGTTCGATCGGCTGCCTTGCATCAGCTCCAGGGCCGTGTGCACAGCCTTGCCCAGGTCGTTGGCCTCGGAGACATGGCTGGGGGCTCTCTTCTGGAGCGCGGCGGGTGACAGCGGATAGCCCAAGAAACTTGATTGACGCAGGGTCTGTCCGGCCCGTTCCGTGGTCCAGCGCCAGATGTACTCGTTGCCAACGAGCTTCGCTTCAAGCTCGATGGCGACCTCGTCGCCCTCCTCGAGCGTCAAGGGTCTGAGGAACGGGAAGAAAGCCATGCCGTAGACGGAGTCCTCCCTCCCCGGCCCGCTCGAGAACATGATGTCGTCGGCAAGATGAGCGTCGAACCAGGCACTGAGACCGTGGGCCGTTCCGGCGCGAGAGGTCGTGAAGGTGACTCGGTGGCTGAAGTCGAGGCTGTTCACCGTCCTGTAGTCGATCTCGCCGCAGGCTCGAGCGGCGGAGAGCAGCTGGTCGGGGAGGGCGGTTTCGGAGTACCAGTTGTTGAGTGCGAACTTCAGCTCGGTCTGGCCGTCGAATCCAAAGGGGCTGTCCTTGAATGCTGCCACCGTCTTTTGATAGGCCTTCGGCAACTCGACGAGAGCCGTCTGGAAGACGTCTCGCTGGGGTATGAGAGTTCCATCGGCGGCGAGAAACCGGTCGCGAGCATCGATGATGGACGGGAGATGATAGCCGACGAGAGGCAGGACTCCTCTCAGATCCGAGACGATGACGTCGGCAGGTTGTGGCAGCGACACCTCTTCTGACTTGATTTGAAGGAACTCGACCCGGTCAGAGAAGCCATTCCTCTTGACGCTCTCCTTGGCGATCTGGAGAACGGGCGCGGGCTCGATAGCGTAAACCCTGCGGGCCCCGTACTTGCACGCCAGAAGCGTGAAGATTCCCGTACCGGCACCAATGTCCACCACGACTGAATCAGGTCCGATAGCCTGCCGCAAGTGCTCGGTCAGAAAGCCTCCATTCGGACATCGTCCGCGATCATCCGGCCGTAGTCTCGAACGCTGTACATTCAAGTCCTTTTGGCAAGCAGGGTCAGAATCCTCTGCTCGACCTGGTCGAGACAAGAGTATTCCTGTTGGTACTCCAAGCGATAGGTGGGCAGCTGATTGGCGAGCTGCGAGAAGAGCTCCAGGCGACGTTCCTGGCTGGGCCTGTGGGTGATGTCGAGTTGAAACGAATGCTCGACGAAGGTCATAAGAGCTTGGGCGGGGGACAGCTCCTCGAGAACGGGAGACCCGAGCGAACCGTCCCTCTTGGGGTGCAAGACGAAGGCAGCCTTCAATCGCAGGGCTCCAGGATGGTCCCATTCGGCCTTGGTGATGGTGGGCAAGGACACCTTGCCACCAGATTCAGAAGGGAGGGTTGAGAGGTCTTCTGGCCCCACCATGACTGCGGCCGAATCGGGCCAGAGGCGAGTCCCGCGAAAGGTCGGCGCGACTCGTGGTCCCTCTCCCGCAGTATCCACTACGAGGCAGTCGTCTGAAACCGGTGAGTGGCCCGAGCTCGAGAAGCTGGCAGCGATAGTCGACTTGCCGGTGCCTGTGTTCCCAATAAAGGCCACAGCACCCTGAGGTGTACTCACGGCACTGGCGTGGAGGACGAGTTCGCCCCTGTGGCCCAGGACTCGAGGCAGCACCTGGGCCACGAGGTCGTGCCGCACGACCTCCGTATCCGTGTTGCTAGCGTATCCACGTATGGAAGTGCCGTCAGGAGAGACAGTGAAGTCGGCTCTATTCGGGAATCTCAGAAGATATCCGGACTTACTCTTGAAGCAGGAAAAAGCAACCTCGCCATCAGGCGTCAACCAATCGTGAATCAAGTCTGCATCGTTGAACGGCTGTGCGGAGCCTGATTCAAGCCGGAATTGAATCTTTGCTGGTGAGAACGAGCGGGGCAGCTCGAGCAGATCAATAGAGCTACCGACCGAGATCTCGGAGAAGTAGAAGAAGGAAGGCTCTGCGGGCACGAAGGAATTCGAGGGCGCGGATCAAGGAAACTTCAAGGGTTGGTTAGCCGGTCCCGGCTTCTGTTCCTGGACAGGGCCAGATCCACCAGATGTCAGATCCCGAAGTGCACCATAGGAACTCAGCTTGGGGGGACTGTATTCCATCTTCTTACCGCGCTTTTTGTGGGGAAAAAGGTTGGCTGAATTCATCCATGATCTCAGGTCCTCAGAAGATTACACAATCTCGATTCAGGGCCTTCGGCTTGCAGCGCCTTTTGAGACCTCAGAGGCATGACCGCTGTCCCCTGTTGTCAGATCGCACAAAATGGCATATCGACTGAGTGCAGATTTTCGGTAGGTAACTTGCTTCAAGTCCTCCCTACGCTTCGAAAAACTTGAACCCGCCACCTTCAGTCGCCGCTCATATAGTGTACCAGCTATTAGTATCGGGCTGTGGCAGATTCCGCAAACCGAACCGGTCGAGCCAGGTAGCCAAACTGACGACCAACCATAGATTCCATGGGTCTTCGTCGGTAATGGTCGCACCTCGAGCACGGTGGAAGGCTTCGGTTGATCTTCGAGATCGACACGTAGGACTCCAGCTGCGGTGAAGCCGGTGCGGGCGATCGAGGCTACCAACGGGTCGATGTGTCTGACCAGGGCTCCGGTGAATTCGGGGCCAAGGTGCGTGAAATCCTGGCGGAAGCGCACGTCTCGTGGCAAGCTGCCCGACGTGATCCGGCGAAGGCCGACCTTCGTCCAGCCATCAGAAGTCTTCTGCTGCCAGGGTAAGGAAACGCAGTGTTGCAGAACCCTACGGTCGAGCAGGGGGCGTCGCGGCTCCACTGAGCAGGCTGCAGCAACGCGGTCATAGCGCTCAATCGCCACCGTCAGGAAGGGCTGATCGAGCAAGATCGCGTGTTGGTGCCTTTGAGTTGGCTGCAGACCGAGAGGTGTGTGGCTGGCGAGAGTCTTCAGTCGATCGGCCAGATGGGCACGAATCGCAAGATCTGGCGCGATGATCGATGCATCGATGGCGTTCTTGGTCAGCGATTTCCAGAGCCACCGGTGCCGAATCCGTCTCAGAGAATTGGGTACGACGCTGGAGCGAACTGCCCGAGACAAAAGAGCCCAGGGCGAGTAATGCCCTCTGTAGAACCGACTCGAGGCCCACGCCTCGCGAATGGCAGTTCGCCAGTGGCGTTGGCGCCAGAGGTGGGCGATGTAGCTGCCGCCGGCTGAGGCGACCAGATCGCCGTCGACCCCATCCAGAAGGATATTGAACCCGTCTTGGTGCGCCTTGATGTAGAGGCAGTGGGGAAGGTGCATCTGATGGTCAAAGAGGTCATGCGAAGTCTGGAAGAGGTGGCAGATCTCAGGCAGCAGAGGTCCCAGGTCGGTTGGGCCGAGCGTGTGAGACTGCAAACCGCCCTGCTCGACGATCGAATGGAGGCTGCGAGTCTCTGGGCACTCGGTAGGGTCGCCTCCGGTGATGGCAGAGTAGGTGTCCAGGGGGGGCTTACTTGCCGCTTCGTTGAGGTCCCGGGCGAAAGCGACGATAGCAGCGGAGTCGAGACCGCCGCTGAGCATCGAGGCGGGTTTGGTGGCGCTTCGCAGCCTGCATCGGACGGCCTCTTCGAAGACCTCTCGGAAGGCTTCTGTGTATTCCGCGTCACTTGAGAGCTGCAGCTCATCCGTCGGGTCCAGCGCCCAGAACCTGACAGTCGAGAGCTGGTCCGAGCGTACTTCGGCAGCGTGAGCGGGAGGTAGCTTGAAGATGCCTTCGAAGAAGGTGCTGGTCTTGTCGATTCCCTCCGTCTGTCCGATCAGGAAGTCGGCGATACGACCCTCGTTGATTCGTTGGGGGACCCGGTCGAGAGCTAGGAGTGCCCGGACGTCCGAGGCAAACGCAAAGAGCCGATCGGTCGCGTGATAGACGATGGGTCGCATCCCAATGTGGTCGCGGGCGCAGAAGAGAGTCTGATTCTGGGAATCCCAGACAGAGAAGGCGAAGTCTCCGATGAGCTTGGCGAGGCAAGCGCGGTCCCACTTTTGGAAGGCGGTGAGAATCAGCTCGCCGTCGCTCAGGGTCGCGGCCTCTGCTATCGGGATGTCCAAAAGGCGAAGCAGATCGTCTCGGTTGTCGATGCGGGCATCGGCAGTCAGGGTAAATGGACCACGAGCGAGCGGCAGCTCTTCGTAGAGCGACTCGGGGGTTGTCGCGAGCTTGCGGTAGGCCAGTCCGATGGGTCCTTGGTGCCAGATGCCGAAACCGTCCGGGCCGCGTCTCTCCATGGTCGCGATCATCCGAACGAGGTCGTCCCTGGCGACGGGCGCACCGTCGCGGTTGAAGATGCCGGCTATGGCGCTCATTGAGGATTCGAGGGCTAGTCGGTTGGGGTGTGCATCAGGCCCGATTCGAGAAACCCGGTAACCAGCATGGCAACGTCTTCGCGGAGAATCTCCTCATCGACCTCGTACTCGTCCAGCAGGATCTCCACGGCCTTTTCGGGGTTGCCGTGCTCTGTCAGGATCTGCCAAACGCGAACGCCCACCTCGTTGAGCCCGAAGTACTGCTCGCTTGCCAGATCCAGCAATACCGCCTCCCCTGCAACCTCCTGCACCAGGACATCGCTCGACGGTTCGAGGGTCAGGGAGAAAAGGTCGTCCATTGGCGATCATCCTAGAGGAGCCGCAGCGTGCGTACAAGCCCCAAGGCCAGCGCTGAGGCTGGCCTTGGTCACCCCTCCTCGTGAGCCAGCCGTTGCCAAAGGTCTTGGATCAGGTCCTGGACATCGTGCTGAGCGGTAGCTTGGTCCACCGCGAAGGTGTCGGTCAGCGCCGCGATCAGATCCTCGACCGATTCAGCTCCCTGCGCGATCTGTTCGACGAGGAACATTCCAGTCGAGTTGAGCGCCAGGACCCTGGAGTTCCTCAGATCGACGACGACTCCGGTGCCGTCGTCCAGGGTCTTGCGCAGGCTCAGATCTGATTCCAGGACCGCGGCGATGGCTTGCAGGTCGATCATCCAGTCGATCTCCGTCTTCGACCCCTAGACTACACGGAAGCCGCCCAGCTCACGTAGGCGCTCTGCGACGTCGTGGAGGAGAGCTTCGGGAGACTCGAGAAGTGCAGATCCCAGGCGCAGCTCGAATGCTGGGAGCTCTGAAACCAGTTGGATCCACAGGGACATCAGAGCCTGCTGTTCGCCAGGGAATTCGGGATGGAGAAGGTGGGGGCTGCTGTTGGCCTCGAGAAGAGAGGCCAAGGCCAGAGCCTGGCTCATGGGCTCGAGCCGAAAGCTGGCGAGGCGGCGATCCCGCCGCAGCACGCAGAGCATCGCCGGCGCCATCGTCGAACGAAAGCTCCGGTCGCTCTCCTGTCGAACGTGCACCCAACGGGGGTCGCTTGCCGGTCCGATCTGTCTCAAGCGCTGTTGAACAGTCAGGGGCAACACCTGCAAGCTGCCCTCGCGCAAGAGAATGTCGCGTCGCAACGCGCGGATCGCCAGCCCGTCTGCCTGACTAGCGATAGAGGATCAGGCTGTCGTCAGAGATGACCGTGCCGCCGGTGGATAGAGTCGCAGCCGAGACCGTGGACTTTCCCGCCTGGGGTCCACCGAGCAGCAGGATGGGCAGATCATCGACGATCAGGGCGGCACCATGGAGGAAGCTGGCACTGGCGAGAGCCAAGGCGTGACCCAGGGCTCCTCCAGTGGCCTGTTCCATCAGGTGTGGGTCGTGGAGCACCTGCGGGTGCACCTCGATTTCGGCACCGGAGCCACCAGCCGTCAGGGTCGTCCGGGTTCCGGGCAACAGCAGCCGAGAGGTCGAGTTCAGGGTCTGAACCCGCAGGCGCACCTGTCCCCGGAGTCTCGTCGATGCAGAGGGTCGAAAGCTCAGTCCGGGCTCCACCCGAAAACGGACCCGAAAGGCGCCAGAGTCAGCAGTTCTCGAATGCACCGGGCAGAACCATTGATAGGCAATCGAGCGCGCGACCTCGCCGGGGCAGCCCTCGAGCTGAATTCGCAGCGGCAGCTCGTCGAGGTTCAGCAGGAAGTCGCCAGCTTGGTGCGGCATTACTTCATACCCTCGCAGCGAATCAAGAATGCTCCCGAGCCGAAATTTCGGCGGATCTTCCACTTTTTCGCTGGTCGGTTGACGAGATTTGGCATTCGGCAAGAACCGGGCGGTGTGTTCGGGCTCTCTCGGGCTTCGACAGGGACTGGTTCACCACCCGAAGAGTTTCTGTAACTCTCCTGTAATCAGCGCTTACAGGAGGCAAGCTGGTAATCGGCGAGAACTCGGGATCTTCGGGCCCAGTTTCTATTCGGTTGGCACCTGATTTGCTAAAGACTGACTCGAGGTCGCAAGGGTTCCCTCCAATGTGACCTGACTGTTGCCTGGTTGAAGGGTGCATGTGCAGAAGACCATAGCGACCGCTGGCGATTAGCGCAATGATGAACCACGGTCCTTCAGAGGGCCAAGACTGATGGATAGCAGGTCCGCCAACTCAGCCGAGTCCTTCGGGAAAATGGCGGCGTAGGCCGAACGGAGAGAACGCTCATGAATTGCAGAAAAGTCGGACGCGAAGGGTTCTGGAGGAGAGGCGTGCTGCCTTGGCAGCTGGTGTCTGTAACCTCTTTGACCTTCTTGATGGCAGTGGCCCCGGCGATGGGCCAGCAGTTGGTGCAGACGTTCTTCGTACCTGTGCCGGAACAAGACGTCCGGACGTGGGCTGACGCCATCCAGGTGCTGGCGGAGAATGCCGTGATTCACTCGGTGGTCTCGATAACCCCGACCGTGGACGGCACGATCATCTACTACGACCAATGGGAGAATGGTTACGAATCCGATCTCGCCAACCCGGCCGACGTCTACAGCAGTCCTGGCAACCTGGGAGGCACCCAGATCTGGGGGGACAACGACCCCGGCAACGGCATTCCCCCCGGATTCGCAGCCGATATCATCGACTCGGGTGACGTGATCGTGCTCGAGAGCAACGTGCCTCTGCCGCGCGACCCCGTGGCCGCCAACAATCTCTTCGATGGTCGCGACAAGTTCGGCGCGACCGAACTGCTGGCCGTCACTCGGGCCGCCTGGCCTTCGACAGGCGTCCAGGCGCAACTGGGTGCAGCCACCGAAGTCCCGGACACCGGCGACTGGTGCACCCTCTTCAAGAGCCCGCTGGGAGAGGACGCCCAGGCGACTCCCGACGCCTTCGAGTGGGTGGCGTTGGCGATCATCGTCGAGAAGGACGACACTCTTGTGAGCGTCGATGCCAACGCCGACGGCGATTTCCTCGACGCGGGCGACCTCCAGGATCAGCTGTTCAATGAGGGGGAGACGGTTCTGGTCGAGGACATTCTTGTTGGCGCCGTGGTCCAGAGCACGGGCCTGGTGACAGTGGATCTCTTGACCGGTGACGCCGCCTCAACCTATGAGGGCCGCTGGTTCAGCCTCATCCCCTTTATCGATTGGGGCCACAGCTACTACTCTGCCGTCGGCGATACCACCACGGGTGGCGTCGGTGTCAGCGCTTTCGTGTACAACCCAGGCACCTCGGCCATCACGGTCACCGAGGACGATCTGGTCTCGCTTGGCGACACGTTCTCGGTCCCCGCGGGCGGCGTGGTCGAGCGAACGCTACCAGAGAATGCCACGCCTTCTGCGGTGCACTTCTTCACCCTCGGCGGTGAGCCCTTCTACGCGCTGGTTGCGGTGGACCGCAACGGCCAGATTCATGATTGGGGGTACACGCTGATTCCTGAGCGCAACCTGACCATTCGCGCTGCGGTGGGTTGGGCGCCGGGGAGCACCAATCTTACCGAGAACGCCAGCCCGGTCTGGGTGACGCCCGTGGCGGATACCACCTTCCAGTTCGACTGCGATGGCGACGGCACTCCGGAGGCGACCCAGGCCGTGCTGGCGCTGGAGTCGTATCGCTTCTTCGTCGGTGGCACGCCGCCGGCCGGCTGCACGGCATTCGATGCCACGGGATTGCAGATCACCACCGTTGGGCGACATCAAGTTCGCCGCGGCCTGGGGACAGGATCCAGCCAACTCGGGCTCGGGACAGGCGCAGCAGCTCGACATGGGTACAGCGGTGCTGCCGATTGCCAATCCGTATCTGCTCAAGAGCTCACAGCTTCTCGTGGACGTCAACGGCAACGGCTCCCTCGACCCGGGTGACACCCTCCTGTTCACCTTGACGGTCGAAAGCACCGGTACCACGGACGTTCTCGACGTCGTGATCGCGGATGATCCGGACCCCAATACGACCTACGTCCCGAATTCGACCTTTCGCGATGGCTCGACGCCGATTCCGGATAGTGGCAGCACCCCCTTTCCGCTCGATGAAGGTGGTTTCAATCTCGGCACCCTGTCGCCCGGTCAGACGCTGAGCGTCACCTATCAGACCGTCCTCGACGACCCATTGGCCGAAGGGGTCAACGGCATCGTCAACACCGCCAGCATCACCGTGGAAGGAGAGTTCGTCTCTTCCTCGACCGCCACCGAACCGATACCGGCGAGTGGCTTCCTGAGTCTCGTCAAGGTGGCCGATCGGGCCTCGGCCGCGATCGGCGAGACGGTCGACTATTTCTATACCGTCACCAACAACAGCTCGCAGTACCTGAGTGGCACGCTGTCCGACGACCTGATCGGCGACATCATTCCGCCGATTGCCAGAATCGAACAGAACCTGCAGGTGTTCTATCCCTTTGATGAGGGGAGCGGCGTGACCGCCAACGACCGATCGGGTTTGAGCCCGAACCTCGACTTGACGGTAGAGAACCCCGCAAACGTCTCGTGGGGCAGTGACACGCTGTCGATTGACAGTCCGACGCGAGTCTCGAACACCACGGACAGCAGCAAGATCTTCAGCCTCTGCACCTCGACCGACGAGATCACGGTCGAGGCCTGGGTGACTCCTGCCAACACCACGCAGGCCGGCCCAGCGCGCATCGTGACGCAGTCTCTGGATGGATTCTTCCGCAACTTCACCCTGGGACAGAACGGAGCCGCCTATCAGTTCCGGCTGCGCACCACCGACAACGGGGATAACGGTTTGACGGTGACTCTCGATGGCGGCATTGTCCAGACGGCTCTGCAGCACGTGGTGGCGACCCGCGACGCGGCGGGGAATTCCTTTCTCTATGTCGATGGTGCAGAGGTTGACAGCGACACCATCACCGGCGATTTCAGCAACTGGAATTCCGCCTACGACTTCGGTCTGGCCAACGAATTCGGTGACCTCAGCACCGACCCTGTCCGCGCCTGGCTGGGACAGTACGATCTAATCACGGTGCAGTGCCAGGCGTTGACTGCCGCAGAAGTGCTGCAGAATTTCCAGGCGGGCAGCGACCCTTATCTGGAGCCAGGTGAGAGCGTCAGCTTTACCGATAGCTACGTGGTCCAGGCGGGAGACGCCCCGGGACCGGTGATCAACACCGCCAGCGCCCTCGGCCGCAACCCGGCACAGACCGAGACCCTCAGAGGCCGCGACAATGCAGCGGTCAATATTCCAACGGCAGGTGCCGGCGCCATCGGCGACCTGATCTGGCTGGATGTCGACGGCGACGGCGTGCTCGACATTGGCGAGCCGGGGCTGTCGAACGTTGTCGTCGAGCTCTATTCGGACCCCGATGGCGTTCCTGACAACGGGGATGAATTCCTGATCGGGACCACGACCACCGACGCCGCGGGCAGGTACGTCTTCGATCAGCTGGTTGTCGGAACCTACGAGATCGTTGTCGACGAATCGACCCTGCCGGCCAATCTTGTGACCGCGCCTGGCACCCTGAATCCCGTCTCATCGTTGGTGATCACCGGCAGCGAGAGATTGCTCGGCGTGGATTTCGGCTACGTGCCGGCAACGGGTAGCGCGGTAATCGGTGACTTCCTCTGGAGCGACGCGGATGGCGATGGTGTCCAAGACGCCGGTGAACTCGGCATCAGCGCGGTCACGCTCGAGCTGCTGGGTCCGGGACCGGACGGTGTTCTCGGCACTGCAGACGATGTGGCCGTGGCGACGACGACCACGGCTCCGGACGGCCGCTACTTCTTTACCGGGATCTCCCCGGGTCAGTACCAGGTGTCGGTGACCGATACCGGCGGTATGCTCTCCGGCTACACGCCGACCTCGGGTCCACAGAGTCAGGGAAGCTATACGAGCGCGCCCTTGACCGTTGCGGCCGGCCAGGTGGTCAGCAATACGGATTTCGGTTTCAGGAATCCCATCCTCTTTTCGATCAGCGATGTGCTCTGGTACGACCTCGACGGCGACGGTGTCTTGAACGGTAACGAGTCGGGAATTACCGGAGTGACGGCGAACCTGCTCGACGACAACGGGCAGGTGATCGCCTCCATCAGCGATATCGGAGGCCAGTTCAGCTTCAGCGGCCTCCCCAACGGCAGCTATACCATAGAGATCACCGACGTGAATGGGGTGCTGGAGGGGCTTGCAGCCACCACTCTACCGGCTGCCGCGGCGAGCAAACCCATCACGATTGCCGGTGGCGACGTCGCAGGGGTGAGCTTTGGCTATCAGGTGCCGGGCTTGATCGGAGACACGATCTGGAGCGATGCCGACGGCGATGGTGTCCGCGACCCGGGCGAGATCGGCCTGGGGGGGGTCACTCTCGAACTGCGGGGCGGTTGCGTACCCGCCGTCGACTGCCCGACCGCAACGACGGCCGCCGACGGGTCGTACTCGTTTGGCGGAGTCCCGCCCGGAGCCTACACGGTGGTCGTCATCGGCGGCTTACAGCCCGGCTACACGCAGACCGGCGATCCGGATGAGCCCGGCCTCTGTGTCGTCTGCGACAACCAGGGGACACCTTCGTTGTTGACGACGGTGACCGACCTGACGATGGACTTCGGATACAGAAATGCTTCGCTGGGGGACGTCTCTGGAACGATCTTCAACGACGTGGACGCCGACGGCGTGGAAGACGCCGGCGAAGCCGGTATTTCGGGTGTGTCGTTGGTGTTGCTCGATAGCAGTGGCAACGAGATTGCGGCGACCACCACCGAGGCGAATGGCGACTACAGCTTTCCCGATCTGCCAAACGGCGACTACACCGTACGGGTGACGGATCGACCTGGGGCTGCTCGATGGATTTCGGCTGACCAGCGGACTCGACGAACTCGATGTGACCATGACGGGTGCCAACATATCGGATGTCGACTTCGGCTATGTCCGCGCCGCCATGACGGCGGCCATCGGTGATCGCTTGTGGCTCGACGCCGATGCGGATGGGCAGGCTGGACCCAACGAGGCCGGTCTGTCGCGTGTCACGGTCGATCTGTGGGAGGACACCGACGGTGATGGCGTGTTGAACCCGGTCAACGACACCCTGATCACCAGCACCGTGACCGATGCCAACGGCGACTACGTCTTCGATGACCTTGCAGCGGGCAACTACTTCGTCGACGTCGATGAGTCGACCCTGCCGGTCACCAGTCCCGGGGATCTGGTCGAGACCACGTATCCGGCCGGTGTCAATCCCTCAGCGGTGATCGCGCTTTCGACGGCGCAACGATTTGGAGAGGCGGACTTTGGCTACGTGCCGGCCACCGGCACCGCGGTGCTCGGCGATCGGGTCTGGTACGACGCCGACGGCAACGGTCTTCAGGATCCCGGCGAGATCGGGATCGGTGGTGTCGATATCACGATCGTCGGCCCGGGTTGCTCTCCCTGTATTCGGTACCACGGAATCGGACGGCTCCTGGCTGGCGACCGGTCTGGCGCCTGGCGACTACATCGTGACCTACGACTACGCGACCGTGCCGGCCGGCTACAACACGACTCCAACCAATCTCGGCGGAGACGACACCTATACCCTGACCGTCGCCGCCGACGATGTGATGACCCAGCTGGACTTCGGTTTCGATGCGGCGGTACCACCGGCACGATCGGCGATCGCGTCTGGCGGGACGAGGACGGCGATGGAGTCCAGGATCGCTGGCGAGCCGGGTATCGACGGCGTGACGGTCAACCTGCTCGACGCCTCGGGCAACATCCTGGCCACCACGACCACGGCCGCCGACGGCTCCTATCGAATTCACCGGCGTGCCGGACGGCAGCTACACCGTCAGCCTCAGCGACATCGACGGCGTGCTGGTCGGTCTGCAGCAGACCGTCGACCCGGACGAGTCCGGGGTGTGTGTGACCTGCGACGCTGAGGGCTCGGTGACGGTGTCCGGCGGCGTCAGCACCCCGGCGGATCTCGATTTCGGCTTTGCGCCCTCGGGCGGCACCGGCACGATCGGCGATTTCGTCTGGCACGACGTCAACGGCGACGGCGTTCAGGATCCGGGTGAATCGGGCATCCAGGGAGTGACGCTCGAGCTGTGGCTCGACGTCAACGGCGACGGAGTCATCACCCCGGGTATCGACAACCTGGTGCGCAACGCCGTGACGGATCAGAACGGCGAGTACGGTTTCTCGTCGCTGCCCGACGGCGACTACGTCGTCCGGGTGACCGACACCGCGGGTGTGGTGGCGAGCTTCAACCAGACCGGTGACCCCGACGAGGGTGGGACTGCACGGTGTGTGATGAGCAGGGCGTGCTGACGCTCGCCGGGGGCGCTGGCGACTTCGATCAGGATTTCGGCTATGCCGCGCCGGCAGGATCGGCCTACACGATCAGCGGTACGGTCTTCGAAGACCAGAATCAGGACGGAATCTTCGACGGAGAACCCGGGGTTGGAGTGGCCGAGGTGCTGCTCTTCAGCGACCTGAACGGGGATGGCCAACTGGATGCCGATGAACCTCTGATCGGCAGCACGGCGACCGACACCAACTGGCAACTACAGCCTCGTCGATCTGCCGCCGGGTGACTATCTGGTGGCGGTGGATACCGCCGGCACCGCGGTCGATGGGTATCTGCAGACGACGCAGACGGCTACCGCCGGTCTGCAGCCGGTGGAGATTCTCGCAGCCAACGTCGCCGATCAGGATTTCGGCTTCTGGAGCGGTGGATTCATCACCACACCGGTCACCCTGGCGTACTTCAGCTCCACAGGTGAGGGCACAGTCGAGTTCGAGTGGGCGACCGCCACCGAGACCGGCAACCTCGGATTCCATCTCTACGTGCTGGCCGAAGACGGTCTGCGACAGCTACATGAGACGCTGATCCCCTCGCAGCTCGGTGACGCGCTGACGCCACAGCGCTACACGCTGCAAGCGCCGGGTGTCGACGGCGATCTGTTCGTGCTCGAGGACGTGGATCTCTACGGTCAGACGCGCTATCACGGCCCGTTCGAGCTCGGACGGACCTATGGCCGCAAGGTCTGGGACGTGAAGCCCACCGATTGGGCCGGCATTCGCCGCGAGCACGAGCGCAAGACGCGTGGCGCGAGCACGGCGCCGGGCTACGGGTATCGGTCGCGGTCTGAGCTGGCGACCGAGCTCGAACTCGGATCTCCAAACCAGCGGTGCAGCTGCGGGTGCGCGAGGACGGCATCTATCGAGTGACCTACGAGGCCCTGCTGGCGGCCGGGATCGATCTGGGAGGAGTGCCGGCTGGAGCAGCTGGCGCTGCTCGAGGCAGGCGAGCCGGTGCCGATCCTCGTCGAGGGTAGCGGCCAGTTCGGTCCGGGCTCGTATGTCGAGTTCGTCGGTCGAGGGCTGGACACGCTCTACACCGATACCAATGTCTACACCCTGATCGCGGACCCGGATTCCGCCTTGCGCGTCGGTCGCTCCGGGCGCTGGGTGCTGGGGCCGGTGCGAGACACCGGAGTTCTACTACGAGACCCGGACGGTGGAGACCAATCGCGACTACGACTTCGCCGCCCCAGGAGAGGAGCCCTGGTACGACGCTCGGATGTTGGCGATCTCGGATCCGGTCGAGGCCTCGTTCGTGCTCGAGCTCGACGACCGTCTGCCGCAGGCAGGGCCTGTCGAGCTGACGGTAGCGATGTGGGGCGTGACCGACTTTCCACAGACGCCGGATCATCATGTCGTGATCGAGGTCAACGGTGTCGAGCTGGCCGATGAATGGTTCGATGGTCTCGAGGATCACCCGGTGCAGGTGGAGATCCCCGACTGGGTGCTCGAGCCGCAGGACAATGTGCTGCGGGTCCTGCTGCCCCATGACACCGGCGCTCAGTACGACCTGGTGAACTACGACCACTATCAGGTTCGGTTCCCGCGTCCCTTCGAGGCCGCCGAACGGTCGGCTGCGCTTTACCGCGGCCGCGGCAGCGTTTCGTGTCGACGGTCTGCCGTCCGCCGATGTGGTGGTCTATCGGGTGGTGGGTGACAGGGTCGAGATCATCGAGCGGGTGAACATCGAAGGCTCTGCCGGCAACTACAGCGCCGTGTTTTCCGGCACCGAGGATCCAGCCACCTACTACGTGTCGACGGTGGAGGCGCTGCGAGTACCGCAGGCCGCATCGGCGCCGCAGGACAGTCTCAGCCTGCCTGGTGAGGCCGAGATGCTGATCATCGCGCATCCGGACTTTCTCGACGGTCTGGAGCCGCTGGTCGCCGCTCGGCGCTCGGAGGGCCTGAGCGTGCAGGTGGTCAACGTCGAGGAGCTCTACCACCGATTCAGCCACGGAGTCTTCGATCCACAGGCCATCCGAACCTTTATCGGGCTTGCCTACCGCCATCAGGGCACCGAGTACGTGCTCCTGGTCGGCGGTGACACCTACGACTACTTCGACTATCTGGACCAGGGGGCGATCAGCTTCGTGCCCACTCTCTACACCCGCACCGACCCGATCGTTCACTACGCGCCGGTCGATCCTCTCTACGGTGATGTGGACGATGACGGAGTCCCGGAGGTGTCGATTGGCCGCTGGCCCGTGCGCACGACGATGGAGCTGGAGGCCGTTCTCGACAAGACGCTGCGGTACGCGGATATCGACTACCCGCGCACCGCGGTCTTCTCCGCGGATGCCTTCGATGCCACTTCCGGGTACTCCTTCAGTGCCGCCAGCGAAGAGATGCTCAGCTATCTGCCTGCAGACCTGGCAGGCGCAGAGAGCCTATCTCGAAGAGCTGAATCTGGAGGATGCCCGTCAGGTGCTGATCGACGAGATCAACTTCGGCGTGGCGCTGACCAGCTACTTCGGTCATTCGGGCCCCGCGATCTGGAGCTTCGAGGGGCTCTTCGACACCGACGATGCGGATGCTCTCGAGAACGTCGACCGGCCGACCGTGGTCACCCAGTGGGGCTGCTGGAACACGTACCACGTCATGCCCACCTACGATACGCTGGGTCACCGGTTGCTGCTCAACGGCGATCGTGGGGCCGCAGCGGTCCTGGGAGCCGCGACCCTGACCGAGGCGGTGTCGGAACAACGGTTGGGCAGCCGGCTGTTCGACCAGATGGGCAGCGGCCGGACGCCGCCTGGGCAAGGCCCTGATCGATGCGAAACGAGATCTGGCGAAGACGGAGCCGCAGCGCCTCGATGTGCTGCTCGGCTGGACCTTGCTCGGCGATCCGACGCTGGTGGTGGAACCCTGATTCGGTAGATTCTTCAGCGAGTCGATCGAGAGGCCGAGCCGGCGGTCCGGACCGTGAGCGGGCTGGCTGTCATCTGCCATCGAGATGGCTCTCCGGTCGGGGCCGAAGTGCTCGATGGACTGGTTCGGGAACTGGCGGCACGCGGGCCCGACGGATGCGACCAGGTTCTTCGAGGCTGGGTAGGAGTCGCTCACCAACATTTCTGGACGACGCCTGAAGAGCTGGGCGAGCGCCAGCCACTGTCGGCCTCGCGGGACCGGGTCCTGTTGGGTTTCGACGGCCGTCTGGACAACCGCCAGGAGTTGCTGGCAGACCTGGACATCGATGGCGTAGGCGATGGTGGCAACCCCAGCGATGCCGCCCTGGTGGTGGCCGCCTACGAGCGCTGGGGCGAAGAGCTCTGCCAACACCTCATCGGACCGTTTGCGATCGTGATCGCAGATCTCGAACGGCGTCAGGTGTTGTGTGCGCGAGATCCGCTGGGCGACCGGACACTCTTCTATCACCTGACCGACCACAAGCTCCTCGTGGCTTCAGAGGAGAGCGCACTTCTCGCTCATCCCGAGATCGGCGCGGATCTGGACGAGACGCGATTGGCCTGTTTCTTCGCTCTACGCGTTCCCGGCCGACGGCTCGACCTTTTTCCGACAGGTGCGTGAGCTGCCGCCAGGCGAGCTGCTGTGCGTCGGCCAGGAATCGGTGCGGCGAACCCGGTACTGGCAACCGAGGGCCGAGCCGTCGTTGCGCCTGCGACCCGAGATCGGATCTGGCAGAGGAGTATCGCGATCTGCTGCGCCAGGCGGTGCAGTGTCGGCTGCGCGCGGCGCGCCGCCGGCGGTGATGTTGAGCGGCGGTTTGGACTCCACCTCGGCTAGCGGCTCTCGGAGCCGAGGACTCTGCGGCACAGCCATCCGGACTGGCGCTTGCGGGCTGTCTCCTGGGTCTTCGACGAGTTTCGCCAGTTGCGACGAGCGCTCGTTCATGGACCCGGTCGTGGATCGTTGGCGACTCGAAGCGTTGCGTGTCAACGGCGATGATGCCATTCCTCTCAGCCATGAACGAGGTGCTGGGTCAGATATCCGGGCACCCCCGAGGACAACCCCTACCGAGAGCTCAAGCGGCGGGTCTTCTCGCTGGCGGCCCAGGCCGGGAGTCGTGTCGTGTTGAACTGTGCCACAGCCGACGCATTGTATGCGGGCAGTGAGAGCTGGTTCGAGGATCTGGTGCGGGCGGGGCACCCCGCGAGTGCCATCAGGGAGCTCTCGGTCGAGATGCGGCGCCGGGGACCTTGGAATGCCCTGCGAAGAACCACTCTCCTGCGCTGGCCGGCGAAGGTGAAGCGGATGATTCTCCCGCAACGCGCCCGGGAGATGGCCTGGTTGAGGCCTGAAGCGCATCGCCTGGCGACTGCCGCATCGTCGCCGCGGTTCGCGACTCCAGCCGGGCTGCGCGCCAACCAGGTCGAGGCGGCAACGGGGCTGCGAGCGGCCCGCAGCTTCAGCCTCGAGAATGTCTACGCCGCCAGAGCGGGGATCGAGCTGCGCGACCCCTACCGAGATCTGCGGCTGGTCGAATTCATGCTCCGTCTGCCGGCTCATCAGCTCTATCGTCACGGGCGATACAAGCACATCGCTCGGCAGGCGCTGACCGGGTGGTTGCCTGATTCGATCGTGCAGCGAACCGATCCGACGCTTCTGACGCCGCTTTTTCATGAGGGTCTGCGCCAGAAGAATCGGCGGGTGGTCGAGGATCTTCTCGAATCGAAGGATGCGCTTTGGCCGCGGTATGTGGAGCGCCGCTGGATTCTCGATGCTCTGGAGGAATCGATCAGCCCCGCGCTCGACGTGGTGTTGTGGCAATGCGTGAGCTTCGAGCTGTGGCGCCGACGTTGGAGTTGGAGTTCCATAGCGCCCACCGGAGATCTGTCCTAGACTCAGCGCTTCTGAGGTAGGATTGCACCGTGAAGAATCATCTTGAGGCCCAACCGCAAGAGAGATCTGGAGACAATCTGTCTCCATCAACCCTCGGTCCGAACTCTACTCATCGTCGCCGCTACGAGACGCCGAGAGTGATCGATCACGGGTTGCTGGTCGATGTCGCCCTGGGTGGCAGCCCAGGTACGGGTGATACCGGTGGCTCCACGGTGCAGAAGCCACCGGGGACCTGATCCGAGTGCTCGTGGTCTGGATCTGTAGTTTCAGTGGTTGAGGGTTGAGCCACGGAATGGACTCTGTTAACCAAGGCAAAGAAGTCAGGAGAGACCCCACCATGTGGAAGGACCTGATTCAGATCGCACTTGTTCTCACGCTTTTGGTCGCGATGACCACCCCGGTCTTTCTCCGGGCCTCCGAGGAGCCACAGGCACCGTCTGTTCTATCTGCTACCGATATCGAGACCACAGGTCGAGTGGGCAGCCATGTCGCGGTCACGGCGGTGCCGATGGGCTGCCCCTCCTCGCCTTCTACGACGAGACCCGAGGAGACCTGAAAGTGTCCAAGTGTCTCGAGCCCTCGTGCTCGGATCGCGTGGCCACGACGACCATCGACAGCAAGGATAGTGTCGGCAGTTATGTCGCGATCGCGATCGACGGCGAGGGGCTGCCAGTCCTCAGTTATCTCGATGCCACATCCGGTGACCTGAAGATCGCCCGATGCAGTGCTCCGGATTGCTCAGGGACGGCCACCGTCACCAGGCTGGACACCGCAGGAGTCGTCGGGCTCTTCACCTCGATGGCGATCGGCGATGACGGTCTGCCGGTGATCAGCTACTTCGATCGCGACCGTTGCGCTCTCAAGGTGGCGAAGTGCAAGGATCCCGCCTGCAGTGGTGGTGACGCGACCATATCGATACTGGACAACAAGGGTTGTGTCGGACTGTTCAGTTCGTTGGCGATCTCGGCGGATGGAACGCCCGTCATCGCTTACTACGACTCGAACAAGGGTCGGCTGAAGGTCGCAAAATGCCGAGATGCCGCGTGCACCGAAGGCAAGGCGAGGATCTCGGTCGTCGATGAATCGGTGAGTCTCGGTTCTTTCGCCAGGCTGGCCATCGGTGCCAACGGCCTTCCCTTGATCAGCTACTACGACCACTCGCGTGGCGATCTCAAACTGGCTCGCTGCAATGATTCAGCCTGTGCCGGCGGTGATGAATCGATCGTCACCCTGGACAAAGTCGGGCTTGTCGGCAGCTACGCGGCCCTCGCCTTCAGTGAAGACGACAGGCCGATTGTCGCGTACTACGATCCGTCCAGCGGTCTCGCCAAGGTGGTCGAATGCAGGGATCAGTCGTGCTCAAAGCTCGAGGTGCCCCGAGTGATAGCTGAGAACGAGGAGAGCATGATCTCGTTTCTGGCCATGACGATCCGCGCGGATGGGACAGCGGCGATCGCCTACTTCAACGAGACCGATGGCGATCTCGAGCTCGTCAGCATGCCGCTGGCAAATTAGTCGCCCTGAGCCGTCGAGCCTCTGTTCCCACCCGCGTTGTCGGGAACACGTTGGCACCAGCTGCTACAGCCAACCCTGTTTACGGGCCAGGCGAGCGGCTTCGGTGCGGTTGGCGGCGCCGAGTTTGCCGATGGCTTCGGAGAGGTAGTTGCGGACCGTGCCTTCGGAAAGATGCAGTTCCTGGGCGATCTTGGCGGTCGAGAGGCCATCGCCGGCGAGTCGCAGCACCTGGCGTTCCCGGTCGGTGAGAGGGTCGGGCTCGCTCCAGGCCTGGGCGGCGAGCTCGGGGGCAACGGCGCGCAGACCCTGGTGGACTCGGCGCACCGCTTCGGCCAGCTCCTCAGAAGGGGCATCCTTGAGTAGATAGCCCGAAGCGCCGCCTTCGAGAGCCCGGCGCAGGTAGCCGCTGCGACCGAAGGTGGTGACGATGATGACGCGGCAGGGGAGTCGGTCTTCTCTGACGGCGCGCAGCAGCTCGAGACCGGTCATGACGGGCATCTCGATGTCGGTGAGGACGACGTCGGGCTCGACCTCGCGAATCTTTTCGAGCGCCTCCTTGCCGTCGGCGGCGGTGGCGACGACATCGATGTCGTCTTCGAGATCGAGGAGGGCCGCCAAGGCACCGAGCACCAGGCCCTGATCCTCGGCGATGACGACTCGAATCATCTACTTGGCTCCAGAGGGCTCGGGATCGGGCGGCAGAAACGTGGAAGCGGTCTCTGGCTACGACTGCCGCTTGTCGAGGCCGAGTCTACGGGCAGAGACACCGTGACGGTCGTGCCACTGGTGCCGTCGACGGCGAAGGTCCCGCCCAGAGCGGTGACGCGCTCGCGCATGCCAGCCAGACCCATGCCTCCTTTGGTCTCTCCGCCCTTGCCGTTGTCGTAGACGGTGAGGCGGACCTGGTCGCCCACAGGCTGTAGCTGCACGCGGCAGGTGTTGGCCCCGGAGTGGCGCAGCACGTTGGTGGTGGCCTCGCGCAATGCCAGGGCCAGGACCTGCTCCGAGGCCTTGTCGATATCGATCGCTTCGGTCTGGGCTTCGAAGTGGATCCGGGCGGATTGCAGGGCGACGCGGGCCTGGGCAAGCTCGGTGGGGAAGTCGGTTTGGCGAAATCCGGTCACGGCGCTGCGCACTTCTTTCAGCGCCTGGCGAGCAATCTCCTCGACCTCGGCAATCTCCCGTGTGGCTCGTGCGGGGTCCTTCTCCGACAGCCGGCGAGCGAGCTCGGCTTTGCGGGTGATGACGGTCAGGGTGTGCCCGAGCAGGTCGTGGAGATCGCGGGCGATGCGCTCGCGCTCGGCCAGCTTGGCCAGGCGTTCCACTTCGTCCTGGCTGCGGCGCAGAGCAGCCTGAGAGCGGCGCACGCCGGCGTAGTGGATATTGATGCCGCCGACCAGAAGAGAGAAGACCGTGCCGGGTATCCAGAACCAGGGTGGCAGGTCCAGGACCCAGGCCGACAGCGGTGGCATGGCTGCCACGATCAGCAGCAGGCGAAACGCGAAGGCGGCGGAGCCGGTATAGCCGAGGTAGGCGGCTGCGTAGACGAAGAACACGCTGGCGCCGAAGTTGATGGGTGCGCAGGACGATTCCGAGAAGTGCGATGAGACCGGCCGGGATCAGGGCTCGGCGACCGGGCAGCCAGTAGCCCCAGAAGTAGAGCGGTAGAAAGACCGCGGTAGCCAGGGCTGTCAGAGCCCAGTCTTGCGGGGTGGTGTGGGGCGAGAAGATGGGTCCGAACCAGAAGAAGATCAGGTAGACCAACCAGGCGTAGGGGGTCCAGCCGAGATCGCTGTCTTTGGGGATCAGTTGCATCGGTGCAGGCTCCGGGTCGTCAGGCTCGGGACTCAACCGTACGTCTTGCCCTCGTCTCGCCGGTAGCCGATGTAGGCGAGACCGAGCGATACGACAGTGAAGACAACGAGATAGAGAATGCTAACCCATGCCGCCGGCCCCGAGCTCGGCGCCCACCTGGGCGAGGGCGAGTTGGCTGAAGTGATAGGGGGGCAGTGCCGGGGCGAGCTTCTGCAGAATCCCAGGAAGGACCTGGACCGGAATCCAGAGGCCGGAGAGAAACGCCAGCGGCAGGAAGAGCAGGTTGACGATGGCGGGGGCGGAGTTGGGGCCGCAGAAGTAGCCCAAGGCCAGACCGAAAGCACAGAACGGCAGGGCGCCGGCGATCAGGACTCGCCGCCAAGGAGATCCAGGTCAGGGGTCGGCATGGCGACGCCGCCGAAAGCGGCACCCAGGGCGAAGAGTCCCAGCACGAGAATCAGGCTGAAGGTCAGGGCCATGAAGATCTTGGCCGTGAAATAGGCCATGGGCGGCATAGGGGTGGCGCGCTTGAGCAGCATCCAGCCCTGGCCGCGTTCGATGGCGACCCCGACACCGAAGCCGAAGAGCGAGGCGCCGATGACGCCGAAGGTCCCGTAGGTGGCCAGCAGGTAGGTCGGCATGGTCACCGGTCCGGCCATGCTGCCGCTGCCGAAAGCGAGACCGAAGAAGACGTAGAAGAGCATCGGAAAGGCGATCGTCGGGATCGCGTAGGCCGGCATCCTCAGGACCTTGAGGAACTCGTACTTGGCTTCCAGGGCGTAGATGCGCGGCAGGCTGCGTGGCCGGTTGATCGTCGCTGAAGGGGTCATGCTGCCTCCTTGTTGGAGTCGGTCAGGGCGAGAAAAGCATCGTCCAGGGCGGCACCGAGGACCTCCAGGTCGGAGAGGTCGGAGTCGCGCATGAGGAGCTCGCGGACGACGGGCTCGGCCCGTGGTGTGAGGATTTCGAGCAGTCCATCGACTTCGGTCACCTGAGTGACACCGGGGATTCCCTTGATCTCGAACGAATGGAGCCGGGTGCGGCACCGGATGCGTCGGCCCTGGACTCGGGCCTTGATCTCGGCGGGACTGCCCTCGGCAATGGTGCGTCCCTTGTTGAGCAGTACGATGCGATCGGCGAGAGCGTCGGCCTCTTCCAGATAGTGGGTGGTCAGAACAACGCTCCGGCCCCGATCCACGAACTGCCGAATCTGCGCCCAGAGGCCACGCCGCGCCTCGACATCGAGACCGGTCGTGGGCTCGTCGAGGTAGAGCAGCTCGGGGTCGCCGCAGATGGAGAGGGCGAAGAGGACTCGCTGTCGCTGGCCGCCGGAAAGCTGGCCGAAGGGTCGCTTCTCGAGGCCCTCGAGGCCGGCGATCTGCAAGGTCTCCTCGATGGGGAGCGGATCGGGGTAGTAGCTGGAGAAGAGATCGATCAACTCGGCGACCCGCAAGGTCTCCGGCACGGCCGAGATCTGCAACATGGCCCCGACGTGCCTGCGACTCCGCGAGTCCCTGGGGTCGTGTCCAAACACCTTCACCGAGCCTTGGAGCGGTTGAGCCAGACCGAGTAGAAGATTGACCGTGGTGGTCTTGCCGGCCCCGTTGGGGCCCAGCAGCCCCAGCACCTCGCCGGCGTGGACTTGCAGGTCGAGTCCCGTAGAGGGCAACGACCTCGCCGTAGGACTTCCACACGTCTCGCAGCTCGGCGATGACCCGGCCCGGCGCCATCGCCGGATCTCCGGCGGTGGGGGTCGCATCGGATTCTTGTGTTCTTAGCGCGCTGAGTTCAGCCATCGAATGCCTCCTTTGTGGAGACATTCTGTGCGTCCGGCCGAGCCCCGGGTAGGGAGGATCGTCAGGAGTTTCGAATGACAAATGTCATGGAAGCCGGCAGGAGGCCAGCCTCCTGCTACACGTGAATCTCTTCGAATTGCTCCTCTTCGGTCGAGCCTTGGATGGCGGAGAGCTCGTCGCTCTGGGTGATCAGGGTGGTGATCAAGTCGAAGTAGCCGGCGCCGACCTCCCGCTGATGCTTGGTGGCGGTGTAGCCGTGTGTCTCGGCGGCGAATTCCTTCTCCTGGAGCTCGACGTAAGCGGACATCTGAGTCTGCTTGTAGCCGCGCGCCAATTCGAACATGACGTAGTTCAGCGAGTGGAAGCCCGCCAAGGTGATGAACTGGAAGCGGTACCCCATGGCCGCCAGCTCGCGCTGGAACTTGGCGATGGTGGCGTCATCCAGGTTGGCCTTCCAATTGAAGGACGGCGAGCAGTTGTAGGCGAGCAACTTGCCAGGATACTTGGCGTGCACAGCCTCGGCGAACTGTCTGGCCTCGTCCAGATCTGGATGGGCGGTCTCGCACCAGATCAGGTCGCAGTACGGGGCGTAGGAGATCCCCCGACTGATGGCTTGCTCGATACCGGCTCGCACATGGTAGAGGCCTTCGATGGTGCGTTCGTTGTCGACGAGGAAGGGGTGATCGCGCTCGTCGACAGCGGAAGTCAGGAGCTTGGCGGCATTGGCGTCGGTGCGCGCGATGATCACGGTCGGCACGCCGCAAATGTCCGCCGCCAGGCGAGCGGCGACCAGCTTCTCGATGGCGTGGCCGGTGTGGACCAGCACTTTGCCACCCATGTGCCCGCACTTCTTGGCCGAGGAGAGCTGGTCCTCGAAGTGCACGCCGGCGGCGCCGGCAGCGATCATGGCCTTCATCAGCTCGAAGGCGTTGAGCACGCCACCGAAGCCGGCCTCGGCGTCGGCCACGATGGGTTGAAACCAGTCCACCGTTTCATCGCCTTCGGCATGGTGGATCTGGTCGGCACGTTGCAGGGTGTTGTTGATCTTGCGCACCAGGGCCGGGACCGAGTCGGCGGGGTAGAGAGACTGGTCGGGGTACATCTCACCAGCCTCGTTGGCGTCGGCGGCCACCTGCCATCCCGAGCAGTAGATGGCCTTCAACCCGGCCTTGACCTGCTGCATCGCCTGATTGCCGGTGACCGCTCCCAGGGCATTGACCCAGTCCTCTTCCTGCACATACCGCCACAGTTTCTCGGCTCCGTGGCGGGCCAGGGAGTATTCAATCGGCAGCGAGCCGCGCAGTCGTACAACATCCTCGGCGGTATAGGGACGTTCGATGCCTTCCCAGCGATGGTCCTCGGCCCAGTCCTTTTTCAGTTGCTTGGTGGCGTGTTCGGTCATCAGTTGCTCTCCTCTTGTTTCAGCCCTTGACTAGATCGGAGCTCATTTTCAAGAACGGTCGGAATTCCGGTTCGGTGAAGATGGCGCAAGCGGTGTGCTGCGCCTCTTGAAATCGTTGGGTCTCGGCGGCGATAGCCTCGTCGGGGAAGCCGGTCATGGCCTCTCGGATCTCGTCGGCGATCTTGGCCATCTCCTCGCGGAAGATGCGCACGACCAGGTCCTTGGTGACGGTCCCACCGTCGTCCAGGGCGACGCCGTGGTGGAGCCACTGCCATGTCTGGGCTCGCGAGATCTCCAGGGTTGCCAGGTCTTCCATCAGGTCGTCCCAGGCGACACAGCCGATGTCCTGCTGCCAGCCCTTCATGTAGGCGATGCCCACTCGAATGTTGGTCCGCAGACCGTCGAGAGTTCGCGGTGGCGTCATCTCGGGGATCAGGTCGGGCTGATCATCGATGTCGGGTGTGATGTCGAGTTGATTTTCGCGGGTGAAGGCCGACATCGCCGGCTTGATGAAGTAGGGGTGGGACACCCAGCAGCCGTCATGACCGAGGCGGAACTCGAACTCTTTGTCCTCGACGACCTTGGCGGTCTGCTCCTGGCGACGCTCGGGGGTCTTGCCCGGAGTGAAGGCCGCCATGCCCCCCATGGCAAAGGCGCCGTGGCGATGGCAGATCTTGATCAGGCGCTCGGCGTAGTTTTTCATCCAGGGACGGTTGAGCGAGATGGAGGCCCGGTCGGCCATGATCTTGTCGGCGTGCCCCTTGAGGGTCTTGATGTCGCTGAAGATCTTGTCCCAGCGGCCGACATTCAGACCCGTGGCGTGCTCGCGCAGCTCGTAGAGGAGCTCCTCCATCTGAAAAGCCGCCGACAGGGTCTCAATGAGAAAGGTCGCTCGTAGGCTGCTGCGTTCGAGACCCAGTTCGTCCTCGAGCCGGCTGAAAAGGGTGTTCCACCAGCGAGCTTCTAGATAGTGCTCGACTTTGGGCACATAGTACTTGGGCGTCTTGCCCTGCGAGAGGAGCTTGTCGGCGGTGTGGAGAGTCGACAGAGCGAGATCCATCAGCCCGCCGGAGACCGGGTGATCATCGACGCGCAGATTGGACTCCGTCAGATGCAGGCCTCGGCAGCGCACCATTAGCAGTGGCATGTCCTGCGGGTCCAGCTTGTAGGTCTTTTGTGGCTGATCTCCCTGTGCCGGTTTGACGAAGGACAGCGAGCCGTCGGCGGCACCGATGAGATTCTCGACCCCCTGCATGACGTTGCCCCAAGCGGGCTTCATGGAGTCCTCGAAGTCCAGCATGGCGGCGTCGGCCCGGTCGCCACTGTCTGTGCGGCTGAGCATGTTGATCACCATCTTGGTGTCGTTGATGGGGCCGGTGATCTCCACCCGTCGCCGCATCAGGTCGTCGGCAAGAGGCGCGATTTGCCAGTCGCCCTTGGCGGCGGTGGAGATCTCGTCATCGAGGTAGCCAGGGACTGCGCCGGCGTCCCATTCCTCCTGCCTGCCGACACGCGCAGCCAGCAGGGTCAGGCGCTCGTCCTGGAGCTCACGATGGAGTTTGGCAATGAGCCGGATCGCGGCTGGCGTGAAGATCCTTTCGGCCTGATGGGTCCAGGCGGCTTCGTTGATCTCGACGCCGCTTCCGATCTGTCGCCAATGGATGACTTGGCCTCCCGGAACGGCCTCCAGAGCCGTGGTTCCGGCCTCGTGTTCGCTGGTCATGGGTACACCTCCGCTGTTGCGTCTTTGGGGAAGAATCCCCTGATAGGCCCTGTTCAGTCTATTGCGAAATTTCGCTGCCTCGCAACACTTTGCCGGAGCGAGCTTTTCTGGGTATATTTCGCTCAGAGCGAACGGTTTCGGGCCTCGATCCCACCCCCGAGAATCGCCTGGCACTTCTGAGGTCGTTGGAATCGGCTGGCACCTCTTCGTGGCAGCCGGCAACGAGGCTGCCCTTGGCCGAGCTCTCCTCGCACGTCTCTTGACTTCGCGTGGTCCGCCGTTTATCCTACCGATCGGTAGGAACCTACCGAACGTTCGGTAGCTCCTGGAGATCGGAAAGTGATGAGATGACCACGAATCAGTTGACGACCCACGACAAGCTGCGCCGCGAGGCCGCGGGATTGTTCTCGAAGCGAGGGTACGGCGGCACCTCCATGGCGGACATCGCCGAGCGAGTCGGGGTGCGCAAGGCCAGTCTCTACAACTACTACGATTCCAAGGCTGATCTGATGCTCGAGTTGCTCGAGCGGAGCATGGGGGCCTGGGAAGAGGCCTGTCAGGTCGATCTGGCCGCCACCATGACGGTCGAGGAGAGATTGGCCGCCTATTTGAGCGCCGCGCTCCGGTTTGGCCAACACCATCCGCAGGCGGTCGGCATCATTCGACTGGCAGCCGGACAGATGCCTGGTGAATTGCGACAGCGCGTCAATTCCATTCTGGATCGACACGATGATGCCTGGCGTCAGACCCTGACCGCGCTCTTCCAGGAAGCCATCGAACGAGGCGAGGTGGAAGAGGTAGACCCTTATGAGCTAGGCCTTTTCTGGAGTGTCTTTGTCCACGGTCTGCTGATCAATCAGATCTTCGACACCGGCAAAGGAGAAGCCATCATTGCGAACCTGCAGCCACTCTGGCGCCACTTCTGGAGAGGTCTGAGTGGGCATCTGCCCACAACGGAGATCGAGCCATGAAAAGTCTTCTATTTGCTCTGGCCTGTGGGTTGATGGTAACCCCACTGGTGGCGACCGAGATCCAGAAAGAGCCCGAGGTCTAGCCGAGGGAAGGGACCGAGGTGCTGGATCTGGATAACGTCATCCAGCTCGCGCTCGATCGCAACCCCACCCTCAAATCGGTGGAACAACAGCAGGAGGAAGCCAAGGCCGCCATTCGCGAGGCCTGGGCCGATGTCTATCCACAGCTCGATCTCAGCGCGGGGTGGAATCAGAACCGCAATCCGTCGCTGCTCAACAGCCCCGACTTCGACGACATCATCGAACAGTTCCCGGACTTCAGCCCGTCGGTAACGGAGCTCTACAACTGGTCCATCGGACTCACGCAGCCCCTGTATCAGGCCGGCAAGATCGGGGCGGGGATCAAGTTGGCCAAGCTGGTGGCCCAGATCACCGAGGCCTTGATCCACACCGCGCAGCTCGATGCCGGACTCTTCGCTTCCGAGGCCTATTTCCGGGTCCTGGAAGCCCGGCAGGGTCTGGCCACGATCGAGATCCAACAGCAGGCGCGCCAGGCGTCCTTGGAAGTGGTGCAGGCTCGCTACGACCTGGGAGAGGCGACGGAGCTCGAGCTCCTGCAGGCCAAGGCCGCCCTGGTCGAGCTGAGCCCCGCCGTCGATTCGGCCCGGGGAGCGGTGCGGGTGACCTTGATCAACTTGCGAGCTGTCCTCAACCTGCCCGAGGAACAGACCATCGACGTCGAAGAGTTCGAAGAGCCACTGCCCAGCCGGCCGACCTACGAGGACGCGCTGGTCTATGCGTTGGAGAACCGGCCGGAGTTCACCGACCTCGAGCTGCGTGTCGAAGCCTTGGACAAGCAGAAGAAGATCACCCGGGCGGATGGCTACCCGCAGTTCGATCTGGCAGGAGCCTACGGCAACACCTCCCGAGAAACCGGTAATCTGACGGACAGCGAATTCGCGGACTGGTTCATCGCTGTCGGACTCCGTTGGAGCTTCTTTGATGGCGGCCGCCGCAGAGCGCAGGTGGCGCAGCTCGAGAGTCAGCAGACTCAGCTGGAATGGCAGATCGCGGCGCTGTTCAACACCGTCAAGCAGGAGGTCGGGAGTGCGCTGACGGAGTACGAAACGGCGCTTTCGCGCTGGGAAGCCGCCGAGATCTCGGCCCAGGTGGCCCGCGAGGCTAATCGGGTCGCGCAAGAGAACTATGCAGAAGGCGTCGCCTTGCAGGCCGATCTGTTGAACGCGCAGGAGCGCGAGATTTCGGCCGAAGTCGTGCGTGTGCAGTCTTATTACGGAGCCCGGATCAATGCCGCTCGCTTGGCACGAGCCGTCGGCATGCAGGCCGATGTGGCTTGGCGGTTTCGAGGGGAGTCGGAAGGAGAAGGATCATGAAGAGGGTATTCCTGGGTTGGGTAGCACTCGCGGTCATCATCCCGTGGAGCGTGTCTTGCGGTGGTGACGACCAGGCGATGGCCGACGCCTCGGCGGGGGCGCCGGAGAGGATCGCCACGGTGCGCACGCACGTGCTGGAGCCGGAAGAGGTCAGCGATCTGGCCGTCTTCAGTGCCGATCTTCTTCCTCTGCGGCGGGCAACTCTGGCGGCCGAGGTGGCGGGCAATGTCGATTCCCTGTTGGTGGAGCTCGGACAACGGGTCCGCAAGGGACAGGTCCTGGTCCGCATCGACACGCGGGCGCTACGCCAGCAGTTGGCCGAGGCAGAGGCCCTGTTCAACCAGGCGCAAGACCGCTTCGAGCGGGCCGAGAAACTATTCGCCAAACGCTCGATTACCAAAGAGCAGCAGATCGATGCGGTGGCCGGGCGCGATGTGGCGGAGGCTCGTCTCGCTTCCGCCCGATTGCTTCTGGAGAAGTCCGAAGTCAAGGCTCCCTGGAATGGTCATGTGGCCGCCAAGCGGGTCGAGGTGGGGGACTACGCCGGGCCAGGCCAGCCGTTGCTCGAGCTCGTAGCCATGGATCGACTCAAGGTGCAGGCGCCTGCTTCGGCCGCCGATGTGCCCTACTTGAAGGTCGGAGTGCCGGTCGTCGTGCGGGTCGATGTGTTTCCCGATGAGACGTTTACCGGGGAAGTTGTGCGCCTGGGTGCCGAGCTCGATCCCAGTACCCGCACCCTCGAGGTCGTGGCCGAGATCGACAACCAGGATCTCAGGCTGCGGCCCGGGCTGTTTGGTCGCCTGGAGCTGGAGCGTCGCGTACTCTCGGATGCGCTGCTGGTGCCGCTGACCTCGGTCGTCGACTTTGAAAGCCGCAAGGTCGTCTATGTTGTCCGGGACGGGGTCGCCGAGCTTCGCGAGGTGACTCTCGGTCCCGTCTTGAACCAGCGGGTGTTGGTCACCGGCGGCTTGGCCGCCGGCGACCGATTCATTGTCACCGGGCAGCAGAATGTTGCCGACGGTCAGCGGGTCGTCGAAAGCGAGGCAGGCTGACCATGCGACTGACCGAAGTCTCCCTGGCCAATCGGGTCACGGTTTTCTTTCTGGTGGTGGCGGCGATCTTCGCCGGCTTCCGCGCCTGGCAGACCGTACCGCGTGAGGCATTTCCCGATATCGAGATTCCGTTCATCATCGTCTCGACGATCTACCCGGGAGCGGCCCCGGCGGACGTGGAAGAGCAGGTCACCGATCCGCTGGAGCGCGAGCTCAAGGGGTTGAAGGGACTCAAAGAGATCACCTCGACCTCGCAGGAGAGTGCTTCCATCATCACCTGCGAGTTCGTCTCGGGTACCGACATCGATGACGCCTTGCAGAAGGTCAGGGATCGGGTGGATTTGGCCAAGCCCGATCTGCCCACGGACGCGGAAGATCCTGTCCTGCAGGAGGTCAGCTTTTCCGATATCCCGATCGTGCAAATCAACCTCCTCGGCAGTGTGGGACCGGTGGTGCTCAAGGATCTCGCCGAGGATCTACAGGATGAGCTCGAAACGGTGTCGGGAGTTCTGCGGGTCAACCTGGTCGGCGGGCTCGAGCGAGAGGTCCGTGTCGATGTCGATCCCGAACGTCTGCGCCTCTACGGTCTGTCTCTGGACGATGTCGTCGACGCCATACGTGACGAGAATGTCTCCATCCCCGGTGGGGACCTCAAATTGGGAACCCAGAGTTTCGCGGTTCGGGTGCCGGGTGAGGTGGAGGGTCCCTTGCAGGTGGCCGATTTCGTCATCCAAGCCCGCCGCGGCCAGCCGATCTTCGTGAGTGATGTAGCCAACGTCTCGTTCGGTTTCAAGGATCGAGAGTCGTTTGCTCGCATCAACGGCCAAGAGTCGGTGGCTCTTTCGGTGCAGAAACGCTTCGGCGCCAACATCGTCGAGGTGGTGGACACGGTCAAGGAAATGGTCGTCGATACCGAGCAGCGTTGGCCAGCCGGTGTGGAGGCCATCATCCTCGGCGATCAGAGCAAAGAGATCCGGATGATGGTCAGCGATCTCGAGAACAGCATTCTCACCGGTCTGTGTCTGGTGGTCGCCGTTCTCATGTTCGCCTTGAATTTTCGCAACGCCCTCTTTGTCGGATTGGCGATTCCACTATCCATGCTCCTGACCTTCTTGGCGGTGCAACTCTCCGGAACCACTCTCAATATGGTGGTGCTGTTCTCCCTCATCCTGGCGGTCGGGATGCTGGTGGACAACGCCATCGTGGTGATCGAGAACATCTATCGCCACATGCAGGGCGGTGAGTCACGCGAGCGGGCCGCGATCCGAGGCACCCAGCAGGTGGGCTCGGCGATCGTCTTCTCGACCCTGACGACGGTGGCTGCCTTCTCCCCGTTGTTCAGTTGGCCCGGGGTGGTGGGTGACTTCATGTGGTACATGCCCTTCACGGTCATCCTGGCTCTGACGGCCTCACTACTCGTGGCCTTTACCGTCAGCCCGACGCTGGCCCGCAATTTCATGAAGGTCCGACCGCAGGACATGCAGGACGGGCGCCGACGTCGAGGCGACAGCGGAAGGCGCTGGAGGGCGTACCGGCAACCTCATCATGGAGTCTTACCGGGCCACCTTGTCGTGGGCTCTCGACCATCGAGTGATCGTTGTCGGCGGCACCTTGGTGGTGTTCGTAAGCGTGTTGTTTCTCTTCGGTGCCTTCAACAGCGGGGTGGAGTTCTTCCCGGAAACGGAACCGCGACAGATCATCATTGATGTCGAGCTGCCGTCGGGTACTCGTCTCGAAGAGACGGATCGGATTGTCCAGGAAATCGAACGAAGAGTGGGCGGGCTGCCCGATATTCGCGTCATCGCAGCCGGCAGTGGCGCTGGCAGCCAGAGCGAGTTCGGTGCCGGCGGGGGAGGCAGCTCCACCAATGGCCGTGTGACGGTGGACATGCTGGACCGAGAGGACCGCGCGCAGGACTCGTTCGTGACCATGGAACAGGCCCGCGAGGCTGTAGCGGGAATCCCGGGTGTGGTCATCGATGTGAACAGACCGTCCGAGGGTCCGCCAGTCGGAGATCCGGTCTCAATCGAGCTCAGCGGTGAGGACTTCGCCACCCTGGGCGTGATCTCGCAGCGCATTCGGGACAGCATCAGCGATGTGGAGGGTCTGGTCTCCCTGGATGATGATTTCGACCTGGCGCGGCCGGAGATCGTAGTCCATCTCGACCGCACGCAGGCCGCCCGGTTGGGACTGACGACGGCCAATGTGGCCGGCACGATCCGCACGGCGGTCAACGGAACCGAGGCTTCGACATACCGCCATGGGGACGAGGACATCGACATCACCGTGCGGCTGCAGGAAGGATCGAGAACCTCGGTGGAAGACCTGAAGCGGCTGACCATCGTGGCCGAAGGCGGGGCGCAGATACCGATTTCGTCTATCGCCTCGGTGGAGCGTTCGAACGCCCTGACCTCGATTACCCACAAGGACCAGAAGCGGGTGGTGACGGTCAGCGGCAAGGTCACGGAGCCGCGATTGGCCGAACCGGTTCGGCGAACGGTGACGGAGCGCGTTGAAGCCCTGCCGGATCTGCTGCCTCCCGGTTACAGCATGACGTTTGCGGGCCAGAGCCAGGATGAGGAGGAAGCCAAGGATTTCTTGTCCAATGCCTTTGTCTGGGGGGTGCTGCTGGTGTTGGGGCTGATGGTCGCCAAGTTCGACTCTCTCGCCCTGCCGTTCATCGTCATCACCACGGTCTTCATGTCGATGGTCGGCGTCTTGCTGGGTCTGCTGCTTCTGAGTATGCCCTTCGGCATCATCATGACTGGTCTCGGCGTGATCTCGCTGGCTGGCATCGTGGTCAACAACGCCATCGTTCTCCTGGATTTCGGTGAGCAGATGGGGGCCAGGGGTCTATCCCGGCGAGAGCGCATCATGGAGACCGGGGCTCGACGTCTGCGGCCGGTCCTGCTGACTGCCGTGACGACCATCTTGGGTTTGATTCCCTTATCGACTGGATTCGAGTTCGATTTCAGGGCCTTGCGGTTCTCCGGCGGTGGCGAGAGCAGCCAGTGGTGGCAGAGCATGGGCGTGGCCGTGATCTTCGGCTTGGCCTTCGCGACGTTTCTCACGCTTGTGGTTCTGCCGGTTCTCTACGACTTGCTCTTGCAGTGGCGCGAGTGGCATGCCAGGAGGAAGGGGTCCGAGCAGCAGGCTGACACGGCGGTGGATGCGTCCGAGCAGAACCGGGAGTTGGTGGCGTAAACGGGCCGGTTGGGCTAGAATTTGACCATCACCATGCCAGAATCTGTGTCCAATGTGGCCCTCAGAGAGCCTCTCGCGGAGGAGGTCGAGGCCATTGACAAGGTCCTCGCCGAGGGGGCCCTGGAGATCGTGTTTCAGCCGATCTTCGACTTGCAAGAGGGAAACGCCTTCGGCTTCGAGGTGCTGACCCGGGGCCAGGACAAGATGTTCTCGGATGCGGGCAAGATGTTTGATGTCGCGACCCTCTCGGGCCAGGTCGGCGAGCTGGGCCGCCTGCAGCGGACCGTGGCCGTCAAGCAGGCCCCGCGCAATCCGCTCTTCATCAATATCCATCCGGGTGAGTTCGACCATCCCTGGCTGATCCGGCCCGACGACCCCATCTTCCGGCATACCGAAGACGTCTATCTGGAGATCACCGAATCCGCACCCCTGAGCTATTTCGAGCAGTGCGTCAACGTCCTGGGCGAGCTGCGCAAGAAGGGACTGCGCCTGGCCATCGATGATTTTGGCGCCGGCTTCTCCAACATCAAGTACATCTCGGATCTCAATCCGGATATCGTCAAGCTGGATCGCGAGCTGATTACCGGCGTCAAGGAGGGCTCGCGTCAATTCCTGCTGCTGGAATCGGTGGTCCGGTTGTGCAAGGACATGGGCGCCAAGGTGGTGGCCGAGGGCATCGAGACTCCCCGGGAGCTGGTGCTGGTCGAGCGAGCAGGAGTGGACTTCTGTCAGGGCTTTCTGCTGGGTCGTCCCGAGACCGAACCCGACGCCGAAGACTGGCCCGGCTTCGCCTAGTCTGCCGAGCTTCTCGAGCGCCTGTGAGGTGCTGAACTGACAGCCCATTCCACTGCCGTCAGAATGGTCGCGTGATGTCGGAGCTCAGATTTCGCGAGATCCAGAAGTTTCGCCAGCCGTGGATCTGGTTGTTGGTCCTCGGATCCGCCGCGTTGATGGTCTGGATCTTCGGATATGGACTCGTCCAGCAGCTCGTCGTGGGAAAACCCTGGGGCAACCAGCCGATGTCCGATACCGGCCTGGTGGTGACCTCGTCGATCACCCTGGCCTTCTCGCTGGGTCTGGTCTGGTTGTTCTTGGCCATGGCTCTGGTGGTGGAGGTGCGCAGCGATGCCCTCCATATCCACTTCAAACCGTTGAAGCGGCGCACGGTGGCCTACAGCGACATCGCCAGGGTCGAGGCCGTCAAGTATCGCCCCATCGTCCACTATGGTGGCTGGGGGATTCGTCGGGGCCGCCAGGGCTGGGCCTACAACGTGGCAGGGGATCGGGGTGTCCGCTTGGATCTTCAGGATGGCACCCACCTCCTCGTTGGATCGCAACGGTTTACGGAGCTGGCGGCAGCGATCGAGAAGGAAAGAGGTCGCTAGGTGTCGTCCGCGATCTGGCGTCGAATGCTGGTCCTCCTGTCCCTCGCCGCCACAGCTTGCGCTCCACGGGCAGACTGGGATCCCTTTCTCGTCCTTGCAGGACCCAAAGATGTGATGCAGGTCGACGTCACCGATGAGGAGGGAAGCCCGTTGTGGAGTCTCGTGGCCAAGTCGCCCCAGAATCTGGAGGCCGTCTTGTATGCGGTGGTGCCCGCCGGGTTCACCCAACTCGAGCCAGCCGATGGCTGGCCGCCACGCCCGCTGGAACCGGGTGAGCTGGTGATCACGAGAACCAGGACCGCCAGACGTCTCTTTACCCATATCGGTGTCGCAACGAGCGCCACCACCATGGAAATTCTCAACTACAAGATGGAGCTATTGGAGCCGCGCTGACGCTTTGACGGCGTGATGTTGTGTCCGGCTTCCACGCCGGCCTGCCGTCATTCCAGAGCGGCGAGCTGCTCTTCGATGTCTGCCCACCCGGTCATCTGCTTGTCGATCTGATCTTGTAGCTTCTTCTGTTCCTGCTCGAGCTTCTTGACGTCTTTGGGCGTGAGTGCGCTCGAAGTAGGTGGGATCGCAGAAGATCTCGTTGATCTCGTGAATTCGGGCCTCGGCTTGTTCGATGGACTGGGTGAGCCGATCGCGTTCGGCCACGAGCTTCTTGGACTGGTTGGCGCGCTGCTTGGGGTCGCCGGATCGCTGGGCTGACTTCTTGCGCCGCTTGTCTCGCCGGACCTTCAGAGCGACGCTCTCGGCATCGAGGTGATCGTCGCCGCACTTGGCGACGTATTCCTCGTAGGTGCCGTCGAACGTCTGCAGCCCCGAAGGCGTGATCTCGACGATCCGATTGGCGAGTTGGGAGACGAACCAACGGTCGTGGGAGACGAAGATGAGGGTACCGTCATAGGCTTTGAGAGCCTTGACGAGAGCCTCGATGGCCTCTAGATCGAGATGGTTGGTGGGCTCGTCCAGAACCAGGACATTGGGCTCCTGAACCGCCAGACGGGCGAAGACCAGCCGGGCCGCCTCGCCGCCCGGACAGGCTGCTGAGACGCTTCTTGACCTCGTCCTTGCTGAAGAGCACCTGGGCCAGTTGGCCACGGACAAAACCGATGGTCTCGCCGGGGCAGAGCTCCCAGAGGTTCTCTTCCACCGTCTGGCGTTCGTGCTCGAGTTGGTCCCGATGATCCTGCGCGAAGTAGCCGGGATAGGTTTCGTATCCCCACTCGACCTGCCCTGAGTCGGCCTCGAGCTCGCCCATGGCGATCTTCAGCAGGGTCGACTTGCCGATGCCGTTGGGGCCGATGATGGCCAGATGCTCACCCCTTCGCACCACCAGGGAGACATCGTTGAGAACCTGATTCTCCCCGAAGGCCTTGGAGACACCCTCGAGGGTGAGCGAGTCCTTGCCACTCGGCCGCTGCTGGGTGAACCGGAAGGTCGGGTACCGCCGGGAGCTGACCGGAATGGGCTCGAGGGCATCCTGCTGCTTCTCGATCAGACGCATCTTGCTTTGGGCCTGTCGGGCCTTGGTGGCCTTGGCGCGGAAACGCTCGACAAAGGCCTGGTGGTGGGCAATCTCCTTTTCGCGCTTGGCGGACTCCTTCTCCTTGCGCTCGCGGTTGGAGTGTTTGGCCGCCTCGAAATCGGAGTAGTTGCCGGGATAGAGCATGACCGTCTCGTAGTCCACATCCAGGATGTCGGAGCAGACGTTGTCGAGAAATCGATGATCGTGGGAGATGATCACCACGATGCCGGAGAACTCCTGCAGAAACTTCTCGAGCCAGCGGATGGAGAGGATGTCCAGATGGTTGGTGGGCTCGTCCAGCAACAGGGCGCCGGGACTGGCAGCCAAGGTCTGAGCCAACAGGACTCGCAGCTTGAAGCCCCCGGAGAGGGTGGAGAGAGGCTGCCGGTGCACCGCTTCGGGAATCCCCAGACCCTCGAGAATCTCGGCCGCCTGCGATTCCACCGCATACCCGTTGTGGTGCAGGATGACGTCCTCGAGCTCGGTGTAGCGATCGGCGTCGAACGACTCATCGGCCTTGGCCAGGATCTCTTCCTTCTCGGCCATGGCCTCCCACAGCTCGCGATTGCCCATCAACACGACATCGAGAATGGCCTCCGATTCATAGGCGAAATGATCCTGTCGCAGGACGCCGAGCTGCAGACGCTTGGGGATCGAGATCGTGCCGTCGCTGGGGATCTCTTCCCCGGCGAGGATGCGCATGAGGGTCGATTTTCCCGAGCCGTTGGCACCGACGAGCCCATAGCGATGCCCCGGATTGAGCTGGAACGCCGCCGCTTCGAACAGGAGTTGGGAGCCAAAGGACTTGGCCAGATTCGACACCGAGATCATGGGGCGGGGAGAATAGCACGCGGTCTGCCGCGGCTTGGCTTGGAGCTTGCACTAAAGTAGCATCACGAAAGGACTATTCGTCAGTGGCCAAGAAACGCAAAAGCAAGCGCAGGAAGGCACGGTCGAAGCTGGGCGCGTCGGCTGGCGATGGTGGCGTTCGTGGCGGCCATCGCCGGGCTCGCCTGGTTGCTGTGGCCGTTCTGGCAGACCTCGGACCAATTTGCGGAGCGGCCGGTCAAGCAGCCCTCGCGGCTCTACGGCGAGCCGGTCACGCTGGAGGTAGGTCGATCGAGCAGCATCCACCGACTGGTCGAAGACCTGGAGGCCATGGGGTATTCCCGAGTCGGGGATCGGCAGGTCGCCAGGGGACAGTACCGGCTGACAACCGGCGCTCTCACGGTCCATCTGCGGAGCTTTCCGACACCCTGGGGCCGCAATTCCGGTGGCGTGGTGGAGGCGAGGTGGTCGGGGAAGAGGCTGTTGGAACTCACCTGGCGAGGCGAGAAGGTCCAACGTATCTCCTTGGAGCCGCCCCTGCTGTTTTCCTATTACGGACCCGACCGCCAAGAGCGTCGACCGGTAGCGGTACCGGACCTACCACGGGATCTGATCCAGGCGGTGTTGGCCGCCGAGGATGATCGCTTCTTCCAGCACCAGGGATTGTCGTTCAAGGGTATCGCCCGGGCGGCCTGGGCCAACCTGCGGGGTGGGGGGATCGAGCAGGGTGGCAGCACCCTGACCCAACAACTGGCCAAGAATCTGTTTCTGACCCACGACCGCACCCTGGTCCGCAAGATCCGTGAAGTGTTCTTGGCGCTCCTCATCGATTGGCAGTACGAGAAGGAGGAAATTCTCAGCGCCTATCTCAACGAGATCTATTGGGGGACGAACAGCGGCGTCAATCTGATGGGAGTCGGAGCGGCCGCCTGGGCGTATTTCGGCAAGGAAGCCCGAGATCTCTCGCTCTGTGAGTCGGCCGTCCTGGCCGGCATGATCAGCTCGCCCGGTGGGTATTCGCCGGTGAGGAAGCCTGAGCGTTCGCGAGCGCGACGCGACTGGGTGCTGGGTCGGATGGTCAAGCTGGGTTGGCTGCAGGAAGACCGAGGGCGGCAGGCTCTGGACCAGCCACTCTGCGTCTCGCCCCAACCGGTCACGGTCCATCGGGCTCCCTATTTTGGCGACCGAATGGCCACGGAAGTCGCGGCTCGGTTCGGGGTCTCGGTGTTGGATGATGTCGGGTACGCTTTGCTTTCGACGGTGAATCGCCGCGATCAAGAGTCCGCAGAGGCTGCGGTCCACTGGGGTCTCGACCTGTTGGAAAAGGGCTGGGAGAAGGACTCCAAGAACGCGGGACCCCTGCAGGCCGCTCTGATCTCGATCGATCCTCGGACCGGGGCGATCCGCGCCTATGTCGGCGGTCGGGACTACGGCAAGAGCCAGTTCGATCGGGTCAGTCAGGCCAAGAGACAGGCTGGCAGCGCCTTCAAGCCGGTGGTCTACGCGGCGGCCTTCGAGGACTACCGTGCGGTTCCCTCGACGATGGTGGAAGATGCGCCACTCAAGGTGACCCTGGCCGGGCAGAGCTGGGAGCCCGAGAACTCCGACTCGCAGTTTCGCGGCTGGGTCAGCGTCCGCTCGGCCCTCGAAAGAAGTCTGAATGTTCCGACGGCTCGAGTGGCAATGGACGTCGGACTGGAGCGCATCGTGGAACAAGCGAAGGCCATGGGGATCGAGAGTCGAATGCAGGCTTTCCCGGCGCTCGCTCTGGGTGCCTTCGAGGTCACGCCGCTCGAGCTGGCTGCCGTCTATGCGGTGCTGGCCAGCGAGGGACTACGACGGGAGACCCACGGTCTGGCCGGAGTTCTGGGCCCGGAGGGCGAGGTCCTCGAAGGACGCGAGCTGTCAGCACCCAAGCGGGCCTTGACCGCCCAGAGCGCTTTTCTGGTGACCTCGATTCTGCAGGGAGTCCTGGATCGAGGCACGGCGTCCAGTGTTCGATCCCAGGGATTGCACGATCCACTCGCCGGCAAGACGGGCACGACCAACGATCGGCGGGACAGTTGGTTCGGTGGCTACTCTCCTGAGCGCGTCTCATTGGTGTGGGTCGGCTACGACGACAACTCGTCGACCCGGCTTTCCGGTACTCGGGCGGCGCTGCCCATCTGGGCGAACTTCATGTGGAAGGTGCGGCCGGCCGGGGGCTATTCCATGTTCGGTCAGCCGGCGGGAGTCTCTTCGGCCGTCATCGACCCCTCGAGTGGTCAGTTGGCCACCGACGAGTGCAACGAAGTCTTGACCGAGGTCTTCATCGACGGCACGGTGCCCACTCAGATCTGCCGACTGCACGGTGGCGGGGCGATCGAGGCCGCGTGGCCACCGGCGAATACGCGGGAGAAGAAGGGCAAGGGGCCGCTACGGTGGTTCAAGAAGATCTTCAAACGCGACAAACCCGAAGTGACCGCCCCGCCGCCGAATTAGGCACTCTCCGCGATAGACTCGATGATTCGCTTGCCGCCGCCCGCGGGAAGATTCCGGCTATCTGCCGTTCATCATGCCGAAGCGCACAGCCATCGAGGTCTTCGGAGCCCGCACACACAACCTGCGCGGCATCGATTGCCGGGTGCCGCATGGGCAGGTCACCGTCGTCACCGGGCCGTCCGGATCGGGCAAGTCATCCTTGGCCTTCGACACCATCTACGCTGAAGGACAGCGGCGATTCGTGGAATCCATGTCCACCTACGCCAGGCAATTCCTCGACCAGATGGAGAGGCCGCCGGTGGACGAGATCCTCCATGTCCTCCCCTCGGTGGCCCTCGAGGCCCGCAACTCGGTGCGCAATGCCCGATCGACTGTAGGCACCCTCACCGAGGTCTACGACGTGCTGCGTCTTCTCTATACCCACCTGGGGCAGGTCTATTGCCCTTCGGGTCATGGCGTGGCCCAGTCGTTCACGATCGATGACGTGGCCAAAGAGCTGGCCAGCGGGGTGGTGGGAGAGCAGTTCCTGTTGGTGGCGAAGCTGACGCGTCCCAAGAAGGACGCCAATCTGGCTCTGCGGGAATTGGTTCGTCAGGGCTTCGCCCGCCGACTGGAAGGTGACGAGATCATTCGCATGCGGTCGAGCGACCCGTGGAAAATGGTCATGAATCCATTGCCTCTCGTCCTGGGGAGGTTTCGAGCCACGGGCGAGCCCTCGGCACAGATGGCCAGCGCCCTGGAAGAAGGCTTCCATCTTCGTCGAGAGCAGATCGAGGCTCACGGGGAAAAGGGAGTCCGTTACTACAGTCCCAGCCTCGGCTGCCCCGAGTGCGGCTGTTTGTTGCGCAAGCCCGTACCGGCCCTCTTCTCGTTCAACTCCCCTTTGGGAGCGTGCCCGACGTGTCAGGGATTTGGGCGGGTCATCGGCATCGATCGTCAACGCGTCATCCCCGATCCGATGTGGACGTTGGAAGAACGGCCCATTGCGCCGTGGAACACGCCGGCCTACGAAGAGCTCTACGACGACTTGTTATCGGCTTGCCGGGATCGAGGCATCCCGCTGGATGTCGCCTGGCAGGATCTGAGCGACGAAGACAGGGATTTCGTCTGGAGCGGCAAGGGAGACTTTGTCAGCCTGGACGAATTTTTCGCTTGGCTGGAACGGCGTTCCTACAAGGTCCACGTGCGGGTTCTGCTAGCCCGATACCGTGCCTACGATCCTTGCCCCGATTGTGGTGGGACGCGTCTGCAGCCCGAGGCTCTGGCCGTGAAGGTGGAGGAGCGGTCGTTGCCCGAACTGGCCCAGCTGAGTATCGAACAGCTGCGTCGATGGCTGCAGGAGCGACAGTGGACCCAGCGTCAGCTGGAGTTGGCGGGGCACCTGCTCGAAGAGCTCACCGAGAGGGTGGAGTTTCTCCACCGCGTGGGTCTCGACTACCTCACTCTGGATCGGCAGGCCCGCACACTCTCGGGTGGCGAATCACAGCGAATCAATCTTTCGGCGGCTCTCGGGTCCGGGCTGACAAGCACCCTCTACGTCCTGGATGAGCCGACGATCGGTCTGCATCCGCGGGACAGCGAACGGCTGCTGGATTTGCTGGGAGACCTGGCTCGCCGCGGCAATACGGTGTTGGTGGTCGAGCACGATCGCACTCTCATCCAGGGTGCCGACCACATCATCGATCTGGGACCGAAAGCGGGAGAGGGCGGTGGTGAGGTGATGGTCGAGGGTGATCTCGAGGCCGTGCTGGCCTCGGCAGAATCGTTGACGGGGGCCTATCTCAGGGATCGGCCCGCCACCTCTGCCCGTCAGCACCTGGCCCGCTTTCGACGGGAGAGCGGCAAGGAATCGCTGATCGAGGAGATCGAGGGCAAGCCGCGGATCGTCGTGCGTGGGGCTCGTTCTCACAATCTTCGAGGGATCGATGTCGAGTTCGCGCTGGGCTCGCTCGTGGCCGTCACCGGTGTGTCCGGCTCCGGCAAATCGACCTTGGTCGAGAACGTCCTCTGGGCCAACCATCAACGCAGCCGCGGCGTGGTCGATGTGGACCCGGGCGAGTGTGACGAGCTGATCGGGTTGGAGCAGCTCTCGGATGTGATTCTGGTGGATCAGCAGCCGCTAGGGCGTTCGAGCCGCTCGAATCCGATCACCTACATCAAAGCCTACGACGACGTGCGCAAGGTCTTCGCGGGCACTCCCGAGGCTCGCAGACGGGGAATCAAGCCGGGGCACTTCTCCTTCAATCTGGATGCCGGCCGTTGCCCCGAGTGTATGGGGACCGGAATTCAAGAAGTGGACATGCAGTTCATGTCCCCCGTGACAGTGACCTGCGATTCCTGCCAGGGCCATCGGTTCAAGTCTCAGGTCCTGGCCGTGGTGTATCAGGGCCTCAATATCGCCGAGACCCTGGAGCTCACCGTGGATCGCGCTCTGCGCCATTTTGGCGACCAGAAGCGCCTTTGTCGGCGCCTCCAAGCACTGGCGGACTGTGGTCTCGGCTATCTGCGATTGGGGCAGCCGACGTCGACGCTCTCCGGTGGCGAGGCTCAGCGCCTGAAGCTGGCGAGCTTCCTGGACCGGCCGCCAGCCACCCAACCCCGTCTCTTCTTGTTCGACGAACCCACCACGGGACTCCATATGTCGGATATCGATCTGCTGTATCAGACCCTGCGTCGCCTGGTACGCGCAGGAGATGGCGTGGTGGTGGTAGAGCACAGTCTGGATCTCATCGCCCGAGCCGACTGGATCATCGATCTCGGACCGGGTGGGGGAGTTCACGGTGGCGACCTGCTGTACGCCGGCCCGCTGGAGACATTCCTGAACGAGATCGACAGCCCGACGGCGGACGAGCTACGTCAGCAGTTGCGTTGGACAGAGGTCGTGTAACAATCGTCCTTCGCGGCATCCAGATTGCATAAACCAAGACCCTGAAAGCCATGGCCTACGATTCTTCTTTGTTGGACGATTCCTCACCGCCTCAACGGTGGAAACCGGTTGTCGGCGCCATTGCCGGGCTGGTCCTGGGGCTGGTCTTCCTGGTGGCCGCCTGGGGCAAAGCCATTCACCCCGAGGCTTTTGTCGAGCAGATTCGGTTCGAGGGGCTCGATTTCTTCGGTCTGGCCCACCTGGTGGCGCTCACGGCCATTGCCATCGAGGTCGCATTGGGCACGGCTCTGGTTCTGGGGTTGCGCCGATGGTGGGTGATGGTGCCGACAGCAGCGCTGGTTGTGTTCTTCCTGTTTCTGACCGGTCGTTCGTACTGGCGGTTCGAGCAGGGGATCATCACCGAAGCCGAGAGCTGCGGATGCTTTGGCAATCTGGTCTCGCGCACGCCGGCTCAGGCTTTCTGGCAGGATCTGGTGCTCCTGGGATTGCCCTTGATCTTCGCCTTCCTCGGACGATCGAACGGCAAGCGTCGCCGACCTGTCCTGCGAATGACGCTGGTCGCGATGCTGACCGTGGCGAGTGTCGTGCTCGCCCTGATGGCGCCCGGGCTGCCGATCGATGATCTGGCGACCCGGCTGAAACCCGGTGTCAGCGTGGGCGAGCTCTGTGCCGGTGCCACGGACGACCCGGCGCGGCTCTGTTTGGATACCCTGATTGCGGAACTGGGCAGTGGGCATCATTGGGTCGTGATGACCGGTCTGGAAGAAGCGAGCTTTCTGGAGAGCGTGCCGCGTTTCAACGAGGTCGTGATGGATGGCAGCGAGAGGCGGTTGTGGATCGTCTCGGCTGCTTCGGAAGAGGTCGTGGGCGCGTTCTCCTGGACTCAGGCACCCGCCTTCGAGGTGCGAGAAGCCCCTGCAGCCCTGCTGAGACCTCTGTACCGGCAGCTACCCAGGTCGTTCGAGGTCTTGGACGGGCGCGTGGTGACGACCCGTTCGGGTTTGCCTCCGGAGGGTTTTTGAGGCAACCTATGCCGGCTAGACGGAACGAGGAAGAAAAAATGAGCGGAATGGATAGTCGAATTTTGTTGAGGATCACCACGGCTCTGGTGGCCTTTGTGACTCTGGTATCCGGTGGCTGGGCGCAGGCGTCGTTTGCCATCTCGGACTTCGAGCCGGTGGGCTTCATGGCGAAGCTGGATGGTCAGACGCTGGCGGATGCCGAGGTCTTTCAGTCCAAGGCTGCCGGCGTCCTTCCTGATCCTGGGTGCCGATTTGCCGGCTCCGGTCATGGTCAAGATCAGGGATGGACAGGTACAGACCGTCGATTTGATGAAGGTGAACCGGCGCGACGATGGCACGGTGGAGTTGCTCCCCAATGCCACTTTGACCCCTCAGGGGGCCTTTCAGGTCACCGCCGATCGGTCAGGGATCCAGTTCAACGTCGAGGGCAGGCAGGGAGAGCTGCTCGAGAAGCCGCCTCTCTTGGGATCCCAGGACGTCGATCGACTGACTGAGCACAGCCCCGAGTATCGCCGTTCCGCCGATTCGTACACGCCTTCCGACCCCATCGTCAACAAGCTGAAAGAGCAATCGAATGAAGTCCAGGTGAAGGTCTATTTTGGTTCGTGGTGTGGCGCCTGCAAGCAGATGGTGCCCCGGATCATGAAGGTTGCCGAGCAGTTGGCAGGCTCGAACATCAATTTCGATTTCTATGGCTTGCCCCGCGGGATCACGAGTGACCCCGAGGCCACCCGGGTGGACATTCATGCGGTTCCCACAGGTGTGATCTATCTCGACGGCAAGGAGATCGGACGCATCGAAGGCTCCGGCTGGAAAGTTCCCGAGCTCGCCATCAACAACCTGCTGGTCAATCCCAGCTCCTAGACTCTCCCAGTGGCGCTGCGGGTCAAGGCGGCGAACGGGTGGACTCCGCCGTTGTGCCACGAAGCGTCCGGGGTCTGGAGTTTTCCCGGCAGCGCGAAGTGGGATATCCCCAGATCCGCCAATCTGGGTTGCAGGCGCCAGGCGGCCTCGCCCGCCAGGGCGGCGCCCTGCAGCTGACCCGACCAGTCCATCAAGATCTCAGGCAGATCGTTCAGATCCTCGACGGGGTGGATTCTCACCGATCGCAGACCCGGGGACGGCTGGAACCGGGTTTCGGGCTCGATCACCACTGTACCCGCGGCCAGGGGTGTGTCCGCAACGAAGAGTCCGCGCAGGTTCGCCTCGCTCCGCACCTGCTGAACCCCTGCCGCGGCCACGGGATCGAGCCTCCCCGGTGGCCAGGATCGAGCCAGGACCTGCAGCTCCTCGGCCAGGCTCCAGGCCAACGCGGTGGCATCACCACCCGCGAAAACCGCTTGAATCGAGAGGCATCCCCGTTGATCAAAGAGCGCGATATCGCGGGCCAGGCCCGCTGCCACGGTCTCGGGTGTGGCCGACTCGGCGACGATCGCCAGGCTGGTCTTGGGACCGTAGGCGAAGAGCTTGCCAGGAGCCCGCTCCCCCAGGTCGGCCAGGGTCTCGGCTTCGCCGTAGGCGAGGACTCGACCTGCAGCCGCCAATAGGGGAGCCTCCAGCGCCAGGTCGCCGCCCTTCCAGGTGATGGCCGCCAAGGCGGATTGCAGCTCCGGCAATCTGCGTCGTAACGCCTGCACAAAGGCGGGCGCAAAGAGCGGTTCCGAGGTGGGGGACTTGAGAATCACCGGTCGGCGAAGCAGCAGTGCTGGAAGCAAGGGCTGGACCGCCAGACCGGGTAGGTTGGCTGCCAGGGCGACGAGCACCAGCGAACCTTCGGGACGCTCTGATCGCCAGTCTTCGGCTCTGCGATCGAAGCGGCTCGGCGGCGTCGCGAGAGACGCCTCCCAGGACGGCCTCGAGACCGGCCTCCAGTCCCGCGATCGAAAGTTGGCACAGCCGCGCGAGCGACGGATCCAGGGATTGTCGTTCGGCCGAACGAGGGTCACGGAATGTTGCCACGGTGTCGCACCAGGCGTCGAACAGATCCTGACCGGAGAGATTCGCGAGGGACTCCCGTCCCTCCGAGCCCAAGCAGTGGGCCAGCGATTCGAGGTCTTGGGGTGTCCAGTGAGCCGCATTGTAGAAGACGCCGGCTTTCTCTACTGTCGTGTGCGCCGGCTCGAGCCCCGGAGGAATGGCGGCATCATGGGTCACGATCGTGTCAGCTCTTCGACGGTCAAGGAGCAGCCGCGCAGCTCGGCGCCGGCAGCGCGTCCCAATAGCCGGAAGCCGCCTTGGTCGACCTTACCCAGATCCTCGGTGAGAAGGTGAATCGCAGAGCTCAGATTGGCTAGATCGAAGATACAGATGAGGCCGATGGTACCCGGCGAGGTCTCCTCCAGCGTCTCGGGATCCAAGATCCGGACTCGCACCCAATGCGGTGCGTGGAAGATGTCGGGGTCACCGCCGGTCAGGGTGGCGGTGTAGAACTGACTGGTCAGCTCGGTCATGCCGTACTCGCGAACGATCGATCCTGGCTGGAGGGCCAAGCGATCCTCCAGTTGCTGGCTCAGCTCCCCCGGGGGCACCTCGCGGCTGCGGCCTTTGTAGCCTCCCGTTTCAAAGACGACACTACCCGGAGGTAGACGAAACCGAAGATCGAATCGTTCCAGGGCTTCCAGGAGCTGGACGAGGGCAAAGGCGGTGCTGAGAATCAGAGCGGGTCGCCGGTCGCGCTGGCGCGCCCCCAGGAAGGAACGGGCCGCTCGCGCATCCACGCCTCGAGCGCCAAAGGCCGTCCCGGAGTCGTCTGTACCCCACTGTCGCATCACGTGGTCCACCATGAAGGAGAGGCTTGATTCGGGAGCCTGTCGCCGATCAGGAATCAACGACAGCATTGGACGAGGTCGAAGCGGGCCGAGGACCGCAGTCGGAAAGCTCGTCTCGATCGTGGCTCGGTAGAGATCAAGGAAACCATGCCGGTGGATGCTGGGACGCGTTAGGGTGGTCCCGCTACTCTGGAAAACCTCGCCATCGGTGGTCGCCGCTAGATCCAGGGTCTTGAAGGCGAGCGCCGGGATCGGTGGAATCTGTCGCCAGTGGGTGAGCTGATCAGGGCCGATCCCGCTACGCTGGCATAGCCCTCGATAAGCGTCGAGCCCTTCGTACTGAAACCGGAAGGCCTCGTGCACCAGTTCGTCGAAATCTCCCTCCTCGGGATCTCTGACGAAACGCTCCACCCGCTCTGCAATCATGCCCTCAATTCTGCCACGTCATTGCCGGCCCCTGTGTTGGCCATGGTTCTGCTGTCGACACCGATCGTTTGTTCGTAGTGGCCGGCCTCGGGCGGTGGGCCTCCGTGCCGCCCTGCTGCTCGACGGACCTTCGAGGTGTCAAAGGTCTTGCAGGCGTTCGGTGAGGCTCCGCCACGCCTTGCCGCGGTGGCTGATGCGGTCTTTGGCGGCCCCGGAGATCTCGCCGTAGGTCAGGTCATGGTCGTCGGGTTGAAAAATCGGGTCCCAGCCAAAGCCGCGGTCTCCTCGTGCGGGCAGCACCAACTGGCCGTCGGTGGCTCCTTCCGAATAGACCTCGCGGTCGCCGGTGAAGTAGAGAAGAGCGCACCGCGCGGTGGCGCGTGTGTCGCCCAGGCTCTGCGCGGTCCGCGCGATGCCTTCAGCCCCTACCGATTCCAGCATCCATTTGATGAGCACGCCCGGAAAGCCGTTGAGCGCCGCCAGGTCGAGGGCCGTCTCGTCGACTACGAGAGGGCGCTCGAGGCGATCGAAGGCGGTGGCCGCCTTGGCGCGCAAGATCTCTCGGATATCGAGGGACTGGATCTCGGGCAGGTCGATGTCGGCTGCCTGCAATTCGACTTTGCACAAGCGCCGGGCTTCCGCCAGCTTGCCTGGGTTGCCAGTGACCAAGACGGCACCTTGCAGAGGATGGGCGGTGTCATCGACCATTCTCGGCCCTCCTCCGGATCTCTTCGATGAGGCCCTCGACCTGGCTCCGCAGCTCGTCGAGCGAGCCGTCGTTGCGCAGGACTCTGTGCGCCGCCGCAGTTCGGGTCTTCTCGTCGGTCTGGGCCATGAACCGCTTGCGGGCCTCGTCGGGGGTGAGGCCTCGGTCCACGGCTCGCTGGAGGCGCGTCTCCGGTGTCGCTTCGACTGTGACCACGAGATCGAAATCCGGGGCAAAGCCGGCTTCGACCAGCAGGGGGGCCTCGAGCACCACGATCTCACTCTGGTTGGCTCGTCTGGCGATGGTTTCGAATTCCCTCTTGACCAGAGGATGGATTGCGGCCTCCAGTTGGCCCCTCGCCTGCGGGTCTCGAAACACCCGTGTCGCCAGTCGTTGGTGATCGACGCCACCCGTCTCGGTCAACAAGGAGGCACCGAAAAGGTGACGCACAGCCGCCGCGCCGTCGCCGCCTGGACGATACAGATCCGCAACGAGTCGATCGGCGTCGATGACGGTCAATCCCGACTCGCGCAGCCAGGCCGCCACCGTGGATTTTCCCGCGGCGATGCCACCGGTCAGACCGACTCGAAACGGCGTCATGGTGTCGAGCCGTTCCTCAACTTGGGTGGCTACCCCTCGCCTTCAGAGTGTTGACCAGAAGCATGGCACGCGTGAGTGGGCCGACACCCCCAGGTACTGGCGTAATGGCTCCCGCCTTCGGGGCTGTACGGAAGTAGTCGACATCACCGACCAGCGTCGAGCCCTTGGTCTCGAGCTGGGTGCGACGCTTCTCATCGCCAGGGAAGAGACGTTCGACCTCCGCCGGCTCGGTGATCCGGTTGATGCCGACATCGATCACCGTGGCTCCCTCGCGGATATGTTGAGGTCCGAAGAAGGCCAACCTGCCGATGGCCGCAATCAGAATGTCGGCTTCCTGACACACTGCTTCCAGATCTCGGGTCCGGGAGTGACAGAACGTCACCGTGCAGTGTTCGCGCAGCAGCAGGGCGCCCATGGGCTTGCCGACGATCGTGCTCCGGCCGACGATCACCGCGTGGCTGCCGACCAGCGGTATGTCACTGCGGCGCAGCATCTCGACGATGCCGCTCGGGGTGGCGGGAGCAAAGCCCTCTTCATCCGTCCACAGGCGACCGACGTTGACGGGATTGAATCCATCGACGTCTTTGTCGGGTCGCACTCGAGCCAGGATGAGCTTCTCATCCAGATGATCGGGGAGCGGCAGCTGGACCAGAATGCCGTCTACCGAATCGTCGGCGTTGAGCTGGTCGATCAACTCGATGAGCTCGGTCTGGGCGCAGTCCTCTGCGGGTGTATGTGTCTGGCTCGCAATGCCCACCTTTTCGCAGTCCCGTGCCTTGGAACGCACATAGACCTTGGAAGCCGGATTGTCTCCCACCAGGACTGCGGCGAGTCCTGGGGGACGGCCACCATCGCTGGTGATCTCCTGGACTCCCTGCTGCCACCTCTTCACGAATCTGTCTTGCCAGTGCCTTGCCGTCGAGTATGGTTGTCATGTCGATCTTGTCCCCGTATAAAGGCAAACGATTCCGCCGGACAGGTCTTGCCAGGCAGTGTGGGTGAATCCGGCTTGGGTCATCTCATCGAGGAAGTCTTGCCGCTGTGGAAAGCTCAGCACCGACTCTGTCAAGTACTGATAGGCGGAGCCACGAGGTGAGATCCAGCTGCCGATCCTCGGTAGCAGGTGGACAAAATAGAGCAGGTAAAGCTGACGAAATAGCTTCCCTGTGGGTGTGGCGAATTCCAAAATGGCGGCTGTGCCGCCCGGTGCAAGGACCCGAACCATCTCCTGCAAGGCTGCCTGCAGGTCCTCCACATTGCGCACCCCGAACGATACGGTCAGGCCCGCAAAGCGACCGTCGACGACGGGCAGCTGAAGAGTGTCGCCAGCCAGTCCGTAGGGTCTCGGATGATCGGCGGTGTCGAACTTCTGTCTGGCGAAGTTCAACATCGACAGCGAGAAATCGGCGGCGAAGACCCGGGCCTGGTACCGATGTACGGCGAGAGCCTGGTCGCCGGTTCCGCAACACAGATCCAGGACGAGACTGTCAGGCACGACGTTGAGAGCCTCCGCCGAGGCCCGTCGCCAGGCTACATCACGGCGGGCGGAGAGCAGTCGGTTGAGTAGATCGTATCGGGGGGCCACGTCGCTGAACATGCGCTGGATCTCGGTGCGGCGCTTGTCCAGTGCTTTGGCCTCGACCACCATGGGCGAAGTCTACCCGAGACACCCGTTTTGCAGTGGACCGAATGATGTTAGAATGCCGCCTGCCCCGGGGCCGCCGAAGCGGACTCTTGACAAGGTCCTGGGGGACTCCATAACATCGTGGATCCTTTGCCTGGCGAAGGGCAGGGGAAATTCTGTCAAGACACGGAGACGGTCGGGAATCATGATTAGGACGTACAGCCCCAAGAAGGGCGAGATCGATCGCGCAATGGCATGTGGTCGATGCAGCTGGCAAACCCATGGGTCGTGTGTGCACCGAGGTGGCTCGGTTGCTGATCGGCAAACACAAGCCGCAGTACGCACCCCATATCGATACCGGAGATTTCGTCATTGTCATCAATGCCGAGAAGACGGTACTGACGGGTCGCAAGGAAGAGCAGAAGATCTACTATCGGCACAGCACGCATCCGGGGGGGCTGAAGTCGGAATCCGCGGCTCGCCTGCGTCAGCGTCGACCTGCCAAAATGATCGAGAAGGCGGTTTGGGGAATGCTGCCGAAGAACAAGTTGGGCCGCCAGCAGCTCAAGAAGCTCAAGGTCTATGCCGGCTCGGAGCACCCCCATCAGGCCCAACAACCGGAAGCAATCACGTTCGCCTGACGACGGGTGACGTAGGAGGATCAAGGCTTTGAGTGAGCTTCAGTATTACGGGACAGGCCGCAGAAAGACGGCCAAGGCCCGAGTGTTCCTGCGACCAGGAAGTGGTCAGGTGAAGATCAACGACCGGTCATTCGAAGATTTCTTCCCGAACCGGGTCTTGCGGATGGTCGTGCGACAGCCGCTTCTGGCCACTGAGACGGACGAGAAATTCGATATCTTCGCAACAGTTACGGGTGGTGGAGCTACGGGCCAGGCTGGCGCCATGCGCCATGGCATCTCGCGCGCCCTGTTGGAGTACAACGCCGAGCTACGAGAGCGGCTCAAAGCCGCTGGACTTCTGACCAGGGACCCTCGCAAGAAGGAACGGAAGAAGTACGGCCAGAAGGGCGCCCGAGCTCGCTACCAGTTCAGTAAGCGGTAGGGAAGCCAAGGAGGGGTTTGTTGTCAGACATCAAAATGTCGGAGCTGCTGGAAGCTGGTGTCCATTTCGGACATCAGACCCGGCGGTGGAATCCAAAGATGAAGCGTTACATCTTTGGCAAGCGCAGTGGTATCTACATCATCGATCTTCAGCGAACGCTGGGTCTTTACAACGATGCCGCCGAATTCTCGAAGAGCCTGGGTCAGTCCGGGCGCCGTCTGCTGTTTGTCGGCACGAAGCGACAGGCGCAGGTCGTGGTGGAAGAAGAAGCTCGGCGATGTGGGCAGTTCTACGTCACGCATCGCTGGCTGGGCGGTACTTTGACGAACTTCGTCACCATTCGCGCTTCGGTCGAACGCCTGAAGGACACTGAGAAGCGGCTGGCGGACCAATCCAGCCCGCTGACCAAGAAGGAACTGCTGCGTTTGGAGCGCGATAGGAGCAAGATGTCGCGCAACCTCGAGGGCATTCGAGACATGACTTCGTTGCCCGATGCCCTGTTTGTGGTCGATCCCCGAAAAGAGCATATCGCCATCGCCGAGGCCAATCGCCTCGGGATTCCGGTGATCGCCATCGTCGACACGAACTGCGATCCGGAAGAGATCGACTTCGTCATCCCAGGCAACGACGACGCGATTCGGTCGATTCGCCTCTTTGCCTCCCGCGTCGCCGACGCCTACATGGAGGGTGCCGGTGACCTGGAGCGCCAGATGCAGATCGAGCGCAAGGACGAAGCTCCTGCGGAAGCCACGGCGTCTCCAGAGGCTGTCGAGGAACCAGCCGCCAAGGCACCGGTGAAGGTCGTCGAAGTCGAAGAAGCCAAGGTGGCGAAACCCGAGGTTGAAGAGCCAAAAGCCGAGGAGCCCAAGGCCGCAGAGACCAAGGCTGAGAATGACGCCGCACCTGCGGTTGACAGCAAGGCGGAAGAAGAGACCCAATCCGAGGGAATCGAGAACGCTACCCCGGCCTCGTAGAAGATCTCGATCCGGTCCCTCCATATCTCGGGGTGGCCGCGAGCATCAATCAGCCAGCACCAATCGGCAGACGGGCGCTGCTGAGGGAGATACCCAACGCCGACCTCAGGAAACCAGGACACAAGTCGGGCGATCGGATAGGATCCAAGCCCCAAGTTGGAGAACGAGCGAACCATGCAAGTCACAACGGAAATGGTAAAAGAGCTACGGGAGCGCACTGGAGCTCCAATGATGGACTGCAAGCGGGCCCTGGTCGAGACCGAAGGCGATGTGGAGAAGGCCATCGACGCTGTTGCGCAAGCAGGGTATGGCGACCGCGGCCAAGAAGGCTGGACGCCACGCCGGCGAAGGCGTGGTCGGTTCCTACATTCACGCTGGCGGCAAGATCGGCGTCCTCGTGGAGATCAACTGCGAGACGGATTTCGTGGCTCGGACAGATGATTTTCAGGAGTTGGTCAAGGATGTGGCCATGCACGTGGCCGCGGCCGATCCCCGATTCGTGCAACGCGACGAGGTCACTCCGGAAATCCTGGCGCAGGAGCGGGAGATCTACAAGGAACAGGCCCTGGCGTCGGGTAAGCCGGAGAACATCGTCGATCGCATCGTCGAAGGCAAGATGGAGAAGTTCTACGCCGAGAGTGTTCTCCTCGAGCAGCCGTTCATCAAGGACACCGATACTGACGGTCGAGCAGTTGGTGGCGGCAAAGATCGGCAAATTGGGAGAGAATATCCAGGTGCGAAGATTCGCTCGGTTCCAGGTGAGTGAAGGCTCGTGAGGCCGGTATCATCCGGTCCATGACATCGAAAGCCAAGCAAGGGTGAGCGAGAAACCGGCCTATCGTCGCGTTCTGCTGAAACTCTCCGGCGAAGCCTTGATGGGTTCGCAGGACTTCGGCATCGACGAACCGGTGGTCTCGTGGATCGCCTCCGAGATCAAGGGCATCCATGATCTCGGTGTCGAGATCGCCATCGTCATCGGCGGTGGCAACATCATTCGCGGCTTGGCTGCCAGTCATCGTGGGATCGATCGGGTGACCGGTGACCACATGGGTATGCTGGCCACGGTGATCAACGCCCTGGCTTTGCAGGATGCCCTGGAAAAGCAGGGCGTCACGACCCGTGTGCAGACTGCGATCGAGATCCGGGACGTGGCGGAGCCGTTCATCCGACGTCGGGCCATGCGTCATCTGGAGAAGCAACGAGCGGTGATCTTTGCGGCCGGCACCGGGAATCCCTTCTTTACGACCGACAGCGCCGCCGCTCTGCGTGCCAACGAGATCCACGCCGAAGTCTTGCTCAAAGCGACCGGACGTCGATGGCGTCTACACGGCGGATCCGCAGGCAGGATCCCGAAGCGGAGTTGGCTGCCCCACCTGACCTACCAGCAGGTCCTGGAGCGCAATCTGCGCGTCATGGATGCGGCCGCGATCAGTCTGTGCCGAGACAACGAGATTCCGATTGTCGTCTTCAAGTTGATGGAGGAAGCCAATATCCAGCGAGTCGTCTGTGGGGAACGGATCGGCTCCATGGTCTCCAACAGTAAGGAGGATCTATGAAGGAGCTGTTTCAAGAGACCGAGATGAAGATGAAGAGCTCGGTGGACCACTTTCACGATGATCTGAAGCACCTGCGAACCGGCAGGGCCAGCCTGAGTCATCCTGGATGGCGTGACGGTCGACTACTACGGGACCCCCACGCCGGTCAACCAGGTGGCCAAGCTCTCGATACCGGATCCCACCACGATCCTGGCGCAGCCCTACGATCCTTCGCTGATTCCCGTCATCGAGAGGGCCATCATGCAGGCCAACCTCGGGCTCAATCCCGCCAGCGATGGCAAGGTCGTGCGGCTGCCCGTGCCGCCGTTGACCGAAGAGCGCCGCCGGGAGATCGTCAAGCGTGCTCACGATCTGGCCGAAGTGGCCCGCAATGCGGTGCGGCATGCGCGACGGGAAGGCAACGATAGCTTGAAGCAGATGGAGAAGGACAAGGAGATCGGTGAAGACGACGAGCGGAGTGGCATGGAAGAGCACCAGAAGCTGCACGATCACTACATCGGGGAGATCAATCAGGCCCTCGAGCACAAAGAGCAGGACTTGATGACGGTCTAGACCGATCTCAACCTGCGAATCTCCTTGTCTCGCATCGAACCGCACCGAAGAGTCTGGGGCCTGGTACCTGCCGGAGGCCAGGGCGAGCGGTTTGGCGGCGAGACACCCGAAACAACTCATTCCGGTCGCCGGCCGGCCACTGCTGGCCTGGACCCTCGAACGATTGCTGAGCTCCGGGCTTGACCGGGCTGACCGTCGCGCTGCCGGAGGCATTGGCTGCACTCGAGAGCGGACATCTTTCCTGAGCCCGACCGTGTCTCGCTGGGTGGTCGGAGGCGCGACCCGTCAGCTCTCGGTTGCCGCCTGTCTGGAGACCTGCCCCGCGGACGCGGAATTGGTGCTGGTCCACGATGGAGCTCGCCCGGCTGTGGCGGTGGAGGACCTGTTGGCAACCGTCAACGCCGTGGGAAAGGGTGAGGGCGCGATCCTGGGTCGGCCGGTGGCAGACACACTCAAGCGCGTCCGACGCGGACGAGTGGCGACGACCGTCGATCGTAGCCAGCTCTTCCGCGCTGAAACTCCCCAGGTCTTCAGGCGTGCGGTCCTGGCGGAAGCCTTGCGACAGTCCGCCGCGGACGGGTTTGTCGGCACCGACGAGGCGTCGATCGTGGAGCGGCTGCGAGGGCGTCTCCATTACGGGCGGTGGCGGCGAGTAGGCCCAATCCGAAACTCACCCGGCCGCAGGATTTGCCGTGGGTGGAGATGCTGTTGAAGCAGGAGGGAGAGCTCATGAGTTTTCGCATCGGTCAGGGGTACGACGTCCACCCGCTCGTTGCCGGCCGGCGTCTCATCCTCGGTGGCGAGGAGATTCCCTTCGATCTCGGACTGGATGGCTTCAGCGATGCCGATGTCGTTCTGCATGCGCTCGGAGATGCTCTTCTGGGGGCCGTGGGTCACGGGGATATCGGCAGCCACTTTCCTCCAGGGGATGGGCGCTGGCAAGACGCCGACAGCGTCGAGCTGCTGCGCATGATCTTCGAGATGGTGCGACGTGAGGGCTACCGGGTGGTCAACTGCGACATCACCGTTATCGCCGAGGCACCGAAACTGGCGCCGTTCAGCGAACAGATTCGTCAGCGGATCTGTGAGACTTCTGGAGATTCCAGTCTCTGATGTGAGCCTCAAGGCGACCACTCACGAGGGATTGGGCACCCTGGGTCGTGGTGAGGGCATCGCCGCTCTTGCCATCGCCTTGTTGGAACGCGTCTGATCCTAGGGAGCCGCTTGCCATGACAGCACTGATCTACGGCTATCATCCTGTGCGCGAGGCTCTGCGTCATCGGCCGCACGAGATCGTTCGGGTCCTGGTGGGGAAGCGGCAGAAGGGGTAAGCGCCGCAGAAGCATCGAGGAGCTCAGTCGGCGACACGGTGTCGAGGTCAAGGCTGTCCGAGAGGAAGATCTGACCCGGCTGAGCCAAGGAGTTCACAATGGCTTCATCGCCGAGTTGATCGAAGCCCCGGTGGCGAGTGCTGTCGCGGGGCCAGGATCTCGAGCTCGTCGTCCTGATCGAGGATATCCAGGATCCGCGCAATCTGGGTGCCATCCTGAGGATCTGTGAAGGCGCGGGTGTCGGCAAGGTGTTGGTGCGGGATCGGGGTGCGGCGCCCATTTCCGCGGCCGTCGTCAAGACCGCGGCCGGGGCGACCGAATGGTTGGATATCGAGCGTGTGGTCAACTCCGCGGCGACTATCGAGAGTCTCAAGAAAGAGGGCTTCTGGATCTATGGAACGGATCCGGGTGGTCTGCCACCCTGGCAGATCGATCTGTCTGGCAAGGTGGTTCTTTGTTTTGGCGGGGAGGCCAAGGGATTGCGGGCTCGGACACGCAAGGTCTGCGACGAGCTCATCGGTCTGCCGATGCGCGGCGCTGTGCAGTCCCTCAATGTCTCCGCGGCTGCCGCTGCGGTTCTCTTCGAGGCCGTCCGCCAGCGTCTCGCGACGGATCCCTTGCCACCGGCCGAGGATTCCGGCTAGACTCTGGAGCCCCGATCGAGGGGTCCCAAGCTCGCTGGATCAGTGAGCAGGCGTCTCGGAGCGCCGGCATAGCTCAGGGGTAGAGCAGCTGTCTTGTAAACAGCAGGTCCTCGGTTCAAATCCGGGTGCCGGCTCCAACCGCAGGGCGAGTCGGGGTGGCGGGGAGTTGAGGTCTTTTCAATGGAGGCGTGGCCGAGCGGTCAATGGCAGCAGACTGTAAATCTGCCGGGCTAAGCCCTACGGTGGTTCAAATCCATCCGCCTCCACCATTCCTTTAGCGGGAGTAACTCAGTGGTAGAGTCTCGGCCTTCCAAGCCGTTGGTCGCGGGTTCGATTCCCGTCTCCCGCTCCATCTTCTCTCTCTTTCCTAGTCCTCCATGGTCCACCGGTGGTCCAGTAAGAGCTGTTTCCCGTCTGGAAACGCTCCGATCATCAGCGCTCGTTTCAGTACCTGTCTAATTGCTTCGTAGCTCCGGCGCTTCACGCCTTTTCTGATCCACTCGATCTGCGAGTTTTGGGCTCATCTCGGTCCTGGGGGGCAAACTCCCGAGGTGCTATATTCACCTCCAATCCTGCGTTGGAGAACTCGTGTCAGAACCAACTGGGAAATCTCGGCTCTACAATCGCTGCCTGTTCCCAGGCACCGATTCCGGGGTCTTTGGCTTCAGCGTCAGCGTTCTAGTCGTCCTTGGTGCGCTGTTCTCGGGGTTGCCCAGTGGAGCTGATCTCGGCGTCCTCGGCGAGCGCTTCGAAACCGAAAGCCGCACGTTCTGCGAGTTGAGCGACGGCAACTTGGCGATCACGTGGTTCGACACGTTGACATTAGACGTCGACTTCTGGCTGCGCATCTACGGCCCAGACGGCACTCCGGTCACCGGCCCGATCCTGGTCTTCTCGGACTCGAACGGAGCATCGATCGCCGGCCCGAAGATCTGCTGCAAGCCCCTCGGGGGGCTGGCTGTCGTCTATGGGGTGGCGTCGATGACCTTTGGGATGAACTCTCTCGAGGTGCGCGGCTATGACAATTCGGGTTCGCCGCTCGGCGCGGCTGAGGAGGTGACCGGGGAATCGCCGTTCAATCTACCCGAGGCGCCGGGCTGCTATGAGGGAGGCTTTCTGGCCAACTGGAGCCGCGACGTCGGTCTGCCTTTCGAGCCAACGCACTATCTGGTGCGGAGGTTTGGAGCCGACGGCCTACCAACCGGCCCTGAGTTTCGAGTCGATGAGGGGAGGTCTTCCTTCGAACCGGCTCTGGCAGTGGCTGCTCGGGCGGACGGATCGTTCATCGCCGCTTGGGCGGGCCCAGTGGAGGGAACCATCACTGCGCAGGAATACGACAGCTCGGATGTCGAGGTCGGGCCTGAGATGTCGGTACTCGATCTCGGTAGCTCCGAGACGTTTCAGGATCTCGATCTGGCGATCAACGCCGCCGGTGAGCGCATGTTCGTGTGGACCGAGAACACTTTCCCCGACACTTACGGCCGCGGTTTCGATGACAGCGGGTTGCCGTTGAGCACCCCATTCGAGGTGGACGGCGCTCCCGGGCTCCAAGCGAAAGCGAGTGATGTGGTGGTAAGGCCAAGCGGAGACTTCATCCTCACGTGGGCGGCTCTGGTAACGGATGTGATTTCAGTGGAAACCTTTACACCCGAAGGTCTGCCTTCCGGCAGCCCGCTGGTAGTAGAGCCCGAAGGGAGATCCTCCTATGGGACGCGATTGATCCCGCCCCAGGGGTCAAGGTTCGCTGCATCGTTTCTCGGCGCAAGTCCCGTGGGCGGCCAGACTGTGCCATACATACGCCTTCTGTCGGCCGGACCACCCTTCTTCTTCGACGGCTTTGAGTCCGGCGACACCTCTGCCTGGTCCCAGACTGTGCCGTGAGCCCCCACCCCCATCCTCGGGGCCCCGGAGGCACGATCATGGAGTTGGTGGACGCCGGATTTTGGACAGGTCGCTCAAGTCGGAGGGGGTTGCAGTCTCCCCTCCGGATCTGAAATGATTGTGCGTTCGTAGTCAGAGGTGCCCGTGCCGCGGGTCGGTGCGGGTGCCGGGGGAGCAAGGGGTTTACAGTAGAGAGGCGAGGAGGTATACTCGCAAATTCCACTAGTCGGTGCCGGTTGGGGCCCGGCAAGGGGAATTGCGGACTTAATTGTTGTCGCCTACGTAGCTCAGGGGTAGAGCACTTCCTTGGTAAGGAAGAGGTCACCGGTTCAAATCCGGTCGTGGGCTCCACCGCTGGACGATCTGAATCGTAATACACCTGCGCAAGGGAAGACCGGTAAGGTCGACAAACCGTCGGGAGGATAGGAAAGCGCCATGGCGAAGGAGAAGTTTGAGCGTACGAAGCCCCATGTGAACGTGGGGACGATAGGTCACGTGGATCACGGCAAGACGACGTTGACGGCCGCGATCACGAAGGCTTTGGCTGCGAAGGGCATGGCGTCGTTCGTGGCCTTTGACGAGATCGACAAGGCTCCGGAGGAGAAGGAGCGTGGGATCACGATCGCGACGGCGCACGTGGAGTACGAGACGGAGAATCGTCATTACGCTCACGTGGACTGTCCTGGTCACGCGGACTATGTGAAGAACATGATCACGGGTGCGGCGCAGATGGATGGTGCGATCCTGGTGGTCTCGGCCGCTGACGGTCCGATGCCTCAGACTCGCGAGCACGTGTTGCTGGCTCGTCAGGTGAACGTGCCATCGATCGTGGTGTATTTGAACAAGGCGGACATGGTGGACGACGAGGAGTTGCTGGACCTGGTGGAGTTGGAGGTTCGGGAGCTTTTGTCGAGCTATGAGTTTCCTGGCGACGACATTCCGGTGATTCGGGGTTCGGCTCTGAAGGCTCTGGAGTCGGATGATGCGGACGCGGAGGAAGTGAAGTCGATTTTCGAGCTGATGGAGGCGGTGGACAGCTACATACCGATGCCGGAGCGTGATGTCGACAAGGACTTCCTGATGCCGATCGAGGACATTTTCTCGATTTCGGGTCGCGGCACGGTGGTGACGGGTCGAGTCGAGCGTGGCATCGTGAAGGTGGGCGAGGAGATCGAGATCATCGGGATTCGTCCGACGACGAAGACGGTGGTGACGGGTGTGGAGATGTTCCGCAAGCTGCTGGATCAGGGTCAGGCGGGTGACAACATCGGTGTTCTTCTTCGGGGGACGAAGAAGGACGAGGTGGAGCGGGGTCAGGTGCTGGCGAAGCCGGGCTCGATCACGCCGCACACGAAGTTCAGAGGCGAGGTGTACATCCTGAACAAGGAGGAGGGCGGTCGTCACACTCCGTTCTTCGATGGATATCGTCCGCAGTTTTATTTTCGGACGACGGATGTGACGGGTGCTTCGAAGTTGCCGGAGGGCACGGAGATGGTGATGCCCGGCGACAACGTCAACCTGGAGGTGGAGCTGATCGCTCCCATCGCCATGGAGAAGGGCGTGCGATTTGCCATCCGTGAGGGTGGACGCACCGTCGGTGCCGGTACCGTTACCGACATTATCGAGTAAAGGAGTACAGGCCAGTAGCTCCAACTGGTAGAGCGTCGGTCTCCAAAACCGAATGTTGGGGGTTCGAATCCCTCCTGGCCTGCCAAGTCGCTGACCGTTTCAGTCGAGATGGAAGTCGTCATGATCGGGCCCGCAGTGTGCGGGAGGGAGTCGGTACCCAGCGTAGAAGGTAAGCCGTCGAGACTTTGTCATCGTTAGAGTCGTAGAGGGGATCCCAGGGTGTTGTCGATCACTGGAATGTGGAACAAGGCAAAGACCTTTCTGTCCGAGACGAGATCAGAGGTCAAGAAGGTCACTTTTCCGTCTCGCGATGAGGTGTTGTCCACCACGGTCGTCGTCGTGATCACCAGCGTCATCTTCGCTTTCTATCTGTGGATGGCGGATATCGTGATCATCAAGGTCTACGAAGGCATGATTCGGATAATGGGCTGATGACAATGATGAACGACGACGTGCTCGATGAGGAGTCCGCGAGTCAGGATGGCAAAGAGATGAAGTGGTACATCGTCCACACCTACTCGGGTTTCGAAGATCGGGTCAAGGAGACTCTTCGTCAACGAGCCGAAGCGCTGGATATGGCGGAATCTTTTGGCGAGATCCATATCCCGACCGAGACCATCGTGGAGTATCGAGGCGGGAAGAAGAAAGAAACACAGCGCAAGTTCTTCCCTGGGTACATTCTTGTGCAGATGGCCATGTCCGACGCCGCCTGGCATGTAGTGAAGAACACGCCAAAGGTGACCGGGTTCGTGGGCAGTGGAAAGAACCCGACTCCCCTGACGCAGGAAGAGGTGGATCAGATCCTGCAACAAGTGGTCAGCGCCAAAGAGAAGCCGAAGCCGAAGTACATCTTCGACAAAGGCGAGCCGGTCAAGATCATCGATGGTCCTTTCAACAACTTCACCGGTGTTGTGGAAGAGGTCAACCTGGACCGCAATACCTTGAAGGTGATGGTGACGATCTTTGGTCGGCATACTCCCGTCGAGCTCGACTTCAGCCAGGTGCAGAAACTCTAGGCGTTTAATTGGGAAGGTAGTAGGAAATGGCAAAGAAGGTAACTGGACAGATCAAGCTGCAGATTCCTGGCGGGCAAGCCTCGCCGGCGCCGCCGGTGGGACCGGCTTTGGGTCAAGCGGGTCTGAATATCATGGACTTCTGCAAGGCGTTCAACGCTCGGACGCAGGAGCAGTCGGGCACCATTATTCCCGTGGTCATCACGGTGTATTCCGACAGCAGCTATACGTTTATCACCAAGACGCCACCCGCTGCGGTGCTGCTGAAGAATGGCCGCGGGGTTGGAGAAAGCGTCCGGAGAACCGAATCGCGACAAGGTGGGCAAGGTTACCGACGCTCAAGTGGAAGAGATCGCCAAGACCAAGATGCCAGATCTCAACGCGGCGGATATCGACGCTGCGAAGCTCATCATCAAGGGTACGGCCCGCTCCATGGGTATCGAAGTCGAGGGTTAGTCGGGAACCGGAGGAAGAGTCGTGGCAAAGCACGGAAAGAATTTCACAGCAGCGGTGGCCAAGGTCGAGCCGCGGGCATACGCCCTATCCGATGCCGTCAATCTGGCCAAGGAATCTGCCTTCGCCAAATTCGACGAGACGATGGAGATGGCCTTGCGTCTCGGGGTGGATCCCCGCCATGCCGATCAAATGGTGCGCGGCACGGTCGTTCTGCCTCACGGTACGGGTAAATCGGTACGCGTCCTGGTTTTCGCCGCTGGCGAGAAGATGAAAGAGGCCGAAGAGGCGGGTGCGGACCACGTTGGTGGTGAGGAGATGGCCGCGAAGATCAATGACGGCTGGCTCGATTTCGATGCCGTTGTTTCGACGCCGGACCTGATGAAGGTGGTGGGGCGGCTGGGCAAGGTGCTCGGGCCTCGCGGTTTGATGCCGAACCCCAAGGCCGGCAGCGTCACCTTCGATGTGGGGGCCGCGGTGGGTCAGATCAAGGCCGGAAAGATCGAATTTCGGGTAGACAAGACCGGCATCATTCAGGCCCCCTTTGGCAAGGCTTCATTCTCCGAGGAGCAGCTGCAGGAGAATGCTCAGGCCCTGCTGGATGCCGTCCTGCGCGCCAGACCCGCGTCGTCAAAAGGAAAATACGTCAAATCCGTGAGTGTTTCGTCGACGATGGGTCCGGGTGTGCGGGTCGACGAGAGCTCTTTGGTCACGGTTGAGGCCTAGGAGGTCGAAGGTATGCCCCTGACTCGTCAACAGAAGGAAGAGCTTGTAGAGGGCTATCAGGGAGGCTTGGCCAAAGCGCCGCACGTCTTTCTGGTGGACTACAAGGGAGTCACCGTTACCGAGGTCTCCGAGCTCCGGCGCAAGATTCGCGAAGTCGGAGGTCAGTATGAAGTGGTCAAGAACCGCCTGGTCTTGCGGGCGATTGGCGGCGAGGCTCTGGAAGAGCTGAAGGACGACTTTCAGGGTCCGACCGCGGTGGCGTTCTGTGGAGAAGACCCGGTGGGTCTGGCCAAGGCGGTGACCGACTTTGCCAAGGACGTGCCCGCCATCGAGCTCAAGGGTGGGCTTTTGGAGGGTCAGCCCATCGCGGCCGAGCAGGTCAAGGAAATTGCGCAGATGCCCAGCCGTGAGGAGCTCCTCACCAAGCTGGTGTTTCTCCTGCAGTCACCCATCTCGAGCTTTGTCAAGACGCTGGCCGCATTGCCGCGGCAGTTTGTCGTGGTACTCGAGCAGGTTCGGCAGCAGAAGGAGAGTACGGACTAGCTCGATTCGAAAGAAAATCGAGAGTGGAACCAAAGGTTTTGAGGGATAAGGAGAGTAATAGAGATGGCGATCGCAGCTGAAGATTTTATCAAGCAGGTTGACGAAATGACCGTGTTGGAGCTCAATAACCTCGTCAAGGCTCTGGAGGAGCACTACGGAGTCTCTGCCGCCGCGGCCGCCGTTCCGATGGCGGTGATGCCAGGTGCGGCAGGCGCTGGCGAGGCCGCAGCCGAAGAGCAGACAGAATTCGACGTCGTGCTGACTGCCATTGGTGACAAGAAGATCAATGTCATCAAGGCAGTTCGCGAAGTGACCAGTCTGGGATTGAAGGATGCCAAGGATCTCGTAGAGTCGGCCCCAGCCACCGTCAAGGAGGCTGTGTCCAAGGACGAGGCGGCAGGGATCAAGAGCAAGTTTGAAGACGCGGGCGCCCAGGTCGAGCTCAAGTAGCTTGGCTAACTATTCGCACCCGTTGTTGGCAGCAAGTACTGGTAACGGTCCCGAAGAGCGACCCGGTGCCATGCACCGCGGTAGCCGATATTCCTCCGGTGCCCGAGTAGGCGACTCGGGCCGGTGGAAATCTACCCCTCGACGAGGGGTGGGTGCTGATCCATTCATGCCGAACCGGCAAGATTGAGGTAGGTCTATGGAGAACAGAGATCAGGTTCTGACTCGCGAGCGCAGGGATTTCTCCACAATTGAGACATCGCTGTCGATCCCCAATTTGATCGACGTGCAGCGCAGATCCTATGAGCGCTTCCTGCAGATGAACCTGCTGCCCGAGGAGCGGGCGAGTCAGGGTCTGCAGTCGGTATTCACGAGCATTTTTCCCTTTTCGGATTTCCGGGAGACCTGCTCGCTGGATTTTGTCAAGTACGCCATCGGCGATTGGCAGTGTAAGTGCGGTGAGCTGCAGGGGCTCGAGTACCTGCGCATGACGTGCAACAACTGTAGCGCCAAGATCATGACGGAGCATCCGCATGAGGAGACGGTGACCTGCTCCGAGTGCGGTGTGGTCAACCAGAACCGGGTCACCCGGTGCGATACCTGCGGCAACCCGGTCGATTTGCAGTTGACCTACTCCATCTCGGAGTGCCAGGAGAGGGGGGTGACGCACGCCGTGCCCTTGCGGGTGATCTTCCGGTTGTTCGTCTTCGACAAGGATCCCGAGACCGGCGCCAGGATGATGCGCGATGCCAAGGAAGAAGAGGTCTACTTCGGCGACATCCCCTTGATGACCGACAACGGCACCTTTGTGATCAACGGCACCGAGAGGGTCATCGTCAGTCAGCTGCACCGCAGCCCGGGAGTCTTCTTCACCAAGCAGGGGCCGCGGGCCTTTCTGGCCAAGATCATTCCCTATCGGGGCTCCTGGGTGGAGTTCGAGTACGACCAGAAGGAAGTCCTGAGTATCCGCATCGATCGCAAGCGAAAGTTTCATGGCACCGTGTTTCTGCGGGCTTTGGGGCTGGAGAGCGACGAGGCTATCCTGCGGCGCTTCTACCAGCCGATCTCGGCCGAGATGGCCGGGCGCGGGAAGATCAACCTGACCATCCCGCCGGCAGTGCTCGAACAGGAACGGCTCAAGGATCGTCACAGCCGGGGTCGCCGCGACACCTATAGATTGTTTGGCGATATCCGACTGGACGAACAGGGGATTGCCGATCTGGACAACGGCGACTCGCTGGAGGCTGCGGTTCGCATCGTCGACCTCGAGCGGGCACTGTTTGTTTCCGACGTTGTCGATCTGGAGACGGGTGAGGTCATCTTCGAGGCCAACGATCTGCTGCCCGAGGATCTCGAGGACAGGCTCAAAGGGCGGAATCACACCGATCTGGAGCTGTTCTTCCCCGATTGGGATCTGTGCGGCAACATCCTCACCAATACGTTGGCCAAGGATCACACCCGCAACGCCAAGGATGCTCTGATCGAAATCTACCGACGGATGCGTCCCGGTGATCCTCCGACCTTGGAAAGCGCTCGCTCGCTGTTCTATGGCATGTTCTTCGACGCCAAGCGCTACGACTTTTCGCGTGTGGGCCGGTTCAAGTTCAACATCAAGTTGGACACCGAGGTACCCGTAGATCAGAAGACCTTGTCGGCCGACGACTTCATGCGGGTCGTCGAGTACTTCCTGAGGCTGCACCGAGATGTGGGTCTCGTGGACGATATCGACAATCTGGGCAACCGGCGTGTCCGCACGGTCGGTGAGCTGCTCGAGAATCAGTTTCGGGTCGGTCTGGTGCGCATGGAGAGGGCGATCAAGGAGAAGATGTCCGTGCACCAGGATATCGACTCGGCCATGCCCCACGATCTGATCAACTCGAAGCCGGTGATCGCCGCCATCAAGGAGTTCTTTGGATCGTCACAGCTGTCCCAGTTCATGGATCAGACGAATCCTCTTTCCGAGGTGACACACAAGCGGCGTCTGTCGGCCCTGGGGCCTGGTGGCTTGTCGCGCGAGCGCGCGGGATTCGAAGTGCGTGACGTGCACACGTCTCACTATGGCCGCATCTGCCCCATCGAGACACCGGAAGGTCCCAATATCGGCCTGATCTCCTCTCTGGCCACCTACGCTCGAATCAACGAGTACGGCTTCATCGAGAGCCCCTACAAGAAGGTCGTGGACGGTCGGGTGATCGAACACTTTCGGGTGACGCGGATCGGTGATGGCCCCTACAAGCTGGGTCAGATCATCACCGGTGACGAGATGGAGCAGACCAATCGGAAGCTCAAACGCGGCAAGAAGAGACCGATCTATGGCGAGCCCCATGCCTGGTACCTGACGGCCTGGGAGGAGGAGCGTTACATCATCGCGCAGGCCAACGCCGAGGTCGACGACCGCGGCAACCTGGTAGAAGAGCGCGTCAGTGCCCGAGCGAGTGGTGACTTCGCCACCGTCGAGAGAGATCGGGTCGACTTCATGGACATCAGCCCGAAGCAGTTGGTGTCGGTGGCAGCGGCCTTGATCCCGTTTCTCGAGCACGATGATGCGAACCGAGCCCTGATGGGTTCCAACATGCAGCGCCAAGCTGTGCCGTTGTTGCGCAGTGAAGCCCCCATCGTGGGTACCGGTCTGGAATCGATCGTGGCCCGGGACTCCGGCGCCGTCGTCTTGTGCAAGCGAGGCGGCATCGTCGACTCGGTGGACTCTGAACGCGTCATCGTCCGGGTGGAGGGAGAGGATGTAGAGACCGGCGAGGCCAAGGAGTTTGGCGCCGATATCTATCAGCTGACCAAATTTCGACGCTCGAATCAGAATACTTGCGTCACCCAGAAGCCGTTGGTCGAGCAGGGACGAAGAGTTCGCAAGGGCGATGTGTTGGCCGATGGGCCGAGCACCGACAAGGGGGAGCTCGCCCTGGGACGCAACATCCTGGTGGCCTTCATGCCCTGGCGAGGCTACAACTTCGAGGATGCCATTCTGGTGTCGGAGAAGCTTGTCAAAGAGGACTACTACACCTCGATTCACATCGAGGAATTCGAGATCGAAGCTCGGGATACCAAGCTGGGCCCGGAGGAGATCACCCGGGATATCCCCAACGTCTCGGAGTCGGCGCTCAAGGATCTGGATGACAGTGGCATCGTCCGTATCGGTGCCACGGTCAAGCCGAGCGACATTCTGGTTGGCAAGGTGACGCCCAAGGGTGAAACTCAGCTGACGCCGGAAGAGAAGCTCCTGAGAGCGATCTTTGGTGAGAAAGCCGGAGATGTTCGCGACGCCAGCCTCAAGGTGCCGCCCGGCATCGAAGGTACGGTGGTCGATGTCAAGATCTTCTCCCGCAAGGGGGTGGATAAGGATCAGAGAGCTCAGGAGATCGAGGAATACGAGATCTCCCGCCTGGAGAAGAACATCAAGGACCAGGTGCGGATCTACACCGAGGAGCGCAACAAGAAGATCAACGATCTGCTGGTGGGTGCCAAGGTGACCGCGGCGGTGTCGAGCCGTGGCGGTGACAAGCTCTTGAAACGCGGCGAGACCATCAGTCTGCCGGACCTGCAGGCTTTGACCCGACAGGAAATCTTGCGTCTGCCGGTGTCAAGCAAGACTCTGCTCAAGACCTTGGAAGAGGTCTATCGCAAGACCGATTCCTATATCGAGGTCCTGCACAAGGTCAACGAAGAGCGGATCGCACTGTTGCAGAAGGGCGATGAGCTGCCGCCAGGAGTCATCAAGCTGGTCAAGGTCTTTGTCGCCATGAAGCGCAAGCTCCAGGTGGGCGACAAGATGGCTGGCCGGCACGGCAACAAGGGCGTGATCTCACGGGTTCTGCCCGAAGAGGATATGCCGTATCTGCCAGACGGTCGACCGGTGGAGATCGTGCTCAACCCGTTGGGTGTGCCCAGCCGGATGAACGTCGGGCAGATTCTCGAGACCCACATGGGTTGGGCCGGACGTGCCCTGGGACTGCATTTCGCGACCGCCGTCTTCGACGGTGCCAGCGAGCATGACCTCAAGCAGTTCCTGAGAGATGCGAATCTGCCGGAATCGGGTAAGGCACAGCTGCATGACGGCATGACGGGCGAGCCTTTCGAGCAGCAGGTGACGGTGGGCTACATCTACATGTTGAAGCTCTCCCACCTGGTGGACGACAAGATTCACGCTCGCTCGATCGGTCCATACTCGTTGATCACGCAGCAGCCCCTGGGCGGTAAGGCGCAGTTTGGTGGCCAGCGCTTCGGGGAGATGGAAGTGTGGGCATTGGAAGCCTATGGTGCGGCCTATACCCTGCAGGAGTTGCTCACCGTCAAGAGTGACGATGTAGAGGGTCGTAGTCGGATATACGAAGCCTTGGTCAAGGGCGACGTACCGGAGGATCCGGGCCTGCCCGAGTCCTTCAACGTTCTGGTGCGTGAGCTCCAGAGCCTGTGTCTCGACGTCGAACTGATGAAGGTTTAAGGGTCGCCCCTCAAGAGGGAAGGAGGAAGAGTTTGCAGCCTCTTCGCACATTCAACAAACCGCAAAGTCACAAAGACTTCAACGCGATCAAGATCTCGATCGCTTCGCCAGAGAAGATCCGCTCGTGGAGCCACGGCGAGGTCACCAAGGCGGAGACCATCAACTATCGGACCTTCAAGCCGGAGCGCGACGGTCTCTTTTGCGCCAAGATCTTCGGTCCCATCTCCGATTGGGAGTGCCTCTGCGGCAAGTACAAGCGCATGAAGCACCGCGGCGTCGTCTGCGACAAGTGCGGCGTGGAAGTGACCCGTTCGCGGGTTCGCCGTGAGCGGATGGGGCATATCGAGCTCGCCAGCCCCGTGTCGCATGTCTGGTTCTTCAAGGGTCTGCCGAGTCGCATCGGTCACCTGCTGGACCTCAGTCTGCGGGATCTGGAACGCATTCTCTACTTCGAAAGCTATGTGGTCATCGATCCCGGTGACACGGAGCTGGAGGAAGGTGAGTTGCTCAGCGAAGAGCGTTTCCGCGAGGTGCGGGATCTCTATGGTGCCGAGGCCTTCGAGGCCCGCATGGGTGCCGAAGCCATCAAGGAGATGCTCAGTCGTCTCGAGATCGAGGAGCTCTCGGAGGAGCTTCGCATTGTCATGCGGACCGAGACCAGTCAGATTCGCCGACTGAAAGCTGCCAAGCGGTTGAAGGTCGTGGAGGCTTTTCGCAAGAGCGGCCACCGGCCCGAGTGGATGATCTTGGAGGTCATTCCGGTCATTCCGCCAGAGCTGCGGCCCCTGGTCCCTCTCGATGGTGGGCGTTTTGCCACCAGTGATCTCAACGACCTGTATCGCCGCGTGATCAATCGCAACAACCGTTTGAAGAAACTTCTGGAGCTGCGAGCTCCCGAGGTCATCGTGCGCAACGAGAAGCGTATGCTGCAGGAAGCGGTGGACGCCCTGTTCGACAATGGTCGCCGTGGTCGGGTGCTCAAGGGCTCGAACAATCGGCCTCTCAAGTCGCTCTCCGATACCCTCAAGGGCAAGCAGGGCCGGTTCCGGCAGAATCTGCTGGGCAAGCGTGTCGACTACTCGGGCCGTTCGGTCATCGTGGTCGGCCCCGAGCTCAGGATCAGCCAGTGCGGCCTGCCCAAGAAAATGGCTTTGGAGCTGTTCAAGCCTTTTATCTACAACCGTTTGGAAGAAAAGGGCCTGGTGGGCACCATCAAAGCCGCCAAGGAGATGGTGGAGCGCGAAGAGGATGCCGTTTGGGATGCTCTGGAGGAGGTGATCCAGGATCATCTGGTGCTGTTGAACCGGGCGCCGACCCTGCATCGTCTGGGGATCCAGGCCTTTCGCACCGGTGCTCATCGAAGGCAAGGCCATTCAGATTCATCCGCTCGTCTGTGCCGCTTTCAATGCCGACTTCGACGGCGATCAGATGGCGGTGCACGTGCCGCTTTCACCCAAAGCCCAGATCGAGAGTCATGTCCTGATGCTGTCGGGGAACAACATTCTCAGCCCGGCGCACGGCAAGCCATTGGCGGTGCCGAGTCAGGACATGGTGCTGGGTGGTTACTACCTGACGATGCGTAAGGAAGGAGCCAAGGGAGAAGGACGGATTTTTCACGATTTCGATTCCGTCTTGTTGGCTCTGCACGAGGGGTTGGTGGAAACGCAGACCCAGATTCGTGTGCGGATCGACGGCGAGTACATCAATCTCGAGACCCAGTACCACGACCAGGACATCATGCATGCCGATATCGAGCTCAAGGAGCGCGAGCTGGTGGACACCACGGTCGGTCGGGTCATCCTCAATGTTCATCTGCCCGAAGAGATACCGTTTATCGACGGTCAGATGAAGAAGCGGGGCCTGCAGGAGTTGGTGGGCTTCGTCTATCTCAAGCACGGCAACGAGATGACAGTCAAGATGCTCGACGATCTCAAAGAGGTCACCTTTCTCTATGCCACCAAGGCCGGAGTCTCCTTCGGCATCGATGACATGGTGATCCCGGCGAGGAAGGACAAGATCATCAACAAGGCGCGCAACGAGGTGGTGCAGATCGAGAAACAGCGCACCAGTGGTGTGATCACCGCCGGTGAGCGGCACAACAAGATCATCGATATCTGGCATCGGGTGACCGAGACCGTTTCCGAAGAGATGTTTCGCGATATGGCGCGGACCGAGGACGAGACCGGCACCTTCAATCCGATTCGACTGATGGCCGACTCGGGAGCCCGAGGCTCTCGGGAACAGGTTCGTCAGCTCGCCGGTATGCGCGGTCTGATGTCCAAGCCCTCAGGGGAAATCATCGAGACTCCCATCACCGCCAACTTCCGTGAGGGGTTGTCGGTGTTGCAGTACTTCATCTCGACTCATGGTGCGCGTAAGGGTCTGGCGGATACCGCTTTGAAGACCGCGGACTCCGGGTATCTGACCCGGAGACTGGTAGATGTCTCTCAGGATCTGATCATCACTGACGTCGACTGCGGCACCATCGACGGCATCTTCGTCACGGCCATCATGGAGGGCGGTGACATCCTCGAGCCCCTTCGCGACCGGATTGTGGGTTGTGTCAGTCAGGAGCAGGTGTTCGATCCTGCGAATGGCGAGGAGCTGGTGCAAGTGGGGCAGGAGATCACGGACAAGATCGCAGTGGCAATTGAAGGGGCCGGTATCGAGCGCGTCAAGATCCGCTCCGTGCTGACTTGCGAGACCCGCCGAGGTGTTTGTGCCTCCTGCTACGGCCGTAACCTGGCCACCGGCAAGATGGTGGAGATCGGTGAGGCCGTCGGCGTGATCGCGGCTCAATCGATCGGCGAGCCAGGCACCCAGCTGACGATGCGGACCTTTCACTACGGTGGTACGGCGAGTCGCGTCTCCGAGCAATCGAAGCACTCGTCGACAAACCCCGGCATGGTCAAGTTCCTCAACGTCAATACCGTCGAGAGCAAGGAAGGCGATCTGGTCGTCATCAACCGTAACGGCAAACTGGTGATTGTGGACGATCGCGGCCGTGAGCTGGAGCGCTACGCGCTGACCTACGGATCACATCTGCTGGTGCGTGAGGGGCAGGCCATCGAGCCCGGGCACGAGTTGGTCGAATGGGATCCATTTACTTCGTCGGTGCTGACCGAAATCGCGGGTAAGGCCACCTATCAAGATATCGCCGAAGGCGAGAATCTGCGGGAAGAGACGGATCCGGTGACGGGTCTGTCGCAACGGATCATCGTCGATGCGCCGTTGACCGAGAAGCGCTCTCCGGCCATCGTGGTCCAGGGCAAGAACGGCGAGGAGCGCAAGTACCTGCTACCCACCGGGTCCCACCTCGTCGTCCAGGATGGCGACCGGGTATTCCCCGGCGACACCCTGGTGAAGATTCCGCGAGAGACCACCAAGACCAAGGACATCACCGGTGGTTTGCCGAGGGTGGTGGAGCTGTTCGAGGCCCGCAGCCCCAAGGAGCCGGCGATCATCAGTGAAATCGATGGTGCTGTCCAGTTGGGCGATCTCCAGAAGGGTATGCGCAAGGTGATCGTCCAGAGCGATAGTGGCGATGTGCGTGAATACCTGGTGCCGCGATCGGTTCACATCAATGTGCAGAACGGCGAGAGGATCCGAGCTGGAGAGCCGCTCATCGACGGCCCCATCAATCCTCACGACATTCTGCAGGTTCTGGGAGAGAACGAGCTCCAGAGATATCTGGTGGACAAGATTCAGGAGGTCTATCGCTCCCAGAGTGTGGCTATCAACGACAAGCACATCGAGGTCATCGTGCGACAGATGATGCGATCGGTGAAGATCGAAGAGGTCGGGGATACGATGTTCCTGATCGACGAACAGGTCGATCGCTGGCGTTTCCAGGAAGAGAACGATCGGGTGATCGCTGCTGGCGGTCAACCCGCGATTGGCCGGCCCATGTTGCAGGGAATTACCAAGGCCTCGCTCTCCACCGAGAGCTTCATTTCTGCGGCGAGCTTCCAGGAAACCACTCGTGTGTTGACCGAAGCCGCGATCAACGGCAAGGTCGACTTGTTGCGCGGGCTGAAAGAGAACGTCATTGTGGGGCGCCTGATTCCGGCGGGTACAGGGATGTCGGGCTATCACGATTACCATATGGAAGAGGAGGTCTACGAGGACCTTCTCGAAGGTGAAGACGAGCTGATGTTCGACTTCGGCGAGGGTGATATTCGAGCCTTGCCGAAGGAGATCGTCGAGCAAAGCGAATAGCAAGATTTGGCCTCTTGACGGAAGGGGCTTGGGCTGCTAACTTAGCCCGGTTTGACTTACAGGTCCTAGCATGGACCGTGCAGGGGTAGTGACGCTTGGCGGACCCCTGTTCTCACAATGTCCGTTGAGAGCTGAGCGAGAACCAGGACCGGGCAGCAAGCAGCAGGAGACAAGAATCGATGCCAACGATCAATCAACTCGTCCGCAAAGGACGCGAGCGTACGACGTCGCACACCAAGAGCCCGGCGTTGCAGGCTTCTCCCCAGAAGCGGGGGGTTTGTGTGCGTGTCTACACTCAGACGCCAAAGAAACCGAATTCGGCCCTCCGCAAGGTGGCCAGGGTCCGGTTGACCAACGGCATCGAGGTGACCACCTATATTCCGGGGGTCGGCCACAACTTGCAGGAGCACTCCATCGTGCTGATTCGTGGTGGCAGAGTGAAAGATCTGCCGGGTGTCCGCTATCACGTGATTCGCGGCACCCTCGACGCCATCGGTGTCGAGGATCGTCGACAGAGCAGGTCCAAGTACGGCACCAAGCGCCCCAAGGCGTGATGTTTCTTTTCAAGGATTGAGGATCGACAGCAATGCCAAGACGCGCAGAAGTTCCCAAGCGGGAAGTCCTACCTGATCCAGTCTACAACTCGCAGTTGGTGAGCAAGTTTGTCAACGCGATCATGATGGATGGTAAGAAGACCATTGCAGAGCGCATTCTCTATGACGCCCTCGAAATCGTGGGCGAGCAGACCAGTGAGGATCCGATGAAGATCTTCAAGAAGGCGGTGGATGGTGTCAAGCCCACCGTCGAGGTCAAATCCAGGCGGGTGGGTGGCTCCACCTACCAGGTTCCGATAGAAGTACGCCCCAATCGTCGTCTCGCGCTGTCGTTTCGCTGGTTGCTGGAAAGCGCCAAGCGAAGGGGGGAGAAGACCATGAAGCAGAAGCTAGCCGGCGAGCTCATGGACGCAGCGGAGAATCGAGGGGCTGCCATCAAGAAGAGGGAGGATACGCACCGGATGGCTGAGGCAAACAAGGCCTTCGCTCATTACCGCTGGTAGTTGAACCACCGCCTGCATTCGCAGGGGGTACAAGGCCTAAGCCAGAGAAAGTCAGACCGGCGACGGTCAGCAAGCCGTCGCATATGTGCCGAATGGAGCAAATTGGCAGGAAGTCGTCATGTCTCGGAAAATCGCACTAGAAAAAACCCGAAATATCGGGATCATGGCCCACATTGATGCGGGGAAGACTACGACTACCGAGAGGATTCTCTTCTACACCGGTGTCAGTTACAAGCTGGGTGAGGTCCACGATGGCACCGCGGTCATGGACTGGATGGTGCAGGAGCAGGAGCGCGGTATCACCATCACCTCCGCGGCGACGACCTGTTTCTGGAACGACTATCGGATCAACATCATCGACACACCCGGGCACGTCGACTTCACCGCTGAAGTGGAGCGGTCCCTGCGAGTCCTTGACGGGGCCGTAGCGGTCTTTGACGCAGTGGCGGGTGTGGAGCCCCAGTCCGAGACCGTCTGGCGTCAGGCGGACAAGTATCGAGTGCCCCGGATGGCCCTGGTCAACAAGATGGACCGGGTGGGCGCCGATTTCGACCGCACTGTTGCCATGATGAAATCCCGCTTGGGTGCTTCGCCGGTGGTGCTGCAGCTGCCCTGGGGTAGGGAAGACAACTTCCAGGGTCTCATCGACTTGGTGGAGATGAAGGGCATCCGGTACAAGGATGAGACTCTCGGGGCGGATTTCGAGGTAGTGGACATCCCCGACGGTTATTTGGATCAGGCCCACAAAGTGCGCGAGGAAATGGTGGAGGCGGTAGCCGAAACCGATGATGAGCTGCTGGAGAAGTACCTGTCGGGAGAAGAAATCACCAACGACGAGATCCGGGCGTCTCTGCGGCGGGCCACGGTGAGGAATCAGTTGCAGCCTGTGCTTTGCGGTAGCGCCTTCAAGAACAAGGGTGTTCAGCCCTTACTGGACGCGGTGGTGGAATATCTGCCCTCGCCCCTGGATGTGCCGGCCATCGATGGTGTGGTGGTGGGCTCGAACGAGCCGATCGTCCGCAAGGCCTCCGACGAGGAGCCGTTTGCGGGCTTGGTCTTCAAGATCATGACGGACCCCTTTGTCGGTCAACTCGCCTATTTTCGGGTCTACTCCGGTCATATCGAATCGGGTCAGAGTGTGTTGAACGTCACCTCGACCAAGAAGGAGCGGATCGGTCGCCTGTTGAAGATGCACGCCAACAAGCGTGAAGAGATCTCCGAGGTCTGGGCCGGCGATATCGCGGCTGCCGTGGGTCTACGCGGCGTGACCACTGGGGACACGATCTGCGACCCCAAGGCGCCGGTGCTGTTGGAGTCCATGACCTTTCCCGAGCCGGTCATCGCGGTTTCCATCGAACCCAAGACCAAGGCGGATCAGGAAAAGTTGGGGCTGGCTCTGGGTAAATTGCAGCAGGAAGATCCGACATTCCGTGTCCACACGGATCCCGATACCGGGCAGACCCTGATCTCCGGGATGGGCGAGCTGCACCTGGAGATCATCACCGATCGTCTGGTGCGCGAGTTCAACGTCGGGGCGAACATCGGCAAGCCGCAGGTGGCCTACAAGGAGACCATCACTGTCGAGGCCGAGGGAGAGGGTCGCTTCGTGCGTCAGTCGGGAGGTCGTGGTCAGTTCGGGCACGCCAAGATCCGCTTGCGGCCGTCGAGTGGCACCGATCTTGTCTTCAACGATCAGATCAGGGGTGGAGCCATCCCCCGAGAGTTCATCAAGCCGGTGGAGCAGGGGATTCGCGAGGCGATGGAGACCGGTCCTCTGGCTGGGTTCCCCATGACCAGCGCCGAGGTGGATCTCTATGACGGTAGCTTTCACGATGTCGACTCATCGGAGTTGGCGTTCAAGATCGCCGGTTCCATGGCATTTCAAGCCGCCACCAAGAAGGCGAAACCTGTCTTGTTGGAACCAGTGATGGCGGTCGAGGTGGTGACGCCGGAGGAGTACATGGGCGAAGTCATCGGCGACGTCACGTCTCGGCGCGGCAGGGTCCAGCATATGGAGGCCAGGGGTAATGCTCAGGTGATTACTTGCCGGGTGCCGTTGGCTGAGATGTTCGGCTATGCCACGGATCTGCGATCGGCTACCCAGGGTAGGGCTACCTACTCCATGCAATTCGACGACTATGAGCAGGCACCCAAGAACGTCAGTGAGGAAGTGGTGGCCAAGGCCGCCGGATAGAGAGGGTTTTCGGAGGATCGATCATGGCGAAGGAGAAGTTTGAGCGTACGAAGCCCCATGTGAACGTGGGGACGATAGGTCACGTGGATCACGGCAAGACGACGTTGACGGCCGCGATCACGAAGGCTTTGGCTTCGAAGGGCATGGCGTCGTTCGTGGCCTTTGACGAGATCGACAAGGCTCCGGAGGAGAAGGAGCGTGGGATCACGATCGCGACGGCGCACGTGGAGTACGAGACGGAGAATCGTCATTACGCTCACGTGGACTGTCCTGGTCACGCGGACTATGTGAAGAACATGATCACGGGTGCGGCGCAGATGGATGGTGCGATCCTGGTGGTTTCGGCCGCTGACGGTCCGATGCCTCAGACTCGCGAGCACGTGTTGCTGGCTCGTCAGGTGAACGTGCCTTCGATCGTGGTGTATTTGAACAAAGCGGACATGGTGGACGACGAGGAGTTGCTGGACCTGGTGGAGTTGGAGGTTCGGGAGCTTTTGTCGAGCTATGAGTTTCCTGGCGACGACATTCCGGTGATTCGGGGTTCGGCTCTGAAGGCTTTGGAGTCGGATGATGCGGACGCGGAGGAAGTGAAGTCGATTTTCGAGCTGATGGAGGCGGTGGACAGCTACATACCGATGCCGGAGCGTGATGTCGACAAGGACTTCCTGATGCCGATCGAGGACATTTTCTCGATTTCGGGTCGTGGCACGGTGGTGACGGGTCGAGTGGAGCGTGGCATCGTGAAGGTGGGCGAGGAGATCGAGATCATCGGGATTCGTCCGACGACGAAGACGGTGGTGACGGGTGTGGAGATGTTCCGCAAGCTGCTGGATCAGGGTCAGGCGGGTGACAACATCGGTGTTCTTCTTCGGGGGACGAAGAAGGACGAGGTGGAGCGGGGTCAGGTGCTGGCGAAGCCGGGCTCGATCACGCCGCACACGAAGTTCAGAGGCGAGGTGTACATCCTGAACAAGGAGGAGGGCGGTCGTCACACTCCGTTCTTCGATGGATATCGTCCGCAGTTTTATTTTCGGACGACGGATGTGACGGGTGCTTCGAAGTTGCCGGAGGGCACGGAGATGGTGATGCCCGGCGACAACGTCAACCTGGAGGTGGAGCTGATCGCTCCCATCGCCATGGAGAAGGGCGTGCGATTTGCCATCCGTGAGGGTGGACGCACCGTCGGTGCCGGTACCGTTACCGACATTATCGAGTAAAGAGACGATTTTCAGGTAGGTAGGGGGACTTAAAGCAAATGGTCAACGAGAAGATCCGCATTCGCCTCAAGGCGTACGACTTTCGGATTCTGGACGCCTCCACGGGTGAGATTGTCGATACAGCTCGGCGTACCGGTGCCCGGGTGGTGGGGCCTATTCCTTTGCCCACTCACATCGCTCGGTACACGGTCAATCGTGGTCCCCATGTCGATAAGAAATCTCGGGAGCAGTTCGAGATTCGCACACACAAGCGCCTGCTCGATATCTTCGAGCCGACCAGCCAGACCGTGGATGCTCTGATGAAGCTCGAGCTGCCGGCCGGTGTGGATGTCGAGATCAAGGCTTTTGGCGCCTAGCGGGAGATTGAAGTGATGCCAGGCATTCTGGGCAGGAAACTGGGGATGACCCAGATCTTCAGCGACGACGGGGTGGTCCACCCGGTGACGGTGATCCAGGCGGGTCCCTGTCTGGTCGTGCAGCGCAAGACCGGAGAGCAGGAGGGCTACGACGCCATCCAAGTCGGGCTGGTCGAGGAGCGACCCATGCGCAAGGTCTCGCAGCCGATGAGCGGTCATTTTCAGAAGGCGGGTGTGGCTCCGATGCGCCGGCTGATGGAATTCCCGGTCGCGGCTGACGACGAAGTCAAGGCCGGTGATCAGGTCAAGGTCGATATCTTTGCCGCCGACGAGTATGTGGACGTCATCGGCACCAGCAAGGGCAAGGGTTTTCAAGGGGTCATCAAGCGCCACGGTTTCGGTGGTGGAAAAGCGACTCATGGTTCCATGTTTCATCGTGCCCCAGGCTCTATTGGTCAGGCTTCGTATCCTGCCCGAGTGTTTCCGGGGACCCGGCTTCCGGGTCGCACGGGAGCGCGACGGATCACTGGCAAGAACCTGCAGGTGGTGAAGGTGGATGCCGAGAACAACCTGCTCTACATAAGAGGCTCGGTGCCTGGGCCCAACAACGGCTATGTCGCGGTGCGGCGGGCCAAGCGAGGCTGAGCGGGGTGATGAGATGAAGGTCGCAGTCAAGAATCTCGAGAACAAGAAGGTCAAGGATCTGGATCTGCCAGAGACTGTCTTCGACTATCCGTACAAGGAGCACCTCGTGCATGCGGCCGTGGTGTCCTACCTGGCGGCGCAGCGTGCCGGTACCCACAAGGTCAAGACTCGCTCCGAAGTGCGCGGTGGCGGTGCCAAGCCCTGGCGGCAGAAGGGTACGGGCCGGGCACGGGTAGGCAGCCTGCGGTCGCCGACTCGGCGGGGCGGCGGGACGATTTTTGGTCCTCAGCCACGGGACTATGCCAACAAGCTCTCGGTGCGTGAAAAGCGCAATGCCCTCAAGTCGGCCCTGTCTCAGAAGCTCAAGGAGGACGGCATCCTGTTTCTGGATGGGCTGGAGTTGGATAGTCACAAGACCGGTGAGCTGGCCAAGAGTTTGGCGGTATTGGGAGTGGCCGGCAGAGCCCTGGTGGTGGACCGTCAGGACAACGACAAGCTGGCGTTGGCGTCGAGGAACAACCCGAATGTAAAGGCGGTGGACGCCATGGCTGTCAACGTCTACGACATCGTCGATCGTTCCTTCATCGTCGTGACGGAAGAGGCCTTGGGGCGCCTGGTGGAGGTACTGTCCAAATGAGAATTCAGGACATCATTCGGCGACCCCTGATCACGGAGAAGTCGCAGATTCAGCGAGACGAATCCAACACGGTAGCCTTCGAAGTCGACCGCAGAGCCAACAGGATCGACGTCAAGCGTGCCGTGGAGGCCCAGTTCAAGGTCAAGGTCGCCGAGGTTCGCATCGCCAGCATGCATGGCAAGGAGCGTCGGCAGGGTCGATTCGTCGGCCGTCAGCCCGATTGGAAAAAGGCCTATGTGCGCTTGGCGCCGGGTGAAAAGACCATCGAGTTCTTCGAAGGAGTGTAGGGAAGATGCCCATCAAGTACTACAAGCCCACAAACCCGGCCAGCCGCGACAAGACCGGCATGACCTTCGAGGAGTTGACTACCAATCGGCCCCACAAGCCGCTGACTTCCGGTAAGAAGCGCATCGGCGGTCGGGGCAACAAGGGCCAGATTACGGTTCGGTTCCGCGGCGGCAGCCACAAGCGTCGCTGGCGACAGGTCGATTTCAAGCGTGACAAGCACGGTGTGCCCGCCAAGGTGGCGACCGTGGAGTACGACCCCAACCGCTCGGCCAGGCTGGCGCTGCTGCACTACGCCGACGGCGAGAAGCGCTACATCCTCTGGCCCCACGGCCTGAGCTCAGGGTCCGAGGTGATTGCTGGGGAGGACGTGCCGGTCAACGTGGGGAACGCCTTGCCATTGCACAAGATTCCCGTCGGTACGATCATCCACAACGTCGAGCTCAAGGTCGGCAAGGGTGGACAGCTGGTCAGGGGCGCGGGTACCGGTGCGCAGTTGATGGCCAAAGAGGGCGCCTATGCCCAGGTCAAGCTGCCTTCAGGCGAAGTCCGCAAGGTGCACCTGAACTGCTACGCCACCATCGGCCAGGTCGGCAATCTCGATCATGAGAACGTCAATCTCGGCAAGGCCGGACGGAAACGCTGGCAGGGTCGTCGGCCGCACAACCGCGGCGTCACCATGAACCCCGTCGACCACCCGATGGGTGGAGGTGAGGGCAAAAGCTCCGGCGGACGCCATCCCTGTACTCCATGGGGCTTTCCGACCAAGGGCTACAAGACCAGAAACAACAAGCGCACGGACGACATGATCGTCCGCCGGCGCAAGAGAAAGTAGGAGCGGAGTTCAAAGACCATGGCGCGATCGCTAAAAAAGGGCTTCTTCATCGACGACCACCTGTTGTCCAAGGTGACGGCAGCGAACGAGACCAACGACCAACGGGTCATCAAGACCTGGTCTCGTCGGTCTACCGTCACTCCGGAGATGGTGGGACGGACCATTGCGGTGCACAACGGCATCAAGTTCATCCCCGTTTTCCTCACGGAGAACATGGTGGGCCACAAGTTGGGCGAGTTCGCCATGACTAGAACGTTTCGGGGCCATACCGGTGGCCGGGTCGAGCGCATGGGGCGCCCCCGTTAGGCAAGCCGAATCCGACGAGAAAGGTACTCGAGCAATGGAAGTAAAAGCACGGCTCCGCTATTTGCAGGCCTCACCTCAGAAGGTGCGGTTGGTGGCCGATCAGATTCGGGGAAAGAACGTCCAGGAGGCGGCCAATATCCTGTTGCTGAGCAAGAAATCAGCGGCCGACTCTTTGCGCAAGCTTCTGCAATCGGCAATCGCCAACGCTGAGAACCTGGATGATCAACTTGATGTGGATCGCCTTTTTGTCAAGGAGATCTTCGTCGACGGGGGCCCGACCCTGAAGCGCATCCGAGCGCAACCCATGGGGCGCGCTTTTCGCATTCTCAAGAGACAGAGTCACGTGACGATCAAACTCGATTCCCGCATGTCGGAAGCGGAAGCGTAAGGAGAGGAACATTGGGTCAGAAAACACATCCGTACGGCTTTCGGCTGGTCTACAACAAGTCGTGGAAATCGCGTTGGTATGCGGAAAAGGACTACGCCAAGCTTCTCCAAGAGGATCTGAAGCTGCGCGATGCCCTGAAGAAGAGACTCTCCCACGCGGGCGTGAGCGAGGTTGACATCGACCGCGCGGCCGACAAGCTGCGAGTCACCATTCACACCTCGCGACCAGGAATCATAATCGGTCGCAAGGGTGCGGAGGTGGACAAGCTGCGAGACGATTTGATGAAGCACATGGGCCGCGAAGTCCATATCAATATTCAGGAGATCCAGCGCCCAGAGCTCGATGCCCAGCTGGTGGCCGAAAATCTGGCTCATCAACTGCTTCGCCGAATCGCTTTTCGTCGGGCGATGAAGAAGCAGATGGAAGCCGCTTTTCGATTTGGCGCCAAGGGTTTCAAGATCATGGTTTCAGGGCGCCTGGGAGGTTCGGAGATCGCTCGTACCGAGTGGTATCAGGAGGGGCGGTTGCCGCTCCACACCCTCAAGGCGGAGATCGACTACGGTTTTGCCGTGTCTCGAACCACCTATGGCGTGATCGGTTGCAAAGTATGGATTTACAAGGGCGATCTGTCCCGAGAAAAGGGCCGTCGCGCCGCGATGTAGGCCGAGTGGAGAGTCAATGTCATGTTGATGCCGAAGAAGGTCAAGTACAGAAAGAAGCAGCGGGGACGCCGCCGTGGCCGCGCCAAGGGTGGCGACTACATCGCTTTCGGCGATCATGCGCTCCAGGCTGTCGAGGCCGGTTGGGTGACCGCACGCCAGATCGAAGCCGCTCGTATCGCCATCGCTCGCGGAGTCAAGCGTGGCGGCAAGATCTGGATTCGAGTGTTTCCGGACAAGCCGATCACCAAGAAGCCTTTGGAGACCCGAATGGGTAAGGGTAAGGGCAACCCGGAAGGGTGGGTCGCGGTCGTCAAGCCGGGTCGTATCCTGTTCGAGGTGGAAGGGGTCGATTCGGAGGTGGCACAGCACGCCATCAAGCTGGCGTCTCACAAAATCGGCATCAAGACACGGTATCTATCGCGCCACTGAGTGCGAGCCTGAGGGTATTCGAGATGAAAGCTGCAGAGCTTAGAGAACAGACAGTCGAAGAGCTACGCGACCGCGAGAAAGCGTTGGCCGAGAAGCTATTCGCATTGCGGTTGCAGAGAGTTACCGGCCAATTGGAGAGCCCGGCCAAGGTGCGCGAAGCACGGCGGGATCTAGCCCGGGTGCTCACTGTGCTGCGAGAGATGGAATTGGGAGAGCAAGGCTCATGACCGAGCAGACGACAACAGACAGCCGTGGCAGACAACAGGTCAAGATCGGGACCGTTGTCAGCGACAAGATGGACAAGACAGTGGTCGTGAAGGTCACCAACACGGTCATGCATCGCCTGTACCACCGATATATGAAACGTACGTCGAAGTTCTATGCCCACGATCCCGAGAACACCTGTCACGTCGGCGATCAGGTTCGCATCGTGTCGGTGCGGCCGCTGTCTCGACTGAAGCGGTGGCGGGTCGATGAGGTTCTCAAGCGTGTCGAGGGAGTGTGAGCAATGATCCAGATGGGAAGCATTCTCGAGGTGGCTGACAACTCGGGGGCAAGAAAGATCGCCTGCATTCACCTGCGTGGTGGCTCCGCCGGACAGTACGGCGGGCTGGGTGATGTGATTACCGCTTCGGTCAAGGAAGCGACTCCCGAGGGCACGGTGAAGAAGGGACAGGTCGTCCGAGCGGTGATCGTTCGCACGCGCCGCGCCCAGCGGCGCAAGGACGGCAGTCATATCCGCTTCGACACCAATTCGGCGGTGTTGGTGAACGAGACCGGAGAGCCCATCGGAACCCGCGTCTTTGGTCCGGTGGCTCGGGAGCTCCGCGAACGTCGGTTCATGAAGATCGTTTCCTTGGCCCCAGAGGTTCTGTGAGCCTGGATGGCAATGCAAGAGGTTGGAGATCGGGAGTAGAACGATGTTGAAGGTGAAGATCAAGAAGAACGACGAAGTGTTGGTGACCCGGGGTCGGGATCGTGGCTACAAGGGTCGCGTCTTGCGCGTCTTCCCAGGGGACGGCACGGCCATTGTGGAAAGAGCCAACATGATCAAGCGGCACACCAGGCCGAACCCCAACAAGCAGATTCAGGGCGGCATCGTCGAGCGTGAGGCGCCGATCCGGATTGCCAACCTGAAGCTCATCTGCCCCGAGTGCGGGAAGGCGACGCGTGTCGGTCGAAAACGGTTGGATGATGGTAGTGGCATTCGCGTCTGCAAGGCCTGCCAAGCCACCTTCAACTAGCACTGAGAGGAATTATCTGGATCATGGCAAAAGGAAAGACCGAGACCCACGTGCCGCGTCTGAAGACGCAGTACCAAGAAGACGTAACGGCCAAGCTCCAAAAGGAGTTTGGTATCGAAAACGTCATGGCGGTGCCCCGTCTCGAGAAGATCGTTCTCAATATCGGCCTCGGTGAGGCCACCCAGAACATCAAGCTTCTGGACGATGCGGTCGGGGAGCTGGGCCAGATTGCGGGTCAGCAGCCGGCCATCACCCGGGCCAAGAAGTCCATCGCGGCATTCAAGGTCCGCGAGGGCATGCCCATCGGCTGTCGCGTGACCTTGCGAGGCGATCGCATGTGGCTCTTTCTCGATCGTCTGATCGCCACCGCGCTGCCCCGGGTGCGCGATTTTCGCGGGGTGTCCAATAGTGGCTTCGATGGTCGAGGCAACTACACCATGGGTGTCCGGGATCATTTGATTTTCCCGGATCTGGACTACAACAAAGTTGACCGATCCAAGGGTTTGAACGTCACCATCGTGACAAGCGCCGAGAACGACGAGCAGGCTTTCTACCTGCTGCAGGAGCTCGGAATGCCCTTTGCGCGCCGCCGCACCGACGCGTCGGCCTAAAGTTCGAGTAGGAGGAATTTTCCGTGGCAACAACTGCAAAGATCGCCAAGACCAAGAAGCGCGCCAAGTTCTCGGTGCGACACCGCAACCGCTGTCAGCGGTGTGGACGTCCACGGGGCTACATGCGGAAGTTTGGTCTTTGTCGTATCTGTTTTCGGAATCTGGCCCTGCAGGGGTACCTGCCCGGCGTCATCAAGGCGAGCTGGTAGAGGGCCGAGGAGAGATCATGAGCATGACCGACCCAATCGCGGACTTGTTGAGTCGTATTCGTACGGCGCACCTGGCCAAGCACGATCGCCTCGATCTGCCAGCCTCGAAGCTGAAGAACGAGATCTGTGGCTTGCTCAAGGAGCAGGGCTATATCAGGGACTATCAATTGTTGGACGACGATCCGGTCAAGGGCCAGATCAGGATCTTCTTGAAATACACCCCCGAGGGGAGCCCCATGATCCGGCACATCCAGCGTGTCAGCAAGCCGGGTCGCCGGGTCTACCGCGGTGCCGAGGATCTGCGACCCGTTCTCAACGGTCTGGGTGTCGGCATCGTGTCGACCTCACAGGGGTTGTTGACCGACAAGGAGGCTCGCCAGCGGCGTGTTGGCGGCGAGATCCTCTGCGAGGTCTGGTAGGAGAAACGGAACGATGTCACGTGTAGGAAAGCAACCGGTACCGATCCCCGACGGCGTCACAGTCGCCCTCGAGGATGGCGTGTTCGTCGCCGAAGGCCCCAAGGGCCGGGTGGAGGAGGCGCTTCTGGAAGGGCTGCAAGTCGAGGTCGAGGACGGCGTGTTGACAGTCACCCGCAGCGACGAAACCGGGGAATTGCGAGCCAAGCATGGGCTGTTGCGAGCTCTCCTGGCCAACGCTGTCCACGGCGTGAATCAAGGCTTCAACAAGGAGTTGGAGATTCACGGGGTCGGATACCGGGCGCAGCTCAAGGGCAACGAGATTCACTTGTCCCTGGGCTACTCGCATCCGGTAGTTTTTCCCGTACCGGAAGGCATCGAGGTGCAGGTGGACGAGAAGGCCGGCAAGATCACAATCGGTGGAGCCAATCGTCAACAGGTCGGGCAGGTGGCCGCCAACATTCGCAGTTTGCGGAAGCCGGAGCCCTACAAGGGCAAGGGGATTCGCTACAGCGACGAGATCGTGCGTCGGAAGGTCGGCAAGGCCGGAGCGGTTGCCAAATAGAAGGTCTGGGAGTCTGAAAGTTCATGGAAAAAGCACAGAGAAAGCTCCAGAGACGCAAGCGGGCGCATCTGCGAGTGCGGGGCACGATTCAGGGCTCGAGCGAGCGTCCGCGGCTGGCGGTATTCAAGAGTTCCCGGTATATCTACGCCCAGGTTGTCGACGACCTGAAGGGGGAGACCCTGGTGCAGGCCAATTCCCGCGAAAGCCAGGCACAGGGCAAGTTCGAAGGCGGTCCCTCGACCAAGTCGGCGGCCCGTCTGGTGGGTGAGATCGTTGGCAAACGAGCGAAAGAAAAGGGCATCGAGAGCGTTGTCTTCGATCGTGGCGGATATCAATATCACGGACGGGTGAAGGAAGTCGCCGAGGGCGCCCGCTCCACAGGACTGAAGTTCTAAGAGCTCGGAGGAGAAGAGCATTGGCCAGAAATTTCGATAGCGATCCCGAGTTTTTCGAACAGGTCATCGATATCAATCGTGTGACCAAAGTCGTCAAAGGTGGCAAGAACTTCTCGTTCACCGCCCTGGTGGTGATCGGTGACGGTAGTGGCCGGGTCGGCTACGGCTCCGGCAAGGCGAAGGAAGTCCCTGTTGCCATTCGCAAAGGTGTGGATATCGCCAAAAAGAACCTCTGCCGGGTGCCCATGCAGGGCACGACCATTCCCCATGCGGCCCTGGGTCGCTTTGGTGCCAGTCAAGTCCTGCTGAAGCCCGCTTCCGAGGGCACTGGAGTGATTGCCGGTGGCGCGGTTCGAGCGGTGATCGAGAGTGTCGGATATCAGGACATTCTCACCAAATCCCTGGGCTCGAAGAACCCACAAAACGTCATCAAAGCCACCATGGACGCCCTGCTTCAGCTGCGGAACGAAAAGACCGTGATGCAGCAGCGGGGCCTCGTCATGGAGGCCGAAAAGAGCTGAGGCCGTTGTCGGCTGTAGGTTGGAGAGAGTTATGGCTAAGGCGAAGACACTGAGAGTCAGACAAATCCGCAGCTTGGCGGGGCGCCCACGCAACCAGCGTGAGGTGGTCCGCAGCTTGGGGCTCAGACGCATTCGGCACGAGGTCGAGCGCGTCGATACGCCAGCGGTTCGGGGCATGGTGACCAAGGTGTCCCACCTGGTGGAGATCGTGGAGGAAGGTTCATGAAATTGCACGAGCTTTCCCCTGCCAAGGGGAGCAAGAAGTCCCGTAAGCGGATAGGTCGCGGGCCGGGGTCGGGAACGGGTAAGACCGCTGGCCGCGGACACAAGGGACAGCGATCGCGCTCCGGGTACAGCCAGCGGCTGGGATTCGAGGGCGGTCAGATGCCTCTGACTCGACGGGTGCCCAAGCGGGGATTCACCAATATCTTCAAAACCAGGTATCAGGTGGTCAACCTGGCTGGACTGGTCGATTTCAGTGGCGCGGTCACGCCTGGCGATCTGGTGGCCAAAGGTCTTGTGCGACCGGGACACCTGATCAAAGTCCTGGGTGACGGTGAGATCAAATCCGCCATCCAGATTCAGGCGCATAAATTCAGTGCCAGTGCCAGAGAAGAAGATCGAGGCGGCTGGCGGCTCCTGTGAGGTGCTGGAATCGTGATCGAGAGTTTTCGCAATATCTTTGCGATCCCGGATCTGCGCAAGAGGCTGGCGTTTACGTTTGGCCTGTTGGCGGTCTATCGAATCGGCTGCAATATCCCGACTCCTGGTATCGATCCCCAGGCTCTGGTGGAGTTCATGCAGGCCATGCAGGGAACGCTCCTCGGTTTCGTCAATACCTTCACGGGCGGCAGCCTGGAGAGGGTGGCGGTGTTTGCCCTGGGGATCATGCCCTACATCACGGCCTCCATCATCTTGCAGTTGCTGACCGTCGTCTGGCCGTATCTCGAGAAGCTCTCGAAGGAGGGTGAACTGGGTCGGCGCAAGATCACCCAGTACACCCGCTATCTGACCATGGGTATCTCCATGATTCAGGGCATTACGATCTCGCTCTGGTTGGAGCGCATGACCACTCCAGGAGGTGGCACGCTGGTACCCAACCCGGGCTGGGGCTTTCGCTTCATCACGGTGCTGACCCTGACCACCGGCACCGCATTCGTGATGTGGCTCGGCGAGCAGATCACCGAGCGTGGAGTCGGCAACGGCATCTCGTTGATCATCTTCGGCGGCATCGTAGTCGGTCTGCCTGGAGCCATCTTTACGACGATTGGCAGTATCCAGAGCGGCACCATGTCCATCCTGAAGCTGATCGTCCTGGTGATCTTCATGTTCTTTGTCGTGGCCTTTATCGTCTATATGGAGCGGGCGCAGAGACGTGTGCCGGTGCAATACGCCAAGCGAGTGGTTGGACGCCGAATCTATGGCGGGCAGAACACCTATCTACCTCTGCGGGTCAACACCGGTGGCGTGATTCCGGTCATTTTTGCCAGTTCGGTGGTCATGATTCCTACCACCATTGCGGGGATGTTCCAGAACGAGTGGCTTCAGAACATCGCCGATGCCGTCGGTTGGGGACAGCCCATCTACTATTTGCTGTACTCGGCGGCGATCATCTTTTTCTGCTATTTCTACGTGTCGATCATCTTCAACCCGGCCGATACTGCGGAGAATCTGCGCAAATACGGTGGCTTCATTCCCGGTATCCGTTCGGGCAAGCGAACCGCAGAGTACATCGACCGGATTCTGACCCGACTGACACTGGTGGGAGCCGTCTATTTGGCTGTCGTTTCCATCCTGCCGAATTTTCTGCTCAGCGGTTTCAAGGTGGAGGGTCTGCCGTTCATCGGTGCAACACTCGATGCGGTGCTGCCCGCCTGGGTAACCCAGGGTATGGGTATCAACTTCTACTTCGGTGGCACCTCACTGCTGATCGTCGTGGGTGTGGCCATGGATTTCGTGCAACAGGTGGAGAGCCAGCTGGTGATGCGGAACTACGAAGGGTTCATGAAAAAGGGACGAATTCGGGGTCGCAGGTAGCTTGATGATGCGTTTGATACTTCTAGGTGCTCCCGGTTCGGGGAAAGGAACGCAAGCGGTATTCCTTGCGGAACGGATAGGTGTGCCCTCCATCTCCACAGGTGAGATGCTTCGCGCAGCCGTCGCGGCTGGCACCGAGCTGGGGAACAAAGTCCGGGCGATCATGGCCACCGGAGAGTTGGTCGATGATCACACCATGGCAGAGGTTGTCCGGGAGCGTCTCGGACAGAGCGACGCCGAGGGTGGATTCATCCTCGATGGCTACCCGCGAACCATGGGACAGGCAGAAACCCTGGCGGCGATTCTGGAAGAGAAGGACTGGTCGCTAGACGCGGTCGTGCACATCGAAGTGCCGGAGGAGGAGCTTATCCAGCGGGCGTTGGCTCGCCAGCGAGCCGATGACCAGGAGGATGTCATCCGCCAACGGCAGCGGGTCTATCGGCAGCAGACCCAGCCTCTCATCGACCACTACGAAGCCCACGGTCTCTTGTGCTCGATCGATGGCTATCAGACCATCGACGACGTGGCGCAGAGCGTCGCTTTGGCACTCGAGGTGACCCGTTGATGGTGCTCAAAACCCAGGGCGAGATCGAGTTGATGGACGAGGCCAATCGCATCGTGCATGAGGTGCTCGATGGCATCGCGGAGCAGATCCGACCGGGTGTCACGACCCACGAGCTGGATAGGAAAGCCGAGCAGACGATCCGCGAGGCTGGGGCCGTGCCGGCGTTCCTCAACTATCGGGGGTTTCCGGCCACTCTCTGCACCTCGATCAACGATGTCATCGTGCATGGGATTCCCAATGACACCCCCTTGGTGGACGGCGACATCATCGGTGTCGACTGTGGGGTGCTGTACAAAGGCTACTACGGTGATGCGGCACGGACATTTGCGGTGGCCAAGGTTTCAGATGCGGCGCAGGAGCTCATGACCGTGACCCGCGAGGCTCTGGAGATGGCTGTCGAGCAGGTTCAGCCTGGCAATCATCTGTCGGATATCGGCCATGTAGTGCAGAAGCACGCAGAAAGATACGGATTCTCCGTGGTACGGGAGTTTGTCGGTCATGGCATTGGCGCCGCCCTGCACGAGGATCCGCAGGTGCCCAATTTTGGCAACCCGGGCAAAGGACCACGGCTCGAGCCGGGGCTCGTTCTGGCCATCGAGCCGATGGTCAACGCCGGGCTGGCCGGAGTAAAGGTGGATGCCGATGGCTGGACGGCGCGAACGCCGGACGGCAAGCTGTCGGCACATTTCGAAGTTTCCGTCGCCGTCACCGACCAGGGCCCCAGGGTCCTCGGTGTCGGTGCCGGTGGAGCATGAATCGTCGATCTGAAGACGAGGAGAATTTGTGGCCAAGGAAGAAGCGATTGAGGTCGAGGCGGTGGTCGTAGAACCCCTGCCCAACGCGATGTTTCGCGTCGAGATGGAGAATGGGCATCGCGTATTGGCTCATGTGTCGGGGAAGATGCGGAAACACTTCATTCGCATATTGCCCGGCGACCGAGTGCGGGTCGAGTTGTCTCCATACGACCTCAGCCGTGGTCGCATTGTCTATAGGTTGAAGGGCTAAGGGCCCGGGAGAGCGCCATGAAAGTGCGTGCTTCGGTAAAACGAATGTGTCCAAAGTGCAAGATTGTTCGCCGCCACGGTGTGGTGCGGGTAATCTGTGAGAACCCAAAACACAAGCAACGACAAGGGTAGAGAGAATGGCTCGAATTGCAGGGGTGGATCTACCCCAGAACAAGCAGGTTTGGATCGGTCTGACCTATATTTATGGGATCGGCCGCACACGCTCTCGTGCGATTCTCGCCCAGGCGGGGGTTGAAGAGACGGTCAAGGTGAAGGATCTGACCGAGGATGAGGCCCGCAAGATCCGTCAGGTGGTCCAGGACGAAGGCAGGGTCGAGGGTGATCTGCGCAAAGAGATCGGACAGAACATCCGGCGCCTGATCGAGATCGGCTCCTACCGCGGTATTCGTCATCGCCGGAGTTTGCCGGCGCGTGGGCAACGGACCCACACCAACGCGAGAACAAGAAAGGGCCCGCGCCGTGGCGCCGTGGCCGGTAAGAAGCAAGTCAAGAAGTAGGAATAGGGGTTAAAAGGATGGCAAAACCTCGCGGAAGCAAGGGTGGCAAGAAGAAAGAGAAGCGCATTGTTCCCCATGGGACAGTGCATATTCAGGCGACGTTCAACAACACGTTGATCACCATCGCCGACCCGGAAGGCAATGTTGTCAGCTGGTCCTCAGCCGGCCGCATCGGTTTCAAGGGCTCGCGCAAAGGAACACCCTTTGCCGCGCAGGTGGCCTCGCAGAACGCGGCGCAGATCGCCAGAGATTCAGGGATGAGAACGGTCGAGGTACAGGTGAAGGGTCCGGGAGGCGGCCGCGAGTCGGCAGTCAGGGCCTTGTCGGCCTCCGGGCTTTCCATCAAGTCGATTCGGGACGTTACTCCCATACCCCACAATGGTTGCCGGCCGCGAAAACGGCGCCGCGTGTAGAAGAAGGAGGAGTCAAGTGGCACGTTATTCAGGACCCGTTTGCCGGCTATGTCGCCGAGAGCGCATGAAGCTGTTCCTCAAGGGGGATCGCTGCTTCAAGGAGAAGTGCGCGATCGAGCGGCGAGCCTATCCGCCGGGTCAGCACGGTCAGCGTCGTGGACGTCGTAGCCTGGGGTACGGACCGCAGCTGCGGGAGAAACAGAAGGTCAAGCGCATCTATGGTGTTCTGGAGAAGCAGTTCCGGAACTACTTCAAAGACGCCGAGCGGCGGCGAGGTGTGACGGGTGACAACCTCCTGGTCAGTCTCGAGCGTCGTTTGGACAACGTCGTCTACAACCTCGGTTTTGCCTCGTCAAGGTCGCAGGCCCGGCAGTTGGTACGCCACGGTCATATACAGATCGATGGCAAGAAGACCACGATCCCTTCGTATCTTGTCAAGGCCGGTCAACAGATCGGGGTCAAGGAGGGGAGCCGGAAGAACGAGTTCATCCGAGCCAGTGTGGAAACCGCCAGAGGTCGCGGGATTCCCAGTTGGCTCGAGTTGGATCCCGATAACTTCGTTGGGAAAGTCACTGCACTTCCCACTCGTGAAGACATCAAGCTGCCCGTCGAGGAGCAGTTGATTGTCGAGCTTTATAGCCGCTAGTCGGCGGTAAGGAGTCGTCTTATGCTTTGGAAGGGATTTCAGCGGCCCAAACGCCTCGAGGTCGACGGTGAGACCCTGTCGCCGACCTATGCCAGGTTTATCGCCCAGCCGTTCGAGCGGGGTTTTGCCACCACCATCGGTAACGCATTGCGTCGCTGTCTACTGTCTTCAATCGAAGGCGCCGCCGTGACCTCGGTGCAGATCGAGGGTGTGTTACACGAATTCTCGTCGATGCCGGGCGTGGTGGAAGATGTCACCGATCTGATCTTGAATCTCAAGGATATTCCGATTCGCATGCATGCCGAGGGGCCCAAGTTCCTCAGTCTGGATGTGACCGGCCCCGGTGCCATCACAGCCGGACAGTTGACCGGTGATCCGCAGATAGAGATCTGTGACCCGGATGTCCATGTCGCCACCCTGAATGAGGAGGGCAAGCTCAAGCTCCAGGCACAGATCAGCACCAGCCGTGGTTATGTCAGTGCTGAGAAGAACTTCGACGAGAGTCTGGGACTGGGGTGGGTGCCGGTGGATTCGGTCCACTCACCCATCAAGAGGGTCACCTACCGTGTGGAGGCCGCTCGAGTCGGCCGGGCCACGGACTACGAGCGCCTGATTCTCGAGATCTGGACCAACGGCACCGTGAGCCCGGAGGAGGCGGTCTCTCTGGCCTCCACACTGCTCAAGGAGCACCTGATGATCTTCATCCAGTCCGAGGAGAGTGTCGTGGAAGAGGTCGTGGTCGAACATGCCGAGGAGGCTACCGGAATCGACGCCGTTCTCGCCAGAACCATCGACGAGCTCGATCTGTCGGTGCGTTCGGCCAACTGCCTCAAGAACGCCAGCATCCACACTCTGCGGGATCTGGTTCGCAGATCCGAGCGCGAGATGTTGGAGACCAAGAATTTCGGTCGCAAGTCCCTGGAGGAGGTGCAGGAGATCCTGGCCGAATTCGGTCTGCGTCTTGGCATGGATGTGCCGGAGGACTCGGCCCAGGCCCGGGTCTGAGGTTCAAATAGGAGTCGTCAACCATGCGTCATCGAGTCAAAGGCCGTAAGCTCGGCCGTAGCCCGGCCCATCGTAAGGCCCTGTTCCGCAACCAATTGGCATCCCTGGTCAGGGAGGAGCGCATCAAGACGACGCTTCACAAGGCCAAGGAGTTGCGGCCCATCGCCGAGAAGGTGGTCACCCAAGGCAAGCGAGACACCCTCCATGCCCGCCGCCTGATCAACCGCATGCTGCCCGAACGGCAGTTGGTCAAGAAGGTCTTTGATGACATCGCGCCACGGTTCCAGGAAAGACCCGGAGGCTACACTCGGATCATCAAGCTGGGGCCCCGTCGGGGTGATGGAGCAGAGATGGCAGTGATCGAGTTCGTCGAGATGGGGGCTGGCGAACCCGAGCCTGACAAGAAGAAGACCAAGAAGGGGAAATCTGCGAAGTAGGCAGAGATCTCACTTTCTTCCAAGAGAAACAAAAGGCCGGTTCTCGACGAGAACCGGCCTTTTTCTTTGGCTCTCGAGGCAGTTGCCAGCGGGCTGCCCGGAGTCGGAATCAGTGGTGTTCCTCTTCCTTCTCCTTCTGAAACTCGGCGATGATCTTTTGCCGGATCTGTTTGGGCACCTCTTCGTAGTGGGACATTTCCATGTGAAAGCTGGATCGTCCCTGGGTCATCGATCGCAAGGCCGGGGCGTAGTCCAACATCTCGGCCATGGGCACCACGGCATTGACCACCTGGTTGCCGTTCTTGCTGTCCATCCCCTGGGGCTTTCCCCGTCGCTGGGAAAGATCGCTCATGATGTCGCCCATGAACTCCTCGGTCGTGTAGATGTCCACCTTCATCACCGGTTCCAGCAAGGTGGCCCCGGCCTTGCCCATGGCGTCCTTGAAGGCCAGCGAGCCGGCGATCTTGAAGGCCATCTCCGAGGAGTCGACATCGTGGTACTGGCCATCCTGGAGTCGGACTTTGAAACCGACGACAGGATAGCCGGCAAGATAGCCTCTCTTCGATGCCTCGTGAATGCCCTTCTCGACGGCCGGTCGGTATCCCTGGGGAATCGAGCCACCAAAGATCTCATCGATAAACTCGAACTCCTGGCCGAGGCTGGGCTCCATCATGATCCGGCAATCGGCAAACTGGCCGCGACCCCCGGTCTGTTTCTTGTGCCGGCCATGGCCGTTGGCCTTGCGTCGAATGGTCTCCCGGTAGGGCACCTTGGGAGGGTGCAGGATGACCTCGACGTGAAAACGCTTCTTGAGCTTGGCTACCGCAATCTCGACGTGCAGCTGCCCGGTGCCGGAAAGCAGAAATTCCCCCGTCTCTTGATTCCTGCTGGCCTGCAGGGTGGGGTCCTCGTCCATGAGTCTGGCCAACGATTCGCCGATCTTTTCCTCGTCTCCTTTGGATTTGGGTTCGATGGCAAACGAGATGGCCGCTTCCCTGGGCTCCATCCATGCCAGGCGTACAGGCCGTTGCTTGCTGCACAGCGTCTCGCCGGTCTTGGCTGCCTTCAGCTTGGCCACTCCGCCGATGTCCCCGGTGATCAGTTTCTGGATGTTGGCTCCGTGTTTGCCCTGGAAGACCATGAGGTGACCGATCTTTTCATCTGTCTCCTGCTGGACATTCCAGGCCACGTGGTCGCCGTCCAAAGTGCCGCTGACGACGCGCATGAGCGTGACCTTGCCCGTAAAGGGGTCACTCATGGTCTTGAACACCAAGGCGCTCATGGCCTCCTCGGGCGTGGTGTTGACGTCCATGGGATCTCCACCGATATTCTGGGCGGGAAAGGTGCCGCGCTCGGTGGGAGCCGGAAGCAGATCGACGATGGCGTCGAGGAAGCAGGACGTGCCGATGCCATGGCCCCCCGAGCTCATCGTGAGGGGGAAGAGCTTGCGGTCGAGGACAGCCTGCCTGAGTCCCTTGATGAGATCTTCGTCGGGCAGGCTCCCGACCTCGAAGAACTCTTCCATCAAGGCATCGTCGGTCTCCGCCACGGCTTCGATCAGAGTGTTGCGCCGGGTCTCTACCTCTTCCTGCATGGCTTCCGGGATGGCGCCGACCTTGGCGTTGCCATCGCCGTCCTTGGTGAACAAGTAGGCCTTTTGCGATATCAGATCAATGACACCCTCGAAGTCGTGTTCGCTGCCGATGGGAATCTGAACCGGCACGACCTCGCGGCCAAAGGACTTCTTCAGGGCCTCGAGGCTGGACTCGAACAAGGCCCTTTCACGATCCATCTTGGAGAGATGGATCATGGACGGTAGACTGATCTCCTTGGCGAATTCCCAGACCTTTTCACTGGTGACCTGGACCCCGGCCGTGGCGTTGATACAGAGCACGGCTGTATCCGCGGCTCGCAGGGCGGCCCGGGTCTCATCGAAGAAAATGCCGTAGCCGGGGCAGTCGAGCACGTTGATCTTGTGCTGGCGCCAGGGCACGAAGCAGGTCGCGAGTCCGATGGAGATGCCGCGCTCGACCTCTTCCGGATCGAAGTCGGTCGTGGTGTTCCCATCCTCGATGCGATTCATCCTGTTGGCCACTCCGCCGGTGAAGAGCATGGCGCTGGTCAAAGTGGTCTTTCCCGTGTCGTTGTGTCCGGCAAGCGCAACGTTGCGGATCATTTCGGGGCTGTCCACCTGCATGTTGAACCTCCTCCCAATCGAGCATCAAGCAGAAGCAGAACTATACCATACGCGAGGCTCCAGCCTGAGGCCCTGGAGCAAGAGTTAAGTGCATTGTTTGCAATGGTTTAAGAGGCTTTCTAGGTCGCTTCCAAAGAGCCCTGTGCGGGACGGATCTCCAGGGGCCCGAAGGGGCTCAATTGGGTCTCGATCTCCCGCCGCGGGCCGACGGCGACGACGCCCATCTTGTCCGGGTGAAGGTGCTTCTGCGCCAACTTCTGAAGGTCCTCTCGGGTGACCGTGGAGATCTGGCGGAGATAGCTGTCGAAGTGGTCTCGAGGTAGGTCGTAGGTTGCCAGATCAGCCAGTCGGTCTGCCAGACCCTCGATTCGCTGCAGAGTGTAGGGGAAGATTCCCAGCAGGTAGCTCTGCGTGTCTGCCAGCTCTTCGTCGGTCACCAGTTCGTCTTGCAGACGTCGAATCTCCCCGAGAATTTCCCGCACAGCCGATTCCACCGCAGCGGTCTCGATGGAGGCGGCCACCACGAAAGGCCCCGGGCCGCGGCGCCGGGAGAAGGCGGTTGAGGCACCATAGGTGATACCGAGTCTCTCCCGCAGGTTGAGATTGATCCGGCTGGTGAACTTGCCACCGAGCAGGCTGTTGAGCACGGTCAGACCGGCTCGGTCGGGGTGGGACCGGCCGACGCTTACCGAGCCCAGCCAAAGCTCGGTCTGAGGAGCGTGGGGACGGTCGACAAGACAGAGTCGCATCTCGTCCTGGTTGGCAGGGTCGATGGTGGCCGGTGCAGATCGTGGGCGGCCTCGCCAATCGCAGAAGGTCTCTTCGACGAGCGACAGAACCGAGTCGGGCTCGAGATCGCCAACGATCACCAGAGCCGCACCGGCGGGCGAGATCTCACGTTTGGCGGTCTCCAGGATTTCCGGCCGCCGAATGGCCGCCATCGTCGCTGGTGTGCCGATGACGGGAGTCGCGTAGATCGTCCGGTTGTAGAGGATCTGGAAGAGGGCATCCGAGGCCAGAGTCGAGGGCTGAGCTTGTCGGCGTTTGAGCTCGGCGAGATACTGGTCGCGCAAGCGCTCCACCTCCTGGGGTGGGAAGGAGGCACCACGGACGATCTCGGCCAAGAGCTCGAGACCCTGGCGCCCATGCTTGGCCAAGACCCCGAGCGAGGCGCTCATCGAATCCCAGTCGGCCTGGCTGGAAAGATAACCGCCGAGCGTCTCGATCTGCTGGGCGATCTCCAAGGCACCGCGGTGATCGGTGCCTTCGTCCATCAGAGAGGCGGTCAGGGTGGCCAGACCGGCACGGTCGATAGGATCTTGTTGTCCACCCCCAGGAAGGATCAGGAGCTGATGCACAAGCGGGTCCCCTGGGGTAGGGCGAAAGATAGACGCGCAGACCGTTGTCCAAGGTTTGTATCTGGAAATCGGGAAACCGATACTTCTTCGTCGACCCCGGGCGAGGTGGACGAGTCCGCTTGCCGGTCGGTTTGCGGGTGGGGCTCATCGATCCTCACCCGGAACCACCGCCAGGGAGACCATGGACTCAGGTTGCAGATAGCGCTCGGCGAACTTCGCCAGGTCCGACCGCTTGAGCTGGGTATAAATCTCGGCTTCAGTCTCGATCCGGTGAGGATCGTCGAAGTAGGTCGTGAACATGGAAAGGAGATCGGCGCGATCGTCGAGCTTCTGGAATTGATCGGTCAGGGCGGTCGCGACCTTGTTCTGGGCCCGCTCGATATCGGGCTCGGTTGGTCCGGATCTCGCCATCGCCAGCAGATGCCCCCCGACCGCTTCTTCCAGCTCCTCGATGGCGGTATCGGGCTTGGCAGTGGCGATGACGAGAAACGTGGCCGCGAGCTCGGTGGGGAGCACAAAGGCGCTGACATCTGTCGCGATCTGGCGCTCGTAGACCAGATCCCGATAGAGCGGGCTGGACTTTCCTGCCGACAGGGCCGTGGCCAGCAGATCTGCCGAATACCAGTCCCGGTCTCCGAATGGGGGGAGGGTGGCGCCAGTATAGATCCGGCTCAGTTGCACAGCATCCTCCATGACCTCACGCTGGGCCGAGTGCCTCCGGATACCGGGATCGATCACGGGTGGCATGGGTTTTCCGGTCGGGATGGAGCCGAAGAAATGGTCGATACGCTCGATCGCTTGGTGGGGCTGGAAGTCTCCGGCCAGGGTCAGGACCGCGTTGTTGGGTGCGTAGTAGGTCTCGAAGAATTCAGCGACACCGTCGAGCGTGGCGCCTTCGATGTCGTCCATATAGCCGATAACGGGCCAGTGGTAGGGATGATTCGCGGGATAGAGCAGCTCGTTGAGGCGCTCGAACGCTCTCCCGTACGGCTGGTTGTCGATTCTCTCCCGGCGCTCGTTCATGACGACTTGGCGTTGATTCTCGAGCTTTTCCTGGTCCAGGGCCGGTAGCAGGAAGCCCATGCGATCCGACTCCAGCCACAGCGCCAGGTCGAGATGGCTAGCGGGCAAAGTCTCGTAGTAGTTGGTGCGGTCGAACCAGGTGGACCCATTGGCGGTACCACCAGCTTGTTGGACGAGACGGAAATGGTCATTGACGCCGACATTGGCGCTGCCCTGAAAGAGCATGTGCTCGAACAGGTGAGCCAGTCCGGTGCACGCAGGACGCTCGTTCTTGGAGCCGACGTGATACCAGAGGTTGACCGCCACCAGGGGCAGAGTGTCGTCGGGTTGGAGGACCACCCGCAATCCATTGGCGAGCTGGTGGCGCACGATTTCGAAGTGCGATTCGGATGGACTGGACATCATCTTGGCGTGGGTGAGAGAAGCCGATGGAATGGGTTCGGCATTTCTGCGGTCAGACCAGAGATCGGGTGGTGAGTACGTACTCCTGGATGCCACTGCGAAGCAGGTAGGAGGTCTCGACTTCGAAGGCCGGCATCAGCTTTTCCAGATCGGGCTCTTTGTAGCTCGGAGACCGGCGTTCCCTCTTGGACGCGTTCTCGTATCGAAGAGTCTCCGGATCCAGCATCAGGTAGCGACCTGGGAGCTCGGGAATGGTCTGCTGCGTCGAGAGCAAGACGAGCACGACGCTGTCCCGTCGGCAGAGCCCAGCCAGATGTCGCCCCAATGTCGTCACCTGTTCGCGGTCCAGGTAGTTCAGCAAATCCCAAACCAGGATGAGGTCGATGGGCTTCTGGCTCGTTGGCGGTAGGTCGTGAGACAGGATTCGATCGAGCTTGACGCGATCCATGCCCGAGCTGCCGGCCTGTTTCCAGATCGTTCCGTAGAGATCGGCGATGAACAGCTTGGCGATGAAGGTCGAGAGAAACTGGACATTGCGGCCGATAGCGGGTCCCAGGTCGAGGACCCGGGAGCCCCCCAAGGCTCGAAAACGGCGCAGGGCGTGCTTCAGGGCAAGTGAATGATGAGTCAGGCCATCCTTGTGGATCTGGCCCCCGGAAAGGCTGTCGGTCTTGGCCCTGGGTGCGACCACTCTTCGGGTCAGGAGCCCAGGTTTCGCTGCCCGGGACCTGGGGGTGGCGACTTTGCCGGTTGGTTCTCACCCGGTCGTGCGGGCGAGGCTGGCATCGGATTGGCGGTGCCGGGCTGCGGTGTGGTGGCCTGCGGTTTCGGCTGTTTGGCCCGCTCCATATCGATGGAGCCCTTGAAGCGTGAACCGTTCTCCAGGCGGACGCTGGGAGCGATCAGATTGCCCTCCACGTCACCCGACGTCTCGATGATGACCTCCTGCTCGCCGAACAGATCTCCGCGGACCTGGCCTTCGATACGGATGTTTCTGGCGTGAATATCCGCTTTTACCTTGCCCGACTTGCCCACGGTCACTCCTTGTCCCTTGACCATGATCTTGCCGTCGACACGGCCTTGAACGACAAGCTCTTCCTCTCCTGAGATCTCGCCGTTGATCTTCAAGGTCGGACCAATAACCGCGCGCTCGGCTCGCCGGGGAGCCGAGCGTGGAGTCGCTGGCTCGGGTCTGTGTACGGGCTCGGGTGTCGGCAGCTCGTTTTCCTTTTTCTTCCACACGTTGCTGAGTCTCCCGGGAGTTCGTGGCTCGATTGCGACGAGTTCCCCACGCTATTGGACACTTGGGCGTAAGTCAAGAAAGGAAGAGTCGATTCTTGACTTACGCTCTGTTTGCGCCCTAGAATTCACTTCTATGGGCAGCTATCTGACCAAGCGCCAAAAAGAGATCCTGGACTTCATCCGGGAGTTCACGACCGCCAGAGGATTCTCACCCACACACAAGGAAATCTGCGAGCACTTTGGCTACTCGTCCTACGGTACCGTCCACAAGCATCTGAAGCTCTTGGAGGGTAAGGGCTTCTTGCGACGTCACTGGAACCAGAAGCGGGGAGTGGAGTTGGCCGACGAGTCGGCAACCGGCGAGCCGGCCGGCGAGAACGACTTGCCATTTTTTGGGATTATCGCTGCCGGCCGACCGGTGGAGGCGGTGGCGGGCAACGATATCGTCGCGGTCCCGAATCATCTCCTGGGTGATCGCAGCAACGATCATTTCGTCCTCAAGGTTGTCGGCGACTCGATGATCGACGAGGGGATCCATGATGGTGATCTGGTTGTGGTCTCTCGTCGCGACGTCGCCACAACCGGTGAGATGGTGGTGGCGCTCGTGGGAGACGAAGCGACCCTCAAGCGCTTCTACCCGGAGGGGCCGCAGATTCGACTGCAGCCAGCCAATTCTCGGATGCAGCCGCTGTGGGTACCCGCCAACGATGTCAAGGTGCAGGGGATCGTGGTCGGGTTGATGCGCAAGTTCTAGGACTTCGGATCTGACGGGCTTTCCCGGCTCTGCGGCGCTTTCCGAGATAGTGAAATGGGTCACGGAAGTGGTTCTGCCAACGGTTTGTGACATCTGCCCTAGAGTCTGCTCGGGCGAACTTTGTACAATCGCCTTGCGCCGATGAATCTAGAAGAGCTACTCAAATTCGTGACGGAAAAGGGTGCCTCGGATCTGCACCTGAAACCCACTCGGCCGCCGATGCTGAGGATCAATGGGCGTCTGATGCCGATCGAGGCCGAGCCCCTGAGACCCGAGAAGATTCGGGAGATGATCCTGCCCATCCTGACGCCTCAGCAGAAGGCCACGCTCGAGCAGAGCCTGTCGGTCGATCTGGGGTATGGCGTGCGAGGTCTGGCCCGGTTTCGCGGCAATATCTACATGCAGCGAGGCACACTGGCGGCGGCCTTTCGCCGTATTCCTTATGAGATTCTGGGGATCGAAGACCTCGATCTGCCGCAGGTTCTGGATGAGCTCTGCGACCTGCCCATGGGCCTCATCCTGGTCACCGGTCCCACCGGCAGCGGCAAATCGACCACGCTGGCGGCGATGATCAAGCTGATCACCTCGCTGCGTCCCGTCCACATTCTCAGCATCGAAGACCCGATCGAGTTTCTCTTCAGCGACGATGTCGCCTCGATCGCCCAACGAGAAGTGGGCACCGACACCGTGAGCTTTTCGGAGGCACTGCGCAATGCCATGCGCCAGGACCCGGATGTGATCATGGTGGGCGAGATGCGCGATTCCGAAACCATCGCCACTGTGCTGACAGCGGCCGAGACCGGTCACCTGGTGTTCTCGACGCTGCACACCAACAGCGCGGCCCAGACCGTGGATCGAATCCTGGACACCTTCTCTGGCGAGCAGCAGAAACAGGTCAGGGTGCAGCTGGTACAGGTGCTCAAGGGTGTGATCTCCATGCAGCTGCTCGAGAAGCAGGATGGCAGCGGACGCGTCGCAGCGTTGGAGATCTTGCGAGCCACACCGCGAATCTGCGAGCTGATCGAACGTGGCGAGACGGGCAAGCTCCTGGAGGAAATGGAGTCCTCGGTCTCCTTCTTTCGGATGCAGTCCATGAACCAGTCCCTGTTGGCGTTGCTGGTGCATGGCACCATCTCCTATGCCGAGGCTATGCGGGCCTCATCCGAACCCGAAGATCTCTCACTCAAGCTGCGGAAGATGTTCCCAGCCATCGAAGAAAGGGGAGGCGACATGAGTCCTTCCACAGCCGACTTTTCCCAGATCATGGAGCTGCATCAATACCGCAAGCTCTACGAAGAACAGGAAGAGAAGTTCAAGATTCGCTTTGTCGACAAAGAAGAAGAAGTCAAGCGCCTCGACCATACCGTCAGTGATCGGGACACCCAGATTCAGGAACTGCGAACCCAGATGGAAGAGATGGAGCGTCAGGCCGAGAAGCTCCGGGGTGAGTACGCCCGCTTGCGCAAGGAAGCCCAGGAAAAGATCGACAAGCTGTCCGAGCGCATCAAAGAGCTCAATCAGAAACTCATGGGCGGCAAGTAGGAGACCGTTCTCATTCCAGGTCGTCACCAGCCAAGAGCTGAGCGGCGACCTCCAAGGCTCGCTCACGCGTCGTGATCGTACCCTCGATCTGTCGACGACGAATGGCAGCCAGAATGCGACCCAGGAGCGGCCCCGGTGCGATGAACAGGTGCTGTTGCAGATCTTTTCCCGAAATCAGTCCGGGCGGATCGAAGATCTCCTCAGGCCACCGGGTTGCCAACTCGATGATCCGGGTCAGAATCGCGGCCTGCGGGTCGGTATCCGGCTGCTGATCAGTGACCGCGGCGGCCAGGCTCACGGCGACTGGCCAGAGCTCTCCAGAGTGGTGCAAGAACCATCGCTGCTGCGGTTCCGCAACGGGTAGTTCGCCCGTATCGAGTAGCTTAGAAACCTGTCGGGCGGTGGCATTGGTGACCAAGCCCTGTTGCTGCAGAGTTCCGAGGCTCTGATGACCTGGTCCGCACCCCGATTCGTCCAGCCAGGAAAGGATCAGGGCAAGACGCCCGCTGGAGAGATCGCTTGCGGTCTGTATTTTGGCTGCGGCGCGCTCGAATCTTTTCCAGGATCTGGACAGGTTGTGGCGAAAGCTACGGCGCGCGGTGGTGCTCAGCGAGCAGTGCAGCAAGACCTCGGGTAGCACCTGCAGGTCGATCCACAGCTGCGCAGCCGTCAGGCCGTTGGGTTGCCTCATCACCAACTCGATCTCGCTGCGAATCCTCTCGGCGGCCACCCCAGTCAGATCTGCCACCGATTCTCGCGCCTGGTCTACGAGTGGCAGGGTCGACCCGAAACTCGGTCAGCTGGGCGGCGAATCGGCAGAGCCTGAGGATCCGGAGGGGATCGTCCGCGAAGGAGTTGGAGGAGGTCATTCGCAGTCGACCGTTCAGCAGATCCTCCAAACCGGAGAAAGGGTCGTACGTGGCTCCAGTATGTAGATCCAGAGCAAAGGAGTGAATCGTGAAGTCGCGTCTGCGCAGATCCGCCTCGAGTGAGACGGCGCCCCGGTCCCAGATGTCGATGGGGGAGCCCGCCCGCGGCACCCGATAGGCGGCGAAACGGTGTCCACCGAGCTTGATGGAGCGAGATCCGAGTCTGTCCGCCAGGCGGTCGGCGACGCCGGCGCCGTCGCCGGCAACGACGATATCGAGATCCCGGAGTGGCTGACCCAAAGCGACATCGCGCAAAGCACCACCCACCAGATGGCAAGGCTGGCTCCCCAGAATCCGGCGAAGCCACTGGCAGACGGGAACCCGCAACAGATCAGCAAAACGGAGCTCGAAATCCGCGAGTCTCTTGTTGGCTGCATCCACCATGTCGGCACCAAGTTTAGTCGCGGTGGTCTTGCCAGTTGCGCTGCGCGGGAGGTAACACTAAAATTTCACTTTAACAAATAGTTCTAACTATCCTCGGCTAAAGAGAAATCGCGGTTTGTCTGAAAGGAAGCCAGAGCTGGAAAACGGAACCTGGTGGCGCAGCGCCACCCACCGTTGGGTGACCTGGCGGGCGACCTCGTTGACTTTCCTGCTGCTGTGGACTGCGCTGGCCGGCGGGCTGGACTCGCAAACTGGCAACGGGGATCTGCCGATCCGAGTCAAGGTCGCGGCAGGAATGACAGCGGTTCTCGATAGCAACCAGGACTTGTACATGGAGGCGTTGCCTCGCAAGGGTGAAGGTCTACTCGGTTTCACCAGCCGGTTGTGTGGAACCGCCAATGTCGCGGACATCCTTGTCGAGATCAATGACATCGGTCGAAATCTCTTGGCAGGCGTCTCCTATCGCATTCCCTTCGATCTCCTCGACGCCGATTTGCAGCTGGCCGTGGTCAAGGTGATGTTCGCCGATGACAGGGCCGAGTCGGTCGGTTGGCGTCATGAGGTTCGCGCCTCTGGCAAGCTGGGATCGGAAAGTCTCTGGTACATCTCTCGGTGGTTCACCGGGCGAGGAGAGAACTATCGCGCCATTCGGCAAAGCAACGGTCTGGTCGAAGAGGACCTCGCACCGGGACAGGTCATCCTGATTCCAGCGCATCTCCTGCGGCCGGCGTTTCGGGCGGCGCTGCCGGCGAGCTCGCCCTATCATCTCGGATATGGGCGCGATTCCCAGGGCGAGTACGCGATCTACCGTCTGAAGCCGGGTGAGGCGCTCTATTCGGCGGTCGTCATGCGATTCACCGGCCAGGTCTTCGCCGAAGACGTCAACAACCTGTCCAAGGAGATGGCAAAGCGGAGCGGAATCAGGGATGTGCGAGACATTCCTGTGGGCTTCGAGGTCAAGATCCCCTTCGAGCAGTTGTTACCGGAATACCTCCCTCAAGGACACGAGCGCCGGCGGGAGTACGAGGAGCAGCTGCTGGCGAGCGCCCGCTTCAGCAATCAGGTGCGGGCTTCGAGTCTGCAGGGAGTGACCGTGGTGCTGGACGCGGGACACGGTGGCATGGACGTGGGCGCGTCTTCTTCCGGTGTCTGGGAGAGCGTCCATGTCTACGACATCATGGTGCGGGCAAAGAGTCTGCTGGAGAGCGCCACGGGAGCGTTGGTCATCGCCACCACGCAGGACGGTAACGCCTACCAGATCCCTGAGAAGAATCGCTTGACCAACTCGAAAGACCATCGAGTGCTGACCACCCCGAACTACACGATTCAAGATTCCAGAGTCGGTGTTCATCTTCGTTGGTATCTCGCCAACAGCATCTACCGGCAGGCGTTGTCCAAGGGAAGTGACCCGGCCAAGGTCGTCTTTGTGTCGATTCATGCGGACTCGCTGCATCCCTCGCTTCGCGGTGCCATGGTCTATGTTCCGGCGGCGGAATACCGAACGGGCTCCTTTGGCAAATCGGGTCGGGTCTACACGGCCCGCCGCGAGGTGCGCGAGAAGCCTCGCGTGAGCTATTCCACCCGCGACAGGGTGCAGAGCGAGGGCCTGTCGCGCGACCTGGCTGGGCATATTCTCGATGCCTTTCGATTGTCCGATCTGGCCGTGCATCCGGACAAGCCGGTCCGGGGCAAGATCATCCGCGGTCGCCGCCAGTACGTTCCGGCCGTCATTCGATTCAATGCGATTCCTTCCAAAGTCCTGGTCGAGGTCTGCAATCTGGCCAACAGCCAGGATCGCAAACTCATACAAACGCAAGAGTTCCGCCAGCAGGTCGCCGAGTCGATCGTCAGGGGCATCCTCGGCTACTATGGACAAGCGGAAGGCACTTCCGATCTCCTGGTCGCGGTCGCCGGCGGCTAGCGAATCCTCGGGGCGCGGGAACTTTCTCGATCCTCGGGGGGTCCCATTTAGTAGAGGACTACCGGTCGTCTGGGAGCGATCGGGACCACGAGATGGATGCCGCCACCGTCAGAGAGAGCATGAGACCGGAAGCTGATCTCGATCTAGCGCAGAGGCACCGCTATGGCGATGAGACCGCTTTCGAGGAGATCTACGATCGGTTCGGCGGGATGGTCTTCAACCTGGCGCTCCGGCTGAGCGGCGAGCCTGAGGAGGCCGCCGATCTCAGCCAGGAGACCTTTCTCAAGATTCACCGCCATCTGTCCGGGTTCCGTGGCCGCTCGAGCCTCAAAACCTGGGTCTACAGGGTGGCGGTCAATTGCTGCCGAAGTCGATACAAGAAACAGAGTGCGTGGCGTAGCCGGCTGCTGCCCGAGTCGGAAGAGAAGCTGGAGCGATTGCCGGATCGTCGCCGCAGCCCGGAGGAGAGGGCCATAGCTCGGGGTGCGGTGGGTCGGATTGCCCAAGCCCTCGCCGAGCTACCCACCATCTACCGAGAAGCGGTCCTGCTGCGGGATATCGAAGGGCTGACCTATGAGGAGATGTCCCAGGTTCTGGGCCTGCGCCTGGGGACGGTGCGGTCCAGGATCGCCCGTGGCCGCGACAAGTTGAGGGTCCTCTTGGAGGTGTCCGAATGACCGTCCACCCCGACGTGGAGATTCTGTCCACCTATCTCGATCGCGAGCTCGGTCGCCGGGAGCAAAGTCAGGTCGAGGAGCACCTGGAGAGGTGTGATGACTGTCGTGAGAGACTCTCAGGCCTGCAGAAGGTGGTGGAAAACCTGCAGGCGTTGGAACGCCTGGCTCCGCCGCAGCATCTCGGGCCCCATCTTCATCGGCTGGCCTCTCTCGAAATCTGTCAGCCGACCCTGATCCAGCGTCTTGAGCAGCGCGTCTCGCGATTCAGCCTGCAGCCATCCGTCGCACCGATCTTTGCGATCGTCGTGGCGCTGATTGTGATCATCTATATGCTGTCTTGGGGACTCCATCGCCAAGCGACGGGTCGAATCCCGGTGCACCTGGAGTCCGAGGTGACCGAGTCGGCCACGGTCGAAGGTCAGGGAATGGGGTCTTCGCGGCAGATCGCAGGACGGGCCTTCACCCTCGAGGCCGGAATCTGGATCGAGGAAGGTCTGGAGGGCCAGACTGTGGCGGAAACGATGTCGAGCTCTGATCCCCGCGCGCCAGCATGGTTGGCCGACACACCTGAATTGCAGGAGATCACTGCCCTCGGTGACCGGGTGCAGCTGATGATGGGGGACAGGGTAGTGGAGATTCGACTCGACACCCCCTGAGACCGTTCTAGGTCTGCCAGGGCTCGATGGTCTTCAAGGTCCACGTTTCATCCTCGAAGGGGACGGACTCTCCGAGCTTCTTACCCAACAGCGACTGACCCAGGTCTGAGTCGTAGGAGACGATATGACGATCCGGGTCGCTTTCCCAAGGGCCGAGGATCGTCACCGAGCGGGTGTCTCCGGCGGCGTTCTGGAGACCCAATCGGCAGCCCACTCGGGCCTCGGAGAAGTCCACGCGGTCGGTCGCGAGAGGCTGGACGCGATTCAGGTCGCCCTGTAACGAAGCCAGTCTGGCATTGAGATACTCATGACGCTGCCGGGCCGCCTTGTATTCGAAGTTCTCCCGCAGATCTCCCATCTCCCGCGCCACCTCGATCGCCCGACGGTTGGCCGGGATCTCCTCCAGCTTGAGCGCTTGCAGTTCTTGCCGGCGGGACTCGATGGACTCGCGGGTCGCATAGAGAGGCGCCTGACGGTCGCCGTCGAGAGCCGGGAAACGAACGTGCAGATACCGCACCAGAGAATCCCTGAGGTGCTCGTCCAGGGGTGCGCGCTGAAGAGCTTGCTCTGCCTGCGAGGCTTGTTCTTCGGAGAGCTTGGTAAACAGGTGCGTGGCGCCGCCACCGGTTTCGAAGGTCTTGTGGAGTCGACTCTTGAGCTTCGAGAACTCGGTCTGATGCAGGGCGTCCAGAATTTGGCGAATCAGTCGCAAGGGGTTGCGTTCTGTCAGCGTGGCCAAGGAGTCGCCCGACTCTGCCAGCCACACAAAGGCGGCGGGTCGTCGACGCGCGTGCCCCAGGATGTCGTCCACAGCTGCCTCGAGTTCCCCCGGTTCGTGCCGGCCCAGTTGATCGGCGAGCTTCGAAAGGACTCGGGGATCCTTCTCGCTGCCCAGGGCCTCACGGTAGATCTTGACCCAGTCGGATCGCAGCTCGAGGCAGAGCTCGTAAAAGCGCTCGCGGATCGATCGATCGACGAGAGACGTGGCCAGCGAGGTAGGTGCCGGACTATCCTTGACGATCGTGGATGGAGACCAGGGAACCTCGTCGGTGGCGTTGAGCTTGTCCAACGAGTACCAGATCTTCAGGGAAATCTCGGGCTCGTCCTCCAGAGAACGTTGAGCAAGATCCTGCAGGTCGGCGATCATGTCGCGCTTGAGCGCCGCATCACGAGCGGCATTCTTGCGCAGAATCTCCAGCTTTTCCCTGGGGTCGGCGGCGGCAAAGCGTTGTCTGAGTTCCTCCAGCGCGTGGTCCTCGCTGGCTGCCCAGCCATACGTCTGACGGCTCTTGGCGGTGGTTGCCAGAACCTGGGGGTGCTTCTTGGCCGCCGTCCACCAGCCGTTCCACTCGGATTCAGCGACAACTCCGGTCAGTGCCTTGCGAATCTCCGCGGCCGTCATCGGATCCTCATGGCTCTGCAGAACCGCGAGCAGAAGCTCGCCTGGCTGCTGCTCCTTGAGATCCACGAGTGCCTGGAGATCCTCCAGCTTGCGTCTCTCGATGTGATTCTCGTCCAGCGGTTGCAGCAACTTGGCGGCGGCGGCGAACCCGACACGCAACGCGGGCAGATCATTGAGCTCCAACTTGAAGCTCTCGAGCTCGAGATTGACCTCGACCACTCGACCCGGACCCTTGTCCTTCATCCAGACGTAGGAGCCGTTCTCGAACTGCATGAGGCTGCGCAGTCGTTTGATTTTTGTCCAGATCTTGGATGTATCTTCGATGGCCCTCTGTAATCCGACTTTTTCGGTCAGGGCAGCAAAGCTCGGGCACTCGGAGTAGAGAGCGGTCAGTGAGGAGACCGCGGCGGAGTGGACTCCGATCGGGTCGAGGAAGAGCAGCCCGGACTTCTCGAGGAGATCCAATCGAGCCTGCCAGAGTTGCCCATCCCGCAGCTGCTCATCGGCGAGCTGCAAGAGAAAGGTCGCCATTTCCTTCTCCTGAGCGGTGGCCAGCAACCGTGCCGCACCATGGAAGAAGGAGACATCTTCTGGGTTCTCGGAGAGCCTGGCGAGCCAGAGATCCTCGATCTCGCCCAGCCGGTCCTCCGCCAGGAGCTGACTTACCTTTTCGATTCGAGCCATGGCGAAGGGCGATTGTACTCCACCGGCGGGTCGAGTCGGGAGAACTGCCAGCGGAAGTTGGAGATAGAGTATCGAGAGCATGGACGAGATGGGTCCAGAGGAGCTGCAGAAACGGCTACGGGAGGCTGCTGCCGAGGAGCTGAGGGAGCTGGTTGGCGCGCATCTGGAGGAGCTGGAACCGATCGCGTTACGCCAGCTCTTTCGCAATCCCCATCTGAGCCGCCAGGTCATCGAGGTGTTGCTGGCGAACCGCCGGCTGCTGGCGTTTCACGAGGTCCGCAAGGAGCTGGCGAGACATCCTCAGACTCCCGAAGCCCGGGCCTTGAGGTTCGTGTCGGGTCTGTTCTGGCGGGATCTCTTGGAGTTGATAGGCGACAACCGAGTCCGCCCCAGGCTGCGGCGGGCGGCGGAGCGCCATCTCGTGGACCGGATATCGGGCCTCGGTGCGGGTGAGAAGGTGGCCATTGCCCGTCGCGCCGGTCCTTTGCTGGTTTCTCAACTCCGGCACGACAGCGAGCCCAGAGTCATCGCCGCGCTGCTCGAGAATCCTCGCTTGACCGAAGGTGCCTTACTGCCCCTGGTGAGCAGCGAGACCGCCAAACCAGAGGTCCTATCCCTGCTCGCGAGACACCCCAGATGGGGTCTGCGCTATCCCATTCGGGTCTCCCTGGCTCGCAACCGCCGGACCCCGGCTCAGACCGCTTTGAGTTTGCTCCCTCTCTTGAAGAAACAGGATTTGAAAGGTATCGAGCAAGATCGGCGATTGAGCATGGTGGTCAGGCGCCGAGCCGCGGTGCTTCTGGGTCGCACTCCGCCTTGAATTACCGCTGGCATCTCCCGAGCGGCGGATTTGACGCTCCCGAGGGGCCCTAATAGAGTAGCGAAACGTCGGAGATCGAGATCGTATCGATTCAAGTAGACTCGATCTCCAGTTGGATCCCACCCTTCATGACCGATACCGAATACCAGCCGAATCGCCAACGTATGTGGCTGCCAGGCTCGGATGCCGAGACCATTTCTTTTGGTACCTGGTTGCGGCGACAGCGCGAACTGCGCGAGATCAGTCTGCGGGAGATCGCCGATGTCACCAAGATCAGCATCCGGTACCTGGAGGCATTGGAGCAGGATCGATTCGACGTCTTGCCGGCACCGGTATTCGCCAAAGGGTTTCTGCGTGAATACGCCCGCTATGTCGGCCTCGACCCCGATGAGGTGGTCAATTCGTATTTGACAGCCCAGGAGGATGTCGAGCCGGTGGATCAGCCCGAGCCTCGAGGCAGTCAGCGGCGCAGTGGTCGACTGGAGAAGACCTCTGGCCTGCTGCTGACCTTTGCGGTGGTGATTTTGCTGGGTGTGGTCGCGGGCCTGGCCTACTACATGGAACGAGCGGAAACCGAGGCGGCTCCCGAACCGCCGCCGATCGCCGCCCCCCCCGTGCAGGTCGCGCCAGCCAGGATCGAAGAGGAGCGTCGAGCCCAGGTCACCGGCCTCGCCTCTCATCGTCACTATCGACTTCACCGGGGAGTGCTGGGTGGAGGCAATTATCGATGAGGACCGTCAGATAAGTGAGCTCCACGTTCCAGGCGAATCGCTGCGGCTCGAGGCTCAGCAGCAAGTCGTGCTCACTCTGGGTGATCCCGAGGCTGTGGTGGTGGAAGTGAACGGGGAGTCCTTTCCCATCTCCGCCCCGGGTGGCACGGTGGCGCGCGATATCGTGATCGAGTTGCCCGACGACTCTTCGCGAGGCCTGCAGGAACCGTGAGTCCAGAGTCCCCTCCAGGGCAGACCGTCTTCGATCAGATCCTTGCCGGCGACAACCGCGAGGTACAGTTGCTGGTAGCCCAGGGGCTGTTCCCGCTGCCGCCGCAGGAGCTGGTGCCAATCCAACTGGCTCTGACCCAGCAGGACGACCCGGAGCTGGCGGCAGCGGCGCGCAGCTCCCTGGAAAGCCTCGATCCGAAGATCGCGGCCGATGTGGTGGCCAACAGTGACGACACCCAGCTGATGGGCTTCTTTGGCGACAGCATGGAACACCCGGTCGTGGTCGAAGCCATTCTCCGCAATCGTCTGGTGTCCGAGAACGTCCTGGCCTCCATGGCGCCCAAGCTGTCGCCCGAGCTCCAGGAGATTCTGCTCCTGAGACAAGACATCATCGTGGAGGCACCGTCGATTCTCGACCGGTTGGAAGAGAATCCCGACCTGTCGCGCTTTTGCCAGCGACGGATCGACGAATTCCGCGAACATCTGGTGCGCGCCGAGCCGATCGCCGAACCGATGGTCGAGGACGAGCCCGAAGAAGTCGAGGTCGAGGTGACCGACGAGGAGATGGAAGTCGCCATCGCCGAAGCCATGGAGACACCCGCCGCCGGCGAGAAGGACGAAGTCACGGGACTGTCGGAGGCGCAGATTCGATCCCTGCCGGTTCCTGTCAGGATGAAGCTGGCCCGCGGTGCCCCGCGATCCCTGCGAGCCATCCTGGTCAAGGACAAGAGCACGATGGTGGCCGTGGCGGTTCTCAACGGCAACGCCTTGACCGAGTCGGAGATCGAGTTGATCGCCTCGAACCGATCGGTGGCCGAAGAGATCCTGACGATGATCGCCAACAACCGACAGTGGAATCGCAAGTACAACATCGTTCACGCCTTGATCAAGAACCCTCGGACTTCGGTCGGCTTGGCGGTTCGGATGACGCTCGCGTCTGTCGACTCGGGACCTGCGCAATCTCTCCCGTGACCGCAATGTTTCCGAGGCCGTGAGAAATACGGCGGCGCGGTTGTATAGAATCAAGGCAGTTTGATGGAGCTGGGACGATGACGAAGTCCGATGACTACTACGAGATCCTCCGGGTACCGAGGAACGCCACTTCCAAGCAGATACGGGATCGATTCCTGCAACTGGCTCGTGACCGCCACCCCGATCGCTTTGGCGACGAGGAGAAGGAACAGGCCGAGGTGGACTTTCAAAAGATCACTCAGGCTTACAACGTATTGCATGACGCGAATCGACGCCTGCAGTATGACAAGGAGACCGAGGTGCAGGCGAAGTCGCCGACTGAAGATGTGCGAACCCAGGCGGCGCGCGTCTATCTGCAGCGCGGAGTCGAGGCCTTCAGGAAGAAGCGTTACCAGGAAGCCATGAAGAATCTGGAGCAGGCTACCCAGGAGGACAGCTCGGATCCACAAGCGTGGTACTACCTGTCGCAGATCTATTCGCAGCGCACGAGTTGGTTGTCCAAAGGGTTGGCGGCAGCCTCGAAGGCCTGTGAGTTGGAGTCCTCAAACGCCGCCTACCTGAAGCAAGCGGGGAAGATGGCGATTCTGGCAGGGATGAACAACCGGGCACTGAAATACTACACAGATGCGCTCACCTTTGGCGGTGAGGACCGGGAGGTTCGGACAGCAATCAGGAACTTGAGAAAGGCCAAGGGCTAGGCTCGGCCCCGCATTTGTGGGAGACTCGCTGACCATGCATCTGAATGCCTGTGGCTTGTCGGACGTCGGTCGATCTCGTGCTCACAACGAGGATTCGATGCGCATCGATGTGGAGCGGGGGCTGTTCCTGGTCGCCGACGGTATGGGCGGCCATGGTCATGGTGATGTGGCCTCGAGGGTCGCCGTGGAGGCCATCGTCCAGCACATGGATGAGGCCTTCCAGCGTTGGGATATGGGTGAAGGTCTGGACGAGTCGGGCGAACCTGCGCTCGGCGTCGAGCTCGAGTACTCCATTCACGCTGCGCATCGATCCGTTGTCGGCGCCGTGGCAGAGGATCAGACATTGGCTGGGATGGGTACCACGGTGGTGGGACTGGCCGCCGCCAAAGGAGCGGTTTTTTTGGCGCATGTGGGGGACAGTCGTGCCTATCGTCTCCGAGCGGGCGACCTGGAGTTGATGACCGAAGACCACACCTGGGTCAACGAACAGGTCAAAGCCGGCTATCTCTCACCAGAGCAGGCTCGCAGCCACCCGCTCAAGAGCGTGGTTACCAGGGCCGTGGGGGGAGATCACCAGGTCGAGGTCGATCGGCGCGAGGTGCCTGTCGACGAAGGCGACGTGTACCTGATCTGCTCGGACGGCTTGACCACCATGTTGACCGACGACGAGATCCGCGACCTGTTGACTGCCGAAGGCAGCCTGGAGGATCACTGCCGGCAATTGGTGGGTCTGGCCAACGAGAAGGGTGGGGTCGACAACATCACGGTGATCCTGGTGGAAGTCGGTCCCAACGGTGCCACCTGAGTCGCGGCTGCCGAGACAACCTCTAATCGTCGCCGAATTTGTAACCCTTGCGGGCCCGGACGACGAAGTCCGGATTCTGGACGCTGACTTTCACTTCGCGGAAGCCTTCTTTTCCAGCCGGGTACTCAGCGTCATAGCTCAGCAGGTAGTAGCCGTTGTTGTCCTCGTTGATGGTTGTCAGCGGCTGCTTGAAGTTCACGAAGTTGCCGAAGTACCGACCACCGGTGTCGACTGCCAGAGCGCTCAGTGAGTTACTGAGGTTTGTCTGTTCTTCCGTTTCGAGGGCGGCGTTCTTGATCCAGGAGATCGCGTAGACCGCCACGTTGTTGTCGTTGAGCGACTCCATCATCGGTGGCCAATAGCGCACGTCCGGTGCGGAGTAGAGATTCGTGCGCGCCTGGCCGAGACCGACACTGAAGAGCAGCAGGTTCTTGCGGCCGACGCTATGGCCTGCGGCGTCAGCCACTAGATCGATAGCGCTGTAAATTCTGCGTGTCTGCTTGCGAAGATCCTTGCCTTGGGGCAGATACGCTCGGAGGCTCGCCCCTTCGGTTTCCTCGATGCGCGAGGGCCAGGTGCTGCCCGGATTGGCGGACTTGGCAACACTGTCCAGACCCCGGAGAAGCTCTTCTTTGTTGTTGGTGAAGTCCTGGTGCACCTTCAAGCTGGCGTCGTAACTCAGAATCGCGATCCAGTCGTTAGCGAGGCTCTCGTAACGGACCCAATTCTTGCTCCAGCGGATGGCGTCGAGGATATTGGCGGTCAGCGCCGGATCTTCGAATCGTTGGTCGTGAAAGAAGAAGATGAAGTACCGATCCGAGACGATGTCGTCAGCGGAGACACCGAGTCTTCTCGGCAGAGATTCCCGATTGGACGAACTGCCGGTTGCTGTAAAAGGTGGCGGTCTTGGCAGGCACCTCCCGGTCAGCGTCCTGGATGAGGAAGTCTTCCGGTAGGAGACCGATGATGATGTTACCGGCGCCGTCGGTGACGACCACATCCAAGAGCACTTCTGTCACCTCGAGGCGCTCCTTGATGGTCGTTTCCGGCTCCTCCTGCTCTTGCGCAGTCACCGATAGGGCACTGGTCCATACAGCGAGAATCACGATGAGAGCTGGCTTGAATCGCATCTTGGGAACTCCTTCAGGCTGCGAGTCGGTCGGACTCGTCTGTCTACGGAGAATAGTCCACTGTAATCACTCTGGCTTAGCTATAGCAAAATCGATGCCGTTCAAATTCAGCCAAACAAGGCGTACAGACCGCCGGCCTCCGTCGGCCCGTACCAATGCCGCTGAGGGGTGGAAGCGTTCGCCAAAATCGGTTGCCATACCCTCGAGGATGGTGACCAGCTCCGCCAGGCCCTGGCGGTCCGCCCATCGGCAGAGACCACCCCGAAAGGGCGGAAAACCGGTTCCCATGATCATCGCCAGGTCGACGTCCCCAGCACTGCTCGCGATACGCTCTGCCAGGCACCGTGCTGCTTCGTCGACCATGGGTAGAACCAGCCGGTCCACCAGGTCGGGGGTCACCGGCGCGGAGCTCGGGGGCTCCAGTCCCAGGAGGTCATAGGTCCCTGGGTCGGGACCTTGTCTCTCGGAATCTTTGTAGAGGTAGATCCCTTGGCCGGACTTGGCGCCCAAGCGACCCGATCCCGCAAGGCGATCCGCCCACTCTGGCAGAGGCAGACGGTCACCGAACGCTGCGGCGAGGATGTGCGCCACCTTGACAGCCACATCGGTGCCGACCTCATCGATGAGCGCCAACGGTCCCAACGGCATTCCCCAGTCGGTCATGGCGCCGTCGATCTCTTCTATGCTGTGACCTTCCTCCAGGAGCCAGAGAGACTCCGTCATGTAGAAACCCAGCAATCGGTTGACCAGGAAGCCCGGACCATCGCCAACGATGACGGGAGTCTTGCCGAGTTGGCGGGAGAATTCCACGATCGTGCTGACGGCCTCGTCGCTGGTTGCATCGCCGCGGATGACCTCCACGAGGGGCATCCGGTCGACAGGATTGAAGAAGTGCATCCCGACGACGCGCTCGGGGTGTGGGGTGTCCTCGGCGATGAGATCGATGGACAGCGACGACGTATTGGAGGCCAGAACAGCATCTTCTGGTACGTGCGATGCGACATCTGCGAAAACTCTCTTTTTGATATCCAACTCTTCGACGATCGCCTCGATTACCAGGTCGATTCGCCCAAAGCCCGAGTACTCCAGAGTCGGCAGGATCAGGTTCATCTTTTCCTTGGCCGCCGGCTTGCTCAATCGCCGGCGCTCGACCTGCTGCTTGAACAACGCCGCGGCGTGGGCGAGACCGCTCGCTAGCGGACCCGGCGCCAGATCCTTGAGGCGGACCGGTAGATCGGCGCGATCGGCAATGAGCTGAGCGATTCCACCGCCCATGACACCGGCTCCCAGGACCGCAGTGGCGCGCAGCGTTCGGGGGTCGGCCGGCAACGCTTGATTCTTCGCTCCTTCCATCAGTCGAAAGACATGCATGAGATTCTTCGACACGGGCGATACCGCCAGCTCTCGGGTGGCCCTCGCCTCGGCGTCGAGACCGGCCTCGAGTCCTTGGGCGACCGCGATCTCGATGACCTCGATAGCCCGCAGGGGGGCCGGATAGTGCCCACCTGTCTTGTTCATCACCTGCTTGCGGGCCTGATTGAAGACGATGTTGCGGCCCAGGGGGTGGGTCTCCAGGAGCCTCGTTTTGAGGTCCTTCCTACGTTTCGCGGGTCTGTTGCCCTGGGCAATTCCAGCCGCGAAATCTCGCACGTGATGGAGGAAGGCAGCATCCGGGAGCAGGGCGTCGGCCAGCCCTATCTTGAATGCTTTGCGGGGGTTGACCGCCTTGCCGGCCAGGATGATGTCGAGGGCGGCCGTGATGCCGACGCGATGTGGCAGGCGGCTGCAGCCACCCCAGGCCGGGACGATCCCGAGACGGACTTCGGGTAGACCGATGCGAATGTCAGATCGATCGCTGATGACGATGTAGTCGCAGGCCAAAGAGAGCTCCGTGCCGCCTCCTAGACAGATACCTTGCACGGCGGAAATCGTGGCGAAGGGCAGCCGGCTCCAACTGTCGAATAGACGGTGGCCGACCCGCGAGCCCTCCTCGGCCTCCTCCGGGTCGGTGACGCCGGCGATCTCCTCGATGTCGAAGCCGGCGATAAACGTCCCGGGTTTGCCCGAGAGGAGGATGAGCGCCTTGATGTCTTGCCGGGACGAGAGCTCGCCAATAGCAGTCCGGAATTCCTCCAGCACCTGGAGAGTGAAGACGTTGACTTTCTTGTCGGGCAGATCGAACGTCAGGGTCGCCAGGCCATCGCTACGAACTTGCAGGTGGAGCGCCGATTCCATGGTGGTCCCCTCGGTCATGCGACTACCGTTGGCCGGGGTGCGTCTCTTCGGCGACGGAGTACATCTCTTCGATGAGATAGCCGAACTTCTGGTGGACGACCCGGCGTTTGATCTTCAGGGTCGAGAGCGGCTGAAATCGACCCCCGACCTTCTGCTGCATGCAGTTCGGTTTGTCGTAACCCGAGATCTCCAGAAAGAGCTCCGAGAGAGTCTGAATCGACATGATCTCCTCGCTTGGGATGGACGGTCTTCCGAGACGACGATTCTATAGGAAGGGTTCCCTGTCCTTGACCCTCCCGGCAGCCAGAGGTATTCTTCCGCCGCTATTCCGAACGCTCGAACCTGTGGTCCGGTGTCGGTGGAGCGTTGGCAGCCAAATCTTTTCGGGGCGTAGCTCAGCCGGGTAGAGCGCACGGTTCGGGACCGTGAGGCCGGAGGTTCAAATCCTCTCGCCCCGACCAAATTTCTCGAACAGGGGGACTTTGCGTGGAGAATCCAGGACCCAAGCCCGACTCTCCAGCTGAGAAGCCTTACGTCCCAGCTGAAACGAATCTTCCGGAGTTGACCTGGAGGGCCCTTCTTCTGGGAATCGTCATGGCTGTGGTGCTGGGAGCGGCCAATGCCTATCTCGGGCTGCGGGCGGGAATGACGATCTCGGCACCTTCCCGGCCGCGGTCATTGCCATCGCCTGCCTATGAGATCGTCCGAGCAGGGCAAAAGGGAGAGAGTGGTGCCCGCTACGTATTTGGTGCTCTCGGTCTGGGGATGGTGATTGAATTTCTCAAAAATGGCAGCGGCTTGAATCTGGTTCGAGAAACCTCCGAGTTCTTTCTGCAGTTTCCCAAGTCGGTGGTCCATCACTTCTTCCCTTCCCGGGCGCCCATGGGAAGTGTCGAGCACACGGGTGGTCTGCTCGTCGCGACGCCGGCGGCGAGCCCGGCGCTGATCGGCGTCGGTTTCATCATCGGTCCCAGATTGTCCTCGATCAATCTTCGCCGGCGGGTTGCTAGCCTGGTTTGTGTTCATCCCCCTGGCCCTTTTTCTCAATCCACAACTGGCTCAGCAGTTGGGGGCTGGTGTCGAGCCCGAGTGGCCCGATCTGGCCTATACCGTCTGGTACAACAATGTCCGCCCCATCGCAGTCGGCGCCATGTTGGTAGGCGCCCTCTACACCCTCTGGGGGTTGAGGGGGTCTCTGACCCAGGCGATTCGAGGGGCTTTGCGGCCCCATGGATCTGCCGTGGGATCGGCGGGTGACGGCCCGTCCCGACTGGAGCTGGACCTCAATCTTCGCTATGTCATGGTAGCCGCCTTCGTGCTGATCATTCCCATGACCCTGATCTACTATCACTTCACCGGCAGCCTGTTCGGGGCCCTGTTGGCAGCGGTCATCATGACCGTCACCGGCTTTCTCTTCTCGGCTGTGGGTGGTTGGCTGGTGGGTCTGGTCGGGGGTTCGAATCAGCCCATCTCGGGGCTGACACTTTCCACTCTCATCGTCGCCGCGCTGCTGATGGTGGGGATTGGTGTCACGGGTCTGCCTGGCATCGGCGCGGTCTTGGGGGTCTCGGCGGTGGTCTGCTGCGCTTCTTCCATGGCGGGCGACATGATCCAGGATCTCAAGGTGGGTCATCTCGTCGGCGGTACGCCGCGCCGGATGGAGATCGCCGAGATCATCAGCACCATCGTGGTGTCTTTCGTTCTGGTGTTTCCCATCATGCTCTTGCACGAAGGCAACATCGCGGCGGGCGGCATCGGCATCGGCGACACGGCTTTGCCGGCACCCCAAGCCGGTTTGATGGCTCAGCTGGCCACCGGCATCGTCGGCGGGGAGATGCCCTGGGGCCTGATCGCCATCGGCGTGGGTCTCGCCGTGGCACTGATCCTGATCAAAGCGCCGGCGCCGATGCTCATCGCGGTGGGTATGTACCTGCCCCTGGAGACGACCTTCGCCATCTTCGTGGGTGGCATGATGAAGGGCGCAGCAGACAAGTTGGCGCAACGGCGGCTCGACCCGGACCAGAGAACGGTATTCGACAACGTGGGCATCCTTCTGGCCAGCGGCTTCATCGCTGGTGAAGCTCTGACGGGGGTACTGATCGCGGGTCTGGTGCTCTTGGGAATGGGATCCCTGACCGAGGTTCTTTTTGGAGTGGATGGACTGCCCTTCGTGGATGGACCCGTCGGGGGATGGTTGGCCTTGGCTGTCTTTGCGGTGGTGGCCCTGGTCTTGATCCGGGTTCCCATGAATGCGGCCCGCAGAAGATCAACCGAGGCCGAGTAGGATCCGGCCAGGCGATCGTTGGCGGCCGTGCACCGCTTGCGGTCGATGGACTGATCCCGTATCGTACGGGCGCTTTTACCAGTTGAGGAGGTTGCCGTGATCTATGTCTGGGCCATCGGGATTTATCTGGGTTTTCTGATCCTCGTCAGTATCTCCAAGAGTCGCAAGGTCAAGACTCAGGACGACTTCATGGTGGCTGGGCGAGGGGTCACGGCGATGTTTCTCGTCGGCACCCTGGTCTGCACCTGGATCGGCTCGGGCAGCCTGTTCGGTGGCGCCGGCCGGGCCTTTCGCCAGGGGTTCTCGGCTCTGTGGATGAGCGCCGGTGCCTGGTTGGGGCTGGCCATCGTCTACTACCTGGCGCCAAGAGTCAGGCGTATCGCTCAATACACCGTTCCCGACATCCTGGAGACTCGCTACAACGCCACTTCCCGCGTTCTTGGCACCATTGCCATTGTCATCGCCTACCTGACCATTGCCGGCTATCAGTTCATCGGCGGCGGTCGCTTGCTCGCCATTCTCACCGATGGAGCCGTCAGCGCGGATACCGGCAAGATCATCGTCTGTGTTTTGGTGGTGCTCTACACCATCATGGCAGGCATGACGTCCATCGTCGCTCTGGATGTCTTCAACGGCATTCTCATCACTCTGGGGGTCATCATCGCAGCGCCTCTGGCGCTCAAAGGCGCGGGTGGCTGGAGTGGTTTGACCGAGACCTTGCCGGCCGAGCATTTCACTGTGTTCGGAGCCCCTGGAATCGCTGCGGCACTGGGGCTGTTTCTCCCTACCTTCTTCCTGTTGCTGGGGGAGAGCAGCATCTATCAGAAGTTCATGTCCGCCAAAGATGAGAAGACAACGCGCAGAGCCGTGATCTGGATGATCGTCGGCGTCATCATTATCGAGACGGTCCTCGACTCGGTGGCCATCTTCGGCGCCGGACAGTATTGGAACGACGAGGCTTTCAGGACCGCTGCGGGGGTACTGGATCGGGCAAGCACCGAAACGGTTCTTCTGCACTTGGCGGCGGACAAACTGCCCCTCGCTCGCCGGCATCCTGCTACTCATCGGGGCGGCAGCCATCATCTTCTCCACTGCCAACACCTTCCTCATGGTGCCGTCGACCAACCTGACTCGCGACATCTACCAGCGCTTCATCAACCCGAAGGCCGGTGGCACGTCCATCATCTGGTTCCAGCGGGTCATGATCATTCTGCTCGCCGGAGTCACGCTTCTGGTCACGACCCAGTTCGAGAACATCCTGGACATGGCTCTCTATGCCTACACCATGGTGGGAGCAGCGGTGACACCCGCGTTGTTGGCCGCCTTTCTATGGCGTCGGGTCACGCCGGCCGGCGGTGCGGCGTCCATCGCCATGGGAATGTTGGGAACCATCGTCTTCGCTGGCTTGGCGAGCCTGGGTTTTGAATCGCTGCCCCTGGGTTTTGTCGACGTGCCCCTGGACTACGACTACATCATCTACCCAGCGGGTGCTCTCTCGCTGATCTCGCTCTTCGTGGTCAGCTGGCTGACCCCTCCGTCCCCCGAAGAGAAGTGGAAACCCTTCTGGTCCTGACGCCTCCAGCTGACTGTATGGCGGTGATTCGCGAGCGATCCATCAAGGGGCGTTGACGGGGATGTCCGTCAGCGACCGCGCAGGAGCGACGTTCAGGTGCCGGTGTCTTGGCAGGCCGTCCTGGGCGCTCTGCAACGAAGCGGCCGGCCTCTGCGCTGGCCGAATCTGCTGATCGGAGTCAGAGACGCATTGAGTGTCTCAAGGCTTCGCCTCTGCTGCGGTCGACTAACCCGCGTGTCGGCGAATGCCGCTCGTCCTGCCCCCGTCCAAAGCCGCGCTGGCTCCGCTGCAAGACCATGGTGGATCGCACGGCCAGCAGCGCGCGGCAAGCGACTCGCACCGCCACGCAAGGTCCCTCGGAGATGGAAGCTGCGGCCAACGTCCGGCACAGAGACCGGCCGTTCAAGGCGGGGGTAAGCACGGCCCCTACATCACGCGTCTCTTAGCCACAATGATCGGCCGGCAGACTGTGAATAATTCGCTGGGTCCGGGTGTTGCAAGATAATGAAGGAGCAGTTCTTGCTGGGAGGGGTCGTGCCATGAACGAGGTTCGTCCAGCGGCAGTCGCCGGGCTCTTCTATCCGGGCTCGGCAGGGGAGCTGGAACCGATGGTGCAGGGGTTTCTGCATGACGCGGTTCTCAGTGATCCGGGGTATTCGCCCAAGGCAGTGATCGCACCGCATGCCGGATTCGTGTACTCCGGTCCCATTGCGGGTTCCGCGTTTCGCTGCTTTGCAGAAGATGCGGATGTCATCCGTAGAATTGTTCTTCTCGGCCCTGCCCATCGGCTGCCGGTGCGGGGTCTGGCCTTACCGGGGCTGGCGGCTTTCGAGACGCCGCTGGGAACGGTTCCCGTGGACCAGAAGCTCGTCGAGAGGATCGCGGATATGCCCCAGGTCTCCACCAACACCGCGGCGCACGCCCCGGAGCACAGCCTCGAGGTCGAGTTGCCTTTTCTGCAGATCGTCCTGGACTCCTTTTCGGTTCTGCCGCTCCTGGTCAGCCAGGTCGACGCCGAGGATGTGGCCGAGGTTCTGGATCGGGTTTGGGGTGGGCCGGAGACCCGTATCGTGATCAGCTCGGATCTGTCTCACTATCTAGGCTACGAAGCCGCCCAGGAAACCGATCGGGATACGGCGCGACAGGTTATCGACTTGCACCAGCCCATCGCAGAGCATCGGGCCTGCGGTGCGGTTGCCATCAACGGGTTCTTGGCCGTGGCCCGCCAGCGGGAACTGGCTCCGCGCCTGCTCGATCTGCGGAATTCGGGCGACACCGCCGGCGATCGGCTGCGAGTCGTGGGATACGGATCTTTTGCCTTTGCGACTTTGTCGTGAGCGTTTCCGAGACCACCGGGGTTGAGATCGGGCGTACCTTGTTGGCGATCGCTCGCCAAACGCTGGTGGCTGATTTGGGAGGCGAGCCGACCCCGCTGCCCAGCGCCGCCTGGTTACAGGAGCCTGGGGCTTGTTTCGTGACCCTGCACTCGAAAGGGAACCTGCGGGGCTGCATCGGGACCCTGCTGGCCCGTCGGCCGCTGGTGGAGGATCTCCAGGAGAATTCCCGGGCCGCCGCCTTTCGCGATCCGCGATTTCCTCCGCTCCAGGCGCCGGAGCTGGCAGACCTGAGCATCGAAGTCTCCCTGCTCTCCGATCTGGAGCCGCTGGAGTTCGGGTCCGAAGAGGATCTGATTCGACAGCTTCGGCCGCAGGTGGATGGGCTGCTTCTGGAGCACGGATCCCACCGCGGCACCTTTCTGCCCGCAGTCTGGCGAAGCCTGCCCGACTCCCGACTCTTCCTGAGCAAGCTGAAGGTAAAGGCCGGGTTGCCCGAAAGTTTCTGGTCACCACGGCTCAGCGTCCAGCGCTATACGACTCGCAGTTGGAGCACCGGCGCCACCGACAGCTGAGAGCCCGGCCGAGCTACTCGGCTCGCAGGGCTTCGATGGGATCGAGAAGAGCGGCCCGTCGCGCCGGAGTCACGCCCGCCAGCAGACCGACTGCCAGGCTCACGCTGACGGCGAGGATGACGAATTCAGGGGGTGTATGGACGGGCAATCCCGGCACCGCGATCCGGATGAGGGTACAGATTCCGGATCCGACAGCGACTCCCAACAGACCTCCCAGAGTGGCCAGCGTTGCCGCCTCGACAAGGAAGACGAGTTGAACCTGCTTGCGGGTAGCGCCAATCGAACGGATCAGGCCGATCTCGTTCTGGCGCTCGCCGACCGCGATCCACATCATGGTCAGGATACCGATGGCGCCCACCAGTAGAGAGACGCCGCCGATGGCACCGACTGCCATGGTGACGATGTTCATGATGTTGTCGAAGACGTCGAGCATGGCCGCCTGGGAAGTGACCGAGAAGTCCTCCCGGCCGCCATGACGCTCGGTCAGGACCCGTCGAACTTCACTCTCGACGCTCTCCAGCAGGCGGGCATGCGCAAAGGTCAAGTCGATCTCGATGAGCTCGTCCATGTTGAAGATCCGCATGGCATTGGCGATGGGGATGTAGACCGAGTCATCCAGGTCGAACCCGAGAAACTGACCCTTCGGCTCCATGATGCCGACGACACGGAATCTCGCGCCGCCGATACGCACGAACTCGCCCAGGGCATTGGCGCTGCCGAAGAGCTCATGTCTTGAGCTTGGGTCCCAGCACGGCCTGCGAGATGCTGCGACGGGGATCCCCGGGAGGCCAGAACGAGCCGATGCGCACGGCCCACTGCCAGACTTCGGGCACATCCGGGGTGACGCCGTAGACAAAGACGCTGCGACCCAGGCCGTGGGCCTCGACCCGGCCGGTCCCAAAGGCCATGGGAACGACCTTGTCCACACCGGGAATCCTCGCCAGCGCCTCGGAGTCGTCGATGGTCAGCTTGCGGGTCGTTCCTCCCAGGGCACCTGGGACCCCGATGGTCTCCGCCTTGCCTGGATTGATGGCCAACAGATTGGTCCCGAACTGGGTGAACTGACTGACCAGGTAGAGCCTCGTTCCCTCACCGATGGAGGTCAGGAGGATCACCGAAGTGACGCCGATGCCGATGCCCAGCATGGAGAGGACTGAGCGCATGCGATGGGCGATGATGGCCCGCAACGAGAGTTTGACCAGTTCCCACATAACGGCTACCTGCCCGCCAGAGCCTGCACCGGGTCCAGGCGACTGGCTCGCCTGGCCGGCAGCAGCCCGAAGATCACTCCCACCCCTAGCGAAACGACGAGAGCGGCCCAGACGGCCCAAGCCGGTGGACTGGCGGGAAAGACCGGATAGAGCCTGACGAGTGCCGTGATGGCCAACCAGCCCAGGCCCAGACCCAGCAAGCCGCCGAGCGAGGATATGAGAGCCGCCTCGGTCAGGAATACCGAGAGAATCTGGCGTCGCCCCACACCCAGGGCCTTGAGCAGACCCACTTCTCGTGTCCGCTCGGATACGGAGACCAGCATCACGTTCATGATGCCAATCCCCGCCACAGTCAGCGAGATGGCCGCGATGGCGCCGACCACCAGGGTGAGAACACCGAGGACCGCGGTGAAAGTCGACAGCACGGAGTCCTGGGTGATGACCGTGAAATCCTCCTCATCGTGACGATCGACTAGAACCCGGCGCACTGCTTCCTTGACCAAGTCGATATCGCTGTGGGATCCAGATTGGATGAGGATGCGCCACAGCGAGCTGCGATTGAACATCTGCATGCCGGTCGATACCGGTACCATCGCCAGATCGTCGAAATCCATCCCCATCTTGACACCTTGTTTGGCCAGTACACCGATGACCCGCATTCTCCAGCCGCCGACTCGCACCACCTGACCCACGGGCTCCTGTTCCACGAAGAGCTCGCGGGCCAGCTTGGGTCCGAGGACCACGACCGCCGATCCGCGTGACATCTCCTCCTTGGGCAGGAAGGAGCCCCGCTGCATCAAGAGCTGTCGTGCATCCTTGTACTGATGCGTGGTGCCGAGGATGGCCACCTGTCGTCGGCGCTCACCAAACGAGACCTGCTCGGTGCCCATGGAAACAGGTGCCACATGTCGCGCCGCGGATACCGAGCGCTGCACCGCCCGTGCGTCGTCCAGGGTCAGGTCATTGGGGACGCCCCCCGCTCCCACGGTGCCGCTGGTCTCCGTCTTGCCTGGTAACACGATCAGGATGTTGGTTCCGAGAGATGCGAACTGATCGATGACATACCGTCGGGCGCCCTCTCCCAGGGCCGTCAGGATGACGACCGCCGCGACGCCAATGGTGACGCCCAGCAGGCTCAATACCGTCCGCAAGCCGTGGCCCGATAGACCTCGCGCGGAAAAACGAAAGAGCTCACCCGGGCTCATTCGGCCTCGTCCTCGGCGAGCAGCGCCAGAATGTCGCCCATCTGACTGGATGCCACCCGGCGGACGATACGACCATCCACCAGCACCAGAACCCGATCGGCGCGCTGGGCCACCTTGGGATCATGGGTCACCACCACCAGGGTCAATCCGTTGTCGTTCATCCCGCCGAGCACATCGAGGACGGCCCGGCCGGATTTGCTGTCGAGGTTGCCGGTGGGCTCGTCTGCGAGGAGGATCGCCGGCATCATGATCGTCGCTCGGGCCAGGGCTACACGTTGCCGTTCACCACCGGAGAGTTGATCGGGCAGATGGCGAGCCCGGGGAGTGAGTCCCACGGCCGCGAGAGATTCCTCGACCCGTTGTCGGCGTTCGGTACGAGGTAGACCCGCAAAGATCATCGGCAGCTCGACGTTTTCCGAGGCGGTCAAGCGATGCACGAGATGGAAGAACTGGAAGACGAACCCGATCTGGTGCCGACGGACCTGGGTCAGAGCAGAGTCATCGAGGTGTGCAACTTCCTGTCCGTTCAGGTAGTAACGGCCCGAGGTGGGCTTGTCCAAGCAGCCGAGAATATTGAGCAGCGTGGACTTGCCCGAGCCGGAAGGCCCCATGATGGCGATGTGCTCGCCGGCGTGGATCTCTTCGTCGATATCGACCAGCGCATGGACCAACTCGTCGCCGACCTGAAAGGTGCGACGAATATCCTGCAGCCGGATCATGGCCGTGGATTCGGCCATCAGGTCAGTCCTCCTCGGTCTGGCTGATCTCTGCCTGGGCACCGGCGACCACCTCGACGCGGTCCAGCGAAGTCACCACCAGGGTATCGGGCTCCAGGCCGTCGACCACTTCGGTGTAGTCCCAGTTCCGCAGACCCACCGAGATCTGCCGCTGGGCCAGTCGATCGTTCTCGAGCACCAGGACCTGATTGCCTTCCATGATCGTTGCCGTGGGTATCCGTGGACATCGTCGCGGATGTCGAGAATGACCTCCACGTCGGCCGAGGTTCCCGGCAGCAGAATCTGATCGTGGTCATCCAGCTCGACCTCGATTTCCACTGTCCGATTCTGCGCCTCGAAATCCAGGACATAGGGAGCGACACGGGATACGTGACCCATGAACCGCAGCTCGCGGTGGGAGTCGATGGTCACGCGTACCGGCTGATCCACCCGCACAATGGCCGAGTCGACCTCATCCATCGGTGCACTGATGTAGACCGACGAGGGGTCGAGCACGTCGATCACCGGCGGCACCGGTAGGGCTGGTGGTGATGGGGTCGTCCATTCACCGACTTCCGTAGAGATCTCGGCCACGATGCCGTCGAAGGGTGCGCGCAGAATGGTCTTGTCCAGCTCCGTCTGGGCCAACCGGATGGCGGCCAGCGCCCGGGCGACATTGGAGTCGGACGCATCGCAGGCCGCCGCGGCGCTCTGCCGGAGACTGTCGGAGTTGTCCAGGATGTCCTCCGAGACGATCTCCTCCTTGGCCAGCTTCTCGATGCGCTGATACTCGCTGGCGGCGCGCTCGGCCTCGAGGCAGGCCCGTTGACGCTCCGAGCGCAGCGCATCGAGCTCGCGCTCGGCGAGCGACAGTCGCGCTTGCTGCAGACTGTCTTCGAGACGGAGCACTACCTGACCGCGGCTGACCCGATCGCCCTCGCGAAAGGGGAGCTCCACCACCTGGCCGCCGAATTCGGGAGAGAGCTTGGCGCGGTGACGGGCGCGGACAGTACCGGCGCGGGAGTTGGTCACGGTCTGCTCGACCCGCCCCCTTTCCACCTCGACCACCTCGACCGGTATCGGCTTCGGCCGTAGCCAGGTCAGCTTCAGGATCACGATCGCGGCTATGAGAACCGCCAGAATCAAGATTCGTTTGAGCCACTTGTTCATCTCACCTGACGACTCTAGCAAAGGACGCGCCGAAACTTGCCTGCTGCCGCAAGGGGTCATACGATAGATCGCATCGCCCAGAGCCCTGACAGGTTCGACAGGGTGAGTTCCCATTCCTGCGAGGCAACGACAGAGATGAAGCGAATCCTTGTTACAGGCGCTCTCGGGCAGATCGGCTCGGAGCTCGTATCCGCATTGCGCGAACGGTATGGCGCAGATGCCGTGGTGGCATCGGATATCCGCGTGATTCGAGCTCGACGTCGAGCACTCCAATGGTCCGTTCGAATACGTCGACGTCACCCGGGCGCGCGAGATTCAGGATGTCGTGCTGCGCTACGAAATCGACACCATCTTCCATCTGGCGTCGCTGCTTTCCGCGGTGGCCGAAGAGAAGCCCCACATGGCCTGGCATGTGAACATGGGCGGGCTCTACCGGGTGCTGGAAGTGGCTCGGCAGCGGGATTGCGCGGTCTTCTTCCCCAGCTCCATCGGTGCGTTCGGGCCGGGAACTCCGGCAGATCGCACTCCGCAGGACACGATCCAGCGTCCCAACACCATGTACGGGGTGACCAAGGTCTCGGGCGAGCTCCTCTGCGATTACTATCACCACCGCTTTGGTGTGGACACGCGGGGTGTGCGCTACCCGGGCCTTATCTCCCATGTGGCGCCGGCTGGCGGAGGTACCACGGACTACGCGGTCGAGATCTTCTACGAGGCGATCCGGCATGGACGCTATACGTGCTTCCTGCGACCGGATACCTGTCTGGACATGATGTACATGCCGGACGCCCTCGATGCTGCCATCGGGGTCATGGAGGCTGATCCCGCCCGTCTCATCCATCGCAACGCGTTCAACGTCACGGCGATGAACTTCACTCCCGAAACGTTGGCGGCGGAGATCAAGAAGCACTTGCCTGGTTTCGAGATCGACTACGACGTCGATCCGGTGCGCCAGGCCATCGCCGATTCCTGGCCCGACTCCCTGGACGACCGGGCAGCCCGGGACGAATGGGATTGGCAACCCAACTACGAACTGGAGTCGATGACCCGGGACATGCTGGAGAAGCTGGGACCGAGGCTCAAGAGAAAAATCTGAAGACGAGGAGAGCGGCATGCCATTCGATCGGATCGAAGAGATCTTGCGGAGGGAGCTGGACGAGTTGGCAGCCCATGGAACTCTCAAGGGTGATGAGGATGTCATCTGCGAGGTTCTGCCGGCTGCTGGCGGACTCGGCCCGCGTTACAGGCTCGTGGGTCGGGGAGACCAGCCCTTTCTGCGCATGAACTCCAACAGTTATCTGGGACTGTCCCTCCGGGATGAGCTGATCGACGCCGAGGAGAAGGCGTCTCGCGCTTTGGGTACCGGCCCGGGGGCGGTGCGCTTCATCAGTGGCAGCTACCAGGCACACATCGAGCTCGAGAAACGCCTGGCGGATTTTCATGGTCGGCAGGCCGGGATGATCTTCAGTTCCGCCTACGCCACGACAATGGGTGTCTTGCCGGCCCTGATTACCGGCGAGACGGCCGTGATCAGCGATGCGCTCAATCACAACTGCATCATCAACGCCATGCGTCTGGCCCGGCCGAAGGAGAAGCATGTCTACCGCCATGTCGATCTGGCCGACCTGGAGGCCAAACTCCAGGCTGCAGCCGGATCGTGCAAGCGGGCCGTCATCGTCACGGACGGGATCTTCAGTATGAGGGGCGACTGGGCGCCGCTACCCGAAATCGTCGAACTGGCGCGCCGTTACGATGGAGAGTTTCCGGAGAATGCGCTGCTGGTCGTGGATGACTCCCATGGAGTGGGCGCCTTCGGTGCCAGAGGGCGTGGGACAGAGGAGTTCACCGGTTGTGAGGGAGTCGACGTGCTCGTGGCCACACTGGGGAAGGCATTTGGCGTCAACGGAGGGTACGTTGTCGGCAGCGATCGCCTGGTCGAGTACCTGCGCGAGAAGTCGGCTTTCTATATCTATTCCAATCCCATCACTCCGGCGGAGGCGGCAGCGGCCCTGGCGGCAGTGGATCTCGTGGATAGCCCGGTGGGCCGTGAACTACTGGATCACTTGCGGGCCATGACCGCTCGCTTCGAGCAGGGGCTCGGACGCCTGGGGCTCGAGACCATCCCCGGCGAGCACCCGGTCGTGCCTTTGATGGTTCGTGACACGGCGCGCACTACAGCGCTGGTGAAGCATCTCAAGGCTCGAGGCGTGCTGGCCACGGGTTTGAATTTTCCGGTCGTCCCCAAGGGGGATGAGGAGATCCGCTTTCAGATCTCCGCTGATCACACACCGGCAGACATCGACTTCACCTTACAGGTGCTCGAGTCGTTCGGCGCCAGCTGAGCTCGAGCCTATTGGAGGGAGAAGCGGACGGTCAGGTTGAAGTAGACCGGGACCGGTTGACCGTCCAGGGTGGCCGGTTTGAACGTCCACTTCCTGGCCGTTTTGACGGCCGACTCGCTGAGTCCCTGCGGTAGACCCTTGAGGACCTTGACCTGCTGCACGGCACCCTTCTCATCGATGATGGCCTCGAGAATGACCACGCCCTGGATGCGAGCCAGACGCGCCTCTTCGGTGTAGACCGGCTGGGGTGTGAAGATCTTCTGCGGTGGCAGAACGCCACCGCCCACCTTCATGGGCCAGCGCCCCATCCCACCGGGTATCGAGGGGATGGACTCGGCGCCAAAGACGACGGCATCCAGATCGGAGAGATCGGCCTCCGGCAGATCGACCTGTTCCACCACGAGAGGCTCCGGTTCGTCCGGCGTAGGGTCGGGAATGGGAATCTTCTTCGCCTTTCTTTGCTGCTTGGGCACCTGCTGCTTCGCTTGGGGCGGTGGCGGTTTGAACCGTACTTGCTGCACGACATAGACGTCTCGTCGAGGACCCACCCGGAGCGGTTCGGTGGCCAGCTGCGGGCAGTGTCACGATGGCCAGACCGACATGAAGAATCACTGCGACAGCGATGGCGATCCGGACGCGTGTCCTGGCCTCCCGGTCCTCCACCTCGGTGTCCAGCTCGGGTACGTAGCCGAGGTGGACCCTGATGGTTTTGGGCCGGTCTTGCTTGTACTGCTGCCAGGAAGAACTATTCTCGAACATGTACTGCTCGCCTCGGCCACCGTTGGCGGATACCTAGAGGATCAGATACGGGAAGGGCGAGAAGGAGTTTGTCTTCGGTCTCGCGGGTCGGCATCGTCTCTGGAGGCCCGCGTTTCTTGTACCCTCTCCCGCGGGTCCTCAGCAGAAGGTCCAGCAATATCCATGCCGTCTGCCGTGATCTGATGCTCCTGCGATCGCATGAGGAACTCTTCGGCGAGCAGGCGATAGGCGTCGGCACCCGTGGAGGAATCGTCGAACTCGAAAATCGTCTGCCCGACGGCCGGCGCCTCGGCCAGTCGGATATTGATCCGAATCTCTACCGCGAACACCGAGTTGTCGAATTCCTCGCGCAGACGAGCGACATTCTGGCGTGTCGTCTTGGTTCGATAGTCGACCATGGTCAGGACGATACCGAGGAGCTTCGTGGGGACACCGAGTCGGGCCAGAAGCCGATCGGCCGATGAGCACAGGTTGTGGACTCCCTCGATCGCCAGATAGTGGGGCACCACTGGAACGATGTAATAGTCCGCAGCCACCAGGGCGTTGAGAGGTGCCAGAGACGACACGGATGGACAGTCGATGAGGATGTGGTCGTAGCGATCTCGAATCGGTCGCAGCGCCGTCTGCAGCCGGCCTTCGCGGTTGGGCAGCGGGCTCAACTCACGATCGACGCTGGACAGATCCGTCGAGGCCGTCATGAGGTGGAGACCCATGACCCGGGTCGCCCGCACCACGTCGTTCGCTGGAGTCGAGTTCAGCAGAACATCTGCCGAGGACGGGGCGAGAGCCCAGCGTGGGACGCCCAGCGACAGGGAAGAGGACGCCTGGCTATCCAGGTCGATCAACAGCACACGATACCCGAGGGCCGCTACAGCGGCGGCCAAGTTGACCGCAGTGGTCGTCTTTCCGACGCCCCCTTTGCGATTCAATACGGCGGTAATCACGGTTGTAGGCCTGCCGAGTCTGTCCACGATTAGCGTCCCGACATGGGTTCAGCAAGAATGTCGGAGCCAGACTACCTATTCTATCCCGGTCGGTCGCCGCGGGTGAGAAGTATTCGGACTTGTGGATTCTTCGCCTTGCAGATCTACCGGCGCCAGTCGGCCCGGCCAGGGCGAGCGGCGAAAGGCGAAGAGCGAGAAGGAGAGGGCCGGGTTCCGATCCAGGGTCAGGGCCAGCACCACGGATTCCGGGTGCGGCGAGTCGATGCGCTTGGGGATCGGCACTCCCAGACGTCGGCTGATCTGGTCTGCCATCTCAGGATGGCTCCACCACCACCGAGCGGCTGCCAGCCTGGGCTCGGCCGACAGGGCAGCTTCTCCAAGTTGCAGAGCCACATCGCCCTCATCCTGCAAGACCGTCATCAGATGAAACAGGACGAGGGGCGATAGAGGATCGAGTCTGCGTGCCTGCCACAGGGCGGCGGGTGCCCAGGGCCGGTCGACTCGTTGGCCGAGATCACCAGCCGCCAGCCACAGGGGCGCCAGACCGGGTGCCATCTTGGCGGCCTGCCGGGCCTGATCAGCGAGTCCGTCATCGACTCCCTGAACTTCGCTGGCCAGCCAGGCCCTTCTGGCCAGGTAGAGGGGGAATTCGGGGTCCAGGCTGTGGGCTCGGTCGATGTTCGCGAGAGCGCTACCCGGAGGTCGATGCAAGGCGGGCTTCATCGTAGCGAAGGTGGGCCCTGGCTCAGAGGCAGCAGGACGGCAGCCGCGATCAACAGGTAGGCCAACAGAAACGGCAGACGGTACCGCCTAGGCACCGGTCTCTGGCCTGGCAGGGCCAAACCGGTGACCACCGCTGCTGTGACCGGCAGAGCGGGGACTGCCAGGGGGGCCGAGCCGAGGGCGAAGACCGCCCCTCCGAGAAGACCGAGGAGCGCCGCCCGTTGTTGGAGGGGATCGTCTGAAACCCCCATCTCCTCGCGTCGTCGTAGGTAGAAGATCCCTGCAATGGCCAGAACCAACAGCAAGCCCGCGGCTCCGATCTCATAGGCCACCTGTAGGGGTAGGGAGTGGAGGTCCCCGACGATTTGGCTGGCTGGGAGAATTCCCGCCACCGGCCGCAGGAACTCGCCGAGGGTCCAGGGGACGGCGCCAGGCCCCCATCCCAGGCTCGGTCTCTCCAGGAGTCCTCGCCAGCCGCCCTCCAGATAGGACACTCGGGCCAGCATCGACGGGTCGGTCGTTCGCGTCATCGAGAGCAGCCGCGGCAAAGTCAGAACAGCGAAGGTCAGCAATCCCGGTATGAGCCAGAGCCGCAGGCGCTTCCACCAGACGGCTGCGCAGATGGCTTGTATGGCAACGGCCGTGGCTCCCAGAAGCGATCCGGTAGCTGCCATCGTCACCAGACCGAAAGCCCCGGTGCCGGTGGCTAACCACCGTGATACCCCTGGGAATCGGCCTGCAGCCAGGGCCAGAGGAAACACCAGAACCAACCAGCCTGCCAGAAGATTGTGATGACCCAGGGGTAGAGAAGCCCGGGACAGTGACAGCGTCTGCCAGCGAATCAGAGCGATCAGACAGACTGTAGAGGTCAGCAAGGACATGGCGGCAAGGCCAACCCTTTGGGCTGGCGGATCTCGCCAGCAGCGGGCCGTGGAGCCGGGCAGGAGGAGATAGGCTGGCAACAAGGTGACACCGACGAGCCCGGCGCGGCCAACCGGCGACCACCACCAGCTGATCGCCACCACGGCGAGGACAGCGATCGGCAACAGGCGGGCGCTGGTACCCAAATCGAGGGGATCCCGCAGCCCGGGCGTCAAGAGGCAGAACAGAAGCACTGCGGCTTGATGGGCGAGGGCCCCCGAGGCGCTGGCGGCACCGTGAAAGGTCCCGCACCAGAGCACCAAGATTGCGATCAGTGCTATGGGTAGAAGGGCTGTGGTGTGGGGGCTCAAGTGGGACTGACTGCCGGGCCGACTTCCGCGGCGGGCAGGAGCTCGATATCCAGTCGACCCGTGCTCTGCACGCCTGGGATGAAGCTGCCAGTCGACTCGAATGGGTCGCCGCCCGAGGTGCTCTGACTGAATTCGGATTCTTCCAGGTCGCCGGTAGATCCCGTTTGCCGAGACTGTCGGGATTCGACCGACGAGGAATCGAGTCTTCGAGGTGAAGCCTGGCTGGGCTCAGAATCAGCATCCTCGCCAGTCGGCGAAGGCGGCGAGTCTGATTCTTCCAGAGGGTCCCTGTCTGACCGACTTTCCGCGCCATCCGAATTCGTATCTGAATCCTCGTCGGACGCAGTCGGTGTCGGGTACGAGGCGCGGTGCGGCCTGGTGGGTGGCTCGGCGGCCGCTTCTGGTGCTGCCGCTGGCTCGGACTCTAGCTCAGCCGTGGGCTCCGTGGATCCCCGGGGCAGAAGCAGCTCGGCCACATTGCCAGGTTTCTCGTACATCCTGGGAGCCTGGGTCGAAGGCGAGTCTTCGACATACACCTTGAGCAAAGCGTCTGTGGCCAGACTGTTCTCGACAATGTGTGGGTTGACCTTGGGCGAGGTCAGGGATCGATCAACGGCGAACGCCTCCGCATAGTGATGGACTGCCTTGGTGCGGTTGTTCTGGTGGTCAAAAAGGGTGCCCAGTTGATAGTGGGTCCAGGCGTGCCGCGGTTCCAATTCGAGGATCGACTGCAAGGTCTTTTGCGCCGGCTTGTCTCGACCTTGCTCCATCAGTACCAGGGCCAGATTGTAGAGAGAGGCGATGTCTTCGGGGGCGATTTCGAGTGCTCGCAGATAGACCTCTTCCGCTTCATCGAGATCGCCCGCCAGGGCCAGCAAGTTGCCCAGGTCATTGAGAAGATCGGCGTCTGTGGGATTCTCTGCCACCATCAGCCGCTGAGCCTGGAGAGCGTCCTGCAGATTCGCGGGGGTGCCGGCCAGGGTGGCGAGAGAACCAGCGAGAAAAAGCAGGAGTCCTCCTCTGGCGCTGCGGACCAGGGTCTGGCTGGAAAGGCTGTGCCGGGTCCGTCGGCATCCGGGGATCGCAGATGATCTTCGCATGATGCATGAAATCGTAGCATGGCATCCAGCCCATCAAGTCTCGCAGGCCGAGCCAAAGGGCGTTGAGGTTTGCCAGGTAGCGCTTTCCGAACGTCTGATTCCCAGTGTCTCGACAACACTGTCGAGAAATTCCATAGAATCGCACTTCAATTCGCCGTTTGGGCTTGGCAGCGGTTTCGAGCCATCCAGCGCAGCGGCAGGATCCCCATAGGGAGGAGCCCATGCTGAATAGGACGCGAGAAACTCTCACCCGACCAACGATGGCCATGGTCTATGCCATCCTCGGCGTTCTGGGGTTTTTCCCTTTCGCGATCCCGGTCCTCGTCGCCGAAGAGGCCGGTGGTGAATCGTTGCGACACCCCCAGGAGATCCATCTGGCGGAAATCCGGCAAATGACCTTTGGTGGGGAGAATGCCGAAGCGTACTGGTCCCCGGATGGCAGGGAGCTGAGTTTTCAGTCGACCCGACCGCCCTACGAGTGTGACCAGATCTTCCGCATGTCGGTCGGCGAGCCGGAAACACCAGCTTTGGTGTCGACGGGAGTTGGGCGCACGACTTGTGCCCATTTCACAGCTGGTGGCGAGCGGGTCGTCTTCTCTTCGACGCATCTCGACAGCGAGTCCTGCCCGCCGGTCCCCGATTTCTCTCAAGGGTATGTATGGCCGCTCTATGACAGCTTCGACATTTTCAGCGCCCTCGCCGATGGCTCTGGCCTGGTTCGTCTTACGGAGACCGAGGCCTATGACGCAGAGGCAACCATCTGTTCTGTCGATGGTTCGATCCTTTTCACCTCCACCAGGGATAGCGACCTGGAGCTCTATCGGATGGACGCCGACGGCGGCAATGTGCGGCGCCTCACCCATACACCGGGGTACGACGGGGGGGCGTTTTTCTCCCAGGACTGCTCGAAGATCGTTTGGCGGGCGTCCAGGCCGCAGGCAGGGGACGAGCTCACCGACTACCGGCGGCTGCTGGACCAGAACATGGTGCGGCCCTCCAAGTTGGAGATCTTCGTAGCCGATGCCGATGGCACCGATGTTCGCCAAGTGACCGAACTGGGTGCCGCCTCTTTCGCACCTTTCTTCTATCCCTCCGGGGATCGGGTGATCTTTTCCTCCAATCACGGCGATTCCAGCGGCAGAGAATTCGACATCTGGGCAGTCAACGTCGACGGCACCGGTCTGGAGAGAATTACCTATTCTCCCGGTTTCGATGGCTTTCCCGTTTTCTCGCCCGATGGTCGGTCGTTGGCGTTCTCTTCGAATCGTAATCAGGGCAAGCCCGGAGAGACCAACGTCTTTGTGGCTAGCTGGCGAAACGAGGGCTCGGATTCCTCGAACTGAGCCGAAAAACTGCCTGTCTGAGCTCGAAACGTGCCCTTGTCAGGTCATCTCCGGACCCTGAACGGCTATCTACGACGCACCCTGCGGGCGTCGCGAGCGCCGATTTCAAGGCCCTGGTCGAGCGTCCTGATCGACCCCGACCTGGGTGAGATTCGCCTCACAGGGCTCCTTAGCGAGCCCCCAGAGGCCCAAGCTCTGGTGGTCGTGGTCCATGGTCTGGGTGGATGTTGCGACAGCCCCTACGTCATCGCAGCGGCGACGCAGGTTGTGGCCTCGGGGCTTTCGTGTTTACGCCTGAATCTCCGGGGGGCGGATCGAACGGGAGAGGACATCTACCACGCGGGTCTGACGGCGGACCTCGAGGCGACCCTTGCCAGCTCCGAGGTGCTCGCCTACGACAGAACTGCGGTGATGGGCTTCTCTCTGGGCGGACATGTGACGTTGCGATTTGCCGTCGACCATCCACCGACTCGTCTGCGTGCAGCGGTCGCCATCTGCCCGCCCGTGGATCTAGCCGCGGCGGCGCTGACCATCGACTCGTGGACCCGGTGGATCTATCGTCGCTACCTGCTGGCGCGGTTGCTCGAGATCTATACGGAGGTGGCCGCTCGCCGGCCGCTGGCCAGAACGGTCGCTGAGGTTCGTGAGGCCAGGACCTTCGTGGAGTTCGACAGCCTGGTGATCGCCCCTCGGTACGGTTTTGCAGATGCCTGGGACTACTACCGTACGGTCAGCGTCGGGTCGGATCTGGCGAGACTCGAGACCCCGACTCTCTTGCTGGCTGCCGAGGAGGATCCCATGGTTCCGGCCGCGAGCTTGAAGAAGGCCGTTCGAAAGTCGAGCGACAGCCTGCGATGTCATTGGTCGAAAAAGGGCGGGCACCTGAGCTTCCCTAGAGACCTCGATCTCGGGATCGCCGCCGATCTCGGCCCCTATCCGCAGATAATGGGTTGGCTGCGTTCACAGCTTCAGGTTTGAGGCCTGTCGAGGTGCGGGCTATACTGAATCGTGGATGGTGAATCTTTTGGAGAATCCCTTGACGACATTTAGACCTCTGCGTTCGATCTGGACGGTGCTGCTGGCGGTCGCGGCTCTGGCTGCCGTGGTTCCCCTTGGCGCTCAGGAGGAGACGCAGGCGGACGAAATCGAAGACACGCCGTCGGTGGTCCGGATCACGGTCGATGCCATCATCCACCCGGTGACGGCCGAGTTCGTCATCGAGTCGTTGGCTGAAGCCGATCGACGCCAGGCAGACGCGTTTGTCATGGAGCTGTCGACCCCTGGGGGTCTCCTGACGTCCACCCGTGACATCTTTACCGCGATGCTGAGCGCCGACACGCCAGTCGTCGTGTATGTCTCCCCTTCCGGTTCACAGGCCGCCTCGGCCGGATTCTTTCTTCTCATGGCGGCGGATGTGGCCGCCATGGCGCCCGGCACCAATACGGGTGCGGCTCATCCCGTCGGAGGTGGCGGCGAAGAGATCGAGGGCACCATGGGGGAAAAGGTCGAAGAGGACGCGGCGGCGACCATTCGCTCTCTGGCCCATCGCAACGGGCGCAACGCCGAGCTGGCCGAAGCCGCGGTGGTGGAGAGCCGATCTTTTACCGCCGACGAGGCTCTGGAGAACGATCTGATCGACCTGGTGGTCGACGATCTGCCAGCTCTCCTGCGGGAGATCGATGGCTTGGAGGTCTCGCGGGATGGAGACGAGGTCCGCATTCTCGAGACTGCCGGGGCGGCGATCGCCACACTGGAGATGTCGGGCTTTCAGCGGTTCTTGTCGGCCATCGCTCACCCCAATATTGCCTACATCCTCATGACCCTGGGTGGTCTGGGTCTTTACTTCGAGCTCTCCAACCCCGGAGCGATTCTGCCGGGCGTGGTGGGGGGCATCTGTCTGATCCTGGCCTTTTTTGCTCTCTCTGTGCTGCCGGTCAACTATGCTGGTATTGCCCTGATCATTCTGGCGATGATCTTCTTTATCGCCGAGGTCAAGGTGGTGAGTTACGGCCTGTTGACGGTGGCGGGAGTGATCTCATTGGTGCTCGGTTCCTTGATGCTGTTCAAGAGCGCTGATCCGGCGATTCGGGTGAGCCTCGAGGTCATCGTCAGCATGGCGGTCTTCACCCTGCTGGTAGTGGTACTTCTTGTCACTTTGGTGGTGCGGGTGCACAGTTCCCAGGTCGCGACAGGAGCCGAGGGGCTGATCCATAAACACGGCGTGGCTAGAACAACGATTGAAAACGAGGGCAAGGTCTTTGTCCATGGTGAGCTCTGGAATGCCGTATCCCGCCAGCCCATCGCCGCCGGCTCGCCTGTAGGAGTCGTGGCGGTCGACGGTTTGACCCTCGAGGTAAGAAAGTTGGATAGTGTCTCGTCTGAAACAGGAGGAGAAGTCGTATGACGCTCTACGGACTGGCAGTCGTGGTGTTTCTGGGATTGGTGTTTCTCAGCCGCTGGATCAACATCTTGAACGAGTACGAGAGGGCAGTGGTATTTCGGCTTGGCAGGCTGCTGGGCAAGCCCAAGGGACCAGGCCTCGTTCTGATCTTCTGGCCCATCGACCGCATGGTCAAGATCCCGCTGAGGACCGTGGTGCACGATGTTCCATCGCAGGATGTGATCACCAAGGACAACGTCTCGGTGAAGGTCAATGCCGTGGTCTATTTCCGCGTGGTCGACCCCCTCAAGGCGGTGGTCGAGGTGGAGAATTATCTCTTCGCGACCAGTCAGATGGCGCAGACCACGTTGCGCTCGATCCTGGGCCAGGCGGACCTAGACGAGTTGCTGTCGGATCGTGAGAAGCTCAACGATCAGCTCCAGTCCATCATCGATGCCCATACGGATCCCTGGGGAATCAAAGTCTCTTCGGTCGAGGTCAAACACGTCGACCTGCCCCAGGAGATGCAGCGTGCCATGGCCAGACAGGCCGAAGCTGAGCGCGAGAAGCGAGCCAAGATCATCCACGCGGAGGGCGAGATGCAGGCCTCGACGAAGCTGGCGGAAGCCGCCGATATCATCAGTCGCAATTCAACGACACTTCAGCTGCGATATCTTCAGACGCTGACGGAGATCGCTGCCGAGCAAAACTCGACCATCTTGTTCCCCATTCCCATCGACCTTTTCAAGGCATTTCAAGAGTCGAAGGGTGGCGGCTAGACTGGACCTGCGGGGGTAAGCCCAGTTGTGAGTCAATCGCACGAGCCAAGCTATTACGAGATCGCTCTCACCAACAGGCAGGTCCTGATCGTTTTCGTGGTCCTGCTGATCTGTGTGGTGGCGGCCTTCTTCTCTGGAGTCTGGGTGGGGCAGCGGGACGCACCGTTGGCGGTAGTGGATCTGGCCCAGCAGGGCTCACTCGAGTCTGCGGCGGCTCCCGAGGAGGGCTCCGCGGTGAAGGAGCTTCACTTCTTCGCCGATGAAGAGGCGGCGCAGCCGGACGGCCCGAGCCTCGCCGAGATGGCCGACGAGCCGCAGCCCGAGACCACCCTGCTCGAGGACCTCGGTGGGCGTGAAGTCGAGGCTGCAACGGCGGTCGCCGCAGCCGAGCCGCGAGCTTCGGCACCAGCGCCGACCCAGACCACGCCTGAGACTTCGGAGGCCCCCGCTCCTGCTACCAGCGGGTATGTCATCCAGGTCTTCTCCTCAGCCGATGCGGTCCAGGCTCGCAAGCTGCTCGGCGCAACTGACCGACGGCGGCTATCCGGCTTTCTTGTCCCCGGTGGAGGTGGGCAGTCAGACCATGATGCGGGTACGGATCGGCCCGTATTCCCAACTGGCCAACGCCGAGACCGTGGCTGAGCGCATCCGCAGGGAGTTCAGGCTCGATACCTGGGTGACGCGGTAGGCTACCGAATCATGACAGCACTGCCGAGCTGGCTGCTGGCCCTTCTGGGGGGTGCGGCCTGGGGCCTCTGTTTCGGTCAACATGCCTGGCTGGTGCTTCCCTGGGTCGCCCTCGTGCCCCTCATCCTGCTGCTGGGTCAGCCGCGGGCGGCGGTTCTGGGCTGGGTCCACGGGCTGGCCTTCTGGCTGGTTTCGATTCCCTGGATCATTCCCACTCTGGAGATTCACGGGCAGCTCCCCGGTTGGCTGTCGGTGTCGGGACTGTTGGCCCTGGCTTCCTATCTGGCTCTCTTTACGGGTCTCTTCGCAGCGCACCAGTGCCATGGTGTGGCGCCGAGGAGGCGCTCTGGCACTGCTCGGGCTGCCAGCTCTCTGGGTGGTGGTGGAGTGGCTCCGTGGTCACCTCTTCTCCGGTTTTCCGTGGAATCTGGCCGCCTATGCCTGGATCGATTTCCCCGGGGCATCTGCCGCTGGCGGCCTGGATCGGACCCTACGGGGTCGGCTTTCTACTGCTGCTTTCCAACTCCGCCATCGCGCTCGCGGCCAGGCAAAGACGGTGGGAGCGGGCTGTTGCGACAGTGGGAACTGTCCTGCTGCTGTTCGCCATGGCGGGTCGTTGGGCCGCACCACCGGCCGCGGAGATCTCGAGTCGGGAAGGCCTCGAGGTGCGAATCCTGCAGCCGAACATCGGTATCCTCACCGAGTGGAATGCGGCCGCGGTGGAAGCGCAGTATCAGCAGATGTTCCAGATGTCGCGTCAAGCCTGCCAGCAGCCGGGGGTACTGTTGATATGGCCGGAGAGCGCTGCCTGGCCCTACTCGTACAGCCGCGACGAGAGGTTGCGCCAGGATCTCGAAAGCCTGGCGGCGGCGGGCTGCCCGGTGCTGGTCAACACCTCGATGACAGGGGACGGTGGCGTGTTCAATACGGTCCTGCTCATCGATGAAGACTGGTCTTCAGACCCGCTATGACAAGCGGCATCTGGTGCCCTTTGGCGAGTATGTTCCGATGGCGGGCTGGTTGCCGTTTCTCGACAAGATCGCCCGCAACGCCGGCGACGTTTCTGGCGGGTGCCGAGGAGGGCTGCGTGCCCTGGGCAGGTCAGCAGCTGGTGCCGGCGATTTGCTTCGAGATCACCTTTCCCGCGGAGGTCGCAGAGCAGGTCCGTCGTGGTGGCTCCATACTGGTGACGGTGACGAACGACTCCTGGTACGGTGACAGTTGGGCCCCGTGGCAGCACTATCGGGCCGCGAGGTTTCGCGCCGCGGAAAACGGTCGCTATCTGTTGCGGGCAGCCATTACGGGGGTGTCTGCGGTGGTCGGACCCGACGGCTCGGCACTGCAACACCTGGGAGTGGGTGAGGAGGGTATTCTGGCCGCTGAAGTGCCAGGGATCACGACTCTCACTCCCTATAGCCGGGCCCCCTGGCTGGTGCCGGTACTCTGTCTGATAATCGCGGCTTTTGCTATATTGCAGTGGCCGCAAAGGATCCTAACGATGAGTTCAGCGGAAATACAGCAGCGCATGGAACAGCTCGATCGGCAATTGGTTGTCCTCCGGGGGTATCTTTGAGGACGCCGACCTCGAGCAGCAGATGGCCGACATCGATCGGCAGATGGAAGCTCCCGGATTCTGGGATGATCACGCGGCCAGCGCACCCCTTCTGAAACGACGGCGGAGCCTGGAGCGACGTCTCTCGACACTGAACCGCTTGCGCGCCGACGCCGACGAGCTGGCCGCCTGGCAGGAGCTGGTGTCCGAAGGCGAGGCCGACGAGGAAGGGGAGGAGTTCCTGACCCGGCTCGCCGATGAGCTCCGCCAGCTCGACCTGCAGCTCAAGCTGTCTGGCGAGGACGATGACAAGAGCGCCTTGGTGGCGATTCACCCCGGTGCCGGTGGAACCGAGTCCCAGGACTGGGCCGAAATGCTCCTGCGCATGTATCTGCGGTGGGCGGAGAAGAACGGCTACGAGAGCGAGCTGCTCGATCGGCTCGAAGGCGAGGAAGCCGGCATCAAGAGCGCCACCTTTGCGGTCCGGGGTGACTATGCCTACGGCTATCTCCATGGAGAGTCGGGGGTCCACCGGCTCGTTCGCATCAGCCCATTCGACGCGGCCAGTCGTCGACACACATCCTTCGCTTCGGTCTACGTCTATCCGGAAGTCGACGACGATGTGGAGATCGAGATCGCCGACGGTGATCTGCGTGTCGACACCTATCGGGCTTCGGGTGCCGGCGGTCAGCATGTCAACAAGACGGAATCGGCCGTGCGCCTCACTCATTTGCCGTCAGGCATCGTCGTGGCCTGCCAGAACGAACGCAGTCAGCACAAGAATCGCGCCACCGCCATGAAGATCCTGCGAGCCCGACTCTACGATCTCGAGATCAGCAAGCGGGAGGAGGCGGCGGCGGCCAAGGAGGGCACCAAGAAGGACATCGCCTGGGGTAGCCAGATCAGGAGCTATGTTTTGCAGCCCTATCGGATGGTCAAGGATCATCGGACCTCTGTGGAGATGGGGGATGCCGATAGGGTGCTCGATGGCGACATCGATACTTTCATCGAAGCCTGGTTGAGTTACCAGATGGGTGAGACCGGGACCGAAGGCGGCGAACCGGTCGGCTAGGCTCGAGCATGAGCGCTCCCTGTCCGATCGATTTCGTCTCCCCACTGCCGCCTGTGCGGTCGGGGATCTCCGACTACAGCGCGGATCTTCTGCCCAACCTGGAAGATCTTTGCGACTTGCGGGTGATTCGGCTTCCCGATCAGCCCATCTCACCCGAGCTGGAGGAACGCTGGAAACCGGTGGCGGCCAGCCGCCACGGGTGAGTCCGGACGCTTGCCGTTGTACCAGATGGGCAACAACGAGTACCACGAGTCCGTGATGGAGTTGGCTCTCGAGCGACCCGGAGTGATGACTCTGCACGATGTCATTCTCCATCATTTGTTGGTCGAGATGACCTTGGGGAAGGCTCGATTGGAGCCCTATCTGGAGCGCTTGGCGACCGACCACGGCTGGGTGGGAGAGTGTGCTGCCACGCGCTCGCCGGTGGGGTGAATTGGGACAGGCAGCCATGTTCTCCTTGCCCGCTCATCGGACCCTGCTCCGCCGCCAGCGGGGGGTGCTGGTTCACAGTCGCTGGGCAGCCGAGAGGATTCTCGAAGAGGATCCGGAGATGCAGGTGCGCCAGATCCCCATGGGGATTCCCCTGCCTCCCGAGGCCGAGCATGAACAGGGCTTGGCCTTTCGCCAGCGGCTCGGTATCGCACCCGACACTCCGTTGATCGGTTCCATGGGTTTTCAGACACCGATCAAGCGAACCGACCAGGTCATCGCGGCGCTGGGCAGGCCGGGTATGGAGCAGGCGCATCTGCTGATTGCGGGCGAAGTCTCGCCGGTGCTCGATTTTGCCTCGGCGGCCGAGGACGCCGGGGCCGCCGACCGGGTCCACACCATGGGCTTCTTGGATTTCGAGGAGTTCGAGCAGGCCATCGCGGCTTGTGATCTGTGCGTCAACCTGCGGTACCCGACGGCAGGCGAAACATCGGCCTCCCTACTGCGGGTGCTGGCGGTGGGACGTCCGGCGATCGTCTCGGACTATGCCCATTCGGCCGAGCTTCCCGACGACGTGGTGGTCAAGATTCCGCTGGGCGAGGGTGAGGTGGACGAGTTGGCGCAGCGGGTCGGCGATCTTTTGGCGGACAGACCTCGTCTGGCACAGATGTCCCAGGCGGCCAGGCGCTATATCCAGCACGACCACGCGCCCCGGAGCGCCGCCCAAGCCATCGCCGAGGCCTGCGCCGAGTTGGCCGAAATACCGCCTCTCGGAGATCTTCCACCCCCAACGGTGCCGCCGTCGACCCTGGTCTGGCGAGAGGTGTGGGGAGATCTGGATGTACAAGGAAGCGACCCTCCCTGGCCGGAAGGCGAGGCGAGACGGCTGAAGATGCGTCTCACCAACCACGGACCGTCCCGGTGGCTGAGAACGGGCGCCGGGATGGGGGGCGTGATGATCGAGCTCGAGTGGCGGCGGAATCCCTGGGGACCGCCCGTCAAACCCGAATGGGTCGAGCTCCCCGACCGAGATCGGACCGCGGGAGTCGCGGGACTTCGAGATTCGGATCCGAAGACCGATCGGGGCGGCGATGCTCATCGTCGAGCCCCATCTGCAGGGGGTATCCGGTATGAATGCCCTGGGGGGACCCAAATGGGTGAGGTTTCTGTAGAGGACCCGCACGGCATCAGCCTGTTTCGGTCGGCACCCGGATACGTTCTTGCGGTCCTGCTGGCGGTGTTGTTGTTGGCGGCCGTCGCGTGTCCTCGTGATCCTGAGGGGTTGGCCGCGCCAGAGGTGACCTATCTCGCCGCGGCGCAGAGCCTGATTCACGATCTGGATTGGCAGTTCGGCAGTCTCGACAAGAAGAGAATTGGCGAGCTTCCTCGATCCGCTGACGACCTGCTGCTGCGGCCCTCGATCTCGTCCGAGAGCCCGGCCTACGACGTGCCGGCGATCTACCCCGTGATCCTGGCACCCTTTGTCTGGCTCGCTCCCCTGCGGGGACCCGTCATCGCCAACGTGCTGCTGCTGGCGCTTGCCGTGGTGGCGGCCACGAAGAGCCTGGGCCAGCGCCTGGGCCGAGCCGCTGTGGCCATGATCGCTGTCTGTCTGTTTGCTTCGGTGATGTACCGCAGTGTCTTTCTGATCAGCCCCACCATGCTGCTCGTCGCCTGTGTGGCGATCGCTTTCCATCTTTGTCTGCGGCATGAAGAGCCGGCAGCTCACGGCTTGCGGGAAATCTACCGACCTCCTGAAACCACTTCGAGTGCTGGCGGACGTGGCGTCGCCATCGGCGGACTCTTGGGTCTGGTGGCGGTTCATCATCCTCTGTATCTCTTCTTGGCTCTGCCAGCAGCCGTCAGTGCGCCGCGCGGAGCGGCGTCGATCGGCCATGGCGGGCCTGATCTCGGGTCTGGCCCTGGTCTTGTTCCTCTCCGGCCTGCTGGACGGGCTCTGGGGTCTGTCGATGAGCGATTTGGGAGAGGGGTTCGGAGGCGAGAAGTTTCAGGCCAGCATCGCGCTGACAACGTGGAATCTCCTCTATTTCGCTGTCGGACGCAACGTCGGGCTGTTGCCCTACTTTCTGCCTCTGGTGGCTCTTCTGGGGCTTTGGAAGGGCGGTTCGGGTCGCTCCGTCCTGGTGGTCACGGCTCTCTTGGGTAGCCTGGCGTTTCTGGTGCTCGCACCTTTCAATTTCTTCAATGGCCCGGCTGCGATCGGCAATGCCTGGCTGATCCCCTGGTTTGTGCTGCTTTGGTTTGTTCCCACCCGGCCGCTGCCGCGTGGCTGGCTCGTGGCCACGGTGCTCCTGGCGGCGCCAGCCATGTACCCGACGTGGTTGGCACCCAGCGTCGAGCCGGTCACGGCCGACGGTGTCTATCGCCACAGCTCGGGACGGTTGCATTCCTTTCTACCTCTGGAAACCACCCAGGAGGCCTTGCCGCCGGGAGAAGTGATGGGGAGCCGTTTCTGGATTCGTTCGCTGAGTCTCGAGGCCAGGGTGAGCGGTGCCAGTCGCTGGCTCCTCAGAGGAAAGGGCTGGTCCGAGCTGCATCTGGCCGCTCCTACCGAGCTGGCCGCGGTCCATCTGCAATTTGGTCCACAGGCCGAGGCCAGCCTGGAAGTGCGAGGGGCCGACCTGGGGGATATGGTGCTGTTGCCCGACGGAGGGGTAGGCTTTCGTCTGGAGAATCTGAGACGCAAAGGGCTGCATTCCATGTGGTGGAGTCGCGAGAAGCATTTCAACTACGTGCTGCGGTTCCGCATGCCGATGGAGGAAGCTCGTGCCCAGACCTTGACCATCACCGCCATTGCCGCGGATCTGGAACGGACGAGACCATGAACGATCAGCAGTCCCCCCACAGCTGGATCTTCGACCTGAGAAACCGACTGGCATCACCTCCCCCAAAACGTCTGCCGGCTAGCGAAGCCCGACAGGCAGCCGTGCTGGTACCCCTGTATGTGGAGGCGGGAGAGCTCTGGACTCTGTTGACCAAGCGATCGGAGACCCTGCCGCAGCACCGCGGTCAGATCGCTTTTCCCGGTGGTGGACGAGAGATCGGCGAAGACTCCTGGGACGCCGCGCTCCGCGAAACCCACGAGGAACTGGGGATCGATGTGGCCAAGGTGGTTCGTTTGGGCGAGCTCGACGAGGCGTCCACCCCCAGTGGATTCAGTATCGTCCCGTGTGTCGGCGCGGTGCCCTATCCGTTGGAAACGGACGTCAATCACCTCGAGATCGCCGAAGTCTTCCCCGTACCACTCCTGGCTTTTGCCGACTATTCGATGGTAGAAGATCGGTTGGTCAAGATCGATGAGGTGGAGCGATGGATCCGCGTCTACCACGTGGGCAAGCGGCAGGTGTGGGGATTGACCGCCAGAATCATCCAGAACCTGATGGACCGTCTCGGCTTCCAACTCCCGGCAGAGGTTTGACCGATGCCTCGGCCCGGATCATCAAGGCGATGGCCGGGTTCTTTCTCCTCTGGGTGGTGTCTTTCAGCACCGGATGTTCGATGCGAAGTCTGATCTACCCAGCCCCAGATGTGAAGGTCGGGACCCCACCTCCCGGATTTGAAGAGGTGATCCTGATTCTCGATGGGGGTTCCCAGGTCATCGCCTGGCATCATCCCGTCTCGCAGCTTGGTGATCGCCCGGCCATGATCTTTTTTCATGGCAATGGCGAGAATCTCGAAACCATGAAGTGGGCGGGCCTCTACGAACAGCTGGTCGCGCTCAGGGTGCCGCTGTTGGTGGTGGACTACCCCGGTTATGGACGCAGCACCGGGCAACCCTCCGAGGAGTCGCTGAAGAGCGCGGCGACCGCTGCGTTGCAGTGGACACGCGCCCGCTATCCAAGCCTGGCTGTGGTGCCTTGTGGCTGGTCGCTGGGTGCCGCCCTGGCTGTCTATCTCGCGGCAGAAAGTCCGGCGGCGGTCGACGGGATCGTGGTCATCAGTCCCTGGACGAGTCTGGCCGCTGTGGCGAACGCGCACTTCCCCCGTTTTCTGGTGGCGGCCGGTCTGCGGGAGAGATACGATTCCCTGTCGGTGGCACCTCTGATCGATAGACCTGCGCTGGTCCTTCACGGTTCTATCGACAGGATCATCCCCGTGGACCAGGGCGAGCGGGTGGCGACCAGCCTGGAGACCGCGAGATGGGTGCCTGTCGAGGGGGCCGGCCACAACGATCTGTTGTCTTACCCGCAGGTATGGCGGGAGATCGACAACTTCGTGTCGGCCCTGAATGGCCCGCCAAGCGTGTGAAATAATCAAGGGTCACGACATTTTCCTTTCCGCTGGAGGCGTTTGAAGACTATGACCATTGCCCAGACCCCATCACAGATCGATCGTATTGTGGAGCTTCTCGGAGACGATGCCGACAACCTGTTGGCCCATGAGTCTCGAGGCATTACCAAAGACCTGCTGCACCTGCCAGGGCCCGATCACATCGACACGGTCTTCGGCGTTTCGGACCGTTCGCCCAATGTGCTGGTGAGCTTGGGGAGGCTGTATGGTTCGGGCCGCCTCGGGGGCACCGGATACATGTCCATCCTGCCCGTGGACCAGGGAATCGAGCACTCCGCCGCGGCCTCGTTTGCGCCCAATCCGGCGTACTTCGATCCTGAGAACATCATTCGCCTGGCGATCGAAGGGGGTTGCAACGGTGTGGCTTCGACTCTGGGGGTGCTGGGAGTCATGTCGCGCAAATACGCTCACAAAATCCCTTTCGTGGTCAAGATCAACCACAACGAGCTCCTGACCTACCCGAATCGGTACAAGCAGATTCTCTTCGCCCAGGTGGAGCAGGCATGGGACCTGGGCGCTGCCGCGGTGGGAGCCACCATCTATTTCGGATCCGACGACTGCGACCGGGAGCTGGTCGAGATCGCGGAAGCCTTCTCCCAGGCGCACGATCTGGGGATGGCGACGATCCTCTGGTGCTATCTGCGGAACACCGAGTTCAAGAAGGACGGAGTCGACTACCATGCAGCGGCTGATCTCACCGGCCAGGCCAATCACCTGGGAGTGACGATCGAAGCCGACATCGTCAAGCAGAAGCAGGCCACCAACAACAACGGCTATACCGCGATCGGTTTTGGCAAGACCCATCCGTTGGTCTACAGCGATCTGGTGACCGATCATCCGGTGGATCTGGTGCGTTGGCAAGTGGCCAATTGCTACATGGGTCGCATCGGGTTGATCAACTCGGGTGGGTCGTCTTCGGGTCAGGGTGACCTGGCACAGGCGGTCCGAACAGCGGTGATCAACAAACGTGGGGGTGGGGCGGGTCTGATCTCCGGCCGCAAGGCGTTCCAACGTCCCATGTCCGAGGGAGTCGAGCTTCTCAACGCTATCCAGGACGTCTTCCTTTGCAATGACGTCACTGTCGCCTGAGCGTCTCTGGCCCGCCGATCCGGAACAGGCAGAATGTCAGAACCCTTGGATCTGATCGTTATCGGTAGTGGCCCCGGAGGCTACGTGGCCGCGATCCGCGCCGCCCAGCTGGGTCTGAGCGTCGCCGTAGTGGAGAAGGACTCCAAGCTCGGCGGCACGTGCCTCCATCGGGGTTGCATCCCCACCAAGGCCTTGTTGCACACGGCCGGATTGCTGGAGGAAACCCGCCGATCCAGCGATTTTGGTGTCGATACAGGAGAACCTACACTCAACCTGGAGGCCACGAGAGGTTTCAAGGACCGGGTGGTGGAAAAGAATGCCAAGGGTATCGAGTTCCTGTTCAAAAAGAACGGTATCCAGGGGTATCACGGCAGGGGACGACTGGTGAGCCGCCACGAGGTCGAGGTGGTGAGCGGTGCCGGATCCCAGACCCTCTGGGGCAAGCACGTGATGGTGGCCACGGGGTCGGTACCCAGTGAGATTCCTGCAGCCCGAACCGATGGCCAGCGGATCCTCAACTCCGATCATATTCTGCAGCTGCCCAGAGTCCCGTCATCCCTGGTGGTTCTCGGGGCCGGAGCTGTGGGTACCGAGTTTGCTTCCATCTTCTCGGCCTTTGGCAGTCAAGTGATTCTGGTGGAGATGTTGCCCCGGCTTCTGCCACTCGAAGACGAAGAGATCTCCAAGCAGCTGCAGCGGTCCTTTCGCAAGCGCCAGATCAAGGCGCACACCGATACCAGACTCGTCAGCAGCGAGTCGACGGATGCGGGGGTGCGATTGGTGCTGGAGAAAGAGGGGGGCGAGCGCCAGGAGCTGACCACCGACATGTTGCTGGTGGCGGTGGGTAGGGCGCCCGTCACCGAGGATCTCGGTCTCTCCGAGTTGGGGATTGGTCTCGATCGGGGCTATGTCGAGGTCAATGAGTTCATGCAGACCTCGGTGCCCCACATCTACGCCATCGGGGATGTCGTCCGGACGCCGTGGTTGGCCCACGTGGCCTCGGCGGAAGGCATCCTCGCAGTCGAGCACATGGCGGGCGAGTCGGCGCGACCGCTGAACTACGATCTGGTCCCGGCCGTGACCTACTGTGACCCAGAGGTGGGCAGTGTGGGTCTGACCGAGGCCCAGGCCAAGGAGCGGGGTCATGACGTGGCGTGCGGCAAGTTTCCGTTCACCGCCCTGGCCAAGGCTGCCATCCTCGGCAAGACCGAGGGTTTTGTCAAAGTGGTGCGGGAGACGCGTTACGACGAGCTACTGGGTGTCCATATCATCGGACCCCACGCCACCGACCTGATCGCCGAAGCCTGCGTGGCCCTGCAGATCGAGTCCACCACCGAGGAGCTGTTCCGAACGATCCATGCTCATCCCACTCTCTCCGAGGCGCTGGCCGAAGCGGCGCATGCGGCTGTGGGGCATGCGATTCACATCTGACAAGCGCAAGGACTGAAAAGCTCATGGCCACAGACGTCATCATGCCCCAGATGGGGGAATCCGTCGCTGAAGGGACGATCACCAAATGGCTGATCCAGATCGGGGAGGCCGTGGAACGGGATCAGCCCCTCTTCGAGATCTCCACCGACAAAGTCGATGCGGAGATTCCCAGCCCCGCCAGTGGAATCCTGCTGGAAGTCAAGTTTGAAGAGGGTTCCCTTGTCCAGATCAACGATGTCGTCGCCGTGATCGGTGAGTCTGGCGAGCAGCCGACCGCCGCTGCGCCGGTCGCCGCGGTCGAGCCGCCGGCGCCAGCCCCAGGAGAAGCTCGTCGAAGTCTCGGCGTCTCCGCCGGCAGTGACAACGGAGCCCACGGTCGAGCCTGTCTCAGAGAAGACCCCGGTAGTGGGCGAGAGCGACCTGGTGGAACGAGTTCGACAGTTCTCCAGTCCCCTCGTCAGACGAATGGCGGCGGAGACAGGGGTGGATCTGGCAGAGGTCGAAGGGTCGGGAATCCACGGCCGGGTCACCAAACGTGATCTGGAGGGAGTACTTGGAGAGACGGTCTGCAGAGCCACCGGCGCCGGTGACTCCGGTGCCTCGTCGGGCCGAAGTCGTGGCGCCGGCACAGAAGCCGGTGGGGGAATTCGTCGTCCCTGCCTATAGCGAGGGCGACAACGTCGAGATCGAGCCGATGTCCAACATCCGCCGCCTCACTGCTGCGCATATGGCGTATTCCAAGCGGACCTCGGCCCATGTGACCACCGTCTTCGACATGGATCTGTCGCGGGTCGCCCGCCTCCGCAACCGGGCCAAGAGCGGCTTTCTGGCCACCCATGGCACCAAGCTGACCTTCATGCCGTTCATCTTCAGGGCGGTGGCCAACGCCCTGATCGCCAATCCGAAGCTCAACGCGTCCATCGACGGCACCGACGTCATCTTCAAGAAGGACATCAATCTTGGGATGGCCGTGGCTCTGGATTGGGGGCTCATCGTACCGGTGATCCGCCACGCCGATCGGCTCAATCTGCTGGGGCTGGCGAAGACCGCCAACGATCTGGCGGACCGGGCCCGAGGCAAGAAGCTCAGCCCCGACGAAGTGCAGGGAGGGACCTTTACCATCACCAATCCCGGCGTCTTCGGCTCGCTGTTCGGCACACCCGTCATCAACCAGCCGCAGGTCGCCATTCTTGGGAGTCGGCGCCATCGAGAAGCGACCCGTGGTCGATACCGATCGGAAGGCAACGACACCATCTCCATCAAGACCATGGCCTATTTCGCCATCACTTTCGATCATCGCCTGGTGGATGGTGCGGACGCCGATCAGTTCATGAACCACATGCGGCAGACGCTCCTGGAAGAGACCTGGAGCGAGCTGGATGCCTTCGTCTGAGCCTGGGCCACTGTACTGGAGCTTTCTCGGTAGCCTGCCCTACGGGGAGGCAGACGAGCTGCAGAGGCGACTGCGGGAGAGGGTCCGCCAGACCCCAGGCGGGGGCTACCTGCTCCTGCTCGAGCACCCGCATGTCTTCACTCTCGGTCGCAACGCGAATCCGGGAGACATTCTGGTCGATGAGGAGTGGCTGAGCTCGAAGGAGACGGCGGTCTTCGCCAGCGATCGAGGAGGCAGGGTGACCTACCACGGGCCCGGGCAGCTGGTGGGCTACCCGATCCTCGATCTGAGCCCGGATCGACGGGATCTGCGACGCTATGTTCGCGATCTCCAGGAAGTCCTGGTGCGAGCTCTTGGCGATCTGGGGATTGCGGCGGAGCCCCGACACCAGACGGAGGAGATCGGCGTCTGGGTCGAAGATCGGAAGATCGCCTCCATCGGTGTCCACGTCAGTCGCTGGATCACCACCCATGGCTTTGCCCTCAATATCGCCACCGATCTCTCGTACTTCGCAGGCATCATCCCCTGCGGGCTGCAAGGGGTGGAGATGACCTCGGTGGAGGCGCTGACGGGTCGGCGGCCAACGCTCGCGGAGACCGGCCAGCGGGTGGCCGAGCACTTCTGTCAGGTTTTTGATCGCCAGCCCCTGCACATCGATTCCAGCAGAATCTTGGATCCATGGCCTATCACTCTCTAGAGCACACCGCGGACCTAGGGGTAGAAGCCACAGCCGGCTACGCTGGCAGAGCTGTTCGCCGAGTGCCTACGCGCCCAGACCGACTGCCTGACTCGGTTGGACCGGGTCGAGGAGAAGGAGACTCGCGAGTTGAGACTGGTCGTCCCCGGAGCTGCCTGATCTGCTGGTGGACTTCCTGAGTGAAGCTATCTATCTGTATGAAACGGAAGGACTTGTACTGGCCAGCGCCGATGTGGACGTGACCGAGACCGCAGAGGGTTGGTTGCTATCCGGAGTCGTGGCGGGAGAGCGATTCGAGCTTTCTCGCCACGGTCTCAAGACCCTACTGAAGGCGGTGACCTACCATCAGTTGTCTGTGCGCCGTGATCGTGACGGCTGGGTAGCTCGGGTCATCTTCGACATCTGACGGCTCGCTGGTGAAGGCGATACAGGCGGCGACGGGATCGATCCAGAGACTCGGTTGCAGGAGGTCGATGGGGGGCGTAGCCTTGTTGGGGGCGGATCACCGCGAGAGGAACCACGAAATGAAGCTGGAACGGATCGATGAGTTTCGATGGCGAATTCCGCGCCACGGCAAGATGCGAGTGGACGGTCTGGTCTTTGCGAGCGAGACGATGATGAACGACATTCGCACGGATCAGAGCCTGCAGCAGGTGGTCAATGTGGCCCATCTGCCGGGTATCGTCGGCGCGTCGATGGCCATGCCCGACATTCACTGGGGTTACGGATTTCCTATCGGTGGCGTTGCGGCCATGGACGAGCGGCGAGGTGTGATCTCACCAGGTGGTGTCGGCTACGACATCAATTGAGGCGTTCGTCTTCTGCGCTCAGGTCTGAGCCGCACCGACATTCAACCCAAGCTCCGCGAGCTTGTTACCCACATGTATCGCAACATCCCCACCGGGGTGGGACAGGGCAGACGAGATTTGCGTCTGGGGCGCCAGGATCTGCGGGGCGTGTTGTCCCAGGGAGCGGCCTGGGCGGTGAAGCAGGGGATGGGGGAGCCGCGTGATCTGGAGTTCCTGGAGGAAGGTGGCTGCATCCAGGGTGCGGCGCCGGAGCTGGTCTCGAATCGAGCTTTGGAGAGGGGCAAGGGGCAGTTGGGCACCCTCGGATCCGGCAACCACTTTGCCGAGATCCAGTATGTCGCGAGGATCTTCGACAGCCAGGCGGCACAAGCGCTGGGATTGTTCGAGGACCAGATCACGATCACGATTCACTCGGGATCTCGCGGTCTGGGTCATCAAGTGTGCTCGGATCATCTGAAGACCATGCTGAGCGCGGCTCGACGTTACGGCATCGAGCTGCCGGATCGCCAACTCTGCTGCGCCCCACTCGACTCTCCCGAGGGGCGTGAGTATTTGGGCGCCATGGCGGCCGCGGCCAACTACGCTTTCGCCAATCGACAGGTGATGACCTTCTGGGTACGGGAGAGCTTCGCCGCGGCCCTCGGTCTCGGGCCTCGGCAGCTCGGTCTCGATGTGGTCTACGACGTCTGCCACAACATCGCCAAGTTCGAAACCTTTGTCATGGGTGGCAAGAAGCGCCGACTCTGCGTGCATCGGAAGGGCGCGACCCGAGCCTACCCTCCAGGTCATCCACAGACCCCCGCTCCCTACCGAGAGGTCGGGCAGCCGGTGCTGATTCCCGGGGACATGGGGCGCTATTCCTATGTGCTGGTGGGAACCCAGCGGGCCTACGAGGAGACGTTTGGCTCCACCTGTCATGGTGCAGGGCGCCGAATGAGCCGACGACAAGCCAAGAGACAGGCGCGGGGAAGAAACCTGTTGGAGGAATTGGCAGAGCAGGGAGTCGTGGTGATGGCGGCCGGTATGGCAACGGTGGCGGAAGAGATGCCCGAGGCCTACAAGGACGTGGCGCAGGTGGTGGAAGTGGTGGAGGGCGCCGGCATCAGTCGTACCGTCGCCCAGTTGAGGCCCCTGGGTGTGATCAAGGGCTAGGACAACCCATGCTGTAGACTCTACAGCCCGTGAGCGATGGACTGATCCAGATTGGCGGTCAAGAGCACCCGAGACAGCGCTCGGGGAGGCCGGAATGGCTCCGCATTCGCCTGGCGACTCCGAAGAAGTACCACGAGGTGCGCGGATTGGTCGAGGGTCTCGAGCTCAATACCGTCTGTGAAGAGGCGCGCTGCCCCAACATCTACGAGTGCTGGGGTGAGCATGGCACCGCGACCTTCATGATTCTGGGGGACATCTGTACCCGGCGTTGCGGATTCTGTGCGGTGACCTCCGGTCGGCCGGCTTCGGGAGTCGATGAGGCCGAGCCCGAGAGAGTGGCCGAGGCCGTAAAGGTCATGGGGCTCACCCATGCGGTCATCACATCGGTGGACCGGGATGATCTGCCCGACGGGGGAGCCCGGCATTTTGCTCGAGTGATCGAGGCCATTCATCGTCTCCAAGGTCCCGCGGCCGTCGAGGTCCTGACACCCGACTTCCGCGGTGTGCCCGAAGCACTCGATATCGTTCTGGCGGCCAGGCCGGAGATCTTCTCCCACAACATGGAGACGGTCCCCAGGCTCTACCGGACCGCTCGACCTGGTAGTCGATACGAGCGCTCTCTAGAGCTTCTCGCCGAAGCCTCGCAGCGTCGGATGGACAAGACCTATGGGGGGCGGGTCAAGACCGGAATCATGGTGGGTCTGGGTGAGTCCGAGCGGGAAGTCCACCAGACCATGGCTCAGATTCGACGCGTCGGGGTGGAGATCCTCACCATCGGCCAGTACCTGCAGCCGACATCGGGTCATCTGCCCGTCGATCGCTGGGTCCATCCGGACGAGTTCGCCGGCTATCGGGCGCACGCCCAGGAGCTCGGGTTTGCTCATTGCGAGGCCGGTCCCCTGGTTCGCAGCAGCTACCATGCCCACGAGCAAATCGCTCGGGCGGCTGGCGACTGAACGCCCGCTACCGACGTCGCCAACTGACCAGCCAGAGCCCCGCAGCGATCAGCACAAAGCCGGCGATCTGCGGCCCCCCGAGCCTTTCGGCAAGGAAGACCATCGCCAACATCGCGGTCAGCAGGGGTTGCACCGTCGTATAGGCCGCGGCCAGGGTAGCGGAGGATCGGCGCACGGCCCAGGTATTGAGGAGATATCCGAGAAAGGTGGGGAATAGGGCGATGTAGAGCACCCCCAGCCAGACCTCCATGCCGACCTCCGGAACATCCACGGTTCCCAGAGCCGGCATCCCTACCAAGGTGACTCCCAGACCGCCAAAGAGAAAGGACCAGGCGATCACAGTGCGCCAGGGCAGCTTCGCGAGCAAAGGGCGTTGGAGGACCAGGAAAGTGGCATAACTCAGGCAGTTGACCAGGATGAGCAGAGTTCCCAATGCCGACGAATCTCCCAGGGAGAAAGATCGCGGATCGAGCAGCGTGACGGCCCCTGCAGCGGCGAGCAGGACTCCCATGATGCGTCGGGGTCCGACTCTTTCCACCCTTGTCAGCCAGCCCATTCCCACGGCGAAGACAGGAATGGAGGGCATCAGGATGGCGGCGTTGGTGGCGGTGGTGTACTTCAGGCCGACGACGAAGAGAATCTGATTGAGAAACACGCCCAGTAGCCCGAGGAGAGCCAGGTGAGGCCAATACCTCCAACTTGGCAGACGACGATCTTTCCACCATGCGAGTCCGACGAGCAGGGGAGTGGCAAACAACACGCGAGTGGTAGCCAGGGCCAAGGGTGGCATCGTCTCCAGCATCACCTTGCCGACAACGTGAAAGCCACTGAAGCTCAGCTGGACGGCAAGCAGAGCGAAATGCACCGCAATCAGTGACTCGGAAGACTGGGAAGACTTGTCATGGGCCATGATCGGTGGCCGGAAGGATATCCTTATCGCCGATTTTCTGGCGCAGCCGAGGGATGAGCTAGAATCTGAGCCGTGCCTGCCACGCCCGGACTTCCCGAAAGGAGCCCTGATAAGCCATGACCGAGACAGCGCCAGATGTGCAGATTCGTATGCTCGAGGACACCGATATCGGCGGCATCACCAGTCTCGATGAGAAAATTGGTGGCCGTTATCGACCCGAAGTCTGGGAGACACGTATTGGATACTACTTGCGTCGCGATCCCGAGGCTCTGGTGGTGGCCGAGGCCGGTGGCAAGGTAGTGGGATTCATGTTGGGCGAAGTCCGATCGGGCGAGTTTGGCCTCGAGGAGCCAACCGGCTGGGTCGAGGTCCTGGGAGTGGACCCCGATGTCCGTGGACAGGCAATCGGCCGCAGGATGGCAGACCAGATGCTGTCCCACTTCCGGAACAGAGGGACGACGACGGTGCGTACACTGGTTGATGAGACGAGGGTCGACATTGCAGGGTTCTTCCATCGCTTGGGATTCGAGCCGGCGCCGATACGATCGTTCGTCATGAAGCTTTGAGAGCGTCGGGGTGGCTGCAGGACGGAGATTCGAAATGGGAATGAACAAGACCTACATACCGAAGAAGTTTCATCAAGCTGTCGTCCGCTGGGGTGAAACCTATTTGCCCGACTACGATTTCCTGCTCGAGCACTGGGACAAGCACTTCCCCAAAGATCCGCAGTTCGAGCTTTGCGCCTATCGCGAGTTGGGGATGTGCAACGAGATCGAGTGCGGGGCCAAGAAGGGTGATCCGAAGTTCACACGCTCGGCGGAGATGGAGGCCGAGCAGTCTCGACATCTCCTCGGTGCCTTGAAAGCCCAGGCCAGCACCGAGTTTGGCTCGATCCAGCAACATCAGCTGACCCTGGCGCGAGCTCAGGATGAAGAGGAGCAATTCTGGATTCTGCGCATGATGGCCGAAGAGATGCGGCACGGCTATCAGATGTTCCACCTGCTGCTGGAGGACGAATGGCAGGAAGTCTCCGATCAATCCGGTGGCGACATGGTGGAGGAGATCCTCTCCATGCAGACGGGCTCCCACATTCTGGGGGCCTTCAACATCGATTTCGACTCGTTTGTCGACAATGTGACCTTTTGCGCCTTGATTGACCGAGTAGGAAAGTACCAGCTCTCGATGCAGCGGATCAGCGCCTACAAACCCATGGCGGAGAGCATGCCGCAGATGCTGCGGGAGGAGGCCTTCCATCTGGCAGCCGGTGTGGTGCCTCTGAGGCGATGGATGGAGAAGGCGGCCCGGGACTCGATCTACATCACGACCGATGACATTCAGAGAGCGCTCAACAAGTGGTTGCCCCGCGGTCTGGAGATGTTCGGCGACGAGCGGGGCGGCGGCACCAATGTGCGCTATGGGCTCAAACCCATGAAGAACGCCGAAGCGCAAGCGCAGTACTACGACGAGGTGAGCAAGGTCGTGCGCGATCTCAACGTGCGCTACATCAGAGCGCGACAGCCCGAGCTCAAAGGCTCGCAGGTCGAGGCTCTGCTGGAAAAGCTGGTCGCGGAAGGCGGCAGCCAGCACGGGATTGCGTGGGATGACCTGGTCCACATGCCCAATCGGGAGTTCTTCCGCCGACGAGGTGTGCCCGCCTTCAAGATGATCGGTTGGGATGGGGAGGAGTTCCAGGACGTTGCGGCTTATCTGTTGCATTTGTCCAAGCACCTGCCTGATTCCTATCGGGCGGGTCGGGATTTTCAGGATTACGTGGAAATTCTCCACCAGGTCCAAGGGGGTGTGATGACTGCGGATCAGGCGGGCCGAACCATGCCCAGCCTGCGTCGCGTCGGGGGAGTCTGTCCCTGCTCTCGCGCCGTTCGATGGGTGGTCGACGAGCCCGCCGCCGGCAACGGGGGTGAGCGCGGCCCGTCCTGAGCCATCAAAGTTCAAGGGTGAATTCTGAATTTCTTGGAGGGGGAAAGTGAGTCTCTTCAGCCGGTTGGTTGTGGTTACCCTGCCTTTGGTGCCCAAGTCCATCGTGGGTCGCGTGGCGTCACGATATGTGGCGGGCGAGACCCTGGATGATGCAGTGAAAAAGGTCCAGGACCTGAACGGCACCGGCGCCGTGGCCACCATGGATGTTCTGGGTGAGGAAGTGTCGGAGCGGCACAAAGCGGCAGAGGCCGTGGCGGAGTACATCCGCCTGTTCGAGAACATCGACGCCCAGAGCCTCGACTCGAACGTCTCCATCAAACCGACGCTGTTGGGTCTCAAGATCGACGAACAATTCTGTCTGGAAAATATCGAGAAGATCGCGGCCGCGGCGCGAGAGTTCGGCAATTTTGTTCGCATTGATATGGAGGACCACACCTGTACCGATGCGACTCTGAGGATCTATGGCGAGCTGCAGCCCCGCTATGGAAATCTGGGCGTTGTGCTCCAGTCTTACATGCACCGTAGCTTGCAAGACATCGAGGATCTGCCGCGAGAGGGCGCCAATGTTCGTCTCTGCAAGGGGATCTACATCGAACCGCGGAAGATCGCCTGGAAGGGATACCAGACAGTACGCCAGAATTTCCTCATGGCCCTGGAAAAGATGATCGTGCAAGGGGTCTACGCCGCCATCGCCACACACGATGAATATCTGATCTGCGGTTCGGTGGGGCTGCTGGAAAAGCACCAGGTACCACGGGACCGCTATGAGTTTCAGATGCTGCTGGGGGTCGATGAGGAAATGCGGCAGATCCTGCTGGATCAGGGGCACCGGCTGCGAGTGTATGTCCCCTATGGTCGGGACTGGTATCCGTATTCCATCCGCCGTCTGCGCGAGAATCCGGAGGTCGCGCTGCACGTGGCGCGGGCCCTCTTCGGACTGCGCCCCGCGAGCAGTCGTTAGTGGGGACTCGTCATATATAGAGGAAATTTGATATACAGTGACTGAAGACTCTCTAGGATTTCGGGGGAAATCCGAAGAGAACCAACCGGAGGACGCAGTCGCGTGTCAGCGGAGGAGGTGAACCATGCCAGCTGTCGATGATCCAAAGCTTCTTGGTCATATCCCTTTGTTCGAGGAACTCGCCGAGCCGGACCTGAGTCAAATCAACGTTTTGATGCACCGGAAGATGTTTCCTTCTGGCGTCAACATCATTACCGTAGCGCAGCCTGGAGACATGGTGTATATCCTGCTGGAAGGTACGGTCAAGATCTATGTCGACCAGCTGGATGGTTCCGAGGTCATTCTGGCCTTCTTGGGCCCCGGCGACACGTTTGGCGAAATGAGTATGGTGGATAGCGCTGGCCGCTCCGCCAACGTGGTGGCACTGGAGGACTGTCTCTGTCTGCTGATGGACCGCGGTGCCTTTCACCAGAGTCTGCGCAGCACCAAAGGTCTGAGCTACAACCTGGTGAAGCTGATGAGTCGGCGGCTGCGTCTGGCCAACGAGCAGATTCAAGCTCTCTCTACTCTCGATGTCCGAGGCCGCGTGGCCCGACAGCTGCTGGCCTTTGCTCAGCAGTATGGTCAGGGTACCGAGGCCTCTCAGGGAGTCACCATCCCTCTGCGACTGACCCAGACCGACGTCGCGGCCCTGGTGGGAGCCTCGAGGGAGCGAGTCAATCAAGTCATCGTCGACTTCAAGGACAGTGGCTTCATCTCGGTGGATCCGTCCCACCGATTTACCGTGCTCGATATCGAAGCTCTCGTCGGCCGCTGCCAATAGGTCTAGCGTCCCGAACTGCAGCGACTCGGCGCCGCCACCCGGATCCGCATTCGGGTGGCGGTTCTTCTTCGGTGGCGCTGTCGTCGCACCCCTCATTGCTTTGCTAGACTTCGGCACCGCCGAATTCCGTGCGGTCTTCATTGAGCCGAGCAAGTGCTGCGCGATCTCCACGTTCGAAACCTGGCCGTCATCGTCGAGGCGGAAGTCCGGCTGGGCAGCGGTCTGAATGTGCTCACCGGCGAGACCGGGGCCGGCAAGTCGATCGTCGTGGACTCTCTGGCCCTGTTGTCTGGGGCCCGAGCCAGCAGCGATCTGATCCGCACGGGTGCCGAGGTTCTGTCGGTGACGGGAGTCTTCGAGCCCAGCGGTGACGACTGGAGAGCCGTCCTCTCTGCTGCCGGCCTCGACATCGAAGGCGACGGACTGGTGGTGCGCCGCGAGATCAATCGGCAGGGCCGCAATCGGGTGTATCTCAACGACCAACCCGTGACCTTGAATCTGCTGATCGCTGTGGCGCCTTATCTCCTTCAGATCCACACTCAGCGGGAGGAGCTGGGACTGGTTTCTCCCGAGCTGCAGCGCAACTGGCTCGATCGCAGTGGAGGTCCGGAATCGTCGGAGCCGTGCCGGCGGGTTCGGCAGGGTTTCGACGAGTACCGGCAGTGGGTCTCGCGGTTGGACAGGGTGGAGGGAAACGAGCAGTTGAGGCAGGAGAGGATCGACCTGCTGAGTTTTCAGATGGATGAGATCGATGCGGCTCGGCTACAAGCTGGCGAAGACCAGGCGCTGAAGGTGGAGAGGGATGTCCTGCGCCACAGCGAGGCCATTACGGAGGCGCTGGGCTCCGCCTATGGCCTCTTGTTCGATGATGACGAGGCGGCTGTCGAAAGAATCTCGCAGGCAGCCCGCCGTCTGCGTGAGATCTCCGACTGGGAGCCGCAGGGAGCTACCTGGGACGAGGCTCTCGAAGGGCTGAATGTGAGCTTGCAGGATCTCACCCGGGAAGTGCGCGATCGGCTGGCTATGATCGAGTCCGATCCTGCCAGGCTCGACGCGATCGAGGAACGTCTGACGCTCATCGATCGACTCGGTCGCAAGCATGGCTGTGACGGCGACGAGATCCTGACCTGTCGACAACAGATGGCCCTCGAGTTGGAAGACCTGACAGCGGATGCCAGTCGTCGGGACGAGATTGCGAGAGAGCTGGACCGGGCGCTGGGGAAGTTCAAGCGGCAAGCGGGTCGGCTCTCCTCACTGCGGCGGGCCTGGAGTGCCAAGATGGCCGAACGCGTGCATGCTGAGCTCGCCGACCTCGCCCTGGGCAAGGCCCGCTTTGCCGTGCAGCTGAATACCCGCCGACGGGACGACAGCCCTTTGCAGGTTGATGGGATCCCAGTGGATTTCTCGGCTCACGGCTACGACCAGGTTACCTACCAATTGGCTGCGAATCCAGGTGAGGATCTTGCCGGCTCTGTCGCGCAGCGCCTCGGGTGGAGAGCTGTCTCGAGTCTATCTGGCCGTGCAACTGGCCATTCGGGCCGGCGGACCGGCGGTGCGAACCACCCTGGTCTTCGACGAGGTCGATGTCGGGATCGGTGGAGCTCAGGCCGAGGCCCTGGGAAGGAAGTTGGCTCGTCTGGCCCTGGGGGGGCAAATTCTGGTCGTCACGCACCTGCCCCAGGTGGCCAGCCACGCAGACCACCATTTCAGGGTGGAGAAGCGTCAAGCCGACGGGCGAACCCTGACCCGTGTGGCGTGCCTCGACTCCGCGACTCGGGTCGAGGAGGTGGCCCGAATGTTGGGGGGCCGGAAGATCACCGATCTGACCCGTTCCCATGCGCAGGAGATGATCGCCACGGCCGCCGGGAAGCGCTCATGAGCCAGGTGGCCAGGTACCTGGATCTGGGGCGACGATCTCACCGTGCTGACGGAGATTTTGGAGACTGGGGGGATGCTGGCGATCCCCACTGAATCCACCTACGGCTTGGCAGTCGATCCCAACGGTGCGGAGGCAGTGTCCACCCTGTACCGTTTCAAGGGCCGCTCTGCCGCCAAGGCTCTGCCGGTAGTCCTGGGGGACCTCCAGCAGTTGACGCTGGTCGGGGGCGATCCGAAATCGCCCGAGTTGGCCGAGCTGGCGGCGCTATGGCCGGCGCCCCTGACCGTGGTGGTACCCCTCGAGCGGCCCATTCCGGCGAGCGCCGGGAAGCACACCCTGGCCGTGAGGGTTCCCGCCCACGATCGACTGCGGACCCTGCTACAGGATCTCGGTAGGCCCCTGACGGCTACGAGCGCGAACCCTACCGGCGGGTTACCCGTATCAGACCCGAGTCTGTTGGCGCCGATGTTGGCGGGCTGGCCCAGCGTGGTGGTGGATGATGGGGTCCTGAAGGGTGGTCCGGTTTCGACTATTGTGCAGATCGACGAGGAAGGTTACCGTGTGCTGAGAGTTGGTGCTCTCTCGCCAGGGTGGCTTCGAGATCGAGTCTCGCGCCGGGTATTTTCCGCAGCACCTGCGGAAATCCCTGCGGATGACTCTCGACAAACCCCATGAGTGAAGAGCCGATGCAAAATGCATAACTTCTTGTGCACCTTGTCGCTGCTTCTCCTGTGCGTTGGCGCAGGGGCCGCCGCTGGCCCCGAGGCCGCGGAGGTTGGAGAGCCTCTGCCCCTGAGTTTGGTGCAGCCTGGGCAGACAGGATATGGGTTGTCGGTGTTCTCCGGGCAGAGTCCCGAGCGCTTCGAGGTCGAAGTCATCGGAATCTGGCGCGACGTCGAACCCGACACCCACTACATCCTTGCCCGATTGTCCGGGATGGATCTGGAAGAGTCGGGAGTGGTAGCTGGCATGAGTGGCAGCCCGGTCTATCTGGACGGCCGCCTGGCGGGTGCGGTCGCTTTTGCCTGGCCCTTTGCCATCCATCCGATTGCCGGCATCACACCCATCGAGTCGATGCAACGATTGAACGAGGTGCCCGGTGTTTCCGGTGTCGCCGAGACCTTCGGCCAGCCGATCTCGCTCGACCAATTGGTGGCGGGCGAACTGCCGGCCGATCTGCTCGAGCAACATTTGACCCATTTGAGCCCGCCACCACTCGCAGGAGCCGCCAGTGGTGTCGGGTGGAGTGCCGCGGGATTCGGCACCAAGACGCGCGAGTGGCTCACCAGAGGGCTGGGTGAGGTGTCGCCGTCTGGGCGGATCGCCAGTGCCGGGTCTGGCGAGCTGGCGGCAGGAGAAGCGGTGGCTGCGGTCCTGGTGAGTGGCGATATGCAGTTGGCCGCAACCGGCACCGTCACCGAGCGGGCGGGTGATCAGATCCTCGCCTTTGGGCACCCTTTCTTGAGTGTCGGGTCCATCGATATTCCCATGGCCACCGCCGAGGTCGTCACCGTACTGGCCAATCAAGCCAACTCCTTCAAGATCACCAATCTTGGCCAGATTGTGGGCGCCTTCGATCTGGATCGCAAAACCGGGATTCGCGGACAGATGGGACGCGTAGCCGAGTTGACTCCCCTGACGATCCATATTCGGGGTGATCGCAGCCGCAGCTTCGATTTGCAGGTGGCCCGTCTTCCCATGATGACGCCGACCCTGGTGGCGATCTCTGTTCTGGGTGCTCTGGAAGCCGTGACTCAGGCGGGAGGCAATCAAGGGCTCGATCTGCACACCCGTTTTGATCTTGGCGACTGGGGTGATCTGGATGTCGTGCAGAGTTTCGACGGGACCTCGGCTGGTCTGGATGCAGCTCTCTATGTGATGGCTTTCGCGGACTATCTGGTGAACAACCATCTGGAAAGGGTCGAGATCTCGGGAATCGAGGTCGAATTGACCCAGCATCCCCAACCCCGCCTGGCGACCCTTGTCGAAGCCCATGCTTCCAGCACGCGGGTGCGGCCCGGAGACACGGTGTCGCTCAATCTGGATCTGTCCGAGTATCGGGGACAGCGTCGCCGTGCCTCGATGGATGTGGTGATCCCCACCAGCATCCCCGAGGGTCGCTACTCCCTTCTGGTGGGCGACGGCGTCAGTATCGATGTGGCCCGGCTGACCATCGAACAGACCGAACCGGTGACCTTCAGCCAAGCTCTGACGCTTCTCGAGTCGCTCCACTCCCGCCGTGAGATGGTGGTCCTCGGGGTTTTCGGCGGCCAGGGGCTGGCGATCGCTGGCGAGGTGTTGCCGCGACTCCCGGGATCGATTCGCTCGCTCTGGGGGGCGGCAGCTTCAAGCAGCGCCATACCGCTCCAACTCGCCATTGCCAGCCAACAGGAGCTGCAGATGGAGATGCCGGTCCTGGGTGCAGCGAGAATCGATTTGGAGGTCCGCAGGGACGGACCTCTGAGTCCGGGCTCCGAGACGGATTCCCTGGGATCGACTCAGAGATCACCCTCCGATCCGCCCGAGGCAGGGAGATCGGAGACGTCGTCGAAGATGGACGGGACCGCGAAGGAGGATTCGCCTTGATGAGAAACGGCAGAGCTCGTTGGCGTCGGGTATCCGCGAGACTCTTGGGTTTGATACCGGTCTTGGCTATCGTGGGGATGAGTCTCCCCATACCGCGACCGTCGGCGGCCAGTGGTACCAGGGCTTTTCGGATGCAGTCGAAGGCCGGCTTTCTCAAGGGCACACTCGATCGCATCGGTGTCGATTCACTGGGCACCCTGCGGCTGGCCGACAAGGTCGAGCGCCTGGCCGAGGTCGAGGAGCCGTTCTTGTTGTCTGCGGCCGTGCATCCGGAGGGCTGGGTTGTCGGTACAGGCAACGCGGGCAGGGTTCTGCTGGTGACTCGGGCCGGAGAGGTGCGGCCCTTGTTTGCCGCCGAGGAACCGGAGATCTTTGCTGTCTGGGCCGCTCCCGACGGGACGGTGTTCGCGGGCTCGTCGCCCAACGGCAAGGTGTACCGCTTCGCCGATGGCGAGACCTCGGTCCATTTCGATCCCCAGGAGACCTATATCTGGAGCCTGGCTGAGGCCAGCGACGGTGATCTGCTGGTGGCGACAGGTACCCAGGGGAGGCTCTTCAAGGTCGAGCGTCAAGGCCGAGGGGAGGTGTTCTTCGACAGTGAAGACACCCATATTCGGGCCATGAAGGTGCTGGGTAACGGCGAGGTTCTTCTGGGCACTGCCGGTGAGGGCTTGATCCTCAAGCTGTCTGTCGACGGGACTCCTCGCACCCTTTACGATGCACCTCACCCGGAAGTCGTGGCCTTTGCCGCGGCACCCGAAGGAGATTGCTTTGCCGCCCTGCTCGCTTCCGAGGCGAGCTTGGTCAGCCTGTCGCGTAGACCTGAAGAGGGGGAGGGCGAGGAGGATGGAGAACGGCGAAGGAAAGGACGAGGCTGAAGGTGGAGAACCGCAGGTGGATGTGGTGGTCACGGTGGGAGAAGAATCCGAGACCTCCCCGGTGGGCAGCCGGCCGCCGGGTTTTGCGGGGGCGCGCTCGGAGGTGGTCCGCATCTCGGCCGCTGGCGTGGTAGAGACCTTGACCTCCTTTCAGGAGGAGACGGTCTACGCTCTTGCGCTGGCACCGCGGACGTCTCTGGATCGGCACCGGGCTGGAGGGCAAGGTCTTCAGCTTGCAGGACCACCGACCGGTGCTGGAGAAGGATGTCGACGAACGACAGGTCGTGGTCCTCCTGGAGGACACCCCCGGTCCGGCCTTCGCGACCACCAACGCCGCAGCGTTCTACCGTATTGCCGGTCAGACCGAGCGCACCGGCATCTACACCAGTCCGGCTCTCGACGCCGAGCAGATCTCTCGGTTCGGTACTTTGCAGTCGCAGGGAGAGACTCCCGCGGGTACCCGGGTGGAGTTCTCGTTTCGCAGCGGGATGAGCTCCGAGCCCGATCGAACCTGGAGCGACTGGAGCCCGCCAAGTGCCGGGCCAGAGGTTTCTCTGACAAATCTACCATCGGGTCGGTATGTCCAGTGGCGAGCGCAGTTCGAGGCTGCCGATGGCCGTTCGCCGACCTTGAGCGAGGTAACGGTGTCGTACCGGCAGGCCAATCTGCCGCCGCGGATCAAGACTCTCTCGGTGCTCGACCCTGGACAGATCCTGGTCCCGGCGAACTTCAATCCCTCCCAGCAAGCCTACGAGCCTGCGCACCCCAACCGGGATGGGATCTTTACAACCCTCGAGCCAGTCAGGGTCGACCAGCAGAGACGATGGAAGACGCTTTGGAAACGGGGATACCGGACGCTGCGCTGGGAAGCTGAGGATCCCAATGGCGACGAGTTGGTCTATGGGGTCTCCTTTCGGGCTGCCGGCTCCGATCGCCCTTGGCTGCCTGTGACCGAGGATTTGCGCCAGGGCCACTACAGCTTCGACTCCACGGTCCTGCCGGATGGCCGCTACAGGTTTCGGTTGCAGGCTTTCGATCGGGATCGCAGCGATGACCAGGAGCGCCAGGAGGTCGAGGAGATCAGCGAGCCCGTGCTTGTCGATCATTCCGATCCCACCCTGGGCAGGGTGAGCGCCTCTGATGGCCAGCTGCGCGTTGTCGTCGAGGATCGTTTCAACCCGCTACGCGAGGCCGTCTACAGTGTCGATGCCAGACAATGGCGACCTGCAGAAACGGCGGACGGTCTGTTGGATGGCCAGCGCGAGACCCTGATCCTGAACGTTCCGCAGCCGGGCGAGCTGCTCTTGCTGCGACTGACCGATGCCGCATTCAATGTCGTGACCATCGACCTGACCCAGAGGTTTTGACCATGAGCAAAAGAATCGCCGTCTATCCGGGCTCTTTCGACCCTATTCACAACGGACATCTCGACATCGTCGCCAAGTGCCGCCGAGTCTTTGATGAAGTCATCATCGCGGTTCTGGGCAACGAGGCCAAGGAACCGGTGTTCTCGCCTGCAGACAGGGTCGAGATGATCTCTCATCAGTTGCGCGATTGCGCCGATTGCACGGTGACGAGCTTCGACGGCCTGTTGGTGGATTTCATGGAGCAATGGCAGGCCCAGATCATCATCCGGGGTTTGCGCGCGGTCTCTGATTTCGAATATGAGTTCCAGATGGCGTTGATGAATCGGCGGCTGGACCCGTCGATCGAGACGGTCTTCATGGTGCCCCGGGAGGAGTACATCTATCTGTCGAGTCGACTGGTCAAGGAGGTCTTCTTCTTGGGGGGCAACCTGGCTGGGCTGGTTCCGGACCCGATCCTGGAGAGATTGGCAACCGTGGCCGCCGCCCGGGATAGCGAGACCTAGTCGGTGAGTCTTCCGGAACCCTTGAGCCGGCTGGCGGCAGAGATCCCCAAAGTGGAGCTGCACGTCCATCTGGAGGGCTCGATCGAGCCGACGACCCTGCTGGAGTTGGCTCGCCGCCGCCGCGTGGATCTACCCGCGGATGACGCCGCAGGGTTGCGTGAGTGGTTTCGCTTCCGGGACTTCGAGCATTTCGTCCAGATCTATCTGACCTGTTGTCGCTGTCTGCGGGACCCGGAGGACTTCCAGCTGGTGATGGAGCAGTTCCTGGAGGAGCAGGCAGCGACAGAATGTCCTTTACAGCGAGGTCCATTTCACCATCGGTACCCATCTGGCCAACGGCGTCAACGGAGGAGAAGTGGCGGCGGCCTTGTTCGAGACCCTGGCGGCAGCCGAGGCGCGCCACGGGGTTCGAGCCCAGCTGATCCCCGACATCGTGCGGGACGTGGGATCGGAACGGGCCGACCAGACACTGGAGTGGGCACTCGCTGGTCGCGGCAGGGGCGTCGTCGCTCTCGGTCTATCGGGTTTCGAGAGCTCTCCCGACGAACCCTACAGGGAGCACTTTCAGGTGGCGCTCCAGGAGGGGCTCCACCGAGTTGCCCATGCCGGTGAGCACGAGGGTCCGGCCACCATTCGATCGGCCTTGGATGTCTGCCAGGCCGAGCGCATCGGCCACGGTATTCGGGCCGTCGATGATCCGGGCCTGGTCGAGGAGCTGGCCAGCCGGGGCATCCCTCTGGAGATCTGTCCGACATCCAATGTGCGCCTCGGTGCTGTCGCAGGAATTGCCGAGCACCCCTTCGATCGCCTGCGGCGGGCGGGCGTCGTGGTCACCGTGAACTCGGATGACCCTCCCCAGTTCGAGACCACGATCACCGACGAGTATCGGAAGCTGGCCGAGGCGTTCGACTACCGTGCGAGCCGATCTGGCCTCCTTCTCGTGGACAGCCCTGCGGCAGGCCTTCTTGGAGCCGGCAGAGCGATCCAGACCTGGAACGAGAGTTCCAGCGTCGGTTCCGCGAGTCTGGGAATGGTCTTCGAGGATGAACGATTCGTCGCCATCGAAGCGTCGATTGGTTAGGATGATCAATCAGAGTTGCAGTTGGGTACAGCGAATGAGAAGAGAGGTGATGACATGGCAGATCCCGTAATTGCGGCAGCGTCTCCCGCGGTTCTCGAACTGGAGGCCGGAACCTACCACTGGTGCCAGTGTGGGCAATCCCAGAACCAACCATTCTGTGATGGCGCTCATGCGGGCACAGAGTTCTCACCGGTCAAGCTGGAGTTGCCCGAGAAGAAACGGGTCGCTCTGTGCCAGTGCAAGCACACGGGCAACTCGCCGTTTTGCGACGGCGCGCATGCCACCCTCGAGTGACCCGTTGGCTGGTGCCTCGACTACTGGAGAGCTGCCAGGGCCTCCAGCCTCCCAGCTTCGAATTCGTCGCCGGGATTCCAGGCAGGTAGCTCGGGACTCTCCGCGATGATCTGGCCCGCTTCGAAGAGCAACACTGTGTCCTCGATATAGCCGTCGAAATTCCAGCTGTCATCGAGCTCGTCGGTGGGCTGGTGGTAGTGGACCTCCACCCAGGCATCCATCTGCTCCTTGCCCCAGCCCGCAGGGCGATCGACGAAGTCCACACCGCTGTCCGCGTAGATGGCCGGCACACCGATCTTGGCGAAGTTGAATTGATCGGATCGGTAGAAGTATCCCTTGTCCGGAAACTGCTCCGGTTTGACCGTCCGACCCTGGCGCCCGGCGAGTTCCTCGACGACCGCATCGAGGCTGGATTTGCCGTATCCGACGAGGGCGATGTCGCGAGTGCGGCCCCAGATGTTGGCGCCGTCGATATTGATGTTGGCGGCGATGCGTCCGGGTTCGAAGGTCGGATGGCGCGCGAAGTACTCCGACCCCAGAAGACCCTGCTCCTCGCCATCGACGAACAAGAACAGCAGAGACCGGGCAGGTGGCTTGGGCAGGTGGGAGAAGGCTTCCGCAATGGCCAAGACCGAGGCGCTTCCGGAAGCGTTGTCCAAAGCACCGTTGTAGATGTCGTCTCCTTCCTCGTTGGGCTCGCCCTTGCCCAGGTGGTCGTGATGCGCGGTGAAGACGACGACCTCGCTCTGCGAGCTCTGAATCGGAGCCCTGGAGAAGCCCTCCGACATTCGCGCCATCGACCGTCTCGAGAGTGTTGACGAGGGATAGTGAGGTGGTCAGACCGAGAGGTGCGGGTTCGAAATCGATGCTCTTGGCCGCTTCCACCAGGTCATCCAGCTCTTGGCCGGCCAGGGCGGCGAGCCGCTGGGCCGCTTCTTCTGTGACCCAGGAGGCGATCTGGATCCGGGGCTCGTCTCCACCTGGCAGCTCGAATTGGGCTCCTGTCCAGCCGGTCTGTACGACCTGCCACGGGTAGCCGGCGGAAGGTGTCGTATGAATGATGATGGCGGCTGCAGCGCCTTGGGCAGCGGCACTTTCGTACTTGTAGTCCCATCGCCCGTAGTACAGGCGCTTGTCGCCTTCGAAAAGCTCGTCGTCCCAATTCGGATCGTTGTTCAGCATGACCAGGACCTTGCCGGTCAGGTCGCGACCCTTGAAGTCGTCCCATTCATATTCGGGAGCCTGAATCCCATACCCGACAAAGACCAACTCGGCTTCGTCGATCTCTGAGATCTCGGCCTGGACGCCACTGGTGGCGATGAACTCTTGGCCGAACTCGAGATCGAGATTGCCGTTGGCACCGGTGAAGCTCCAGGTCTGCGGGGCCTCGGAGGTAATGCTGACAAGATCGAACGTCTGCTCCCATTGGCCCGCGAACGCCGGCTCGAGACCGAATCCCGCCATGGTCTCTGCCAGGTACTGTCGAGCCAAACGAGTTCCCGCGGTCCCCGGGCTGCGTCCTTCCATCTCATCGGCCGAGATCCGGGCCACGTGGTGCCGCAGAGTATCGGCGGTGATGATCTCCGCCGCCACTCCGGAGGCCGCGACGGAGTCGTCGTCGGTCGATGGGTCCGAGCCCTGACAACCTAGAAAAACGATCCACGAAGCGGCGAAGACTCCCGCTGCCAAGACACTTGCCCAATGTCTGTTCTTGTCTCGCATGTTCCCTCCTGATACCTTCATAGGCGACAGAACTCTAGCAAAAAAAGCAACGGGTATGACCGGCAAAAGCACAGTACTCCGCACGGTGGTCAGGGACTGTCTCTGTCTGAACTGGGCGTTCCCGGTAGAGCTGTTGCCCCCGCTGCCTCAGCCACTGAGCTATGAAGAGCACCAGTATGGCGGAGTCCCTTTCGCTTTTGGCTCGGCGCTGCTGTTCCGACACGAGCACCTGCACCTGGCGGGTTTGCCCTTCCTGCGTCTTTCCTATCCCCAATTTCACCTGCGGTTCTATGTTCGTGATCACGAGGGTGTGGCTTCCGTCTTTTTCCAGACCATCTTGGTGCCTGGCTGGGTGGTGCCGAGTGCTCGCTGGGTGGCCCATCAACCCGCTGTCGCCGCCCACTTTCGCTATCCGCAGCCCTCGACTGAAGCGGACTCGGACGAGTGGAGGTGGGAGGTGGTCCGCGATGTGCCCCTGCGTCTGTCGGCTCGCATGGCGTCACCGCAGATCGCTGCCGGTCCATCCTTGGGAAGTTGGCAGCGAACGGTCGACTACTTTCGTTTGCGATCCCGTGGCTATGTCCTGGCGAAGGGTGGCTTGCATCCGGTGCAGACATCCCAGCGGTCGGTACCCCTTTGGCCCTTGCGGGTCTCCATGGAGGATCCGAGCCTTCTGGCTCGATGTCTGCGGCTGAATGGCGACCCCGACTGGCCGGAGCCTCATTCGGCCTGGCTTTGTCCCGAGGTGCCCTACCGATTCGAATTGAGCGCCGATACCCTGCGCGAGTCCTTGCGGCGGTCGCCGACACCGGTGGCCGCGGATCCGGCCATGTTCAAGGCCAGGTCAGTGACCCCCTGGAGAAGTGCCGCCTGAGCCGCGAGCCGAAAACTGCTGTGCTAGCATTCGCGGAGTGAATCCGTCTCCTCCCAGAGAACACAATCCCCAAAGAATCGCGGTACTGCCGGGTGATGGTATCGGTCCGGAGGTCATCGCCGAGGCTCTCAAGGTCCTCGATGCGGCGGCCGCTCATTGGGAATTGCCACTGGAGGTAGTGGAGAAGCCGTGGAGCGCCGATCACTATCTGCAGACGGGAGAAACCTTGCCGGAGGGAGCTCTGGAGGATCTGCGCGACAACTACTCGGCCATCCTCATCGGCGCCTATGGCGATCCCCGGGTTCCCGACATGCGCCACGCTGCGGATATCCTCCTGGGTATTCGTTTCGGTCTCGATCTCTACATCAATTTCCGCCCCATCAAGGTCTACGAGGAGAGACTCAACCCCTTGAAGGCCAAACGGGGCGACGATATCGACTTCGTCGTCTTCCGCGAGAACACCGAGGGCGCCTATGTCGGGGTGGGCGGGAACTTCAAAAAGGGGACCTCTCTGGAGGTCGCGGTCCAGGAAGAGATTCATACCCGTACGGGTGTCGATCGCATCCTTCGGGCCGCCTTCGAATACGCCCAGGTCAGCGGTCGGGGCAAGGTTTGTATGGCTGACAAGTCCAACGTCATGCGATTCGGACACGATCTGTGGCAGCGGGCCTTCGCGGAGATTGCAGACGAGTACCCCGATATCGAAGCGAGTCATCTGTTTGTGGATGCCCTGACGATGCAGATGGTGCGCAAGCCCGAGCAATTCGAGGTCATCGTCACCAACAACATGTTTGGTGACATCGTCACGGATCTTGGGGCCGCCTTGCAGGGGGGCTTGGGAATGGCAGCTTCCGCCAATCTGCACCCGGCTAGAGTCTCGATGTTCGAGCCCGTCCACGGATCCGCGCCCAAATACAAGGGGCTGGGCACGGCCAATCCCATGGCAGCGGTGCTGACCGTCGGCTTGATGTTGGCGGATCTAGGGCACCATGAAGCGGCCGCGGCTGTGGAAAGCGCCGTCTGCGGCGCTCTGGCAGCGGGTGTCATGACGGCGGACCTCCAGGGTACCTGCGCTACCGTGGAGGTGGGCGACTATCTGGCGCAGGCGGTCAGCAGCATGCCGGTAGAAGCTGCTTGAAGAACCACCTTTCTGCAAGTCACACTCATGGATTCTGATGTGCCCGCGCCGGCTCCCTGGTCGCGAACACTGGATCGCTTCCTCGAATCCCTGCTTCTCGAGCGAGGTCTGTCTGAGCGCACGGTGCAGGCCTACGGTGGAGACATTCGCAGGCTCTGTCAGGCTCTCGAGGAGACCCGGGAGGACCCGCTCAGCGCCACCCAGGATCAAGTGGCGACCCATCTCCGGCAGCTGCGCCGACAGGGTCTGGCGCCGCGCTCCATTGCCCGGTCCCTGGTCTCCATTCGCGCCTTCTACGGGCATCTGATCGAATCTGGCGACCGAACAGACAACCCTGCCGCGCACCTGACCCCGCCGCGGTTGTGGCGAAAACTGCCACGAGTCCTGTCCGAGGCGCATGTGGAGACGCTGTTGGCGACGCCCGATCCGGGCGAGCCCCTGGGTTTGCGGGACAAGGCCATGCTGGAGCTGCTGTACGCCACCGGCATGCGGGTCAGCGAGCTGGTGGAGTTGGAGCTCGGCCAGCTGCGCCTCGAGTTCGGATTCGTCCTGGTGCGGGGAAAAGGTGACAAGGAACGGGTGGTCCCCGTAGGGGAGCAGGCCGAGAGCTGGCTGAATCGTTATCTGGAGGATGTCAGGCCCCGAGCCGCCAAAGGTCGGCATGAGCGCGTCTTCGTCAATCGATTCGGCAAGCCACTGAGCCGCCAGGGCTTCTGGAAGAAGCTTCGACAGTACTGTCATCAGGCGGGAATCGAGGTCGTATCGCCGCACGTCATCCGGCACAGCTTTGCCACCCATCTGCTGGAGCATGGAGCGGATCTGCGCTCGGTACAGATGATGTTGGGCCACGCCGACATTTCGACGACCCAGATCTACACCCATATCCACGCCCAGCGTCTGCGCAGCCTCTACGATCAATATCATCCCCGCAGCCGGAAGTTCCAGGCATGATTCAAGAGGCCGAAAGAACCGTCGTCTGCCGGGTAGGTGTAGCGGCGACCGTGGCTCTGCTGGCATTGGTGGGGCTCTGTCAGCCGCTCGGTGCCGAGCTGGTTCTTTTGGTGGGGGGTGGCTTTCTCAAGGTCGACGGGTACCACCGAGAGGGCGACCAGATGAGGCTCCTTCTGCTATCGGGTGGCACACTCAGCCTTTCAGTCCTGCGCATCGATCGCATCATCGCAGACGAGATCGAAGAGGACGGGGGGCAGGAACTTCGGTCAAGTGCCGTGGAGCTCGATTTTGTGGCCGACCAAGGGGTCCCGGCCACCCCGTATGGTGAGCTGATCTTCACCGTCGCCGAGCGCCATGCCATCAACCCCCAGCTGGTCGCGGCCATGGTCCGTGCGGAATCCGCCTTCGACCCCCTGGCGGTGTCGAGAAAGGGCGCCGCCGGGCTTTTGCAGCTCATGCCGGCCACCGCTCAGCGGTTCGGTGTGTCGCCGCAGGAGGTGTTCGATCCCGAACGCAACCTCGACGCAGGTGTCCGCTACATACGCTGGCTCGGTGAGCGCTTTGACGGCGACCTTCCCCTGGTGCTGGCGGGATACAACGCTGGGGAAGCGACGGTGGATCGGTATGGGGGTGTGCCTCCCTATAGCGAGACCCGCAACTACATTCGTCGGGTCTATTCGGGGGTTGGTGCCGCAGTTCCGTTGTCGGCAACCGAATAGCGCATCGCCACCAGGGTCTTGTCGTCCTCAGCAGGTTCGCCCTGGGTAAAGGCCTCTTCGGCTGCCAAGAGGCGGTCCCGCACCTCCGCGGCCGAGACGGAGCTGCCGCGGAGAGCCTGCACGAGCCGGTCGTAGCCAAAGGGCTCGCCGCCCTCATCGGTAGACTCCACCAGGCCGTCCGAAAGCCAGACCACGACATCGCCGTCCTCGAGCCCCACGGTCTGCCGGCCGTAGAGATCACCCAGCGCTCCCAGAGGGTGCCCAATGAGCGCGATCTCGGTGACTTCTCCCTGGCGTACGAGATAGGTGGGCGTGTGGGCGGCGTTGGTGAGCTCCATCTCGCCTTGCGCCAGATTCACCACCGCCAGGGTCGAGGTGACAAAGAACCGGCGTTCCTGCTCGGATCGCACCATGGCGCTCAGTCGACGGAAGATCTCGTCCGGTCTCTTGTTTTCCTGAACGAGAATCACCAGCGCTGCCTTCAGCATTGCCATCCGCAGTCCCGTCGGTAGACCGTGCCCGGAGACATCGGCGATGACCACGACCAGCCGGTCGTTATCGAGGCGCAGAATGTCGAAGTAGTCCCCTCCGATGGCCGCACTCGGTTGGAAGAGGGTGGCGAACTCGACCCTGTCTGAAGAAGGGATATCGGCTGGCAAGAGGCTTTCCTGCAGCTGGCGTGCGATCTTGAGCTCCTTTTCGAGCACCTCCTTCTGCGCCACGGCCAGTACCGAGCGATCGAGCCCGGCAGCCATCTCGTTGAAGGACTGCTGCAACTCGCCGATCTGGTCTCGGCGACGCACAGGGATCCGGACGGAAAACTCTCCGCGGCGTACCGCATTGGTGGCCCGGCTGATCTGGTTGACCGCCCGACTCAACCCGAAGATCATGAAGAACGCCATGATGATCGCCACCGCGTAGATGCTGAGCAAGACACCGGTAATGGCGATCAGGCTGGCCCAGATTGCGGTATTGACTTCGGCCGAGCCACCCATGAGGTGCCGGAAGATGCTGCGGGGAGTGCTGTTGAGGGAGGCGGTGAGGAATTCGGAGATCGGGGTGCCGTTGTGCAGACTGTGAAACGGGCCCGCCAACTCGCCCCACCAGACGACAGGTCGTCGCCACCAGGGCTGGGATTCTCCCGTCGCCGGGATATTGAAAAAAGCATCTCTCGCGACCTCCTTGGGGCGAGTCGCCAGGGGCTGCAGGACGAATTCCTTGCCCATCAAGTCGAGCCGAATCAGACCCTCCTTGCGGGGGTCCTCGGCGCGCAGCAGCATCACCCAGACATCGCTTCGGGTGGCCAATTCGGTCTCGATCGAACCCTCGAAGACTGCCAGAACCGCCCGCCGACCCCTTTGCGCGATAGCCGCCAACGTCGGCTCGCCGTTGGCTCTGGCGACGAACGAGACCGGCGGTCGCGGAGTCGGTGGGGCCTCACGGGCTCGTGCGGACAGCCACTCGGGCCAATATTCGGGTAGCTCTTCGTTGCCGCCTGAACGGCGCCCATCCAGATAGTAGGCGAAGGCCAGGGAGTCGGATCTGGCTTCTGGCACCTTGCCCGCATAGTCGTAGCGCTCGAGATGGCTTTGGGCAGCATCCGTGATTTCCTGCTGGAGCTCTCCTGTGGCGGTGCGATAGAGGTGCCCGAGGAAGTAGCCGCTCAAGAGATAGAGATTGAGCAGGATCAGCAAGACCACCATCGGGATCGGCAGGACTCCGATAAGAAAATACGATGCCGCCAGCCGGCGTCCGACTCGCCAGAGAAAGACGCGCAGGCCTCTCCAGAGCAGCCAAAGTGCCAGGAAGACTCCGGCGCCCAGCGCCAGGCCATAGACCATCTGCAGGGTCAGTGGGAAGTTCAGTAGCATCCCAGCGGCACTGGCGAGAAGTATAGAGCCGATGAGAAAGGCACCGATCCAGGCGGCGCGTATCAGGGAGGATCTGGTCATAGGCCGGTGACAGGTATGGGACTTCTCCAGGCACTACGTTCCGCAGGGCTTTTTGTTCCCGCCAACTCGCTGCGGGCCCGGAATCACGATCTTAGCTTGTCAGGCTCCCGAGCGTGTCAAAAGTGCTGGTGTGGTCAGCATATTCTGCTACACTTTTGCACTCCAGGTAGGGTCCTGGAAGGTAGCCGACCCCACCATGATCAGGATCCTCTCCAACCATCAAAGAAGACAAGTCGAAACCAGCCGGATTCTTGGAGTTCTCGGGAGCAGTGTAGAGACATCATGAGCGCACAGACAGACAGCAATCCACAGCAGAAGACACGTGAAGTCCCCATCGAAAAGATGGGTGAAGTGGTTATTCGCTTTGCCGGTGACTCGGGCGACGGCATGCAGCTGACGGGGACCCAGTTCACCAGCACCTCGGCGCTGGCGGGCAATGACCTGGCCACCTTTCCGGACTTTCCAGCGGAGATTCGGGCTCCAGCCGGTACCCTCCCCGGTGTGTCGGCATTCCAGGTACGCATTGCCGACTACGACATCCACACCCCCGGAGATATTGCCGACGTGCTCATCGCCATGAACCCGGCGGCATTGAAGAAGTCGCTGGTGGATCTCAAGACCAATGGCATCATCATCGCCAATACCGATGAATTCAACGCGCGTAACCTGAAGAAGGCCGGCTACGAGGTCAGTCCACTCGAGGATTCCAGCCTCGATGGTTACCGGGTGTACCCGGTCGACATCACCACCATGACCCGCCGGGTCCTGGAGGACAGCGGCCTCGATGCGAAGACGCAGGACCGATGCAAGAACTTCTTTGCTCTGGGAATGGTGTATTGGATGTTCAGCCGGCCGCTGTCGAACTCGGTGGAGTGGCTGCAGCGGAAATTTCGCAGTCGACCCGAGATCGCCGAGGCCAATACCAAGGTGATGCGGGCGGGCTACAATTTCTGCGACATCACCGAGGTCTTTCAGGTGCGCTACGAGGTGGAGCCAGCGACCCTGGAGCCGGGTGCCTACCGCAACATCATGGGCAACAGTGCCTTGGCGCTGGGATTGGTCGCGGCCAGCCGACGCAGCGGTCTCCCTCTGTTTCTGGGTTCGTATCCCATCACCCCAGCCAGCGATATCCTGCATGAGCTTTCCCGCTTCAAGAACTACGGGGTGACGACGTTTCAAGCGGAAGACGAGATCGCTGCGGTCTGTGCCGCCATCGGCGCCTCGTTTGGGGGAGCTTTGGCGGTGACGACAACCAGCGGTCCTGGCCTGGCGCTGAAATCTGAGGCCATCAACCTGGCGATCATGGTGGAATTACCGCTGGTGATCTGTAACATCCAGCGTGGTGGACCCTCCACCGGTTTGCCGACCAAGACCGAACAGTCGGATCTGTTGCAGGCCATGTTCGGTCGCAATGGCGACTCGCCCATACCTGTCCTGGCCGCCTCTTCCTCAGCGGACTGCTTCGAGATGGCCATCGAGGCGTCGCGGATCGCCATCCAACACATGGTCCCGGTGATCCTGCTTTCCGACGGATTCATCGCCAACGGGTCCGAGCCCTGGCGTCTACCGGCAGTGGCGGATCTTCCCGATCTGCGGACCGAGTTTTGGACCGACGCCGAGAATTTTCAGCCCTACGCTCGTGATCCCGAGACCCTGGCACGCCCCTGGGCGATCCCCGGCGTCGCGGGTCTCGAACACCGGATCGGTGGGCTGGAGAAAGACAGCCTGACCGGCAACGTCTCGTACGATGCCGAAAACCACGAGCTGATGACCCACTTGCGCGCCGACAAGGTGGCCTCCATCGCCAAGGGCATTCCCGATCTGCAAGTGGAAGGCGAGGAGAAAGGCGATCTTCTGGTGTTGGGTTGGGGAAGTACCCTCGGTGCGATTACCGGCGCCGTGCGCGATGCGCGCAAGGCTGGCCTGAGGGTGGGTCGGGCCCATCTTCGCTATATCAATCCTTTCCCCGCCAATCTGGATGAGGTCCTGGGTCGCTTCGACAAGATCCTGATTCCGGAGATGAACACGGGTCAGCTCGCCTTGCTCATCCGGGCACGCACGCTGCGGGATGTGATCAGCTACCCCAAGGTTCAGGGCAAACCGTTTTACCGCTTTGAGATTCTGGCGAAGATTCAAGAGATTCTGGGAGACCGAAAACCATGACGACCGAAGAGAAAGTTCTGACGAAGAAGGACTTCCAGTCCGATCAGGAAGTGCGGTGGTGCCCAGGGTGTGGCGACTACGCCATCCTGTCGGCAGTCCAGGCTGTGTTGCCGTCTCTCGGCATCCCCAAGGAAAAGTTCGTGGTCGTCTCAGGCATCGGTTGCTCGAGCCGGTTTCCTTACTACATGGATACATTCGGCTTTCACTCCATTCACGGCCGGGCTCCAGCGATCGCCAGCGGCGTCAAAATTGCCCGACCCGATCTGGAAGTCTGGGTAGCGACCGGAGATGGCGACGCCTTGTCTATCGGTGGCAACCATCTGATCCATACGTTGCGACGCAATCTCGGCGTCAAGATCGTCATGTTCAACAATCGGATCTACGGTCTGACAAAAGGGCAGTACTCGCCCACGAGTGAGGTGGGAAAGAGGACCAAGTCGACGCCCTTCGGCTCCATCGATTTGCCTTTCAACCCCCTTTCTCTGGCGCTGGGCGCCGGTGCCACATTCGTGGCGCGAACTGTGGATATCTTCCAGAAGCACCTGAAAGAGGTCTTGCACCAAGCTGCGGAACACCAGGGTTCGGCCTACATCGAGGTCTACCAGAACTGCAATATCTTCAATGACGGTGCCTTCAGTTATATGACCGAGAAGGAAGCTCGAGACGAACAGACGTTGTATCTCGAGCATGGGCAGCCTTTGATCTTCGGCAAGGACAAGAACCGCGGCGTGCGGCTCCACGGCACCCAGCTCGAGGTGATCGAGTTCAGCGACGGCTTCGGTCCGGACGATTGTCTGGTCTGGAATGAGTCAGATCCCAATCCCACCATCGCATTCATGGTGGCTCAGATGAGGTTCCCCGAGTTTCCGACGCCGGTCGGCGTGCTGCGATCGGTCGAGAAGCCGACCTACGAGGCCGGGGTGGTGACCCAGATCGAGCAGCAGATCGAGGCGCAAGGACAGGGAACCCTGCAAGATCTGATCTACTCTGGCGAGTTGTGGACGGTTGGAGAAGACGGCACGATCACCAGCGGTGCCGAGCCGACGTGAGGCCGGCGCTCAGTCGGTCTTCTCGTCCAGAGACAGGAGGAACGTCTCCTCGCCCACGACCTCTGGGTCGAGACTGAACTCGTAGAGTCGCAAGCCCCCGAACAAGGCGCGAACCGTGGGATGACCCTGTGCCTGCAATTCACGGGCAACGGTGACCGCCTCGGTGCCATCGTCATCGAAGAGGAGCACGTCCTGACCTGCGGGTGGTACCCATGTCGGACCCGGGAGTGGGCTGGCCCCCCGAAGCGTCCATCCTCGGGGTGCTGAGCGTACATCGACGAGTAGCAGCGCCTGCCCCTCCCGCAGACGTCTGAAGAGAGTGAACGGGGATAGCTCGAGCCGCGGGTCGAACTCCACCACCGGCTTGTCGTCACTGCGAAAGTGTAGTGGCATGGAGCGATCCTAACGCGAGACTCAGGCGACGGGGGTGTCGTGGCCGACCCAGACCAGACCGGAGGCCACCTTGGGTAGGAACCGGGTCGATTTTGGCGGCAGCAGGCTGCCTCCCTGCATCGCGCGGGCGAAACTCTCCCCGGACATCGGCGGCAGCCAGAATCCCATAGCTGCCGAACCCTCCTGCAGCTCCCGGTGCAGACGATCGGGGTCGGATCGGTAGCCTACGGTTCCATCGGTGGCGGCGGCGGAGTCGAGACCCATCTCCGGTAGCAGAACGTCGTGTAGCCAGCCTACAGAAAGGTGCCGCAGATGTTCGGGCAAGCTAGTCGGGAGATGCTCTCGGGGTCAAAACTCCATAGCTCTGTGCGACCCCCGAAGCTCACGCCTATCGAGGGCTGTGAGGCCGCCGCCACGACAGCGGCGATCTGGACGCCGGAAGGATCTGCAATCGGTCGGCAGCTCGAGGCCCGATGAGCGACCGATTCCAGGTCGAGGGGGCGCTCGAGTCGACGGTGGATAGGATCAATCTGCAGTCCGGGCGCCGAGAGACCGGTGATCACTGCGAGCTTGGCCGCTGCGGGAGAGCCTGTCTCGGCATGGCTCTCCGCCGCATACTTGGACGCCACAGTGTAGCGGTGGTGCCCGTCCGCAATCAGACCGACACTGTGGGACAGCGTCTGCTGGTAGACGGAGATCCTCGCTGTATCCTCCAGGAGGTAGAGACGGTGGTGGTTGCCGTCGGCATCTTCATGCCGGACCAGGGGTTGGGAGCCCTGCAGGTCCTCCTCGAGGAGGCGGTCGAGATCCCCCTGGTCATCGGCCAGCATGAGGATCGGTTCCAGGTCGATGCGCATCTTGCGCAGCAGGGATAGACGCTCATCCACGGTCTTGGCCACAGTGGCCTCGTGGGGTCGGATGATGCCGGAGTCGGCGTCTTCAAGGCCCACCAGCGCACAGATCCCCAGGCGGCGACCGCCCTTTGCCAAGCGGATCTCGTAAGGATAGAGAGCGGGCCCGCGCTCACGTGTCAGGACCTTTTTGTTCAGCCACTGACGATGCAGCTCGGTGGCAGCCTGATGAGCCTCCCCGGTGGCGCCGGCCGGACGGATCAAGTGGGCAAAATGCCGCGGCTCCTGGTGGAGTTGGCTCTGCAGATCGTCGTCGATCTGGTCGTAGGGAGGGCCGGCCCATGAGCCCGCGGCGTCATGGTCGGAGTACCGAATTCCTTGAAAGGCGTAGATGCGCATGGTCAATCCACCTCTGTGCCGTTCGATGTCGGAGAGCTTATACTGGGACCTCGATGGCAAGTCACCAACGCAAGCAAGCGCTGAGTCTTCTCAGTGTAGCGCAGGAGGTCTTTCACCGTTGTAGTCGGGATCGCATTACCACCGAGGCGGCCAGCATCGCTTTCTACTTCTTTCTGTCCTTCTTCCCGCTGATTCTGTCCCTCTTCGCGCTGACCGGTCTGATCGGCAGAGAGCCCGCCTTCGACTGGATCATGAACGAGCTGCTGGTAGCCCTGCCGGCGGAGGCCTCGAACGCCATCGGCGAATTCGTCCACCAGGTGACCAGCTCGCGCAGTGCCAGCGCGCTTTCCATCGGTCTGGTTTTGAGTGTCTGGGCCGCTTCCAACATCTTCGCGGTGCTTGCCGATGGCCTCAACAAGGCCTACCAGGCCCAGCGTCGGTATCAATGGTGGAAGCGCCGCGCCATGGCCCTGGGGCTGCTGCTGATCCTGGCAGGCGCCATGATCGTTCTGGCGGTGAGTGTCCTGGCGGGACCCGCCATCGCCAGGGTTCTACAGGTCGACAACCCGTTTGGGAGTCTGACCTGGCCGCTGACTCTTCTCCTCGCCGTGGCGATGATGTGGCTGACGTACTACTGGCTGCCGAATCACGATCAGAGCCGCTCGAAACGATGGATTCTTGTCGGAGCCGTTGTGGGTACCCTGCTGTGGGTGGGCGCGACCCTGCTCTTTCGCCAGTTTCTCTCCTACACCCCTCGGTTCAGCGCCATCTATGGTCTGGTAGGAGGAATGGCTGCCTTTCTGATTTGGCTGTTCCTCACCGCCATGTCCATCCTCGTGGGTGGCGAAGTGGCCGCCGCCATGGAACGTCGAGCGATCGCCAAGCAGCGTCTCCTCGACTGACCGTCGCGCTCATCACTCGTCCTCCGCCAGATCTTCGAGCTCCTTCTCCAGCTCCTCGAGGCGTGTCTCGAGGACGTTGATGCGCTGCATCAGGGTCCCCTGATGCTCATGGAAGGAGTGGATTCTTCTCTCCCACTCGGGACTGGCCATCTCCTCATTGAGTTTCTCGATTGCCCGGTTGAGGGTTTCGGTCTCCAACTCGATGGCCCCTTCGAGCTCGCTGGCCGCCATCGTCCAGTATTCGAGTCTGCCCTCTGGGAGGCGGAACTGGCGGATGTCGACATGGGGTCCCTGTCGCTCGACCAGGCTCGATCGCACAGAGCGCACCTGGCCTTGTCGCCAGACTTCCAGATCGACCTCGTCTCCGGATTCGTGATGACCCACGGCCCGGGCGAGATCGGAGGGTGAGACGATGTCTTCACCATCGAGAGCGCTGATGATGTCGCCGACCTGCAGGTCGCTCTCCGCGGCGGGACTCTCCGCGAGGATCCTCGCCACCAGAACACCCGCCTGCCGGCGGGACGCCGAAGTGCTCTCGGAGCTCTGGCGTGAGGTCGAGGGTCTGCACGCCGAGAAAAGAGCGCCCGCCCTCCACGGTCCAGGTGAGATTGGGTTGATGCGAAGTACTGCGGACCACCACCACTGGGCGCTCCACCACCACTTCGGTGTCCTGATCTTGTACTTGTGCGGTCGCCGAGCTCCCGGCGAGCGGCAGACAGAGGGCCAGAGTGAGGGCCATCAGCGTCGCGTGATGGCGTTTGTAGGCAGTTCTCGCTGTCTTTGTCAGCATGGTTTGTTCCTCACTCTCTGATCACTGTTCCAGGGCCGCTGGCCTGATGTCCTGGCGATCCTGTCGATTGTCTCGATAGGCAGGGGTCTGGCTGAGATCGAGGACCAGATCGACTCTCTCGTCGCCACCGAGATAGAGGCGGGTGTCTGGAGTCGAGACCTCCTGGCGGACGATGGCGACCTCGCCCAGGAGCTCTTGGTATCTTGATCTGAGCTCCTCGACCTGGACCCTGTAGGCCTGCTTGGCGGCCTGCTGCCGTTGATATCCGTAGCCCAGCCCCAGCAGCGAAACCACGGTCAATGAAATGACCGTCGCCCAGATCAGACGAGCGCGAGAGCCGGCTCGCCTCGGGGATCTGTGGTTCAACTGTGCCAGGACCTCCCGAGTAAAGCCTGCTGAAGGACGCTGCCGAGGCAGACTGGCAAGAGCTTGGTCCAACGAATCGTTGTGCTGGGGGTGACTCACGATAGATCTCCGTTTCGATACTCCTCGAGCTGGGCCTGTAGGAGCTTGCGTCCGCGGTGAATTCGGGATTTGACCGTGCCTTCCTGACAGCGCATCAAATCGGCGATCTCCCGGTGTGTCCACCCCTCGATGAATGACAGAACCAACGGGGCTCGATAGCGCAAGGGCAGGTCCAGAAGGGCCGTCGAGAGCTTCTGTCCGAGCTCGTCCTGCAGTATCCGGGTCTGTTGCACCGCTTCGCTGTGGTTGCCATTGGCGGAGAAGAAGAGCTGTCCCAGACGGTACCAGCGCTGCTCGCGCCGCCTCTGACTGCGAAACAAGTTGGTACCGATGCGGAACAGATAGGCCTGTAGCTTGCCCTGCTCCCGATAGTGAGCGCCCCGCTCGTATAGCCGGAGAAAGGCCTCCTGTGCCAGGTCCTCGGCCTGTTCCGGGCTGCCGCAGAGGCGGGTCAGATAGTTCACCAGACCGTCCTTGTGTCGTTCCACCAGCTCTCCGAACGCCGACTGGTCTCCCAGCTGGGTGCGTTTGAAGAGCTCACTGTCCGCTACGCATGAGCCGTCGTTCAACGTCTTCTCCCACCTGGTTTAACGCGGCCGGTGGCGAGAAGGTTCCCGGTGAATCAATCGGTGGCTTGGATCTGGCGGGCTCGACGGCGAAACGTCGGTGGGCTGACACCCAGCAACTGGGCGCCGATCTGGACGTCGTTGGGGAATCGAGCCAGGATTTCCTGCAGGAGAACGGACTGGGTGCGGGGGTGCAGATCGCCCTCGCCGGAGCGCCCGGCGCGCGTCAGATCGGCCAGGGTCTCGCGGATGGGTTCCCAGTTTTCCGGGCGCCTTGCCAGACCTGAATCCTGATCATCCTGCGCCGAACGCAGGCGTCGACGAAACGTGCTATCAGGCATGCCCACTATTCTCGAGGCCTCCCGGATCCCCTGACCGGTGCTGGCGGCGGCCGCCAGCAACAGGTCATCGCGGAGCCAGGCTCCCATCGGCAGCCGCAGGGGAGGAGAAGCCGCCCTCGAGGTGTCGATGAGCTCTCCTAGCTGCTGATGTAGGTCTTGCCAGGGGTTGGCTGGGCGCGCCGACTCTGGCTCACTGGTCTGCATGCCGGCTGCGGCTCCAGCTGGCCCCTGAAAAGCCTCACCTGGGGCGGTGGAGGCGCCGATGCCCAACTCTTCGAGGCCAATGACATCGCCCTCACAGAGAATCACGGTCTGCAGGATCTTGTTCTGCAGTTCGCGCACGTTTCCTGGCCACGAGTAGCCGACCAGACCGTTCTCAGCCTCTGGGGTGAACTGCCGAACACCCTTCTGGTACTGGAGGGCAAACAGCTCGAGGAAATGGTGGGCCAGGTGAAGGATGTCGGTGGATCGATCGCGGAGCGGTGGGATCTTCAAGCAGACCACGTTGAGCCGATGATAGAGGTCTTCACGAAACCGGCCGGCTTCAACCTCGGTGGCCAGGTCTCGGTTGGTGGCTGCGACGATGCGCACGTCGACGGTCTGAGTCTTGGAGCCACCGACGGTAGTGAACTGTTTGTCCTGGACAAATCGCAGCAATTTGCTCTGCACCTCGAGCGGTAGCTCGCCGATCTCATCCAACAGAACCGTGCCGTCCTGGGCCTCCAGGAGTCGACCGCGTCGTCGTGTCTGAGCCCCGGTGTAGGCCCCGCGCTCATGTCCAAAGAGCTCGCTTTCGATCAAAGTCGAGGAGATGGCACCACAATCCACGATAACGAAGGGGTGATTCTTGCGGTGGCTCAACTCATGCACCGTCCGGGCAAGAAGCTCCTTGCCCGTGCCACTCTCACCGATAATGAGAACCGTGGCATCTGTTGGGGCCACCCGATTGACCGTCGCCACCAGCTCTTCCATCTCGGGTGAGCGGTAGACCATCTTCACGTGTTGCAGGGCCTGTCGGAGCTCACTGAGCTCGGCTCGGAGTCGCCGTCGTTCCTGTTCCTGCCGGTCTCTCTCCAGACCCGTCAGCCGAGCGCGGTCGAGGGCCACTCCCACCTGAGCGGCCAAGGATTGAAGGAAGATCAAATCGGCAGTGTCCAGAGTCAGGGTGTTCTTGCGACCTTCCACAAAGAGACAGCCGAGAGTTTGTTGCCCCGCCGTCAGCGGCGCCACAAAGGCGGCCCGTCCGGAATCGACCTCAGGCCTGTCTTGATTGGCCGGCGAGGATTGGGATTGGAATCTCTTGGGGCGAGTCTCTGTGAGAGCCGTTTCGATCTGCTCTCTTTCATAGGGTTCGAGCTCCACGGTTTCAACCCTGGACTGCAGCCCGCTGCTCGAGTCCCGTCGGGTCAGGCCGCAGACCAGGAAGGCGGCTCCGCGCTCGTCCGCAGTGAAGATGCCAATGCGGTCGGGCGTGAAAGCGCCGTAGAGTTTGTCGACGACCTCAGCTGCGACGCCGCTGAAGTCCGTGCCCTGGGCCAAGATGTCGATGGTGTCGCGCAACAGCGCCATGTTCCGGTAGTCCTTGGACATATTGCCGGTGAAGATGCCGCTCAGTCGGTCGAGCCCGTCCCCGTCTGAGGTTGCCGCCAGCCGGCGCCAGCTGACGATGCGGTCTCCACCCTCGCGTTTGGCGGTATTCAGGGCCCGATCGGCGCGTCGGACCACCTCGAGTGGCCGAGCCGGATCCCCCAGGTCGGCCGGCTCCAGCGAGCTCAGGCCGATACTGAAGGCCAGATCTGTTTGCTCGCCGAGGAACGGTCGCCTTGCCATCTCCTCCAGGATGCGCTGGGCCACTTCCAGGGCTTCGGATTCTGGTGTGTTCGGCAGCAGGGCCGCGAAGACCACCCCGCCATAGCGGGCCACAAAATCGGTCATGCGCAGAGCCGGTCGCAAACGCTCGCTGATCTCGCGCACACATTGATCTCCGGCCTCCCGTCCGAGACGCTCGTTGATCGCGGCGAATTGCTCGGGGTTGATCAACAACAGGGATAGCGGTAGGGAGTCCTTCTGGGCGCGCTCGATCTGATCGTTGAGGACCGCTTGGAAGGCCTTGCGGTCAGCCAGACCGGTGACCGGATCCTTCAGAATGGCCGTGACCTGGGTGGTGTGGCTGGCCAGCGCACCCCCCATCACAAAGAGCCAATCCCACCAGAGATGCGAGTCGTCCTGCTGCAGAATTCGCGTGGGCACGTGGCTGTGGGCAAGCCTCTCCAGTATCGAACCCTGGCCGGCGGCAAATCGCAGTCCCAACCAGGCACCATATCGGTCGTTGTTTGGTATCTGTTCACTGTCGGAACGTCGTCGCGTCGGTCTCTCGACGCCGAACCGCGCCAATTCCCAGGGAGCTTCGACGCCTGGGAGAGTGATCAGTCCACAGTCCCGGGCGGAGCTGTGCACCAGCTCCAGTGACTGGGGCGCTGCTTCACCCGAGACAGCATCCATTTGCAGGCGGAAGAATCGCTCGGCGGATACGAGATCCTCGAGCTCCGGCACCGGTGGCGCATCACCGTCGTGCAGGAGCACGGGTTGAAAGAGACCGCCGGGGGCTGTTGGTACAAAGAGTGAGACTTGCTGGGCACCACTCAGCTGACGAATTCCCCTGACGTAGGAGCGCAGAAGTGCGGGCGATTCGATCATCGACTCGGGAGGAATCCCGCTCGGGAAGAGAACTCGGATTGGTTCGAGGAATCCTAGCACGCACTGCAGGGTGGGGTGCTCACCTCAGCGAATTCGGCTGACCAGCCAGCCCAGCATCTCGACCAGGGTTCCCGATCCACGATGGGACGCTGGCCAGTCGGCATCGGCAGGCTCCAGCTGCCGATCGAATTGCTTTCGGCGTGTCGCCTCGCGCTGTTCCTCGTCTTGGAGTCGGGCAACCTGTATCTCACCGCCCTGCTGCACCCATCGCAGCAAGTCTTCTAGCTCCTGGTTGTCGAACCAATAGCCGTGCGGGCCGCACTGATCGACGATGATGCCGCTCTTGCGTCCGAAATTGCGGCGGTGCATCAACTTGCTACAGACGGGGCAGGCCCGGTACAGGGGACCCTCCTGGGTCACGCGTTCGGCCGACCGATAGGTCTGAGGAGTCGCGCTGATCTCGGACTCGGTACTGGCTGAAGTGACGCGAACCTTCTGCAGCAAGAGCTGGAGCTCGTCTTTGGCCAACCACAGTCCGGCACATCTGGGGCACTCGAGCACGCCGATCGCTGGCTTGCCTACCTGCCGACTGGTGAGCATCTGTTGGTCCGCGCAAACGGGGCAAGCCTGCGTGCTGGGCTCACCGGCGATGCCTGAGGACAGCAGAGGTGAGGCACAGTGGTGGCAGAAGCGGGCGCGGTCACTGACCCTGGCCATACAGGCTGGGCAGATGGTGTGCAGGTCTCTTTCGTGCAGCGTGAAGTCCGCGCTGCAAAAGCGGCAGGACTCGCCTCTGTCTTGACGGGGCGCACCACAGGACGAGCATCGCACCACCGCGGCGTCGTGGGGCTCGGGGCGGTGGACCCGCAGGATGGCCCCACAGAGACAGCGAAACCGCGATCCTTCCGCGAGCTTGCTGGCGTCGTATTGCCGATTGCAGTCGGGGCAGGCCACGAGAAGTCGCATGAGAGAAAGAATGGAGCAACCGAGCTCACGAGTCAATCGGATTTTTCGCAGCCGTCCTGCAACCTCCGGGAGCGGCGATGCGTCTGAATCAGTGAGGCCATGAAGATGACGAGTTGGGACGAGTTGCCTGAAACAAACGGCTTTGCCGGCTCGTAAAGATGATCAAAAGAGAGGGTTTTCGAGCCCCCAAGGCTACCCGGACAGGGCGAGCGACTTATCAACGGAGGTTCCTATGCAGTCCCGAAAGAGTGAATCGAGCAAGAAGACCAATCGGAATCGAAAGCTGCGACTCTTGTCGCTGGCCGTCGGTGCGTTTGTTGTCGTCGTAGGTCTGCTCGTGGTCATGAATCTGGTAGCCACCCAGGCCGACGGAGCCTCGACGGAGAACCAGGAAAGTGATAGCGCGGCGCTGGAAGAGAACGCCGAGGCCCGAGCCGACGGTGAAGAGCCAGCCGAAGGTGAGGACGAGGGAGAGGGCGAGGATAAAGAAAAGAAGGCTCCGGTGCCCGTGGAGGTCGTGGCCATCGAGCCCGGGAGTGTATCCGCTTATATCAGCTCGACCGCCAATCTGGTGGCCGAGTTCGAGGTCAAGGTCCTGGCCGAAGTCGGCGGGCGGGTTCTCACCCTGCATGCCGAGGAGGGCGACAGGGTGCGCCAGGGGCAGATCCTGGCAACCCTGGTTCCCGATGACGAGCAGATCAACGTCAAGAAGGCGCAGCTCAAGGAGTCCAACGCGCGTCTGGCCTATGAGCGGGCCAAAGACCTGGTGGCGAAAGAGCTCATCAGTCAGGAAGAGTACGACAAGCTCGAAATCGAATACCGAATCGCCGAGCAGGAGATGGCCGAGGCCGAATGGGCGCTCGCCAAGACTTCGATCCGAGCGCCGTTCAGTGGCCAGCTGACGCAACGGATGACCCAGGTGGGACAACACGTTCAAATCGGTGACGAGCTGTTCCAGGTCACCGATTTCGACACCTTGATTACCCGGATCTATCTTCCCGAACGAGACGTTCTGGGTCTGACAGCGGGTCGCGAGGTGCGCATTCGACTGAACGCCGCGCAGGAAGTCGCCTTTGGCGGTCGTATCCGCCAGATAAGTCCCATCGTGGACACGGCCACAGGCACCATCAAGATCACCGTGGAAGCCGATGAGCACCCTGCTGACGTCAGGCCAGGCAGCTTCATCACGGTGGATATCGTTCGCGAAACCCGATCTGACGCGCTATTGGTGCCCCGCGAGGCGGTTCTGCGCGAGCTCCAGAAGGCTCATGTCTTCGTGGCCAGCGACAGTGTCGCCGAGAAGCGCGCCGTCACCCTCGGTCTGGAGGAAGGCGACTTCGTCGAGGCGCTGGCCGGTGTTGAGGCCGGCGAGAGCGTCATCGTCGCGGGACAAGGTGGTCTCAAGGACGGCTCGCCCGTCAAGGTCCTAGACGCTCAAGGTAGCTCCAGCTAAACCGGACTGACGAGCCCATGCGCTTGATCGAGTTCTCTCTCCGTCGCCGGGTCACCATATCCATGGTGGCCGTCGCTCTGGTTCTCTTCGGTCTGGTGGCCTTTGGCCGATTGTCCATCAATCTATTGCCAGACCTCTCGTATCCGAGTCTGACCGTCGAAACCAAGCTGGCTGGCGCGGCTCCGGCCGAGATGGAATCGCTGGTCTCCCGACCCATCGAGGAAGCGGTCGGTGTGGTGTCCGGCGTCAAGCGATTGACCTCGGTCTCCAAACCGGGTCTGTCACAGGTGACCCTGGAGTTCCAATGGGGTCGCAACATGGATTTCGCCTCGCTGGACGTGCGTCAGAAGATCGACCTGGTCCGGCTTCCTCGGGAAGTGACCAAGCCGGTGCTGCTGCGGTTCGACCCGGCCAATGATCCGGTCCTGAGGCTGTATCTGATTGGCGGTGATGACCTCTATCAGCTGCGTTATGTCGCCGAGGAGGTTCTCAAGAAGGATCTCGAGTCGACCGAAGGCGTCGCGGCCATCAAGGTCAACGGCGGTTTTGAAGAAGAAATCCAGGTCAAGGTGGACGAGGGCAAGCTGGCGATTCTGGGTCTGAGCATCCAGGACGTCAACGATCGGCTGTTGCGTGAGAACGTCAACCAGGCCGGAGGGAGTCTCTACGAGGAAGAGGCGCGTTATCTTGTCCGCTCCAACAATGAGTTCGTCGACCTGGACGATATCCGGGAAACGGCGATCCTCAACCACGAGGGTCGCACCGTGCGGATCGGGGACATCGCCGAGGTCACCCGCGGGCACAAGCAGAGAGAGGTCATTTCCCGGTTTGGCGGCGAGGAAGCGGTCGAGCTCGCCATCTACAAAGAGGGAGACGCCAATACGGTCCAGGTCTCCAGAGCCGTCACCCGCCGGCTGGAAGGCACGGCCAACGAGCTGCCGGCAGGCATCGAGGTGGTCACCGGCGTCGACCAGTCGGAGTTCATCCAGGCCTCCATTCGCGAGGTGCTGAACAACGCGCTTCTCGGCGGCGGAATCGCCATCGTGGTCCTGCTGCTCTTCTTGAAGGATCTGCGCAGCACCGTGATCATCGGCATTTCTATTCCCATCTCGATTGTCACCACTTTCTTCCTGATGTATCGCACCGGGACGACCCTCAACATCATGTCTCTGGGTGGTCTGGCTCTTGGCGTCGGTATGCTCGTCGACAACGCCATCGTGGTTCTGGAGGCGATCTTCAAGCGGCGCGAGGCGGGTGAGTCGGCGTTGGATGCCGCCCTGCACGGCGCTTCCGAGGTGGGTCGAGCAGTGGCTGCCTCGACTCTGACGACGGTCGCCGTGTTTTTGCCTGTGGTCTTCCTGCAAGGGATTGCAGCCCAGCTCTTCCGCGATATGGCTTTGACAGTTTCGTTTGCCTTGCTGGCATCTCTGGCGGTGGCCCTGACGCTGATTCCCGATGATGGCTGCCATCGCCGGTGGTGCCGAAGACGCGGTGAGATCCGTCGCCGAAACGTCAGAGGCAGGCAGAGTGCGGAGGTTTTTCCGCTTTCTGCTGGTCAAGATCCCGTCCTATCTCTTGCTGGCGGTCAGATTCGTTCTGCGGTGGGTCGGGAGGGGGCTGGCTTTGCTGGTCAAACCCATCTCCCTGACTTTCGACAAGCTCCTGGGCCTCGTCTCGGGTGCCTATCCCAGCAGTCTTGCGGGGTGCGCTGCGGGTTCGACCGCTGGTGCTGGCTCTGGCCATGCTGACGCTGGCGGCGGCGGTCTGGATGGTGCCACGGCTTGGTTTCGATCTGATTCCGAGTTTCTCGCAAGGTGAGTTCAGTTTCCTGGTGGAGCTGCCGGAAGGCACACCCCTGGAGATCACGGATCGCTTCCTGGCCGATGTGGACTCGATTCTGGAAGAAGACGAAGCGGTCGGGACCCACTCCACGATCTCGGGTGGGCGCGGTCTGTCGCTGACGAGCACGGGGACCGAAGGAGAGAATACCGGCCGGATTCAGGTCCGAATGGCGGCCGGCACCACGCCCGAGCAGGAAGCGGCTGTCATTTCCAGGCTGCGTGAGCGTCTCGATACCGTCGGAATTGGCGCGCTTCAAATTCGAGCGGCCGACCTTCTTCAGCTTTCGCACACCCATCGAGGTGGAGGTCTACAGCGACAGTTTGAGCGAGCTGCACTCGGTAGCCGGCGAGCTGAAGGAGAAGATCGCCGTCATTCCCGGGTCTCGTCGATGTGAAGTCCAGCGCCGAGCTGGGCAACCCCGAGCTGCAGATCGTCTTTCAACGCAACCAGCTGGCTCAACTTGGGTTTGAATCTGGGGGATGTCGCCGACACCTTGCGCAACAAGGTGCAGGGTGAGGTGGCGACCCGCTTCACCGAGGGCGATCGAGAGATCGATATCGTCGTGCGGTCGGTCGAAGTCGGCGAGGCATCCGTCCACGACGTCAAGGATTTCATCGTCGCGCAACGGGACGGAGTGCCGATCTATCTCAAATCAGTCGCGGATGTCAGCCTGGTGGAAGGGCCCAGCGAGATTCGGCGCATCGGCCAGAAGCGCACAGCCGTCATCTCGAGCAACATCTCGGGTCGCGACATGGGCGCCGTGGCTGCCGATGTGCGGAACGTGCTGGGTGAGCAGGTCTATCCCGCCGGTGTCACGGCCACTCTGAGTGGTCAGGAAGAAGAGCGCGCCGAGGCCCAGAGCTCACTGCTCATGGCCATGGGGCTGGCGATCTTTCTGGTCTATCTGGTGATGGCCTCCCAGTTCGAGTCGTTCCTGCATCCTTTCGTCATCATCTTCACCTTGCCTCTAGGCGCCATCGGTGTCATCGGTGCGCTGGCAGTGACCGGTCGCAGCATCAATATCGTGGCCATGATCGGAGCCGTGATGCTGGCCGGGATCGTGGTCAACAACGCCATCGTCCTGGTGGACGCGGTGAATCAGAGACGGCGATCGGGTGTGGGTCGTATCGAGGCTCTGGTTGCCGCGGGTAGCGATCGTCTACGCCCCATTCTCATGACCTCGGCCACCACCATTCTGGGGCTGTTGCCGATGGCCATGGGGTTGGGCGAGGGTGCCGAGCTGCGGGCACCTCTGGCCATCACCGTGATCGGTGGTCTGTCGGTGGCGACACTGCTGACCCTGGTCGTGATCCCGGTGGTCTACTCCCTGGTCGATCGGCGGGCCGAGGTGATGACCCCTGCCGTGCAGCCCACCGCGGAGATCGAAAGGCCGGAAGTCGCCGAGTCGGTGATCATCGAGCCCCTACGAGAGGTGAGCTGATGCAGCTGCCACGTCTCGCTGTCAAGCGGCCGATCACCACGGCCATGCTGCTGATCAGTGTTCTGGTGCTGGGCGGTATCGCGATCGCGCGTCTGCCCCTCGCCTATTTGCCAGAGATCGACGTGCCCTTTATCGGCGTCCAGATTCCATATCCCAACTCCAATCCGAAAGAGATCGAGCGCGAGATCGTCAAGCCGGTGGAAGAGGTGCTCTCGACCCTGGCCGGCGTCAAGACCCTGAATGCGACGGCCAGCGCCGACAAGGCGGAGTTCTTTCTTGGAGTTCGACTGGGGGCACGAGCTCGATGTCGTGCGGATGCAGGTCAGCGAGAAGATGGATCAGGTCAAGGCCGAGCTGCCAGTCAGCATCGGTGAGATCGTCATCTTTTCCTTCAACACCAGCGATATCCCGGTCGTCCAGGCTCGGGTGTCGGCCGAAGGGTGTGGACCTTTCCGAGAGCTACGACCTCATCGAAGCGCGGATTCTCAACCGGATCCGGCGGGTACCGGGGGTGGCGCGGGTCAATCTCGAAGGGCGTCGAGCCGCGCGAGATCTACATCGACCTGATTCTGGATCGGGTCAAACGAGCACAACGTCGATGTCGGCGCCCTGATCGCGTCAGCTGCAGGGGGCTTCCTCGAATCTGGTTCTCGGTCAGATCGAGGACGGCGGGTTGCGTTTCTCCGCCCGGGCGTTGGGCGAGTTCACCACCGTCGAGGAGTTGGGCGACCTGATGATCAACGAACAGGGGTCTGCGGGTCCGGGACATCGCCGAGCTCTCCTACGAGGAGCCACCGTATCCCCATGGTCGTCACCTCGACGGGCAATTCGCTGTCGCGCTCGAGGTCTTCAAGGAGTCCACCGCCAACACCGTCGATGTGGTTCGCAGAGTGATGACGGTCATCGAGACCGAGATCAACGACGATCCGCTCCTTGCAGGGTCTCAACGTCTTCGTCTGGGAAGATCAGGGCGATGTCATCACCGGGGGCTTGAAGGGCCTGCTCAAGGCCGGGGCCATCGGCGCACTGCTGGCGATCGTCAGCCTCTATTTCTTCCTCAGACGACTGGACTCGACGTTGATCGTGGCCCTGTCGATCCCGTTCTCGATCATCGCCGCCTGCGGGGCTCTGTATTTCATGGGCAGGAGTCTCAACGTTCTCTCCATGATGGGTTTGATGTTGGCCGTCGGTATGCTGGTCGACAATGCGGTGGTGGTCCTGGAGTCCATCGATCGCACGCATCGGACCGAGCCCGATCGCAAGAAATCGGCGCTGATCGGGGCTCGACAGGTCGCGGTCGCGGTCTCCGCCTCGACATTGACCACCCTGATCGTGTTTCTTCCTCTGATCGTCGGCGCCAAGGTCGAGTTGACCGTGTGGCTGGGCGAGATCGGCATGTCGATTGCCATCGCACTGGCCTGCTCGCTGTTCTCCGCGTTGACCCTGATTCCGTTGATGTCTGCCTATTTCCTCGGCAGAAAGAAGCCCAAACCGATCAAATCGATCGCCTGGCTGGAGGACAAGTACTGCGGGATTCTGGCTTGGACGCTGCGTCATCGGATCAAGACCCTGGGCTTGATCGTCCTGGGTCTGGGTATCGGTCTCTTGCCGTTCTTCACCGGCATGGTGGAGTCCGCTACCTTCTCCGGCACGGTCAACTCGATGCTGCGATTGCAGTACGAGTTCGCTGACCATACCTACAAGTCGGAAGCCGAAGAAGTCGTCGATATCGTGGAGGCGGTGCTGGAGGAGAATCGGGAGAATTTCGAATTCGAGTCTCTGTACAGCTTCTTTATGGAGAATCGCGCGGAAACGACCCTGGTGCTGGCTCGACAGGACATGACCGATGAGGAGATCAAGGACCTGCGCCAGGAGATTCGTGATGTCATGCCCGAAGTGGCGGGTGTCCGTTTCTTCTTCGATGACGACTCGGAAGACGGGGGCAACAGCACCTACTTCGCCGTCAAGTTCTTTGGCCAGGACACCGGCGTCCTCGAACGTTTCGCGACCGAAGCGGAGCGGCGGATCGAAACCCTGGAAGGAATGCAGGACCTGCGCACCACGTTTCGGGACTCGCAGCAGGAGATCCAGGTCACTATCGATCGGGAGAAAGCGGAACGACTGGGGTTAACGGCACAGGATCTGGCCGATATTTTCTCCTTCACACTGGGCTCCATGCGGTTGCCGCGGTTCAATTCCGGTCAGCGGGAAGTGGAGACCTGGCTGGCGTTGCGGCTGGAAGACCGAGAGAACCTCGACGATCTGAAGAAGATCCAGATCGGTGGGGGAGAGGGTGTACGTCCGTTTCAATTGGGAGATATCGCAACATTCGAGGTGATCCCCAGACCCCGGGAGATACGGAGAGAGAACCGCAAGGTCCGGGTAGCCGTGCGCGGTACCTATGAGGGGGAGGAATGGGATGAGACCCAGGAGGAGATCGCCGGGTTGATGGACGCCTTCGATCTGCCACCTGGCTACTCCTGGTCGTGGGGCGATCGCATCATCGAGCAGCAGGATCAGAACAGTCAGATGGGGATCAACTTTCTCCTCGCCCTGGTCTTGGTCTATCTGGTCATGGCTTCGTTGTTCGAGTCCCTGGCCCAACCTTTTGCGATCCTGGTCTCCATCTTCTTTGCCCTGCCTGGAACCGCCTGGTTGCTGGCGCTGACCGGGACCAAGTTCAACATCATGAGCCAGATCGGCCTGCTGATTCTGATGGGGATCGTCGTCAACAACGGCATCGTCCTGCTGGATCACATGAATCGGCTGCGCCGCTCGGGCCTGTCGAACGAAGAGGCGATCTTGCAGGCGGGTCGCGAACGCTTGCGACCGATTCTGATGACCGCCGCCACGACGATCATCGGACTGCTTCCTCTGGCCATTCGTGGTCCCAATACCGCCGGCATCTTCTACTATCCGCTGGCTCGAACCGTCATGGGTGGACTGATGTCCTCGTCGATCCTGACCTTGTTGGTGTTGCCGTATATCAACCTCGGTGTCGAAGGCGTGGCCCACTGGCTTCGTCGCCTGTGGCGCGAATCTGCGAGTGGCTCGGCCAAGGCGGAGACCCTGACCGAACCGGTAGGCGGCCGCCCCGAAGTCGTACCCCACGGCTCCCCATAGCGTGCTCACCCTTCCGACTGACATGAGACCCGACCGCCGATCCCGATGGCCTACCCCTTTCCCTGGTTCACGGCCAGCATAGAAGGATGCGGCCGGGTCTCATGTCAGCCGGAAGGGCTGCACCCCTGAACACCCGTTCAGTCCACTCGAGGGCGGATATACTACCGCCCGAATGAGCGACGCCAAGGGTGCCGGGACACCCGCCCTGCCTCGAGAGCTTCTGCGTGAGCTACACGCCTTTCTGAGCCTCGAGGCACCTTTCCTGATTCGCGATCTACCCCGGGTGGCTGGGGAGGACGAACTCGAATCCGCATTGCTGGCGCGGATCGAAGCTCGGTCCCGGACCGGGCCGGATTTCGCGGACGACCTGCTCTACCCGCAGTGGACTCATCAGATGGCGGTGGCGGAGATTCGGCGCGAGCTGGATGCGGCGGTACGGGGTTTCTTCACGCGTCGCCGGATCAAGGCCTCCATCACTCCGCATGAGAGACGTCTGATGTTCCGGACCATGTTGTTGACTCGAGAGCTGGAGACGAGCTTGAAGCTGTCGTTCGACCAAAAGGAGGTCCAATGGGGGACCTACCCTTCGCCACAGAAGGGCTTCCGATCCACCGGGCAGGAGGCCATCGTTGGCGCTGCACTGCGATTGCGGCGATACCCGGAGTTTGGTCAGGGTGAGACCTACCGGGGTGATTTCATCAGTCCCCTGATTCGTGATCTCGGCGCCCTGCTGATGTTCATGCCCGAGCCGGTGCATCCGCTGCTGGTGCAGTACGGCAAGATCGGTACCCCCATGGACGGTCGCGATCTGCATACCGGTGACTTCGATCGGGGAGTCCTACCGCCGGTCGCTCCCCTGGCCCTGGCGACACAGACGCTCGTGGGCCTGGCCTACGCCTTCAAGCTCGACAAAGAAGACCGCGTGTGTATCAGCTTTATTGGCGACGGTGGATCCAGCCTCGGCGAGTGGCACGAAGCGATCAACTTCGCCGCTGTCCAGAAACTCAATATGGTCTTCGTCGTCGAGAACAACCAGTGGGCCCTGGGCACGCATGTGAGCGAGCAGACCGCTGCCTGTGCGATTCGCCCGCCGTGGCGCGGGTTATGGGATTCCCGGTATCACCCTTTTCGGCAACGATGCCGATGAAGTGGCGGCCGGGGTGAGCTGGGCTGCCGAGCGCGCCCGACAGGGGCAGGGTCCGACGCTGGTCGAGCTTGTGAGCTACCGGCGTTCGGGGCATGCCCATCACGATGATGACCGCTTCCACGGCAGCGCCGAGGCCAAGGTGCCGGGATACGAGATCGAGGAAGAGATGGCGGCGTGGCAGGCGCTGGACCCCATCGATCTCTATGAACGACGATTGCTGGAGTCGGGTATCTTGACCGTCGGGGATTGCCGGTCGCTGCGGGATGAGGTTCGGCGAGAAGTCTCGGAGGCCGTGGCTGTCGCCACCGCAGCTCCGTGGCCCCAGGCTGGCGAATACCGCGAGCGTGTCTATGCCCACCGCTCGGCACCGGTGCCCGAGATCTCGACCGAACCCTCGACGCGACGCATGGCTTACGACGAAGCGATTCGCGAGGGGTTGGCCGAGATGATGGCGGAGAACGACCAGGTCTTCGTCCTGGGCGAGGACGTGGGTGGGCGATATGGCGGGGCCTTTGGCGTTACCCGTGGACTGGCCAAGAGGTTCGGCTCGAACCGCTGCCTCAATACGCCGATCGCCGAATCGGCGATTGTCGGCTGTGCCGTCGGCGCGGCCCTGGTGGGTAAGAGACCGGTGGCCGAGATGCAATTTGCCGATTTCCTGGCGCCGGCCTTCAATGAGCTGGTCAACAATGCCGCCAAGATCCACTGGCGTTGGGGCCGACCTGTACCCATCGTGGTCCGTCTTCCCTATGGCGGTGCGACGGGGACCCTGAACATGCTTCTCGGCGGCGGTCCGTTCCACAGCCAGTGCCCGGAGATGCTCTTTTTCCATACCCCGGGCTGGAAGATCGTCGCACCTTCCAACCCCGTGGACGCCAAGGGCTTGATGATCGCCGCGATTCGTGACGAGAACCCGGTCATCTTTCTCGAGGCCAAGGGGCTGTACGGATTCTTCCGCACCGATCTACGCCAGGAGGTACCTCTGGGAACGGCGATGGAAACCCCCATTGGCGTGGCCTCGATCCCTCACCCAGGCGAGGATCTGACAATCTTCACCTATGGGGCCATGGTGTGGACGGCGATGGCCGCGGCGAAATCGCTGGAGGAAGAGGGAGTCAGCGCCGAGGTCGTGGATCTGAGAACCCTGTGGCCCCTGGATGAGACTACGATCCAGCGATCCGTGGCCAAGACCCACCGGGCTTTGATTCTTCATGAGGACACCCGCAGAGGAGGGCTGGGGGGTGAGCTCGCTGCCCGGATCAACGAGCAGTCGTTCTTCTTCCTGGATGCGCCCGTGCGGCGCGTCACGGCCCCCGATACACCGGCCCCCTACTCGCCGCCGCTGGAGTACGACTACCTGCCCAAGGCCGAAGACGTGGTTGCGGCCGCTACTGCGGTGTTGAAGGAATAGCCATCTTCTTGCCCCAGTACTGCCGGACTGCCTGACGCGCTTCGTCATCCCTCATCGAGAAGTCCCGATCCCAGCGATTGTCGCCCGGGATCCATTTCCACCAGAACATTCCCGCGACGAAGGGAGACTTTTCGATCCGTTCCACCGCCACCTCGATGAGCGCGCGACGCAGCGACAGCACGGACGGGGTGTTCTGATTGCCCGGAATCCAGGGCTCGACTGCCGCCCGCGGGGATCTGGGGTAACCGATTTCGGCAAAGAGGACAGGTTTGTCACCGAAGGACTTCGAAAGATGCGCGAGTCTTGCCAGCGGCTCGTCCCAGCCCTGCCAGAGGGTACCGCGATCGGGCTGGCCTTCCTCAGTCAGAGGGAAATAAGCATGCACCCCGATGAGATCCAGGGCATCCCAGAAGGGAACATTGTCGAGACTGTCCCAGTTGGCGGCATAGGTGAGACGGCCGCTGAAGACCGCGCGCACGGCGGCAATGATCTGTCGCCACTCGGAATCCTGATGAGTCGTCAGCTCGTACTCGACGCCGACGGCCAGTAGATCCACGCCGAGGCGCTCGGCGAAGCGGGCCTGATCGACGATGAAGGCGCGATAACCGTCGAAGAATCTGCGCCAGGCCTCGGCGTCGTCGCCGAACTCGATCGCCCCACGCCAAGCGAAGTTTCCCCAGTAGGCCAGATGAGGCTTCCAGAAGAGCTTCACATTGGCCTGGCTGGCCAGGGCCACAGCGCGCTCCAGATAACCTGCCTCACCCGCCGGCCGGTAGCGGATCGTGCCATTCCGCTCGACCCGCGCATACGGGTGGATGGCCACCCAACCCGCCCCCAGTGACGTGATCTCCTCGAGACTCCTAGCCATCTCCGGAGAACCCCAGATTTGACCTGCGCGCGGACAGGAGACGACGATCCCACGGAGAAAATCCCTGCGACTGTCGCTGGTGAAGACCGGCGCAGGATATGCCAGCCAGACCACAAGGGCCAGGATAGGGAGCGACGTCCAGCGGCTCATGGGGCGGGGAAGCATCGCCCTAGTCTACGCGCCTGGCGTCTAGAGGTTCGAACACGTTCAGAAATCGGGCCCGTCTCACAGCTCGTGGATTCGGACCTGGAAGGTGGTCAAATCCACCACCGCGACGGTCGAACAGCCGGTGAGCCAACCACCGGTCTCGCCGGGATTGAGTAGCAGGCCGTGGTCCTGACGTCTGATCGACTCGATGCGTGTGACCGTAGACCACCAGATCGTAGGCACCGCTCTCGGCCAGGGGCTCGGCGAGCTCCGGATAGTGGACGACCGCAATCCGTCGGTCGTCCAGGGTCGCCGTGGCGAGATAGGCGTGGACCTCGCCGATCTCCCGGATGCGGGCGGCCAATCCCAGGCGTTCGCCATCGTTGTTGCCAAAGACCGACAGGACTGGACAGTCGAGTCCGCGCAACGGTTCGATGGCGAAGGGGGCGACGAAGTCGCCGGCGTGCAGGACATGTTGGACTTGGCGCTGTTTGAACAGCGAGACGGCGGCCTCGAGCTTGGGGACGTTGTCGTGGGAATCTGCCATGACACCGATCAGCATGTGAATCCACTCCTTCCTATTCCAGGGCCAGGACTTCGAGAGTCAGGGGATCTCGAGTCCGTAGCAAGGTTCTCGGGTGACCGGTGAGAGCTTCCAGAGGCGAAACTCCCGGTCCCTCTCCAGATGAGATTTCGCGCCACCGGCCGACAGTCAGAAACAGCATGGCATCGCGCTGCAAGTAGGCCTTGGCGGTCTCCTGCACCTGGGCGACCGTGACGTTCCCGACGCCTGCCAGGTAGTCCTGCCAGAAAGTGTGGGGCCGACCGAGGAGTTCGTCTTCGGCGAAATAGCCGGCGATCTCCTCGGCGGTGTCGAAGCGCAGGCGCAGACGCGCCAGCAACGACTGTTTGACCACCGCCAACTCCATGGGATGCACACTCTCGGTCCTCAGGCGCTCTACCTCCTCGAGGGCCAGAGTGATGGCGCGATCCACCGAGCTGCCCCGGGTCTCGAAGAAGATCTGGAGCTCGCCTGGCCAGAGGTCGCCTGGATAGAGCTCGGCAGAGGCCCGATACACGAGACCTTCCGCGGTCCGCAGCCGACCCGCGATTCGGGAGATGGCTCCCTGGCCTCCCAGGAGCTCTCCCAGTACCGCCAGCGTGAAGCGGTCCCTGTCGGACCAGTCCAGGAGAGCCGGGAAGCGTTGACCGAGCATCACCTTGGCCTGCGGAATATCCATTTCATGATGATAGAGACCCGGTGTCGCGCTGGTCTTAGGTGGTGGAGGTGGCCAGGCACTCGGTTCTCGATCGATATCTGCCCTCGTCGAGCGAGCCAGGCCCTGTTCCAGGCTCGACAGCAGGCTCTGACGATCGAAGTCGCCTGAGATGGCCAGTATCATCCGATCCGGACACCAATGGTTCTGGTGGAACTCCTGCAGATCGGCCCGCCGTATGGCCTGTAAGCTGCCAGAAGTCATGGGCCGAGTGCTGAAATGGTCCTCACCGTACATCAGCCAGTCCCATTCTCGCTCCAGGATTTCGAGGGCATTTTCGTTGCGACGGCTGAAGCTCTCCAGCAGGTTGCCGCGAGAGACAGACAAGCGGTCTGCCTGGAAGCCCGGCTGGGCGAGCATGGCGAAGAATAGGTCCAGGCCTTCCTCCAGGGCCCAGGAAGGGACGCTCAGGCTGGCTCCCGAACGTGTCGTTCCGGACATCGTGCTGATGCGAGCTCCGAGAAAATCCAGCCGGTTGTCGAAGCGGTCGGCGTCCAGATCGGCGCTCCCTCCACGCCGCATCTGTGTGGCGGTCAGAAACGCCAACCCGGTCAGTCTCGGCGGTTCGAGAAAGCTACCGACGCGCAGGGCCAGGGAGATCTCGACCAGAGGCAGAGTATGGTCTTCTGCCAGATACACGACGGTTCCACTCACCAGCTCGACCCTCCGGTTCTCGACATCGGGGAGCTCGATGCGCTCTTTGGCGAACCGCAGGTCCTTGGGGTGCGCCGGGATTGGTGGCTTCTCTGCCAGGACGCCAGCGGGCACGAGGCAGCATCCCGAGAGTGCCACCGCCAGGAGACGGTTCATGGCGTGGCCTGTTCCTGCGGGCGCCGGTAGATCGCAACCGTTCTCTTGTCCGGAACGAGATACTTGGCGGCGACCCTGACCAGGTCGTCCGATGAGAGCTCCTGGAGCCGTCCAGACCACTGGTTGATGTATCGCCAGTCGCCCAGGCCCTGGTAGATCAAGAGCTGCTTCATGAGTGCCGTTGGATCTTTGAGAGAGCGATAGGCGTCGGCGATGGAGCGGTTCTGGGCTCTCTGGATCTCTTGGGGGGTCGGCGCCTCGGTACCCAGAAGATCGATCTGTTGATCCCAGGCGCGAATCAACTCGGCGGGGTCGACCGAGCCCTTGCTCTCGGCACGCAAGGAGAACTCACCCTGTTTGCTTCCAGGAGATCTGCTGGGTGAAGGCGGAGAAAGCGATCTGCTGATCGAGAACCAGAGATCGGTAGAGTCGACCGGTGCGACCGTTGAGCACCGCTGACAAGAGCTGCAGGGCGTCGGCATCGGGATCACCGAACCTGGCGGTGGGGTAGAGAATCTGGACTTGTGGGGGGCAGTTGCAGGTGGCCTCCAGACGTCGTTCTTTTGTCCGCTCCTCCAGGGGTTGCCGAGGGCTCTCGGGCCCCGGTTTCGAGGGTGCCGGCAACCGACCAAAGTACTGTCGCGCCCACGTCTCGACCTGCCTGGCGTCGAAGCCACCCACCAGGACGGCGGTCATCTTGTCGGGTCGGTAGTTGCGCTGGAAGAAGTCCAGGGCATTCTGTCGGGAGATCGTGTCCAGATCCGCCGCCCTTCCCATGGGGTTCCAGGCGTAGGGGTGAGGGCCCCAGAAGGACACCCTCAGTTGCTCGTCCAGTGGGCCAGAGGGAGTCGATTCGATTCTCTGACGTCGTTCCTCATGGATGATCTGCACTTCCTTGTAGAACTCACGAAAGACAGGTGACAGGAGACGATCGGACTCCAGCCAGAACCAGAGCTCGATCTTCTCGCTGGGCAGCGTGACGTAGTACAGGGTTAGATCCCGGTAGGTATTGGCATTGAGTCCTGTACCGCCTTGCTGAGAGTAGAGAAACGAGTATTGCCCCAGAAAGGCCAAGGAACTCGCCCTTGCCTGAGCGGTTGCCAGTAGCGAGGACGCCCCGTCGAGCCGGGGACTCAGCTTCTGTCTTTTCTCTGGCGACGCTTGTTCCATCTTGGCGAGTAGGTCCTTCCTTGCGGTCCAGGCTCGGTCCACGGCGGCCAACGCCTCGAGCTCCAGCTCCAGATCTCGGGTGCCCACGGTGCGGCTTCCCTTGAACATCATGTGCTCGAGTAGATGACTGAGCCCGGTCTGATCGGAGTCGTCATCCGCCGAGCCGGCGTCGACCATCCAGCCCACGGCCACGGTCGTGGACTCGGGTTGGGGGACCAGCAGCAGGGTCATGCCGTTGGCGAGTCGCAGCTCTTCGACGGGGACGTGGGCGTTGCCGGGCACGGCAGCCTGCTCACCGGCGACGGGGGGGCAAAGAAGGACAACACGAACCAGAATGAGGCTGAGATGGTAGACAGCAGGCCCAATGTGCTTCACAGGTGGCTCCGTGGCCGCCGATGCTAGCACGCACATCGATGCGGAAGACGATACGCTCTCCTGGTCATGGTCGTCCGACTCTTGTCCTTGCTGCGGGTGATCATGGTGGTGTTGTGGACGGTTTCCTGGACCACGCTGGCGCTGTTGATCCATCTGGTGACGCGCAGCCACGATGTTCCTCTGGCGATGGCCCATAGGATCTGGGCACCAGGCGCTCTGCGCATAATGGGTGCTCGTTTGGAGATCGCGGGAATCACGGATTTCGATTTCTCGAAGTCCTATCTGTTCGTGGCCAATCACACCTCGCAGCTCGACATCCCGGTGCTTTTTGCCTCTCTGCCAATCCCGTTGCGTTTCCTCGCCAAGGAGGAGCTGCGACGGATACCCCTCGTGGGTCATTTCATCAGGGCCATGGGGATGGTTTTTGTCGATCGAGGCCAGAGCGAAGCCGCCCGCCAGAGTATCGATCGCTTGGCCGATTCTCTGGCGGCCGGGATGAGCCTGATGGCCTTTCCGGAGGGCACCCGTAGCCGGGATGGAGAGCTCGGGAGATTCAAGACCGGGCCGTTTGTCGCCGCCATCAATTCCGGTGTACCCGTGGTTCCCATCCACATCCGTGGTGCCGACGCCATTCTGCCGGCCAAGACTCTCGAGGTCCATCCCGGTCGGGTTTGTGTTGTCGTCGGGCTACCCATAACCAGCCAGAAGCTATCGCTGGAGAATCGACGGGAATTCGCCGACCTTGTCAGGTCCAGGATGGTGGAGTTGGGCTCTCAGCGAGTCGCCAACTCGAGTACCTGAAAGAGCCGGTCGGCGTCGAAGGGCTTGGCCAGGAAGTACTGACCGCCGATCTTGGGGCCTCGCTTGCGCATCTCATCGGCGTCGACGAGTCCGGTGAGAAAGATGATGGGAATGTCAGCGGTGTCCGGAGTCTCTCGCAACCTTTGCGCCACCGTGGCGCCATCGACTCCGGGCATCATGATGTCAAGAAAGATGGCGTCGGGTCGATCGGCCTCGACGACGCTCAGGGCATCTTCACCGTTGGAGGCGGTGATGGCCTCGTGTTCATGGGCCTCGAGTAGAGCCGCGACCAGGTTCAGGACTTGCTCTTCGTCATCGACAACCAGGATTTTCAAGACATTCCCCTCCGGATCTCTTTCTCAGACGGGTCTCCTAGCGGCATGGTAGCACGGCCAGCGAATCTCGCAGCGGCCCGTATTCGACTTTCTCGATACCGTCGTTTGCTAGCATTCTGCTAGGTTTTTCGATGAAGACGGAGTCAGCCAAGAGCGAAAATGTCCTGGGTGCCGTCCTCGCTGGAGGCGGCAGTCGTCGAATGGGTCAGGACAAGGCGGTGATGGAGCTCGCGGGTCAGACACTGATGGAGCGAGCTGTGGGAGTGCTCGAGACGGTACTGGAAGAGGTCATCGTGGTGGCCCCGAGGCGACGGCAGTACGCTGACCTGGAAGTTACGTTGGTGCCAGACATCCGACCGAACCTGGGCCCGTTGGGGGGAATCCACACTGCGCTCGACCATGGGGCAGGCCGGCCCGTGTTCGTTCTGGCGTGTGATTTGCCTCTGGTGACCGGCGATCTGGTGCGCTGGGTAGCGAGCCATCGGCCGGACAACGCGTCGGGAGAGTCCCAGGACTCCAAACCCTGGGCCAGGGTCGTTCGCGATCGGCACGGAGCCCAACCTCTCTGTGGGCTCTACTCTGGCGCTTGTCTGCCGGCTGTGGAGAGGGCTCTGCAAGAGCACAGGCTGAGCGCGCGGGACCTGCTGAGCCATCTCGAAACCGAGGTTCTGGACCTCGATCCAGATGCCGCCTGGTACAGTCCCAGGCTCCTATCCAATGTCAACGTCATGCGGGACCTGACCGAGTTGGCCGCCGCGCTGGGATAAGAGTCTTGAAACGACCTGGAGCACCTGATGCACCGCCTCCCCGGGCCACGACAAAGCGGTCCGTGGTCCGGCATGAAGGCGGCCAGGTGCGGACCGAGGTGGATGTGGTCACCGTGGAGGAGCCGCTCGAGATCCGCGTCGTGGCCGAGGTCGGTGGACGTCGAACCAGTCGCAGCGTGGCCGTAACCATGCGGACGCCCGGGGAAGACCTGGAGCTGGCGGCTGGGTTTCTGGTCAGTGAGGGCGTGGTCAGGCGGAGGGAAGACATCTGGAGAATCGAGCACTGTCGTGAGGGTGGCGATCCGGCCGATGACAACGTGCTGGAGGTCTTTCTGGCACCCACCGTCGACTTCGATCTCGATCAGCTGAGCCGCAACGTATTGACATCGTCAGCTTGCGGGATCTGTGGGCGATCCTCCATCGAGTCCGTGCGGCAAATCTGTTCGGATCGTCCCCTGGGTGACTTCCAGCTACCGCCAGAGGCGATCTCGCAGCTGGTCACCTCGCTGGAGCAAGCTCAGGGGGTCTTTGCTCATACCGGCGGCATTCACGCTGCAGCCCTCTTCTCGCCCATGGGTGAGCTTCTCGAGTTGCGGGAGGACGTGGGCCGGCACAACGCGCTGGACAAATTGGTGGGGACACTTCTGGGGAGCGGTGAATTGCCGGCGGCGGAGAGACTGGTACTGGTCAGCGGACGGGCCAGCTTCGAGCTCGTCCAGAAATCGCTGCTGGCTGGGATCCCGATGCTGGCGGCCGTGGGAGCGCCCAGCAGCCTGGCCGTCGATCTGGCGAAGGAGTACGGCATGACGCTGATCGGATTCCTCCGCCAGGACCGATTCAATATCTACTGCGGTGGCGAGAGAATCGCCGACCACTGAAGGCACCGGCCTCCATGCTCATCGACACCCACGCTCACCTGTGCGATGCCGTCTTCGATGGTGATCGGACCGAAGTCCTGGAGCGTGCCCGTCAAGCGGGTATCGGGACGGTGGTCGCGGTGGCGGAGACCTTGGCCGAAGCCGAACGAAACCTGGAGCTGGCGGCGCTGTATCCGGGCATGGTGCAGCCGGCAGCCGGCCTCTTCCCGACCATTTTGGATCTCGAGCAGGCCGAGAAGATCGCGGCATGGATCCATCGCCACCAGGGGCAGCTGGCAGCCATAGGAGAAGTCGGTCTGGATTTTTGGAAGGTTCAGGAGGACGCCGACCGCGAGGTCCAAAAACAGATCTTCGGTCTCTTCATCGATCTGGCCCAGGAGGTCGATCTACCCCTCAACATCCACTCGCGTGCTGCGGGCCGGCAGACCATCGAGATGTTACTGGAGCGTGGGGCCTCGAGGGTCCAGTTGCATGCTTTCGACGGTCGGGCCGCCAAGGCACTGCCGGCCGTCGAGGCAGGGTACTTCTTTTCCGTACCACCATCCATTGTCCGGTCGGCGCAAAAGCAGAAACTGATCCGCCAGCTGCCGTTGACCAGCCTGCTGGTGGAGACGGATAGCCCGGTTCTGGGCCCCGATGCAGCGGCTCGCAACGAGCCTGCCAACGCCAAGCTCTCGGTGCAGGCCATCGCAGAGATCAAGTCACTGCCTCATCCCGAAGTCGCCGCGACGGTGACGGACAACACCATCCGGCTCTATGGTCAGCGGCTCATCGGCGGGACTGTCGCCGGTTGAGAAGATTCGTCGAGGGTTTGCTCTCGCCGGATCTTCCAACCGCTGTCAGTGGGCTCGAGCTCCATCAGCATGCGTACCGACTCGTCTTTGGCGTTCGAACGGAACGATCTGAAGAAGGCCGCTCGAGCTTTATTGGCAGTGGGAAAGGTGACGTCCAGAGCCGAGATGGCGACCCGAATGTGCTCGGATCTATCGATCAGCTGCCGCATATCGGACTCCCACTGCTGCCGACCTCCGAAGGCTGCAGCATCGAAGTCAGCCGAATAGTGAGCCAGTACGCCCGCAGCATCGCGGGCCTCCCAGGCGTTGGCCCAGGAGCGGATGAAACCGGCGACTTCATCGATCGTTACCCCAGAGACCCTGTCGATCTCGGCCTGGGCCTGCTCGGCATCCTGATCTGTGGTCTGGGCGCCCGAGATCGAGTCCGATCCCGCCGGCGCCAGCGAGTCGGGCGGCTTCAGGCGGCCCAATCCAGGCCGATCGGCGAACCACTGCAGGTAGGTACCCACGGCGATGGCGGCCAAAATCGCCAGGCTCAGAAGGAATAGAAGCCACTTGTTCCCAAGGGCGAGCCTTGATCTGGGGCGCCGCGTGCGTCTTCCCGACTTGTGCTTGCGTTTGGCGGTTCGTCCTCCGTACTTGGAGGCGCCGGCCGGTACCGTGTCGAGGTCGAAAACTTTGCCGCCCTCTTGCAGATGCTTGTCCACCAGCCAACGAATCATTCGGCGGCTCTGCGCATCCAGATCGACGAACTGCACTCCCATGCCGGCGGGGCGCTCTGGGCTCTCGGAGTGAGGTCGAATCCAGATGACCCTGGCCGTCCCTTGAATGGGACTCCACTCTTCGATGCGCAGGGCAAACGCGAATTCGGTACCCGCATCCTCCGGCTTGTTGGACTGAATGAACATGCCGCTGGTCGACAGATTGGAGGACACACCGGTGACCATGCCCTCGAAGTTGGAGAATTGAAGGTCTATCTTGCGTTCGATGTCGACGCGCTTGGCTATGGGCTCCAGGCCCGTCTTGGTGTCCTCGGGCAGCTTGTTCACAGGGGTCTCCAGGTGGCCTTCCCGCCACACCTGCGCAGGTCATTATATCCGCGATGGGTCTGTCGAATATTCCCCTGCCGACAGCGTATAGTCAGACGTGAGTATGGCAGCGGCAGCCCGAATCGATCTGGACGCCCTTCCCGAGAGCGAGGTCGTTGTCCTCGCCCAGCGGGGCGATCTGGATGCCCGAGAACTTCTGGCAGTGCGTTACAGATTGCCGGCTTTTCGTCTGGCCATGCAGCTTCTGGGTCGTCCCGAGGAGGCCAAGGACGTGGCGCAGGACGCCATGCTTCGGTTCTTCACCAGCTTGGATCGGTTTCAGCCCGAACGACCGGTGCTGCCCTGGCTCTTTCGGATTGTGCACAATCGGGTACGGGATCTGCAGCGCCAACGTCGTCCGCCGCCGTGTCGACTCACTCGACAGCTATCTCGAGGACACGGGGTTCGAGCCGGTCTCTGGCCGTCCCGGGCCCGAGGAGCGGACCCAGCGGCGACAGCTGCAGCGGAGAATCTGGCTGGCGCTGGGCTCGCTGTCGCCGAAACACCGGGAGATCCTGATCCTCAGGGAATATCAAGATCTGGCCTATGCCGATATCGCCTCGGTTCTGGGGATTCCCAAGGGCACCGTGATGTCGCGTCTGCACGCGGCTCGCCGCAGCCTGCGTGACTGTCTCGAGAGCTCGCGCGAGCCGGGAGATCCTGGACCAAGGCATCGACCCTAGGAGTGACCGATGAATCAGCTCTGCCAACCGACGTTCGACGAATCGATGCTCTCCGGCTATGTCGACGCTGAGTTGACCCAGGCCGACAACCAGAAGAGTCCAAGTGCACCTGGAAGAAGTGCCCGTCCTGTCGGGCGTCTGGTGGAAGACCTACAGCAGATCAGGGAGGCAGCCATGACGACCCCATTTCCCGTTCCCTCTGATGATGAATGGCGAGAAGCGCCACGAAGTCCTGGCAGTCTCTGGATCCGCAGACTGGGCTGGGTCCTGGTGCTGGCGTGGATGCTCGGAGCCGTAGTCTTGGCTGTCCAGGGATTCATTCTAGGATCGGCTGCCTGGTACGAAAAGGCGCTGATCGCCGCTCTGGTCGGTGGGGGTCTACTTCTGTTCTTCTCCGTCCTGATGGACCGACTGAAGGCGCTGAAGAGCGACCGCTATGGGAGGGTACAGAAATGATCGTCACCACCACGGGCAGTATCAACGGCAAACGGATCGTACGGACTCTGGGTATCGCCCGCGGCAACACCATCCGAGCCCGACATGTGGGGCGCGACATCGTGGCGGGTCTACGCAATATCGTCGGCGGTGAGATCAGCGAGTACACCAAGCTGCTGGCCGAGGCCCGGGAGCAGGCGCTGGATCGGATGGTGGAGGAAGCGAGCAGCCTGGGTGCCAACGCGGTCGTGGAGGTGCGGTTTACGACCTCCGAAGTCATGAGCGGCGCTGCCGAGCTGCTGGCCTACGGCACAGCCGTCGTGGTCGAGGACGAGTGAGATCTGCGGAGCAGTCGCCAGCCAGCATAGACCACTAGAAACAGGCCGAGAGCGCAGACAATCGCGGGCCCACTGGGCAGATCCCACCGATAGGATGCCAGCAACCCGAGGCCGCTGGCCAGCAAGCCGGTGATCCAAGCCAGACCGATGCGGACGCTCCATCGGTCGCTGATGGCCAGGGCGATGATGGCCGGCGCCACGAGGTAGGCAAACACCATCAGGACTCCGGCGATCTCCACCGAGACCGTGATCACCAGGCCGAACAGCACGTAGAAGAGGAAATCCCACCAGCGCACCCGCAAGCCGTTCTCGAAAGCGCGCTCCGGATCCTCGGAGATCAGGTGGAACTTGCGTCGCAGAAGGAAGTAGACCACACCGACCGCGGCACAGACTCTGAGGACCTTGAACACCGTGGGCCAGGTGACCCAGATGATGGTGCCAGCCAGCAGTTCCTTGATGTGCTCGGCGCCCTCGGGAGCGCGATCGGCGACCAGGATCGTGGCCGCCGATGCCACGACATAGCTGATGCCGATGATCGCTTCCTGGGGTACACGGGCCTGGCGCATACGAGTCCAACTGAAGACCGCCGCCCCCAGAACCGCCGCGCCCAGAGAGATCGCGAACGACTCGGGTGTGCCATGCTCGTAGCCGAAGTAGAAAGCGATCACGGCTCCCATGGCGACGATCTGGGCCAGTGCCAGATCGACGAAGATCACCTCGCGCAGCAACACATGGAGACCCAGGTAGCCCAGGATGCTGACGAGAATGACACATGCTGCAAAGGGTGCCGCTAGAAAACCGAGGATCTCCATACCTATCTCCCGATGTCACTCTGCAAAGGCCTGCACCAGGGATTCGATCCACAGGTCCACGAGTTGAAAGTAGTCGTCGATGCCCTCGACCCCGGGGCCCATGGGGACCCGGATCGCTTCGATACCGGTTCTCTCGGCGATGACCTCGACCTTTTGACGGCTGAAGTAGTTGGCCGCCAGCAGGACCTCGATCTGGGAGTCACCGATCTCCTCCACCAGATCATGGACATGTCGGGCCGAAGGTGGAATCCCCGGCTTGGGCTCGACATAGTCGATGACCCGGAGGCCCAGCAGCTCCGTCAGATAGACCCAGTTCTTGTGGTACGCGATGATCTTGCTGGTCGCGCAAATCCAGGCTCTCGCCGAGCCAGCCACCCAGCTGATCGATGAGTGGCTCGACCCTCGAAAGTCTGAGACTCGAGAAACTCGAGCAGTCGGTTCTGCCGGGCCAGGTCATCCAGCACTTCGCCGCCCAGAATATGGACCAGCGACTTGCCGAACACTCGCTCGTCGATCTCGGTCTTGAAGATGGCCAGGTTGTTTCGGTAGTCCTCGGCCCCGGTCGGATCCACGCGCTCGAGACCCGCCGCGATATTGGCGGCGATGATCTTGCCGTTGAGCGGGCTGGTGAAGATGTGGGGGTTGCCATAGATGTGCACGTCGCCGGCCGAGCGGTTCAGCGACGACGGGCACATCGAGAAGCGGTACTCCCTGGCTGGCGCTGACGAAGCCCGGTTGACCGTCGCGGATTCGACGATTTCCCGACTTGTCGACCAGGGTCGGTGCCCAGAGCTCGAGATCGAGACCCGTGGTGACAAACAGGTCGGCGTCCTTGAGCAGCAGAGCGAAGGAGGGCTTCGGCTTGACGAAATGGGCGTCCTCGTCACCACGCGAGATCGAGTGTGTCTCCACACGGTCGCCACCCACCCACTTGGCGATGGAGGCGTAGGAGGACAGGGTGGTCACGACCTTGATCGTGGCTGCGGCCGGCAACGGTGCCAGGCACGCAGCGCACCACAGGGTCAAGCCGACGATCTTGCGCATCATGGTTGCAGGTCTCCTAGTAGGTGGAATGTTTGTGGGGTCCCGCAGCCCAGGTCAGCTGGAGGGTGAACCGGTTCTCGTCTTCGCCGCGTGGGCTCGCTCTGGTAGTAGCCGTATTCGCCCCGTAACCGCACGTACTCACTTTGCCACCATGTGATGTAGGGCAGCACTCCCCACCGATAGTCGTCGGGTGCCAGCGGGTCGGCTGCTCGGTCGAGGCGAGCTCCCAGAAAGAGATTGCGCGCCACCAGGCCCTCCAAATAGCTATAGCCGCCCCAGGCGTCTTGCCGTTCGCCAGACTCGTTGTCCTTTTGCGACCAGAGGAGCTCGGTGCGCCAGAGAACGCCTCTGTATTTTGCCCGCGATGGCGGGCTCCACCGGTATGAGAAGTCGGTGCCAAAGACCCGGCTGACGCCATCGGTGGCGGTTCTGCCGGCGATGCCCGACAGACCCCACTCGAAGTAGGCTGCCGGGCTCAGATTCCAATAGTTGGTCAAGCGACCCAGAAACGAGAAGTCTTCGAAGAACTCACCGGCAAAGGCGATGTCGTTTTCGCCGTTGGTGATCTCCAGAGTGATCTCGTTCGAGGAGGCCCACAGTCTGGGCAGTAGCCAGCTGAGAGAGGCCCCGGTCTGGGCCAGTCCTTCCTCGCCGAAGAACTCCTGATAGACCAAGGGGTAGTCGCTCTGGGGCAGCGCGTGGCGGTGCTGACGGTTGAGCAGCCCGAAGCGCTGTCGAAACTTTCCCGGCCAGGAGATCCAGACCTCCCGGCAGCGAGTTGTAGCTGCAGGTAGCCTTCTTCGATCTCCACGCCTTCCTCGCGCAGCGCCAGGGTGACTCGCATGCGGGAGAACGGATCGAGAGCCGCCTGCAGATCGAGCTCGAATTCCTGGGCCTGGATCTCGTTGCGACCCGGATCGGCACTGTTGGCCAGCACGATGCCGGTCACCGAGATCTCGGGGTTCAGTCGATTGAGATTGCGCTCACGGCCAACGGTGGGAACCTCGGCCGCCTGCCGCCGGGGTAGCGGTGCTCGAGCTCGTGCCAGCGGCCTCCTGGGCTGCCTGCCGCAGCGCCGCCAACTCGTCGGCCTGTCCTCGAGCTTCGAGCTCGGCCAACCGTGCTTCGAGAGCTGCAATGCGGGCTTCGTATTGCGCACGCATGGAGTCGAGCTCGGCGCGCAGGGCGGCTACCGGGTCGGAGTCCTCGGCGACCGCTGGGGGCGCGAAGGCCATGGCGGTCAACGTGAGCGCCAACGCGTAAAGGCCCACGGGTCTGGTTTGCATTTGATCCTCTCCTCTCGTCGCGATCATCTTGAAGCGGGCTCCATCCGCAATTCCGCGGACCCCTCCGAGAGGTCCGGGTTGACGATGGCCGGTGGCCATCATCGTTGGCGACTAGAGAGGAGGAGGGGCACGGCTGGCCGCTTGGTGATCCAGCCTCGGGTCCAGATGGGGACTGTCGCGAGGAATGAGAGTCCCGGTGGGCGGCGTGTGCATGCTGGCGGACCTCGGGCTCGGAAGAGCCAGGACCTCGGACTCCTGGGTCAGGGCGCAAGCAGCACAGCGTGAGTGCATCTCGATGGCCGAATGCTCGAAGTGGGCCTCATGGCCCGCATGTCGGGCGTCGATCGAGACGGCACCCTCGACGTCGTGGGCACCGACTTCGACGACCGGTCCATGAAGCTCGACCGGTATGGCCAACGATAGGCAGAAAGCAGGCCAGTACGACGTGCCGACTCCTTCCCTGTGGAGTGCCTGTCATCATGCCCCTCTTCGTGCCCGGAACCTGAACGAACGACTTGCCCGAAGCCTAGCAGATCAATAGCTCTGGCGGCAGAGAGAGGCTGCCGCACGGTGACGGCCATCAACGCTCGGAGAAACGGGCTCGAGGCCTAGGAGCACCCTGCGACGCGACGCGGTCACACACTCGGGCAGCCCTGGCATGCCGGGATTGCCGGCGGTGCCACCCTCGCCGTCGTCCCTGTCGGTGCGCCGTTCGTAGGCCCGTAGGCACTCGCCCGGCAGATGGTGCGGCAGGATCTCGCGACCGTCCGCCAGTAGGCAGGCGTGCTCGAGGATGGTCTGCAGCTCGCGCACGTTGCCAGGGAAGTCGTAGCTCTTTAGGATCCGGTGGGCCCGGGGATGGATGCTCAGGTTCTTGCAGACCGGTTCCAGGCGCTCGAGCAGGCTCGGGGCGAGGAGTGCGATGTCCGCGGTCCGCTCGCGCAACGCCGGCACGTGGACCTCGACGGTGGAGAGGATCAACAGCAGGTCGTGTCGGAAGGCTCCCTGGCGGGTCAGCGCCTGAAGGTCCTTCTCCGTCGAGCTGATCACCCGGAAGTCGCTTTCGATGAGCTCGGCACTGCCCTCGGGGCGGTAGCTCCCGGTTTCGATCAACCGCAGGAAGCGAGCCTGCAGGATCCTTGGCAGCTCGCTCACCTCGTCGAGAAAGAGGGTGCCGCTCTCGGCGGCGCTGATCAGGCCGACGGCGCTCTGGTTGGCACCAGGATAGGCCCCGCTGGCGTGGCCGAAGGCCTCGCGTTCGAAAACCGATTCCCGCAGACTGGAGCAGTCGATGGGCACAAAGGGTTTCCCGGCCCGCGGGCTGGCGTCGTGAATGGCCCGCGCCACGAGCTCCTTGCCGACGCCGGCTTCTCCGATGACCAGCACCGGCGAAGGGATCTCGGCCACGCGCGTGATCTGCTCGAGCATGCGGTTGAAGGCTCTGGAGCGGCCGATGAGACCCCGACTCGAAGGTCGGGGGTGAGCGATCTCGACCGGTGTCAGGATCTGCAGGAAGGAGTCGACATGACCCTCATCGTCGGTGATGGGTCGCACCGTGACGTCGACGTGCCTGGCTCCCGAAGTCGAAGAGTGGACGTGGAGGCTGCGGGCGGCGGCGCCGGTTCGCCAGCAGATATCGAGCGGGCAGGTCTCGCCGGCGAGATTGCACACCTCTGTCTGGCCATGGAGCAGGCGGTAGCAGGGGGGGCGGCTCTCGATGCCTTCGGCGCCGAAGTGGTTTTTGAATTCGCGGTTGGCCAGCAGCACGCGGCGGTCGGTGTTGAGCAGGATTGCCGGCTCCGGCAGGGCGTCGAGAATCATGCTGATCTCGGGTTGAAGCTCGGTCTTCGTGAGTGTGGCTGACATCCGTTCCTCCTAGACTGACTTGTTTGGCAGCCGGTCGCCGGACACGCTGCCAGAGTTGTCGCGATGCTGAGTCCGCAGGGACTGCCCTCACGGGTGCGGAGGAGGTTGCCTTTCCCGTCGATTGTCCGAAAAGCCTGTATCCACAGGGCTGCATGGGACCAGCGACTCCGTATTCTCACAGGAACCTTGTTACAAGTCTCGTGCCACCAGGTCGAAGTCACGACTCGTGCGGCTCCGGCCGGAGCCCGACCACCACGGTGGCCCGACCGTCGTTCAGATCAACGGCCGGGCTCTGACAGCGGTGACAGTCGCGCACCGAGAAGCACTGACAGGCCTGTCAGCCCGTATCGGCCACAGCACGCGATCGCGCATGGCCCCCGGCATCGGTCGAAGGGGCGACAGAATTCGCAAGATCGTTGACTCCAAGGGCTCCGCCGCACCGGCGCGCCAAGGGATGCTGCCTACCGACCGCGCCCGTGGCATGCCTCTTGCGGTCGACTCCGCCTGGGAGAAATCGAGACAGTGGCTGAAGGACTCATCAGTCGGTCCAAGGGCCCGCAGCGAGACGGGGCAGGCGATGGACCGTTGGAAGACCGGAGGAGGACCCGGTTGTGACTCCCACCCATCCCGCCTATCCATGCTCCCTCGACCGGGCGACGGACGCCCGGAGGGCATTCCAACCGTTGTTCCACGAAAGGGAGGACGAAACATGAATCACGTCAATCTCAATTCATCAAGACTGGCACTCCTGGTGTTGTGCGTGGTCATGTGCGCTGCCGGCGAGCAGCGCGGCAGGCCTGTGGCCACTCGACCCCGCCCTGGCCTACAAGGGGAGCGATGATCTCTGGCACGGTCAGTGGGAGACGTGTTCATCTACAACACGAAGGACGACCTGAAGATCGACATCCGCAACCGGCGATGGCTCCTCTTCAAGGACGTCAACATCCACGTCGTCCAGGATCCCGAGGTGTTCGCCGACGAGATCCTCGACAGAAAGGGCCTTCCCAAACCCCCGTGGTTCAGCTATCGGACGGACTACCTGGATGACTACGGGGTCCCTTGGACGAGGCCCACACGAGGTGATTCCCCTCTCGAGACTTCGAGATCTGCTGGGGGGTCGATCCGGAGAAGTGTCCAGCCCAACCTCTACATCATCGTCCACGCCGAGCTGTGACGGCGTGCCGGAAGCCGGCTATGCCGAGGGCGATGGTGTACTTCGATCGCACCGACAAGAGATCCCGGGTCCACTGGGGTTGGTACGTCACCTACCCGCTGGCCAAGGTCGATCCGGGGCATTTCGTCGACGCCAACGTCAACGGGCTGACCTACGAGACGATCACCCAGTCCGGGATTACCGGCTACGAAGGACAGTTCTGGTTCCTGCCCGAAGAGTGGGTCGACTTTTACGCCGGTAACCTGTGGCTCGGCGACGCTCTCGCGGAACGCCGCGTCACGCCGATGGATCTCTTCGACGGCGCCGACATGGACGACGACCGGGTCGTCAACATGGCCCGGCTGCTGCAGAGCTTCGACGGCGACGGCAACCCGGCGCAGGGCGCCATCAACCTCACCGAGCCGGTGATCGGCTGCCTCAACTCGGTGCTTCCCGGCCACGAGACGCTGCCGCCGGAGGTCTTCTTCGCGAATGACGAGGCGGTCGGTGCCTTGATCGACGACACCATCGCCGCCTGCGCGGGCGAGATCACCCTGACCGCGGTCAGCAAGGAAGAGGCGCTGGAGAATCTCAACAACGGCATGCAGGCCGCCAACCTGATGAAGCGCAACATCTCCAAGACACCGGGGATGGCGAGCGACAAGGCCAAGATCGAGATCATGCCGGTCTACGTCCCGGCCCAGCGGCCGGACGGCAGCTTCACCGACGTCGTCTACTACGACGCGGAGGGCAACGTGATCGAGACCCGCAGCGAGGCCAAGCCGATCGTCGTCACCTACCTCGACGAGGTCGAGGGCACGGGCGCGGCGGACGTCTTCGTCGCCATCTCGCGCGACGACGGCGACAGCTGGAAGCGCCGCAACGTCTCGAAGACCGCCGACAAGTCGTCGCTGGTCGGCTATCCGGGCACCTCCCAGAAGCCGATGCTCAAGGTCAAGGACAACATGATCTTCGTCGCCTGGACCGACAAGTACTGCCGCGGCGGCCGGCCGGGCTACGCCATCACGGTCTGTCCCGACACCGACGGGGACGGTCTGCCCGACCCCTGCGAGGTCTGCCGCGACACCGCCGAGGGCACGGTCTGCACGCCCGACTACCCGGGCGACGACGCCTACTGGCAGGACGATCTCTTCGGTGCCGCCGGGCCGCAGCGCTCGGTGACCTACGACGACTACCCCGAGATGGGCGAGGTGCCCTACAGCTGCGTCTGGACGTCGCGAGCCGTGATCGAGCCCACGGCATGATCCAGTGGTTCAAGCCGGAGCGGGTCACCTCGGGCCGGCGCGACGCCTTCCAGCTCTTCGCCGGCGCGGGTCAGGACGTCGCCTTCGGCATCGTCTGGCAGGAAGACCCCAGAGGGCTGATGCCGGGCGAGGGGGATGGCCCGGGCGAGGGCTGGAGTGGGGCCAACACCCACAACAAGGCCGACGTCTGGTACAGCTACATCACGATGAAGGACTTCGCCAAGGTCGACTACGACTACCCCGCGGGTGGCCACGGTGATGGGGATCTCGTGGACGACGATCCCGAGCTCGCCGGCCGCGTCAAGGCCCTGGTGCCGATGTCGCTGCCGGTGAGGGTCTCCGACAACGAAGTCTGCAGCGCCGAGAACATGGACCCCGACGGCGGCCACGGGGAGCACGACTTCGACGGTGAAGGCGAAGGCACCCACCGCTACTGCGGCACGGTCGAAGGCATCGGCACCGCCGAGGAGCCGGGGACGAACCCGCTCTGCGCCTACACCATCGAGAAGGCCAACCCCCGCGGCGAGATCCACAACGTCTGCGTGACCGCCGACGGACGCCTGCTCGACGGCAACACCGGCGCCTCGCGGCCCAACATCTTCCTGCAGCCCTACAAGAAGCCGGACGGCACGCAAGAGCGCCTGGGCGATCATCGGCTACGAGGAGAGCAAGGGCGTCGGCACGCCGCCCGAGGGGGATCACGACGAGCGATCCCTGCGGCACCGACGACGGCACCGACGACGGTCTCGACGACCACGACATCACGGCCGACGACGGCCACGACGACGACCGGTACAAGCCGGACATGGGCAAGAACGTCATCTTCCACAGCTTCGACTTCGCCAACCCGGTGACGGTCGCGGCCGGCGGCATCATCAACCTGCCCGAGACCGACGAGGCCGGCAACCCCGTCTACCTGGTGGACGAGTTCGGCGAGCTCCTCCTCGACTGGAAGGGCGACCCGCATGCTCGCCTACGAGAACGCCCGTCGGGTGCGCTTCATCACCCAGCCCAAGTCCAAGGCCGGGGCGTCCAAGACGGTCCTGGTGACGCTTTATCGCCAGGGCGAGGAGGGCAGCGGCAAGCCGGCGGACATCTTCATGCGGCGCGTGAAGGCTTCCCCGACCGGAAACCCCTACGCCTTCGGGAACTTCCTGCCCGGCGCGCAGAACGTGAGCAGCGTCGAGGCCGACCGGACGATCTGTTCCAGGATCCGTTCGATCCGGACAAGCCGGTCAAGATGCTGCGCTGGGGCTGGACGCATGACAACCTCGCCGACTCGTCGGCGAAGAACCCCTACAACGACGCCCGCGCCCATCGCGGAGCGCTGAACGGCGACGAGCTCCTGATCGGCTACACCTGGACGCCCAACTGGGGCCGGCGGGCGAACGACAAGTACGACTTCTACGTCCGGCGCTCCTTCGACGGCGGGCAGAATGGACGACGGATCCGGACGACGACAGAGCCGATCGAGCACAACGTGGTCTTCCGGGTGCCGATCGTCGACTACGAGCCTGCAGACCGTGACCTGGGACGAGGAGGTGGTCACCACCGCCTACGACCCCGGCGCCGTCGGAGCCGCCGCGCAACGTCTCCAACCTGCGCAACAACCGCGTCAGCGTGCTCGAGCCGCGGCTGGTCAAGGCGCCGGGGACGATCAAGGATCCCTTCGGCAACCCCACCGGGTACCCGGAGGACGTCCAGGACACCGGCATGTACCAGCTGGCCTACGGCCTGGAGTTCAACCAGAACCGAGCTGCCGGACGACGTCGAGTATCCCAAGATGCCGCTGGACATCTACTACAGCCGCACCAGGGACAAGGGGCAGCGCTACGAGAGCGTGATCGTCACGCCGCAGGGCGGCAGCGGACGACCGCGAGGAGGGGTGGAACCCCCTGGCTCGGGAGCTGTCCGAGGAGGGCGCGGTGCAGCTGCGCCAGACCCCGAACGGCTCGCGGATGTACGCGGTCTGGCTGGAGCAGGGAGACGGTGGCAGCGACATCATGTTCCGGAGGGTGGACTACCGAACGTCAGGCGATCCTGCAATGAGGCGCACTCGTGCAGTCGTCTGGCCCTCTGACGGGAAGCGGTCTCCTGCGAGAGACCGGGGGCCGCTTCCCCTTTATCCATCGTTAACCAGATCCGGGATCGACCGGCAGACGATCGAGGCTCGGTGAGACAAAGGAGGAAGTGATGAAACGAAGGAATCCAATTTTCGCTGTGACGCTCGCGGCCCTGCTGCTGGCGGCAGGGACCGCCGCCTGGGCCCAGGACGAAGAGTTCTACTTCTGGCGCTGGGGGCACATGGACGGCCCGCACGACTCGAGCATGGCGTTCGGCATCTCGCGTGACGGCAAGATGGCCGTCGGCTCGACCCTGGTGGTCGACTTCGAACGCGCCTGGCGCTCCGACATCGACTGGGCCATCGCCACCGACGACGGCGTGCCGCCGCTTTACAACGAGCTGCAGGTGCAGGAGGACATCGGGGTGATCGCCCCGTCCCGTCCGAGCGCCGCTTTCGCGGCCTCGGACATGACGGTCGACGACTGTCCGCTACGACAAGGAGAACTTGGATCTCGACTGGTGCGGCTCGACCGTAGTCGGGACCTACTTCCTCGGCACCGTGTCGTATTCCGTCCAGTGGCTGGCGGAGGTCCTCGATTCGGTCGACGACGGCGACTACGTCGCCATCCCGGACTTCGGCGGCGGCGCCTCCGACATGGCGGCGCTGGACGTGACCGCGGACGGGCTCATCATGGTGGGCTACGGCAACACCAAGCGCGGCGAGAAGGCCTTCTACGCCGATATGTCCGACCCGCTCCTGCCGGTGGTGAAACAGCTGACCATCCAGGACGCGGTGACCTTGCAGACGCTGCGCTCCAGCTCTGCGGAGGCGGTGTCCGCGGATGGGACCATCATCGCCGGGTACGGCTCGACCAAGAAGGCCAACCGCGCCTTCGTCACGATGTCTGAAGACTGGGGCGCCGAAGAGCCGGTTCTGGTCAGCACGATCCTGCCGATGCTCGGTGGCGGCAAGTTCGCCGAGGCCTATGCCATGACGCCGGACGGTGCCGTCATCGCCGGCCGCAGCGACAGTCCCAAGGGCCCCGTAGCCTGCATCTGGTTCCAAGATGATGAGGAAGCCTGGGTGATCAAGGAACTGGGCGCGCTCGCCAAGAAGAACAAGAACGCCGTGGCCACCGGCATTGCCTATCGACCGGGATCGCGCGTGGGCGAGCTGATGGTCGTGGGTTACAGCAACACCGTCCTCTACGGCTCGGAGGCTTTTGTCTGGACCGGCAACCCGGTGATCGAGGATGACGAGATCGGCTATTTCTATGATCTGGAATACATCCTCACCAAGACGGGTGCCGGTGAAGAGTCCACGATGGGCTCCAGCTGGATTCTGTACGAAGCCACGGGCGTCTCGGCCGCCGGCGACCGCATTGTCGGCTGGGGCGTCAACCCCGAGGGCGGCATCGAGGCCTGGGTGGTGACCGGGTTCCCGTTCGACGAACTCGAGTTCACCCACGAATAGTCGAGACGCTCTGGGGGATCGACAGACCATCGATACTGCAAACCCTCTGGCCCGCTGCCGTCCCCACGCGGTAGCGGTGCCAGAGGGTTCGCACCGCCACGCAGCCTACCTTCGTTCTTTTCATCGCGCCCGAGCTCGCCGCCCGCCTTCCGGCGGAGCGCCGGCCGGGCGAGCGTTACCGGGGAGGCGGGAGCAGACAGCCCGAAATCGCCAGGGTTCGGTTTCGCGGCCGGTGAAAGGCCCCCTTCGCCGGTCGCTCTGGCGGGGCTCCTCGGAGCCCCGCCTTCTTGGTCCGATGCCATCGCTGACAGTCTCGACAACACCTTTCGAGAGGCCGACTGACAGATCTGACAGGCGGGGGCGGTTCCGGTCTCGCCGGCGCCACGGCAGCCGCCTGGAAGGACAAGGCTCGAGGATGATTCTAAAGAGCTTGGAATCAGCAGTTGGGAGCCAGCGGCCAGATCCGTCGGACGTCACCTCCGGACTCCGTCATGCGCCGATAGCTATGGCACCGAGTTTGCTACCTACCGGACTGTAAAGACACCTCGGGGGCAGAGTGACGGTAGTGACGAGCGCTGCCTCCGAGACGCGAGGCGAGGGCCTGGATGAGTGTGAGGAGGTGATCGATGAGGCGACAGTCGGCAACCTTGGTGGCGGGCGTCGCGGTCGGGCTGTGCGGTCTGGGCGCCGTCTTTCCGGCAGCTCGCAGGCCGCGGTCGCGCCGCGCCAGCCGAACGCGAGCGCGACCTGTCCGGTGTGCGGCATGTTCGTCGCGCCCCATGGCAACTGGGTCGCCCAGGTGATCTTCGAGGACGGCTCGGCGGCGTTCTTCGACGGCGCCAAGGACCTCTTCAAGTATCTGCTCGAGCGGCCGGTACCTGCCCGACTCCGCGCGCTCGAGATCGCGGCGACCTTCGTCACCGGCTACTACCGGCTCGAGGCCGTCCCTGCCGCCGAGGCGTTCTTCGTCGTCGGCAGCGACGTCTACGGACCGATGGGACCCGAGCTGATCCCCCACCCGACCCTCGCCGAGGCCGAGGAGTTCCTGCGCGACCACGGCGGAGAGAGGATCGTCCGCTTCGACGAGGTGACGGCGGAGGCAGCTCATCCACCGACTGGGGGCGCACGGCCGGGAACCCACCACGGAGGGCGATGAGGCGAGGAGGAAGCGATGCGCGACCGCCGCGGCATGGCCGGAGACCGGCTCGCCGTCCAACTCCCGTCGGCGCCGGCGCTCGTCGAGCTCGCCCGGGTCTCCAAGGTCTTCGACTCGCCGCCGGCAACCCCTTCCCCGCCGTCGCCGACGTCAGTCTCACGATCGCCGCCGGCACCGCGACCCTGATCGGGGCCGAGCGGCTCGGGCAAGACCACCCTGCTGTGCCTCGACGGCTGCATGATCCGCCCCACCGCCGGCCGCGTCCGGGTGGCGGGCCGCGAGACCACCCGCCTCCCTGAAGACCGCCTCGCCGCGCTCCGGCGCCGGCAGTTCGGGTTCGTCTTTCAGAGCCACCAGCTGATCCGCGGGGCGTCGGCGCTCGACAACGTGATCGTGCCGGCGCTTCCCCGGGCCGAGGTCAATGGCAACCTCCGGCCGCTCGGGCGCCGGCTGCTGGCCCGGTTCGGCCTCGCGGAGCGCGCCGGCGAGCGGGTGGAACGGCTCTCCGGCGGCGAGCAGCAGCGGGTCGCCATCGCCCGGGCGCTGGTCAACGATCCGGCCGTGGTCCTCGCCGACGAGCCGACGGCGCACCTCGATCGAGCGACCGGCGGCGCCTTCCTCGACCTGGTCTCCGAGCTGCAGGAGCAGGGCCGGACGGTGCTGGTCGCCAGCCACGACCCGCTGCTCTCCGAGTCGGGGTGCTTCGCCGCGGCTGGAGCTGCGCGACGGTCGGCTGATCCGCGGATCGCGAGCCATGTTCCTGAGCCCCGCCATTCTCGCCCTGCTGGTCTGCTCGGCGCTGCTGTTCGCCGTCGCGGTGGCAGCGGCGGTGCCGGCCTCCCGTCATGATCGGCTGGAACCCGGACCGGCCGGCCGGCGGCAGCTGGCCCGCGAGCGCCGGGTGCTCCTGGTCGAGGCGGCGCTACCGTCGTTCTCGGCTGCCAGCTGGCTGTCGCTCCTGCTGTTCGTCGCCGCGGCGCAGCCTGCACCCGCTCTTTACCGGGGCGATGTGCGCCGCCGGCACCCTCGACGCCAGCCGTTTCGGCTATCCGACCCTGCTGGTCAAGGTGGCGGTCTTCCTGCTCACCGGCCTGTGGCTGGTCGTCCACCGGGCCACTGCCGGCGCCGTCGCGACCGGCCTGGTGCGGTTCCGGCACCTCGCGGTGCTGGTGATCGTCGCGGCGCTGGTGGCGGAGAACCTGCTCCAGCGTTTCTTCGCCGACCTCGACCCCGAGATCATCACCTCGTGCTGCGCCACCATCTTCGGCGCCGAGGGGAGCGGCGTCGGCTCCGGCTCTCCGCCCTGCCCTTGACCGAGGGGCGACGCCTTCGTCGTGGCCTCGGCGCTGACGCTGCTCCTGGCGTGGCGTCTCTGGCTCGCCGCGGCTCGCCGGCCGGCTTCTCGCTCCTGACGCTCGTCCTCGGCGTCGCTCGCCGGCCGCGCTCGTCTCCTGGGTGGCTCCGGGCGTCTACCAGCTGCCGACCCATCACTGTCCCGTTCTGCCTGTTGTCGCGCGGCTCGAGCTCATCGGGGACGCCCTCTACTGCCTCGCTGGCGATCGCGGTGGTGGCGGGGGCCGGCGCCGGCCTCGTCGGCGCCCTGCGGCGCCTCGACCGGCGCCGCGAGCTCCGTGCCGGCGAGGAGCGACGCCTGTGCCGGATCTCGATGGCCGGCTTCGCCCTCTTCGCCCTGATCGCCGCCTGGCCGACGATGACCTCGGATCTCCGGCTGGAGGGTTATTGAGCATACGTACCGCCCGTACCGCCAACCGGCGGGCAACTGCCGCCGGCGACGAGCCAACGGCACGACTCAAGAACAGGAGGGTCCAAGAATGAACAGTCTGAGGTCGATCTGCTGGCTGATCGTCGCCGCCGTGGCGGCGGTGGCGGTCACGACTCCGACCGACGCGGTGCCGACCTTCGCGCGCCGCTACGAGACCAGCTGCGCCACCTGCCACCAGGCGTTCCCGCGCCTCAACGGCGTCGGCGAGTCGTTCCGCCTCTCCGGCTTTCGCTTCGTCGACGACGACGCGGTACCGCAAGGTCGAGCCGGTCGAGATGGGCGACGAGGCCTACAAGACGGCTGTGGCCGAAGGCGCTGTGGCCGACCGATATCCCCCGCTACTCGCCGCTGTCGTTCGTCGTCCGCTTCATGGTCGAGGTCGACCTCGACGGCAGCCGGCCCGCGACCATGACCTATCTGCTGCCCGAGGAGGCCGAGCTGGTGTGGGTCGGGAACCTGGGCGAGGACCTCGCTCTTCTACGGCGACATCATCTATCTGCAGAAGGACTTCGGTGGCCAGGATCCGGCAGTCCTGGGCGACCCTCAAGGCCTGGCTGCAGTTCCAGAGCGTCTTCGGCGCCGAGCAACCGGTTCAACCTTCGGATCGGCACGGTCGGGACCCAGACCGATGGGTCTCTTCACCGCCCGGGACGCCAACTTCTACGGCACCCACTTCTATCTCTACACCTCGTGGTTCGATGCCCAAGGTCGAACCTCGGCGCGGCGGGGCTCGCCGAGTTCAAGGGCAACAACTTCACTCATCGCCCGCAGGCGGGCATCGAGCTCAACGGCATCGGTCGGCGCTGGTTCTACGCCGCTCGGGATCGTCAACGGCAACGCGGAGACGTCGCCCGACCGACGGTGCCGGAGAGCGACGTCTGCTTCTGTCGGCATGGGCCAGGACAGCGGACGTCACGACTTCTATCTGCAGCTCGCCTACAAGATCGGCGGCCTGCCCTTCGACCGCAGCCTCGAGGAGCCGGAGAGACGCCTGACCACCGGCGCCGAGTTCTGGCGCGACGACAGCCTGACCTTCTCGCTCTTCGGCTACAGCGGCACGGCCGAGATCACGCACCGTCGATCTGGCGGGACGAGTCCTGGCGAGGGCGAGGACGACTTCTGGCGTCTCGGTGTCGGGGTCCAGAAGCAGATCGGCGACCTGAGCCTCGTCGGTCGCCTACATCGCGGGCGAGCAACGACAACCCCTACGGCAACCTGACCGCCGCTGCCGGTCGACTCGACGAGCCTGGCACCTCGAGGTCCTCGGCTTCGTCTACCCCTGGCTGATGCCCTACGCGCGCTACGAGGTGCTGGAGCTGGACATGCCCGACGGCGTGCCGGGCATCGACCCGAGCAGGACATCGAGAGGATCATCGCCGGCGCCAAGTTCATGATCCGGCCCAACGTCAGTCTGCATCGCTGGAGTTCGCCCACTACATCGACGGGAGCCGAGCTGGAGGAGGGCTTCGATCAGACACTGTTTCTGCTCCTCGGGGTGTCGTTCTGAGCGGTGCCGGGATGCGACGAGCATGGATCGAGGACGACCGGCGCCGATGCGGGCGCCGCGAGCCGCCGCGGTCGACGCTGTCGCTGGCTCGCCTTGCTGGTGTCGATGGCTCCGGGCGGCTGGCGCCGCGTTGCGCTGGCGGCGGCGAGCAGGCCGTGCGGCACGGTGCACCGGGTCGATCGAGGTCGCGCAGGCGTCCCTGCAGCACCGAGGGCCCGAAGCACGACCTGCGATGTCGTGTGATCTGCAGCCTGTCGCCGGTAGCCGAGCTGCCGCCAGCCCGCCGAGGCGCGTGCCACGATGGACCAGCAGGGACTGGTCTTCCTGCCGCACGTGCTGGCGATCCAGAAGGGGACGACCGTCACCTTCCTCAACAACGACAACGACCAGCACAACGTCTACTTCCTCGACGACCAGCACCGGCGAGACGCTCGACATCGGCACCTGGGGCCCGGGCGTGTCGGTCGATCACACCTTCGACGAGGCCGGGCATGGTGATCACGCTGTGCAAGCTCCACCTGGAGATGGCGGCCTACATCGTCGTGCTCGACGATCCCTGGTTCACCGCGGCCGAGCTCGATCCCGACGCCCTCGAGCGCGACCTTCGCCATCGAGGGCGTGCCGCCGGGCGACTACGAGCTCGTCGCCTGGCACAAGAAGCTGAAGCAGAAGGGCGGAGCCGTCGCGGTCTGAGCGTCGCCGCCGACGGGGACCGTCGAAGTGGACGATCGTCATCACGAAGGCGAAGTACGCCGCGCTCAGGCGCCGTGAGGCGATCGAGGAAGCGGAGGTCGAGATCGATGCGAAGACCGGCAGGAGACAGGCGCCGGACTCTGGCCTATCTGGCCGATCTGCTGGTGATCGCGTCGGCTGTACCGCGCCGTCTGCTGATCCTCGGTCTGCCGAGCGGTCCGACTCCGGCGCCGAGCGCGAGATCACGATCATCGCCCGGCAGTACAGCTCTCAGCCGCACCGGATCGTCGTCAACACCGGCGACACGGTGCGCCTCCGCCTGGTCTCGGAGGACGTCGTGCACGGTTTCTATCTCGAAGGGCACGATCTCGAAGCCGAGGTGCGGCCCGGGCAGCTCGGCGTTCAAGGTGCGTCGGCCGTCGACGGACGAGAGCCGTTCGAGGAGGTCGAGGTGGTCGAGTTCACCGCCGGCCGGCCCGGGCAAGTACCGCTACCGCTGCTCGATCACCTGCGGCACCCTGCACCCGTTCATGCAGGGCGAGCTGGTCGTGCGGCCCGAACCTGCCGTTCCAGGCCGGTGATCGGCTGGCGCCCTGGGCGTCGCCGTCGTCGTCTTCGGCCTGATGCTCGCCGGCGCGAGACGACGCGGCCGCCGAGCGGGCCCCGGCGGCCGAGCGCCTGGCGGATCGATCTCTTCGAGCGCTTCCCGCGGCTTCGACTGGCTGGTCACGCCGGCGCTGGTTCCCGTTCGCGATCATCGTGCCCAACGCTGCTGGTGCTGTTCTTCTTCATCCTGGCCGGGCCTCTTCGGATCGCCGATCGGCAACCGCAACATCATCGTCACCATCGTCTGGATCCTGTGGTGGTTCCTGCTCATCATCTTCATGGTGCCGCTCGGCGGACGCATCTGGTGCCTGATCTGTCCGCTGCCGTTTCTCGGCGAGTGGTTCGCGCGTCGGCGGCTGGTCGAGCGTGCGGCCGGAGGCCGAGACGCTCGAAGTCGCTGCGCGACCGGAAGCCTCAATCGGCGCTGGCCGCGGCGCCTCTCGCAACCTGTGGATGCAGAACCTCCTCTTCCTCGCCATCTGCTCGGTATCGACGATCCTGGTCACCCGGCCGGCGCTGACCGCCGTCGTGCTCGGCAGGCATGGTGCTGGTGGCGGTGGCGATTCACGCGGTCTTCCGGCGCCGCAGCTTCTGCCGCTACCTCTGCCCGCTGAACGCCTGGATGAGCCTCTACTCGATGACCGCGATGACCGAGGTGCGGCCCCGCGACCCGGCGGTGTGCGAGCGCTGTCGGGAGCGCTCGTGCGTCACGGGTACCGACGGCGCCTGGCGCTGTCCCTGGCTGATCCAGCCGTTCAAGCTCGAGCGCAACAACTACTGCGGCCTGTGCATGGAGTGCGTCAAGGCCTGTCCGAACGAGAACCTGACCGTCAGCGCGCGGCCGTTCTGCTCCGACACCGCGATTCGCGGCGTACGACGAGGCCTGGATGGCGTTCATCATGATCACCCTGGTGATCGCCTACTCGCGTCACCCTTCTCGGCCCGTGGGGCACTCGTCGAGAGTGGTCCAACGTCACCGAGGTCGGCAACTGGGGCGGCTTCGCGGCTCACGTCGGCATCGTCTGGTTCGTCGCCCTGGTCCTGGTGCCGGGCCTCTGGTACCTGGCCGCCTGGGCGGCCGCGGCCTGTGCGCGGGTCGCCGCGAGGTGCCGGCGCGCGAGATCTTCATCCGCTACGCCTACCTCCTCGTGCCCCTCGGGCTGCTGGCCTGGGCCGCCTTCAGCTTTCCGCTGCATCATGGTGAACTACTCCCACATCACCTCGTCGCTGTCCGATCCCCTGGGTTGGGGGTGGGATCTCTTCGGCACCGCGGATCAGCACTGGAGCCCGCTGCTGCCGGAGTGGATCCCCTATCTCAGATTCCGCTGCTGCTGCTCGGTCTGTGGCATCGCGCTGCGCGCGCGGCGCGGCGATCGCCCGCGAGCTCTTCCCCGGCCGCGCGGCGGCGGCTCGCAGCCTGATTCCGCACGGCGTGCTCTGCACCGCCTTCACCGTCGTCCTCTTGCGACTCTATCGTGGGGTGACGACATGTCAACGCGAGAGAAAGCTCGCCGCGCCTGCTCGTTGTCGCTTCCGCTGATGCTGGTCGCGATCGCTGGTCGCCTGGTACGGCCAGGCCGCGGTGCCGGGGGCCGGCGAGCCCGGCGCCGTGGTCTTCAACCTCACCGGCGTGGCGGCCGACGGAGTCTGGACCCTCGACGAGGTCAACGGCCTCAACTACTGGTGGAAGACGCTTCGAGCCGGCGACCCTGCACGTGCGCGAGGGCGACGAGGTGGTGCTCAACCTGCGCAGCGCCGATCTCTTTCACCGCTTCTACCTGCCGGCGTTCTCGGTCGGCCCGGTGGACGTCGAGCCCGGCCACATGGCGACGGTGCGCTTCACCGCCGATCGCGCCCGGGGTCTTCCAGTACTACTGCACCTCGATGTGCGGCACCTGCCACTTCTACATGCGCGGCTGGATCGTGGTGACCGCCGCCGGCGAAGAGCCGGTCGAGCCGCCGCCGATCCTGTGCAGCTTCTGCCTGGTCGGCGACGAGCCGGAGCCCCCGCCGGGTGACCTGGCCGAGCTCGGGGTGAGTTCCTCTACCGCCGCAAGGGCTGCTCGACCTGCCACGGCCCGGAGGGCACGGGGCGGCGTCGTCAACGACAACTCGACCAACGGCACGGTGCCGGAGCACGACACGACGGCGCAGAAGCTCTTCCTCGCTTCGCCCGAGGACGCCGAGGCCTTCATCGACCTGCTGCGAGTCGACCCCGGATCTCGACGCGCTCGAGGAGGCGCCCGAGATCAGCCGCTTCCCGGTCGTGCGCACCCGCTTCGACAACGCCAAGGAGATCGTCCGCCAGGGTCGCTACTCGGCCAAGCTCGACCCGGAGGGCCCGGAGCCGCCGCTGCAGATGCCGGCCTGGCAGTACCTGATCGAAGAGCGGGAGATCGACGCGCTCCTGGTCTACTTCATCTCGCTCTACGCTGGGAGGACGAGGATGATCCGACCGCGCTGGCTGACGGGATCCGGGCCGCGCTCGTCCTGGGACTGCTCGGCGCTGCCAGGTGCGGCGCTTCTGGTCCTGGCGTTGCCGGTGCGCTCGGCCCGCGACCGGCCGTCGGCGCGGGAGTCGCGCGATCGCGAATCTGGTGCGCGAGCTCCGGCTCACCGATCTGGCGCTGTGGTCGGAAGCGAGCTACTGTCGCCACCTGTCGCAGGCCGATCGCTTCGCCGCCTGGGCCGACCATCCGGCGGCCTTCGAGCACTTCCCGGCGGGATCCATGGTGCCGCCGTGCCGGTCGGCCGCCCGGAGGAACGGGCCGCAATTGAGCGGAGCCGACCATGAATCGCCATCTGCGCATCTTCGACTTCGCCTCTCGACGCTGCTGCGAGACCGGGCGAAGACCGCGGTGGTCGTGGCTGTCTACGCGCTCCTCGTCGGCCTCGTCGCGTCGCTGCTGCTCTACGTCGGAGCGCTGCGACCGGAGGCCGCCAGCTCCTACGCGAGGCGCCGGAGCTCATCGTCCAGAAGCTGAGCGGCGGTCGGCACGACCTGATTCCGGTCGATCGCGTAGAGGAGATCCGGCGGATCCGAGGCGTCAGCGCGGTGCAGCCGCGAGTCTGGGGCTACTCTTACGACCCGCCGACCGCAGCCACGTTGACCCTCTGGGGCGCCGAGTCGATTCCGCCGGAGCTCGCTGGTCTTCGACGGAGGGTGCTCGAGCCGCCGAGCCGCGCGACGTGCGTCATCGGTCAGGGTGTGGCCGAGGCCCGCTTTCTGGGCGTCGGCGACCGCCTGCCGCTCAAGGGCGCCGACGGCCGCCTGTTCGCGCCCCGCGTGGTCGGGCATCTTCTCGGCCGCGTCGTCGCTTCTCACCAACGACCTGGTGGTGATGCCGCAGCCGAGTCCGCCGGATCTTCGCCATGGACGAGCGTATCGGCGACCGATCTGGCGGTGGCGGTCGGCAACCCCGACGAGGTGGCCACCGTGGCCCGCAAGATCCAGCAGCTGTGGCCCGACGTGCGGACGATCTCCCGGCAGCAGATCCTCCGCACCTACGACGCGGTCTTCGACTGGCGCGGCGGCGTGTGGGCGGCGCTTCTCCTGAGCTCGATCGCTGGCGTTCGCCATCCTGGTCTGGGACAAGGCCACGGGCTGTCGGCCGAGGAGTACCGCACCCTCGGCATCCTGAAGGCGGTCGGCTGGCGCACGCGCGACGTCCTCGAGCTCAAGCTCTGGGAGGGGACTGATCGTCTCGCTGGTGGCCTGTTCGGGCCTGATCGCGGCCCAGATCCACCTGCTGTGGTTCGACGGCGCGCTCTTCTCCCGGCGTGCTAAGGGCTGGTCGATGATCTTCCCCGTCGCTTCGATCTGGGCCCGAGCTCGATCCTTTGCGCACCGATCTGCTTGCCCTGGCGGTCGCTGCCCTACGTCGCCGCGAGTCTCCTGCCGTCGTGGCGGGCGGCGATCACCGATCCCGACAGCATCATCCGGAGCTGAGACAAGTGGCGCTGCGAGCTAGATGCGTATTGGCGGTTGCGGCGATCCTTGTCGGCGGCTGTGGTCCTCAGCCTCCCGAGCACGAGATCGTCGAGAGCGGGACGCACGTGCGGATCGCACTCAGCGAGGTCGCGGACGGTGAGGTGCACTTCTTCACCTTTCTGCATCGAGGGACGAGAGTCAACTTTCTCGTCCGCTCCGACGGGCCAGGACGTCTGCAGGTCCATCTGGATGCCTGCTACGGCTGCTATCGGTACAAGCTGGGGTTCGTCGTCGAGGGCACCGATCTGGTCTGCAGGGCCTGCCGCCTCCGGTACCCGATCGAGGACGAGGTCTGGGATTTCATCGGCGCCTGCGCGCCGATACCGATGCACAGCGCCCTCGACGGCGACGATCTGAGCATCGATCGCAAGCGTCTGGAGCGAGCTGCTCAGTACTTCTGACCCGTCTCTCGGAGCGCGCTCGGAGATGCCGTCGCCGCTCTCTCCGGCTCTGAGCGGGCCCGCGACGTCATCACTGACAGGTCGTGTCGCGGTCTGCTGACAGTCCTGACAGCGATGGATCGACAGGACACGGAAAGCCCCTGCAGTTCCATCACTCTCTGAGTTGGCATGGCATTGGCACAGAACATTCACACTGAATGGTGCAAGGAGGTTAAGGGTGAATACGAGAATGAGAAGTTGGCGGCGATTCCGGAGTGTCACGCTCCTCCATCTGTCACTGGGATTCCTGGTGACCGGGGCCCTGGCGCAGACGACCCTCTCGACGGTCGGCTTGTGTGGACAGTTCGACCGAATCCAGGACGCCATCGATGCGGTCATGGTGGGTAAAGACACCGAGATTCGGGTGCAGGGAGACGCGACCTATCTGGAGAATCTCCTGTTTCCGAACTCGTTCACGGCCGGCTCGATCGAGCTCACGGGGGGCTGGGACTGTTCCTTCTCGGCCCGAAACGGTGATCCGGGCTCCACGGTCATCGACGGCAGTGATGCGGATTCGGTCGCGAGGATCCGTCTGGGCGGTGGTGCGCTCGCCATAGACGGCTTTACCGTCACCCGCGGCAGAGCCGACAAGGGTGCCGGCATTCAAGTTTTGCTCGCCGGCGATGCCGCCCTGGTACTCGAGAATCTGTGGGTGGTCGACAACCTGGCGACCTCGCCCGGCGCGGTGCTCGGCGGTGGCGTCAGCGCCGAACTCCACGGTTACGAGAGTGTGGATATCCGCGGTCTTGTGATCGAGAACAACCAGGCAATCAGTAGTGGACCAGCAGCCGTGTACGGTGGCGGGCTATCGATGATCGCTTCTGACAGCTCTCGATTCCGGGTCGAAGACTGTGTGGTGCAGGGCAATCGGATCGAAAGCGGCGGCGGCAACGTACTCGGTGGTGGAATCCATCTGGAGACCCGGCAGAGTGTACAAGGAGAGCTGCTCGACTCCCGCGTCTCGGAAAACATCGCGACCGGGGACTTGGAGATTGCCACCGGCATTCATGCGCGATCCCTACAATCCAGCACTCTGGCTGTCGAGCGGACCAACCTGCGGCTGAACAGCTCGGACGGGATGGGCTCTGGGCCTCAGCTATGGGTGTCGGTGCATACCACCTCGACGTTGTGGGTGCGGGACTCGGGGGTGACCTGGGGCGATTTTCGCGGTGTGTCTGCCCGGGCCCACGATACGGGACATGATCCACCTGACCAACCTCACCGTGGCCGACAACGAAGAGATCGGGCTGCATCCTGTCGGTCTGCGAGTCGGGGATGATCAGCCTCTACAACACGATCTCCTTCGGCAATACGGTCGAGGCGGAAATGGACCCGTCGGTGGATGCCGATTCCAACCTGATCGGTATCGATCCCCTGTTCGTCGATGCGGCGGGTTCCGACTACCACGTGGAGCTGGGCTCTCCGGCGATCAACTCCGGCGACAATGAGCCGCCCGGCGGTCTGGGAGCCGCCGATCTCGACGGTGCACCGCGAGTTATCGACGGTATCGTCGACATCGGAATGTACGAAACGGCAGGCGTTCTGTTCAGCGACGGATTCGAGTCGGGTGACTGTGCGGGCCTGGTCACTCGAAGTCCCCTGACGCGGGATCGGAGCACTGCCGAGCAACCTGGTCTAGTGATGCGTTTCGTGATGGTGCTGGAGCTTGCGATAGAGGGTGCGCTCGGACATGCCCAGCCGTTCGGCGAGCTGAGAGCGATCGCCGTGGAAGTGTGCCAGGGCCCACTGCAGATAGCGCCTCTCCATCTCATCCAGCGGCACCACATCGCCCGTTGGCAGGGGACGTCGGTGACCATTGCCGTTGCCGTTCTCAGGTCTGCATTCGGTGGGCAGGTGATCCGGCAGGATGGTGTCACCCTCGGCCAGCAGACAGGCGCGCTCCAGAATGTTGTGCAGCTCGCGCACGTTGCCCGGAAACTCGTAGCCCTGCAGCGTTGCCAGGGCTCCGGGTGGACCTCGGAGATTCTCATGCAGCCGAGGCGGGCCAGCATGGCCTCGACCAGCAGCGGGGATGTCGTCGGGGCGCTCCCGCAGGGGCGGCAAGCTCGACCGGGAAGGCGCTGATGCGGTAGTAGAGATCGCTGCGAAAGCGTCCTCCTCGGGCCATTGCGCGAAGGTCGCGATGAGTGGCGCACACCAGCCGAAAATCCGAGTGGATCTGCTCGATGTTGCCGACGCGTCGGAAGACTCCGGTCTCCAGCAGGCGCAGCAGCTTGACCTGCAGCGTCAAGGGGATGTCGCCCACCTCGTCGAGAAACAGGTGCCGCCGTCGGCGGCCTCGACCAGCCCTGTCTTGCGACCGTCGGCTCCGGTGAAGGCCCCTTTCTCGTGGCCGAAGAGCTCGCTCTCGAAAAGAGACTCGGTCAGCCCCGAGCAGTCGACCGGCACGAAGGGCCGCGGGCTCGGGGACTCAGGTCGTGCAGCGCGGCGACGAGCTCCTTGCCGGTTCCCGACTCGCCCAGCAGCAGCACGGTCGGTGTCGGCAGGCGCAACCCTGGACACCAGCTCGAGCATGCGGTTGAAGGACTCTGATCGACCGACCAGCCCCTCGACCCTTGTGGGAACGGGTCTTGGCGATCCTCGCCGGACTCAAGATCTCGAGAAAGGAGGTGATCTGTCGGTCGGTATCGAAGAGCGGATGGATCGACACCATCTCTTGCTCTTCGCCATGGCTGGTGTGATGGACGTGAACAGCGCGGGCTCGCTCGCCGCTCTTTGCGGCCTGTATCAACGGACAACCCCCACCTGCTTCGCTGCAGGGTATCGCCAGGTGGTGAGAGACCTTGAAGCATCTTTTCCCGCAGACCCGGTCGCCGCCGTTGAACTTGTCTCGGTAGGCCTGATTGGCGGCGAGAATCCGATACTCAGACGAGAGGACGGCAGCTGGATTGCCCAAGGCTTCCAGCAGGGAAGGAATGTCGAGCTTGGGATTGGCGCATTCACAGATCACCGATGGCCGGCTGCTCTCGCTCGCGAGCCTGTCCGGAGGATCCGTCTTGCCGTTGCCGTTCGACGAAGAGTGCGGAGTTGGATGATTCATCGCGGCGGTCCCTTCCCGGCCCCGCGGCCGGCCTGCCCTTGACCCCTGGTCGTTCGGATGGGCCCTCCTTGCCAGGCTCCAGCGGCGCTCCAAAGCGGAGTGCTGTGCAGCGTCCGCATGCGAACCATGGTTCCCTGGGTGAAGTTCTGTACCTTCTGCACCCGGGAGGGTCCGTCGGTTGAGACGAAAACGCGGGTCCGCAGGCGGTCACCCTCCTCGATCCGAAATCCGAGCTGATCGCAAACCGATTCCGGTGCCAGGAGAATCTGGGTGCCGCTGTCGGGCCCGCCGGCAACATCGAGCGTGGCGAGGACGACCTCGACGCCGCCCTCACCCTCATAGCGGTCCACAGTCACGACCCGGCCTTCGATGGTGCGCATGGGGACCGAATCCCTGGCGGCAAGGGGCGCCACCCAGCAGTGCGAGCAGAAGCGCCAGCCATATTGAGATTGCGAGGGCGACCGCGTACGAGCTCCTCAAAGTCCAATACCTCCGACCCCGGTCTTGGGAGGCTCGATGCCCATCGACAGACCGAATCCGACGCTGAAGTCCTCGGCGGCACCACTGAGTCCGGCGGTTGCCAGGACGCGCCAGCGAAAGCGGCCGATCGACCGGAACCCGATACCCATGGCCGCGCGGTCGCCGATGCCGTCGATGACCTCCTGGTTGCCCTCGAACCAACCGGTGACGATGAATCGGTCCCAGAGCGGTTCACTCTCGGCCCCGATCACCAGATCCAGGGCATCGTTCAATTCGATCCATTCCGGGTCGCCCAGTTGGTTCCAGCCGAGCGTGGCGAAAGTCAACGCGCGTCCAGAATCGATACTCCCCGGAAACGGTGAATCGGTAGTCCCATTCTCCGGTCCCCAGCAGCTGTTCCTCATCGGCGGTCGGTGCCTTGATCTCCAGCCCGGTGTCCATTCGGTAGACCTTGGCGTCGCCTCCGAGGACGCGGACGAATCCGGACATCCAGACATCGCCCAGTCCACTGGCAGTAGAGCTGGTGACGGAGGTCGTCGATTCATCGTCAAGGAATTCCTCTGGGGAGCCGTCGTCGGAGAATTGGCCGTTCTGGCTACCGCTGCCGTTTCCCGTGGATTGCCCCTGGCGAGATCCGGCGCGAGGTGGGAACCACACCCAACCCGGGTTGGATCAGAATATCGGTCGCTTCGATCCGCAGGTAGGGTGCCGCGACCCGGAACTGATAGCGGTCGCCGGTGGCGAAGCGCAGCCATGTCGATTGGATCCTGCTCTCGACCGCGTTGCCGAAGTCGCCGGAGGAGTAGGTGCCGAGAATCGAGAGGTCGGAAGCTGACGCCTGTCGCTGGGAGAGACCCGACAAGAAGACAGGCTGCAAAGTCGGAAGATGGGGGGGCTGAAGACCATCGAAAGCCTCGGGAGTCTGTAGTGAACGTGGTTCCGAGCAGGGATGTAGTGCAAGGTTGATGCCCCGTCGGGAGGCAGGTACTACCGGGGGTTTGCGAGCGTAGAATTCGACGATATCGTCGAATTTACGGGTCCGGTCGACGAAACTTGCCGGTCTGCCAAGCTTGCCGAGGGGAGATGAGCGCTCGAGACCTAGTGGGAGGAGTCACCGCGGTACTTGGCTCGCTTGTAGCGGAGCGCTCGCTCGGAGATCCCCAAGCGCTCGGCGGCCCGGCTCTGGTTGCCACCTTCCGCAGCCAGGGCCTCCTCGATGGCCCGACGCTCCAGAGTCGCGATGCGAGCTGGGCAGAGAGGCCGCGCGGAACCGTTGATCCTCAGCTCGTTTTCGCCGATGCTGCGGACTGTCGGCGGCAGATCTGCGGTGGTGATCTGCGGCCCTCGGGCGAGAACCAGGCAGCGCTGGACGATGTTCTCGAGCTCGCGGACATTGCCCGGGTACTGGTGACGGATCAGGAGTCCATCGCCTCGCGGGAAAACGTCTTGGCCTCGCCTTCATGGGTGTATTTGTCGAGAAAGTGTTCAACCAGAAGGGGGATATCACCGCGACGGACTCGCAGAGGAGGTATCTCGAGGGTTACGACCGCCAGTCGATAGAACAGGTCTTCGCGAAACTGACCATCCTTGACCTGGGTCGGCAGATCGCTGTGGGTGGCGGAGATCAGATCGCACGTCGACGTCGATGGGTCGATTGGAGCCGACCCGCTCGATGGTCTTCTCCTGCAGGACCCGAGCAGCTTGACCTGGATCTCGGCGGGAAGATCGCCGATCTCATCGAGAAACAGCGTTCCACCCGTGGCGCTCTCGAACCGCCCCATGCGGCTGCGGTCGGCCCCGGTAAAGGATCCCTTCTCGTGGCCAAAGAGTTCGCTCTCCAGCAGAGTGGGGGACAGGGCCGTGGCGTTGACCGCGACAAACGATCTCTCTGCGCGCGCGCTGGCGGCATGGATCGCCCGGGCGATCAGCTCCTTGCCCGTTCCGCTTTCTCCCAGCAGAAGCACGGAGACATTGGATCTCGCCACGCGCACCGCGGTGGAGAGGACCTCGACCATCGGTCCACCGGCGGTGATGATGCCGGGCAACGACTCGATCTCTCCCAAGTCGTTGTCGCAGCTCCCGGTTCTCGCGCTTCAGGTGGCGCTCCTCGAGGGCTCGAGAGACGACGTGCTCCACAGCACCGAGGTCCAGGGGCTTGAGGAGATAGTCCGCAGCGCCATTCTGGAGGCAGCTCGACAGCTCCTTCCACCGTGCCGTAAGCCGTGACGATGACGACTCGAATCTCGGGATTGATCTGCTGGATTGCTTGCAGCAGGTCTTGACCGTCGATTCCAGGCATGCGCAGATCGGTGACGACGACATCCAGCGAGTGGTCGTCGAGTAGCTCGAGGGCCTTGGCTGCCGCTGTCGGCTTCGAAGACCTCGGCGCCCTGGTCTCGGAGAAAGTCAGCCAGCATCTCCCGCTGGGAGGGGTCGTCTTCGACGACGAGAATTCGACCGGTCAGCGTCGTCATCGCGGGGTTTCCTTGCGGAGTGGAGCCGCACGAGGCTTCGGCACCCACCGTTGGCAGGGATTCGAGGCTCACCGAGCCTTCGTGTTCTTCGACCACGCGACGAACCAGTGCAAGACCCAGGCCCGTTCCGGACTCGCGACCCGTGACAAAGGGATCGAAGACCTGACCAGCCAGAGCCTGGATCGAGTCCCGGACCTTCGTCGGTGATCCGGATCTCCACCTGACTCTGTCCGCCTCGCGGATCGTCACTGTGACCCGCCCGCCAGGTGGTGTGGCCTGGATGGCGTTGCGAACCAGGTTGATCAGCGCTCGTCGCATCGCTTCGCTGTCGATCTGAGCAGTGCCCGTTACCTGTCACTTCGCCAGGTCGAACGCCCTCTTCCTCGGCCTCTGCTTCGAGCAGTTCCAGGACCTCGCTGGTCAGTTCTCTCATTTCGACTGCTCTCGGCCGAGGCTGCTACCGGGCTGGCGAGCTCAAGAAACCCACGCAGGACTCCATCCAGACGCTGGACTTCGTTGCCGATGCGGGCGGCCACCCGTCGGCGATCGTCGCCTTCCGGGAGCTTGCGCTCGAGACGCTGGGCGGCCAGACCGATGGCGTTCATCGGACTCCTGACCTCGTGCGCCAGCCCGGCCGTCAGCGCGCCGGCAGCTGCCAGGCGCTCGCTGCGCCGGCGAGCGGTCTCGGCCGCGGAGATGCGTCTGGCAGCCTCTTCACGCTCTCGACTCCGCAGATGGCTGACGAACGCGAAGCCTGTGCCGGCGGTGGCGAAAGCGGCCAGCACCAGGCCGATCACCAGATTTCGCACCATCGTCTGCCGGGCGACCGCGGTGAGGGTCGAGCCATCGAGGCCGATGCGCAGGGAGGCGGACGATCCTGCCGGCGCCTCGAGAGGCATGTCGACCTCGAAGATCGGTCGATCGTAACACCGTCCGCAGCCCGCCGGCTCGGACTGGCGCCGGGACCGGTCCACCGTTCCAGGTCCCTTCGACGGTCATCGATCCCGGCTCTTCGGTATAGCTGAGGTAGAGGACCGCACCGGTGCCGAGCAGTTCCAGGAGAAGATTCTCGACGCCGATACGGCGAGCGAAGGTCTGGGCGGTCAGCCACTCGACCCGGACCAGGACGGCGCCACCCCCGGGAATACGTGCCGCGGCAGCGAGATGGCGAACCGTGTGCTGCATGGTCGAACCGAGGATGAGATCGTCCGCTTGCGCCCTCGAGCAGAGGGCGCAAGATCCTCGAGGAGGGTCTCGTCGAACGTCTTCACCGATGAGCGTTTTTTCTCCAGAGGAGTCGACGATGACGATGGAGTCGAGTCCGTTGGCATCGAGCAGACTTTCGAGGTCGCTATCGCGCTGGCCGGGGTCTTGGAGATTGAGAGCAGCGATCAGCCGGGCATTGTCGAGAAGCTTCCAGAAGACCAGCTCTTCGAGCTCGCGGGATGCATTGGAGGCAGCGACGAGGCCTGGACCGAGAGAGCTGGCCAGCAAGGACGCCTCCCGGGTCAGGGCTTCTTCGAGGACACCACGCTGCCTGCGGGCTTCCCTGACGGTCCAACCAAACAGGACCGCAGCGATGGCTACCAGCGCGATCGCGGTGGCCAACGGCCGCAAAGCGCTCATCACAGTTCATCCTATCCCGACTTGCCAGTGGCCAATGAAAAACGAGGGGGCGCCGCGTACGCGACGCCCCCTCTCCAGGAGGGTAATCAGGCACGCCGGGGTCAACCCCCGCCTCCGCCACGGGAGCCGCCCGAGCCACCCGAGCCACCTGAACCGGAACCTCGCGAGCCGCCTCCATTGCCGCGGCAGTTGCCGTTGCCACCATTGCCTCGCTGCCACTGCTCTTGGTTGTTGTGGCCGGCACCGCTGCCGTCTTGGGCTCGCATCCTGGTCTGGTTCTGCGCCAGCTCGCCGTTCTGGAATCGATAGCTGTTCATCGATCCATCGCGACGCACCTTCATGGACTGCACTTGGGCAGCCTGGCCGTCGGCTCCGGCTGCGCACACGGGCTCGGATCTGATCTCCGACCTTGGCGCAGCCCGGGCAACTCCCGGCCTTGCCCATCTGTAGCTGCATCTCTTGTCCCTGACGAGTGCGGATCTTGAGTTGATCGAATTCACCATCGTTCGCGGTCCGGACTCGCTGCTGGACTTGGACTACCTCCCCTTTGACTGTGGTCTCGTCCTGACTGGCCGCGGTCGGCAGGGCGGCAGGGAGAAGGTCAGAAGGAAGGTGGAGATTGCGAGTGCGAGCTGTTTCTTCATGTTGGTTCTCCTTTCGGGGTCAGTTCGCTGCTGTCTGTCCTCATTGCAGCATGCGTGCCATCTCCGAGAATCGCGTAAAGTGTTGGAAATGAGATGTTTGCACTTCGCTGGCGTGGTCGTTGCATGTTGTTCAGGGCGATGACTACTTCGACAAACTCGGCCGTGGTTCGACAAAGCTTGCCGGGCTTCGGTGCTACCATGATCGAGAGATGAAGGAATCACTCGAGGCTCGAATGATGCGTTACCTGCCTCTGCCTGCATCTGTCTGTTCGTGACTGGGCTAGCGCCTCGGACTCTTGGCGCTGATGTGGTTCATCTGACCAACGGCCGTGCCATGGAGGGAGTGGTCCGGGAGGAAACGCCCGAGCAGGTCATCCTGCAGCTGCCCTTTGGAGAGATCAAACTGCCGCGCTCGAATGTCCGGCTGGTCGAATTGGGCAGATCGTCCTTGCAGGAGTACCTGGAACGTCGTTCGGAGTTGGAGCTGGAGCAGGCTGGCAGCCTCGGATTGGGTGGAGCTGGCTCTCTGGGCTCAGCGAGAGGGCCTGGACCACAGTGCGCGAGAAGCCACCCTGATCGCGTCTCGACTCGATCCTGGTCTGCCCGGGTTGGTTCCCTTGATGACGGCCATGGGCTACGAATACGAGGAGAACCTGGCGGTCTGGATGCCGCATGACGAGCTCATGCGCCGTCGGGGGTATGTGCTGAGCAATGGACGCTGGCTTTCACCGAGTCAAGCTGTGGCTGTCAAGCGCGCCCAAGAAGCAGCCGAGGCGGGTAGGCTCGAGCGCCAGCGGCAGCGAGCGTCTGGCCCGGGCGATGGAAATGCTGGTCCTGACACAGCTGGCGCAGGCCGAAGAGAGTCGTCGAATGCGGGAAGAGGCCATAGTTGTCCGCTACGGCATTCCGCTCTGGGGTGGGTATCCGTTGATCGAGGCGCCGGGTCCTAGGCCGCGACCGCCCCTGCGACCCGAGCATCATCGTCAGGGATACGGAAGCGAGGAGCGCCACCCGAATTCCGGGACTCGCAACTCGTATCGAGATGCCATCGTCCGTCGACCACCGGGCAGTCTCATCCCAGTGAGCCCAGGCGAGAGTCATCACGGCGGCCTCCAAAGACCTCCGGACCTCCAGTAGGATCCACTGCGAGTCGGCAGTTCTCAGCCGTAGCTCTCGCGATGGATCTGTGCCTTGGGCACGCCGATGTCCTCCAGGGCCGCGAGCGCCGACTCCAGGAACCGCGGTTGCGGCTCGGTACCGGATTCCTTGGCCGCCAATCTCTCCCATTTGCCGATTCCCGGACCGCAGGCGAAGACCACGGCGGCGGCGGGGTCGGGGATCGCTGATTGGATGGCGGCTCGATCAACCCTCCCCGGCTGAAAAGACTCGCCATACCGACGGACGTCCTGCTCACGGCTCAAGGCGTGCACCACCCGGATTCTGTCTGGATGCTGGCGCTGGAGAGCCTCCAGTTGGCTGCGAAAGATGATGTCGTCGAAGGTCTTGTTGCCATAGACCAGCGTGTGACGGATCTCGAGATTCTCGGCGAGAGCATGTTTGAGGATGCTCCAGTTGGGAACGATTCCCGAACCGGCGCAGACATGGACGAGATGATCGGTCCGGGATTCGATGTCGTCTGGCAGGACGTAGGGCCCACCAAATCCAGTGACGACCATGCGGGTGCCGGGCTGTATTCTCCAGACCAACAGGGGGGAGAGCAGAGGGGGGTACTTGGTGCGCCCAGAGATGTAGTACTCCTCCTTGACCGTGATGGCCAGATACTTCTCATGAGGCGCTGACGCCATGGAATAGGCACGAGCGGGCTCGCGCTTGCCCTTCATCTCCTCGAAATACTCGATAAAGCGTTCGAGAGCGGGAAACTGATGGGGATCGATGGTCAGGAAATGCCCGGGTTGGTACTCGAGCTGATCGTTGCCGGTAAACAGGATCAAGGTGGCGGAGTCCGGCGTCTCGCGAACTACATCGGCCACCATGACCTCGAGTTTCTTGATCTTTCTTCTGGGTGGGGCAGACGGCTCGGTAGCAGCGAGAGAGCTTGTTTTCGTGGTGTCGTCGGTCATGTTTGAGAAGTCTCTCTATAGGGGCTTGTGAAAAGTGTCACAAGCTGTTATAGTTCCCGCAAGGAAGCTCGAAAGAGCATTGACTGGGAGGTTCCCCTTTCTACGAGTTATTCCAACCGACTCTAATGGAGACTTTAATAATCTCCAACTCACTGACTGGCCTACCCCAGTCCCCGGAAAAACCGGGGTAAATTCTACACATATCACATCATCTTAGGAACCTCCCATCCTTTTCCTTATCGAGTCTCCTCTGGAGACCTCTTGATCGCGGCCGCAAGGCCGCGATTCTCGTTTTGATTCCGTAAATTGAGGATCCAGGCCGGGCCAGCCCGGTCTAGCGGTGCCTGCCGTAGCTTCTTTTCGCCGGCTTCGATGCGCACCGGTAGCTTGTTCTGCCTTGGGGGCAGTGGGCAGGTCGCGTAGTCGGTGAAGGCACAGGGCGGGTTGTAGGACTTGTTGAAGTCGAGGACGACGCTGCCGTCTTCGGCTACGGGTTCGCTGTAGAGGAATCGCCCGCCGCCGTAGGTCTCTCGGCCTGAAGTCTGATCCGCGAAGATCAGGTAGAGGCTCGCCGTCCGGTCCGGGTAGTGCGTCCAGCCGGTAGCTCTGGTTCCTGATGTCGAAGACCGTGGTGCCGGGTGACTCCAGGTGGTTCACCTGGCCGAGAACATCGGGGATGGGAATGGTTCGGGGTGGGTCGTAGGCCTCGAGGCGGCCGGTGATCCGCCATCTTGCGTCGATGGGAAAGGTTTCGATGCCGGGAAACCCGAAACGGGCTGGATGGTTGCGGTCTCGGACCCGGAGGCCGTACCGTCCTGATCGCTCGATCACGTAGAACTGGAGATCCCCCAGATCCAAGATCGTCGGGCTACCCGAGGTGTCCACGGCCAGATCGAAGGCGGAGATCCGCATGCCTTCATGGGTGATGGCCACACCCGTTGCCACCTCGAGACTGGATCTGATCACCTTTCAGGGTCAAGGTGGCCACCCTCGAGGGTGCCTTGGAGTCCGGCAGAATCAGATCGCTGTCGGGATCGCTACCGAGTGTATTGACACCTTCTGCGAGCCAGAAGAGACCGATCAGAGACAACCAGCCGTTCTCCGCAGTCAGGCTCTCGGCTCGGTGACGATGCCATTCTGCGATATCTGCCGAGTAGGTTTCAGTATCCTCAGCGCTGACAACTCTCCCTTGGGCAAACAGAAGAATGCAGCTGGCGAGAAGGCAATACAGGAATCCGGGCCAGGGTCGTGCATGGATCATGGTCTTCAGTTCCCCCCGAGGCTGGCTTAGACTATCCCACCTGAAGTAAGTCGCAGGTCTGGCCCGCGAAGAAAATCATGGTTGACAGTCGTAGCCCTGCAGCTCCCTACCTGACGGTCGTAGTTCCCGTTCTCGATGGGGCCGATACGTTGGGTACCTGCCTGCAGGACCTCCGTGGTTCCAGCTTCACCGACTGGGAGCTGATCGTGGTAGACGACGGTTCGACCGATGGGTCCAGGGAAATTGCTGCCGCAGCTGGAGCCAAGGTGCTCCAGACCGCGGGTCGGCAAGGTCCGGGAGCCGCTCGGAACCTGGGCGCCCGCCAGGCTCACGGCGAGGTGCTGTTCTTTATCGATGCGGATTGCAGTGCGGGCCCGGATACTCTGGCTCGAGCGGTCGAGATCCTCCGCCGAGAGCCCCAACTCGAAGCGTTGTTCGGCTCCTATGACGAGGCTCCCAGTGCCCCGGGGCTCGTGGCCAGATACAAGAATCTGCAGCATCACTTCGTTCACCAACAGGGGAGCGAACAAGCGACGACCTTCTGGGCCGGTTGCGGCGCGATTCGGAGATCGGTGTTCGAGCAACTGGGCGGATTCGACACTGAGCGCTATGGGCGACCCTGTATCGAGGACATCGAACTGGGGCATCGCTTGGTAGAGATCGGGGGTCAGATCCGACTCGCCAAGGACGTACAGGTCAAACACCACAAAGCCTGGACCCTGGGCGGAGTGCTGCGCAGCGATCTTGTGGACCGAGGCATCCCCTGGACTCTTCTGCTCCTTGAAGAAGGGCCCTCCCAGAAGGGACTGAATCTGGATTTTCGCGGGCGATGGAGTGTCGTGTTGTCCCTGCTCGTGGGGATCGGACTGGTGCTGGCCCTGGCCTGGCCGCGGACGCTGCTGATCTCACTGGGCGCAGGACTCGTCCTGCTGTGGCTCAATGCGGGGTTCTATCGACTGCTGGCCAGAAAAGGCGGCGTCAAGCTCCTGATGGGAGGCATCGTCCTGCACTGGTTGTATCAGCTCAACTGTGCAGTGGCCTTCCTGATTGGACATGTTCTCTTCTGGAGTCGCCACGGACGCGCTCGGTCCTAGAGTGATCAGCGCGTCAGGGCTCGAGGGCGCAGATCCCGTGGAAACCCTCGTAGCAGAAGTAGAAGGATGACATAGGAGAGACCGCCCACGACGAAGGTCAGGAACCAGGCAACGCGTGGCTCCATCCAGAGCATGACGATGGCCATTCCCGATGCGGCCCCCAACGGCTTCAACAGGAACCGGCTGTGAACCGTGACCCCGAGCTGACGGCAGACGAGCCATCGCCAGACCAGGATGACCAGCTCCGCCAGGACGGTGGCGACAGCGGCGCCCGCGATACCGAATCGCGGAATCAGCAATAGATTGAGAATCAGATTGAGACCCGCCGCGGTGCCGCGAAGAGCCAACTCCGGACGAGTGCGATCGAACACCACCAGGAGTTGAAAGAAAACCCCGTGCAGAAAGAAGAGTCCCATGGCCACGAGGAGAAGTCGAAAGGCGTCCCGGCCGACCGCGAACTCGGGTCCGAAGAGGTGGCTCAGTATGGGCGTGGCCAGGATCCAGCCTCCCACCACGAACGGAATGGCCAAACTGCCCGCGGACTCCAAGGCCCGCTCCGTCAATTTCTCCATCGCCTGAAGATCATGGTTGGGGACTCGAGCCAACTGGGGTTGGTAGGCCGAGTGCAATGAGACGGCGATCGCCAGGAGCAGAAAACAGATCCGGTAGGCGGCGGAGAAGACACCGACCTGTGATTCGCCCAGGAGCAGTGCAATGAGGACAATGTCGGTGGTCCGGATCAGGGCGCCCAGCAGACCCGAGGACACAAGAAAGCCTGAAGATCGAAGGACACCCCTGGCCCGTCGCCAGTCGGCTCGGCCTGTCCAGCTCCGCAGCAGGGGAAGAGACAAGAAGACGACCGCCACCATCTCTCCCAGGACCAGCGCCAGCGGTGCCCAGATGACGTCTGCGGGGCTCTTGACCACGAGCAGGAGCAGCGTCACATGGACGACTTGCGCCAGAATCATGCTGATGCCGACCCAGCGATTTCGCGCCAGACCTCGGTAGACCCAGCGAAGATCCAGAGCCCATGGCAGCAGCAGAAGCCCCGTCAGGACGAAGACTTGCCGAACTTCTGGAGGTTTATCCAGGAACAGGCCGACGAGGGCCAGGATTCCCAGGCCCACCAACGCCAGGGCGAGTCGGAGAAGTCCTGCGCCCGCCGCGAGACTGGTCGCCGATTCCGGGTCCCGAGCCACTTCTCGCGCGCCAATCGGCTCGAAACCCATCCGTAGGGCGAGACCCAGAAAGAAGGTCACCGCGGTGGCGAGACCGACGATGCCGAAGGCGTAGGTGCCCAGAGTGCGGGCCAGGTAGGCGGTGCCGATAAACGCGACGAGGCGAGATAGGATCACTCCGCCGCCGAGCGCAGTGAAGCTCTCGAGGATCGACTCCCGCGGCGAGGCCGTCACCGGTCTGTCTTGAGTCGTCACGACCGAGAGACTCTATCGCCAAATCCGCCAGCACGATGTCGATCTGTCGCCAGTAGGTCCGAGTCTCGGTTAGGATGGCTTCGCATCATGAGCGAAATCGTCATCATCGGTGGTGGACCCGCGGGGCTGGCCGCGGCCTATGAGCTGTCGCGAGTGGGTCGCGAATCTCGAACCTTCGAACAAGACGAGATCGTTGGCGGCATCTCTCGTACGGTGCGGTATCAGGGATACCGATTCGACATCGGAGGGCATCGATTCTTTACCAAGGTGCCTGAGATCCAGGCCTTTTGGGAAGAGACTCTCGGAGAGGATTTTCTAGAGCGGCCGCGTCTTTCGCGCATCTTTTACCAGGACCGGTTCTTCGATTATCCGCTGAAGCCGATGAACGCTCTCCGAGGGCTGGGGCCCTGGGAAGCGGCCCGAGTGGGATTGAGCTATCTGCGGGCACGGCTCCTGCCGCACCCCGAGGAGCGGAGTTTCGAGGAGTGGGTCTCCAATCGGTTCGGGCACCGGTTGTACGAGATCTTCTTCAAGACCTACACCGAAAAGGTCTGGGGCATACCCTGCTCCGAGATCAGTGCCGATTGGGCGGCCCAGCGGATCAAGAATCTCGATCTGCTCAAGGCGGTTCGCAATTCCCTGATCGGCTCCCGGGGCAGTGGCGAGATCATCAGCACACTCATCGACCGCTTCCACTACCCGAGGTTCGGTCCTGGAATGATGTGGGAGCGGTGTCGGGACCGCCTGGAGGCGAATGGGGCGAGGATCGAATTGGGGACTCGGGTGGAGGAGATTCGTCACGAGAACGGCCGGGTACAAGGAGTGAGCGTTGCCAAGAGGGATGGTGGGCGCGAGCGGGTGGCCGCAGATCACGTCATCTCGTCCATGCCCCTCAGCGACCTCGTTCGATGCTTGGAACCCGCCCCACCGGCCGAGATACGGGCCGCCGCCGATCGGCTCAGTTACAGAGATTTCTTGATCGTGGTGCTGATCGTGGACCGCGAGGATGTCTTTCCGGACAACTGGATCTACATCCATTCCCCCGAAGTGGTGATGGGACGCATTCAAAACTTCAAGAATTGGAGTCCGGAGATGGTTCCCGACTCCAGCAAGACGTCGCTGGGTCTCGAGTACTTCGTCAACGTGGGCGACGAGCTCTGGACGGCCTCGGATGCGGATCTGGTGAAGCTGGGCATTCGGGAGATGGCGACCCTGGGACTTGTCGAGCCAGGGGAGGTGGAGGACGGCACCGTGGTGAGGATGCCCAAGGCCTATCCGGTCTATGACGGGCACTACCGTGAATCTGTGGATGCGATTCGCGACTACCTCTTTGGGTTCTCGAACCTGCAGGTCATTGGCAGGAACGGCCAGCATCGCTACAACAACCAGGATCACTCCATGCTGTCGGGAATCTGCGCTGCCCAGAACATCCTTGGTGCCCAGCACGATGTCTGGGCGGTGAATGTAGAAAGCGAATACCTGGAAGAGGGCCGGGCTGTCGAGAAGCCCACCGGTGACAGACAGGTTCCACAGCCCGTCGCGGACGTCGAGTTGGAGGAGCTTCTCCGAGGTGCCTTCGCGCGCTACGATCCGGTGGCGATGGCAGTGTCCCTCGGTGCGGTGATGGGTCTGGGACTCTTTCTGGCGACAGCGGTGTTGCTGTTGAAGGGGGGGGTGCCCCTGGGTCCCAACCTCTCGCTGCTGGGAGCCTATTTTCTGGGTTTTGAAGTCTCTTGGACGGGCGCCATGCTGGGAACCGCGGAGGCGACGGTCGGGGGATTCTTTCTCGGTATCCTGATGGCCAAGACCCTCAACCTGTTGATAGGGGCCTACGAAGGGTCGGTGCTGCAAGAACTGGAGCTGGCTGAAATCATGGATCCACTGGAGACACACGACACATGACCCGCCAAGCGGACTCGCGCGAGCTGAAGATCATCGCCACTGCCATTGCCCGGTTGAGGGCTGGGATCATGGCCATTGTTTGCGGTCTCCTCACCGGCAGTGGCCTCCTCGTGGCGACAGTGTGGCTCGTCCTTCGCGGCGGCCCCAATGTCGGCCAGCACCTGGCACTGCTGCGGAACTACCTGCCGGGCTACTCGGTAACTTGGTCAGGGGCCTTGTTGGGTTTTGTCTATGGCGCGCTTCTCGGGGGTGCCGCCGGCTGGCTCACCGCCTGGATCTACAACCGGATCGTCCAACTTCGCCACCCGATCGCCGATTGACAGACGGATCGGGAGTGCCGATGATGAGGGTAGGATGAAGCTGACCGAACGTGTCGCGCTGATCACCGGTGGAGGCCGCCGTCTGGGTAAGGGGATCACGGAATCCCTGGCAGAGGCGGGGTGTCGCGTGATCATCCACTACGGCCATTCGCGCCTCGAGGCCGAAGCCACCGCCGACGATTTGCGCCGGCGAGGAACTGAGACCGTCTGTTTGCAGGCCGATCTGGCAGAGGTCGCGCAGATCGAACAGATGTTCGCCGCGGTGGAGGAGCGTTTCGGCAGGCTGGATATCCTGGTCAACAGCGCGGCCAGTTTTCGCAAGCAGGCCTTGCCAGAGATCGACGTCGCAGAATGGGACGCGGCGATGGAGGTGAACCTGCGCGCACCGTTTGTCTGCCTGCGAGCGGCGGTGCCGTTGATGCGGGCGGCAGCGCGACAGGAGAGGGTGCCGGCGGTGGTGGTGAATGTGGCCGACCTCAGCGGCAAATTCGCCTGGCCGGGATTTGCCCACCACGGAGTCAGCAAGGCCGGGCTCTTGCATCTGACCACAGTCGCCGCTCGCGAGTTGGCCCCACAGATTCGCGTCAACTCGGTCATTCCCGGACCTATCCTGCCGCCTCCAGGAGCCGACGTCGAAGACCCGGACTGGCTGAGTCTGGTGAGCGAGCTACCGCTGGCCCGTCCCGGCTTGCCGGCCGAAGTGGGTGCCACCGTCGTGTTTCTTGCCGCCAACGACTTCATCACCGGCGAGGCGATCTGCGTGGATGGTGGCGAGCATCTAGTGGGTGCCGGCCATCGTCGACTGTGAGATGCTGGGCCGGTCGAGAGGAGAGAGTGGACCGATGGCAACCGACAAGATCCTGATCCGTGACCTGCTGGTACGAGGCATCATCGGCTTGAATGATTGGGAGCGGGAGAAGCAGCAGGACATCCTGATCAATATGATTCTCGACATCGATGTGCGTGCCGCAGCCCTTTCCGATGACGTCGAGGACTCGCTCAACTATCGATCTCTGACCAAAGCCATCGTCGCGCATGTGGAGAGCTCCTCGCGGTTCCTGGTGGAGGCCCTGGCATCGGATATTGCCCGGATCGCCGTCCTGGATTTCGGCGCCAACAAAGTGACTGTGAGAGTGGAAAAACCGGGAGCTCTGCGTTTTGCCCAGTCCGTCGGTGTCGAGATCGAACGCAGCCGAGCCGATTTTCACTGAATCGTTGTCTGTCCATCCCCTTGAACCCGTTCTGCTGTCCTTGGGCTCGAACATCGGGCCGGATCGAAATCTGCTCGCCGCCACGAGGCTTCTGGCCCGTCGAGTGCAAATCGTCGCGGCTTCGCGGGTCTATGAGACCCTACCGGTAGGTGGCAGCACTGGCCCGGTCTTTCTGAATGCGGCGTTGGAGATTCGGTACGATCACGGACCTGGGCCGCTCAAGTACCGGGTTCTGAGGCCTCTCGAGAAGGAATTGGGTCGGGTACGGTCTGAAGATCGCAACGCTCCACGAACCCTCGATATCGATATCTCTCTTTACGGGCAGCGAGTGGTCCATGAGGCCGCCTCGAGTTTGGAAATCCCCGATCCGGAAATTCTCGAACGAGCCCATGTGGCGATTCCCCTGGCGGATGTAGCGCCGCGGATCTTGCATCCGGTGGTCGGTCTCACCCTGGAAGAGATCGCTGAGCGATTCGATGACCGAGGCGTGCAGGTCTTCGAGGGATTGGTCTTGTGGCCGCAGTCGGATAAGTTTCAAGGATGAAGCTTCTGTCCCCTCTGCTAGCGATTCTTGGCTTGCTCGTGATGGGTGAGCCCAGTACCGCTTCGATTACACAGATGGAGTTTCTCGGACAGGCGCGGATTCCCGGGGGAACGCGGGTCGAGGAAACTCCTGTGGGGGGTCTTTCCGGAATCACGTTCGATGCGTCGCGAGATCTCTACTACGTCGTGACGGACGATCCGAGCGCTCGTGGGCCGGCACGTTTCTATGGCGTCGAGATCGATCTCGGCGATGGTCGCCTGGCGGACGACGGCGCCGAAGTGGTCAGCATGACCGTGATCCAGTCCCCCGAGGGTGGACCGATGCCCCGCATGACTGTGGATCCGGAAGGCATTGGGCTCCACCCGGATGGCAGCCTGTATATCTCGTCGGAAGGTCAAGTGAGAGAGCAGGTGGCACCGTTTGTACGGCATTTCGCTCGGGACGGACGGTATCTAGGGGAGTTGCCGCTTCCTGACCGCTACCGGCCCGAGCCAGACGGCTCTTCTGGGCCCCGTCACAATCTCGGATTCGAGAGTCTGAGCGTGACACCGGATGGGCGGTTCCTCTTCACGGCACTGGAGAATGCTCTTGTCCAAGACGGGCCTGGAGCGGCCCTCGGAGTCGCCAGCCCCAGCCGCCTGCTGAAGTTCGACCTGGAGAGCGGCAAGATGGTGGCCGAGTTCCTGTATTGGGCAGAGCCTGTAGCGACGTCCGCGAGTGTCCCTGATGGCCTCGAGGTGAACGGTCTTGTGGATCTGTTGGCTCTTGACGAGCACAACCTGCTGGCCATGGAGAGATCGTTCTCCATGGGTACGGGAAACACCATCCAGATCTTTCTCCTTCGACTTGCAGGTGCGACTGATTTGCAGACCTTTCCGGCCCTGCGGAAGGTGGACCTCGAAAGAGTTGTCGCGGTTCAGAAGGAGCGGCTGCTGAATCTGGCGGACCTCGGGATCTATCTGGACAATGTGGAAGGGATGACCTTCGGTCCGCCGCTGCAAGATGGTCGCCGGACCCTGATCCTGGTCTCGGATGACAATTTCAATCCTTTGGTCCAGACCACTCAGCTTCTCGCCTTCGCCCTTGGGGACCAGCCGGTCGATGTGGAGGGAATCCAGGGTGCCGACCATCGGTCGCCGTTGGAGGGCCGGTGGGTGCGGGGCGTCGAAGGAGTGATTACCGGTAACTATCCCGGCAAGGACAACGGGTTCTGGATGGAGTCGATGACCGATGACGGCGTGGTGGCTACCTCTCGTGGGGTTCTGGTGCTCCATGGCGAAGAGACGACGGCGGCACCTGTCGGAGACCGCGTGACAGTCGATGGGCGGGTCGTAGAGACGCAGCGGCCAGGTGAGCTGAGCACGACAACGATCTGGGCCTCGAGTCTCGAAGTCCTCGAAAGTGGTGAGTTTCGTTCACTGCCGCTTGCCGTTGGGCGTGAAGGTGTGCATGTGCCGGCAGAGGTCGTGGACAACGATGGTCTGCAGATCTTCGAGCCGCAGTTCGATGGCCTCGATTTCTGGGAGAGCGTGGAGGGGATGCGGGTCGTCCTGGCAGATGCCGTCGTGGTCGGGCCGACGAATCGCTTCGGAGAGATCTTTGTCGATGCCAGCGGTCAGACGTCTGCCGCTGCGAGCCGCGTCGGCGGATTGCTGCTCAGGCCGGGTGATCTGAATCCAGAGCGTCTGACCGTGGACTTCTCCGGCTCAGGTCGGCCTCCGGATGTCAATGTAGGCGACAGATTCGCAGGGAGCTTGGCGGGCATCGTCGGCTATCGGTTCGGTACCTATCGACTCTATGTCGAGACACCGGTGCCGCCGTTGCTCTCCGCCGATCGTCAACCAGAGATCACCGACCTGGTGCCGGGCAAGAGCCGTCTTACGATTGCGACGTTCAATGTGTTGAACTTGAGTGCCCGCAGTGACGAGGCTCACTACCGAGCGCTCGCCGACGCCCTGACCGGCTCCTTGCAGGGTCCGGATATTGTCGCTTTGCAGGAGATTCAGGACGATACGGGTCCGACGGATGATGGCACCGTCGCTGCTGTCGTAACACTGGAGCGCCTGATCGGTCTCGTTGCCGATAGCGGAGGACCGGACTATGAGTATCGACAGATCGATCCGGTGGACCATGGTGATGGTGGGCAGCCCGGGGCCAATATCCGGTTGGCTTTCCTGTTCAATCCCGGTCGGGTGAGTCTGGTGGACAGGGGATCGGCGGGACCCCTCGACGAGGTGCGGTTGGTGGCGGACGAAGGCGGGGTCGGCCTATCCGCGAACCCGGGTCGAATTGCGTCGCAAGCTCCGGCCTTCAACGGTGATGAGACGAGGGGCTTCTCAGCCAGCCGCAAGCCGCTGGTAGGTGAGTTCCAGTTTGGTGTCCGGAAGCTCTTCGTGGTCAACAACCACTGGTCCTCGAAGGGCTCGGATGATTCGGTTTTCGGTGATTCCCAACCTCCCGTCCGACATAGCGAAGACCAGCGCTCTCAGCAGGCCCGCCTGGTGTCGGACTTCGTGGCCGAACTGCTCTCTTTAGATCCGGCTGCCGGAGTGGTTGTGCTTGGCGATTTCAACGATCACGAGTTCCGCACGCCGTTGAGAATCTTGACCGAGACACCGCTGGAGAACCTGGTCTTTCTGTTGCCACCCGAGGATCGCTACTCGTTCAACTATCGGGGTGATTCGCAGCTGCTGGATCACATTCTGCTGAGCCAACCCCTACTGGCGCAGGCGCGGGCGCGAATCGATATCGTGCACGCCAATTCCGATCTCGCCCACGCTCGCAGCTCCAGCGACCACGATCCCGTGGTGGTCGAGCTGGACTTCTCGTCACGCGATTGAGATCGTCTGAGGCCGTTTGCCATCCAGGAACTTCTTGGCGAACTCGGCAAAGCGAAAGACATCGTCGAAGTTGCTGACAATACCCGCCGAGACCCTGACGGCGCCGGTGCTCTTGCCGTCGATGCAGAGTCGGAGATCACCGTAGGTCATTCCTCTCTCGGGGTCGCTGAAACACGAAACCAGTTCTTGTTTGGAGATACCCAGGGCCATCTCGCCGGCTCCAGGGTTGCAGAAACACCCGGTGCGCAGGGAGATCATCTCGCGATTGGCGGCCTCTTCGATGAGATCGTGATCGATCACCTGGCCGTCCGGGTCATAGAAGTTGAAGGTGACGGTCCCGCCGCGACTCTTCATGGAGACCGGCCCATAAAGCTGGATCAGTGGCCTGCCATTGTGATGGCGGAGCGCCAGCAAGGAATCGAGCAACCACCCTACGAGGCACTTGACGCGCTTGTTGAGAACATCGAGACCTACGGACTCGAGAAAATCCAGCCCCAAATCGATGGCCGGGATGTTGGCATAGTCCAAGGTGCCATCTTCGAAGGCAGCCGAACCCGCCGCCAGATAGTGACGGTCGGCCTGCACCGAGGCCACCTCGATGGTGCCGCCGGCAAACCAGGGCCGGTGGAGTTTTTCGAGCGCCGGCCAGCGGGCGATCAAAGCCCCCAGACCGGTGGGGTACCCGAACATCTTGTAGAACGACAAAGCGACGTAATCGGGTTGGAATCGGGTCAAGTCCAGCCGATTCGTCGGCACGAATGCGGCAGCATCGAGAAGCACGTCCCAGCCCTTGGCCTGAGCCCTCGCAATCCAGGAAAGTGGGTGCTGAACGCCGGAGAAGTTGGACTGAGCGGGATAGGCGAACAGGTTGTGGCGGTCCGGGTCGGCCAGATTCAGGTACGAATCGATGACGCCAGGATCCACTCGCATGTCCGGTGGTGTAACGGGTACGTAGGTCGTCTCGGCGCCGTGCGCCCGGTCGAACTCGCGGATCCCGTTGACCGAGTTGTGATTGTCGAAAGTCAGCAGAAACTGATCGCCGGGCTCGAAGGGGTACGACTCGCCGACGAGCTTCAGCGCCTGGCTGGCATTGGCCGTGAAGATGACTCCGTAGTCGTCCTCCGAGGCGTGGAAGAACTCCAGAATCCGCCGCCGACAGCTCTCGACCCTGTCGGTGGCGCCGATGGATGTCGGGTTGGTGGAGTGGGGATTGCCCAACACGGTGTTGCGCAGAAGCTGCATGTGCTTGTCGATCTGACTTTCGGCGTACAGCCCTCCACCGGTGTAGTCCAGGTAGACGTGATGCTCACGGTCGAGCCGGGTGAAGTCGAGGCGGCGTAGCTCATCGAGAGCCGCCGTGTCCGAGTACTCCGGGTAGGCCTCGAGAAAGCTCCGAAAGGCTCGTGTGCCGGCTACGGAGGTGGATTCAGAGATAGCCATATCGAAGAGTTCTCGAGGGGTCTCGCCCCCATGCAGCCAAGAGGCTAGCCTATTGGATCGGGGCCTATCAAGCCCGCGGGAAACCGGCGCAATCAGATTCTATCCGGCGGCGGGGTTCTTGCCTGGCGAGCCGGGTCTCGGAATATAATCAGGGCTCCTTTCAATCTGGACAGCTGCCGACCTCGACGCCCAGTGACCTCATGACATCGACTTTGGATCAGCTGTGCCCACCGAGCAGCGAATCACAGCTGGGTTCGGCTGCCGACTCGCTGGACCTGAGGGATCTGCCGAGAGAGCTGGGGCGTTGCGTGGGCCGTCAGCCCGGCCCGACGCTGATTTGTCTAGGCGGGTTGCATGGCAACGAGCCGGCGGGGGTTCTGGCCATCCATCGCGTTTTGAGATCCCTGCGATCCCGGGCCGAGACTTTACGCGGCGAGTGGGTGGGCCTGGTCGGCAACCGCCAGGCCCTGGCGTTGGGTCGACGATTCATCGATCACGACCTGAATCGCGCTTGGCAAGCAGAGCGTCTGGCCCGTCTTCTCAAGTCACCTGGCTCTGGAGAAGCGGAAGACCGTGAGCAGCTGGAGTTGGATGCCACCCTGCAGAGAATCTTGGACGAGGCACCGGGTAGGGTATTTCTGCTCGATCTGCACACCTTCTCGGGGCCGGGGTCGGCTTTTGCGATTCTCGATGACACCTTGCCGAATCGAGAAATGGCCATGGATTTCCCCGTCCCTCTGGTCTTGGGTCTGGAGGAGGAACTCTCCGGGACCCTGGCTTCCCATCTCACATCCCAGGGTGTCACCGTTCTCGGATTCGAGTCGGGTCAGCACCAGGACCCGGACGCGGTGGACGGGGCCGAGGCGGCCATCTGGCTGGCCCTCGACTCCTGTGGTCTTTTGGAAGGGGAAAGTCGTCAGCGGGCTCGCAAGGCGCGCGCGTTGCTCGACAAGCAGAACGAGTCCTCGGTGGGTATCGTCGAAGTGCTCTATCGGCATCCCATCCACAACCCGAACGGCTTTTCGATGGTGCCCGGTTTCAAGAGCTTTCAAAATGTGGTGGAAGGACAGCTCCTCGGCAAGAGTACCGATGGATCGATCCTGGCGCCGAGACCCGGCATGCTGCTGATGCCGCTCTATCAGGACCAGGGCGAGGATGGGTTCTTCCTTGTCCGCGAGATCCGGCCCGTTTGGCTACCCATCTCTGCCACTCTGCGCAGTTGGCAGTTGGAGAGATTCCTGCACTGGCTGCCGGGCGTGTCCCGAGATCCCGATCGGGACGACGCCTTTATCGTCGATCGTCGCCTGGCGCGACTCTTTGCGCTGCGGCTCTTCCACCTCCTGGGCTTTCGGCGCGAAGGCAAGGACGAATCGGCATTGGTGATGACTCGTCGCCAGGATCTGCGGACGTAGGCCGAAGTGAGCTCTTTGCCGTCGATCTCTACGCCTGTCTTCATCCAGAACCTGGACCGAGACTCCATCGCTGGGCGCCTCGAGCAGGTGCGGGAGCGAACTCTCAGCCTGGTGTCAGGTCTCGATTGGCAGGTACTGCAGACTCAACACATCCCCATCCTGAGTCCCATCGTCTGGGACCTCGGCCATATCGCCAACTTCGAGGAGCTCTGGCTTTGCCAGAACCTGGCGAGCGAGGAGCCTTTGAACGCCGAGTTCGCCAAGATGTTTGACGCCGTCCTCAACCCTCGGCCGTCACGGAAGGACCTACCTCTACCTGTCTCCAGGACCCTTTGGGACTACCTCTCACGGGTGCGGACCGAGGCCCTGGGTGTTCTGGCCGAGCTCTCGGGAGGTGAAACGACGAAGCTGCTCGCGGGCGGCTTTGTGTACGAAATGGTTGCGGAGCACGAGGAACAACATCAGGAGACCATCCTGCAGCTGTTGCAGGTCCTGGAATCGCCACCCTATCTACCTGCACAGCGGCGGCTTCTGCCTCCTGGTAGACCCTTGCCGGAGTCGATGGTTCTCATCCCGGAAGGCTCGTTTCTCATGGGCGGCAGTGGGCGGATCTTTGCCTACGACAACGAGTTGGCCTTGCATGAGCTGACCCTGCCGTCCTATTGGATCGACCGGGTACCGGTGAGCTGTGCCCAGTATCTGGAGTTTGTGGAGGACGCAGGCTACGACAGGCAGGAGTTCTGGTCTGCGGTGGGCTGGGAATGGCGTCAGCAGACGCGAGTGAGCGCCCCCGGAAACTGGAGTCGTCGCGACGATGGCTGGTGGGTACGCCACATGGATCGAATCGAGCCTCTGCGTGGTGAGCTACCCGTGATTCACGTCGGCTTCTACGAGGCCGAAGCCTATGCGTGCTGGGCGGGCAAACGATTGCCCACCGAGGCGGAGTGGGAGAAGGCGGCTCTCTGGGGGCCTGCAGCCGACCGTTCCCGTCTCTATCCATGGGGTGATACCCCAGTCGAGGCGACCAGAGCCAATGTCGATCAGCTGGCCTTTCAACCGGCCCCTATCGGGGCCTACCCGGAGGGTGCCAGTCGCTACGGCGTCGAACAGCTCGTCGGTGACATCTGGGAATGGACGAGCTCTGATTTCGAGCCCTATCCGGGGTTTTCCGCCTTTCCCTATGAGGAATACTCGAAGATTTTCTTCGGCTCCGAGTACAAGGTGCTGCGTGGCGGCTCCTGGGCGACCCGCCCATCGGTGGCGCGAGGCACCTTTCGCAATTGGGACTATCCCATCCGGCGTCAGATCTTCGCCGGGTTTCGCTGCGCTCGGGACGCCGGGTAGAGGCCTTTCAGCCTGCCCGAACGGGTGGTCCTGACCCCTCGCGGCGTTGCTAGTATCCCGTCGTGGTCTATCCGAGCGAGGCTCTACGCGGCGCGGACATCATCCATCGCTGCTTCGACGACTACCAGACGCGCTTTCGCGCCGTCACCCGGCACACGCGTGAGCGATTCGAGCGCTGTGAGTGGGAGGGTATCCGCCGGGACACGGTCAAGCGACTGGGACTGCACGCCCAGTTCGTCACCGAAGCCTTCGAAGCCCTGGTGGATCAGCTCGGCGAGCAGGTCAGCGACCTGGAGTTCTGGGCGCACGATGAAGGAGGCCTATTCGCTGGCCATCCTGGGTCGAGATGATTTCGAGTTGGCCCAGACCTTCTTCAATTCACTGTCTCGAAGGGTGTTCCCGCATGTGGGCGTCGATCCAGCCATCGATTTCGCCTCGGCGGATTTTCCCCTGCCCTTCAAGGGATGGGAGATGTCCAGCGCCCGGCTCTACGCCGTCCATCGCGTCGATGCCGGAGTGATGCGGCGGATCCTGGAGGATACCGAGCTCAGGGCCCCTTTTCGGGATCTGGAGACCGACGCGCGGCAGGCGGCCGGCTTGTTGGAACGGCGCGTGGTGGAGGCCCTTGGCGGGCCCGAGATCGAGGCGCTCGATGTGCTCTGCCCGGTGCTCATTCGCAACAAGGCTGCCTATGTCATCGGTCGGGCGCGCCGCGGGGATTCGCTGATCCCCCTGGTACTGGCGATTCTCAACCATGAGGGCGAGCTGATTCTCGATGCGGTTCTCACCGGCGAAGAGGAGACCAGTATCGTTTTCAGCTTTGCTCGCTGGTACTTCCACGCCGACATTGCCAGTCCGCGAGAGGTGATCGGCTTTCTCCATTCGATCCTACCCAGAAAGCGGATCGCCGAGCTGTATGTCTCGTTGGGGTATCACAAGCATGGCAAGACCGAGTTCTTCCGAGATCTCATGCGATTCGTGGCGCAGTCGGGGGAGCAGTTCATCATCGCCCCGGGCCAGCCGGGACTGGTCATGTCGGTGTTCACCCTGCCGTCGTTCCAATTCGTCTTCAAGGTGATCCGGGATTGCTTTCCGCCTTCCAAATCGACGACGCGGGAGGAGGTCATGCAGAAGTATCGCGAGGTCCTCAGACACGATCGGGTCGGGCGTCTGGTCGATTTCCAGGAGTTCGAGCACTTGACCTTCCCCAAGGAGCGATTCTCCGACGAGTTGTTGGCAGAGCTCGAAGACACTGCGGGACGGACCGTCAAGGTCGACGGCGATGAGGTGGTCATTCGGCACCTTTATATCGGACGCCGCGTCACCCCTCTGGACATCTACGTCCGTGAGGCCTCCCGGGAGGAAGCGGAAGCGGCCATCGTCGATTGGGGATACACCTTGAAGGACTTGGCCGCCGCCAATATCTTTGCCGGTGACATGTTGCTCAAGAACTTCGGCGTCACTCGTCATGGCCGCGTGGTGTTCTACGACTACGACGAGATCGCGCCTCTGGGCAGCTGCCGATTCCGCAGGTTCCCGCAGGCTCGGCATCCGGAAGACGAGTTGGCAGCGGAGCCGTGGTTTTCGGTCTCCGACGATGATGTCTTCCCCGAAGAGCTGGCAACCTTTCTGGAGCTCCGCGGGGAGCTCCGTGAGGTCTTCGACAGGCATCACCAGGATCTATTCGGCACCGCTTTCTGGCGGGCCCTACAGGATCGCAACCGGCAGGGAGAAGTGATCGACTTCTTCCCGTACTCCGCCGATCAGCGGCTGCAGGTCACGAGTCAGTCGCTGTAGTGGTGATCGACCCAGTCGCGGTAGGACTCATCCATCACCGAACGCCACCACTCTTCGTTGTCCAGGTACCAGCGGACGGTAGATCGGAGCCCCTCTTCGAAGGTGATCCGTGGCTGGAATCCCAGCTCATCGGTGATCCGGGCCATATCGATGGCATAGCGGCGATCATGACCTGGACGGTCCTTGACGAAAGTGATGGCACTGGCGCACTTGTCGTCGGCAGCCGGAGGCGCCGTGGGAAACCTTTCGTGCAGACGCGGTTCTGCCGCGAAGAGCTCGTCCAGGAGCCCGCATAGGGTCTCGACGAGATCCAGATTGGTGAGCTCGTTGTTGGTGCCGATATTGTAGGTTCTTCCGGGGACGCCTTCCTTGAGGACGAGATCGATACCTTGGCAGTGGTCCTCCACAAAGAGCCAGTCGCGCACGTTGAGACCGTCACCGTAGATGGGTAGCGGTTTGCCCTCCAGTAGATTCACGATGAGCAGGGGAATCAGCTTTTCCGGAAACTGGAAGGGACCGTAGTTGTTGGAACAATTGCTGATGGAGGTGACGAGCCCGTAGGTATGTTGGTATGCCCGCACCAGATGATCCGAGGCTGCTTTGCTGGCGGCGTATGGGGAGTTGGGAGCGTACGGTGTCGATTCGGTAAAGGGCGGGTCACCGGGCTCCAGGGAGCCGTACACCTCATCCGTGGAGACATGGTGGAAGCGATGCCCCTGGTGTGGACCGTTGGGTCCTGAGAGCCAGACTTCCCGCGCGGCCTTGAGCAAGCTGTGGGTACCGCCAATATTGACGTCCACAAAGACATCGGGTCCGGTAATGGACCGGTCCACGTGGGACTCCGCGGCAAAGTGCACGATGGTGTCGATCTCATGCTGACGCAGCAGATCCACAACCAGGGCCTGATCCCGGATGTCCCCATGAACGAACCGAAACTCTCCGGCCTCAGCGATATCTGCCAGGTTGGCCATGTTGCCGGCGTAGGTCAGGGCGTCGAGAACCACGAGGCGATCGTCGGGGTACCGATGTCGCCAGTAGTGCACGAAATTGGCGCCGATGAATCCGGCACCACCCGTAATCAGTAGACGCGACATTACCCTAGTTCTCTCCGTGCTCTCTCATCTCGAGCAGCATGGTCCTCAGCTGCCGTCGCCAGTGGACGCCCGTCAGACCCAGATCGTTGCGCGCCGCCGTGGTGTCCAGGACACTGTAGGGCGGTCGATGGGCCGCGGTGGGGAATTCTGCTGTCGTCACGGGCAGCACCCGACAAGGAGCTGCCAGGAGTCCCAGAGCCCGGGCTTCTTCCTGAATGGCAATTGCGAAGTCGTACCAGGAAGCGACACCTGCGTCGGTCCAATGGTAGAGGCCATGGATCTCGGGGTGGCCGAGACTGGCCCAGACAAGACCGGCCAGACTCCGGGTCCAGGTCGGGGTGCCGATCTGGTCCATCACCACCGAGACTTGCTCGCGTTCGGACATCAGACGCAACATGGTGGCGACGAAGTTGCCGCCAAAGCGGGAGTACACCCAGGACGTCCGGACGACCAGACCTTTGTTTTCGCAGACCTCCAGAACAAGGCTCTCTCCGGCTAGTTTGCTGGCGCCGTAGACGCTCTGAGGATCGGTCCCCGAGTCGGGCTGGTAGGGCCTGCCCTGGTCACCACTGAACACGAAATCGGTGGAGAAATGAATCAGCCTGGCTCCTACCTCGAGCGCCCCTCGAGCCAGACTGTGGGGTCCTTCGCCGTTGACGGCGAAGGCCAGCTCTCGATCCGTCTCGGCGCGGTCGACAGCGGTGTAGGCGGCCGCGTTGACAATCAAATCGGGACGAGTCTCGCCGAGCACTCCACGGATCTCGTCCTCCCGGGTGATATCCATTCGACTTCGCCCGCAGGCGATCAAGGTGACATCTTCCGGGCAGGTCGCCTGCAGCTCCTGTCCAAGTTGGCCGCCGGCGCCGGTGATCAGCACCTTCACGCGCAGGTCTCCGCGTCCCGCAAGCTCTTGCCCGCATGGTCCTTTGCGGACACTGTGGGCGGCTTGCCGTCGATCAGAGGCCACCGGATCGCGACCTCTGGATCATCCCATCGGAGAGTTCGATCGTCTTGCGGAGAGTAGAAATCGGTGCATTTGTAGAGCAAGTCGGCGACGTCACTGGTGACATAGAAGCCGTGGGCGAAACCGGGCGGCACCCAGAGCATGTTGTGCCTCTCGGCCGACAACCGGACGCCGACCCACTTGCCGAAGGTGGCGGAGCTGCGGCGCAGATCGACCGCGACATCGAAGACCTCGCCGCGCACCACCCTGACGAGTTTTCCCTGGGCTTGTTGGATTTGATAGTGCAAACCGCGCAGGATTCCAAGTCGGGAGCGGGAATGGTTGTCCTGTACGAAGTTGGCGTCGATGCCCCCGCGAGCAAAAGCGCGGGCGTTCCAGCTCTCCATGAAGAACCCTCGTGGATCCTCGATGACGTGGGGCACAATCTCCACCACATCGGCGATGCTCGTGGAGGTGAATTCGAGAGCGCTCACCGTTCGTCCTGTAGAACGCCTTGGAGGTAGTATCCGTATCCGCTGTCGTGGTAGCCCTTCGCCAGGGTCTCCAGCGCCTCGGCATCGATGATAGCCCATCCGGAAGGCGATCTCTTCGGGGCAGGCGATCTTCAAACCCTGGCGTTTCTCGATCACGCGGACGAAGACCGCCGCATCCAGCAGTGAGTCCTGCGTGCCGGTATCCAACCAGGCCGTGCCCCGCCCCAGGATCTCCACCAGCAGCTGACCCTGTTCGAGGTATTCCCGATTGACATCGGTGATCTCTAGCTCGCCGCGGGCCGACGGCTTCAGATTCTTGGCGATATCCACCACCTGGTTGTCGTAGAAGTAAAGACCCGTGACCGCGTAGTGGGATTTGGGGCTCGTCGGCTTCTCTTCAATATCGAGAGCCCGACCACTGCTGTCGAAGCTGACCACGCCGTACCGCTCGGGGTCGGTGACGTAGTAGCCAAAGACCGTCGCCCCTGAGCTGCGCCCGGCAGCGCTCTGCAGTTTCTCGGTCAGGTCCTCGCCGTAGAAGATGTTGTCGCCCAAAATCAAGCTCACCGGATCACTCCCGATGAACCGTTCACCGATGAGAAAAGCCTGGGCGATGCCCTCCGGCTCGTCCTGGATGGCGTAGCTCAGCGAGATGCCCCATGGGGATCCATCGCCCAGGAACGACTGGAAGGCTTGCAGATCGCGCGGCGTGGTGATGACCAGGATGTCTCGGATACCCGCGTGCATCAATGTCGAAAGCGGGTAGTAGATCATCGGCTTGTCGTAGACGGCCATCAGTTGCTTGCTGGTGCCGCGGGTCAAGGGCAGTAGGCGAGTGCCGGCACCTCCGGCCAGGATGATCCCTTTGTGGTGCACCATGGGTTTCCTCTTCAAAATACCGAGATCAACAAGAGATATCGAGTCCGCAGCGTACTATTTTTCGCGAGTGATCCAAAGGGCCAGCCTGCCAAGACGAGAGCGCCGTAGGCGGTCGAGGATTCCCCTGGCTCCTTCCAGATGAGCGCTCAGATTTTGGATCTCTGTGGCTTGGTGCTCTCGGGAGAGCTCGAGGTTGGCGATTTCCTCCTCCCGTGCCGCGAGGACGGGTCTGGTGGCGGCGATCTCCTCCTCCCGTGCCGCGAGGACGGGTTTGGTGGCGGCGATCTCCTCCTCCCGTGCCGCGAGGACGGGCTTGATGGCTGCGAGCTCCTCATCACGCGCTGAGAGGACGGGCTTGATGGCTGCAAGCTCCTCATCACGCGCTGAGAGGACGGGCTTGATGGCTGCAAGCTCCCTGTGGCGTTCCTCGAGGGTGTTCTTGAGCGCCGCCAGCTCCTCGTTGCGGGCCTCGAGGGCAGGCTTGACAGAACCGAGCTCGTCGTCGCGGGCGACGAGTAGGGAGTTGAGGTCGGCAAGCTCCTTTTGGCGCGCCTCGAGTATCGGCTTGAGGCTGGCCAACTCCTGATCCCGGGCCGCGAGTACCGGGCGGAGAGCGGTGATCTCACGATCTCTGGAAGCGGCAAGGATCGTCGCGTGGGCGAGTTCCTCCGACCTTGCCTGGACCTGGTGGCGCAGCTCCAAGCTCTCACGGCTCAATCGCTGGATCCCGGTCAAGAGGCTTTCGAGCACCGGTCTCGGAAGGGGGGGGCGATCACCGGGTTCCGAGGCTTTGAGCCTGCGAGCCTGTTCCAGGAACTTGTCGGCGAATCCCTCTCGAGAGAAGAGCTCGGTCGCCTTCCGGTGGGCCTCGGCACCGATTTGATGTCGCAAAGCGGGGTCGAGGATCAAGCGCTCGATCTGATCGGCCATCTGATGGGGGTTACCAGCGTCGTATCCCAGTCCAGTGAGGCCATCTTCCATGTATTCCGCGATATCGGTGCCAGCTGGGTAGACGACGGGCTTGGCCCTCAGCATCCCCTCGACAGCGATGCGTCCGAAACAATGAGTCGGTGCCGATATCAACACGGCGTCTGCAGCGTCCAGAACCGACCAGATATCCTCTGAATAGTCTTCGAAAGTGACGCGGTCCGCGATCTTCAGGGATCGGCTGAGTTGTTCCAGGAATTCGACGTATTCCGCATCTTGCGGGCCTTTGAGAAGCAGCGTCGTCTCATGGCCCCGGTGGAGCAGCTCGGCCACGGCCCTCAGATCGGTCTCCTGTTGCTTGGATCTTGTGAGCGAGGAGAGCTCGATCAGCTTGAGAGGTGGTGAACCCTCAGTGGAGGTACAAGGCGAGCCTCCCGGCTTTGGCAACACCGGGGTGCGGATGTGTGGATATAGGAAGTCGTAGTCCGCCTGCGCCATATCGGGGAACAGGGTCGGCAGCAGCGATCGGCCGGCACCGAAAATGAAGTCCGAGAACCCTGCCACGACCTTCAAGACCTCCTCGAACGGCAGATAGAACTGGTATCCGTTCTGCTCCCCACCATATTCATGGAGGCTCCAGATGTGGGGGCGATGGAGAATTGAGGCCAGAATGGCTCCAAAAGGGATTACCATGCTGTTCGTACAGATCAGATCAGGTCGAGTCCTCTCGACCTCGGGTAGGGTGGTCGCGAGAAATCGCGCCAGGTCATCGCCCAGGCGTTCCCGGATCACTTCGTCGGACGGACGGTCGCTGCCACACCACCACCCGTACTCGGCCAGAATCACGCCTGCTCCCGCGTTCTCGATCCTGGCTCGGAGGGGCCCATCCCCTGGAATGACCACATTGCACACGGCCCCGTGGTACTCCACGAGCTGTTCGACCAGTTCGGCCAACGAGCGTTCGGCGCCGGCCAGGGCATGGGAGTGAGACAAGAAACAAACATTCACCACCGCGTCCTTGGGGCGACAATAGAGATTGGCGTAACCGGCAGAGCCGAGAAGAGCCGACCAGTCGGAGCGGGGGTCTATCGGTACGAGCCGGTACTCTTCCTCCTGCAAGAGAAAGGTGGCGAAACCCATCTCGCCGAGCTTGGCAAGCAGGTCCTCGGGTTCGTACCCCGCCTGCCTTTGCATGATCGGGTTGAACTCCACGATGAGCGTCACATCCTGGGACTTGGACAAGCTGGCTTCGAGACCCTCGAGGATCGGGACCTCATGCCCATCGGTGTCGATCTTGACGAGCAGCGGAGCTGCGACACGGCTGTCGAGCAACGTCGACAGGGTCAGGGTCTCGACCTCGATCTCGGCCAACCGGGGTACCTCGGGATGGGTCTGGAAACCGGAGTTGTCGGCGGCGCGGGATTTCTGAAACTGCGCCTGGCCGACTCGATTGGAGGCTGCCTTTTCATGGCAGCGAATCGCCGACAACTCATTGAGCTCCAGGTTCCGACGCAGGATCTCCATGTTCTCCGGAATCGGCTCCAGGGCATGGACTTCTAGCTGGGTGTTCTCGAGTCCTGCCAGGATGGTGAAGAACCCATAGTGGGCCCCCACATCGATGAAGATCTTCTTGCGACGGGAGACGGAGCGGATCAGGGCCGAGGTCAGAGGCTCGAATCGGTGATCCGCATAGCGACTGACGAATCGCGGTGTGACGAAAAGCTCGAATCGGTGCCCGGGAGGCCGGATGCGTTGGAGCGCATCCAGATTGTAATCGTCTCGAAACAGCTCGGGCGGGTATTTCATACCTTCACTCACCTAGGCCTGAGGACGAAAATCGCGCCACGAGCCTCTCGTGTCGATGCTCTTGCCACGGGTTCGATGAAACCACCACCAAGCGCGGGCTCGCGCGCGTTCCGACAGCCTCAGACTGTGAAGAGTCGGCGACCAGAGCGCTCGAGGCAGTTGATACTCCACGCGGGCGAAGGTGACGAACCAGCGAGCAAAGCCGGCTCTCGACTGCCCCAGTGGTGCCTGAAAAGCCTCCTGCAAGTCAGGTCTCTTCTCCCAGATCAGCATCGCGATTCTTGGAAGTCTCGGACTGGCGTCGGCGTCGAACTGCGTGTCGACGGACAGAAGGTCGAGATCCCGGCTCTGATCGCCGTCGGGCGACTGTTCACCAGAGTCGGTCCGCAAAAGATCGATGGACTCGAGCTCGCGGAAGAAGTCGGCTTCGACTCCCGCCGCTCGGGGCTCGTCCGACAAGAGCCAGCGGACGTAATGGTTGTGATCCGTATCCAGCGGTGCAGGAAAGGCCCCCTGGAGATCTGGCCGATGCTCCCAGAGGACAAGGGCCATCCGCGGTAACCAGGCCAAGCCTGCCTCCGCTCTCACCTTGTCGCTCAACCACGAGTAGTAGGAATCGGAACCCTCCATGGCGAAAGGATCGGGCCAACGGTCACCGGTGGAGTCGACTCGCCACATCTCCGTGCGCGCCAGATCTGGGACTCGAGGGCCACCGCGGAACCGCCCATAGGCGAAGGGAACGTCCTTTGTCTGCTCCCATCCGGCCCGCACGATGTCCTGCCGGTATTCCGTAAACAGCGTTTTGAGATCGGGTCGATCCTTGAGCTTGTAACGGTCCTGGTATTTCGAAACCTGTTCCAGGTCGTCGAGCACTAGTCCGCTGAAATGAAAGAAGCGGAGGGGTGCGCCATTGACGAGCCAGCCCTGCTCTCCATGCTCGAGGTGCCGGTTGGCGAGGTTCCAGTAGGCAACGTTGTAGCCAGGATCCCGCACGACCTCCACGTCTGGCACCAGACAGGGGGCCAGGTCCATCCACCGCTGATCGACGAACAGCCCATCGGAGATTCGATGGAGGCAGTAGGAGTAGAGGCGTCTCTGCCACCAGTCCAGAAAATCGAGGGTACGGTCGTTGAACCTGAGACCCAGGAAACCCAGATTGTAGACACCGGACATCAGGATGTTGCGCTCCGAGGGCCGGAACTCGTCCTCGAGGGGCTCGAGAAGATGAGGCGTCAGGAGGAGGTTGCTTTGATCGAGAGCGTCGAAAAGTGGCGTCAGAGCGCCAAGTACCTTGATGTCCGGGTCGAAGTAGAGAACAGCCGCTTTTCCTCGAGTCTTGTGCAGGTACTCGAGGAAGTAGGGCTTGACCGCGGTGTTCAACTCGAGAAGCGAGTACTTGAAGGCGAAATGATGGAATCGGGGGATCTCGAGCTCGTCGGCAAACACCACCTGGAATCGCTCGGCGGAGTAGTCGATGGCAGGGGCGGGCTCGTCGACGACCAGGACGAAGATCTCCATGTCCGGGTGGCTTTCGAGCACCGAGTCGGCCAGAACCCTGGCGAAAGCCAGGTAGTTGTTCGAGACGATCGTGCAGGCACAGGGCTCAGTCATTCTTCTGGGAATTGTCGGGGTCGGGTCGAAGATCTAGCTGCCGCTCGAGCCGCGTGACTCGCTGTCCGAGGTCTTCGAGTTGTTGGCGGGATTCTCTCAATGCCTGATCGAGCTCCCGCAGGACCAGCAGGCTGGACCGGCCTGTTTCCAGCTGATAGAGATGGTAGTTGCGTAGCAAGCGGAAGATCAGCCGGCGCAGCCAGAGACCGGGCTGGCCCAAACCGGTCGCCCGTCGCAGATCGGGTCCCTCTTCGAGGCGTGCCGAGAGGTGGGCGATCGCGTCGGATTCCCCTGTCGCCTGGGCGCCGACAAAACCGGCGACAGAGGGGACGTCCTCGACAACGTGAGAGGGCAGCTCCGATTGAAAGCCAGGGTCGAGGCCGGGGAGCTCTGCTGAGAGCATCGACTGGGCCAGGTGACTGGATATGTCCTCGATGCGTTTTCGCACGAAGCGAGACCGAGCAGCGGGGCTGTGGTGCTGCTCGATGTCTGCCCGGCCCAGGGCGGCTTTTTCTCGGGCTTCGGCTGGGGTCGAGAGGATGTGGCGCATCAGACGTGCGGCTTCGGAGACGTCGGGGTCCGCCCAGAGGGCCCCCCTTGGATACGGCTCGCATCCTTCCGTCACCGCGATCATGCGCGGCGTCACCAGGTAGCTGTTGCGATCGTTCATGAAGTCGAGATTGCCGGAATACCCCGTGGCGACGACCGGCTTGCCGTATGCCATGGCCTCGGCCATGGTCAGGCCGAAGCCCTCTGCACGGTGCAAAGACAGGTAGGCATCACAAGAGGCCATCAAGGCTCGGACCCGCTTGGACTCCCAGTATCCATCGACGATCGAGATCCGCGGATCCCCAGCGGTCGCGGAGCGGAGCAGTTGAAGCTTCTCGGGAGCCTTGGATCCATTGATGGATTTGATCTGCAGGTAGACCTGGTCGTCGTCGGGGAAGGCCTCGAGAAAGGCTCTGACCACCGCTGTCGGATTCTTGCGCTCGAAGATGCTGTCGAAATCGAAGCAGAAGAGGAAGATAAAGCCCTCTGGGAGATCCAGCTCTTGCCGTGGGGGTGCCTCGAGCTCGGGTACGGACACCGGCAGAGGAAAGGGATAGACAGGGCAGTCGACCTTCTTCTGGATCGCCTCCGCCGAGAAGCTGCTATTGGCCCAGATCTCGTCGAGATACCGGTGACTCCGCGCCATAGAGCGCGGGAAGTCCTCGATCTCCCAGGCCCACAGGCCGATCGTGTATCTGGATTCCAAAAAGCCCTCTCCGACATCGGCCGCGAAGTGTGGGAGCTCGTCAGCGTTCACCGAAACGATGTTGATGGGGAATCTCGGTGCCCCGAGGTGGGGATCCTCGAAGAGTTGCTGTTGCCGGGTCAGTGTCCGGGTGTAGGGGACGGCCACATAAGGTATTCCGGACTGCCGCACAGTCTCGACCAGCTGTCTCGAGTGCTCACCGATACCGCTCTCGGCGTAGAAGTAGCCGAAGATGTTGATGCCAAGAGGCGGATTCTGGTGTTCGGGTGTCACGTGAGCGATCTTATCGCGGGCTGCATGGCAGCCGACAGCGCCGCCATGGTCGGGCTGTTCAGGGCTGACTTGTGCCACAATCCTTCGTAATGCGTGACCAGGTGCGAATCGCGCGGCTGATTCGCGAGGCTCGCGAGGGAAACGAAGATTCCTTTCGCGACCTGCTGGAGGAGCACCGTGACTCGATTACCTCGACGTTGATCGCCTGCGGTATCCGCACCGCGGAGACGGCTGCGGACCTCACCCAGGATACGGCCCTTCGTGCCTGGCTCCGGCTCGACTCGTTGAGAGACTCGACGTCGTTCTCACCCTGGATTCGCCAGATTGCCGCCAACGCCGCCAGGGACCACCTGCGTCGGCTGACGGTACGCCGCGAGGAGAGCCTCGAGTCGGCCGCGCAGTTGGTGAGCCCGGAAGACCCGGGTCGGGATACCGAGCGCCGGGCAGAGATTCAAGAGATGAGTGGCGGCCCTGTCGGCCGAGGACGATGCCAATCGTCGCCCTCCTGGAAGAGCGAGCGGCTGGCGCGTCGGTTCGCGAGATTGCGGACCGCTTGGGCGTTTCCGAGAATGCGATGAAGATGCGGATCATGAGAATCCGCAAGCGGCTTCGACGTCGTCTGGATGAGATCCGAGAAAGTGAGTGATCTCACAGGCGTTACCTTTCGACAGTTCGCGCGTCTTATAGACAAATGAAGAGTGTCAATTGTCCTGAACATGCCGATACCGTCCTGCACCTGGCGAGAGGTCTCGTCAATCCAGGTGAGGCTGCTCGTGCGGAGCTGATCCGCACGGAGTGTGCGCATTGCGCGGCCTGGTGGACGGCAGAGCTGGACGGACAGCGCTTCCCAGAGGTCGATGCGAGCGTCGAGCAGGCTCTTCGAGCGTTCGCGCCGCCGCAGCGCCAGAGAAGGGTTCGCAGGGACTATCTGGTCGCTGCCGCGACCGTAGCTCTGGCAGTTGGGGTTTTGATCTTCGCCTCAGATACTCCGGACAGTCAAGAGAGTAGAGAGCTCGCGGACAGTCCCGTCGCCGGCCTGTCCGGACATTCAGCCGCCGAGATCGCTGATCCCGACCTGATTCTCGCGGAAGGATTCGAGATGGCGACCGAGGCTCAACCCCTTGGACTCACCGTTCTGGTGGGGGTGGAGGGAGAGGGATTTCGGGACGACATTCATGGCGTCGCAGAAGAGAGAAGTCCCGATATGATTTTTCGCAGTGGATTAGAGGTCGGAGGATTGGCAGCCTGGAACGATCACTCTTGACCTGACGCATATACGGATCAGAAGACAAGAATCATTGATTCTCGCAATTTGAGGGAGGACTCACAGAAAATGAAGAAAGTATCGTACAAAGCAATCGGCGTGGCTTTTGCCCTGGCTCTGGCTCTCGTAGTTGTTCAGTCGCCGGCGCTTGCCAACACCCTGGTGGTCAACGGCGCCGCCGCGCAGGATGGGAATTTCGGTTTGGAGATCACGATGGAGGCTGGTACGACGGACCCGGCCTATGTTCGGGACAACTCACCCGAAGGTGAAACGATCTACCGAGCTCAGTTCTGGATCGACCGCAGCGGTGGGCTTTTCATGGACAACGACAACGGCACCAAAGCGACCCGCTTCGTGAGCTTCCGAGGTGCCGATGACGATCACAACGGCGGCGGACAGGTCACGGTGTTCCGCGGCATCATGGGAAGGCTCGCCGTCGATGGACCCGATGGTCCCCGCTACACCTTCCGTCTCGGTTGCCGTCAGGACAGCGGTTCCTTCGCCTACATTGGTGGCATCGTTCTCGGTGAGCTGGCCCAGAGAAAATGGGTGACCCTCGAGTTTCAAGCCGCCTCGTCCGATGGTGCCGGCGACGGCATCTGCCGGCTCTTCCAGGGCAATTCCAAGTATGTCGCCAACATGGTCGGCGAAAGGACCAACCTGGACAACGACCTGCACGAGGTGGACTGGATCCACATGGGTGCGATCAGCGGATTTACGGACAATCCGCAGGACCCCTTGACGATGGGACCTCTTTACTTCGATTCCTTCGAGTCCTTTCGATCTCTGTTGGCGCCCTGATCGAACCCTCGGGCGAAACATTCTTGGCCGGTCGCATTCTGTGCGACCGGCCTTTTTGAATTCGCCTCAGACTCCCTTAATCTTGTGCTTGAAGTGGTGAGAAACAGCAGTCGTCGAATCCTTCGCTCCGTTCTGGGGGTCCTGCTGGCGCTGATAGCTGTTGGCATCGGGACCGAGCTGTTGCTGCGTGGCTGCATTGCCTTGGGCATCGCTCATCTCGACAATCCTGCCAACTACGTGGACTCGTACTGCGACGAGGATTACCACAAGCTGAGGTATTTGTGGAAAACCCAGGGGGCGCTGAAGAGTGGCAGGAATCTGCAGCATCCACGGTATGGCTGGATTCCGGTCGAGGAACAGGCAGACGAGCCTGCCCTGCCGCAAAGCAGTCACCCATCGACTTCTATCGAGAGGCCCAGGATCGCACTCTTTGGTGATTCCTTTGTGGCTGGCGTGAGTCCAACCGTCTCCCCTGAACGCATCAGCTCGCAGCTGGAAGGGTTGCTTCCCGGGGGAGTCTCGTGGACTACTCGGCCGTGGGATATGGCCTGGACCAGATCTATCTGCGGCTGTCAGACGTACTCGCGAGTGCCGATCAGAGACCCGACGTCGCCATCGTCGGAATCTTCCTGGGCGATATCGATCGGGTGGTCGAGACCTTTCGAGCGGGTCCCAAACCCTATTTCGAGCTGAGCAGTGACTCAGTGGTGCTCAAGGGAGTCCCGATCACGGCCACGCCGGAAGAGTGGCTGAAGCAGAACCCACATGGAGTCCGTAGTTTCTCTCTGGCCCTGGTCCGTCAACGGATACAACGCCTGCGGGGCCAACGGGGTGGGCCCGAGGCGGAGTGCCAAAGAGAGCCAAAGGAGCAGATCGCTCAGCGACTCATCCGGCGTATGGTGCGGGAATCCGCGGCTGTAGACACCGAACTCGTATTTTTGCCGCTTTTTGGCAGACCTCACCTTTCGATGACCTCGTGGCGGGAGGCCTTTCTGCGATCGACCTTCGAAGAGGTGGGTGCCCTCTATATCGATACCAAAGCGGTCTTTGTTCATGCTGGCCAATCGGCGAGCGGGGGTGTCGGAGACTTCTACTATCCACCCCCCAACGGGCATTTCAACAACAAAGGGAATGCTCTGGTTGCCGATGCCCTATACGACCATCTTGCGGGGATATACGGTTGGGAGCAGCGGACAACAGCCGTGCCCTTTTCCTCGCGGGTCGAAATGGGCCGGCAAGGGAACTGGAACCGCAGCCAGGACAGGGGCTGGGGGCTCCATGGCGAGACTTTTAGTTGGATGGTCGAGCCCAGAGCGACGATTCGAGTTTCCGGGGCTCGATTCCAGCGGGCAGATCTCGGTGGTGGTGGAGATCATGCGTGCCTTGACCACCGACAACGACCCCCGCCAGCTGAGAATTCTGGCCAACGGTGACCTGGTTCGGGAGATCCCTCTTTCTCAGCTGCCAGCCGAATGGCAGCCGTTCCTTCTCGAGGTACCCATAGATCCACAGTCGATTGGGGGTGGGGGGATGCTGCTCTTGACCCTGGAGCTCGAGTCCTTGCGAACTCCCGTGGTTACTGAAGGTTCCAGTTCCAGTCAGCGCAGCCGGGGAATAGCCGTCAAGTCACTGACGCTGGAGACAGGTGCTTGATCGGCGAAGGATAAACCCATCGCAAGATGGATCTTGTCAGTTGACATATCCCAGTGCCTCCAGCTTGTCGAGTTCCTCCTGAGTGAGCTCTGGGGCTTCGGCCGTCGCCGTGGCGGTATCGATACCGCTCTGGCTCGCCAGATCGAGAGCGTGTTTGAGCTCCGCAGCCATCTCGGGCTGCTCCAAGATCAGGTTGCGTAGCTCCCCAGGATCGGCACTGAGGTCGTACAGTTCCTCATCCGAGGTCTGTAGATTGAGGATGTACTTGTACGGGAAGCGGACCAGAGATTGCTGGTCGAACTTCGCCAGCGGACGGTATGTGCCCGAGAGTACGGGCCGAGAGACTCGGGGCTTCTGTCCAGACATCAGCGGCACCAGGCTCGAGCCCGAGAGGCCATTGGGCGGCTCGATCTGGAGCAGATCCAGCAATGTCGGGAGAATGTCGATGTGACGCACCGGGACATCCACGACAACGTTCTCAGACAGCTGACCTGGTGCCGCGATGAACAGCGGTACCCGCAGGAGAGAATCGTAGACCTGGTGGATGTGGCCGATGAGATCATGCTCTCCCATTCCTTCGCCATGATCCGATGTGAAGACGAGGATGGAGTCGCGTAGGATGTTCTTTCTCTCCAGCTCGGCCGTCAATCTGCCTATCTGGTCATCCAGGAAAACTGTCTCCTCATCGTAGAGTCTACGAGCTCCTTCCTGGGTGTACCTCTCATGGCAAAGGAGGGTCACCTTGGCCCTCTGCAGTCGCGCGCTGTGATTCGTGAGGGTGAGTGTGGCCGGGAGGGCGCTCGAACCATCGAGACGAAGCATCCGTTCACTCGTCGGTTTGGCATCATTCAGCCAGCCACCCTGCGACCTGATGGAGACCTCTTGGCCCCAGAGCCGCACCTGGCGAAACTCCAGTTTGTCTTCTGCCTCGATTTCTCCCCTCGGAGATGAAAATACGAGGGTATTCTCGCCGCTCTCGAGGTCGAGCTCGATGATTTGTCGGTACCCGTTGGTGGAAATCGTCTGGAGGTAATGCGAATTGAGCCATACCTCCGCCTTGGGGAACGTCTCTGTAGGGGGCGAGTAGGGCTCATGAGGGTCGGAGTAGTGGAGCCATAAGAAGAAAGGATTCTCGGGCGCGACCTCCAGCCAGTCGAGAGCGGCCTCGGTGATCTCGTCGCCGGGTCTGAAGTAGTTGTCGCCGAAGAGGTCGTCAAACTCATCGAATCCCTGAGCGAAGCCGTACTTGGTCTGCAGGACGCCGAGGCTGACGACCGCAGCCGTGCGAAAACCGCGGTCCTTCAGGAGCTCGGCTAGAGTCGTGAGCTTGTCGGGCAAGGGGGCGGTGTTGATCAGAGCGCCGTGCTCGTGGGGCAGAAGACCGGTGAACATCGAGGCGTGGCTGGGACCGGTCACCGGAACATGACTGTAGGCTTGCTCGAATCGGACCCCCAACCTGGCGAGATGGTCGAGATTCGGCGTCGGAGCGGAGCCGCCATGAATGGACAGTCCATCGCCTCGCAGCGTATCCGCGACGATAAAGATGACGTTGCGGTCGCGAACGTCGAGATCATCGGCGCAGCCCGCGAGAAGAACGATCGTCGCCAGGAGCCAGGCCACGGGGCCTCTTTTCCATTGATTCTGGTCTCTCAATTGATGTATCCCAGAGCTCTCAATGTCTCGAGGGCCTTATCGTCGACCCTGGCGGCGTCAGCGTCGGTGATTCCTTCCCAGGCCGAGCGTGCCTCGAGCCAGTTCGCCAGGACTCTGCGGCAGCGTTGGTGAGTGGAATCTTCAGCGGTCAAGGATCGAGATTCGCCCGGATCGCTCTCGAGCTCGAAGGATTGCCACTCGGGCATGGGATTAGAGAACTGATCCAGTCCACTCGAGCTGTGGATGCACTTGATCGTATCGATCGCCAGCGCCTGGAGGTCGACGGGTCCGAGGTGAGCGCTCGGCTTGGTGTGTGTTTCCGCGATCACCGGGCGCGGTCCCTGCACCGCCAGAAGATCGGGACGCAGTGCCCTGCCATCGAGGGCGATATCGGGGTCCGAGACATCTGCCTCGAGGAGGATAGTGGGCAAGACATCCAGCAGACTGACTCTCTGATGAATGCGTTCTCCCGACCACTCCGGATTCGGGAACTGGATCATCAGCGGCACTCTCAACATCTCCTCATACACCGTGCGGCCGTGATCGAAACCACCATGCTCGCCAAACTCCTCCCCGTGATCACTCAGCAGGATGATCAAGCTGCCATCCAAGAGCGACAGCTGGTCGAGAAGATCCAGGAAGAGTCCGAATTGGCGATCCGCGAAGAGCACCTCTCCCAGATAGAGAGCCTGCAGATGCTCGACCTCGCGATCGTTGTCGATCAGCCCCTCGAGGATGAACGGCATCGGTCTGTACTTCTTCTCCGGCAGCTGACCGTCCGTGCGGCGAGCAAACTGCCGGTCGTCGCCACGCGGCGCGTAGGGCGCATGAGGATCGACAGTGTGAAGATAGGAAAAGAGAGGTCTGCTGTCGTCAGCTGTTGCCAGAAGCATCAACAGAAAACGTCGGATCTCTTGCGATCGCAGCTGCCAGCCGTTGAGATGATTGCTCAGGAAGAACTTGTCAAAACCCGAGTCGAGCCCGAAGGCCGCGCTGGCAACGTGAGAATGTGAGATTGCCAGAGTCTGATACTGCGCGGCAGTCAGGAACTGGGCCAGAGTCCTGACCTGGGCTCCGGGCAGCTTGTGTTCGGCCAGCCCCATGTTGTGACGGCTCGGGAAGAGACCGGTAAACAGGGAAGCCACGGAGGGCAGAGTCCATGAGCTCGGCGCCCACGCGTCGAGATACGTGACGGCATGCTGGGAGAAATCCGAGATTCTTGGTGAGGTCTGCTGACCGGCCCCGTAGGGCTCGAGGACATCGGCCCGCAGGGTATCGATCATATAGATAAAGATCGGGGGTGGGGAGTTGCTGGGAGCGTTCCGGGGTGATTCAACAATCTCCAGATAGCCTGGCGGTAGCTGGATCAGGGTCTTCGTCTGTGGTGGCACCAAGGCGTCGCCGGGAGGCTCGAGGCGCACTCCCAGGAAACTCACGAGTGCTCCTCCTGGTGCTGCGAGGGAGATCTCCAGATTACTGGCCTCGGCTACAGATCCTGACCAGAGCCGACGCATCGTGCTCCCTGACGAGACTTCGACGGTCAACAGACAGGAGGAGCACTTGGACACTACCGTTCCCAGCCTCAGGGTACCCTGGGTTTTGGCAGGTAACGGAATCGAAAAACCACCGAAGAGCGGCATCTCGACAATCCCCTGCACCGGATCGAAGCGGGGTATGTCGAGCAGGGCCCAGGCGTCGCTCGCTGGGGCGGGGAGCACCGCGATGTCCGAGAACGCGCAGCTGAGGTTGCGATCGTCGTTGGAGTCGCTGATCTCGCTGGGTCGTTGCGCAAAGGCGAATTTCAGCTGGATTCTGTTCAGACCTTCCACCAACGCCGCAGGGGGTATGGCTGTTCGATAGTCGCTCCACCCCGGCGCCAGGGGAATCGAGGCAATCTGCCGGCCGTTCAGGATCACGGCCAGCACCTGTCTGGGTGCCCCCGGCCAATGAAGGGGTTTGGCGCGTGCAAAGAAGTGAAGGTCAGATCCAGGTGGACGCAAGAAGACCAAAGAAGCCTCCCTGTCCAGTGCCCAGGCGAAAAACGGAGTGTCTTTGGGTTGCTTACCCATTTCAGCAGGGGCCCACCCTTCGGTGGGAAGCAGGGAACCGCCCCGACCGTCGAAGCGATAGCTCGGAAAGGTGTAGTCGAGAGCCATCGCTTGTCGGTCGCCGAGGATCTCGGTGCCGAGAGATCGGGTCTGCACTTCCGATCTGCAGCTCGGCGTCATCAAGAGGAGCGGCACGACCACGAACGCGAGAAGACACGAGACGGCACCCTGACAAGCTTTCATTCTTGTAGGTGTCATCGCTCGAATTCGTCCGGTGAGGGTGACGTGAGAACCCTCAGATACTCGTCGACTACGATATTCCATCTGTACTTTTCGGCTGCCCGCTGTTCAGACTGCACTCCCCATTCTGCTCGATACTCTGTCGGTTCGGAAGCAACCTTCTGCAAGACCGCCGCGAGGGAATTCGGGCGTCTGGCCTGAAAATAGACCGCGCACTCTCCTCCCACCTCTCGGTTCTCCGGCGTATCGTTGACAATCACAGGGTTGCCATAGCCCATGGCTTCGACCAGCGCCGGGTGGGTGCCGCCGACCTCGGTGGCATGGATGTAGGCCAGGGAGTGCGAGAGCAGCTCGCGGTAGCCGCGGCCGTAGACAGGGCCGGTGAAGATGATTCGGGGATCGGCGTTCTCGGTGAAGCTGCGGACGAAGGCCCCGGCGTAGGGAGCCCCACCCACCATGACGAGTGGCATGTCGCCTGGCACCCGCCGGTAGGCCGCGGCCACCCGATGAGGGTTGTTCTCCGGCTCGAAGCGGCTGACGTACAGGAAGTACCGTCGGGGCTCGAGTCCGAACTTGGCCATTTGCTCGCCAGGGGGCTCGTGCCGGGGCTCTACTCCGTACAAGATGACCGAGGATTCGGCGTTCCATTTGTCTAGATAGTAATCTCTGACGGTCTGCGCATCCGTGATCAGTACGTTGGGTACCAACGTCGCCAGCCACTCCGAAATGGCGTAGACGCTACGGCCGAGAGGGCCCCACTTGGCCCGTCGACGCTCGATCCCGTCTACGTGCAAGGCCACTCGTATCTCGGCCGATCGCAACAGAGGGACAAACGGGGCATTGGCGCCGTTGACGACCAGGGCGACGTCGAAAGGACGTTGCGCGGCGTGCAGACAGGACACCAGGGTGTGCACCGGGGTATCGAGATACTTGGTCCGGATCGTTGGCAGCACGACCAGCTCGACTCCGCGGTATTCGCGAAGGTCTTTGGGCGTGTAATGGCTGCGGCAATAGACGGTCACCCGGTGACCACGGTCCACCAGTCTGGTTGCCAGCTCTTCCATGAGGGTCTCGTAGCCCCCATAGCAGGCCGGGATTCCGCGGCTGCCGATCAGGGCGATGCGCAGGCGTTTCAAGACGGCATGCCTCGGCGGCAGAACCATTGATTGAGCTCCCACCAGGAGCACGATCGGCGTCTGAGAATCCGTCGTCGCCGGGCGATGATCTGCCGTCGCCGCCTCCAGAGCCAGGAGTAGGCTCCCAGAGAGCTGCGCTCTCGCGAGAGCACATATCCCAGCGCCATCAGATCACGGAACAGGGACGGCGCCAGGGTGATGAGGAGATTCGGCAGGTCCTGGTGGTAGGCCCGCAGCAGGTACCGGTTCTTCAGGGAGTGAAAGTTGACCTCGGCGGGCATCGCCCGGCGTCTTGCTGGCAGGTTTGTCCGGCCATGGCCACACCTGGCTTCGGGTTCGTAGAGAATTTCCCAGCCGCGTTCGCGGAGACGGAAGCAGAGCTCGGCATCTTCACGGTACGAATGAAAGTCGGCATCGAAGGCCTGGCCGTCGATGGCGACGTCTTGGAGCGCCAATCGAGAAAAGAGTGTTGCCGCGCCAGTGCCCCCGAAGACCCTCTCCGCGACGAGCCATTGACCGCGGTCGGGTTGACCGGAACCCCTGTCCAGATGTCTCCAGGTCGGGGTGAGGACCATGCCGCAGGCATCGAGAACAGGAATCTCGTTGTCTGTTTCGAAGCGGGTCAGTCGTCCGGTAACCGCTCCGATTCGTCGGCTTGCCCCCGAGCCACGCTCCACCAGCCGATCGACGAAATCCTGTGCGGGTCGGGCATCGGGATTCAAGGAGAGGATGTAGGTACCCTTCGAATCTTGCAGGGCCCGATTCATACCTCCGGCGAAACCGAGGTTTTCCTGCAAGGCGATCACCTGGTGAGGCAGATCCTGGGGCATCGATTCCCTGGCGATATCGACTGACTGATCTGCACTGGCACAATCGACCAGCAGAATCTCGAGAGGTCGGTAGGCGAGTCGATCGATCGAGGCGAGACAACCGGGGAGATCCCGTGCCGAGTTGTGGCTGACCACGCAGATAGAGACCAGAGGACGCGTCACCGTCGTCACGGGGTGCCATCCTGATCTGACGAGGATCCGTCAGGGGAGAGATCTGTGGAGGTTTCTTGCCACCCAGAGGCTGCATTCACCGCCAGCCTCCAAAGTCCGAGTGCGGCTTCGCGGCGTGTGCCGGCTCTCTTGGGGCACCGGATGGGCAGCAGCACGAGTCGCAAAAGAGAGGCCGGGATCAGCAGGTACCGCGCCATCCGGGCCCATCGCACGCCGTGGTGCTTGCCGAGATATCGGCATAGATTGGAGTAGTAGATCCGCAGGAACCTACCGTAGCCCAATCGAGGAATACTGCTTCCCAGGTGATGGGTGAACTCCGCTTCCGGGCAGTAGCGAATGCGGTGCTCGCTATCCTGCATCCTCTTGGCGAGATCCACGTCCTCGAACCAGGCAGGGAAAAACGTCTCATCGAACCCCCCCATCTCGGCCAAGACCTGGCGTCGCAGAACCAAGGCTGCTGCGGCAGGCTGTTCGACCTGCTGGCCAGGGCCGAGCTCCGACCGGTTCTGACCGGTGGCTGGCAAGAGCAGGGCCTGTAACAAGAGAGTAGACACGGAGGGCAGGGAGCGGAGCTGCCACCGATATTGGCTCGACCCGTCAGCGCTCACCAGGCGAGGGGCCAGCGCCGCCGCATCGGGCCAGCGCTCGAATCCCTGGATCAACGATCCCAGGGCTCCCGGCTGCGGACACACGTCGGAGTTCATGACCAACACCAGCGGCGCCTGTGTGTTTCGTAGACCCAAGTTGATCGCGCCCGCAAATCCGAGATTCCGTCCTCCATCCAGTATCTGGCCTCTTGCCGGCAGGTCCTGGGTCGATCCGTTATCCACGATGAGGAGCTCGAGATCGTCATCCGCCGGCCACGCCTCCACGAGATCGGCGAGGCGGTCCTCGTCAAACCAATTCACGACGATGCCACACAGTCTCGGATGGTAGCTCGTGGTCACGAATCTTGGGGCTTTCTCTCTGGATCCTGTCGGAAGTGCCGCAGCTCATCGATTGACACCAGGGGTAGGCCAGCATGTGCAAACCGTCGTAGGTGAGTCGCGGCTCGCCGCCATCCTCTCAGGATTCCGCGGACTCGGACACCATCCCGTCGGGCAGTGGCATGGTAGAGATCCCCCATGTCTGGTCGCAAGATGATGGGCAGTCGAATCCAAAACGAACGGCCCAGCAGGCGCGCGAGAACCAACAAGCGATTGCCGTAGAGCTGGCGGTGCCGCCATTCGAGTGCGTCTGCCGTACTGGTTCCCCCGGCGTGGTACGCCTTGGCCTGTGGGACAAATATGGATCGGCGCCGGGTGGCCTGGAGGCGGCTGGCCAAGTCGACGTCGTCGTAATAGGTGTGGAGCTCGGGATCGAAGATCTTTTGCGTCTTCACTGCCGCCTGGGTCAGGGCTTCGAATCGATAGACCGCCGCGGTTGCCGAGACGCCGAAGATCTCACGAATCTGGGTTGCGGAAGGCCGGTGGAACCCGTGGTCGAGCTGGATCGGCTGCCAACGGCGGTTCCAGGCGATTCCACAGCCGTCGATCTCGCCCGGGTCGTTCATTCGCAGGTTCATTCCTTGAGCGGCGGCGGCCTGGGGATCTTTCTCCAACTCCGCCACGAGGGTTGACAGCCAATCGGGCTCGACCACCGCATCGTCGTTGACGATGGCGGCGTAGGGAGTGACGCATTCAGCCAGACCGAGATTGCACGAAACCGCGAATCCGCTGTGAGCGGGAGCGATGACGAGGCGATTGCAGAGCTGACGAGGGATCGTGGTCGAATCCGTCTGGGAATCCGCCACCACGACGATGTGAGCGGTGGCGTTGCGTGAAGAGGACAAAGCCTCGAGGCACCGCTCGAATACCGGGCTGCTGCCGATTGTCGGAATGACAACGGTGACAGGGGAGGGAGTCGTCATGGATTTGGCGATGCGGAATGTCGGCCCGGCCGGATCATGGTTGTACTGGCCCAAAGATGATTCAGACCTGGAGGCTGTGGTCGGCGCTCTCTTCGAGAGCCTGACGATAGTGGGCGATGACCTCCTGTGTCCGACCGAACGCCGCCACCCTTCCTTGATCGATCCACAGCGCCTGATCGCAATGGCGCTCGACCTCCTTCGTCTGATGAGAAACGAGGATGATGGTGGTCCCCAGGGAACGAAACTCGTAGATCCTTTGCAGACACTTCTCCTGAAAACTGGCGTCGCCGACAGCGAGCACCTCGTCGATCAGCAGAATATCGGGGCGAATCATGGTGGCCACGGAGAACCCGAGTCGGGTGAGCATGCCGCTGGAGTAGTTGCGAATGGGAAAGTCGATGAACTCACGCAGCTCCGAGAACTCGACGACTTCTTCGAAGTGTGCTTCGACCTCTCGGATCGGCTGGCCCAGAAGGGCGGCGTTGAGGTAGACGTTCTCGCGGCCGGTCAGATCGAAATGGAAGCCGGCGCCGAGCTCCAGAAGGGGTGCCACGGTTCCTCGAACCACCAGGTGCCCATGGTTCGGATGCAAGACTCGGGAGATGACCTTCAGGAGCGTGCTCTTGCCGGCCCCGTTGCGTCCGACGACCCCGAGCACCTCGCCCGAGCGAACCTCGAGGCCGACGTCACGGAGAGCCCACAGTTGGCGACGCTCGATTCTTCCTGTCAATCGCCGCAGCACGTACTCCTTGAAACTGGGGATGCGCTCGGCGGGCATCTCGAAACAGACGCTGATATCTGCGAGCCGAATCGCAAAATCCCCGGCGGACGATGCTCTAACGGGTTGGCGACCGGGCTCAGCCAAGGTGCTCAAGAACACTTCTCCGGGTTGTGAACACCCACCATCCGAGAATCGCGGTTCCGACGCTCACCGTGAAGGCGATCAACCAGACGTTGGCTGGAGCGACGGTGGACAGGAAGGCTGGATCTCTGACTGTTTCGCAGAGATAGAAGAGGGGATTGAGCTTGAAGAATCGGTGGAATTTCTCCGGCACGATCTCCAGTGGATAGATGATGGGTGTGGCGTACAGCCAGGCGGTCAGCAAGACCTGATACGTGAGTTTGAAGTCGTGAAAGGAAGCACCCAGGGTGGCGACGAGGAGGCCGACACCCAGGGCGAACAAGCTGGTGAGTACCATCCCCGCCGGCACTGTCAGAAGGGCGAGCGAGAAGGGCTGCCCCAGAATCGCCATGATCGCGAGCAGAGGGATCAGCGCGATCGCCCAATTCGTCAGGTAGGTCAGGACCGTCGCCACCGCGAAAGCCGTTCTCGGCGTGTAGACGCGACTCGCTAGACCCTGGCTGGCGACAATCTCCTCGATGATCTGCAGGGTGGTGCGACTGAAAAAGTCGAAGAGCAGTAGCCCTGAGAGCAGGTAGATCGGATAGCGCTCGAGCTGGAATTTGAAAAGAGTCGAGAAGACCACCGTCAAGATGGTCATCAGCATCAGGGGCTCGATCAGGGTCCACAGAATCCCGAGCACAGATCTCTTGTAGCGGAGCTTGATATTGCGCTTCGCCCAAAGGAGAACCAGCTCCCGAAACCGCCAGAGCTCGTAGAGCTCCTCGGTAAAAGGGTGGCGTCGGTGCGCCGAGTCATAGACCGGGCGACTGGCGATTGTAGGGTTCGACGGTGACGAGTCTGACGGCATGGTCATGGACCCTACCCGAGGACGGAGGTCTAAAGAGTGACCGGTGTCACTCCTTGTCCGGGTCGGTCGCGGGGTCTTCGCTGCTGGCAGCTTCCGAGGCCTCGGTCTCGGCCCACTGCGTGGCGTCACCAGCCTCGAAATCTTCCTCGAATACCGCCTCCTCGTCCTGCTCGACTGCCGCCGGAGGTGCCGATTCGGTGTCCTGGTCGGATGGGGGTCCGCCACATCCCAGCAGGGCTGGCAAGACCACGGCGAATGCGAGAATTCTGAGCTTGTAGAGGATCATAGCCTTTAGATCCTACACCAGCAGGGGTTCGAAGTTGTGTCGGACACGGGCCCATCGGTCCAGGAAAGCCGAGTCGACTGGGGCCTCTACGGTGGTAGCGTAGAGCCGGAACAAGTGTTCTCAATCCTGCGGAGGGTACAAGAGTGAAACGAGTCGTTCTGGCATATTCGGGGGGACTGGACACCTGTGTGATCCTGCATTGGATCCGTGAGACCTATGATGTCGAGGTCATCACCTATACCGGGGATGTGGGCCAGGGTGAGGATGAGTTGGAAAAAGCGCGACGGGCCGCCGAAAGCACAGGCGCCGCCGAGATCGTCATCGAAGACTTGCGTGAGACCTTCGTGCGCGATTACATCTTTCCCGCTCTGCGAGCCAACGCCGTCTATGAGTGGTACTACCTGATGGGGACGGCGCTCGCTCGGCCGCCGCTCGCCAAGGGACTGGTCGAGGCCGCCAGGCGTTCGGGGGCCGACGCCATTGCGCACGGTGCCACCGGCAAGGGGAACGATCAGGTGCGGTTCGAGCTGGCCGCCTACGCGCTCAAGCCCGATATCCAGATCATCGCCCCCTGGCGAGAGTGGGACTTTCGTGGGCGCCGAGATCTGGTGGAATATGCCGAGCGGCATGGCCTCGACCTGTCGGCAGCGCCGAAACCCTCGTACTCCATGGATGCGAATCTCATGCACATCTCCTACGAGGGGGGCATTCTCGAGGATCCGTGGGCGGCGCCGCCTGCCGGAATGTTTCGCCTGACCACCGACCCGGAGGACGCCCCAGACGAGCCAGAGTGGGTCACCATAGGATTCGAGAAAGGCAATCCGGTTTCCGTGAACGGCGAAGAGATGGAGCCGGTCGCGTTGCTGGCTCGCTTGAATGAGATCGCCGGCCGGCATGGAGCGGGTCGCGTCGATATCGTTGAAAACCGTTTCCTGGGGATGAAGAGCCGCGGCGTCTACGAGACTCCTGGCGGAACTCTTCTGCATCACGCCCATCGGGCGGTGGAGTCGATCACTCTCGACCGTCAGGTTCATCACATGCGTGATGAGCTCGTACCGAGATACGCCGAGATGGTCTACAACGGCTACTGGTTCAGTCCCGAGCGGGAGGCTCTCCAGTCGTACATGGATCGGGTCCAGGAACGCGTCAACGGCGAGGCCCGTTTGAAGATCTTCAAAGGGCATGTGGCAGTGGAAGGTCGACGGTCGACGACCCACGCTCTCTATGACGAAGCCACGGTGACTTTCGAAGCCGACGATGTCTTTGATCAGGCCGATTCGACCGGCTTCATTCGCATGCGCGCGCTGCGTCTGCGGACGTTGGCAGCCAAGCGAATTTCGGAGGGAGAATGAGTCGACTGCGGGGTCGTTTCAGGGGTCCGACGGATGCGGACATGGATCGATTCTCATCATCCATCGATATCGATCTGCAGATGGCGCAGGAAGATATTGCAGGATCGATTGCCCATGCAGTCATGCTTGGTGAGGTTGGAATTGTCACTGCGGAGGAATCGCGGCGTCTGACGCGGGGTCTGGAACAGATCGGCCAGGAATTGGAATCGGGAGACTTTTGCCCCTCCGTCGAGCATGAAGACATCCATATGGCCGTGGAATTCCGACTGCAGGAATTGCTGGGCGATCTGGCAGGCAAGCTGCACACGGCGCGCTCGCGCAACGACCAGGTGGCGACCGATGTTCGGTTGTGGTTGAAGCGCCACCTGAGCTTCTTGGACGAGTCACTCGGCGGGTTGATCCGTGTGCTGCTCGATAGGATCCGCCAGGACGGGCGGATTGTCATGCCCGGTTACACCCATCTTCAGCGAGGGCAGCCCATCCTTCTCGGCCACCACCTGCTGGGCCATGTCTGGCCGCTCCGGCGGGACCGGCAACGGTTGGCGGATGCTCTCGATAGACTGGATGCTTCCCCCCTGGGGGCCTGCGCTCTGGCCGGGACCAGCCTGCCTATCGATCGTCAGCGCACGGCGGAAATCCTGGGGTTCGCTGGCGTGGTGGACAATGCTCTGGATGCGGTGGCCGCCAGGGACCACGAGCAGGAGGTGGCAGCGGTCTGTGCCATTGCCATGACTCATTTGTCGAGAATGGCCGCCGAGCTGGTCTTGTGGTCGACAGCGGAGTTCCGGTTTGCCAACCTCGATGAGGCCTACGCCACCGGCTCCAGCATCATGCCGCAGAAACGCAACCCCGACGCCGCCGAGCTCGTGCGTGGCAAGGCCGCACGAGTGTACGGCGATCTCGTATCGCTTCTGACCATGGCCAAGGGAGTACCGCTCTCCTACAACCGCGATTTTCAGGAAGATCGGCGACCCTTGTTCGACGCAGTGGAGACGACGACTGCCAGTACCCGGATCCTGGCCGCGGTCTGGCAGACGCTGACCCTCGATGCGAATCGGTTCGCGAACGAGCTTCAGGGTGATGACAGTCTGGCCACCGACCTGGCGGACGCCCTGGTGGTGACGGGAGTGCCCTTTCGGCGGGCTCACGAGTTGGTGGGGAGGCTGGTTCAGGGGCTGGAGGCTGCAGGGAAGCGTCTGGGAGACGTGCAGCCTGCCGATTTCGCGGAGCATGGAATCGGTTCGCCGCCGGCAGAGCTTGCCTCACTGCTGGACCCGCTGCAGGCCGTGGCGAGGCGAGCCTCCGTGGGTGGTACGGCATGGGTCGAGATCGAGCGGCAGGTGCAGCGGCTCGAGTCCGAGCTCAAGTGAGCGACCGGAAAACGCATGTGGTATTATCAGGCCTTCGTGATTGGCAGTCTTCCTAGTGCCCCCCCCCGTCCAGCTGAGGACTCTGTGCCTCAGCCCATTCCCGCTGCATCGATCATTCAGTGAATCAGCCCCTCGGAATTCGTGTATGTTCCTAAGCTTGCCACCCCTCGGGTGCGGCTCGCGAATTCCCGGAAAGGAGAATCGCAATCAGAAGAGATAGGTTTCCCCCCCGCAGAGACGATCAACCCCGCATCAACCGACAGATCCGCAAGAGTCCGGTGCGGCTAATCGATGTCGACGGCGCCCAGCTTGGCGTCGTGCCCATCGAGGAGGCCCGCGAAAAGGCTGAAGACCAGGGCTTGGACCTGGTCGAAGTCGGGGCCGATGCCAATCCGCCGGTGGTTCGTATTCTGGACTGGGGCAAGCTCAAGTACGAGCGCGAGAAGAAGGCGCGAGAGTCGAAGAAGAAGACTCACGTCATCGAAGTCAAAGAGGTCAAATACAGACCCAGTATCGACGAGCACGACTATGAGATCAAGACCAAGCGAGCGCGTCGATTTCTCGAATCCGGCAAGAAGGTCAAGGTCACCATCTTCTTCCGCTATCGACAGCTGCGGCGGCCCGAGCTGGGGGCTCAGATTCTCGACAACGTGACCAAGGAGTTGGAAGACGTGGCGACCGTCGAGTCCCGTTCCCGACTGGATGGTCGTCGCATGGTCATGGTTCTGGCGCCGTTGGCCATGGAGGGACAGAAGAAGCCCGCCGACACCGCTCACGCCTCCCCTGGTTGATCGCCGGCCGCCCCTCAGGTGTCGATGCTGTCCACAACGGCTTGGACAGCTTTCTCGATAACACCGGGGTCGAGCTCCTCCAGCTCGTAAGCGACATTGGCAATGGGCTTGTTGACCGACAGGATCCTCTGCAGGTTGATCGGGGTCCCCTCGACGACCACATCGGCCTCGGTCGCATTGATCGTGGCCTCGAGCTCGCCGACCTGCTGCTGTCCGTACCCCATCGCAGGCAAGATCTTTCGGGAGTTGGGGTAGGCTTCATAGGTCTCTTTGATGGATCCAACGGCGTAGGGCGTGGGGTCGACAATCTCGGCGGCTCCGGCGTTCTTGGCAGCGAACCAGCCGGCGCCGTAGGTCATGCCACCATGGGTGAGCGTCGGTCCGTCCTCGATCACGAGGGCGCGCTTGCCGGCGATCAGCTCCGGGTGGTCGACCGTGATGGCGGATCGACACTGAACGACCTGCGCCTCGGGGTTGAATCTTCGACAGTTGTCCAGAACCTCGGCGATCCCCTCGGGGGTGGCGGTCTCCACTTTGTTGACGATCAGCAGATCCGAGATGAGGAAGTTGGTCTGTCCCGGATAGTAGGTCAGCTCGTGACCTGGTCGATGAGGGTCCAGTAGCGTGATGTGCAGATCGGGAGCATAGAACGGGGTGTCGTTGTTACCGCCATCCCAGAGGATGAGATCGGCCTCCTGCTCCGCCTGGCGCAGAATCTTCTCGTAGTCGATTCCCGCGTACACCACGAAGCCGTTGTCGAGGTGAGGCTCGTACTCCTCGCGCTCCTCGATCGTGCACTGGTGAGAATCCAGGTCTTCGTAGGTGGCGAATCTCTGACAGATCTGCTGGCTCAGGTCACCGTACGGCATCGGGTGACGCACGGCGACGACCCGCAGACCCATTTGGCGCAAAATGCGCGAGATATAGCGACTGGTCTGAGACTTGCCGACCCCGGTGCGCACGGCCGTGACGGCAATCACCGGCTTGGTCGAGGAAAGCATGGTCTTCTGGACAGAGCAGACACCGAAATGAGCCCCCCAGCCGATCACCCGACTCGCCTTGTCCATGACATAGGAATGCGGGACATCGGAATAGGAAAACCAGACTTCGTCGATCTCTTCGGACCGCACGATCGTCTCGAGCTCTTCTTCGGCTCGAATGGGAATACCCTCTGGATAGAGATCCCCTGCCAGCTCTGCCGGGTAGATCCGACCTTCGATATCGGGGATCTGAGTGGCGGTAAAGGCTACGACCTCGTATTCGTCCCGGTCCCGGAACAGACAGTTGAAATTGTGGAAGTCCCGGCCTGCGGCTCCCATGATGACGGTTTTCTTTCGGCTCATTTCTGGTCTCCTGGAGGTAGGTCGAAGTGAGGTCGGCTCGCGCCTCGCCCGGAGGAGAGTACAGGAGAATCCAGGGTCGGTTCAAACCCCTACCTACAAGGGCGGGTGGCGGCCCTACCCGTTGGCCTGTGGTGCCGGGATCTCCGCCAAGTGATCATTGTGTTGCGGGTGTCGCGAGGCACCCGCGAAGTCCTCTCAGCAGAAAGGATCTCACCCGCAACCCGTTCTCAATCGCTCACCTGTTCAAAGGCGAGAACTGTATTTGGTGCAACCCCAGATTCGGGAGGTTTACGATGATTCGCGACCAAGAGGCCCTCGACTATCACACCGAGGGAAGACCCGGAAAAGTCGAAGTGGTTCCCAGCAAACCCTGCATCACGCAGAGGGATCTGTCCCTCGCGTACACGCCTGGTGTGGCGGTTCCCTGCCGCCGCATTCACGACAACCCGGAGGACGCCTACAAGTACACCAGCAAGGGGAATCTGGTGGCGGTGGTCTCCAACGGCACAGCAGTTCTCGGGCTCGGCGACATCGGTGCCTTGGCCGGCAAGCCGGTCATGGAAGGGAAAGGGGTGCTGTTCAAGAGATTTGCCGGAATCGATGTCTTCGACCTGGAGATCGACTCCCACGATCCCGACGAGATCATCCGCGTGGTCAAGCTACTGGAGCCGACCTTTGGCGGCATCAACCTCGAAGACATCAAGGCCCCCGAGTGCTTTTACATCGAGGAAACGCTCAAGAAGGAGATGGGAATCCCGGTCTTTCACGACGATCAGCATGGCACCGCCATCATCTCCGGCGCGGCGCTGCTCAACGCCGTTGAGATTACGGGCAAGAAGATCGACGAGGTCGTCGTGGTCTTCAATGGCGCCGGTGCGGCCGGAATAGCCTGTGCCGAGTTCTACATGACCCTCGGCGTCCAGCGTGAGAATCTGATCCTCTGCGACAGCAAGGGGGCGGTATATCGCGGACGCCAGGAGGGGATGAACCCCTACAAGGAGTCCCTGGCCACCGATCGCGAGGTGAAGACCCTTGCCGATGCTTTGCACGGTGCAGATGTTTTTGTGGGTCTTTCCATCGCCAATGCGGTGAGCAAGGACATGGTGCGAAGCATGAACGAGAATCCCATCATCTTCGCCATGGCAAACCCCGATCCGGAGATCACCTACGAGGATGCTCTGGCGGCTCGCTCCGACGTGATCATGGCCACCGGCCGGTCCGACTATCCGAACCAGGTCAACAACGTGTTGGGATTCCCATTCATCTTCCGCGGGGCCCTGGATGTGCGGGCAACAGGCATCAACGAAGAGATGAAGCTGGCCGCGGCTCGCGCCCTGGCAGAATTGGCCAAGGAGGATGTCCCCGACTCCGTGATGAAGGCCTATGGTGTCGACCGTCTGGAGTTCGGGCCCGAGTACCTGATTCCCAAGCCCTTCGACCACCGGGTGCTGATCTGGGAAGCCGCGGCAGTGGCCCAGGCGGCCATGGAGAGCGGTGTGGCGCAAGCTCCTGTCGACATCGACGAGTACAAGGAAAGACTCGAGCGACTGCTGGGCAAGTCCCGCGAGGTCATGCGCATCATGATCAATCAGGCCAAGAGTGCTCCCAAGCGAGTGGTCTTCCCGGAGGGGCAGCACGAAAAGGTCCTGCGGGCCGCTCAGATCGTGGTCGACGAGGGTTTTGCGCAGCCGATACTGCTCGGGTCGGAAACCGAGATCCTACGATCCATCGAGGAGCACGGGTTTCACCTGGACAATGTGACCATCATCGATCCGATCACGTCGCCACGTCGCCAGGAGTACATCGAGGCGCTCTTCGAGCTCCGACAGAGGAAGGGTCTGACCCTGAGCGATTCGGAAGATCAGCTGAAGAATCCCACGGTTTTTGGCGCCCTGATGGTCCATCTCGATGATGCCGACGCCCTGGTGGCCGGTGTCAGTCAGCACTACCCAGAGACCATGCGCCCGGCCCTGCAGATTATCGGCAAGAATGAAGCGGTGACTCGGGTGGCCGGAGTACATCTGATGTTGGTGAACAACAAGGCCTACTTTTTCGCTGACACCACGGTCAATATCGATCCCACGGCTGAAGAACTCGCCGATATCGCTATTTGCAGCGCCGATGTGGCACGGAATTTCCACGTCGAGCCGCGAGTGGCGATGCTGTCGTTCTCCAACTTCGGGAGCGTCAAACATCCCAGCGCCGACAAGGTTCGTCGGGCGACGGAGCTGGTCAAGAAGCGCTGTCCGGATCTGATCGTGGATGGCGAGATGCAGGCGGATGCGGCGGTGACTCCCGAGCTCATCGAGGAGGTCTACCCGTTCAGTACTTTGGAACGAGGCGCCAATGTCCTGGTCTTCCCCGACCTCCAATCCGCCAATGTGGCCTTCAAGCTGGTGCAGCGACTGGGTCGCGCCGAGGCAATCGGTCCTATCTTGATGGGGATCCGCAAGCCGGTTCACATGTTGCAGCTCGGCAGCGAAGTCAAGGACATCGTCTACATGACGGCTTTGGCGGTGGTGGACGCCCAGGGAGCTGACAGTCGGTCCGCTCAACAGGATGTCGATTCTCCGGCACCGGTTCTGAGATAATCGGCCTCGGTTCGTGAAATCTGACCGTGATCTCGTAAACGCGAGGGCCGCGCTTCAGGCGCGGCCCTTTCCGGCCGGGCTCGGCCCGGTCCTCGATCGGTAAGGAGAGTGGGCTATGAGCATGACACCGGTACCCCGTCCCATCACAGAAGTTGCAAGTGATTTGGGAATCAGCTCCCGATCACCTGGTCCCCTACGGTAACGACAAGGCCAAGATCCGTCTCGATGCCCGCGAGGCGTCGGCAAGACCGCCGGGCAAATTGGTTCTGGTATCGGCCATCACACCGACGAGCGCTGGCGAGGGCAAGACGACCACCTCCATCGGCCTGGCGCAAGGGATGGCCAAGCTGGGTCACAACGTCAGTCTGGCCCTGCGAGAGCCTTCGTTGGGCCCCACGTTTGGCATGAAGGGAGGGGCCACCGGTGGCGGCAAGTCGGTGTTGGTTCCCACCGCCGACATCAATTTGCATTTCACCGGTGATTTTCATGCGATCACCTCCGCCAACAATTTGCTGGCGGCGATGGTGGACAACTCGATCTACCACAAGAACCCCCTGAGGATCGATGCCCGACGCGTTCTTTGGCGGCGTGTGATCGATCTCAACGATCGGGCACTCCGCAACGTCGTGGTGGGTCTGGGAGGCAAGCTGCAGGGTGTTCCCCGTGAGACCGGATTCGACATCACGGCGGCCTCGGAGGTGATGGCGGTTCTCTGTCTGGCCGAGGATGCGGACGACTTGCGCGAACGACTCGGCCGCTTGTTGGTGGCCTTTACGTTCAAGGACGAACCGGTGACGGCCAAGGACATCGGTGCGGTCGGTGCCATGGTCGTGCTCCTGAAAGATGCCCTGATGCCCAATCTGGTGCAGACGGGAGAAGGTGTTCCGGCCCTGGTGCACGGTGGTCCCTTCGCCAATATCGCCCACGGCTGCAATTCGGTAATCGCGACCAAGATGGCTTTGGCCCATTCTGACTGGGTCATAACCGAGGCCGGCTTCGGCTTCGATCTCGGGGCCGAGAAGTTTTTCGACATCAAGTGCACCTCGGCGGGTCTCGACACGGCGGCGGTGGTTCTGGTGGCGACGGTGCGCGCTCTCAAGCGTCATGGCGGTGTTCTCAAAGCGGATCTCGACAGATCTGATCCGGCCGCGGTGGAGCGTGGTCTGGGCAACCTGCGAAAGCACATCGAGAACATCCGGGCGTTTGGCGAGAAGCCCGTTGTGGCCCTCAATAAATTCCACACCGACACGGATGATGAGATCGCCGTCGTGCGCCAGGCTTGCGAAGAGATGGGCGCCCCCTTCGCGGTCTCGGATATCTTCGCCAGAGGCGGAGATGGCGGCACGGAGTTGGCCGAGACCCTGGTGGCTCATGCCAAACACGAGAAGAGTCCCTTCAAGCCATTGTACGACTGGTCGGAGCCCATCAAGGCCAAGATCGACCGGGTGGCCCGCACGATGTACGGTGCCTCGGACGTGGCCTACACCAAGCAGGCGGAGCGCGAGCTCAAGCGAATCGAGAAATTCGGCTACGGTGAGCTACCGGTATGCATGGCCAAGACGCCCACGTCGTTGAGCGATGATCCCAAGCTGGCAGGCCGACCCCAGGACTTCGAGATCACCGTGCGCAACTTCGTGGTCTCCGCAGGCGCCGGATTCGTCGTGCCGTTGCTCGGCGATATCATGCGCATGCCTGGGTTGCCAGTGACACCCCAGGCGACGCGAATGGATCTGAAGGATGGTGAGGTAGAGGGCCTGCTGGGAGGCTAGCAGGTCCCTTACTCCTGGATCGACTCCAGGTACAGGACGAGCTCGTGGACCTTGCGCTTCGAGCGTTCCTCCCCCGATTCGTCGGAGCCGGAGGGCTCCAGGCTGGAGGTTTGAAACACATCGCCCCACACCGGCATCTCCTTCATACCGTGGCCTCGCACTCCGGTGCGCCCATCGATGATGTCCCGGACGCGATCCGCGGGAAAACTGCCGTCACTCTCTGCCTTCATCTGGGTCAGGTCAGAAGGCTTGGTCGTCAGCATCTCGGCGAGGGTCCCGTCGCCCTGGGCCTTGGCCCCATGACAATTGATGCAATAGACGCGGTACGTCACCCGCCCTTTCGCCACGAAGAAGGCTTTGTCTTCCGTCGCTTGATCAGCGCCCAGCAGCTGCGGCACCACAGCTGTAGCGGTCAGAATGAGCACGACAACCGCTGCCCACCAAGCAGCCCCGATCCGTCTTTTCTCGGCCGATCTCATGGCAGTCTCCCCCTCATTGCGCGTCGACTGGCCGCGCAGTTTGTCCTGTCTCCTAAAGGCTACTCCTTTGGCGCGAATTTCTCAAATCCTCGCGGCCCTCGAAGCGCTGATTCGACTCGATTGTGATAGAAAGGTGGCCGAACCTCATTGGACGCCTCTATCAGGCCAGTTTGCATGAAACTCGTCGGCGAATATCGGTTCGAGATCCCCAGAGAGCAGGTCTGGAAGGCCCTTCTCGATGCGGAGGTGCTTTCCCGCTGCCTACCTGGATTCGAGCGTTTGGAAGAAGTGGGAGAGAACGACTTCGAGGGCGCTCTCAATATGCGTGTCGGCCCTGTACAGGGGAAGTTCCAAGGTCATCTGACCTTGTCCGAGCTCGATCCGCCCGTCGGGGTACAGGCTGCAAATAAAGGGCCAAGGGCCTGCCGGTTTCGTCAACGGCAAGGGAACCTTGACGCTCGAGGACGAGGGCGACGGGACTCTGCTGCAGTACGACATGGATGCCCAGATCGGCGGCAAGATCGCCGGGGTCGGCCAGCGACTCCTCGACAGCTCCGCCCGGGCCATCAGTGACCAGGCTCTGGCGGAGTTGGGAAAGATCGTCTCGAGCCAGACGGAGGCTTCCCAGATCGGGGTCGAGGAGGACCTGCCCGCGGCCCCCTCGGAGGCGGAATTCGCAGCCAGGGTGGCCAAGGAGGTGGTCTCCGACCTCGTTCCACCCGAGCGGCGTGCGCTGTGGGTGACCGCGGCTCTGGCGATTGTCGTCTTGGTGATCGTGGTGCTCTTCCGGTCTTGCGGATCCTGAGGTTAGACGTCAGTGCAATCTACGGGCTCCATTCGAGAGGTCATGTCGAGAATCGCCGAGTGGCAGGGCCGCGGTCTGTCGGTCGCGTTGGCCACCGTGGTCAAGACCTGGGGCTCGGCACCGCGACCGATCGGATCCAAGATGGCGATCACCCACACCGGCGAAATGGTCGGCTCGGTGAGCGGCGGCTGTGTGGAGGCCGCCGTGCTCGAAGAAGGCCTCAAGGTACTGGCTGCCGGGGAATCCAGGTTGGTCCGTTTTGGCGTTGCCAATGGCGAGGCCTGGGCCGTGGGCTTGAGCTGCGGCGGCCGGATCGAGGTCTTTGTGGAGCCTCTCGAAGACTGAACGCCGAGACTGGAGTCACCATACATGCGTCGTGAGATCTTCGCCGAGCTGGCCGCCTGTCTCGAACGACGAGAGTCGGTGGTCCTGGCCACGGTGGTCGAAGGGGAGGGGCAGGGATGCCAGATGTTGATCTGGCCGCGGGGTGAGACCTATGGAGACCTCGGGTCTCCGAGACTGAACCAGCGTGCCGCCCTGTTTGCCGAGACAGATCATCCCGGGCCTGCAATCCGGGCGCAAGTCTTTTCGCTGGGAGGCCCGGGATATCGATGTGTTCTTCGAGGTCTATCCACCACCCGCGGAGATCGTCGTCGTGGGTGCGGTTCATCTGGCGGTGCCCTTGATCGCTTTTGCCAAGATCCTGGGGTTCCGCACCATCGTCATCGATCCGCGAGCCGCATTTGCGACGGAGGAGCGCTTCGAGCAAGCTGACCTGCTCCTCAACCTATGGCCTCAGGAGGCTCTGAATGAGATCCAGCTGCACGAGGCTTCATGTCTGGTGGTCTTGAGCCACGACATGAAGATCGATCTGCCGGCTTTGGAGGTGGGGCTCCGCAGCTCCTGTCGCTATCTGGGCGCGCTCGGTTCCCGAAAGACCCACGCCAAGCGGGTCGCAGCCCTCCTTGAGCGCGGTTTCAGCGAGGAGGAGATCGGTCGTATCCATGCGCCTATCGGCCTCGACCTGGGTGGGCGTATGGCCGAGGAGATTTCCCTCGCCATCATGGCCGAAATTCTGGCGGCGGGATACGGACGTCCGACAGGACGGCACCTGAGTGACTGAGAATTCGATGAATCGAGCTCGAGTCTCGGGTGTGATTCTGGCCGCGGGTTCCTCACGGCGTTTCGGTGAGGACCCACCCAAGCAGTTGGCTCTTTTCGAGGGTGAGCCGCTCGTGCGACGCGTTGTCCGGCAGGCCGTCGAATCTCAACTAGCCGAGGTGATCGTCGTCACCGGATTGGCAGCGGCGAGAGTGGAGAGAACCCTCCAGGATCTCGATGTTCGGATCGCCAGTAATCCTCGGTTCCGCGAGGGACAAAGCACCTCGGTCAAGGTCGGGCTGGCAGCTGTCGATGAGCGCAGTGCTGCTGCCATGTTCGTGCCGGTCGACCAGCCTCGACTATCGACCTCCATCATCAACGCTCTTCTGGATTGCTACCAACAGACCGCGGCCCCGATTGTCGTGCCCGCATATCAAGGTCGAAGAGGTGCGCCTGCCGTGATCGGACGGTCGCTCTTTGGAGAGCTCGCAGCGATCGAAGGAGATAGCGGCGGCCGACAGATCTTTCCCCTGCACGAGCCCAGCATTGTCGAGCTCGCGCTGGCTCGCGAGGACGCCTTGCGGGATCTCGATACCCTCGAGGACCTCGAACGGCTTGGTGGCTGAATGCCGATACCGCTGATCGAACGGGCCGTCGGTTTTCAGCACAGAGTCGCAATCTCTGCGGTGGATGGGGAGTTCACCTACAGAGAGCTCTTGGAGGCGTCCCATGTCGTGGCCACGCACTTGCTGGCAGGAGCCTCGGATTTGGCGCGACATCGTGTAGCTTTTCTTGTACCACCCACTTCTGAGTACGTGGCCGTGCAGTGGGGGATCTGGAGGGCGGGCGGCGTGGCGGTGCCTCTCTGTTTGTCCCATCCCGAGCCGGAGCTCGAGTATGTGACCGCCGATTGTCAGGCGCAGATCCTCGTAGCGTCTCCAAGTCTCGTGTCGCGGCTGTCGCCGATAGCTGCACGGCGCGGCTGTCGGCTCTGGTCGACAGTGGAGCTCTGTGACGGGCCGCAAGGTGGTCTGCCAGAGATCGCTTCCCAACGACCCGCCATGATCGTCTATACGAGTGGCACTACGGGTGGACCCAAAGGGGTGGTGACCACTCACGAGAATATTCGCGCCCAGATCGAATCCCTGGTCGAGGCGTGGGGCTGGCGAGCCGACGACAGGGTCCTTCTGGTGCTTCCTCTGCACCATGTGCACGGCATCATCAATGTCTTGGGGTCGGCGCTGTGGGCCGGGGCAACCTGCGAGATGATGCCCCGTTTCGACGCTACCGAGGTCTGGCAGAGATTCTTGAAAAGGGATCTCTCATTGTTCATGGCGGTGCCAACCATCTATTCCAGGCTGGCTGCCACGTGGGAACAGGCGGATCGCGGAACTCGAGAGAGGTGGACCGGAGCCTGTCGACATCTTCGCCTGATGGTCTCCGGATCGGCGGCCTTGCCCGTACGGCTCTTCGAACTCTGGCGTGAGATCAGCGGTCACTCGCTTCTCGAGCGCTACGGTATGACTGAGATCGGCATGGCTCTCTCCAACCCTCTGGAAGGGAGTCGGATCCCCGGACACGTCGGGGTGCCCCTGCCGGGTGTCAGGGTCCGACGAGTGGATCCAGAGGGCCGCGCCGTAGACCCGGGAGAACCGGGCGAGATCGAGGTTCAGGGCCGAGGGGTCTTCGCCGAGTATTGGGGTAGACCAGAGGAGACGGCTCGGTCCTTTCGCGGGGGCTGGTTCAAGACCGGCGATGTGGCCGTGGTGGAGCAGGGCTCCTACCGCATCCTGGGGCGCCAGAGCGTGGATATCATCAAGACCGGAGGATTCAAGGTCTCGGCTCTCGAGATCGAAGATGTTCTGTGTCAGCATCCCTTGATCCGTGAGTGTGCCGTCGTCGGTGTCACCGACGAGGAATGGGGCGAGCGGGTAGCCGCGGTCGCAGTGGTCACCGACGATGCCGATCTTTCCCTCGAAGTCTTGCGGGAATGGGCCAAGGATCGACTGGCCCCCTACAAGGCCCCGAGTCGGCTGTTGATCCTGGATGAGCTACCCCGAAATCCCATGGGCAAGGTCACCAAACCCGAGCTGAAAAAGCTGTTCGTGCCCGACACCGTTTGAAGGACTGGGTCCCTCTAGCGGCCGCGGGTTGTCAGTCGAACCGTGATCTCCCGCGCGAGGTCATCCGTCTGCTGCTGCCACTGGGCGGGGGTGTACTGGTCGGCGGCGGCCGTAAGCAGGATCTGTCCTTTGCCCGTGTCGTTGTTGCTGAGCTTGATGCGCATCTCGCCCCAGATCAGTGCCCAATCGGAGGTGACTTCGACGCGGCGATCGAAGGGCTGATTCGAAAACTGGAGGGCATCGAGGACGGCGCGGAGAAGCAAGCTGTCGATGCCTGCGAACGGGGTCTCGACTGTCAAGAGTCGTTGATATGAGCCCGGCGGGATTTCGAAGGAGTCACTACTCAGAATCTGCTGGTAACGATCGTTGGCTTCCAGCTCGCGGAAGTTGGGATCCGTTCGGGCCCTCAGTCGACTCTTTTCGTCGAGCTCGATGGCTCGGCGGAGTTGTTCGATAGCCGGCCCGGCATACCCGGCCATGGCGTAGTTCGTGGCCACGAGATAGAACGCCTCGGCGGACGTCGAGTTGTTGCCCAGATAGGTTCGAAAGAAGGCCGTGGCCTCCTGCAGGTTGCCTTGCAGGAGTTGCACGGCACCTATGTTGAGGTCGTTGTCAGGTGCCGCTGGATCCAGCTCTTTTGCCCGTTGCAGAGCCTCGAGAGCTTTCTCGAACTGCTGTTCGGAGAGATCGAGAGCGGCTCTGTTCAGCCATGCTTGCCGCAAACGAGAATCGATCTTGATGGCTCGATCCAGATCACGCCTTCCCTGATCCAGGTCACCCACCATGAAGAACGCCGTGCTCCGCATGAGATAGGCCTCGGCATTGGGTGGCTTCTTCTTGACCAACCGATTGAGGATCTCGAGAGCACCGTCGGCATCTCCCGCATCCAGGAGCTCCTGGGCTCCGGCAAGAGGCTCCGCGGATGAGCGGGCTTGAGCCCCGGTCGCAGAGACCTGGCCGAAGGTGCCAAGAACGAGTGCACAGAGCAACAAGAAGACCTGGCTTTTCGACGGGGCGGCGAAGCGACTCGCGGATCTCGTCATGTCTGTGGGAATCTAGAACACCTGAACCATCAGCTCAATAGGGAACTTCACAGTCGGTCCCTGAGAACTGGCACACACCGGTTTTTGCACAGGGCGACTAGAATAGGGCCATGCAAGTGGAGACTCCACTACCGGCGGAGATTGCCGGAGATCTGAGTGGGCGGGTCGTCGGTCAGGACGAGGCCCTGCGCGAGGTCTCCATTGCTCTGGCCAAGCGGTTGGCCGGTCTGAGAACCGGCAATATCTTGATGATCGGCTCCTCGGGGACGGGCAAGACCACGCTCATGCGGGCGGTGGAGGACTATCTGGGTGCCAATTCGACTCTGGCCGACAAGACCCTCCTCATCCGGGTACACGCCAATGTGTTGGCGGAGCAAGCCGAAGAAGGGCGTGGGGGAGAGGCGCTCCTGCGACGTCTGCTGGACAAGGCGAGACAGGAGATGGGCCGGGAGACCGGAGTCGACGAGTTGCTGGATCGGGTGGGTAAGGGAGTTGTCTTCGTCGACGAGGTGGACAAGATCAGGGCCTCGGTCGGGGACCAACCGAACGTGACTGGGATTCGAGCCCAGGAGTCGCTGTTGACTCTGATCGAGAACGAGGCGATTCCGCTGACGATCCCCGATTGGGCAGGGGGCGGTACCGTGACCTTCGATGCGAGCCACCTGCTCTTTGTTTGTGCTGGAGCGTTCGAGGGTCTTTATGACGAGGTCTATGACCGGATCACCGTGGGCAGGGATCGGGGGGCCTTGCAGGGTGTGAGCGTGATGGATGGGGGCGAGGTGCATCACGAGATGAGATTCTCGCTGCGGGAATGGCTGCGCTACGAGGACCTCTTCGACTATGGAATGAGCCCTCAGTTCCTGTCCCGGTTCGATGCGGTCGTGTTGCTGAATGATCTGGGCGAGCAGCAACTGGTCGATATCTTCTTGAACAGCCCGGAATCGGGTTTTCATCAGGCGCGGGCGTATTTCGAAGCCGTCGGCGTCGATCTAGCCGTGTCGCCCGCCGCCGTACGTCGGATCGCCGTCGAGGCTGGAAAGCAACCGCGCCTCGGTGCCCGTGCCCTGAAGGAGGTCTTCCGCCGGGTCATTCGTGACTACGAGTTCCAACCTCACGAGTCCGCCAATGACGGCACGCTGATGATCGATCTACCTGAGGTCGAGGCGGCCTTGGAGTCCTAGAAATCGTCAGGGGCGGGAGGACTGCTCTGACCATAGCGACGCTTCTTCCAGGCATTGCGCAGTGGCACCAGGAAGGTGAGACCCAGCCCGAGAACCAGTGCCACGACCAGGTTGCGAACGATCTCGCCCCGGTCCGCGGTGGTGACGCTGAAGATGGCGTAGCCGAAGTATGTCCAGATCACCATGGACGGTGCCAGACCGATGGTGGTGGCTGTGAGGAATACGGGCCATCGTATTCCTGCCAGCGCGGCCCCGTAGTTGATGACAGAGAAGGGGATCGGCAGAAACCGTACCCGCACCAGAGCCCAGAAGCCGTGGCGCTCGAGAATGGCCTCAGCGCGGTCCAGAAGGGTCGCACTGGCGACGTGGAGCACCAGGTCTCGACCCAGCGCCCGGGCCAGCAGAAAGCTGGCGGAGGCCCCTAGCAGGGCACCCAGAAAGTTGTACAACCAACCCCACCAGACTCCGAAGACGATGCCTCCTGCCCAGATCAAGGGGCTGACAGGCAAGCCGGAGGGCGACACGATGACGTAGAGTCCAATCAGCGCTACCGGTGCCCACCAGGCCGACCGTAGCTCCGCCATCAGAGCGATCATTCTGTCGCGAGTCAGGACTTCGTGGAGAGGAGTGAAGCGAAATACCAGGAAAGCCGCGACAAGAAAGACCATCAACACCGAGAATTTCAGAACCGCGGATCGCAGTGAGATGCGTCGACGGGGACGGCCCTCCGGTGTCGATTCCCGGCTCACTGGGTTCGCGAGGGCTCACCGTCCAGGCCGAGAAACTCACGCATGTGCTGGACGAGGATGTCGTGGGATCTGGGATCCATGAAGTCGAGTCGGAGCTCGTTGATGACGATGACCTCGGCCTCTTGCCATTCCGCCCAGCATGGCTCGCAAACACTCTGCTGGATCTGCTCGCCCAGCGCGCCCGAATAGGGGACTTCCTCGATTGCGGTGCGTTGCTGGCGACAACGGGAACAGAGAACGGTCTTCACAGTCTTTCCCTCCTATTCTCCAGGCAGCACGATTCGGCTATCGACGCGATCGGAAACCTCCGCCGGAATTCGCACGAGCAGGATCAGGTCCTGGTTTTCGCGCTTGCCACGCAGTGATTTGACGACCTCGTCGGGTACCGCGAGCTTGACGAAGGCGGGTCGTCGATCGTTTTGACGGGCACTGTCCATGAGCAGATCCTGGACGGGTGCGAGCTCCACTCGTTGGGGATACTTCTCGAGGGCAAACTGCAGTGATTTGATGGGATCTTCCATACAAGCGACCTAGGTCGAAATCGACAAAAGGTTCTGGAAGTAACCCACAGTCAGACGTAGACCCTCCTCCAGGGAAACCTTCTGGCTCCCAACTCAGAACCTCTCTGGCACGGGTAATGTCGGGTTGCCGGATCTTGGGATCATCCACCGGCAAGGGCTCGAACGCGATTTCGCTCTGGCTGCCGGTCGCCTGCAGGATAGCCTCGGCGAACTGCAGAATCGTCATCTCGCGCGGGTTGCCGATGTTGACCGGGTCAGCGGTGTCGGTATTCAAGAGCCGCCAGATGCCCTCAACCAGATCGTCGACGAAACAGAAGGAACGTGTCTGCTGGCCGTCTCCGAAAACCGTCAAGGGATTGCCCTGCAACGACTGGTGCATGAAGGCGGGAACGACCCGACCGTCCTTGAGTCGCATACGGGGACCAAAAGTGTTGAAAATCCTGACGATCCGGGTATCCAGACCGTGGTACCGGTGGTACGCCATCACCATGGCCTCGGCGAACCGCTTGGCTTCATCATAGACACCGCGAGGACCCACGGGATTCACGTTTCCCCAGTAGGACTCGGGCTGGGGATGAATGAGGGGATCGCCATAGACCTCCGAGGTCGAGGCCAGCAGATAGCGTGCGTCTCTTGGCCTTGGCCAGACCGAGGGTATTGTGCGTACCGAGTGAGCCCACTTTCAGAGTCTGGATGGGCAGCTCCAGATAGTCGATCGGACTGGCGGGTGAGGCGAAATGCAGCACATTGTGGACGTCGGATTCGATTTCGAACGGGACCGTGACATCGTGGTGGATGAACTCGAAATCCGGATGGTCATCCAACTGCTGGATGTTTTCCAGCTTGCCCGTTATCAGATTGTCCACACACGTGACTCGATGACCTTCGGCCAGGAGCCTCTCGCAGAGGTGGGAGCCGAGAAAACCGGCACCGCCTGTAACCACTGAAATCGTCATGCTGTAACCGACTCCTTGGGTCCGACGGGTGGGCGACCGACCGAGATGTACTCGAACCCGGCCGCCGCCATCTTGACGGGTTCATAGATATTCCGCAGATCGACGATCAAGGGTCGTCGGAGGAGTTGATGGAGTCGGTCCAGATCCAAGCGCTCTGAACTGATTCCATTCGGTGAGAATCACCAGTCCATCGGCTTCCTGAGCCGCCTCATACGCCGTCTCGCAGAATTTTACCTGCGGCCAGAGGGGACGACACTCGTCCATGGCTGCCGGATCGAAACGCTCGCACTCGGGCTCCGCTGTCCGAGCAGACCGCTGATGATCTCGAGGGCTGGTGACTCGCGGATATCGTCGGTGTCCGGCTTGAAGGACAGGCCGAGAACGGCCACGGTTTGGCTCTCGAGATCGCCAAAGGCCTCGCTGATCTTGCGGACCATGCGCTTCTTGGTGTTCTCGTTGACCTCCAAGACCGCGTCCATGATCTTGAACGCAGTTCCTCTGTCACGGGCGATCTGGGCTACTGCGCGGGCGTCCTTCGGAAAGCAGGAGCCGCCGAACCCGGGTCCCGGATGCAGAAAGAGGGGGCCGACACGCTTGTCGAGACCCATCCCATGGGCCACTGTCTCCACATCCGCACCCAGGGATCTCGCTGAGCTTGGCGATCTCGTTGATAAACGAGATCTTGGTAGCGAGGAAACCGTTGGAGGCGTACTTGATGAGCTCCGAGCTCTCGACATTGGTGACGACGAACGGTACGTCTGCCACCCGTAGTGGCGAGTAGATGTCGAGCATGATGTCGATGGCACGGGAATCGGTGCTGCCGATGACGACCCTGTCGGGGTGGCGAAAGTCGGCGATGGCCGAGCCCTCGCGGAGAAACTCGGGGTTGCTGACGACGGCGAATTCATGGTCGCCCCGGTTTGTTCTTTCTCGATGATCTCTCGGACCATTTGTCCCGTCCCGATGGGTACGGTGCTCTTGGTAATCACCACCTTGTAGCCATTGAGGTGTTGTCCAATGGATCTGGCGACTTCGCGCACGAAGCTCAGGTCGGCCGAGCCGTCGGCTTGCGAAGGTGTGCCCACCGCGATGAAGATGGCGACGGCCTCTTCGATAGCGGGGCCCAGCTCGGTGGTGAATCGCAACCGACCGGAATCCATGTTGGTGCGAACCAGGGTTGGCAGACCCGGGTTCGTAGATGGGGATCTCACACCTCTTGAGAGCCTCCACCTTGTCGGCGTCCTTGTCGACGCCGACGACTTTCATGCCGAAATCGGCCAAGCACGCGCCCGTGACCAGGCCTACATAACCACTGCCCACAACGCAGATATTCATGGCACTCTCTTCCCTGATGAAGTCATTGGAGTTTCTCTCGACGACCTGATTCCCGGTCTTCCTGGATCAGCTCGCATTCTGCCGGTACCAGGCCACAAACCGGCGCAGACCCTCTCGGATAGGAACCTTGGGGGAATAGCCGAGCACCTCGGCGGCCTTGGTCACATCGGCATATGTAATCGGTACGTCTCCGGGTTGATCGGCAAGTGTCTCGATGATCGGCTCGACCTCGAGCTCTTCGGCGATCCAGTGGATCAGATCGGACAGGGATGTGGTGTCGGCACCACCCAGATTGAGGATCTCGAAAGGCGGTGCCAGATCCATGCTGGCGACGACGCCATCGATGATGTCATCGACATAGGTGTAGTCGCGTCGGCTGCCGCCATCACCGTACATGGTGACGGCCTGCCCCCTGGCCAGCAGATCGGTGAATTTGTGGATCGCCATCTCCGGTCGCTGTGCCGGACCGTAGACGGTAAAGAATCGCAAGCAGGCGATCCGCATGCCGTAGAGGTGATTGTAGTTGTAGCACAGCAGCTCGCCGGTGCGTTTGGTGGTGGCATAGGGGCTGATGGGCTGATTGATCTCGTCGGTCTCCGCAAACGGCACCTTCTCATTGATTCCATAGACCGATGACGACGAGCCGAAGATGAACTTCTCAGGGCCCCAGCGGCGGGATGCTTCGAGCAAGCGGAGCGTGCCGATGCAGTTGGTGTCCTCGTAGAGAATTGGCTCCTGCAGACTCGGTCGGACGCCCGCCCTGGCGGCCAGGTGCACGACGATGTCGAACGAGCCGCGTTTGAAGAGATCCTCGACCAGGTCGGCGTCTCGAATATCCCCTTCGACCAGCTCGATACTCCGGCTTCATCAGGAAGGGTGCGACGTTGGCGCGCTTTCGTGCCGGATCGTAGAAATCGTTGAAATCATCGAGGACGGTGACTCGATCGCCGCGCCCGAGCAATCTGTGGGTGAGGTGGCTGCCAATAAACCCGGCGCCGCCCGTTACAAGCACATGGGCTGTCATCTTCGAGCTCTCTCTGGAGTTGTCGTCATCGTCATGGTCTTCCCTGCAGTGGCTACACCTGGCAGCAAGCGAAACTGTCTGCTAGCCGGTACCGGCCGGATCGGTGCTCTCTTCAGTCGTCGGAGGCAGCTCCTGCAATTCCAATTGCTCGGTTTGGTACCGCTTCTTGATCCCCTTCTTTTGCCGGTTTCTGACCAGCCACCGCAACATGGATGACTCGTCGACGCCGACGATAATATCGTTCATGGCTTCATAGATCTCCGGGTCCGAAATCAACATACCCAGCGTACCCTGGGATTGGGCGATTCTCTCGGATACCACCCGCAGGTTCTGCAGGAGTTGTTGGAGCTCCTGGGTCAGCTGCCGCGCGAAATCGTCATCGTTGACTATCTTGCTCAGCAGACCATCGCCGCTCTGGATGGCACCCGTGATAGCCGCCAGACGCTCGCTGGTTTGCTGAAACCCTCCTCAGGAGGAGATCGAGTTGCTCCCGCGTCTGGGGGTCATTGAGAAGAGCCGGCAGCGCGCCCGCCCCTTGCCTCAGATCCGTCAGCAGCCCGTCCAGTTGGTCCGACCGAGCCTTCGAGCTTGGTGGCCAGGGAATCGTCGTTGATGAGTCGGGCAAGGGTGCCATTGCCAGCCTGGATCTGCTCGGTAATCTGACGAGTCGACTCGATGACCTCGAGCAGCGCCGACTTGGCCTGCATCCCGGCCTCACTATCGGTCGTCAGCGACCCGAGCAGTCCCTCCCCGGCTTCCATTCGTTCCAGGATGACTCGCAACGAGTACGAGATGGAAACGACGTTACCCATGACGTCGCCGCCGGTGGCGATCAGGCGGTCGACGTCGGTCGGTGGGGCCGCGGGAATGTTCCCGCCGGCGGGGATGATGGGTGAATGAGTGGTACCCGACGAGATATCGATGTACTTGTCGCCCAGCAGCCCGAGAGTCTTGATCATGGCCAACGAGTCCTCACGAATACGCTCGGCGTACCGCCTTTCGGCGGTGACCCAGACTGTCAGCATCTTCTGTTCCACCCGCTCTGGGAGAACAATGCTCTGGATGCTGCCCACGCCGACTCCATCGAGGTGGACAGGGCTTCCCTGACCGAGTCCGCTGACGGTCTGCAGCTCTATGAAGTAGGTGTTCTTGAGGGTAAATAGATTGCGCCGCTCACTGACGAGAAACACGCCGATCCCGAGCACGACGAAGGCGGCAATCACCAGCAGACCGACTTTGACCTCACGCACCATTCTCGTTCTCCTCTCGACCGCTCAGAAAGCCGGTCAGAAGCGGATCCGAGACGCTGTCTGCCGCCGCCCAAGAGCCAATGAATCGGAATCGTCCCTGGTCCAGGAAGGCTATCCGATCGCCGACACGGCGGGCTAGTGCGATGTCATGGGTAACGACCACAGAGGTCGCGCGCAGGTCGCGCTGTGTGGCGCGGATGAGGTTGGCGATGGTGGCCGAGGTCATGGGGTCCAAGCCAGTCGTCGGCTCATCGAAGAGCACCACCTCGGGGTCCAGCGCCATGGATCGTGCCAGGGCCACCCTCTTCTTCATCCCGCCTGACAAGTCTGCGGGCAGCGTGTCCTCGATGCCTTGGAGCCCCACCTTCGCCAGTTTCTCACGAACCCTGTCGGCGATCTCAGATTGGCTGAGGTCGGTGTGCTCGCGGAGAGGGAAGGCCACGTTTTCGGCGACGGTCATCGAATCGAAAAGCGCGCCGCCCTGAAAAAGCATGGCCACTCGCCGGCGCAGTGGGTAGAGCTCTCGTTCGCGAAGGCCGGAGATTTCTTCGCCGTCGAACTCGATGGAGCCGCGATCCGGTTTCTCCAACCCGTTGAGCTGACGTAGAGCGACACTTTTGCCCGATCCGGACCGGCCCAAGACGACCAGCGACTCGCCGCGCAGGACATCGAAGTCCAGATCTACCAGCACGGCTCTCGACCCGTAACTCTTGCAGAGTCCGCGAATCTTATAGATCGGTTCTATCACCGGAGTCTTCCAGTCTCTTGGTCAGAAAAGGATGTAGAACAGCTTGGTCAAGAAGAAGTCGGTGATCAGGACCAGGACCGAAGTCACGACGACAGTGTTGGTCGTGGCGCGACCGACGCCATCGGCACCCCCTCGAGCTCGCAGACCATTGTAGCAACCGATGATCGCCACCCAGAAAGCGAAGAAGATGGATTTGCCGATGCCGCTGAAGATGTCATCGAGTGTGATGGCACTCAAGACATCATTGAGGTAGAAGCCGGCGGTGATCTTGAGCTGGAACACGGCGACCAGCAAACCGCCGAAGATACCGATGGCGTCACCAAGTATGGTCAACATGGGAAACATGATCAGTGCCGCTGCCAGTTTGGGTGCGACCAGTTTCCTGACCGGATCGGCTGCCATGGAACGCAGGGCGTCGATCTGCTCGGTCACCTTCATGGTCCCGAGCTCGGCCGTCATGCCAGTGCCGACACGGCCTCCCACGATCAGGGCTATCAGTACTGGTCCCAACTCCCGGACCAGGGACTTGGAGACCACTGTGCCGATGTAGTACTTGACCCCGATGGAAGGCAGGCTGTAGGCAGTCTGCAGAGCCAGCACCATGCCAGTGAAGATCGTGGTGAGAGCGGCGACTCCCAGGGACTGGACGCCGATGTGCTCCATCTCGGCCACCCAGGTGCGAAATTCGAAGGGTGGAGTGACCATGGATCGGCTGGCTCGCCATCCCAGGATAGCCATGCGCCCCGCATAGGCGAGAGGGCGCGACAGCGATTCAGCAGGTCTCATGGTCGAAGACGTTATGGCAAGAAAGTTTCGAGTCGGGCTGCGGGGTTAGAATAGCCCCTCTTTGGAGCCAGGCCGGGATTGTAGCAAGGCGGCCTGGTTTTGGACCGCGAACTGGGCACACCCAATCGACGCACGTTCAGGAAATCTCTTGCGAAATCTGGGAATCATCCTCGCCACACTGGGGGGCAATCTCTTTCTCGTTGTCGGCTCGGCCTTCTTTGCGACGCTGGCAATTCTCGGATCGTGGATGCCCAATGGCCACCGTTGGGTGTTTTGGATGGCTCGTCTATGGAGTCGCGGGCTTCTGGCCGCCAGTGGGTTGCATCTGGAGGTACCCTCCGGGCCGGCTCTCGATGCCTCACGCTGCTACGTCTTCATGTCGAATCATCAGAGTCTCTACGACATTCCGGCTCTGATCGCCAGTCTGCCGGTGCCCGCCTTCTTTTTCGCCAAGCGGAGCCTGTTCCAGATTCCCATTTTTGGCTGGGCCCTGCAGGCCGGCGGGTTTGTCAGCGTCGATCGACGGGATCGAAGCCGGGCCAAGGAGAGCTTCGGGAAGGCGGTCAAGCATCTGCTGCGAGGCCGGTCGACCGTGATCTTTCCTGAAGGCACCCGCTCTCTGGACGGTGGTTTGCTGTCATTTGAGAGGGGCGGCTTCTTGCTGGCCATCAAGAGTGGGGCGGCCATTGTCCCGGTCGGAATCCAAGGAACTTTGGAGGTCCGCAGAAGGGGGGGCTGGAAGGTCACCCCAGGTAGAATCAGGGTTGAATACGGTAGACCCCTGGAAACGAGTCGCTACACCATACGGTCGCGGAGCGATCTGGTCGATACCGTGAGACAGGAGATCTTGTCGCTGGCCGAGATGCCAGAAGGATAGGGAGGATTGATGGCTGCAGAGCAAGAGAAAAAGGTGTGGGCCCTGCTTCAAGGGGTGCAATTCCCCGGCATGAGCAGGGACATCGTGTCCTTCGGATTTGTGGATCGAGTGGCGGCCGACGAGAATCGCATCGAAGTCGACCTCGCCATCAGCTCGCACAATCAGCAGGTGGCGCAACAGGTCAAGGACGAGGTGGAGCGAATCGTCACGGAGGCGGATCTGGCGCCCGAGATCGAGGTGAATCTGAAGTTCGAGAGTCCCGCCTCGGCAGCGCAGCAAGCGGTTTCCCAGTCACCTGATTTGATCCCCGGAGTCGATCATGTCGTCGCCGTCGCCAGTGGCAAGGGTGGTGTTGGCAAGTCCACGGTGGCGGCGAACCTGGCGGTCACCCTCGGCCGGCAGGGCAACACGGTCGGTCTGCTGGACGCCGATATCTATGGACCGTCCGTGCCCATGATGTTTGGTGTGTCGGGACGTCCTGTGGTTCACGGCGACAGAATTCAACCCTTCGAGAAGTTCGGCATCAAGCTCATGTCGCTCGGGTTCCTGCTCGATGTGGACACTCCGGTCATCTGGCGAGGCCCCATGGTCATGCGAGCGGTAGAGCAGATGTTGGGAGATGTGGACTGGGGGCAGCTCGACTACCTGATCGTCGATCTGCCACCCGGAACCGGAGACGCCCAGCTGACCCTGAGCCAGCGTGTGCCCCTGTCCGGTGCGGTCATTGTCTCGACGCCCCAGGACATCGCCCTCATCGATGCTCGCAAGGGGCTGGCGATGTTCGAAAAGGTCGCGGTCCCCGTGGTCGGGATCATTGAGAACATGTCGACCTTTGTCTGCCCCCACTGTGGTGAGGAGACGGATATCTTCAAGCGTGGCGGCGGTGAGCGCACCGCCGAGATTCTGGGCTGCGCCTTTCTGGGACGAATTCCGTTGGATCCGGCCATTGTGGCCGGGGGGGATGCCGGAGAGCCGATCGTGGTGTCCCAGGCCGAAGGCCCACACGCTCGGGCCTTCGCGGCTGTCGCCGATGCTGTCGTGGCGGAGGTCAACAAGAGACAGACTCCAAGGATCTCCATTTCCTGAATGTCCGTTGCCGTCATCGCCGATGCTCATTTGGGAGGACCTGGGGGTTCGGCAGCAGAATTGGTGGAACAGCTCCGTGGCCTCTCCGAGAGTGAGTGCCGACATCTCGTGCTTCTGGGAGATCTGTTTCACGTCTGGATCGGGGCGAGGAGGTATGAGACCCCGGAAGTGCGCAGTGTCGTGGCGGCGCTGCAAGAGCTTCGCGAGGGCGGCGTCTGCATCGACTATGTCGAAGGCAACCGGGACTTCTTTCTCGCCGGAAGTCCCTATTCGGGGATCTTCGACGCCGTTGGCGACGAAGTGCAATTCGTCGCCGGAGGGCGCCGATATCTGGCGGTCCACGGCGATGGCCTCAATGATCGCGATCACCTCTACCGGTTCTGGAACCGGCTATCGAAGAGCGCGGTGAGCCGTTTCTTTATGCTGCACCTGCCGCGAGCCCTGGCTCGGTGGCTGGTCGGTGTAACGGAAAGGCAGCTTGCCAAGACCAACTTCAAACACAAGAGCACCATTCCCGCGGATGTGATCCGGGAATATGGGAGACGACGCCTCCAGGAGGGTTTTGATGTTTTGTTGTTGGGTCATTTTCACGAGGGACGCCAATGGTCGGTAGACGGTGGAGAGATTCTGCTGCTCGAGGCCTGGTTTCGCAGCCGCAGAGTAGAGCTTTTTGGAGTGGGTGGAAACCGAGGAAAATAGGATGACATCTCTGCTGACCCCTGTTGCGGGCGGGTACGCCATCCCCAGCGGTAGGGTGGTGAAGGGACGAGTCGAGCCGCCGCCATCCAAGAGCATCACCCAAAGAGTCTTCAACTTGAGTCTGTTGGCCAGACGCCCGGTCGAGATTTCGAGGCCGCTGATGGCCGAGGACACCGAGCTTTTCGTGGCGGCATTGGAGAGCCTCGGATTCCGGTGCGAGAAGCAAGAGCGACGCCTCGCCCTCGAGCCGGGCCGACCCACAGCTCGAGCGCAAATCTGGTGCGGCAACAACGGTACGATGCTTCGTTTCTTGACGGCCGCCCTGACGACGGTGCCGGGAGAGTGGACCCTCGATGGCACCGAGCGATTGCGGCAGCGCCCGATCGGACCGCTGGTCGATGCCCTGCGCATTCTGGGCGCCCGCATGCGTTATGAAGACCGCGAAGGTTTCGCCCCGGTCAGGATTGTAGGTGGCTCGCTGGCAGGGGGTAGTGTCGAGCTGGACGCCAGTCTGTCCAGCCAATTCGTGTCGGCCCTGCTCATGGCAGCTACCCAGGCGGAAGACGAGGTGGTGCTGCAGGTCAAGGATCTCGTGTCGGCCCCGTACCTGCGATTGACCCGGGAGATTCTGGTTTCATTTGGAGCCATCCTTCAGGAAGACTCGAAGACGAGTGTCTATCGAGTCCAGCCCTCTTCTCTGGAGAAAAGCAGCTACGAGGTCGAAGGCGACTTCTCTTCGGCAGCCTATCCTGCTGCCGCGGCGGTTCTCACGGGTGGATCCGTCTCGGTGGAGGGAATGGGCCGAGACTCTCAGCAGGGTGACCGGGGATTCCTGGATGTGCTGAGTGCCATGGGTGCCGAGCTGGAGTGGTACGACTGGGGATTCAAGATCGGCGCCCCAGGACCGCTGGTCGGCATCGATGTCGATTTCTCGAACCTACCGGATCAAGTGCCGACCCTGGCGGTCGTCGCCCCGTTCGCCGCCGGTAGAACCGTGATCAGAAATGTCCGTCACCTGCGCCTCAAGGAGAGCGATCGCCTGGCCGCCATGGTCCGCGAGTTGTGCCGACTCGGCGTTGCCATCCGGGAGAGGGCAGACGGTCTCGAGATCGAAGGCTCGTGGGCCGATCGCCATCTGATGCCGACACACAGGGTCGAAGTCGAGACCTATGGTGACCATCGAGTGGCGATGAGCTTGGCCATCTGTGGTCTGGTCAGATCCGGGGTCGTGGTGGGCACACCCGAGGTCGTGGCGAAGTCCTATCCGTCGTTCTGGAGCGACCTGGAACATCTGATCCGCTAATGAGCGATCCTCGGGTCGCCGCCGGATTCCTTCATGCCTCTGTCGAGCCTTGGGCAGGCGATCCCCTTGGGGTGCGTAGCCTGTCGGATAGGCAGAGACTGGGGGTGATTTTCCAGGCCGCGGCCCTGTTGTCTCACCTGGAATCCGCGGGCTGGCAGCTGGCCCTGGCCTGGCGAGACTTCGGTCTCGATGAGCGTGGTGTCCTGAAAGGAGCTCGGGTCGAGCCGGGATCCGATCTCGAACCCGCCCAGCGAAAGCTCGTGGCTCTGGTCGAGGTGCTGTTTGGTGCTCAGGATCGAATCGTCGGCAAAGGACAGGCCAGACGACTGGCCGCGCGGATGCTGCGAAGATGGCATCGTAGCCACCATCGCCTGCCGGCCAATCGGATCGTCACCCAAATTCTCGACGAGGCCGAATTCCTTTGGCAGCCGGCGTTCGCCGCTGGACGTCGGGCCTTGGTCGCAGAGATCCCGAGCACGGAGGGTGGGCGCCTTGTCGTGGCGGGCCGGGCGGCTTTCGAGAGGGAATTGCTGTCGCGGAGCCCCGATCGAGAAGCCCTGGAAGATCTCGTAACGGAAGACGGCGTCAAGAGTCTCTGGCGAACCTGTGGCTGGAGAGGTTTTGGAGCGGTCTCTGCCGATTCCCGAATTGGAAGAGGCCGACAACTCCACTATCTGGGCAGATGGCAAGAGGCCCTCGATACCTTGGCTGGTCTGCGGCAGACGTCTGCCTGGCTTCTGCGAGCTGATTGCCTTCGGAGTCTCGGCAGGCTGACCGCGGCGAAGAAGGTGCTGGCCTCGAGGTCGGCGGCGAAGGCCCTGTCGGCAGAGGAGACCCTGGAGCTCTCAGAGGTGGAGGCGGCGCTCCTCCTGGACCAGGGCGATTCCCAGCAGGCCATGTCCCTGCTGGCGCAAAGGAGATTGGATATGCCTTCGCGGTCCGCGATGGGACTCGGCCTCTTGGCCGCCGAGGTGGCGGCTCGTTGCGGAGAATGGCAAGCTTTCCATCGCTGCCTACCAGCGCTGGAAGAAGTGCGCAACGACGCACAGTGGTCGTGGCGATGGCACAGGTTGAGGTTCTGGGGGGCCCATTCTCGAGGTGACCTGGAGGGGGCGGAGAGTCACGCCGCCCAGGCTCTGACTCGGGGTCGTCGGTCGCTTCCCAGATTCCAGGCGGCAATGCTGTGGAGACGGTTGGCCTCCGTCAGAGTCGAGAGTGGTGACCTGCGGGGTGCCGAGAAGGCAGCCGGGCATGCGCTACGCCTTTTGGAGGCCATCGACGAATCCGCGGCGATTGCGACTTCCCGATGGTTGGCGGATCTCCGGCTGCGGCAGGGTCGTTTGCAGGGCATCCAGCAACTGCTGCGGTCAGAGGAATCGACGGCCATGGCCCGAGACTTCGTAGGAGATCCGAGTCCAGAGGAGCTGCGCGCGCGAATGGACCTCGTCCGAGGTCGACCGTCGACTGTATTGAGCCGGCTTGAATCCACGCTCGAGAACCAGAGTCCCGACGATGCCGAGCGGTGGCAACGGCGGCGGATCCTGGCCGCCAGAGCGCTCGGGTGGCTGGGCAGGGGAGCAGAAGCCAGGGAACTGCTGGACGGCGCGCCGCAGTTTCCGAGGGGACACCTCGAACCCGAGGAGCTCCCAGCCCTTTGGGCCCTCGCCGGGGACTGGACCCGAGCCAGAGACTCGGCCGGTGACGATGCTTTGGGCAGACTCTGGAGACGGGCATTGAGAGGTGACCCGATTCCTCAGGACCATTGGGAGGTGCTGAGCTTCGTGGGGGGGTATCGAGCTGCCCGCGTGGTGTTCGACCTGCAGATTCTGATGCCGGGAAAGGTACCGCGGCTCTGGCTCGAGAAATCTGTGCGGGTCTTGAGAGGAGTCGGAGCGCATGCCTTTGCCGAGCGGCTCGACAGGTCCAAGGAAGGCACTTGGCGAGCCCTGGAGACCTTCTTGAAGGGAGGGTCGCAGCGCGGAAGTGACTTCGGGGATCTCTTTGCAACTGCCGGGTACTTCGACGCTCGACTCGAGTGGCGCCATCAGGGATCGGTGGAAGTCCTGGTGCCTGGACGGGGAGGATCACGGGAGCTCAAGGCTGACAGGCGCGGTGGCGAGTTGTGTCTCTCGGCGAGCTCGGTCGACTCGGTGGTCAGAGCGCTGTTCGCTTTGGCTGTCCGTGAATTCGAGCCCGCCCCCCCGACCTCTTGCCGGATGTCTTCGCGGGTGCGAGGCATTCTGGGTGAGAGTGAGGCTTTGCTGACAGCCCTGGAGAGGCTCGACCGTCTAGCCAGCTCCGACATTCCAGTGCTGATTCAGGGTGAGACGGGAACCGGCAAGGAACTGGCGGTGCGCCAGCTGCACCATCTCAGCGCCCGCTCCCCGCAGCCTCTGGTCACCGTCAATTGCGCCGCGTTGTCCGACTCCTTGTTGCTCTCTGACCTGTTCGGACACGTCCGCGGTGCGTTCACGGGTGCCGACAGAGATCGAGCCGGAGTGTTTGAATCCGCCCGCGGAGGCACGGTTCTGCTCGATGAAATCGGTGATTTGCCTCTGCCCGCCCAGGGCAAGCTTCTGCGCGTGCTGCAGGAAGGAGAGGTCAGGCGGGTCGGAGAGAGTCTGCCGCGCCAGGTCGACATCCGAATCGTGGCGGCGACACACAGGGATCTGCGTTCAATGGTGGAGGAGCGGGGATTCCGCGCCGACCTCTTCTATCGACTCAGGGTCGGCTGTCTGACGCTGCCACCCTTGCGGAACCGCGGGCGGGATGTGCTCGTGCTGGCCGACCATTTTGTCGAGCGCTCTGGGCATACCTTGACTCCAAGGGCCCGGCAAAGACTGCTCGGGCACCCCTGGCCGGGCAATGTGAGGGAGCTGCGCAATGTGCTGCAGGTTGCGGTGGCTCTGAGTGCAGGTACCGTTATCGATCTTCCTGATCTGGAGCTGCCGAGCCACGGCTCGCGACCCGTACACGGCTATCACCAGCAGGTGGAGGATTTCCGTCGTGAGTTGGTCCGTGCGGCCCTGGCTGCAAGCGGCGGCCAACGATCGGCAGCCGCGAGACGGTTGGAGTTGAGCCGCCAGGCGTTGTCCTATCTGGTGCGTCGTTTCGGTTTGCAGTAGCGATCGCGGCTTCAGGTCGATTCGGTGTCGGGGAAACAGGGCTGCAGGAGCTTGGCGATCTCTTCCAGGTGCTCGAGATCATCCTGGTCGAAGGTGGCCTCCGAATGGGAGTCGAGGTCGAGGACCGCGACCAGGTCTCCGTTACCGTCCATGATGGGCACCACGATTTCCGAGCGTGTCCGAGTGTCGCAAGCGATGTGATCGGGGAAGGCATGGACGTCGGGGACAATCTGCGGCCGGCGCTCACGAGCTGCGGCTCCGCAGACCCCCTTGTCGAACGGAATCTCCAGACAACCGACAGGTCCCTGATAGGGACCGACGCGGAGAAGCCGCGGTGCCACCACCCGATAGAAGCCGACCCAACTCACCGACGGGAGAAGCTCGAAGAGCACAGCGCTGATGCTGGCCATAGCGGCGACAGGATCATTCAGCTCGGCGGTCAGGCCAGCGATTCGGCGTCGGATATCGAGGTAAATCAAGGCCTTGCTCGGGTCGCCCATACCCGAATTCTATCCTTGCGGGAGCCAATGCAATCGAGCCATGAGTTCGATTGACAGAATCGATGCCAGCATCAAGAATAGGACTTCTGTCTCAGTAGCGGTTCCGAGAAACTCGGCAGGGCTTTTTGGGAGGGGCATGGCATACGCTGGAAATGGCAAGCACCGCGCGCTAGGTGACATCAGGCTCTACACTCTCACCGAGGTCGCCGAGAGCATCAATGTCTCGATGCCCACGGCGCAGAGGTACAAAAGGTCTTATCAGAGCCGCATCCCCGCAGTGGGTCTGGGTCGCAAGCAACGCTATCCTCGCGAAGCGCTGAAGGTCTTCGAGCAGATCAAGCTCGAGAACCTGAGCAAGAGAGGACGGCCCGCCAAAGAGATGGGTGGGAGGGGTTCCACACCGAAGAAGCAAGCCCGCCGGAGGACGCCTTCGAAGTCACGGCAGCAATCCAGGTCGTCACAGAGAGCCAGCACCAGGAATCGCTCCGCCGCGAGAAGAACGGTAGCGGCACGGGTGAGACCCAAGCCGTCCAATCTCCTCACTCTCACGGAGATCAGCCACAGCACCGGGATCTCGTATCCAACTTGTATCAACTACGTGAAGCGGCATCTCGATCGGATCCCCCATGTCGGCATCGGCCGCCGCCGTCGGTTCCCGCCCGAGGCCGTAACAGTCTTTCGAGAGCTGCGCAATCAGAGCCGCAGCGGTCGTCGCAAGAGCTCCCCGGCAGGCTCCAGCCGCACCGACAAGGCTGTACTGCGCCGGCTTCGAGAGCTGGAGAAATCACAGCGGCAACTGGCACGACAACTCGAGTTGGTGCTCAAGGCTCTGAACTCGCCGCTCAATTTGACGATAAGAAGGGGTTAGCTGAGCCGCGCGGCGGGGCCGAAGTGATCCCAGCCGGTGGCCGGGAGCGGCAGGGCTCTGCCGTGCGACACCAGGAAGACATCGGTCCCTGCGTCGAGGCGTCCTATCCTCCTACATTTCAACGCTGCGGGTGGCAGCACGCGAGGGGGAAGGGAAAACAGAAGCGCATAGTCCTCGCCTCCTGCGAGGATCGTTTCTAGCGGGCGCATCTCCAGCTTCAGACAGAGTCGCTGAAAGCTGCCCAGGGCCCCCCCCAGGCAATCTTCCTCGATCTGGGCGCCCACAGCGCTCTCGCGACAAAGACGGTGCAGGTCGAGGGCCAACCCGTCGGAGACATCGATCGCGGCAGCGCGTCGGCGAGAGGCGAGCCATCTACCCACAGCGAGCTGTGGCTGAGGAATCAAATGTCGCCGCACTGCTCGTCTGGCAAGGGTCTCTTCGCGGTCGGTCAAGTCCAGAGCTACCGGCAGCTGAACCCGACGACCGTCTAGACCTGCTCCGATCTCGAGCAAGCGCCGGCCGATTGCGGACAGACCGAGATCGCCGGCTAACCACATGAAATCACCCGGCTCTCCATGACTCCTCTTTAACCATCGGCCACCGGAAAGCCGCGTCCCGAGTAGCGTCACAGAACTCGTGACCTTGTCGTTATTGGCAAGATCGCCCCCGGCCAGCTCGACGTCGTGCCTGACACAGGCGGCCACGAAGCTGGACAGCAGGCGACGGATATCGAAGTCGGGCGGACAGCTGAGAGCCAGAAACGCGAAGGCTGGCTCGGCCCCCATGGCAGCCAGATCGGAGAGGTTCACAGCCAACAGCCGGCGGGCAATCAGGGACGGGTCCAGATGGGAGGGAAAATGAACTCCTTCAATCTGGTGATCCTGGGTGACAGCCCAGGGTCCTCCGGCTGGAAGGATCGCGCCGTCGTCACCAATACTGTGGAAACCCTTGACGTCGGAGCTTTTCCCGGAGCCATTGATGGATCCGATCTTCGGCGCCCAGGTACATGACCGTGACTAGGCTCTTCGGGTGCGCTTGGTCTTGGCCTTGAGCAACGCCAGCTCCAAGGCCTCGCGCATGTGGTCGACAAAATGAAACTCGATCCCGGCCTTGAGGTTGTCGGGAATCTCGACGAGGTCCCGTTCATTGAGCTTGGGAAGGACGATGGTCTTCACGCCGGCGGCCTTGGCTGCCAAGACCTTTTCCTTCAAGCCGCCAATGGGGAGGACATCCCCTCGCAGGGTGATCTCGCCGCTCATGGCGAGCCGTCGATTGACCGGTCGCTGGGTGAGGAAAGAGACCAGGGCCGCGGCAATGGTAATGCCGGCCGAGGGACCGTCTTTGGGGATGGAACCGGCGGGAACATGAATATGGATATCGTGCTTGGTGAAGAAGTCAGTTTCGATGTCGTCTTGGGCGCAGAAAGATCGAGCAAAGCTCAGAGCCGCCTGCGCAGACTCCTTCATGACCTCTCCGAGCTGGCCGGTGAGTTTGAGGTCGCCCTTCCCGGGGACCATGATGACTTCGATGAAGAGGAGATCGCCACCCGCTGCTGTCCAGGCCAGGCCGGTCGAGACGCCCACGCGGTCCTGGGTGAGGAGTTCCTCGCTGAAGTGTCGCGCTGGCCCCAGGAGCTCGGCGACCTTGTTGACATTGATCGAAGTCTTGGCTCGTCTGCCATTGGCCACCTGGACCGCCACCTTGCGGCAGATCGCGGCCAGCTCCCGCTCGAGGTTTCTGAGTCCTGCCTCCTTCGTGTAGTCGCTGATGATGCGTCGAATCGCGGCGGTCGTGAAGCTGATGTGCTTGGGTCGCAAGCCATGCTGCTCGACCTGTTTTGGGATCAGGTGCCGGCGGGAGATGTGCAGCTTTTCTTCTTCTGTGTAGCCGCTCAGCCGAATGACCTCCATCCGATCGAGAAACGCGGGTTGAATCGGGTCCAGAAGATTGGCGGTTGTGATGAACATGACTCGCGAGAGATCGTAGGCGACGCTCAGGTAGTGGTCCCGGAAACTGAAGTTCTGCTCTGGATCCAGAACTTCGAGCAGCGCCGAGGATGGGTCGCCGCGAAAGTCGGCACCGACCTTGTCGATTTCGTCGAGCATGAAGACCGGGTTATTGGTTCCAGTATGATTGATTCCCTGAATGACGCGACCGGGGAGGGCACCGACGTAGGTGCGACGATGGCCCCGAATCTCGGCCTCGTCCCGAACACCGCCAAGTGAGATGCGAATGAACTCGCGACCCAGGGCCCTGGCAATCGAACGCCCCAGGGAGGTCTTGCCGACGCCCGGTGGTCCGACAAAGCAGAGAATCGGGCCTTTCGTGTCGTCCTTCAGCTTGCGGACGGCCAGGTACTCGAGGATTCGATTCTTGACCTTCTCGAGATCGTAGTGATCCTCATCCAGAATCCGGCGAGCTCTCTTCAGGTCCAGCTGGTCCTCGCTGTGGATTGCCCAGGGAAGACCGGTCAGCCACTCCAGATAGGTTCTCGTGATAGCCGTTTCAGCGCTGTCAGGGTGGCCCCGCTCGAGCCGTTTGAGTTGTTTTTCGAGCTCCTCCAGCGCTTCTGGAGGAAGGTCCTTGTCCTTGGCCAAGCGGCGGAAGTTCGAGACTTCTTCATCGAGCTCTTCGCCTTCGCCGAGCTCCTGCTGGATGGCTTTGAGCTGTTGCCGGAGAAAGTACTCTCGCTGCCCTCGGTCCATCTCGCCCCGAGCCTGCAGGGAGATCTCTTGCTGCATCTTGAGTAACTGGATCTCCCGCAGCAGCAAGTCGCTCACTTTCTTCAGCCGTCGCAGGGGCGAAACGGTCTGCAGGATCTCCTGGGCGTCCTCCGCCTTGAGATCCAGATTGCCGGCGGCCAGGTCCGCGAGTCGACCAGGGTCGTCCAAATTGGCGGCGATGATCATCACCTCCGGGGAGATGGTCTTGCCCAGATTGACGACCGTATCCAGACCTTCCTTGACGGTTCGAATCTGGGCTTCCAACTCCAGATCCTGTCCTTCCTGAATAGGCTCATCCAGCTGCTCGATCTTGGCCTTCATGAAGGGCTCGATCTGGCCGATGTGCTCGATGCGGGCCCGGCTCAGGCCCTGCACGAGAATGCGGATCCTGCCATCGGGCAGCTTGAGCATGCGCATGATCAGCGCCGCCGTGCCGAAGAGGTGAAGATCGTCCTCGGTGGGACTCTCGACGGTCGCATCCTTCTGGGTGACCAGCATGATGATTCGGTTTTCAGCCAGCGCCTGATCGACCGCCAAGATGCTGCGCTCCCGACCCACCGAGAGCGGCAGGATGATGTAGGGGAAGATCACGGTGTCCTTGAGTGTCAAGACTGGTAGGACATCCGGCAGCTTCATGGCGCCGTCGACGTAGTCCGTTCGAGGGGAATCTGTCGTCATCGCTTCTGGTCCAGGAGGTCTTTGAGTTCGGTCATAAAGGCGTCGATATCCTCGAATCTTCGGTAGACAGATGCAAAGCGCACGTAGGCCACTTGATCGAGATTCTTGAGCCTGTTCATGATGAACTGGCCGATCTCCTGGGTGGTGATCTCCCGGTCTTCTTTCTCGTGGACCTGCTGTTCCACCTCGTCCACGATCCTGTCGATGCTCTTGGCCGGCACGGGCCGTTTTTCGCAGGCTTTGTAGAGTCCGATCAAGAGCTTTTTGCGGTCGAATTCCGTGCGGCTGCCATCACGTTTGACCACCATGAAAGGGATGTCTTCGATACGCTCGTAGGAAGTGTATCGGCGTCCACAGTCGAGGCATTCACGGCGCCGCCGGATGGTGTGACCCTCACGACTTTCGCGGGAATCGACCACACGGTCGCTATTCTCATTGCAGAACGGGCACCTCATGAGGTCTCTTCAGATGGAGGCCGAGGGCCGGCGCTGCTCTGCTAGCCGTCGGGATTCAGTCGTATATTGAGCTGGAGCAACATCTCTTTCGAGTCGGGCTGCCGCGATAACTCGACTTTCACATCCTGTAGCTCGCGAACGATCTCCTGCTTGCCATCCTCGAGCCTCAGGTCCAGCGACAGCCGCGTGGCCCGGAGAAAATCGATCTGACTCAGCTTCATCAGGACCTCTCGACTGACTTTGCCGTCGCTGCGCACAAGTTGTTGAGGAGAAGCCTGCGGACGCCCGGGCTTTGCGGGCACGACAGGTGGCCGAGGCCTTTGCGGTTTAGGAGCCGCTACCGCTGTGGCCGCCGCCGCTGCGGGTCTGTGGGCCGCGGGGGCAGCCGGCGGGGCCTTGCGGACCGTTGGCGCTGTCGGGACAACCGGAATGGTGGGTGCCGCGCGAGGTGCGCTCGCAGCGGCCGGTGGAGCCAATGGAACGGGAGCGGGTCGGGGGCCGAGCGACGGTGCTTGGGCCTGGGGCGGTGGTCCTTCTTCCAGTTGCTTCTTGAGCGCCCCCAGCGTCAGGCGAGAGATGGCTCTCAGAGTTTCGAAGACGCCCACACCGCTGAGGGCTGCGGACTCCACTGCAGGGGCCTCACGGTCATTGAGTGAATCGTTCAGCTCATCGAGGGCGCAGACGTCGTTCAAGTCCCGCTTGTTGTACTGGAACACCAGCGGTACGGTATCCATGACGATTCCCAGCTCTGAGAGGTTGGCGCCCAGGTTTGCCAGGGATTCCACATTGGAGGGCAGCATCGGTCGCTGCGAGTCGGCCACGAACACGATGCCGTCCACACCTTTCAAGACCAGCTTGCGAGTCGTGTTGTAGAAGACCTGTCCAGGTACTGTATAGAGCTGGATCTTGGTCTTGAATCCGGCGATGGTTCCCACCTCTAGAGGTAGGAGATCAAAGAAGAGAGTACGGTCGCTCTTGGTCTCCAGAGAGACCATCTCGCCTCTGGACTTGGGGGTGGTGTGCGCATAGATGAACTGCAGGTTGGTGGTCTTTCCACACAAGCCAGGTCCGTAATAGACGACCTTGACAGTCATCTGCATGGTGCTGAAGTTGAAAGTCGCCATCTATGATGCACCTATCTCAGATTTCCAGGGCGGGTCGATCTTAGCATTCGGCTATCCCCTGACCTATGGACGAGGTAACTCTGGTCCGCCGGCTTCGAGGGCCCGACAATGGCGATCGGTTTGTCGGGCCAGGACTTCGAGGAAGTCCGCCATTTCCGGGTCCAGGGATCTGATCTCATCGATCTGGTTTTGGAATCCCCTCATGTCGCCGCGTGCAATGGGGCCTGTGATGGCACGAGCGATGGTCTCACTGGTCGCGGCGCTTCGTACCGCATCGCTTGCCAGAGACAAGTATCCGGCGACGATCTCCGGGCCCAGCCCGATGGTCTTGGCCAGTTCTGCAACGCTGGCCAGGAGGGTGACCACGCCCCCTGCGGCCATCGTGGCCAGCAGATGATATTGGCTTCGCGTCGCGGGTGGAATGACAGTGGCGACACCGGAAAGGCCCGTGGCGACCCGACGCGCCATCGATTGAGCACTGTCATCACCGTCAATCCCGAATACCGTGCCGGCAGCCTCGGTCTGATCCACGATCACGTCAGGAAATGTCTTCAAGGGATGCAGGGAGCCGATGGCGCTGCCGTTCTGTCGCAGAGGCGACAGGACTTCTCCATCGGTACGACCGCTCGTGTGGAGCACAACCGGTGCCTGCTCATGTTCGGCGAGCGCCAGGGCGACTTCCTGCAGCACCGGGTCGGAGACGGCCACCAGCAGCAGATCGTCCTCGGAGCTGATCATCTGCGCCAGGTCCGTCGGCTGACCTCCCAGGGTATCCGTAAGACGGCTGGCCGCGTCGGGGTTTCGGGAAGCGACGTGGTTCAAACGGGCGCCCGACGAGACCAGCCAATGGGCGAGGCTGGAGCCGACCCTTCCCGGACCGACGAGCGAGAAGCGGAGTGAATTCAGCGACACTGGCTTCGCGACCATTGCGCTACAATAACCGCGCGCATGTCGTGGCATCAAGCCACGATGGTATTCCGGTAGGGGAGAAGCCGGATACTGGGAGTGTAGGCAGCGAGTCGATTGATGAACCTGGAAATGCAAAGCCCTGAGCCGTCTGGACGGGATCGTAGAATCCTCGAGGACGTCATCCGCACCTTTATCCACACCGGGGCGCCAGTCAGCTCCCGCTCGTTGGCCCGTATGGCCAAGCAAAGGCTGTCGTCAGCCAGTATCCGCAACGTCATGGCAGATCTCGAAGATTGCGGCTACTTGTCCCAGCCCCACACTTCCGCCGGCAGGGTGCCGACAGCTGCCGGCTACCACTACTACATCGATACCCTGATGCAGAGCCGGGTGCTGTCGTCGGAGCAACGACGCTACATCAGGGGAAATATCGAACAGGTCGTAACCGATGTCGAAGATCTGATGGGGATGGTGACCCATCTGTTGACCGAGCTCAGCCAGCAGATTGGCATTGTCTTGGCACCGATGATCAGCGAAACGATTGTCAAGGCGATCCACTTCCTGAATCTGTCCGGAAGGCGGGCGCTTTGTGTGCTGGAGTCCGAGGGTGGGCTGGTCGAGCATCGCGTGGTCCAGACCTTGCAGACCATCACCTCGGAAGAGCTGGTTGAGATCTCCAACTATCTAACGGATCATTTTTCAGGTCTTACCCTACGCGAGATCCGGGATCGGCTCTTGTCGATGATGGCCGACGATCGGGAGCAGATCAACAAACTGCTGACCAATGCCATCAGTCTGGCTCAGCAAGCTCTGGGCACCGTCGACGAGCCGGACCTCCTATTCGAGGGCACCGAGACCGTGCTCACGCAGCCAGAGCTATCCGACATCGATCGAGTTCGCAGATTGCTCGAGACCTTCACTGACAAGGCGGAGCTGGTGCGGGTGTTGGACCAGTTGATCGGTGGACCGGGAACTCACGTCATCATCGGTGAGGACAGTGAGTTGACTTCGGATCTGAATTTCAGTCTCGTGGCCACGACGTATGGCTCCACCGACAGAGTTCTCGGGGCGCTGGGGATCTTCGGCCCTTCGCGAATGGAATACGACAAGGTCGTGCCGCTTGTGGATTTTCTGGGCAAGACGGTCAGTGACACCCTGGTGGAAGGGACGGAGAGAGACTCCTGATGGGCGACAATAGGCAAATGGTAGACGACCTCATGGATAGTGGTGACGATTTGGATAGGAATCTCGATGGCGATACCGAGAATCCCGAGGACCTGAAGAGCGCCATGCAGGAGGCATTGGAGGCCGTGGAGAAGGCCAGAGAGACCGCCAGAGCCAAACGCGAAAGCGGCGATGAAATCGCGCCCCCGGCTGCGATCAGACCCGAGACCGGCAGCGAAGTCGAGGTCGCCAAGCTCGAGGAGAAGGTCGCCGAGCTCAGGGACCGGTCGACAAGGACCCTGGCCGACTTCGAGAACTTTCGCCGACGCGCCGATCGCGAGCGGCAGGAGGATCGTCGTTTTGCGGCCTTCGACATCCTGCGAGAGTTTGTTGTGGTCGTGGACAATCTGGAGCGGGCTCTCGCGTCAGAAGGTCCCAACGACGACTTGAAGCTAGGTGTAGAGCTGATTCACCGCCAAATGAAGGATTTGATGAAAAGCGCCGGGGTGGAGAGAATCTCCTCTGTCGGCGAGGAATTCGATCCCCGTTTCCATGAAGCGGTGACTCAACACGAAGATGCCTCGGTATCGGTTCCGACAGTCAGCGGCGAGCTCCAACCTGGATATATCATGCACGACCGGCTGTTGCGTCCCTCCGTGGTCAAGGTGGCGATGCCTCCGGATGGTGACAAAGATGCCGACTCCGACGTCTAGCGCCCTGTCGATGATAATGATGTGCGACAGCACCTTGAAAGAGGTTGAACGTTGAGCAAAATACTCGGGATTGACCTGGGCACGACCAACAGCTGCGTCGCGGTTGTGGATGTGGCCGCACCACGAGTCATCAGCAACCGGGAAGGAAGTCGCACCACGGCCTCCATCGTCGCCTTCACAGATGACGGCGAACGCTTGGTCGGTCAGATCGCCAAGCGGCAGGCCATCATCAATCCCAGAAACACGGTATTTGCCGTGAAGCGGCTCATCGGGAGGAAGTTCAAGGACCCGGAGATGGAAAGGGCCAGGCATGTGCTGCCGTTTCCATTGGTCGAGGCCGCCAATGGAGATGTAGCGATTCAGGTTCGAGATCGTCAGCACAGCCCGGAAGAGATCTCCGCCTTCGTGCTGCGAGAGATCAAGGCGTTTGCGGAAGAGGCTTTGGGAGAAGAGATTTCCGAGGCCATCATCACCGTGCCAGCCTACTTCAACGACTCGCAGAGGCAGGCCACTCGTGATGCGGGCAAGATCGCCGGTCTCGAGGTGCTGAGAATCATCAACGAGCCGACGGCGGCGGCGCTGGCCTACGGCATCGAGGGCGATGCCAACAACAGCACTTTGGCGGTCTTCGATCTCGGTGGCGGGACCTTCGATATCTCGATACTGGAGCTCTCGCAGGGAGTGTTCGAAGTCAAGGCGACCTCCGGTGACACCTACCTGGGTGGCGAGGACTTTGACCAGAAGGTCATGGACTGGATGCTCAGCGAGTTCCAGGCCGAGACCGGTATCGACCTGCGAGCCGATCGGATGGCGCTGCAGCGGCTGAAGGAGGCTGCAGAGCGAGCCAAGTGTGAGCTGTCCGCTGCCGAGGTGGCGCCGATCAATTTACCCTTCATCTCGGCTGACGAGAGCGGACCCAAGCACTTTTCTCGCACCCTGACTCGAGAAGATTTCGAGGAAATGGTCGCCGACCTGGTCCAGAGGACCGAGGTGCCTTTTCTGGAAGCCATGGAAGCTGCCGACGTGACGCCGGATCAAATCGACGAGGTTTTGCTTGTGGGAGGGCAGACGCGGACTCCGAAGGTCCAGGAGATGGTCGAAAAGATCTATGGCCGGCCGCCAAACAGAGAGATCAACCCTGATGAGGTCGTGGCGATCGGGGCCGCGATTCAAGGGGGGATCCTGCGAGGTGACATCAAGGACATCGTGTTGCTGGATGTCACGCCCCTATCTCTGGGTGTGGAGACGCGCGGCGGTCTGTTCACCAAGCTCATCGAACGAAATTCAACGATTCCCACCAAAGCGACCCAGATCTTTACGACTGTGGTCGACAACCAGGACAAGGTGGAGATCCACGTTCTGCAGGGAGAGCGAGAGATCACCTCTGAAAACAAGTCCTTGGGCAAGTTCGATCTGGTCGGTATTCCACCGGCCCCCCGTGGTGTGCCGCAGATCGATGTCTCTTTTGCCATCGATTCCAATGGCATCGTCAACGTATCCGCCCGGGACATGGCCACCAACCGCTCCCAGAGCGTGCAGATCAATCCGGCTGGTGGACTCTCGAAGGAGGAGATCGATCGTCTTTTGGAGGAAGCGGAGGAGTATTCCCGTGAGGACTCCGATCGACGTGAGTTGCGGCGCTTGAAGAATCGACTCGAGGGGCTGATCTACACCAATGAGAGAGTCTTCGATCAGTTGCAGGACACGGTGGACGAGGAGACGCGGCAGCGGATTCGTGAGATCGTGCTCAAGTCCAGGATGGCCCTAGCCAGCGGTGAGAGAGCCGATCTGGAGGCTGCGATGTTCGATCTCAGCAGCGTCTCTCGCCAACTCTCGGAGTTCATGCTCCAGCAGTCCGATACAACCGAGCAGGGTGATTCCCGCTAGCAGCGGTCGATCTCGATGGCCACCAAGAGGGACTACTACGAGATTCTAGGCGTTTCTCGTCAAGCCGACGGGCGCGAGATCAAGACGGCTTACCGCCGTTTGGCGGTTCAGTTCCATCCCGACCGGAATCCCGAGGACAAACAGGCGGAATCGAAGTTCAAGGAAGCCGCGGAAGCCTATGCGGTCCTCTCCGACGCCGAGAAGCGGGCCCGCTACGATCGTTTTGGTCACGGTGGAGTCTCGGGGACCGGATTCGATGGCTTCGACGCCTCCACCTTCGGGGACTTCGCCGATATCCTCGGCGATTTTTTCGGCATGGGATTCGGCGACCTGTTTGGCGGGCGTCGACGCCGAGGCAGGGGTGAGTCGGGCGCTGATCTCAGATACCGGCTGCGACTCGAACTGGAGCAGGCAGCTTTTGGCTCCGATCAGGTGCTCAAGGTACCGCGTCTGGAGACCTGCGGCAGCTGTGAGGGCAGCGGGTGTGCAGAGAACGCCTCTCCGACGAGCTGTTCGGCGTGTGGCGGCTATGGTCAAGTTCGGATCAGTCAGGGTCTTTTCACAGTGGCGCGGACCTGCCCACAGTGCCGTGGAGAAGGGCAGGTCATCAACGATCCATGCCGTGATTGCCACGGCGAAGGTCGGGTCGAACAGGAGCGCTCTATCGAAGTGAAGATTCCCGCCGGAGTAGACAATGGCACCCGGTTGCGACTGGCCGGCGAGGGCGAGCACGGCCGGCGAGGGGGCCGCGCGGGTGATCTCTACGTCGATATCTTGGTCGAAGAACACGCCCTATTCGAACGTGAAGGCCCCCACGTTCTCAGCGCCCTGGAGCTTTCCTATGTCCAGGCGGTTCTGGGCACCGTCGCGGAAGTCGAGACGCTGCATGGTCCCGAGGTGCTCGAGATACCAGCGGGCACAAAGCATGGCAAGGAGTTTCGACTTCCCGGCAAGGGAATCGCGCGGTTGGATGGTCGTGGCCAAGGCGATCATATTGTTCACGTTCAGCTGGCTGTACCCCATCCCAAGAATCTGTCAGAGACCGAAATCGAGCTCCTTCGGCAACTCGCCGAAGCGGAGGGCAAGGAGGTCCGTGAGGACCGCGGGGTGCTGAACCGAGTTCGCGATCTGTTTGGTTGAACCAAGGTGTAGACGAGGAATCCACAGACATCCCTGAGAAGTACCAACGATTGCGCTTTCGGGTGCCCGCTGCTGATGAAGATCAGTTCGTGGCCGCCGTCTGGTCGTTGGGCACGTTGGGTCTCGAGTCTGTAGAGGTGGCTGCGGGAACCTGCGAATTCCTGGCCTACTTCACGAATTCGCTGGATCTTGGCCTTCTCGATCAGATCGAGGGTCGATACGTACTCGCAGGTGCCGATTTGACGGATGTGGATCTGGTGACGGACCAGGACTGGCAAAGGGAGTACCGAGCCCGGTCTGTCCCTTTTGCTGTCGGACAGCGCTGGTGGGTCGATCCCCGAGAGCCCGATCAGCCTGTCTCCGAGCCGCCGGACCAGCGCCAACTACTTCGCATTCCCGCTCGCATGGCCTTCGGCACCGGATCTCATGCCAGCACTGCGCTGATTGTGGAGCTCATGGGCGAGCTGCGACTTGAAGGCCAGAGAGTTCTCGACGTGGGGACCGGTTCTGGGATTCTGGCCATGGTGGCGCTGGCGTCCGGAGCCGAGTCCGTCACCGCTCTTGATATCGATCTGGTTGCCGCCTTTCTCGCCCTGCAAACGTGTCGGCTCAACAATCTGCGGCCGCGTTTGCTGGCGGGAGGCATGGCGGCGATCCGAGTCCGTCCTCCTGGAGAGACCTTCGATGTGATCGTGGCCAATGTGCTGCCCTCACGGTTGCGATCCGACTTTGCGGTTCTCGCCGACTGTCTGCGGCCTGCGGGGGTGCTTCTGCTATCGGGGCTCATGCAGGAACAGGAAGCAGATGTGCTCGCCGAGATGACAGAACTCGGTTTTCGCCCTAGGAGTCATCTTGGCAGGGATGAATGGGTGGCACTTCACTTGGAGCGCGCGTTCCCGTGATCACGCTAGTGATCTCTGGGCGCCAATTGCGCGGCGACGAGGTCCTGGTAGATGGCCCTGCCTATCGTCATCTCTTCCGGGCACGGCGTCTGGCTGAGGATGCAGTCGTCCGGCTCGTGGATGGTGAGGGAGCCGCTCGGTTTGGCCGAGCCTTGACCATCGAGGCGTCTGCGGCCCGTTTCGCCCTGGGTGAGGATGCACCGACCCATGAACCGACCCGGTATGTCGAGCTGATGGCGCCTGTTCCCAAGGCTTCTCGGCTTTCCTGGATGGTGGAGAAGGCGACCGAGATCGGTGTCTCGGCCATCCGATTGATCCACTCGGAGAGAGCACCCAGAAAGGTGGGGGTCGGAACCCTGGAGCGTCTCGGGCGGGTGGCGGTTGCCGCGGTTGAGCAATCGCACCGTTCCGTGGTTCCGCTCGTCAGCGGCGTGCATCCTTTCTCGGAGCTTCCGGACCTGATGGCTTCGATTTCGGAGCGTTGGTTTCTACAGCCAGGCGCGGTATCTCCGGTGGCGACTTCTGGTGTCGCCAGAGCCTCGTTGCTCGTCGGCCCCGAGGGAGGCTGGACCGCAGGGGAGGTGGAGCAGATGGCGGCTTGGGGTTGCAGAGCCATGGGGCTGGGACCCACAGTTCTGAGGATCGAAACAGCTGCCACAATTGGCTGTGCCGGGCTTCTGGTCGAAGGGCTCTTTCGGTAGCGGCACACTCCATTGACACTGTGCCAAGCGGTCGCTAGTCTGACGACGAGGCCCAAGACGGCATAGCCTGGTACCGGCCCAGAGGAGTAGTCCCATGAATCTGAACGATCTGCTAAAAGTCGCGATCGAACGCAAGGCCTCGGATCTTCATCTGAAGGTCGGCACACATCCGGTGGTCCGGGTGGATGGCGAGCTCCAGCCATTGCCCGAATTCAAGCGTCTGATGCAGGAGGACTCGGTGTCGATGGCCTTCTCCATCATGAACGCGCGCCAGAAGCAGCGATTCAAGGAGGAGTTCGAGATCGATATCGCCTATTCGGTTCCGGGCCTGGGTCGATTTCGTTGCAACGTCTTTCAGCAGCGCGGATCGGTGGGACTGGTTCTGCGTGTGATTCCTTCGCGAATTCTCACCATTCGCGAGCTCCTGCTCCCCAAGGTGCTGGAAACGCTTTGCGCGGAGAGGCGAGGCCTGGTGCTGTGTACCGGTACCACGGGGTCCGGTAAGTCCACCACCTTGGCCGCCATGATCGATCACATCAACGGCAATCGGTTGGAGCACATCATCACCATCGAAGACCCCATAGAATTTCTGCATCGCGACAAGAAGGCCATTGTCAATCAACGTGAGGTCGAAGTGGATACACGAGGTTTCGCTCCGGCCATGCGCGTCGCCTTGCGCCAGGATCCAGATGTGATTCTGGTCGGTGAGATGCGAGACTATGAAACGATCGAAACCGCATTGTTGGCGGCTGAAACCGGCCATCTGGTTCTTTCCACTCTGCACACTCTGGATGCGACCGAGACCATCAACCGGATCATCTCCGTATTTCCTCCGCATCAGCAGAAGCAGATCCGTATCCAGCTGGCTTCGGTCCTGCGAGCCGCCGTTTCCATGCGCTTGGTGCCCCGAGCGGATGGCACCGGTCGGGTGCCGGCCGTGGAAGTCATGATCGCCACTCCCTATATCCGCGAGTGCATCGAAAACAAGGAGCGGACCAAGTTCATCCGCGAACAGATCGCGGTGGGCACCAGCCAGTATGGAATGCAGACCTTCGATCAGTCTCTCTACCAGCTCTACAAGACCGGTTTGATCACTCTGGATGAAGCCTTGAGGCGGTCTTCGAACCCGGACGAGTTCAAGCTCAAGATCCAGGGTGTCCAGTTCACGGCCGATGCCTCTCGCGAGCAGATGGAGTCGACCCTGGAACTGTCGGAAGAGAATGCTCTCATGGGCGGTGACTCGGCGTTCGAGGTCGACAACAACTAGGACAGCTCTTGGGGACCTGCAAGGACAAGGCGCTCGACCTGGTCGGCCGCCGTCCTCACTTTCGGCGGGAGCTGCAGCAGAAGCTGCAGCGTCGAGGGTTCCCAGCCCTCGAGATCGAAGCGGTGCTCGAGGATCTGGCTCGGCTTGGGTGGCTCGACGATCTACAGCATGCTCAGGCCATGGCTGCGGGATCCATGACTCGGAAGGGGCTCGGTCCTCGACGGATGCGGTTCGAGCTCCAGCGCCGCGGCGTGGAGGAGGCGACCGCCGAGACCGTCGTCACTCAGGTCTTCGAGGATCCAGGGGAGGAGCTTCGCAGGGCTCGCGAAATCGCTGCGAGAAAGAGCCACGGTGGCCCGGTCGAACCCGATCGTCTGGCGCGCCAGCTCGACCGCAAAGGCTTTTCGAAGTCGGTAATTCTGCGAGTTCTGGACGACCTCGAGTCCAGCTGAGGCAGTTCCACAGACAACGTATCGTGCTATCGTGATTCGTTCGTGAGTCCCCTCTTTCGTGGGAGGCTCAGGCTCGAATTTCCGACCAGCGGGGATCGTTTCAACCCATGAAAAGCAGCGAGATTCGTCAGAGCTTCTTGGATTTCTTCGGCGCGCGCGAGCATCGGCTGGTGGCCAGTGCGCCGTTGGTGCCTCATGGCGATCCGACCCTGCTGTTCACCAATGCCGGGATGGTGCCGTTCAAGGACTATTTTCTCGGGACCGACACCCCGCCCTCTCCACGCGCGGTCAGTGCGCAGAAGTGCATGCGGGTCTCGGGGAAGCACAATGATCTCGAGAACGTTGGTCCCAGCCCCAGGCATCACACCTTCTTCGAGATGCTCGGCAACTTCTCCTTTGGCGATTACTTCAAGCAAGACGCCATCCGTTTCGGCTGGGAGCTGGTCACCGAGGTGTGGGGGCTCGATCCCGCTCATCTCACCGCTACGGTGTTTGAGGAGGATAACGAAGCTGCCGATTTGTGGCGACAGATCTCCGGTCTGCCGACGGACCGAATCATTCGCGCGGGGGCGAAGGACAATTTCTGGGCCATGGGCGACACCGGTCCCTGTGGCCCCTGCAGTGAAATCTTCGTCGACACCCAGCCTTTGGAGCCGCGGGTCGACTGGGAGGAGGGCACTGACACGGGGCGCTATCTCGAGATCTGGAACCTGGTCTTCATGCAGTTCGAGCGTGACGAAGACGGCCAGATGACGCCTCTCCCCAATCCTTCGATCGATACGGGAGCGGGTTTGGAGCGGGTAGCTGCGGTGCTGCAAGGCGTGGCTTCCAACTACGACACCGATCTCTTTCGGCCGATTCTGATGGCTACTGCCGGTTTGGCCCATAGCGAGTACGGCAGCGACGAGGAAACCGATATATCCTTCCGGGTCATCGCGGATCACATTCGGGCCGTGACGTTCCTGCTGGCGGACGGCGTGATCCCCAGCAATGAAGGGCGAGGCTATGTCTTGCGTCGAATTCTCCGACGCGCCGTCCGGCACGGCATGACGTTGGGTTTCGAGGAACCGTTTCTCCATCGGCTGCTACCCGCGGTCCGCGAGACCATGGGCGACGTCTACCCCGAACTGGCAAAGGCAGAGAAGGCGTCGGCAGCCACGACTCTGGCTGAAGAAGAGAAATTCCTGTCGACCATTGCTACGGCCTCTCGCCAGGTTCAGGAGGACATCGACCGCATTCGTCACGCCGGTGGGTCGGAGTTGCCCGGAGAGGATGTCTTCCGCCTCTACGACACCTATGGATTGCCCTTGGAATTGATCCGGGAGATCGCGGAAGAAGAACAGTTTCATCTTGATGAGGCGGGTTTCGAGACAGCTCTGGATCAACAGCGGCAACGATCGCGTCAAGCGGGTGGCGAGGCCCGGAAGGAGCTGGCGGCAGTCCGTGAGGCCCTACGCGACGATGAACGAGGAGCCTCCATCTTCACGGGCTACCGAGAGCTCGACCTGGACGGGGTCCGGGTCGCAGGCCTCGCAAGGGCCGAGGAAGGTCGCTACCAAGCCGTAGATGGCCTGGAGGCAGGGGAGCATGGCGTTGTGGTCTTGGGTACCACCCCCTTCTATGCCGAATCAGGGGGGCAGGTGGGGGATCGAGGGCGTTTGATCTGGCAAGGCGGTGCGGCAGCGGTCATCGACACTCTGAGCGAACCCACAGGCACGCGATATCACTTTGTCGATATTGAAGCGGGGAGTCTGCACCGTGACGGCAGGGTCAGCGCTCATGTGGAAAGCTCCTGGCGACGACCGACGCAGCGCAATCACACCGCCACACATCTCCTGCACCTGGCCTTGCGGCATGTCCTTGGAGAGGGGGCAAGGCAGGCCGGGTCCCTGGTGGCTCCGGATCGTCTGAGATTCGACTTCACCTTTCATCGACAGCTCAGCCGCGACGAGCTCCATCGGGTGGAGGATCTTGTGAACCGCTGGATTCTCCTCGCTCAACCCACCCAGATCACGGACGATCGGAGCTACGCCGATGCCGTCGATGCCGGCGCCATGGCACTTTTTGGCGAGAAGTATGGCGAGCGCGTGCGCACTGTAGAGGTGGCCTACCTCGGGACAGGTGGCACCGAAGAGGAGCAGCTGACCAGCTCTCGAGCTCTGCGGTGGATGTCATGTGGAGAACACAGGCGAGATCGGTTTGTTCCTGATCACGGCCGAGAAAGGGGTGGCTTCGGGGGTCCGCCGGATCGAGGCCGTGACCGGCGAGGGAGCCCAGCTTCTGGTCCGGCACCAGCGTGAGATCCTGAACCAGGTCTCGGATTCGCTGGGCGTGGTCTCCGAGAGGGCCGCCGCCGAGATCTCGGATTGGCGCCAGCGGACACGATCCCTGGAAAAGGAGCTGGCTTCGCTGCGAATGCAGCTGGTATCAGGTGCCGAGTCGGTGTCTGAGGTCGAGGTCGAGGTCGAGGGCGTCAAGGTCATCGCCCGAGAAGTTCCGCCTGCACCGGTCAACGAGATACGAAATATGGCGGATGTGCTGAGACAGAAGCTGGGTTCGGGCGTGGTCGTGCTGGGCAGCCGAGAGGGAGACAAGGTCACCATCGTCACTGCCGTAACCCCCAACTTGACCGAGAGAATTCATGCCGGTCGGTTGGCAAGCAGTGTGGCGGCTGTGGTCGGGGGAGGGGGTGGTGGCCGGCCGGATTTCGCGCAGGCTGGGGGCAAGGAGCCGGAAAAATTGCCGCTGGCCCTGGACGAGGTGAGCCGTTTTGTCGAGCAGCAGCTGGAATCCGGTTGAGCGACAGGTGTGGCAAGCACAATTGGCAGGAATGGCTGTTCGCAATAGACTCGACCCTGCAAATGCCATGAAGATCCAATTCCGTTTTCTTGTCCTCGTTGTGGTTCTGGTGATGGTGCCGGTCGGAGCTGCTGCCGGTGTCAAGATCAAGGTCCTGGAAGATGGGTCCCGGGTGATGTACAACGACCGTCCGGCGAAGCGCACCTGGAAGCCACAACCTCGACCTGCTGCCGTCCCCCGTTCGGAGATAGACGGCTTTATCGAGACCCACGCCCGACGTCAGCAGTTGGACCCAGAGCTCGTCAGGGCAGTGATTCAAGTCGAGTCCGCCTTCCAACCCTGGGCCGAGTCGCACAAGGGAGCCATGGGGCTGATGCAGCTGATGCCCGAGACCGCCCGGGTGCTGTCGGTCGAGGACCCCTGGGATCCGAATGAGAACTTGCGCGGCGGCACTATCTATCTCAGGCATCTGCTGGACAGATTTGGTGGCCAGTTGGAGCTCGCTCTGGCCGGTTACAACGCCGGTCCCGAGAACGTGGATCGATACGGTGGAATTCCTCCGTTCGATGAGACGATCGCCTACGTCGAGAAGGTCTTGAGGGTCTACCGCAACGAACCGGGTCTATCCATCCAGCCTGCCGATTCGTATCGTCGCGGCCGCAAGGCCGTGCTGACGCGGGACAAAGATGGAAAGTACGTGCTGACCACCACGAAAGTGGCTAATCGCTGAACTCGGGGGGTAGTCCCATCTCATCCAGCTACGGCGCGATCGCGAACCTGCCGAATCTCCTGTCCCTCTTCCGAATTTTGTTGGTACCGCTGCTCGTGGTGGTCCTGCTGACCAAGTTTGATGGTAAAGAGTTCGTCGGGCTGGGAGTATTTCTGCTGGCCTCTGTGACCGACTTTCTGGACGGCTTCATCGCCCGTCGCCGCCAGCAGGTAACCCGTCTGGGCAAGCTGCTCGATCCGGCCGCCGACAAGCTCTTGACATCGGCTGCGTTCATTTCCTTGGTGGAATTGGATCTGGCTCCGGCTTGGATGGTGGTCATCATCATCGCCCGAGAGTTCGCGGTCTCCGCCCTGCGAAGTCTGGCGGCTTCCGAGAACGTGGTCCTGGGAGCCATTTCGTCGGCCAAAGTCAAGACCGTCTTGCAGATCATCGCCATCTCTCTCCTGATCATCTACAATCAGCTCGGCGAATTCGAGCATCTGGCACCGATCTCTCTGTGGCTGGCCATGTTGGCAAGCGTGTACTCTGGCGTGGAGTACTTCGTCCGGTTTGCCCCCAAGGTCTTGCGTCAGTCGGGACGCACCGAGTCAGAGAGTAGGGAATAGCTCTTTCCGACCGCTAGATGGCGAAAAGACAGCTGCAACGATTGGCGCTCAAGGTGCGCCATCACTACCGGGTTGTCTTTCTTGGTGCCTTGGTGGTGTTGGCTCTTGCCCTGGTGTCCGCAAGTCGTCTGCGGTTCGATACCGACATCCTCAATCTCCTCCCCAGGGATGCCCCCGAAGTCCAGACGCTCCGCCATGCCCTGGACGATTTCGGCAGTATCGATCTCTTGGTGATCGCGATCCGCGTGCCAGCCGAGGTACCGATAGGGGCTTACGAAGAGCTGGCGGATCAACTGGGTGGGGGGTTGACCGGGCTGGAGTCGCTGGCGCAAGTGGACTACAAGCTGGGCGAGCTGGATGAGCTGTTCGCGGCCTTCATTCCTCACTCCATGCTGTTTCTCGATGAGGATGGCCGCGAGCAGATCGAGGCCAAGCTCCAGGACCCAGCGGTACGGCAGCGTGTTCGAGAGCTCCGTCGGCTGGTCGAGACGCCCCAGTCGTTGGCTTTCAAACAGCTCATGATCCGTGATCCTTTGGGATTGGCGGAGGTCTTCATGGACCGCTTCACCGGTGCCAAAGCCGGCTTGTCCCTCGACTGGGCGAGTGGCTACTTCTTGTCGAAAGATCACCAGATGCTGTTGATTCTGGCGGAACCCGTTGCACCTCCCCAGAATGTGGATCTCGTCAAGGCGATGATGGTCGAGGTCGAAGGGGTGATCGATGGAGCTCTTTCCAAGTGGCCTGAGATTGGATCCGCCGGCGAGCCGCAACCGGAAGTCGTGCTGGGTGGTCGCTATGTGATTGCACTCGGTGACGATTCGCTGATTCGGCGGGACGTGACGGTGAATATGTTGACATCGATGTTCGGCGTCCTGGTGCTCTTTCTTTTTGCCTTTCGCCGTCTCGGGTTACTTCTCTATGCCTTTGTTCCGTTGGCTGCGGGATTGATTCTGACCTTTGGATTCGCGGCTCTTTCCCTGGGCACTCTGAGCGCTGCCACCAGCGGTGTCGCAGCCCTTTTGATCGGCCTGGGTATCGACTTCGTCATCGTCTCGTATGGGCGCTACGTGGAAGAGCGCCAGGCCGGCCAGGATTTGGAGGGCGCCCTGGCTCAGATGAGCGGCTCCAGCGGGCGGGCGGTCCTGGTCGGGGCCGTGACGAGTGCCGCCACCTTCTATGCCTTTGGCGTCACGGATTTTACCGGTCTCTTCGAAATGGGACTCTTGACCGGCACCGGCATCTTGTTCTGCATGATTGCGGTGCTTCTACTGCTCCCTGCAATGCTGGCCTGGAGCGAGGATCGACATCGCAAGCGCTCGCGCAAAGTCCGGTTGTATCTTCACGGAATGGGTAGCAGCCGTTTGATACGAGGGAGCTTGAAGTACCCCCGTGCCGTCCTGATAGCAGGCATTCTGTTGACGGTTTTGGCTTCGATTCTGGCGCTGAAATTGGAGTTTCAGGACAGTGTCCAGGCCATGCGCCCGCAAGGCAATCCGGGTGTTGCGGTCCGTGAGGAGGTGGCAGAGAGGTTCGGTCTGGGATTTGAACAGATGATGTTGCTCGTCAATGGGAGCTCGATGGCGGCGGTGCTCGAACTGGCGTCAGAGGCCGCGGTGCAAGCAGATCAGCTGGTGAAAGACGGAGTGCTCACGGGCTATGACACCGTGACCTCACTGATTCCACCCGTTCAGCGACAAAGCCAGAATCTCGACTGGCTCGCGGAGGGTCGTCAGGATCGATTCGACGCGCAGCGTATCCGAGAGGTTTTCGCCGCTCAGGTGGTTTTGGAGGGGATGCGGCTGGAGCCCTTCGAGCCCGGACTCGAGCTTTTTCAAACGGCCATCGAAAGGGATCAACTGTTGGGCCTCGACGATTTTCAGGACACGCCCCAGACAGCCAGGTTGCTGGATCGATATCTCACCACCGATGGGGAGATGTGGAAAGCCGTGGTCTATCTCTTTCCGCCGCCCAAGATGTGGCGTCGACAGGCGCCGCCAGAGGCTCTGGCGATGGCCGCCAGGTTGGGATCGGGAGCTGAGCTGACGGGCGCCAACGTGGTCAGCAGATTCTTGAGGGAGCGGGTCCTGAAAGATGCGGTGGTCGCTGCGGTTCTCGGTTTCCTGGTGGTGGGGTGTCTTCTCTGGTTGGACTTTCGCAGCCTGCGGGTAACCCTTCTATCCCTGGCTCCTCTGGTCATGGGAATCCTGTGGATGCTCGGCGGTATGGCTGCTCTGGGTGAATCGATGAACTTCATGAATATCTTCGTCACCACGATGATCATTGGCATCGGAGTCGACTACGGGATTCACATGTTGCATCGGTACCGTGAGTTGGCCCGCGAGCCCCCTGGGGTGCTGGAGGATGGATTGGTGGAGACGGGCAAAGCCATTGTCCTGGCGGCGCTGTCGACCACGGTCGGGTTCGGTTCCCTGTCGTTCTCCCACTATCCCGGTCTGCAGTCGATGGGTAAGGTGGCGATTCTCGGCGCCATCTCCACCGCTTTGGTGGCCATCACGGTTCTGCCTGCGTATCTGGTTCTGCTGCGGGGTGGCAGCGAGGACTAGCGTCCGATCTGATGGATCCTCATCATATTGGTCGGTCGCCGATCCCCGACTCGACTGCCCATCAGAATCACCAGGCGTTCCCCTGCTTTCACCAGTTTGGCGGACTTGAGTCGGCTCTCGACGGCGGCAACGATCTTCTCATCGGTGTCCGGCCGCTCTGAGACGGGAAGCGGGTGAACACCCCAGAGCAACTGCATCTGTCGTGCGACGCGCTCTTCCGGAGTAAAGACCAGTACAGGAACCGACGGTCGGTAGCGGGAGATCAGCCGAGCGGTAAAGCCGCTACGACTGAAGGCGACGATCTTCTGAACCCCGAGGCTCTGGGCGGAGTAGACGCCAGCCCTGGCGACGGCATCGGCAACCTCGGGAAAGCCTCCCGAATCCGCCTCGACCAGGAGTTGGTACCGCCAGTTCGAGCTCTGGCTCAGGGCAAAGGTCTCTGCTTCGTCGATGATCTTCGCCATCGTACGCACTGCCCGAACAGGGTAGATGCCGGCAGCCGTCTCGCCAGTGAGAAGCAGAGCATCGGTGCCGTCGAACACGGAGTTGGCCACATCCGAGGCTTCAGCTCGAGTCGGTCTGGGATGCTTGATCATGGAGTCGAGCATCTGGGTGGCCACGACGACGGGCTTGCCGTGGTAACGAGCCACCTGGTTGATCTTCTTTTGCAGAACCGGAACCCGGTGCAGGGGAACCTCGACGCCGAGATCGCCCCGCGCCACCATGACAGCGTCTGCAGCGACCACGATCTCGTCGATGTGCTCGACAGCCCGGGCCCGTTCGAGCTTGGCCACCAGGGGGATCTCGCTCCCCGCCCGTTTGACCTGGCGGCGAATGGCCGAGACGTCAGAGGCGGAGCCGACGTAGCTGGCAGCCAGAAAATCGACGCCTTCCTCGACCGCCAGTCGAATATCGCTGCGGTCCTTGGTTGAGATCTGGAAGGGCAACACGGTGTCTGGGAGATTGATGCCCTTGCGAGTCGAGATTGGACCACCGGTCACCACTCTTGCCTTCACCTGGTCGCGACTGTTGTGCAGGACTTTGAGCTCGACCATCCCATCGCCGATGAGCACCCTCTCGCCCGGTTGCAGGTGCCCGAGGAGCTCGGAATTCCCTATGGGGACATCGGCGGTGTCCTCGTCGTTGGAGAGGATCACTTGCTGTCGCCGTCGCAGGGTGCGACCCCCGTCGGGCAACGTGCCCAAGCGGTATCGTGGCCCCATCAGATCCAGCATGACCGGCACGTGACGAGCCAGTGATGCGGCGCTCTGGCGGACCCTCCGAATCAGGAGGCGATGATCGTCGCGAGAACCGTGACTGAGGTTGAGCCGGATCGCATCCGCGCCAGCGGCGAGCAATCGGCGGATGGTCTTCTGATCATGGCTGGCAGGACCCAGGGTGACAATGATTTTGGTGCGCCGCTCCATATGGCCGGCAGTATACCGTTCGGATCCGGGCGATTTGCTACGATCAGTGCCCGCTGACAAGGGCGGGAAGGTGTCGCGAGGAAAACGATGTTTGATGGATTGCAAGACAAGCTGCAAGGCGTCTTTCGCCAGCTGAAAGGCGAGGGCCGTGTTTCCGAGCCGGTTCTCGACCAGGCTCTGCGGGAGATCAGGCTCGCACTCCTGGAGGCTGATGTTCACTTTCGAGTCGTCAAGTCCTTTATCAGCCGGCTGAAAGAGCGGGCTCTGGGCGAGCAGGTACTCGAAAGCCTGTCCCCTGCCCAGCAGGTGGTGAAGATCATCCGCGACGAGCTGACTGTGCTTCTGGGCGATCCCGGAGAGGAGCTGGCTCTTTCAGGGCGCCCGACGGTGGTCATGCTTTGCGGGCTCCAAGGCTCGGGCAAGACCACCACTGCCGGCAAGTTGGCCAAGCGGCTCAAGGGAAGAGGTCGACACCCTTTGATGGTCGCTGCTGACCTCCAGCGCGCAGCTGCCGTGGAGCAGTTGGTGCAAGTGGGCGATGCCGTGGATACGCCAGTGATCGAGCCACGACCTGGAGAGAAGACCTTGGATCTGGCAAAACGATCGCTTCAGGAGGCTCGTGAGCGTGGCCATGACGTCGTTCTCGTGGATACCGCCGGCCGCTTGCACATCGATGAAGATCTGATGCAAGAACTGCGGGATCTGGCGGAGTTGCTAGAGCCCACCGAAACCCTGTTGGTCGCCGATGCGATGACGGGGCAGGACGCGGTTCGCAGTGCCCAGGAGTTTGCCCGGTCGATGCCTCTGACAGGGGTCATCTTGACCAAGCTGGACGGTGATATGCGAGGCGGGGCGGCTTTGTCGATTCGTACCGTTGCCAAAGTTCCCATCCGCTTTGTCGGCGTCGGCGAAAAGGCCGAGGAATTGGAGCTGTTCTATCCCGATCGGATGGCGTCGAGAATTCTAGGGATGGGGGATGTCCTGTCCTTGATCGAGAAGGCCGAGCAGGGATTGGATTCCGAGGAGACTCAGCGTCTGGCGGAGAGGCTGGCCCGTCAGGAATTCACCCTGGAGGATCTGAGAGATCAGCTGAAGCAGATTCGCCGACTGGGACCCTTGTCTCAGGTGATGGAGATGCTACCCAAGACCGGTCCCTTGAAGGGCTTGGATGCGAGCACGGTGGATGAAAGTCAGCTAACGCGGGTCGAGGCCATCATCAACTCCATGACTCCCGTCGAGAGACGCAAGCCGCAGGTCCTCAACGGTAGTCGAAAGCGCCGCATCGCTCGTGGATCCGGAGTGTCGGTTCAGCAGATCAACCAGCTGTTGAAGCAATACCGGGATATGCGCAAGATGATGAAGGGTGTGAAAGGAAAATGGCTGAGAAAGGCCATGGGAATGCACTAGGGCCGTCTTGACTAGCCTGGCCCGCATCATCCTGTTAGTATTGCGTGTTCGTCCGGCGCACGGGCGGCGCAGCGTTGCTTGCCCGCTCAATGACGTCGTTGACCCGAGAATTTGCAGGAGGTTTTAAGGTAATGCTGAAGATCCGACTTCGCCGGATGGGGACGAAGCACCGCCCGTTTTTCAGGGTTGTGGTTTCCGATTCGCGAAAATTCCCGACGGCTGCGGCCATAGACGAGGTGGGTATCTACGATCCTCGCGCCGAGCCCGACACGATCAGAATCGACGCAGAGCGAGTCGAGCACTGGGTTGGCAAAGGGGCCCAGATGAGCCCCACCGTGCGGAAACTCCTCAAGCGCCAAACCGCCTCGGCTGCCTGAAGTGTCTGAGACTCAAGACGCCCTTCTGAGGCTGATCCAGCTGATGGTGGATCAGCCCGGTGACGTGGTTCTTGACGAGATCCCCGGCAGTGAGTCCACACTGCTCGAGCTGCAGGTGGCTCCGGATGATCTCGGCAAGGTGATCGGCCGTCAGGGCCGCACGGCTCGTTCTCTGCGTTCCCTTCTGTCAGCTCGTAGCGACAAGGATGGCAAGCGCTATGAGTTCGAGATCCTCGAAATCTGATCCAGCTGCAGCGCTCCCCGACTTCATCACCATAGGGAGAGTTCGCAAGCCCCACGGGGTCCGGGGTGAGGTGACCATTGGGGTGCTCAGCGATGTCAGCGAGAGATTCGTCGCCGGATCGGTTGTCGACATCGTGTTGCCAGATGGGCAACGGCGCTCGGCTCGCATTTCTGCGGTTCGGGGCCGAAAGGGCGAGGCGATCGTTCACTTCGCGGGTCTCGAGACGCGAGATCAGGCTGAGGAGCTGAGAGCGGCCGTGTTGGAGGTTGATCGATCCCGAGTGCCGGACGCACCGCCCGGAACGTTCTACTTCTTCGAGTTGATTGGCTGTGAATGTACTGACCGAAGGGCTGGAGAGCTGGGCCAGGTGGCCAGAGTCCTCGACGATGGCGGAGGCTTGCTCCTCGAGATCGAAGCCGGGGCCAGAAGTCTGCTGGTGCCGTTTGTCGAGGCCTATATACAGGATGTGGACATTGCCAATCGGCGTATCGAGTTGGACCTGCCGGAGGGTTTGATCGAGACATGCACATCGGGGTCCTGACTATCTTTCCCGAGATGTTCGTCGAGTTCCTTGCCACGAGCCTGGTAGGAAAGGCGATCAGCGCGGGAGCTTTGAAGGTGGAGACTCACAATCTCAGGAGCTTCACCACCGATCGCCACCAATCGGTCGATGACGAGCCCTATGGCGGTGGCGGAGGCATGGTCATGGCAGCACCCCCGTGGATCGCGGCCGTGCGGGCGGTCGGCGGCTCAGACCGACCTCGGCGAGTCCTGCTTTCGCCGCAGGGTGCGAGACTGAACGACGCGAAGGTGAGGGAGATCGCCACCTGCAGTGAGTTGATCTTGCTCTGCGGTCGATATGAAGGTGTCGACGAGAGGGTCAGGGAACTGGTGGTAGATGAAGAAATCTCGATCGGGGACTATGTCCTCTCGGGCGGTGAAGTGGCGGCAATGGTCCTGATCGAGGCGGTGTCGCGGCAGATCCCCGGGGTCGTCGGCCGACCGGACTCGGTGGAGAGAGACAGCTTTCGTGAGGGTCTGTTGGATTTTCCCCACTACACCAGACCGCGAGGAGTCGAGGGTTTGGAGGTACCCCAGGTTCTCCTCTCCGGCGATCACCAGGCGATCGAAACCTGGCGTCAGAAGCAAGCTCTCTTGGCCACGCTTCGCAAGCGTCCGGATCTCTTGCAGACGGCAAAACTGACCGAAGCCCAGTCGAAATTGCTCGAGGAATTGAAACGGCAGGAATCAGCCACGGACGACTAGCGATGGTCCGACTTGTCAATCGCGGCCAGGGACACGATAATAGAGGATTACCTCATCACGAATCGACTCAGACTTCTGTCTGGGAGGGTCACCAGGAAATGAACAAGTTGCAGAATGTCGAAAAAGAATACTTGCGAGACGGATATTCCGGAGTTTCGATCCGGGGACACCCTGAAGGTGCATGTGAAGGTCAGAGAGGGTGACAAGGAGCGGATCCAGATCTTTCAAGGCGTGGTGATCTCACGCCGCGGGGCAGGTACCAACGAGTCCTTCACCGTTCGCAAGATGTCGGGCGGAATCGGAGTCGAACGAGTCTTTCCCCTGCACTCGCCAATCCTCGACAAGATAGAGGTCCTGCGCCGGGGTCGGGTCCGTCGGGCAAAGCTCTTCTATCTGCGGGGCCTTCGAGGCAAGGCTGCGAGGATCGAAGAGCGTCGAGAAGATCGTCCACCCAAGAAGGTCTCACGTAGCGCCAGCTAACGTCGAAGACGGGACCGCACTGCGAGTCGAGTCGATCCGAGGTGGATACCCTCAGACAGCTGGGATTGGAGGCGTACCGGCTGCGATTGCTGCGTGGACTGGACGATCTGCTGCGGTCCTGGGGTTGGTCCCAGTTGGCCGGAGTGGATGAGGCGGGACGGGGATGCCTGGCTGGACCGGTGGTCGCAGCCGCGGTCGTGGTCGATACCCACCACTCACTTCCCGGCGTTGACGACAGCAAGGTTCTCCGGGCTGGTGACCGAGAGTGCCTCTCCCAGCAGATTCAGCAAACCGCCATCGCCTGGAGCATCGGCATGGCTACGCCCTCCGAGATCGATCGCGTCAACATCCTCGAAGCGACCCGTCTAGCAATGGGGCGAGCCCTGATGGGGCTCTCCCCGCAACCGGAATGCGCGTTGGTCGATGCCGTTCGACTCGCCGCACTCGGTTTTCCATGTCTGAGCTTGGTTCGGGGCGATCTCGTCAGCTACAGTGTGGCCTGTGCCTCGATTCTTGCCAAGGTCGAGCGGGATCGGCTGATGGGTGAACTGGACAAGGTGTATCCGCATTACGGTTTTGCCCGGCACAAAGGATATGCTGCGGCTGAACATCGGCAGGCTCTGGCGAGTTTCGGTCCGAGTCCCGAGCACCGTCTGACGTTTCGCTCGGTCTTGCCCAGAGAAACCGAGGCTGATCACTGATGACCGCTGATCGTCAAAAGCTCATCCGCGATGCCGAGCGGCTGGTGGGCCGCGGCAAGCTCAATGCCGCGATCGACGCCTACCTCGCGGTGCTGGACGCCGATCCCGACGACACCACGACCCTGAACCGGGTTGGGGACCTCTATGCTCGCTTGCAGCGGCTGGGCGAGGCGATCGAGCTTTTCAAACGGGCTGCCGAGCATTTTTCCGAGGAAGGCTTCACCGTCAAGGCCATCGCCATCTACCGAAAGATTCTGCGATTGGATCCTCTGCAACTCGAGGCCTCTGAGAGCCTGGCTGATCTGCAATCTCGGCAGGGCCTCGTCCAGGATGCCCGGCAGCAATACCTGACGGTGGCCGACGGCTACCAGAGACGCGGCGACAAAGCATCGGTGACGGCGGTGCACCGCAAACTCGTGGAGCTGGAGCCCGAAGATCCGGCCCATCGTCTGCACCTGGCTGAGCTGCTCAAGGAACAGGGGCAGGTGCGGGATGCGCAGGACCAGTATGGCGCCATCGGTGAGTTGTTGCTAGAGCATGGCAAGGTCGAGGACGCTCTCAGAGTCTGTCGCGAGGCGTTCGAGCTCGATCACGACAGTCTCAATTTCGTCTCCAGCGTGGTAGGGGAGCTGAAGAGGGCCGGTCACGAGGAAGAGGCCGAGTCGTTTGTGGAGTTCGCCGCCGAGAGGAATCCGGATGCTGCCAGAATCCTGACCGCGGCGCCGGAGCCCGAGCCGCTCATCGAAGAGGATCTCGTCCCCGACCAAGAGGTGGACGAGGAGGTCGTCGAGCACGACTTGGCGGAGCTCGAGGTAGCGCCGGCGAAGGTCGAGGGGCTGGTGGAGGTCGAGGAGCCTGCCGAGGCCGAGGAAGAGGGAGACGAAGACGTCTCCGAGCTCGAGCTGGAGAGCGAAGAGGATATCGAGTTCGAGCTCGAGGACTTCGAACCGGAGGTCGTCGAAGTCGCCGCCGAGGAGGCGGAGGAGGCGGTTCCGGAACCCGTCACGGAGGTCGAGGGTCTCAGGGAGCTGTTGATCGAAGCCGAGGTGCTGGCGCGCTACGGCTTGGAGGACAAAGCGACCGAGAAGTTCGAGGAAGTGATCGGTCTGGCTCCGGCTCACCTCGATTCCCATCTCCAGTTGATCACCCTGTACCTCGAACATCAGAAGTTCGACAGAGTGGCCGAGCTTGGAGAGATCGTCGCCGGTCTGGCCGAGGATCAGAGGCGGCAGGCCGATTGGGACAACCTCGAGAAACAGCTGGTAAGTGCGGATTTCGGGGTTGAAGATGGACGCATCACACCTCCGCAGATCGTGGTTTCCGGAGCAGAGGAAGCGACTGAGTTGGACGGGGCAACAATGGCTGCTTCAGAGGACCTGAGTTGGTTGGATGAGGTTCCTACAGCCGAGACCACTGAGGAAGCTGAATCGGCGGCAGGCGTCTTCGAGAGCGAAGCGGAGTTCTTCGACCTGGCCTCCGAAATCGAGAGGGAGTTGGATCAAGAGGAAGGTCTGCTGGATGAGGATCTGGTGGCAGCACCCGAGGATCAGAGCCTCGAGGAGATTGTCGAAGGATTCAAGAAGGGGATGGCTGAGACACTGCTGGCCGAGGATTACGACACCCACTACAATCTCGGCATCGCCTATCGGGAGATGGGCCTCATCGATGAGGCGATCAGCGAATTCCAGTTAGCCGCCAAGGATCACCGGTATCTGGTCGACTGCTGCTCTTTGCTGGCGTCCTGCTTTGTCGACAAGGGCTTCCCGGAACTGGCGGTCAAGTGGTACAACGAGGGCCTGAGCTCGCCGATCATCACGGAGGAGGAGACGCTCGGCCTGGTCTACGAACTGGGAGCCCTGTACATGTCCATCGGCGAGACAGAGGAGGCTCGGCTGCGGTTTGTCGAGATCTATGGTGTCAACTCCGACTACCGTGATGTGGGGACCAAGCTGGCGGAACTGGATCAAGCCTAGGAAATTGGTAGCCACTCCCATCTGATGATGAGCACAGAGAAGAAGATTTTTCTGGTCGTTCTCGGGGTGGTCACCCTTCTCGTGATCGTCCTGTTCTCGTCTGAGGTCGTCGAAAAAGAGATCGCTCCGAAGCCACGAGCCGCCTGGGTCGCCATCGAAGTCGACGGGTCGGGCACCGCCAGGACTGGAACCGTCGAAATCGACAGTGGGACACCTTTTCGCCTGCATGCCGTGCTGGAGGCCGAGACCTTTTCCGGCGAGACGATCTACTACACGGAAGCCGAGCGACTGGAGATCGACGGGAAGGAGATCCCTTCTCAGGCTCTGCGGGTCTGGAACCGTTCCGCAGAACCGCGGATCCTCTGGTTCACGGTGGAGGGCTTCAAGCCGTTCTTGGAGATCGCTAGCGCCTCGGAATTGGCCGAGTTTCGATTCGAGGAGAACTTTCGGGCCGACTGGCCGCGAACCTGGTCCATCCCAGGGGACCTGCGGCCCCGTGGCGAGAGAGATCTGGACTCCGGACCCATCGAGGGCTTGAGCCGATTCGGTACGCAGCGGTATCACGTCCGGATCGAGATCTTCGGCCCAAAGAGCGAGATCACCCCACTGATGCGACTCCAATCCCTGCGGGCAGTAGATCTTCCCGAGCGAGCGGAAGAAATCGCGACCGTACAGGCCACTTTAGCGGGGTCCCTGTCGCTTCCCTCGAAGGTCTATGGTCTGCCACAAATCGAACCCGCCCCGGAGCTTCTCGCCATCGTCGGAGAGCAGCTGACGGATTGGTACCGCGACGGCTTGTCCTTCTCTCGTCTGATGGTATTGCGCGAGATACTCGATCGGTCGGGGACCAGCTACAGCGATCTCGAGTGGACTGCCGTGGAGTTGGGAGTGGATCAGGTCTGGGGCAAAGAGGGAGTCACCGCAGGTGACTTGTTGAGAGTGGGGAACCGCTGGGTGGTCGTGCTGCAAGATCGGGCCCTGCAGGGCACTCTCGACCGCGAGGATCTGTGTCTCGACTTCGACAAGGGAGCCAGAGTGCGTCAGGTTGGCGACGTGTTTACTGGCGAGGGCCTGGTCGAATGGGCAGAATTGCGGTCTGGACACGAAGCAACGGACGGGTGACATGAGTCACACGCTCTTTGATGATCAGATCGACCCTGATCCGTCCGGCGGCGCGGCGACGCCTCTGGCTGATCGGATGCGGCCCCTGTCGCTGGACGAGGTGGTAGGGCAGGCGGTGGTTGGCCCGCGCGGCTACCTGCGACGAGCGATCGCCGAGGACAGGGTGCCGTCGCTGATTCTCTGGGGTCCTCCCGGTTCGGGCAAGACGACGATCGCGCGCATCATCGCTCGTGCGGTTCCCTGCCGCTTCGTGCCTTTCAGTGCGGTGACATCTGGCATCAAGGAAGTCAAGGAGGTCATGGCGGGCTCGGCCCTCATGCGGGACTCCCCGGTGCGCCGAACGGTTCTCTTTGTCGATGAGATCCATCGGTTCAACCGGGCACAGCAGGATGCATTCCTTCCCTATGTGGAGAAAGGAGATATCGTGCTCATCGGAGCCACGACCGAGAATCCCTCATTCCATATCAATGCGGCTCTGATGTCCCGCTGTCGGCTGGTAGTTCTCAAGCCTTTGACGGTCGAAGATCTCGAGGCCATCGTGGTCCGGGCCCTGGCGGACCCGGAGCGAGGACTCGGACGGAGCGGGATTCGGCTCACCCAGGATGGCATGTCGATGTTGGTGCAGATGGCCACAGGAGATGCCAGAAGAGCCTTGAATTTGTTGGAAATGGTGGCTCATGCCTTGGATGAATCGGGCACCCGGGAGGCGGATGCCGCCGCGGTTGGAGAGGTGGCTCAGCAAAAGGTGCTGCTTTACGACCGAGCCGGAGAGGAGCATTTCAATCTCATCTCGGCGTTCCACAAGTCGATGCGAGAGGGTGATCCCGACGGATCGCTTTACTGGCTGGCTCGTATGCTGACCGCAGGGGAGGATCCGCTCTATGTGGCTCGGCGACTCGTGCGATTCGCCACCGAGGATGTCGGCTTGGCCGATCCACAGGCCTTGCCCCAGTCGCTCGCTGCTTGGGACGCCTTTTCGAGGTTGGGCTCTCCCGAGGGTGAATTGGCGCTGGCGCAAGCCACTCTGTATCTGGCGCTTGCACCCAAGAGCAACTCTGTCTACGAGGCCTTCGGCAAGGCTCGGCGAGCGGTGGAGGAGAAACCGGCGGAACCGGTGCCCATGGCCTTGCGAAACGCTCCCACCAGGTTGATGGAGCAGCAGGGGTACGGCAGGGGATACGTGTATTCCCATGCCACGACCGAGGGTGTCGGCGGCATCGATTGCTTGCCGGATGCTCTCCAAGGCACCGAGCTCTATCGGCCGCGCGATCGCGGATTCGAGAAACAGTTGGCCCGCAGACTGACCCGATTCCGAGCCCTGCAGGAGCAGGTGAGAAGGAAGTCGGGATCCCGTCAAACAAAGAGATAGATCAGGTAAGCGAAGTAGGTCGCCATCAGAAGCAGACCTTCTCTGCGAGCGAGCCGCCTGCCGGTTCGCAAGAACACCCACGCCTGTAGGCTCACGATCATCATGGCGATCAGGTCGGGCCAGACGGCCTGGGTCTCGACCAGGAACGGCCGAATCGTCGCTGTGGTGCCCAGGATGAACAGCACGTTGAAGATATTGGAGCCGATCAGATTGCCCAGGACGAGATCGCCTTCTCGACGCATGGCGGCCACGACGCAGCTGGCCAGTTCGGGCAAGCTGGTCCCGAAGGCCACCAGGGTGAGACCGATCACCCGTTCGCTGATGCCCATCGAGCGAGCCATGCCGATGGCGCCGGTGATCAGAACCTGGGCGCCGACGATCAGTAGGGCGATTCCCACAACGACCGCTGAAACGCTCCACCAGATCGAGTGACGCTCTTCGCCATAGGCCCGGTTGAACTCGGCCTCGACTTCGGGCTTCTCGTCTTTGCCTGTCAGGGACCGCAGGTAGCCGATCAGGGCCAGCAATAGAAGCAGGCCCTCGAGGCGACCGATGACCCCGTCGATGACGATCACGAATGTGGCGGCACTGACAACGAGCATGACCGGCATCTCGCGACGAATGAAGCGAGCGGCGACGTCGAGGGGCCAGATCAAGGCGGTCAGCCCGAGAACCAGACCCAGATTGGCGATGTTCGAGCCGACCACATTGCCGAAAGAGACTGCTGGGGCGCCCTGGAAAACACCCGCCAAGGTGGCTGCCAATTCAGGACTGGAGGTGCCTACGGAGACGATGGTGAGTCCGATGACGATAGAGCTCACGCCGAAGTGTCGACCGATGGCCGCAGCACCCCTGACCAAGCCCTCACCGCCGATATAGAGGAGAAGCACCCCGACGACGAGGAGAACGAAACTCATTCCCTGAGAGCCGCTTCGTTGACGACGCGGATCAAGCCCGCTTTGGTCAGCAGTTCACCGAAGACAAAAGGGTCCTGGCCGGGTCGGTAGAGCATGTAGAAGGGGATCCCGTAGCGTCCATGATCTGAGAGAAACTTGGCGATCGAGTCGGAGCGATTGGTCCAGTCCGCCTTCAGGGCGATGACTTCATGACTCTCGAAGGCTGTCGCGACTTCGGGGGTCTCGAGTACCAGCTCCTCATTGACCTTACAGGTAAAACACCAATCAGCGGTGACATCCACAAAGACCAGGCGACCCTCTCGTGCCAGGCTCTCAGCTTCCTGGCGGTCGAATGAAGCCCAACTGATGAGTTTCTTTGTGGTCTGCGATGCGCCTGTTGCGGAAGGCCGGGTGGAGCCGGCGGCCAGCAGAACAGCCGCCGCAATACACACCATGATGCCTACGAGAGAAAAGATCTTGAGGGCCTTGCGATCGGTGGCCTGATGCCGCATCCAGACGAACATGGCCAGTGCCAGGAGGGCCAGCTCGATGAACGCCAAGCGCTCTCGACTCATCTGGGCAGCCAGGACATAAAAGAGCCAGATCGCGGCGGCGGCCAGCAAGAACCCCATGACGACTCTGAGGTTCTGCATCCAGGCTCCCGGTTTTGGCAGCAGGTTGGCGGCGCCAGGAGCGGCGGCCAACGCCAGGTAGGGAAGAGCCATGCCCACGGCAATAGCTGTAAATACGGCGAAGATCATGGGGGCCGACTGGCTGAGAGCAAACCCGACAGCCGTACCGAGAAAGGGCGCTGAGCACGGGGTAGCCATCAGCGTCGCAAAGAGCCCGGAGGCCAGATGCCCAGGGAGACCCTGCTTCGGACCGGAGTCGGCGAATCTCGCCAGACTCTTGAGGCAGCGGTATCTCGAAGACGCCCCACAGATTCAAGCAGAAGAGCAGGACGATGATCGCCAGGATCGCCACGAAGATCGGCTCCTGGAACTGGACACCCCAGCCCACGGCACCGCCGGCAGACTTGGCGATTACCGCCGCCAGAGCCAGGGCCCAGAAGGAAAGCAGGATACCCAGAGATGTTGCCAGAGATCCGAGAACCACGTGCGATCTGCCGTGGCCAGCGCTCTTGACGAGACCAAAGATCTTCAAGGAGAGAACGGGCAGCACGCAAGGCATCGCATTCAGGATGAGGCCACCGATCAGGCCGAGCAAGAGAATGACGGGAAGATTGGCGGGGCTTGTCGAGTTCTCCGAAACGGAATCTTGTCGGGTGGCAAAGACCGGATCCGAAGACGTCTCGCCTCCGGGTCCAACCGTCAACATCACCGTCTGCGAGGTGGTCACGGGCGGCAGACAAGAGCGATCGTCACAGGCCTGATAGGTCAAGGCAACCTCGAGAGGCCACTCGCCTTCAGATGCGCCTGCTGGGATGTCGATTGGCGCGATGATGGCCACCCGCCCCTCGTAGACCGAGATGGGCTTGTCCGCGAAGGCAAAGGTCTTCATCTCGCCGGGCGGGAAGACGATCTCGGGCTGGAGCCAGCTTTCGGGGAGACGGACACTGAGGTCGGTGCCGATGAGGTAGTCGAAAGTCGGCTTGTGGCTATTGGCATGCCAGTCGGGATCGATTTTCATCTTGGCGGCCAAGGTGGCGGAGGAGCCTGCGCCATATGCAGTTCGATCCAAGACGACTTGTAGAGAGGCCTTTTCCTGTCGCCCGGGAGGCTGGCTCGATAGAGGACCGGGTACGCTCAGTCCCAGACCAGCGAGGATGATCAAGAGAGGCCAGGCGCGGCGGCAGAGGCCTGGCCGGCTCAGATGCATTGGAAGCCTTTCGCCTTGAGGGTCTGCAGGGTTCTTTCGGCCACCTTGAACAGATCGCTAGTGGGATGGTGTCCCCAGGAAGTTCTCGAGGGCCAGTTGAGCCTTGTCGCAGTCTCCCCTGTCCAAGGAGACCTGCGCCGCAAGAAGATCGAATCGCTCGAAAATAGGATCTTCTTCCATTTGAGCTGCCATGCCTCGAGCTCGATCCAACTCCTCTAGAGCCTCGTCGTAACGGGCTGCGAGGCGGAGGGCATCGATGAGCTGATACCGGATGCGCACTTCCTTGTCTGGAGTCAGTGGATCGGTAGCAATCATCCGGCGATACAGGGTCGCGGCCCGATCGCCGTCGTTTCGTTGGTGAAACTCGTCGGCCAGTAGGCTCAAGACCCTGAGATCGTCGGCTTCTCCGAAGCGCTCGTATCCCCGGATCAGTTCTTCGAATGAGGCGATTTCCTGCTGAATGTTGGCCACGTATTGGGGTGCTGGCGCGTAGCCCATGACCTCGGCGATCAACGCTTGTCGATGATCCAAAACCAAAGTCGTCGGCAGACTGTAGGCGTCGAATCTCTGCTGGAGTCGACTCCCTTCCGACCCGTCCTCGGTGTCGACCCGCAGAAGCACAAAATCCTCAGCGAACTCTTGGAAGGTCTGGGTCGAGAAGACATCCTCTTCCAGGCGTTTGCACCAGCCGCACCAATCGGCGTAGAGATCTACGAGGATTCGCTGATCGTTCTGGCGTGCCTGTGCCAACGCGGTCTCAACGGATGTCAGCCATTCCCGGTGATCCGCGATCAGCGCTGCAGGCAGGGCCGTCATCCCAAGTATCAGAAGACTGGCAAATAGGGCTCGCATGGGAATTGCAGAGGCATTTCCGCCGGGAAGGCCGGGGCAGAGACGCCTTATGGGCCGGCAGATCATAGCATTCAGGGGTTGGCGATCGCACTTATCCCTCGACTCCTTACGGTGGGTAGCCACAAGGCGGACTTGTCGCCTGGCTGCTAGGATGATCGACAAGCAACCCGGTCGAGAGGACGACTCGCAAACCTGGGACTGCTCCGAGGCGTAACTCTCTTTGAGGTCACCGAAGTGCGCCGAACCCAGCTTCTCGCCATTCTCTGGGTCAGTTTCTCGGTCTGCCTGGGGACTCCTTCTGTCGCGTCGCGGGCTTCCGATGGCGATCCGTGGGCTCGATCTGGAGGAGGAGATCCGGGCTCTGGGAATCGATCCCGACACGGTCGTGATTCCGGGTCGATTGAACAAGGAGATGAAGCACTGGGTGCACGAAAAGATCTCACCCAATGTCTCACCCGATGTCGTCTTGCGCCAGCTCTTGGCGGAGTTGATCGATCCGCATGGGTTCAAGCTCGTCTACGATCCTGGTTTCACCGGCACAGCCGAAGAGGTTTGGGACACCCGACGGGCGAATTGCCTGGGTTTCACCCATCTATTCGTGGGACTGACTCGGGAGCTCGGACTCTCCACCTTCTATGTGCGCTGGAGCATGATTGAGAGATTCAGGCGGGAGGGAGATCTGGTCTTGGTGTCGGGCCACGTCAGTGCCGGGTGGGGTGCGGCTGGCAAAAGACAAGTGCTCGAGTTTGGAGCCGTGGACGGATTCGAGGGCCGCTTGTCTCAGCCCATCAGTGACCGCAACGCTTTGGCTCGACACTATGCCAATCGAAGTGCCGAGTTGCTGCAGTCTGGCAATTTCGGTGAGGCGGTGACCGCTGCAGATTTGTCTACCCGTCTGGAGCCCAACCTGGCTGACGGCTGGGTCAATCTGGGAGTCGCTCGGCGGCGATCCGGTGACCTGGCAGGGGCCGAGGATGCCTATCGCAGAGCGACTCGTGTGGATCCAGACCATCTGCCGGCGTACCAGAATCTGAGCGTCTTGATGAATTTGCAGGGGGCGGAGGATGCTGCCCGAAGAGTCTTGTCACTTCTGGACAGGCGGGACAATCGAAATCCCTTCACCTATCTGGTACTGGGCGACAACAGCCTGGATCTTGGTCGATTCGACGAGGCAGCACGGTTCTACGAGAGAGCCCACCACCTGGAGCCGCGATTGGCGGAGACGCGGGCAGCCCGAGGCCTTGTCGCTCTGGCGCTCGGTGACTCTCAGAAGGCCGAGAAGTGGCTGCGTCGGGCGCAGGCCATAGACTCCGACGAAGCTCGCACACTGGAATTGACCGACAAACTCTCGCGCACTGAGGACCCTTCCAAGTAAAATCAGAGCGGCATGCGTGTGATTTTGTCTCAGGGGGAGAAAAGCATGAACAAACTACTGGTACTGAGTTCTATCCTGGTGGCCATGGCTGTGGGTGCCGTGGCCCCGATACAGGCTGGCGCGGAGGGGAGAGTCGCCGGAACCGTCGTTGATCCCGATGGCAATCCGGTCGTTGGCGCAGAAATCATCGTCCGTGCCGTCGGCTATGATTTCGAGACCATTCGGACCACGAACAAGAAGGGCAGATTTACCCTTCTGGTCATGGACGCGACCAAGGACTACACCATACGGTTGCAGGCAGAAGGTTTTGCTCCCATTGAGGAGCCCTTCGATCCTCCCCTTGGCGACACGATGCGACATACCTGGACGATGGTGCCAGGCAGTGGAGGCGGCAGCGGCAGTGCGGCCATGGCTCCTGGCACGGGCGCGGAGATGGGACCTGCGGCGGCTGACGTCAGAGGGGCAGCCGGGCGCAAGTATGCTCAAGGCCTGGAGGCCTTCCAAGCCGAGGACCTTGAAACTGCCCGTATCAATTTCGAGGAGGTCATCGAGCTGCAACCGGATCTCCCTGAAGCTCACACGGCCTTGGCACTGGTCCTGGTCCGACAGGAAGCTTTCGAGGCGGCGTTGGCGAAAGCCGAGGAGGTTCTCGAAATGAGACCGGATGATGTCGTGGCCCTGAAGATCCAGTACGAATCGTACCGAGGGCTCGGCAATGTCGAGATGGAAGAGGCGTTGTTGGACAAACTCATGGTGGTCAGTCCCGACGAGGAGCTGGCGCGTCTGGTTTTCAACTCCGGGGTCCACAAGATTCAAGCCGGTGATCTGGAGGGAGGGGCTGTACGACTCGAGCAGGTGCGCGAAATGGTGCCCGATCTCATGCCTACCTATTCGGCTCTATCGAGGGTCTACTTCGATTTGGGTCGGTACGACGACTGCATCGCGATGGCAAACCAGTACCTGGCCAACGAGCCCGGTGCGGGAGACGTGCTGGGAGTTCTTTACCTGGCCTATGACAAGAAGGGCATGACCGACGAGGCGGAGCAGACGTTCGAATCTCTCAAGGGTGCGGACTCGCAGCACATTGCTCGGGTGATGGAGGAGATGGGAGTCTCCAGCTTCAATAGTGGCAATTTGCCACAGGCCAAGGAGATGTTCGAGCGCATTCTGCAGATCCAACCCGATCACGCCCGAGCTCACTACCATCTGGGGCTCTGCTACGTGAGCATGGGTGACACAGCCAAGGGGAAAGAGATGCTGACCCGCTTTGTAGAGTTGGCGCCTCAGGACCCGAACGCGGCCATCGCGCAGGAAATGATCGCGACTCTGTAGCCACGATCAGCCAATGGGATCGACACATTCCGGCCCTTCGTGGGCCGGGCTGTTGACGTAGGTGCTGACGGGGTAGGCCTCCAGCATCGAAGAAGGTGTAGGCGCCAGCAGGTCCATCAACGACTCGAGATCTTCGAGGCTCGGATCCAACCAGCTCCGGAAATACTCCGGTTCGAGGATGACAGGCATCCTCTTGTGGATCGGAGCCACGATGTCGTTTGGGCTCGTCGTAAGAATGGTAAAGCTCTCCAAGGGGCCGCTGTCACCTTTCTCCCAACGGTCCCAAAGTCCGGCCATGACGAACGGGTGACCATCTTTGCGGTGGAAGAAGAATGGCTGTTTGACCCCTCCCGTTGCCTGCCACTCGTAGAAGCCGTCCGCAGGGATCAGACACCGCCTCTTGCGCAGACTCACTCTATAGGCCGGTTTCTCAGCGACGGTTTCGGATCTGGCATTGATCATTCGATTGCCAATGGCCAGGTCCTTGGCCCAGAACGGCACCAGACCCCAGCGAAGCAGGTCGAGTCGACGATTTCCGGTTTCGGGGCTGACCCGGATTACCGGCGCCTCCTGGGTGGGGGCGATGTTGAAGCGAGGTTCCGTAGTGACGTCTGTCTCGAGCTCGTAGAGGTCGCTCAGGAGATCCGTCGGTGTAGAGAGCGTGTAGCGGCCGCACATCGGTTCAGGTAGAGGCTATCAGGACCTGCCGAAGGCAGACTCGCTGGTTACCTCTTGCGTCAGGTATTCGAATCGTGCTATATCTTCATATGCTCCTGTCTAGCTGCTGAACCAAATCTCTGCTGGCAGGGGGATGTCAAAGAAAAGGCTCTCGGTTTATTGGGGGCCGACACGTGGTTGAACCGGCGAGCGATCCCGGTCCTGATGATCGGATGATCGGATCGTCAAGGAGGGTGACGCATGATGTGGCTAGATGGTCTCTTGGGTTTCTTCGTCGCACTCGGGAAGGGCTTTGATGGGCTCCTCTTGGGGGGCAACGGCCTGAATCCCGATGGTGGACGACAGAGATGAGCGGCAATGGTCTGAATCCTGACGGGTAAAAGACAGAAAGGGTTGCTCTAAAGGCCTCGGCTAGGCGGATCGTCTGGGCGTCGGGGGATCCTGGGATCTCCTGATACTGCGGTCAGTTCATAGCCGAATGGCTATCTCTGAACTGGACGAATGTCCGGCTCAGTGGTACTCTATCTATGCCTGCTGGAATAGAGGCGCAGATCGATGGCTATATTGGACCAACATCAAGAGCAACCGATCGAGGAGATCCTGGAGGATCTCCAACCGCGCATCCAGCACGTTTTCAGCAGATTCCGCATTCCACCCCGAGACGCGGAACATGTGCTTCAGCAGACGCTGCTGACCTATATCTATAAACGAAGCCACATCCTGGACGCCGAACGCTGGTTGATGGGGACCCTGCGCAGCCATTGTCTTCTCTATTGGCGGGACCGTCGGCGGCGACTCTATTCGTCGGTAGACACGGCTCTCCTGGAATCCGTGACCGAGACAGAGGACTCCCCGGAGGAACGGCGAGATCTTCTGAGAGATCTGAATACAGCGCTGGCCAAGATCCCCAATCGGTATCGGAGTCTTCTCTGGCTGAGGTACCGGCAGGGACTCGAGCCTTCCGAGGTGGCCCAGCGGCTCGGTTACAAGACATCCGGTATCTCCAAGATGACGGAGCGCTGTTTGGCCGCTCTCACTCGCAGCATGGTGGCCTGCGGGCTGGCCGAGGAGGGGTGCGATGACTGACCTGCACCCCGATCGGCAACGGCTCGAGCGGTTTATGAAGGGACGACTCCCTGGCGAGTCCTCGAAGGACATCGTTCTGCATCTTCTCTCCGGCTGTGAGTCTTGCAAGCGCATCGCTCGAGAGAGCTTCCCGTGTGATGATCACCGAGGATCGACTACCAATTCGATGCCGGAAGAATGGCAAGGGAATGCGGCGGGACGATATGCGCAGGTTTTCGAGCGGGTGCTTCCCGAGATTTGGCAGGCGGAAGACGCCCTCGAGAGCGAAAGAATCCTAGCGCCTCAGCTGTTTGAAGAGCTCGAGCACCACCCGCAGGGGCGACGCCTACTCTTGGTCAGAAACAGTCGTCGGTTCAGGAGCTGGGGTCTTTGCGAGTTGACTATTGAAAAGGCCTTCAAGAAGGGCTTCGACGATCCAGCAGCAGCGGTTGAGCTCGGTCACCTTTCAGTTGCAATTGTCGATCTCCTCGACCCCGAGGAATCCAGGGTCGAGCTGCAAGAAGATCTCAAATGTAGGGCTCATTCGATTCTTGGAAACGCGCTCAGGATTTCCGGCGCGTTGGCGGATGCAAACGAGCACTTTGGTATTGCTGAAAAGTGTCTTGCCAAGGGCACTGGTGATCAACTAGAGCGGGCCCGGACATCTTGAGCTCAAAGTCGAACCTCTTCGCCGTAGAATCGAAAATTCTCGATGGCTCTTGCCTTGCTTGACGAGACGATACGGATCTACCGAACCGAGAGGCGATCATCATCGCCTGGGCCGTACTCTAATCATCAAAGGACATCATCTCGGCGAGAAGGGAGATATCGCTGGGGCCGTGGCTGCGCTGAGGCAGGGTATCACAGCACATCGATATCTCCAGTGAGCCTCGTCTCGAGCTCGTGGCAAAACACAATCTCGTGAAGTACCTCCACCAGATCGGCCGCTATCATCAGGCACTGGCCCTGCTCCCCGAGACTCGCGAGCTCCATCGAGTGATGGGCAGCGAGATGGATAGCATCCGATTCAGATGGCTCGAGGGCGTGATCATCCGTGACTCCAGTGATTTGGAGGGTGCCGAGCCGATTCTAGAGGAAGTCAAGGACTTCTTCGTAGAACGACGAATCGCGCATGATTCAGCGCTGGTCTCTCTCGATATCGCGGCGATCTACCTGCGGCAAGGCAGGACTTCCGAATTGAAGCAGCTGGCGGGTCAGATGCTGGCTATCTTCCATGCTCTGAGAATGAACCGTGAGGCGATTGCCGCGCTAGTCCTCTTCCAGAAGGCGGTCGAGGTCGAACGGGTCACCCTCGGCCTGATGCGTGACCTGGCGGCCTATCTCAAGAGCTCCCGTCACGATCCTCGTCTGCCGTTCCGCCCCAGCACTACCAATTGATTCCATCGCAGCGGCGGATCGGGGTCGAATCGACCCGGGTCATTGGGCTTCTCGGAGTTCTTCGGGGGCCGGTGTAACGATATGGGCTCTCGGGAGACTAAGTGGACTGAGACGGATTGAAAGAGGGACTGCCGACCGCTTTCGAGACTAGTCTCGAGACAGAGTGGTTCTGAAGAGGGAGTAGGTCATCAGTAAAGGTAGCCATACGATAGATACCACGGTGCTCGACGCGAAGCTCGTCGACGCTCTTCTCGCAGGGGACGAGAAAGCGTTTGGAGTGGTCGTCAATCGATACAACCGAGCGATGATCCGCTTGGCGATGGCCTATGTGCCCAGCCGGGCGGTGGCGGAGGAAGTGGCCCAGGACGCCTGGCTGGCCATGGTCCAGGGTCTGTCGGGTTTCAAGGGGCAGAGCTCTCTGAAGACCTGGCTGTTCGGCATTCTGCTCAATCGCGCGAAGACCAAGGGCTACCGAGAGAGGCGAACCGTAGCTTTCTCGACGTTGCAGCCACCTTCCGCCTCGTCGAGGTCGGGGAAGGCCGATGATTGGGCCGCATTGAGGGAGTTGATCTGTGACCGGTTGGCACCCGCCTGGGGACCGTCGAGATCGGACCTTTCACCGGAGGACCAAGCCCTTGGTAGCGAGCTGCGACTATGCCTCGAGGAGGCGATCGCCAGCCTGCCGCCGGCCCAGAGAGCCGTCATCGTGCTGAGGGACGTGGAGGGTTGGAGCTCGGGCGAGATCTGCGATCTGTTGGGCATCACTCCAGTGAACCAGAGGGTGCGACTGCATCGGGCTCGGCTTCGGGTCCGGTCCGCGGTCGAGACCTACTTGAGCAGGCGTTGACACATGATGACACATGAAACGACAGTCGATTGCGTCGAATTCCGCGATTTGATCACGGACTATCTCGAAGAGGCCCTGTCTCCCGCGATGACGCTAGGTGTGGAACAGCACAGACAGACCTGTGAGAGCTGTGAGGAGTTCTTGGGTCAGATTCGGTTTGACCATACGAGGCTCTTGGGATCGCTGAATCGGCAGAGGGCACGGAGCCTCTGGCTCCCCAAGTCTTCTGAACGCTTTTCGAGAATGGAAAGAGTCAGCAGCAAAGGACCTTGTCCTCGCTGAAAAGACACTCGAGGCACGCCTGCTGGAGCTGGCCGAGAGTCCAAGGCCGTACAACTAGCTGTTCGTAGACATCTCGAATTGGAGCTTGCGACTCCTGGGACAGATCGCGATGCAACGAAGCCGTGCGAATGGGTGTGGTCGAACTCCAGATAAGCCGTGAAGCTCGCGGAGTTGGCGTGTGGCGATATTTGCGAGAGTCAGCGATCTTCGGGCGCAAGAACCGTCACGGCAAATAGGAAAGGCTTGGCGAGTCTGGGCAGTGCTCGGAAACTGCCAAAGAGGATCTGCTCTGATTTCCGAGGTGCTGGAGAATCGTTCTCGGCACGAACAGGCCCTTACTTGGAAGGAAGCACGAATAATAGCGTCATCGGGCTAGTGTGCTTCAGCTCAGGGCCGGTACCTAGCGGAGTGTGGTGAGCTGGCTGAGGCGCTCAGAAGTATCGACGAGGCTATCCGATTTATCAGTCGATCGGTGACGCTCATCTGGTTGGCAGGCGCTCATCGGCAAGGGTAGGCCCTGAGTGCAGGCCGATTGCGGAGACCAGCAATCTCCGTGACATCAGGCGGGACTGGAGTTGATCGACACACGTAGAGAGCCTCGATTGGTCTTGTAGCAAAGCACAACCTTGTCAATCCCTCATCGAGAATGGCTTCCGCGGAAACAAGCCCTCAATGTCCTGGCCGAGTCGCGCGAACTTCATCACCAGTTAAACAATCCTGTCGATTTGATTCGATTCAAATGGTTGGAAGGATCAAAGTCGCTCTTGATCTTGAGGAAATGGGGAAGGCGGAGCAGCTTCTGCTGCAGGTGAAGAGCTATCTTTGTGGAGCACGAGATGCCTACGGATGCGGCTCTTGTTTCCCTGGAATCTGGCCATGGTGTACCTGAAGCAGGCTCGGATCGTGGAGCTCAAGGAGCTGGCGGGCGAGATGGTGACGATCTTCAGCGGACTGGGTGTTCGACGCGAGCTCTTGGCTGCCATGGCGTTCTTCAACAAGGCCAAGGTGATCGAGCAGTCCGCTTCGATGGGTCTTCTCCAGGAGTTGATCGAGATCTTGGAGAAGGCTCGGCAACGCGTCGCGTACCAACCCCAACCTGGCGTGTCGAACTGAGCTCGAGGTGATTCTGGCCGCCTCGATGATCGCACTCGTGGAGTAGATCTCTACAGCTTCTTCTCGACGATGGCCAGGATTTCCGATTCGAAATCCCGGGATTTCGCGTCGATCTGTTCAGCTCTGGCGATCAGCTGGCCAGCTGCTTCCTGGTCTTCGAGCTCACCGGCGTTGGTCCTGACGTTCAAGAAGGCGCCGCGGACCGCTGCGCGGGCACACAGGGCACCGACTCCAGCATCAGAAACGGAGGCAGGATTTCCGGTTTCTGCCATCGCCCTCAGGAGCGGCATACTGTCCAAGGCCTTCTGCATCACCTGCAAGGGAACTTCCATGGCCTGTCGGGCTGCTTCCTGCATCGCGGCGTGGCGTTGTCGAGACTCATCCTCTGTGCGCTTGGGTAGCCGCAGAGCCGCCATCATGGCGTTGAAGGCCGCTGTGTCGAGATCGACCAGGTCGAGCAGAGCCTCGTATACTTCCTTCCCCTTCACGGCCCAGTCGGAGAATTCCTCCCATCTCTCGTCCCAGCCCCGTTTATGGGCCGACAGGTTGGCGACCATGGTTCCCAGGGCAGCGCCAAGTGCGCCCACCAGGGCCGAGACGGAGCCCCCACCTGGAGCCACGGATTCGGATCCAGTCTCGTCTGTGAACCTCGTGACAGTAAGTTGAACGAGCTTGTCTGAAGACGCCAGCAAGGAGGCCAACTTGTACTCGATGATCTTCTCGGCCGGGTCGAAGGGCTTCAAGTCATCCAGGCCCATCGATTTGACGGCGATCTTGAGAATCTCCCGGTCGGGCACTCCCAGCGACCTCTGTTGCTTTCTCAGATAGTGCTTGCCGGCATCCAGCATTGCCTGCAGAGGCACCAGCCCCACGAGCTCGGAGCCTGTAACGCGGATTCCGCGAGCCGCGGCCCGGAGACACACCTCATCGAAGGCCTCGTGGACAGGAGTGGTCTTGACATCGGTCAGGTTCATGGAGATTTGAGCTACGCCGTACTCCTCGATGAACCAGCCAATGGCCTTGACGGCTTTCAGACTGCCCGGTCGATGGACCGGATCACCATTCTCGTCCCGAACGATCTTGCCCGTCAGGGGATGGCCTTCTCGTTCGACCCGCCCTTTCTCCCGCACATCGAAGGCGATGGCGTTGGCGCGACGAGTCGATGTCGTGTTGAGGTTGATGTTGTAGGCCACCAGAAAATCGCGAGCTCCGACCGCGGTTGCCCCAGATCGAGGATTGAACTCGGCAGGTCCGAAATCCGGCCGCCAGGCTGGGTCTCCCAGCTTCTTGCCGAGTCCTTCGTACTCCCCGGATCTGACGTCGGCCAGATTGCGGCGTTCCTCAGTGAAGGCGGCGTTCTCGTAGCAGAAGACCGTCAGACCGACCTCGTCGGCCAGCCTTTTGCCCAACTCTCGCGCCAGCTCGACAGTCTCCTCCATGGAGACCCCCGATACTGGCACCAGCGGGCAAACGTCGAGGGCGCCAAACCGTGGGTGCTCGCCCTGATGTCCTCTCATATCGATGAGCTCGGTGCCGACCGTGGCTGCAGCAACGGCGGCGTCCACGACGGCCTGCGGCTCCCCGGCGAACGTCACCACCGTGCGATGGGTGGCCTTACCCGGATCGACGTCCAGCAAGGCCACGCCATCGACCTGCTCGATGGCCATGGCGATCTGATCGATGACCGACGGGTCTCGACCCTCGCTGAAATTGGGTACGCATTCGATGATCCGTTGCATGGTTTCTGTCCCTCCCCGAAAGGCGCTTGAAATGGTAGCAGGGTCCGTCGAGCCGCTGCCTGCATGAGGCTGCCTGCGGTCCGCGACCGTAACGGTAGAATACGGGTCCTGTCTACGACTGGAGTCTCCATGGCCAAACCACCCGAAATCGTAAAGCTCACTCGAGGCAAGAGAGTTCTCTTCCTGACCAAGGACCCCGACAAGATTCGTGGGCAATTGGCTGGTGAGCTCGACCTGACGATGGACGATGTGTCTGTCGAGGATCTTCTCGACGACATCAATACCGATGCCATGACACCGGCCTGGGTCTGTTTCAACCACCGACCCGAGGACTTGGCACGCGAGGCCTATGCTGGTTTGATCGTCGATGGCGAACGCCAGTTTTCCAGGGATGCTCTCTGGGGTGGGGACTTCGAAGTCATTGTTTCGGGATATCGGAAGGGTGTAGGAAGCTCTCGAGAGACCGCGGTGCAAGCCGAGAAGTGGTCCGGCATCCGGATTGCCATCGCCGCCTCGTTTGCCCCCATCCACGCGGCCAACAACATCAATCAGGGTGTTTTGATGGGGGATCATCAGATTCTTCGACGTTTGCAGCAGGGCGAAGGGATCCCGCTTGAAGAGTTCTACCGTCAGTACGATCCAGTGACCCAGCTGATCGTTCAAGCAGGGGGACTCTTTCCCTTTGCCAAGGCACTGGCGGCCGGCGATCTGTCTCTACCGGGCACCGGGACCGAGACGAGACCTATGACCATGGCCGAGAAGATTCTGGCTAGCCATCTACCCGACGGCGGGTCAGTCAAGCCGGGCGATCCTGTCGTCGTCCAGGTGGATGGCGGGTACTCTCATGAGTTCACGACGGCACAGGTGCACTACTTTCTGGAGCAGGAGTACGGACCGGACTACCAGATCCGCAACCCCGATCGATTCGCGGTCTTCGAGGACCACCTGATCTATGCCGATGATGTCGCTCGAATGCGACCCTTCCTCGACAAGATCGAGCTATTACGCGAGCTGCAGAAGGGCTTTCCAGAAGCACACCGGGGTCCGGGACTTTTCGGCCAGAGACGGCGTCTCGCCCGGAATCTGCCATGAAGTGGCGAGGCAGCGTCTGGTCTCACCAGGTGACTTCGTTTTGGCCACGGACAGCCATACCTGCATGGGTGGCTGCAACAACGCGCTGGCATGGGGCGTCGGCGCCACCGAGTACGCCAATCTGGTTCATTCGGGGTTGGCGGCCGTGGCGGTTCCGGAATCGATCCAGTTCCACCTCACCGGTGAGCTGCCGGAGGGAGTGACCGCCAAGGATCTGATGCTGCACATTCTGCTGGAGTTTGCGAGACCTCAGCAGACGCTCAAACGGGTCATGGAGTTCACCGGGCCGGGACTCTCCACCTTGTCGATGGACGAGCGCGCCACCCTGACCAATATGGCGACGGAATGCTCGGCCCGCACTGCCATCGTCGAGGCTGATGAAGAGACCTACCGTTGGCTCGCGGAATGGCGGCCGGATGCGGACATCGATGCGCTGCGGGCACGGGCGGCGCACCCAGATCCCGACGCCGTCTATGCCGGGGGAATTCACCAGATCGACTTGAGTGAGCTTCGTCCCATGGTAGCGCACCCGGGCGATCCGGATCAGGGAATCCCGTCGGATCCGACCAATGGAGCCCTGGTCGACGAGATTGGCGAAGTGCCCATCGATATCGCCTATGGTGGCAGTTGCACGGCAGGCAAGGTCGATGATCTGGGCTTCTATCACCAAGTGGTCGAGGAAGCCCTCGCAGCGGGTCTACGGGTGCACGAGGGAGTGGACTTCTACATCCAGTTTGGCTCTCAGGAGGTAGAGGAGTTCTGCCGCCACCGAGGCTATCTCGAGACCTTCGAGAACGCCGGAGTCCGGTTGCTCAAACCTGGGTGTGGGGCGTGTATCGGCTGTGGCCCTGGGGTGTCGGAAACCGAGGACCAGGTCACCGTGTCTGCCATCAATCGCAACTACAAGGGACGCTCCGGCCCGGGGCGGTTGTATCTGGCATCGCCACTGACCGTTGCGGCATCGGCGTTTACCGGTCACATCACCGCCTACCGGCCCGGCATGTTTGGCACCGGCGAATGATGGTCGACCCGCTCGCGAGCCTCTGATACCCTCCCGGGCCATGAGCCAAACCACCACGATACGGATTGCCCACAGTCCGGACTCAGACGACGCGTTCATGTTCTATGCCCTGACGCAGGGCCTGCTGGACACCGGCGGGCTGACCATCGAGCACGTGCTCGGCGATATCGAATCTCTCAATCAGGCCGCTTTCGAAGGCACCTATGAGATCACGGCGCTCTCATTTCACGCCTATGCCCATCTGGCGGACCGCTACCAGCTCATGCCATCGGGTGCGAGCTTCGGTGATGGTTATGGTCCCGTCGTGGTCTCGACGGCACCGCGGTCGCGCGGCGATCTGGCCGGCAAGACGGTGGCGATTCCAGGAGAGCTGACCACTGCCCACCTGGCGCTGCGCCTCTGGCAACCGGATGTCTCGACTGTCAACGTGGCGTTCGACAAGATCTTCGACACTGTGGCGGCTGGAGAGGTCGACGCGGGTGTTGTCATCCATGAAGGCCAGCTCACCTACGGAGACATCGGCATGCACAAGGTCGAAGACCTGGGCGAGTGGTGGAGGACGGAAACGGAGGGTCCGCTACCTCTCGGAGCCAATGGGATCCGCCGCGATCTGCCAGCCGATCTCAAGGCGCTCCTCTGCCGCCTGCTCACAGAAAGCATCAACTACGCTCTGGATCACCGCCAGGAGGCTCTCTCCTACGCCACCCGGTATGCGAGAGAGTTGGAAGAGGATCCGGTCCGCTCGGATCGGTTCGTCGGTATGTATGTCAACAACTGGACGCGGGACTACGGAGAAGCGGGCCGGCAAGCGGTCCAGTTGCTGCTGGATCGGGGATTCGAGGCCGGTGTGATTCCAGCCCAGATTCAGGCAGAGTTTCTGGCTCCGGAGCCGTCAGCCTGACACCCGACCCAGGCCTTGGGGGGGCAACTGGAAGGGGTACGGGTGGAGGTCCGCCAAGACAAATTCCTGACGGCTACCCTGGGGATTGATCAACAAAACGGGGAGATCCGGTCCGCCGAACTCGGTGAGAACCTGTAGGCAAAGGCCGCAAGGTGCCGCTGGAGGCTCGGTCTCCGAGATGACCACCACGGCGCGAATCGCCTGGGAGCCAGACGCCACCGCAGATCCCACCGCGACCCTCTCCGCGCAGATCGTGCCGCCAAAGCTCCTGTTCTCGATGTTGCAGCCGGCGTGAACATCACCCCCATCCATCAAGATGGCGGCACCCACGCGGAAGCCGCTGTAAGGGGCGTAGGCACGATCTCGAACGGCTTGTGCAGCCTCGATGAGAGGGTCCCAGTTCATGGCGATTCAATCTACCATGGGTGCAAAATCGCTGTGCTAAACTGCCGAAAGGCGATTATCGACCGATGGTCGTGAGTTCATCTACATCTAGAAGAAGAGGAGTGATCAGGGCGTGAGCAAGAGCTATCGAAAGGTGACCCCACCATCGGACGGCCAGGAGATTCAGTGGTCTGATGGACAACTCGAGGTCTCGGACCGACCGATCATTCCGTTCATCGAGGGCGATGGCATCGGCCCCGATATCTGGCGGGCGACGCGCCACGTTCTCGACAGCGCTGTCGAGAAGGCCTATAACGGTTCCAAGTCTGTGGCCTGGATGGAGATCTACGCGGGAGAGAAGGCGAAAGAACACTACGACGAGTGGCTGCCACAAGACACCATCGAGGCCATTCGTGATTTCCGTGGTGCCATCAAAGGCCCGCTGACGACTCCCGTCGGTGGTGGGTTTCGGAGTCTCAATGTGACCCTCCGACAGACGTTGGATCTCTACGCCTGTGTGCGCCCGGTCCGCTATTTCGACGGCGTGCCGTCGCCAGTCCGCCATCCCGAAAGAGTGGACATGGTCATCTTTCGAGAGAATACCGAGGACGTATACGCGGGCATCGAGTGGGAAGAAGGATCCCGCGGTGCCAAAGAGCTGATCAATTTCTTGCGCGATGATCTGGGCAAGAGAATCCGCGAGGACAGCGGCATCGGCATCAAGCCCATCTCGATCACCGGTAGCAAACGCCTGGTGCGCAAGGCACTCGAGTACGCAGTCCGGGAGGGACGTACCGACCTGACCCTGGTGCACAAGGGCAATATCATGAAGTACACCGAGGGAGCCTTCAAGGAGTGGGGGTATCAGGTCGCCGCGGAAGAGTTTGGCGACCATACCGTGACCGAGCAGGCGCTCTGGGATGATCTCGATGGTGAGCTCCCGGCGGGCAAGATTCTGGTCAAGGATCGAATCGCCGACGCCATGTTCCAGCAAATCCTGCTCCGACCCGCGGAGTATCAGGTCATCGCCACGACCAATCTCAACGGCGACTATCTCTCCGATGCGCTGGCTGCCCAGGTCGGGGGCCTGGGGATGGCTCCCGGCAGCAATGAAGGGGACGGCCTGGCTCTCTTCGAGGCGACCCACGGTACGGCTCCGAAGTACGCCAACCTCGACAAGGTCAATCCCGGTTCCTTGATTCTCTCCGGGGTGATGATGCTGCGGTGGCTCGGCTGGCAAGAGGCAGCGACTGACGTGATCGCCGCTCTGCAGGCAACCATCGGTCAGAAGCGGGTGACCTACGATCTCGAACGGCAGATGGAGGGAGCGACGCTGCTCAAGACCTCCGAATTCGCCGCGGCGATCGTCGAAAATCTCTAGGTTGCGGCAGGCGACGCCGAAACATCCGCTCCTGCCTGACGTAACGAGCCATACGACCCGTGAGGGGGTCTCGGGGGTCGATCTGGAGGTCGGGTGAAGGGGATTCGTTTTGTCCTGGCGTGGGTCGGCGTCGGCATAGTGGCTGCGCTGGTGGCGGTATGGGCGTTTCCGCGCGCGTACCCGCTATTCCCCACGAACTGGCAGATTTCCAAACAGGAGGCCGAGTTGATCGGCCTCGAGAGGCTACGAGATCTCGGGGATCTGCCCGCCAACCCCTATGTCATCACCAGACTGGACGAAGCGGCGGCACTCGAGCACCGTCTGCAGGTCGACTTGCCGTCTCTGGATCCGCTGACCAGTCTCAGATAGTCATCTGGCTCAGAGCCTTCTGACCTGGGAAGTCACGGTCTGGGAACCCGGTGCGCGTGCCCAGGAATGGAGCTTTCATGCTCGGGTGACCCCATCGGGCGAGGTCACGGAGCTTCTCCAGCGCATCCCGCCGGATCAGGAGGTTGGCGCAGTCCTGCCGGATAGGGCTCGAGATCGGCGCACAGGTCTTCCTCGAAGAGCAGGGTATAGATCTCGCAGACTTCGAGGCGCCCGAAGTAAGGACCCGAGAATTGCAGAATCGGACGGATCTGTTTTTGCGGTTTCGACATCGGGAATCATTGCTGGGAGAGGGCTATCCGTACGGAGTCGAGGTCGCCTTTGCCGGGGATCGACTGGCTGGCTACAGTCGCTACTTCGACGATCCCGAGCTCGCGGCGATCCGCAACAGCTTTCAACCGATCCAGCTCCTGGTACAGGCCAAGGTCTTTCTGCCGCTGATCCTACTGCCTCTGGTGGCGATTCCCTTTGTTCGGCGTTACCACGCCGGCGAGATCGGAGTCCGCCGAGGAGTCCAGATATCGGTATTGGTTTTTGCTCTTGGTGTGGTCTCCATGGTTTTCAGTGCCGAAGATGCCTCGGCCGGGGCCTTTGTCGGTGTTCTCAGCCGACAGCAGGCCACACTGGTGGCGGGGCTGCAGATGGTCATTCTGTTGTTTCTTCCCAATGGGGTTGTTGTCCTTCTTGAGCTGGTCCGTTGGGGAGTCCCTTTCACGGGAAAGACACGGGCGGCGGCTGGCGGCCTTCGACGCGCTGTTCCAGGGCGAATGGGCCAACGCGACCTTTGCCAGAGCGTCATTGCGTGGTCTTGTTTCCGGTTTGGTGGTTGCCGCTGCTCTGTGGAGCCTTCTGGCTGGCTTGCGCCAGCTCGGGGTGTGGGCCTACGGTTGGCTGTTGATCGGCCCGTGGTGGGAGAGCTCGAGTTGGTTCAGCATTCCTTTGCTCACCTTTTTCGCGGCGTTTGCCCTCTATACGGGGCTGTTCGGAAGGCTATTTCTGGTGAGCTTCTGGGAGAAGCTGGTCGGAGTCTGGGCAGGCATTGCGGTTTCGGCTGTAGCGGCAGTGATTCTCTTTTTCGGCAGCGCTCACGTCTACCCGTTTTCATGGAACTTCATTGTCTGGCTGTTGCCCCCGGTGGCCTTCATCATCCTGTTTCTCCGCTACGGGATCTTCACCTCGGTTCTAGCCAGTCTCACTGCCTCCGTCGTGATGAGTGTCGTGCCGTTTCTCAGAGCCCCTGATCCATCGATCCAGTTTCAGGCATCGTTGGCCCTGCTGGTGGTCGCGATACCACTCATCGTGAGTGCCAAGAGTCTCCTCAGTGACGAGGAGTTCGTCTATCGCTATGAGGACATTCCGCCCCACGTGCGCCGGATTGCAGAACGGGAGCGACAACGGGTCGAGCTGGAGACCGCGCGAGGAATTCAGGCCTCGATTCTTCCGGACCTACCGCCGCAACTCCATGGCGTCAAACTGTCCCATCGGTATCTACCTGCGACGGAGGTGGGGGGAGACTTCTACGATGTGTTGGCGCTGGAGGACGGTCGGCTGGCGGTCGCCGTCGGAGATGTCGCAGGGCATGGCGTGTCCAGCGGTCTCGTCATGTCAATGGCCAAGTCAGCCCTCTCGGTTCAGGTGACGTTCAATCCAGAGGTGGAGGCTGTCTTCTCGACCCTGAACCGAATGGTGTTCCAGAGTGCCAGAAAACGCTTGCTGGCCACTCTCTGCTATGCGCTCGTCGATCCGGAAAGGGGAGAGATGTTCTATGCGAGCGCCGGCCATCTTTTTCCGTACAGATTGTCGCCACGAGGTGATGTCCAGGCGCTGGAGTCGGTTTCCTATCCCCTGGGTGTGCGTGAGAATCTGGAAGTGCGGGTGCGGGCCGCCAATCTCGACGCTGGAGATGTTCTGTTCCTCTTCAGCGATGGTGTAGTCGAGGCGCATGCGGAGAACAGCGAAGATCTCTTCGGCTTCGAGCGCCTCGAGGAATCGCTGTCTCGCCACGCCGGGACGGATGTCGATCAGATATGCGAAGGGGTGCTGGCGGACCTCGAGGGGTTCACCGCGGGGGCTCCTCGAGAGGACGATCTGACACTGCTCGTTCTGCAGATCCCATAGCTGCGAAGCTCCCTTATTTGGGTATACTTCTGTTCGCACTTTCAGACCCCACTCCCTGGGGTCGATTCGCAGTCCAAAGCGTTCAAAGTCAAGGAGAAGTCTCTTGAAGATTCACGAGTATCAGGCGAAAGAAGTCCTGCGTCGCTACGGTGTGGTGACGCCGCGAGGACGGGTGACCGACAGCGCCGCCGAAGCAGGCGAGATCTGCGCCGAGTTGGGTGGCAAGTGTGTGGTCAAAGCCCAGATTCACGCTGGGGGTCGGGGCAAGGGCGGGGGCGTCAAGCTCGCCAGCTCCCCCGCGGAAGCCGAGGAGGTTGCTGGTCGAATCCTCGGGATGCAGCTGGTGACTCCACAGACAGGCCCTGAGGGCAAGAGGGTGGAAAAGGTCCTGGTTGAAGAAGCGCTCGATATCGCTGATGAGCTCTATTTGAGTGTCACCTTGGATCGAGCGCGTGGCAAGCCGGTCGTCATGGCTTCGGCCGCGGGGGGTATGGATATCGAAGAAGTGGCGGCCAAGGATCCTGACGCCATCATCCGCCAGTCGGTAGATCCGGCGTTGGAGCTCTTGCCTTTCGAAGCACGTTCGATCTCCAGGAAATTGGGCCTCGAGGGCAAGACTGCGCGCCAAGCGGGCAAGTTGATCACGGCCCTGGTCAAGGCCTACCTCGATACCGACGCCTCTCTCGCCGAGATCAATCCGTTGCTGGTGACCGGCGCCGGTGATGTCATGGCTCTCGACGCCAAGATGAACTTCGATGGCAACGCGCTGTTCCGACATCCTGATATCAAGGAGATGCGGGATCTGACCGAGGAGGATCCTCTGGAGGTCGAAGCCGGTGAGTTCGATCTCAACTACATCAAGTTGGATGGCGAGATCGGTTGCATGGTCAACGGCGCGGGCCTGGCGATGGCCACCATGGACATCATCAAGCTCTATGGCAGCGAGCCGGCCAACTTTCTCGATGTGGGTGGCTCAGCCAGCCAGGAGGCGGTCCAGAACGCTTTTCGAATTCTCATTTCCGACCCCACTGTCAAGGCCGTCCTGATCAACATCTTTGGCGGCATCGCCAGAACCGATCGCATCGCCCGTGGAGTTGTGGCGGCGTTGGACGAACTGGGGAACGTGAAGGTGCCGGTGGTGGTGCGACTGGAAGGAACCAACGTAGAGGTCGGTCGGCAGATCCTGCAGGACGCGGACTACGATTTCATCGTCGCCGATCATATGGCGGATGCCGCAGAGAAGGTCGTGGCGGCGGCCAAAGGAGCAGCGTAATGGCTATCTGGGTGAACAACGATACACGTCTCGTGGTGCAGGGAATCACGGGCCAGGAGGGGACCTTTCATGCCCTGGGTTGCCGTGACTACGGCACCCAGGTTGTGGCGGGTGTCACTCCGGGCAAAGGGTGGTCAGTCTGTCGAGGGCATCCCCGTTTTCGATTCGGTGGAGCAGGCGAGGGCCGAGACAGGATGCAATGCCTCGATGATCTTCGTTCCGCCACCCTTTGCAGCCGATGCCATCATGGAGTCTGCGGCCTGCGGGTGTGGAGCTTGTCGTGGCCATCACAGAGGGGATTCCCGTCCTCGACATGCTCGAAGTGCGTGCCTTTCTGAGCGACCATCCGACCCGTCTGATCGGTCCCAACTGTCCCGGCATCATCTCGCCGGGTATGGCCAAGATCGGCATCATGCCGGGTCATATCCATACGCCGGGCAAAGTGGGCGTCATCAGCAGGTCCGGGACCCTGACCTATGAAGCCGTTTGGCAGCTGACCAACCTGGGGCTGGGGCAGAGCACCTGCATCGGCATCGGGGGTGACCCTTTGCCGGGCACGAATTTCATCGATGCTCTGGAGGCGTTTGCCGCCGACTCGGACACGGCGGCGGTGGTGCTGATCGGCGAGATCGGCGGCAGCGCGGAAGAGGAAGCGGCCGCTTGGATCCGGCAGAACTACGATCGACCGGTCGTGGGCTTCATTGCCGGTCGTACCGCACCTCCCGGGCGACGGATGGGCCACGCCGGGGCGATTATCGCCGGCGGCAAGGGAACCGCTGCCCAGAAGATCGAGGCCTTGACCGAGGCCGGCGTGGTGGTAGCGGAGTCGCCAGCCGATATCGGCAGCGCGATGGCGAAGGCTCTGGGGAGCTGAGGGAGTTGGCTGTGCAACGACTGCCGGGTCGAGGCTGGTTGGTCTTGATCGGTGGCGGCGAGTTCTCCTTTGGAGAGACCGCGGAGATTGATCAGGCCTGGCTGCAGAAGATCGGCGAAGGTCCGGTCGGTTTTCTGCCCACGGCCTCGGGCTCGGCCGACTATTTCCACCATTTCGCAGAGTACCTGGACGAGAAATTCAGCCGCAAGGTGGAGCTCATCCCGGTGTATCGGACGCGCGACGCCAAGCGTCAGAAGAACGCCGAGAGAGTCGCAGAGTGCTCGGCGATCTACATCGGTGGAGGGGTTCCTGACGAGTTCTTGTCGACCGTTACCGACACGCCGATACAGGAAGCGTTGGGCCGCAAGCTCGGCTCCGGTGGAGTTGTCGTTGCCATTGCCGCGGCGGCGCAAGCGATGGGGCACATGGCCCGAAGCCTGTTTGGTGGTGCCAATCTTCGAGGGATGGGATGGCTTCCTGGCGGCGTGATCGAGCCGAACTTCGATCCCGGGCACGACCGTAGGTTGCGACGAATGATGGCGGAGCCAGGGGTGGCCTGGGGAGTCGGATTGCCCGCCAGTTCGGCGATTCTGCTCGGACCCGATCAGCAGACCGATCTCATCGGCACCTCGTTTCTTCTCGAAGACCCGGACGGGGATTTTCGAATACTCGGGGCCTGAGCGCCCCAACAGAATAGGGAGAGTCGACCCATGCAGCGAACACTGACCATGATCAAACCGGATAGCTGTAGTGCTGGCAACGCTGGCAGAATCCTGGCTCATCTGGAAGGCGAAGGCTTCAAGATCATCGCGCTCAAGCGTATCCAACTGACGACCGGCCAAGCCAAGGCCTTCTATGAGGTCCACCAGGAGCGCCCTTTCTACAACGATCTGGTGGGATTCATGACCGAATGTCCCATCATCGCGGCCGTCTTGGAGCGTCAAGATGCCGTGACGCATCTGCGCCAGGTCATGGGTGCCACCAACTCACAAGAAGCTGCCGAAGGCACGATCCGCGCCCTCTATGGCACCGACATCGAGCGCAATGCCATTCACGGCAGTGATTCCCCAGAGAACGCGGCGATCGAAACCGCCTTCTTCTTTGCGCAGTCCGAGCTCATACCGCTCGGCTGAGTCTCCAAGATCTCCAGGACGAGTCGGTGGCGTTGGCCATCGACTCGTTCTTTTGTCTGGCTTGCCTTTGGGCTGGCTGAGTGGGCATTCATGTTGCATAATCCACGGCGCAACCACCGACTCTGATCTAAGTTTCGTGGGTTTATGCGTTCCTGGCCGCATCGAGTTGTCTTGTCCTCAGCCTATCTGCTGACTCTGGGGTTGCTCGGCTATCTTGCATGGAGAGGATGGTCTTACTACGGCACTCCTTTACTGGAGCGTCCTCGGCACACCGACTACTGGTTGCTCAAACCGGGAGGGTCGCTGGGGCACGCGTTCGGCGTGATCGGAGCGTCCTTGATGACGATCATGCATCTGTACACTCTGCGGAAGCGATGGTCCTTACTTCGGCGGGCGGGTCGACTGTCGATCTGGCTGGACTTTCACATCTATTGCGGGATGATCGGACCGCTATTCATCGTCCTGCACAGCTCCCTGAAGGTGAAGGGTCTGGTCTCTATCAGTTTCTGGTCGATGGTCGCAGTTGTTCTCAGTGGCTTTTTGGGCCGCTTTCTCTATGTCCAGGTTCCGCGTCGGCGATCCGGAGACCAGCTGACCCTGGATGAGGTCGAAACCTTGGCAGCCGCTCAAGTGGCAGAGCTGCAAGAGGTCTACGGCCTGTCGAACGAGGATCTGCGCGATCTCGATGGTCTCGCCGCAATGGGTACTAGCGGCGCGGGTTCTCTGCTGGGGCTCTTTTGGCGCCTCCCCTTGGACCAGATCGCACTTCGCACCCGTCTGCGAGGGTTCTGGAAGAAGCTTGGAGGAGTTCCCGGGAAGTCGGTGAAGCGTCTACACCGTCTGACGCTGGAAAGAGCCCAACTCCGCCAGCGAATCGAGGTTCTGTCCAGGCTGCAAGAGCTATTCCACTATTGGCACGTATTTCACAAGCCCTTTGCCGTCGTCATGTACATCTTCATGGTGATTCATATTGGAGTGGCGATCGCCACAGGCTACGGCTGGTCCTCACGATGAGCCACCGGAGCCTCACCTTGCGAGCCGTGTTCGTGGCGGTCTTCTGGACTTGGTGCGTTGACGCCGCTGTCGCTCAGATCTCTCCGGGACCGCTGAGCGCCCCACATGCAGATCTCGAGGGCAGCGATCGATGTCTGCAGTGTCATAGCCAGAAGAAGAGGATCTCCGCCGAGCGCTGTCTGGACTGCCATCAGCTGCTGCGTGAGCAGCTGGACCAACGACTTGGATTTCACGCGACGGTTGTCGAGCAGGGATGCGAGCGTTGCCATATGGAGCACCACGGGGTGGATTTCGAATTGGTGTACTGGGGTGAGGAGGGCGAAGCTGCATTCGACCATTCGCAGACGAGCTACGCACTGCAAGGGACCCACGCGAGTCTCCGATGCCGCAGCTGTCACAAGGAATCTCTGATTCGCGCCAAGAACCGATTCCAGGAGCGCGGCAAGAACCTGAGCCGCACCTTTCTGGGTCTCGATGGATCGGCGTGTCTCTCCTGCCATGTGGATGAACACCAGGGGCAGTTCGCGGATCGGGGCTGTGAGACCTGCCATGCACAGGAGAAGTGGACCGAGGGAAGTCTCTTCCGTCACGACAGGGCTCGTTATCCGTTGGTGGGGAAACACCGTCAGGTTGCCTGTAACAAGTGTCACGTCAGGTCATCCGAGGAGGGTGTGGGCACCAGGGGTTTCGTCAAGTACACCGGGCTACGATTCTCGAGCTGTACCGATTGCCACAAGGATCCACATGAAGGCCGCTTGGGTTCGACATGTCTGCAGTGCCATTCTGATACTGACTGGCGCTCGGTGAGCATGGAGAGCTTCAATCATGATCGGACCCGATTTCCACTGGCCGGCGCCCATCAACGAATGACCTGTGAAGGTTGTCATCCGCGGGGAGTCGCCGAGTCGCCGCCACGATTCGCAAGATGCACGGACTGCCACGCGGATCATCATCTGGGCCAGTTTGTCGGCCGGCCAGAAGGTGCAGAATGCGATGCTTGCCACGATCTCCAGGGTTTTTGGCCCCCCAGGTTCACTGTGACTGCCCATCAGGAATCCCCTTATCCACTCGAAGGAGCTCATCTAGCCGTCCCTTGCGACGCTTGTCATACGCCCCTCGATAGCCGGCAAGTCGAGGCGTTGCTGGCCGCATCTTCAAATCGGTGGCGTGGCGACTCGGGCCAGAGCGTTCATCGGTACACGTTTCCATCGACTCTCTGTAGCGCCTGTCACCGAAACCCCCATGAGCCGGGGCTCGACCGATTCATGCTGACGGATGACTGTCTGACGTGTCACCGAGTCGACAGCTGGCGGCGGGTCGAGTTCGATCATGAGCGGACTGACTACAGTCTCGCTGGCGGCCACCAACGGGCCAGCTGTCTGGATTGCCACCGGGTCGGTGGTCCGGATGAGGAGTTGCAGCGACTGGTCTTCGAGGGTGTTTCGGAGGATTGCTCGGTGTGCCACGAAGATCCTCATCTAGGACAATTCGCGAGCGAAGAAGGCCTCGCGGTTTGTACGAGATGCCATTCGATCGAGAGCTGGAAACGGCTCAGCTTCGACCACGATGCCGATTCATCCTTCCAGCTGGATGGCCTGCACCTGGGGCTCGCCTGCCAAAGATGCCACCCCCTGGAGCCACATCAGGGGCGCTCGGTTGTTCGGTATCGGCCGTTGCCGACTACCTGTGCCGGTTGCCATGGTGGTGGTCCGACAGAGTGCCGGATCTGGGGGTCTGGAGTAGGGAAGATTTCCCGGCTTCGAGGTGGATCGGACGGGAGCTGCATCCGGCGAAATCTGTCGGATTGCCAATCCGGGCTGTCGATTTCAGGCTTTGCGGTAGTTCTGGCACCTGATCTGCTATAAAATTTTGCGCAGATCCCTTGGGTGACAAGTCTGAGTGGGCGTCGGACCAATACCTTGGCGCTTGTTGAGATTTCCATAGGCAGAGAGCCAATCAAATGCATAGATTCTCATCAATGAATTTCCGGCAGTGGGTGATCTTGCCAACCCTGGCAGTGGGTATGGCTCTCGCCATGGCGACCGTTGTGTCTGCCCAGGAGGAAGAGCCGGAGTATCCACACGGCGAGATGGATCGGGATTGCAGCGAATGCCACACGACAGAGGGTTGGCGACCGTTACGAGATGTCGTCGAATTCGATCACTCGGCGACCGGATTTCCACTCAAGCTCAGCCATGACGGCGTGCCTTGCACCAGTTGTCACGAGGTCCTCGAGTTCAACCGGGTGGCCACCGCGTGTGCCGATTGCCATTTCGACGCGCACCGGGGAGAGCTTGGTTTTGGTTGCGATAGCTGTCATATCCCGGCGACCTGGGACAACCGCCGGGAGATGTGGGATCAACATAGCGCCACCCTCTTCCCGCTGACAGGAACCCACGCGACCGTCGATTGTGCAGGGTGCCATCGCGGCGCACCGCCCTTCGAGTTCGCCGACCACGCCCACCGAGTGCTTTGCCTGTCACGCCAGCGATTTTCGCCAGACCAGCCGACCCGATCACGAAAGGGCCGGCTTTCCGGTCGAATGTCAGCTCTGTCACACGACCATTTCGTGGCAGCCAGCGCGGATCGAAGGTGGTATCGACTTCAACCACTCCTTCTTTCCTCTGACCAATGGGCACGCCAATCTCGATTGCTCGGATTGCCATCGAGACGGCTTCGTCGGCACACCTACCGACTGCTACAGCTGTCACCGTCAGGACTACGAGAACACCCAGGATCCCAACCATGTCGAGGCGGGCTTTCCCACCGATTGCGAGGCCTGTCACGACACTCGATCGTGGGAGGGTGCCGAGTTCGACCACAACCAGATCTTCCGCCTGACGGGAGCCCACCGAAGCCTGGACTGCGAGGATTGTCATAGCGACGGATTCCAGGGAACTCCTACCGAATGCTACGGCTGCCATCAACAAGATTATGAGAATACGGACGATCCGAATCACGCGCAGGCGGGATTCCCCACGGATTGTGAGGGGTGCCACACCACCAGCACGTGGGAAGGTGCCGAAGTCGACCACAATCAGTTCTTCCCTCTGACCGGAGCTCATCGGACCCTCGACTGTCAGGAATGTCATAGCGATGGATTCGAAGGCACTCCGACCGACTGCTGGTCTTGTCATCGGAGCGACTACAACAGCACCAATGATCCCGATCACCAGGCTGCAGGCTTCCCGCAGGATTGCGAGGTCTGTCACAACACAAGCTCGTGGGAGGGCGCAGACTTTTCGCAGCACGACAATCAATTCTTCCCAATCTTCTCCGGTCGGCACCGGGGTGAGTGGTCGTCGTGCTCCCAGTGCCACACCAACCCGGGGAACTTCTCAGTCTTCTCCTGTTTCGAATGTCACAGCCGCAACGAGACCGACGATGAGCACGACGATGTTCCGGGCTACGAGTACAACAGCAACGCGTGCTACGAATGTCACCCAACGGGGTCGGAATGAGCCTGCTTTCAAAGCACCCAGTGGTCTCGAAGACTTCGTGTTGCCTGGCTCTCGTTCTGCTCTGTCTGCCTGGTTACGGTGGGGCAGAAGATGGCGTGGCGGTCGGAGTCCGATACCGATCTCAAGACACGGTCTACCTGGATAGTGGAAGTCGTGGAGGTCTGGCGGAAGGGGATCGACTCGAGGTCCTTCGGAACGGCCAGCGAATTGGCGAGATCGAAGTGACGTTCGTCGCCGAGCACTCGGCATCCTGCAGGATTGTCGAGGAGCTCCAGCAGATTCAGCCGGAGGATCGAGCCCGCCGAATTCTCTCTGAATCGAGCGGGACGGCAGCACCTGCTGCCGAAACCGAGCCGAAAGACACGCTCCAGGCTCCTCAGGAGAAGGCTGCCTCGAGTGCTCCACCCGTGGACTATTCGGCGTCACGAGCGGCTCCGAGGACCCGAAGAACGAGAGTTTCCGGGGTGCTGGAGTTGGGTTGGGACAGTTTTCAAGACGATTCGGGCGCTGGACTGGATTTTGAGCAGTGGGCCGCTCGATTGAATCTTCGTGTGCGAGATATCGCCGGCAAGCCGCTGCATCTGAGGGTGCGACTCAGGGCGTTGGAGAACCAGCGTGAGCGTCCCTTCAGCACGGGTGCTCCCGAGACCGAGAAGCGGAATCGCTTCTACGAAGCGGCTCTGCTTTACGACCCTCAAAAAGGACGCTTCAAGGCCCAGCTCGGTCGCATCGCCGTCAATCCGTTCGTGGCTGTGGGGTTTCTGGATGGATTTATCGGTCAAATGCGTCTGATTCCCGCGATCGACATCGGTGTCCTGTTTGGCTCGCAACCCGTCATCCAGGATGATGGCTTCGAGTCGGTTGGGCAGAAATACGGGGCCTACACGCGGTTTTCGGCCTTCCGTCAGAGTGGACGACCCGATCTCGAGGTCTTCGTCGCCGGAATTCGCGAAGAGGGTGAACAAGACGTAAGTCGCGAGTATGTATCGCTGGAAACCCGCTACACCCCCGGAGGGCGTTGGAGCCTCTACCAGTGGGCCGAGCTGGATCTGAACAACGGGTGGCGAGAGGAAGCGGCGGGTACCAAGACTCAGCTGTCCAATCTGGCGTTGACGCTCAATGCCCAGATCTCGCAATTCAGCCGTTTCTCCGTCTCCTATGACCGCTGGGAGCGTTACTTCACGGAGGAGAGCCGATCGATCACGGAGGAGCTCTTCGACAACCTTCTGCGTCAGGGGCTGCGTGCCCGCTACTCCTTTAGTCGTCCTCGCGGTATGGGGTTTTCAATTTATGCCGGTTACCGAGATCGGCAGGGAGAGGACCAGAACACGGCCTCGTTCGGAGGGGCTATTCGACACTCGAACATCGCCAACTGGGGCCTCATGGTCGGTGGAGATCTGCTGGGGTACAGCAATCCCATGACCGAGGGCTTTGTGGCTCGATTGCAGACTTCGAAGCGATTTCAAGGCGGGCATGAGATCGCCCTGCTGATCGGTGGACGTCTCTATTCGAACAAGCTGTTTGATGATGTAGACGATCGAAACGATCAGTGGATCCGGCTATCCGGCTGGGCCGAGCTGCCTTACAGTTTCTTTACTCGGGCCGAGCTCGAGTACAGCGATGGCGACGACATCCAGGGTCAGCGAATTCTCATCAGTCTTGGGTACCGACTTTAGATCCCCCAGGGGTATCCGGATATGACGGGCTCTCTGACCGTTTGGGTCTTGTCGCTGGCAGTCGTCTCTGTCCGTGATCGTGCCCTACTGGCTCAAGTTTCGGCGCCGGCTCCAGAGAGATCGTGAACGCCAGAAAGAGGCTCGGCGACTGGGTATCGACAGGCCCTCTGCCCAGTTTCCGTTTGTCGATGCCCTCGACTGCATTGGCTGTGGTGCGTGTGTAGCGGCGTGTCCTGAAGGCGATGTCCTGGGGATTGTGGGCGGCACGGCGGTAGTGGTCAACGGTCTGCGATGTGTCGGCCACGGCCACTGCGAGGTAGCCTGTCCTGTCGAGGGCATAGAGGTCGGCATCGGGGACCTCAAAGCCCGTCAGGATGTTCCGTTGCTGGATGACCGGCTGCAGACGAGCGTTCCAGGTGTCTTTGTCGCGGGCGAGCTCGGCGGCTTGTCTCTAGTCCGGAACGCGGCTCGTCAAGGACGCCTGGCGATCGAGGCCATCGCCGAGAGGCTTCAACAGTCGAAGTTGGGCTCGAATCCGGAGGTCCTGGACGTTGTGATTGTCGGGGCCGGACCCGCCGGTTTGAGTGCGGCACTCGCGGCCCACGACCGGGGACTGTCGTATGTGGCCCTGGAAAAGGAGCCGAGCCTGGGGGGAAGTCTGTTGCACTATCCTCGCCGCAAGATGGTGCTGACACAGTCACTCGACCTGCCGCCGTGGGGTTCATTGAAGCGAGAGGAATACCAGAAAGAGGAGCTTCTCGAAATTTTCTCGAACATGGTTGGAGAGGTCGGGCTGAATCTGCAGTTTGGCGAGGAAGTGAAAGCGACAGAGAGGGCCGAAGAGAAGCTTCAGGTGACGACCGGCCAAGGCGCAATACCAGGCGCAGAACGTGCTACTGACCCTGGGGCGTCGCGGCTCGCCACGAAAACTCGGGGTTCCCGGCGAGGACCGCTCCAAGGTCATGTATCGCCTGATCGATGCCCAAGCCTACGAGAACAAGCAAATTCTGGTGGTCGGAGGTGGCGATAGCGCCGCCGAGGCGGCGATCGGTCTGGCCCGACAGTCGAGCAACACGGTGACGTTGTCCTATCGCAAGGATCAGTCTGGTACGTCTGAAGAAGAAGAACATGGAGGCCATCTCGAAGTGGATGGCGGAGGGACGAATCGAACCCCGGTTCTCATCGGTAGTCACGGAGATCGGGGCAACCAGCGTGCGATTGAAGATCGAAGGACAAGGTGATCTGGAGCTGGCGAACGACTATGTGTTCGTCTTCGCGGGTGGGGTGCCACCTTTCCCTCTGCTCAAGAGCATGGGGGTTGCCTTTGGTGGCCAGGCTACTTCTTCTGCGCCAACGCCAGCGCAAACAGTTGGTCTGGGTCGGTGAACCAACGATCGAGCTCGAAGCCGCTGGCCGCGAGCATCGACTGGACCCTGGATCGTCGTATTTGCAGCTGATCTCCGTTCGGATGGCTTCGTCCTTGCTCGATCTCGAGATCCAATCCGAGACCTGTGAGCTGGACTCGGTGAGGCTGCCTGGCGACTAGATACATCTCGATACGATCGTGCTGCCGGTTGTACACCGCCGAGTGTTCGAACAGGAGCGGGTCGAAGTCGCCGTCGCCGATTCTGTTGACGACTCGGAGGATATTGCGATTGAACTCCGCGGTGACTCCCGGCGTCATCGTTGTAGGCCTTCTCGACCAGTCGATGTCCTTGATGAGATCGGCCCCCAGCAGGAAGAAGTCCCCGGCAGGCCATGCGATCGCACAGGCGCCGCAACAGATCGACCGCCTGTCTCCGGGGAGTAGTTGCCGATCGTGCTGCCCAGCAAGACCACCAATCGTGGAGCGCCAGCGGGTATGGCAGTCAGGTGGTGCACGAAATCGGCGACGATGCCATGAATCTGGAGTTCGGGATACTCCTCGGCCAGTTCCTCGGAGACTCGACGAACCTCGGTCTCGCTGACGTCGAAAGGAACGAAGAGTCTCAGGGAGCCTTGGCGTTGCATGGCATCGAGAAGGACTCGTGTCTTGGTCGCGGCGCCGGCTCCGAGCTCGACGAGTTCCTCGGCGCCGGTGATCCGACTGATCTCATCCGCTACCTCGAGGAGCAGGGCCGTCTCGGCGCGCGTGGGGTAGTACTCCGGCAGGCGGGTGATCTCTTCGAAGAGCGCCGACCCACTCTCGTCATAGAAATACTTGGAAGGCAGTCTTTTCGGACTGGCCAGAAGTCCTCGACGCAACTGCGCCAGATCCCTTTCTGATCGTCGGGGATCCAGTTGATTGTCGATGCTGATTCGCTTTCTGATGGGGGTCGACCTCATGTCGGTTCGGTCTGTCTTCTCTACTCTACAGGGAACAGCTTCTTGATCCGGCCAGGGTCGCCCGCGTCGCTGATCCTTGTATAGGCGGTAAAGTCCTGCAACAGGACGGATGACGAAGGAGGACGGGTGTGACAAGGATCAAGACAGAGCGAGTTCAGTTTCCCGGAGCACACGGTGACCCGATTGCGGCCCGTCTCGAGATTCCCCGAGGACCTGTCAGGGCTTTCGCGCTCTTTGCTCATTGCTTTACCTGCACGAAGGATTACAAAGCAGTCGTTCGAATCAGTCGTAGATTGGCGGCTGGAGGAGTCGCGGTCTGCAGGTTCGATTTCACGGGCCTCGGAGAGAGTGGCGGGGAGTTTGCCAGGACGAATTTCACCTCCAACCTCGAGGACCTCTTGGCAGCCGCCGAGTTCCTGCGCGGTCGATTCCAGGCGCCGCAGTTGCTGATTGGACACAGCCTCGGAGGGGCGGCCATTCTTGCCGTCGCGAGCCGGATCCCGGAGGCTCGGGCGGTGGTCACGATTGCGGCCCCCAGCGACACCGAGCATCTCAGCAGGCAACTGCTCCGAATGGCACCCGAGCTTGCCGGTCAGAGCGAAGCTACGGTGACGATCGCGGGCAGAGCGTTTCTGGTACGAAGGCAGCTTCTGGCCGATCTCGAGAGCCATCGGATGAGTGAGTATCTGAGAGACTCTGGACCGCCCGCTCTTGATTCTTCATTCGCCACAGGACGAGGTCGTCGATGTCGAGAACGCGATGAGGATTTTCCAGCAAGCCGGCTTCCCGAAGAGCTTTGTCTCCGTGGACGGCGCCGACCACCTGCTGGCCGAGAATCGCGAAGACTGGCAGTTCGTGGCAGACGTCATCGAGAGCTGGAGCCGACGCTATCTTGGCGTCTGGGGTCGATGAGAAGGCAGACGGTCGGGACGAGGTGGAGCAGGGGCAGGTGCTGGTGAGAGGAGGGGCCGAGGGGTACGCAACCGAGATCTCGGCTGGAGGTCATGCGCTCCGGGCCGATGAGCCGGTCGCGCTGGGTGGGAGCGACTCGGGTCCCGAACCCCTACAGCTTTCTTGTTGGCCTGCTCTGGGTGCGTGCAAGGTGATCACCATGCGAATGTATGCGGATCGCAAAGGCTGGCCATTGCGTGGCTCGCAAGTCGAGGTCGCTCACTCGCGGATCCATGCCAAGGACTGTGAGGACTGCGAGTCGAGCCGGGGCCGGGTCGATCGAATCGAAGTGGTCGTGGATCTGGAAGGGGACTTGAGCCAGGAGCAGTCCCGGCGACTAGTGGAGATCTCAGAGCGCTGTCCCGTTCATCGAACTCTGACAAACGAAGTGAGTATCAGAACGACAACCGTATAATGGGTCGGTGATGGCCGCACTAACGGCAGAGCCGAAAGTCCTGGCTCGACCCGACCATCCGATCTCTCGCGAGAACATCGACCTGGAAGCTGTCAAGGTGCTCTATCGCCTGCACCACGGCGGCTACAAGAGCTATCTGGTGGGTGGGGCGGTGCGAGATCTGATGTTGGGTCGCAAACCGAAGGACTTCGACATCAGCACCAATGCCCGGCCGCAGCAGATTCGGCGGCTGTTTCGCAACTCTCGAATCATCGGGCGTCGATTTCGTCTGGTCCATATCTACTTTCGCAGCGGCATCGTGGAGGTCTCCACCTTTCGACGCAATCCGACATCGCAGGATCAGGCAGGGCGGCCCAGGAGAGCTGCTGATCACCGACGACAACGTCTTCGGTAGTCCGAAGGAAGATGCCTACAGGCGTGACTTCACTGTCAACGCCTTGATCTACGACATCGCGGACTACTCGGTGGTCGACTATGTAGGCGGGATCGAAGATCTGGAGAAGGCGGTCATTCGAGTCATCGGAGACCCCGATGTGAGGTTCTGCGAGGATCCCGTTCGCATGCTCCGGGCCTGTGAGTTGTCCGGCCGCCTCGGATTCAGTATCGACCCGGAGACGGAAGCCGGAATTCGGCGCAACCGGCGGGAGATCGAAAAGGCGGCGCCGGCTCGGCTCAGCGAAGAGATCGGTCAGATCCTGCACTCCGGGAGCGCCGAACCTATCTTGCGACGCGCCATGGATGTGGGGCTACTGGAGGTGTTTCTGCCGGAGGCCTACACCATTCTGACCGTGGGCGGAGGGGAGGCCGAAGGTCTGCAGCGAATCCCGGCGGTCCTGGATGAGATGACCGCAGAAGGACGCAAGCTATCCGATTCCTTTCTCCTCGGAGCACTCCTGCTGCCATCGATTCTTCTGCGTCGCCGTGACCTGGAAGCGCTCAACCAACGTCCGATGTGGCGTGCGGCTCTGCGCTCGCTGACCCAGGAGACCGTGGAGGTCTTTGCAGCCCGCTTCTCGTTGTCGCGTGCCAAGATGGAAGGAGTCCAAGGAGCGCTCTGGTGCTTCCACCGTCTCGGAGAGCGCTGGGGTAGCGCTGCCAGCCAGCTGCAGTTCTCCAGGCAACCGGGCTTTGACGATGCGTTGGCTTTGCTGGAGGTGCTGGTCAGCGCTACCGGTGAGGGCCAAGAGACGCTGGACACCTGGCAACGAGTCCAGAACCTGCGCGGGGATTCTGCTGGCAGAGCACGGGCGGTTCCCAGCCGCCGTCGCCGTCGCCGGCGGCGGCGACGGCAATAGGACCTCGAGCGGTTTCGTTCACGACCCCACTCGCGTAAAATGAGCGCGGTTATTGAAGCGTTGATTTCGAGGAGCTTCCATGTCCTTTCTCTTTTCCCTTTATCGGTCCGATGTCGGCAAGAAAGCGATCATGGCCGTCACGGGCATCATGCTGTTCGGCTTCGTTCTCGTTCACATGTTGGGCAATCTGAAGCTCTACCAGGGGCCAGAGAAGCTCAATGCCTACGCGCACTGGCTCCGTGAAGTGGGTAGCCCGGTGCTGCCGCATTCAGGTCTGCTCTGGATCGCCCGACTGGTCTTACTGGGCGCGGTTCTTTTGCATGTGACAGCCGCGACCCAGCTGACCCTGAAGAGCCTCCGAGCCCGCCCTCAGCGATATCGTCAGCGGGTCGCGATTCAGTCGACCTATGCGGCTCGTACGGCTCGCTGGAGCGGTCTCATCATTGCGCTATACGTCGTCTACCATCTGGCCCACCTGACCTGGGGCAATGCGCACCCGTCCTTTGTATCTGGAGACGTCTATGGAAACGTGGTGGCGGGTTTCCAGATCTGGTGGGTGAGCGCGGTTTATATGGTGGCCCAGATCGCCCTCGGTTTTCATCTCTATCACGGGCTCTGGAGTCTCTTTCAGACCCTGGGTTGGTGGCAGCAAGGGGGAGGACGAGACTGGCGGCGCCAGTTGGCGCTGATCTTCGCCTGGGTCGTAACCCTTGGCAATCTTTCATTTCCGCTGGCGGTAATGTCCGGCGTGGTGCAGTGAGGCACGGTGCGATGAATCTGGATCCGAAAGTACCCTCGGGGCCCATCCAAGACAAATGGGACAAACACCGGTTCGATCTCAAGCTCGTCAACCCTGCCAACAAAAGACGTTTCGAGATCATTATCGTGGGTTCCGGTCTGGCGGGCGGTGCGGCGGCCGCGACCTTGGCCGAGCTGGGCTACCACGTGAAGTGTTTCTGCTATCAGGACAGTGCTCGTCGGGCCCATTCCATCGCCGCTCAGGGTGGCATCAATGCGGCCAAGAACTACCAGAATGACGGCGACAGCATCTGGAGACTCTTCTACGACACCGTCAAGGGTGGAGACTTCCGGTCCCGTGAGGCCAACGTCTATCGATTGGCCCAGGTCAGCGTCAACATCATCGATCAGTGCGTAGCGCAGGGGGTGCCCTTTGCCCGCGAATACGGTGGGCTGCTGGACAATCGCTCCTTCGGCGGCGCCCAGGTGTCCCGCACCTTCTACGCCCGGGGCCAGACGGGACAACAGCTGCTGCTGGGTACCTACCAGTCCCTGTCTCGTCAGGTGGCCAGGGGCCAGGTAGAGATGTATCCACGAACCGAGATGCTCGATCTCGTGGTCATCGACGGCAGGGCGCGGGGAATCGTGACCCGCGACATGGTGACCGGAGAGATCTCGTCCTGGGCGGCGGATGCGGTGGTTCTGGCCACTGGCGGCTACAGCAATGTCTTCTTCCTTTCCACCAACGCCAAGGGCTGCAACGCCACGGCGATCTGGCGAGCCCATCGGCGTGGCGCCCTGTTTGCCAATCCCTGTTTCACCCAGATCCATCCGACCTGTATCCCGCAGCACGGCGACTATCAGTCCAAGCTGACCCTGATGAGCGAATCGCTGCGCAACGATGGCCGTATCTGGGTGCCCCAACAAGAGGGAGATCAGCGAGCCGCCAACCAGATCCCGGATCAGGAGCGCGACTACTATCTGGAGAGGCGCTATCCGGCCTTTGGCAACCTCGTTCCCAGGGATATCGCTTCACGGGCGGCCAAAGCGATCTGTGACGAAGGATTGGGCGTCGGCCACGGGGGCCGTGGGGTCTTTCTGGATTTCTCCGATGCCATCCAACGTCTGGGCCGTGATGCCATCGAACAGAAATACGGCAATCTCTTCGAGATGTACGAGCGGATCACCGGCGAGGACCCCTACCAGGTGCCGATGAGGATCTATCCGGCACCGCACTACACCATGGGCGGACTCTGGGTCGACTACAACCTCATGTCGACCATCGACGGGATGTACGTCATCGGTGAGGCGAACTTCTCCGATCACGGAGCCAATCGTCTCGGCGCCAGCGCTCTCATGCAGGGGCTGGCCGACGGTTACTTCGTTCTGCCCTATACCATCGGCGACTATCTGGCTCAGCACATGGCCGACGAGCGGATCGCAACCGATCATGTGGGTTTTCAGCGGGTCGAGGAGGAAGTCCAGGCGAGGATCGACCGTCTGCTTTCGGTGGACGGCGACAGAACCGTCGATTCCCTGCACCGCGAGCTGGGCCACATCTGCATCGACCATTGCGGGATGTCTCGAAATCGTTCGGGTCTCGAGCACGCGCTGGGTCAGATCCAAGAGCTACGCCAGGAGTACTGGCAGCGAGTGCGAGTGCCGGGTAGTGGCAACGATCTGAACCAGTCCCTGGAAAAGGCTGGACGAGTCGCAGACTACTTCGAATTGGCCGAGCTCATGTGCCGCGATGCACTGGAGCGGGAAGAGTCCTGTGGTACCCATTTCCGAGAGGAGTACCAGACAGCGGAGGGTGAAGCCAGGCGCGATGACGAGCGCTTCACCCACGTCGCCGCCTGGGAGTTCACCGATACGGATAGCCCGCCTGTTCTTCATACCGAGGCTCTCGAGTACGAGAACGTTCCTCCCAGTCAGAGGAGCTACAAGTGATGCGATTGACGCTGCAAGATCTGGCGACAGGAATCGGGAGGATCCAAGGGCCGGTTCGAGACCCATGAGCTGTTGGAAGCGAGTCCGGATATGTCGTTTCTGGAGATGCTCGACGTACTCGAACGAACAACTCGTCGAGCGGGGCGAAGAGCCCGTCGCATTCGAACATGATTGCCGAGAGGGTATCTGCGGTTCCTGTGGCCTGATGATCAACGGTCAGGCCCACGGTCCCGAGAAGGGAACGGCGACCTGTCAGCTTCATATGCGCAAGTTCAAGGACGGGGATCAGATCCGTATCGAGCCCTGGCGCTCCGGTGCCTTCCCGGTTCTCAAGGACCTCGTTGTCGATCGCAGTCCGCTCGACAAGATCATCCAAGCGGGTGGATTCGTCTCGGTCAATGCCGGCAGTCCGCAGGATGCCAATGCCCTGCCCATCGCCAAACCGATGGCGGATCGAGCCATGGATGCGGCCGAGTGCATCGGCTGCGGTGCTTGTGTCGCCCAGTGCCCCAACGGTGCCGGTCAATTGTTCACCGCTGCCAAGATCTCGCACCTGGCGCTCCTGCCACAGGGCCAGCCCGAGCGGTACGAGCGGGCGCGTAGCATGGTCGAAGAGATGGAGTCCTACTTCGGCTCGTGCACGAACTTTGGTGAATGCGAGGCTGCCTGTCCCAAGAGGATCTCCATCGAGTTCATCGCGCGGATGAATCGCGACTATCTGCGAGCTCGGTTGCGGGGTTCGGGAAGGGACTAGGCGAGCAGTCGACGAGTCAGAACCAAGGTGCGGTCGTCGGCATAGGGGACGCCGTTGGCGAACTCGTCCAGGTCGTTCTGGATCTCTTTCGACATCTCCGCGAGATCCTTGTCGCTGTGTCGCTTGCAGACCTCGATCAGTCTCTCGATGCCGTATTCCTCGCCTTCCGGGTTCTCCGCTTCCGTGATCCCGTCGGTGTAGAGAACCAGGGTGTCGCCGGCGAAAAACTCGGCTTCGACCTCGCGAGTAGTTGCCGACCTCCATCAGACCCACCGGCATTCCGGTGGTGCCCAACTGATCCACACTGCCATCCGCCCGCACGATCAGTGCGGGATTGTGGCCGCAATTGGTGTAGGTCAGCTTGTGCGTGGCCGGATCGAGGATTCCCAAGATCATGGTCGCGTACTTGGCCGGTGGCGTGCGGTGGAAAAGCCGGCGGCAGACTTTTTCACAGATCTCCTGAGCCCCTTGGCCAACCTCGATGGGTCCGGCGGACAGTGCCTCGAGCGAGGCTGTCAGCAGGGAAGCTGCAATTCCCTTACCCGAGACGTCGGCGATGACGAGGACGCACTCCTTACCCCCATTGCGGGGCTCGACTTGGAAGTAGTCGCCCGAAACCCCTCGGGAAGGCACGTTGCCGCCGTGAAAGTCATAGCCGGGGACTTCCGGCAGCTGGCTGGGTAGCAGCCCCACCTGGATCTGTCGGGCGAGCTTCATCTCTTCTTCCAGACGGCGCCGTTCGGCGGCTTCTTCAGCTAGTGCCACATTGCGTATGCGCAGCGCCGCCACGGAGGCGAGTGACACCAGGAGCTCCATGTCCTCCTCATCGAACTGCCGCTTGTGGACTCTCGAGTTCAGGGCCACCATACCGAGGGACCCCTCGGCATCCAGGAGGGGAGCCGCTACCAGACTGCGAATACCGGAGCTCAGAATGCTCTGGGCGTGGGCGAAGCGTTCATCGGTTTCCACGTCGAGGACCAGGGCCGCCATCCCCTTCTCGCCCACCTCGTGAATCAGGGTCTCTGAAAAAGCGTACTTGCTGCCTACCCCCGGCAGGGTTCGGCGTGCGGCTCGATAGTACTCGCCCGAGGGATCCTTGAGCAGAATGACCCCTTCTTCAGGGCTCAGCTCGTCGAAGGCGCGGGCGAGGATCATCTCCAACAGGTCATCCAGTTCGATGGACTGGTTCAGGGCGCGATGAACGTCGTTCAACAGCCGCAGCCGATCGGCTTGTCGTCGCACCGCTTCCGGCGCATCGATTCCTGCCGTGTCATCGGACGACTGTCGGCTGATGAGATCGGAGGCCCGCCGAAAGACCGTGTGTTGGGCGGATTCCTGGCTGGGTGTGGTGGCGACCTCACGGCCGGTGTCATCCGCGCCCCGCACCATGACGACGCTGCCCGAAAGCCGGAGCTCGTCCCCGGCGCTGATCTTGGTGGGTTTTTCGACGCGGACCCCGTTGAGCAGGGTGCCGTTGCGCGAGCCCAGATCCTCGACGAGCCAGGTCTCGCCCTCGCGTTGCAGTCGAGCGTGGCGACGAGAGAGGAACCGATCCGCCAATACCAACTCGGCCGCTGATGAGCGACCAAGAACGAGCGAATCCCCTTCCAGAACCTGGTCGAATGGATCGCCGTGGGCCGGAATCACATGTAGCCGGAACACGAAGCCGAGTCTACAGGAGTCTGGAGTTCGTCGTCGATCTTGATCACGCCGACCTTGGCAGTGACCGCCAGGCTCAATTCGGCGAGCAGGGCTGGGTCAATCATCGTCGACCTCCTGTTTCAACGCCCGCCGAGCGACGCGAGTGACCAATGTGGTTACCGCCAGGGTGGCGACGAGGCCGGCGGCGAACACGGCCCAGTATCCGGCTCCCCGTTCGACTTGCACGCCGCCGGCGACGGCCGCCAGGCTGCCCAAGGCCTTGCCGTAGTACACATAGAGAAAGGTTGCCGGGATCATGCCCGCGGAAGCGAGGAAGTAGTCGCGAAACCGCACACTGGTGAGACCGAGCGCATAGTTGAGCAGATTGTAGGGAAAGGCTGGAGACAGACGCAGGAGAAACACGATCTTGAGACCCTCACGGGCGACCGCCTGATCCACGACCTCGAATCTGGGATTGCTTTCCAGGCGACGCTCGACGGCTTGGCGCGCCACATAGCGAGCTACCAGAAAAGCCAGCGCCGAACCGAGGGTCGCACCGATGAAGACATAGACTGTTCCCTTGAGAAGGCCGAAGATCGCGCCGGCAGCGAGGGTCAGCAGAGACCCAGGGATGAAGGCTACCGTTGCCACGGCGTAGCCGACGATAAAGACGAGCGGTCCCCAGAGACCCAAAGTGCCGACCCACGAGGCGAACTGGGGAATGTATCCGCCCAGAGCTCGACCCGCAGCGATGAGCAAGACCAGGCCGAGAACGGCAAGTGCACCCTTGAATAGCCTCGAGCTCCAACTGGCGCTCTGGGATTCGGGAATGGATGGGGTTTGTGTCATCGTCTCCGAGTTTGCCATGTTTTGCACCTCTATTTGGAAGGCGAGAAGGATCACGCCCTTGGTGGGGAGACTTACGGACCGGGCAGGGATTCCGGTTCTATGTCACGGTCTTGGGGTAGTCGGGAGCATGTTGATCTCTATTTGTGTGTCGATGTGCAGAAAAAGTGTTGCCTATTTCTGTCTGCTATGGGGTACCTTTGCGCCATCTGCTACTGAAACGGAGGGCAAAATGCCAAATAAAGCTGAAATTCTAAAGATCGCCGATGACGAGAAAGCGCGCTTCCTGAGGCTCCAGTTCACCGACATCATGGGCGTGCTCAAGAATGTCGAGGTGCCCAGAAGCCAGTTCGAAAAGGCTCTCGACGGTCAAATCATGTTCGATGGCTCGTCGATCGAGGGGTTTGTCCGGATCGAAGAGTCGGACATGCTTCTGGTACCCGATCTGAACACCTTTCAGGTCAATCCGTGGGCCAGCTCCGATGGCTCGAAAGTGGCCCGTCTGATCTGCGACGTTCATCGACCTGACGGAGTCGGAGTTCGCCGGCTGCCCGCGCCTGGCGCTCAAGCGGCAGGTTGCCCGGGTGGGTAAGCTCGGATATTCGATGGTGGCCGGTCCTGAAGCCGAGTTCTTTCTCTTCCAGAAGGACGAAGAAGGAAACATGCTGCCGGAGACCCACGATGTGGGCGGGTACTTCGATCTGACGCCAGTGGATCAGGGGGAGGAATGTCGTCGGGACATCGTCACCGTGCTGGAACAGATGGGGTTCGAGGTCGAGGCGGCCCATCACGAGGTCGCTCCCGGCCAGCACGAGATCGATTTCAAGTATACGGAAGCTCTGGAATGCGCGGACAACGTTGCTACCTTCCGCTTCGTCGTCAAGAAGGTGGCCCTCGATCATGGGCTGCACGCCACATTCATGCCGAAACCGCTCTATGGCGTCAACGGTTCAGGAATGCATACGCACCAAAGCCTCATCGACCAGGCCGGCGAGAATGCCTTCTTCGACCCGAACGCCGAGTGGCAGCTTTCCAAGGTTGCCCTGGGGTATATCGGTGGAATTCTGCGTCACTCCAAGGCGATGGTCGCGGTCACCAACCCGTTGGTCAACTCCTACAAGCGCCTGGTGCCGGGCTACGAAGCCCCGACGAGCGTCGCCTGGTCCGAAAAGAACCGTAGCCCGTTGGTCCGGGTACCCGACCGACGTGGTATGTCGACCCGCTGCGAGGTTCGCATGCCCGATCCTTCCTGCAATCCCTATCTCGCTCTGGCCGTGATGCTGGCCTCGGGTCTGGACGGCATAGAAGACGAGATCGATCCGGGACCACCGGTCAACAAGAACATCTGGACCATGAGTCAGCGCGAGAAGCGGCGCCACAAGATCGACGCCCTGCCTGCCGATCTTTCCGAAGCCTTGGATTTCATCGAGAAGGACGCCGTGATCAAGGAAGCCCTGGGAGAGCACATTCACGAGAACTATGTGCGCGCCAAGAGGCAGGAATGGCACGAGTACATTTCCCACGTGCACCCCTGGGAGCAGGATCGCTATCTCACGGAGTATTGATCAGACTCGAGACGTCCGGAGCGATTCTCGCCTCAGGGTTGGTGTTCGGGCCGCAGGAGGTCGAAGACCGTCTTGACCGGTGTGAAGGTCTGCAGAGGGACCTCCACGAAGGCGGTGTTCCAGCGTGCCATGCTGCCGTTCCAGAGGCCGGGGCGCTCCAGGGCCTTGATCGGCTGGCCGGCATGGGACTTCTGGGCCACGAAGGAGGTCGACGGGTCGATGAAGTCCGCCAGTTGATAGGCGAGGCCGTGCTTGTCGCGTAGACCGCAGACGAGATCCACGGGGTTGAAGTGGGTGGAAGACTCCCAGATCTCGACCTGATGGGGCGACGCGTGATCGATCTGAGCCGCTTCGACGATTTGCCCCGCGGAACCTCCAGCGCTCTCGGGTAGCCAAAAAGGACCACCTCCCGGTTCGCCCTCATTCTTGACCATTCCACAGACCCGCAACGGGCGATCGAGCCTTTCCACAACATACTGCAAGCGGCTCTCGTGGTCGGAGTCGAGAATCTCGGCCGGCACCTCGACTGCGAGGCTATTCCGCAGAAGCTGCAAGCCGGTTTCCACCGTTTCCTGGGCGTTCGGCTGTTGGTCTAGTCCGGAAAGGACCTCGAAGATCTGGTCCTGAATCTCCGCAAAATAGCCGGCCAACACTCTCTTCCATCGCACGGACTCGGGGTGGAGGCGTTGATGGGCCACGTTGTCGATGTTCTTGATGAACACAATGTCCGCGTCAACGCTCTGCAGATTCCTCAACAGAGCTCCGTGGCCGGCAGGACGCAGGAGGATCCGGTCGTCGGCTCGACGCACAAGCTGGTTCTCTGTGTCCACGGCGACGGTGTCGGTGTCAGGACTCTGGGTCGAGAATGAGACGTCCAGAGCGATGTTCAGCTGGCTTTCGATGGCTTCCCGAAGCCGCTCGATCTGCTCTCGAAACGCCTCTTCGTGTGCACCGGTGACGGTGAAATGAAAGCGACCGGTGCCACCGTCGAGAGTGAGATAGCCGCAACCCTCCCAAAGCTGTTCTTCCAGCGCGCTGCGCGGTCCTGCTGGATAGCGGTGAAACAGGATCAAGCCCTTGGGGGCGCTGCCGTAACCTAGACCCTGGGGCTCCAAGAGGGCCTCGACGACCGGTTTTGTATCGTCCAGGTCGACAAGGTCGTCGAGAACGACACCCGAGCTCTCGAGGGCCTTTCTCAGATCTGCGACAAATGCGAACTGTTGCAACGACTCGGTCCATCGTGCGGCACTTGGCGGATCGGTAGACTGGATCTGTGCGGGCGGGGAGGTAAGGTCCTTGAACATGCGGGTTGCCGCCCCCGAGGCAGGGACGAACTTGGCTAGCCGCCGCTGACGAGTCAGCGACTGCCAGCGATCCACGTACCTGGCTTGCTGATCCTCTGTGATCCGGGCGATGCCATCTCCAAGAAGGCAGGGTCTGACCAACTGAACCGGACGAGGAGGGTGCCGGAAGAGATCCAGCTGACGCTGGACTTCGGTGGCCGAGATTCCCAGGCGGGCGAGCCATTCCAGATCTTGTGGAGTGAGGGAGGGTTCTTCTCGCATGGTTTGGACAGGCTCCTGGCTGCTCACCGACAACTCGGCAGTATACCCAGGATACAATTGTCTGCCGCGGAAACAGAAACTGAATGACTGCACGCGGCCATCCTGCTCCGGAAGACCTCGACCTCGTCCAACGGGCGCTGGCCGGATCGCAGGATGCCTATCGAGATCTGCTCCTCCGTTACCAACGGCCGGTTCTGAGCTTGATCCGGAGAATGGTCCGCAACAGCAGTCAAGCTGAAGACCTGGCCCAGGAGGTCTTTCTCAAGGCTTTTCGAGCTCTGGGGTCCTACGATCAAGGACGAAAGTTCTCGAGCTGGCTGTTCAAGATCGCTCACAATACGGCGATCGATCAACTGCGCCGGAAGGAGCTGGTCACCGTACCTCTCGAGACCCCAGACCGGGACGAGCCGGATCTTGTTGCGATGTTGCCCGATGCCAGTGCCGAAACCCCCGCCGGCCGGGCGGAGCGACGTGATCTGGCCGCGGCAATCGAAGGGGCCGTAGGCAGCTTGAAACCGCTGTATCGGGAAGTGGTGGTTTTGCGATATCAGGAGGGTTTGATGTACGAAGAGATCGCTGAGGTCACCGGGCTGCCGCTGGGTACCGTCAAGACGCATCTCTTCAGGGCACGCAAGGCCATGGTGGCCCATCTGGAGGCCCACGGCTGGCAGCCCGGAAATGAGTAGGAGAATGGGGTGGAATCGGCGAAACTTTGCAGGAACACGCCTCGTAGGGGGCAGTAGAGGAGTTGTATAGGTGAATCGGAAACTGAATCGCGCCGTTCGACAGTGGCTCCAACTAGAGCATGCGGAGCGCCCGGAGTCGGCTGAAAAGGCCCTTCAGGCTGTCTTTTCCCGCCTGCCAGTGGAGCCTGTTCCACCCGGATTCGCCGATCGTCTGTTGATCCGTGCGGGGCTCGCGAGCCCGGTGACCGCGAGGCACTCCTGGGCGGCTTTCTGGGGAGTGCGCGCCGCCGTGAGTCTTTGCCTCTTGCTGGTCGCGCTTTTCTTGATGGTCATCCCGAGCTATGTGCCCGCCCTGCTGGGGATCTTCAATCTGAGCCGTGCCACGGAGCTCGGCGTCAGCGCGCTCGTGGGTGTCTTTCACCAACTGGGGGCGGGTCTGGTCGTCTGGAAAGCGCTGTCCGCTGCCGGGTCGATTGTGTCTTCGACCCTGTCATCACCTCAATATCTGACCGCACTTTTTCTCGCCGTGCTGCTGAGCATCGGGGCCCTGCGAGTCTTGCATGAAGTCATCATTGCCGAGAGGAGTACTCGATATGTCGGTTCTACGTAATCCCGGTCGGGGAGCTGGTACCCGTCACCTACTCAGCCTGAGCGCCGTCGTGTTGTCGATGATGGCGGGTTTGGGGCCCATCGCGGCCTGGGCACAGGAGGATGCGGTCGTCGAGTCGAATGAGATCGTCGAGGTGGCGAATGATCTCTGGTCGGCGGTGACTGAGCGCTATGAAGTCGTCGTTCTGAGCAGGGGGTTGCTGCTCGAGCCTCTGGATGAGGGGGTCGAGCTCCTGACGATCGAGATTGTCGACAATCGAGTGGCCATCGATGGTGAGTCCGTGGAAGAGGCCGAGTTGGCAGCCAAGGTCGGCGACGAGAATGCCGAGCTGGTGCTGCAACTGGCGGCGATGGATCGGACCGAGAGACGACAGCTGTTTGCCGGTGAAGAAGAGATCGCCCTGGCAGAGCCTGCAGAAGAACCGGAGACGGATGAGGTCCACCGAGAGGACGATAGCGATCGAGAGACGCGCAAGTACAGGGACTCCCAGGTCGCAGTCGGCAGCAGTCTGACCGTGCATGAAGACGAGGTGGCCAACGAAGCCGTGGTCTTTGGTGGGCCTCTCTTCGTGTATGGCAAGGTTGCAGGAGACGCGGTTGCTATCGGCGGTTCGGTGACCGTGAGTGGGGAAGTGACCGGTGACGTCGCCGCTGTGGGCGGCAGTCTGGTCTTGGAAGCGGGTGCCGAGGTCCTGGGCGACGTCGTGAGCGTCGGTGGCGAAGTCGAAATTGATGAAGACGCCAGAGTCAGAGGTCAGATCATCGAGGTCCCCTTCGGCCCCAACCTGCGCTTCGGGGAATGGCCACGGGCCATTTTCGGTGGCGGCCATGGCTGGCGCACCGATGGTGACTTCTTCGAGATGTCGCCCTGGGGCGTGGCCACCGGCTTCATGTGGGAAGCCTTCAAACTGATTGTTCTGGCCCTCTTTGCCTGTTTGGTGATGCTGGTGGCCGGGGAGCCGCTGGCGAGAGTGAAGAGACGGGCGGCGAGCGAACCTTGGAAATCTGGCCTCGTGGGCCTCCTGGTGCTGATCCTGTTCGCGCCTCTTCTGGTCCTGGTGACCCTGATTCTGGTGATCTCCATCATCGGTATACCGCTGATTCTGTTGGTGCCGTTCTTCGTTCTGGCGCTCTGTTTGGTGGCGTTTCTCGGCTACTCGGGTGTGGCCCTGGGAATCGGTGAATTTCTCCAGGAGCGCTTTGGCTGGCAGGCCAAGAGCCCCTACCTGGCGCTGCTGCTCGGAGTCCTCACCATCCAGGTCTGGTCTGTGATCGGCGACCTCTTGGATGTCGGTTGGGGACCCCTGTGGTTCTTCGCGGTCATGTTCGGGATCTTTGGTGCGCTGGTGAAGTTCTTCGCCTGGACCGTGGGCCTGGGTGCGGCGGTTCTGAGTCGCTTCGGATCGGCCGACGGTTGGGGAGGCCGCGGTAGCGCCGTCTATGCGCCAGTGGTGCCGGCGACGCCCTTGACCCCCGAAGTCCAGGAACCCCCGACACCTGAAGAGCCGTCTGTTCTGCGGGATCTGGGTTTCATGGACGAGGAACCCCTAGCCGAGAATTCGGAGTCGGCGGAGAACGATGACAATCAGTCTCCTCGAGGTTCGGAAACTTAGGGATTGGCGAGCCGTTCGGTCAATCGTGTGAAGCGCACCTGCTGCCGATCGTTGCGGACGGCCCTCGCCAGTGCCTTGGGCTCTCCCACGACGATAACCAGCCGCCGCCCGCGAGTCACCGCGGTGTAGAGCAGATTCCGTTGCAGCATGATGTGGTGCTGAGAGTGGAGGGGAAGTATCACGCAGGGGTATTCGCTTCCCTGTGCCTTGTGGATCGAACAGGCATACGCCAGAACCAGTTGGTCGATGTCGCCTGTCGGATAGGCAACCAGATGCCCATAGAAATCGACGAGCAGGCTCTCGCTGTCACCTGAGGGACCGACAATGTGCCCGACATCGCCGTTGAAGACCTCCAGGTCGTAGTTGTTGCGGATCTGCATGACCCGGTCGCCTTGGCGGAAACGAGAGCCCGCGATCTCCACCAGGGGTGACTCGGCAGCCAGCAACTGCTGCAATCGCAGGTTCAACTGTTCGACGCCGATCTGGCCCCGACGCATCGGGGCCAGGAGCTGGATGTCCATGCGGGGATCGAGACCGAATCGCCGCGGGATACGCACGCCGACGAGGTGCTCGACGGTTTCGAGGATCTCCTCCGGGTGATGTCTCTCGATGTAGTAGAAATCGACCGATCGATCGGTCTCCCAGCGTGGCATCCGACCCTGGCGAATCCTGTGGGCGTTGGCGACGATCAGACTGCGCGCTGCCTGGCGGAAAACCTCCTCGAGTCGGATGATCGGTACGAGGCGCGATTCGATCATGTCGGCCAGAACGCGCCCAGGACCCACAGAAGGCAATTGATCGACATCACCCACCATGATCAAGCGGCATCCCGTCGGAATGGCCTCCAGAAGATGCCACGCCAGGGCACAATCCAGCATGGAGGTCTCGTCAACGATGACGACATCCGCCTCCAGGGGTCGTTCGGCGTGGCGTTGGAAGGTCATGCCGCGCGGGTCGAATTCGAGTAGACGGTGGAGCGTTTTGGCCTCCAGGCCCGTGGCCTCGGCCAGCCTCTTGGCGGCCCGGCCCGTGGGCGCGCCGAGGACGATCAGTTGGTCCTGGCGGCCGAGAAGCTCCACTACGGCACGAATGAGAGTTGTCTTCCCGGTTCCCGGTCCCCCCGTGATCACCAGTACGTTCTCTGTCAGGGATCGACCGACTGCATCTTTCTGCAGAGCGGACAGATCGAGCTTCTGCCGGCTCTCGAAAGCGGCTAGATCAGTCTCCCAGTCACCGGCACGGGAAGGTCTGGGCTGATCCAAGAGTTGAGTCAACCTCGAGGCCACCGTGGTCTCGGCCTGGAAGAGTCTGGGACGGTAGATCGCCGCTTTGTCCCGGTCCTGTCGAGCGGAATCTCGAACGATCTTCTGGCTCTCCACCAGGAGAGCCAGTGCCGACCGGATCAAATCTTCCGGCTGCTGGAGGAGGGCCGCAGCATCCCGAATGACTCGATCCTCGGGAAGAAACACATGGCCGCGAGACTCGGCATTCCCCAATACATGCAGGACACCCGCGGCGGCGCGGATGGGTGCGTCCTGGGCGACGCCGAGGCGAGCCGCAATCTGGTCGGCGGTCTGAAAACCGAAGCCATAGATATCCTCGGCCAGACGGTAGGGGTTCGACCGAATGAGGGCCACCGCACGACTGCCGTACTCACGGTGGATTTTGATGGCCTGGCCAAAGCTGATGCCGTGACCCTGTAGAAAGATCAGAACCTCTCTTACACCCTTCTGCCGTTTCCAGGCTTGTCGGATCTGGGCGGCTCGGTGCGCACCGATGCCCGGGACTTCGGACAGTCGTTCCGGCTCATTCTCGATGATCTCCAGGGTCTGCAGTCCAAACGTCTCGACCAGGCGACCGGCCATGACCTGACCGATACCAGGAATCAGACCGGATCCCAGATAGCGCTCAATGCCCTGTTCTGTGGAAGGCAAGAGGCTCAGATAGGTGTCGACTCGAAACTGACGACCGAATTTGCGATCCTGTTCCCACTCACCTGTCAGGCGCAGCCGCTCACCCGGTTGAACGCCATAGAGGGCTCCCACGGCCGTGACTCTGGCACCGCCGTCGGACGGCAGGAAACGGATCACGGCCCAGCCCGATCGAGGATCGGTGTAGACAATCCTTTGGACTTGGCCCGCGAGAGTAGGGGAGTCGGCGGGATTGAAGAGAGAGCCACTCTGAGTCGGTGGGGCCATGATCGAGATAGACAGAGTCTATTCGAGTTTGGTGTCTCGGCAGGACCCGAACCGTTGTGCCAAAATGGCGTTGTCATGGCCGACCCACCCATTGTCCTGGTGATTGATGACGAGAAGGGATCTCGTGAGTCCATGGCTATCGCCCTGGAAAAGGCGGACTTGCAGGTGCGGACGTTTGACGATGCCCGCCAGGCGTTGGAGTTTCTCCGCGATCGGCAGGACGTGAGCGTGGTGGTCTGCGATATCAAGATGCCGGATCTGGATGGCCTCGGGTTTCTCGCCGAGGTTCGCAATCGGAACCTGGATCTGGGAGTGATCCTGGTGACCGGCTACGGTTCCATCGAGTCCGCCGTGGAGGCCATGCGGGTCGGAGCGGACGACTACCTGACCAAGCCGGTAGACCTCTATGAGCTCCGGCAACGCGTCATGAATCTGCTGGAAAAGAGGCACCTTGCCGAAGAGGTGACGGTGTTGCGGCAGATGCTCGACAAGAAATACGGATTCGAGTCCATTGTGGCCAACTCACCGAAAATGGAACGCCTGTTCGAGCAGATGAGACTGGTGGGACCGACCCGATCCAGCGTGCTGATTGTCGGCGAAAGTGGCACCGGTAAAGAGCTGGTGGCCAAGGCCCTGCATCGCTCCAGCCCCCGCAAAGATGAGAGGTTTCTCGCGATCAATTGTGGCGCGATCCCGTCGGACATTCTCGAGAGTGAGCTGTTCGGTCATGAAAAGGGGGCCTTCACCGGCGCGGTGTCCCGCAAGATCGGCAAGTTCGAGCTGGCTCACCAGGGATCGCTCTTTCTCGACGAGATCAGCGAGCTCTATCCCGAGCTCCAGGTCAAGTTACTCCGGGTCCTTGAAGAAAAGCAGGTCATGCGTGTTGGGGGTGGAGACCTGATCGATGTGGACTTTCGCCTCATTGCGGCCACCAACCGGGAACCCGAGAAAGAGGTCGAAGAGGGACGATTCCGCGAAGACCTGTACTACCGCCTGAAGGTGGTGACGCTGCGAATACCGCCGCTGCGAGAGAGAGTCGAGGACATACCGCTTCTGGCTGAGCATTTTCTGGAGCATTTCTGTGGCGAGCACGGCAAGCCGACGAAGGGGGTGTCACAGGAGGCTCTGGGTGTCTTGATGCGGTATCCCTGGCCAGGCAACGTCAGGGAGTTCAGGAACTTTGTCGAGTCCTTGGTGATCTTTCACGATGGCTCGGTCATCGGATCTGAGGACTTGCCGGCGGAGTTTCGATACAGTCGCAGTGCCGAGGATGAGCCGCCGGTTCAGGTTGCCCATGGTGAGCCCCGGCGGATGGCGGAGATCGAGCGCTTGGCGATTCTCGAGACTCTCGAACTGACCAACGGAAGACGCGCCGAGGCGGCCAAGATTCTCGGGATCGGGCTGCGGACGCTGCAGCGCAAACTCAAGGATTATCGGGCCGAGGGCCATATAGAGGAGTGAGGAGATGGAGCTACCGGTACCAGTCCTGATTCACAACGAGCTGCTGGGCCTCAAAGGGGCCGCGGGGTCGCTGATCCAAATCTATCCAGAGGGTTTCTATCTTGTCTCGACTGCCTTCGGATCCAAGATCCACAAGGTGCAGCTGCCGATCGGTCAGACAGTCCTCATCGTCGAGGAGCCCGAAGAAGAAGCCGTGGCGATCGAGCCGATCGAGCTCGAACGATAGTCTAGGGTGCCGCGGTAGCCGCATGCATGGCCTGCAGCATTTCCTGCACCGCCGCGGCCATCCCGACCACCACGGCCCTGCCGATGAGGAAGTGTCCTATATTGAGCTCCTCGACCTGCCGGATGCTGGCGATCGGCCCCACGTTGTCGGTAGTCAGGGCGTGGCCGGCGTAAACGTGAAGTCCCGCGGACTCCCCAGCTTCCGCAGCTTCTTGGATCGCTGCCAGTTCATGCGTACGAGCGGCAGCCAGGGTGGAGCGGGCGTAGCGGTCGGTGTTGATTTCAAATCCACGGATGGCGGCCGTGCCGTTGGCAGCCAACCATCCCACCTGCTCTTGTTCCGGGTCGATAAAGACCGACATCTCGATTCCTTCAGCGGCGAGCCGCTCGGCCACCGCCAGGGCTCGCTCGCCGACGCTCAGGAGATCGAGGCCACCTTCGGTGGTGATCTCTTCCGGCCTTTCGGGGACCAGGGTCACCTGGTCGGGCTTGAGCTCGAGAGCGATCTCGACCATCTCTTCGGTGGTGGCCATCTCCAGGTTGAGCTTCCCCCGGATCGCCTGGCGAATCTCGGCAACGTCGCGGTCTTGGATGTGCCGCCGATCGCCTCGCAGGTGGACGGTGATCCCGGTCGCACCGGCCTCCTCGGCGACCCGGGCAGCTTCCAGGGGGTCAGGGTACGTGGTACCCCGTGCCTGACGCAGAGTTGCCACGTGATCTACGTTCACGGAGAGTTGTGTCATGCAGGGCTCCTCATTGTTGGGTGGAGTCTCCCACCGCGTCGCGAATCACCTCGATGAGGCGACCCGCGAGGTCTTCGATCTGTTCCGCGTCCGGGCCTTCGATCATCACCCGGGCCAGGGGCTCGGTACCGCTGTACCGCAGCACCAGGCGACCCTCGTCGCCAAGAGCGCTCTCCACCTCGGCAGCCTCTCGTGCCACTTCGGGCAGAGTCTGCAGATCCGGCTTGCTGGCCACTTGCACGTTGCGCAGCACTTGCGGGAAGCGGTGAAAATCCGCCAGCAGGTTGGAGAGCGGCATGTCGGCTTGCTTCAGGATGTAAGCCATCTGCAGAGCTGTCGCCAGTCCGTCTCCGGTAGTGCTCGCTTCGAGGTCGACGAGGTGGCCGGACTGCTCGCCGCCCAGACGAATTTCCCGGTTGCGCATGGTGGCTACCACCGTGCGGTCTCCAACGTCACAGCGGACAACCGAGATGTCGAGGGCCTGTAGCGCCTTCTCCAGACCCAGATTGCTCATAGAGGTGGCGACGATACTGGGAGGAGTGAGAACCTCGGATTGCTGGAGGTGACGAGCCCAGGCAAAGAGCATCGCATCTCCATCGCGCATCTGCCCAAGCTCGTCAGCGATCAGCGCTCGGTCGGCGTCGCCGTCGAAAGCCACACCCATGTGGGCTCCGTACCGCACGACGGCAGCGAGCATGGGCTCGGGTGCGGTCGAGCCCATCCCGGCGTTGATGTTTTGACCGTCCGGCTGATTGCCGATCGCGAAGACTCGAGCGCCCAGGCTTGTGAACAGGGACTCCGCGAACGGAGTGGCGGCTCCGTTGGCGGTGTCCAGGACGATTCGCAGTCCCGCAAACGGTGCGCCACCACCCATCTGGTCGGACAGGTGTCGCAGGTATTTGTCGGCAAATTCCGGCAGCGGTTTCAAATCCGCACCGATCGCCAGTTCCGATGGCTGGGCCCCGAGGATCGACCTCTCCAGATCCTCCTCGGCCTCGGGGGTCCATTTGAACCCTTCGGCGTCGAAGAGCTTGATGCCGTTGTAGGGATGGAGGTTGTGGCTGGCCGAGACCGCGATGCCGGCATCGGCATTCAGGTCGAGAACGGCTCTGGCTACCGCCGGGGTTGGCAGCACCCCGCCATACACGGCGCTCGCGCCACCGGCCTCGAGACCGGTCGCCAGCCACAGAGAGATTTCCGGCGTGCTCTCCCGAGTGTCTCCCCCAATGACGATCATCGGGGAGTCCGAATCTCGAGCCAGTACCTTTGCCAGGCAGTAACCGAGATGGGTAACCGTAGACCGGTCCAGGGGATAGGCACCAAAGGGTGCTCGAATACCGTCAGTTCCAAACAGACGCATCGATCGACTCCTGACTTCCTAGGGTGTGGGCTCTTCGTCCGTCTCCTCGGGCTCGGACCCGGGGATCTCCATTCGCACACGCACGTTGACCACGGCGGGCTGCACGACCGTGATCAATGGATCCGGTGGCAGAACGGCTGCTTGCTCTTGAAAATTCAGCGCGTGCCCGGTGAGGTTGACGGGAGTCGTGGACAGAGTGCCGATGGATCGCACCACATCCTCGGGCCCCCGAACCAAGACGTTGGACGGGACTACCTCAGCGATACTGGACTTTGGCCCCAGCGGCCGGCTCACCTTCGAGCCGTGCCAGCACCGGCAAGAGCTGTGCCGCTTCCCGATCGAGCTTCACTCGGATGATGTTGGGTTCGATGGAAACCACTTCCAGGCCCTCGGGCAGAAACACGTTGTCCGAAGTGAGGGGAACCTCGAACACTCCCTTGTCCGGATTGGAAAGCTCGACAGAAACATCGACGGAGAACGGGTTCAAGGTACGCATCTTGCTGACCGTTCCTCGTACGCCCACCCGAACAGACTCCTGTCTCTCCACCACGATCAAGCCAGGGAAATTATCGTAGCGTATGGTGGCTTCGATGACCTTTTCGCTGAGTTGCTCGCGTTTCTCGATCGAGAAGACGAACCAGGCCGTGATGGCGAGCGCCACGGCGAGGAGTCGGAGGCCCCACGTATTCATCGACTCGCTCAATGCGCCATCTCCGGTTGGGCACTCAGGTCGGTGATCAGGTACTTGTAGAGCGAGTTGCGTAGGGTCTTGGAATCCAGGTCACGGATCAGCTCACCGTTGATTGCTAGCGAGATGCTGCCATTCTCTTCGGAGACCACCACGGAGAGCGAGTCCGCTTCTTCCGAGATGCCGAGCGCAGCTCGGTGACGCGAACCGAAGTTCTTGGAGAGCTCGGGGTTGAGAGTCAAGGGGACAAAGCAAGCCGCTGCCGCGATCCGATCCTGCTGGATGATCACAGCCCCGTCGTGCAGAGGTGTGTCAGGCGAGAACAGGTTGATCAGCAGATCGTAGGTAACACTGGCATCGATGGTGACGCCATTCTCGATGTAGTTACGCAGTCCTTCGAGTCTTTGAATCACGATCAGGGCGCCGGTCTTGCTTTCCGCCAGCGAAGTCGCCGCCAGAACCACCTCTTTGATGGTGGATTCCACCTTGCGATCGGCTCCGAGGCCCCAGAGCGGGTTGCGGCCGAAGCTCGCCAGGGCATGGCGGATCTCCTGCTGGAAGAGCACGATGATCGCCACAGGCAGAACGAGGAGGAAGTTGGCCAGGATCTCTTGCAGGGTCAGCAGCTTGGCGACACCCGCGACGTAGTAGGCCACGGCGATGAAGATGATCCCGAGGATCATCTGCACGGCGCGGGTGCCGCGGATGAGCAGCAGAAGGTTGTAGATCACCAAAGCTACCAAGGCGATGTCGAGGACATCGCGCCAAGTCACCATTTGGAGCAACTCAGGCAGATTCAATGGCTTTCCACACCTGCAGAAATTGATGGGTGTCGGCTACATCATGGACTCGGACCACCGCAGCACCGTGGTGGGCCGCCCAGCTCACTGCAGCCAGGCTTCCCGAGAGCCTCTCGGTCGCATCAGTGCCGGCGATCTCGCCAATAAAGCTCTTGCGACTGGCTCCGACCAGCAGCGGTAGATCGAGGTTCCGGATCACATCGAGCCGGCGGAGCAATTCCAGGTTCTGCTGGGCTGTCTTCCCAAACCCGATGCCTGGATCGATCAGAATCTGCGGCCGTGTCACGCCGTAGGTCAGAGCTCGTTCCACAAGCGTATTCAGATCCTCGGTCACCTCGGCCGCGACGTCGTCGAAGGTGATCTGCTGCTGCATCGAACGCAATTGTCCACGGCTGTGCATGAGGACTACCGGGCAGCCGGCTGCGGATACCGCTGCGGCCAAATCCGGATCGCTCAGAGCGCTGATATCGTTGATCATATCGGCGCCGGCGCCGAGTGCAGCTGCCGCCACCCGCCCCTTGCGGGTGTCGACAGAAATGGGAACGGCCACCCTCTGACGCACAGCTTCCAGCACCGGCAGGAGCCGATCCAGCTCTGCCTCTGCCGAGACGAGCTCGGCTCCTTGACCATAGACGCCGCCACCAGGACGTGTGGACTCGGCTCCCAGATCCAAGATGTCTGCTCCTTGGGCGACCATCTCCTGAGCGTGATCTACGGCTGCGGTGGGGTCGATCCACAGACCACCGTCGCTGAAGGAGTCCGGTGTAATGTTGAGCACCCCCATGATCAGCGGGCGGGCTTGCCAGCTGAGAGCCTCGCCTTGGCGCAGGGGAAGCGCCAGGGACTGGTGGGCTTCTGATATTGCGGTGGTGGGCATCTGCGAGGGTAAGGACCCGTCAGGATAGATCTTGGGTTCAGTCTGTGGAGGGGATGGCGTTAGTTGGTGGCGGCTGCTGCGCTGCCGCCACGCCCGTCTCCCCGTTATCCTTCTTTTCGGCGGCGGCGTCCTGAGATGCCGATTCCGAAGCCTCGGCACCAGGGTCTTCGCTGAGGGCCTCAGGTCGCGGCTCAGGCATCTGAGGGGCCAGATCCTGTCCCGTCATCGACTTGACAAGCTCATAGACTCGAGCGCCATCCAGAGATTCCTGCTCCAAGAGCTCCAACGCCAGGCGTTCGAGGACCTCACGATGCTCCGTCAGGATGTTCTTGGCTCGTTCATAGGCGCCATCGACGATTCGATTGACCTCGCGGTCGATGCGGATGGCGGTGTCCTCGCTGTAGTCGGCCCGTTGGGAGAAGTCGCGGCCCAAGAAGACCGGCTCGTCTTTGCCGCCGTAGGACAGCGGACCCAGCTCTGACATCCCCCATTCGCAGACCATGCGACGCGCCATCTCGGTCGCCCGCTCGATGTCGTTTCCGGCACCGGTGGTGATGTCGTCCTGGGTCAGCTCCTCGGCGATTCGCCCACCCATGAGAATGGCGATCTGCCCCTCGACGTAGGTCTTGCGATAGGTGTACTTGTCCTCGAAGGGCAGCTGCATCGTTACACCCAAGGCCCTGCCACGAGGGATGACCGTGACTTTGTGCAGGGGGTCGGAACCAGCGGTGAAGGTCGCCACCAGGGCATGACCGGCCTCGTGATAGGCAGTGACACGCTTCTCCTGGTCGGTCAACATGAGGGTCTTGCGCTCGACGCCCATCAAGACCTTGTCTTTGGCATACTCGAAGTCTTCCATGGTGACTTTGTCTCGAGCTCTGCCAGCGGCGACGAGAGCCGCCTCATTGACCATGTTGGCGAGGTCGGCACCGGCGAAACCGGGAGTACCCCGGGCCAGGACATCGAGCTGAACATCTGGTGATAGGGGTATCTCGCGTGTATGTACCTTGAGAATGCCGAGCCGCCCGTTGATATCCGGTCGATCGACGACCACGCGACGATCGAATCGGCCCGGCCGGAGGAGTGCGGGATCGAGGACATCGGGTCGGTTCGTGGCGGCGATGAGAATCACGCCCTCATTCGACTCGAAGCCATCCATCTCAACCAGTAGCTGGTTGAGAGTCTGTTCGCGCTCATCATGACCGCCACCCAGGCCGGCGCCACGATGTCTGCCCACCGCGTCGATCTCATCGATGAAGACGATGCACGGAGCGTTCTTCTTACCCTGTTCGAACAGATCGCGAACCCGGCTCGCACCAACGCCGACAAACATCTCGACGAAGTCCGAGCCCGAGATCGAGAAGAACGGCACCCCTGCCTCTCCGGCGATGGCACGGGCCAGAAGGGTTTTGCCTGTCCCTGGGGGGCCCATCAGTAGGACGCCCTTGGGGATCTTGCCGCCGAGACGCTGGAACTTCTGCGGCTCTTTGAGGAACTCGATGATCTCGCCGAGCTCTTCCTTGGCCTCTTCTACCCCGGCAACATCCTCGAAGGTCACCTTCTTGCTCGATGTGTTGAGCAGTTTGGCCTTGCTCTTGCCGAAAGACAGGGCTTTGTTGCCGCCGGATTGCATCTGCCGCATGAAGAAGATCCAGAGGCCAATGATCAACAGAAAGGGTGCCCAGCCGAACAGGAACTGCAGCAGCGGGTTCTCCTTGGGCTCTTCCGCCTTGATCACCACTCCTGAATCCCGCAGCTCCTGCACCAGGTTCGGATACTCCGGTAGATAGGTGTAGAAGCTGTCCTCTCCGGAGTATTGGCCGCCTTCGGAAAAGGCTCCGGTGAGCTCTTGGCCGCGCAGGGTCACCTCGGCGACCCTGCCTTTCTCGACTTGCTCGAGAAACTCGGTGAAGGTCAGGGAGACCTGGTTGATCTTCCCTGCCTGAAAGGTATTCCAAAGCAGAATCACCACGACAAAGATGGCGATCCAGACAATCAGTGTTCTAACGGTCGGGTTCAATGAGTTGCTTCCTTTCGGTTACTCTTGCGTTCCTTCTGCTTCATCCTCGTGGACCTGGCCGATATAGGGCAGGCTGCCGAAACGGCCCTCATGCTTGAGTCCGTAGCCGACGAAGATCCCTTGGCGCTCGGCCCGAAACAGGCTGTAGTCGGGTTGGAAATCGGTGGTCCTCCGGTCGGGCACATCGATCAAGGCCGCGAAGATCACCCTCGTGGCGCCCCGATTGCGGAACTGACTGGCGAGATAGTTTTCGATCACGCCAGAAACCACTACGTCCTTGATGATCACAAGGTTCTGATTCATTACATCCAGCGAAATGGGGTAGTGGATCTCCAGGAGATCTCCATCGTGAGCGCTGACCGAGTATTGAACCTGGACAAAGTCGAATCGCACCGGTTGGCTCAAGGAACGAATCAAATCTGCCAGGAAAAGCACCGATCCGCCGACGATGGAGATAACCCAGGGATCGGCATTTCCGTGGTCTTGCTCGATCTTCTGCCCCAGCTCCGTGACCTTCTCCTGAATGGTCTCTGCGTCGTAGAGAGTTTGTATATTCATGGTTTCTAGGTCGACTCCAACTCGGCTATCCAGACTTGCCCCCCAGGCTCGACACGAAATGCTTCATCTACGGTCACTCCAGGGATCCAGGCAAGCCGCGAATCCACTTCCAAAAGTGGGATACGGCCTCTATCTTGCCGGGGTACACGGCGGTCGATGAGCACGTCCTTGAGTCGGCGGGTGTACTGACAACCAAAGGGACGAATACGATCACCTTCCCGGCGACTGCGCACGATCACACGAGCGCCCGGCGCGATAGGTAAGTCAAGACCTGCCCGGCGGCTCGATGGCCGGAACATCCAGGCATCCACTGCCCCGCGACGAATGCGAAACCTGAGCGCCAGCTCGGGAATCTCGCATTCACCCGGCACCTCAACAGTATAAGCGAAACCGGGCCTCGAGGGTGGGGGCTTGGCCAAAGTCAACTGCTGCCCTTGGCTTTGCCAGCGCCAGCCGCCGCCACAGTCGACGCCCACCCGCGCTGCATAGCCGAGCTGTCGGCGGAGTTCCTGACAGGCGACTGCGGAAGGGGGATAGGCAGCATCCGCTTCTCGGTGCGCCAGCGCTAGAGCGAATGGCCACAAAGGGTAGGGGAGGTTCTGCAGTGCCCGTTGGCTCATGGATGCGCCAGTGCTCGTTCTGCGCAGGTCGATTTGGCGCCGGAGACGGGTCTCCACCGAAGACCGGCTTCTCTGTGCGGTCCTTGCCAACCCGTGGAGGAGTTCGTCGAGACCAGGGTCGCCGGCGAGTAGATGAGGCAGCAACAGGTGGCGAACGCGGTTGCGGGTGTGGCCCAGATGGAGATTGGTCGGATCCTGCACAGGCTCGAGACCACTTTGGGCAAGCGCTTGTTGAATCTCCCACCGACGCAGCCCCAGCAGAGGACGGATCACATGGCGATGACGGGTTTGGATACCCGCCAGACCCTCGATCCCCGTGCCGTAGAGGAGGCGGATGAGAAGGGTCTCTATCTGATCGTCGCCGTGGTGGGCGGTCACGATATAGGCTGCACCCAGTTGGCGCCTTTGGGTCTCGAGCACTTCGTATCGGATACGGCGTGAGGCCGCCTCTCGGTTCTCCCCGGGCAGCGAATGTTCATGAACGGGTTGGCGCAGAGAACTCGACTCCATCCCCAGCGCGGCGCAGATCTCACTTGCCAGGGCTGCTCGGCGACTCGAATCGCCATCGAGCGCGTGGTCGATGTGAAGGGCGTGAAGCTCGATCCCGAGTTCGGGGGCGACGTGTTTCAGACCCCAAAGAAGTGCCGTGGAATCGGGTCCACCGGAGAAAGCAACCAGGAGCCTGTCGCCTGCCCGGACCGCAACATGGTGCTCGAAGAACCTTCTGATCTCGGAAAGTAGCGACACGGGCAACGGGGATGGTGGCGGTGAAGGGACTTGAACCCATGACCTAGCGATTATGAGTCGCTCGCTCTAACCAGCTGAGCTACACCGCCCTGAGATCTGGAATCACCGGTGGAGATCGGCGCCTCGAGTAGGTGCACGGATCTCAGCCGGCTGCAAATTATAACCCCGGCACCCTGGAATGACCAGAGTGCCGGGGTCGTGCCTGCTTGAAAGGAGGAATCTCTTACAGACCGGGTCTTCGGGGACGTCTCGCACGGCTTTCCGCTACGGATGCGACCCGCTGAATGCCGAGGCGATCGAGCTCTTGGCGAGAGTGTCGGAACTCATGAAAGAAGCCCAGAATCGAGTCGGTCAGGGTACCGGCATTGAGCCGGTAGATCACGTGCTGACCGCGCCTCTGGTCGACGACGAGGTCGGCCTCCCGGAGTACGGAGAGGTGACGTGAGATAGTCGGTTGGGACAGTTGAAAGTTGTCGACGATCTCGCCAACGCTGCGCGGGTGACGCTCGAGGAGTTTCAGGATCTCCCGGCGGGTAGGGTCCGAGAGGGCCTTGAAGAACTTGCTCAGCTGGCGATCGGGAACATCGGCGCGCCCACCTGGATGGCTCACTGGGTCGTCATCGATGAGCTCTCTCACCTTTAGTCGTTTGATCTGTTCCATGGGTGATTCCTCCGGCTTTTGTTGGTCTCGAGTTGTTTTCCTCGCCATTCCTTAGGGCAAGGGGCGTGCCAAGAGGGTTTCAGCGATGAAATCGCCCGTGAAATCGCCATTCCGGTTTCCGATTGTGATCTATATCTATTGAAAAATCAGTACTTTACGAAATAGAGAAAGATCCAACAGCCAGCAGGCCAGGGCACGATGAGGGTCCTCGAAGTCGGCTGAGGAGAACAAAATGGAGGAGAGAAGAAAAAAACGGAGACATTTTCTAGGTTGAGAAACCGAAAAATTGACATATTGTAAAGAAAAAACGACTGACAGTTGGGAAGGATGTTTTGGATCCAAGGGTCATGGCCAAAGTCATACCCACCGAGCATCGATTCGACGACGGCTCGACGATCCAGAGCTCGAATGCCAACCCCTCGAGCCCCGCCGTTAAACGTTGACTTCCCTCGTGGCCTACCGTAATATTGCGCGTCGCCGGGGCGGGGGGTTAGCTCAGTGGAAGAGCACCTGCCTTACACGCAGGGGGTCGTGGGTTCAAATCCCTCACCTCCCACCAAGCGTCGACCTGGAGACGCAGCGGCAAGGTTCTTCAAAATAGCGGGGTCGTAGTTCAGCTGGTTAGAACGCCGGCCTGTCACGCCGGAGGTCGCGGGTTCGAGTCCCGTCGACCCCGCCATTTTACAGAGGAAAACCACTATGCGAGAAAAGATCAAGCTCGTCTCGACGGCTGGCACCGGTTATTTCTACACCACGACGAAGAACAAGAGGCTTGGTACGGACAAGCTGCGGTTGAAGAAGTACGATCCGAAAGTCAGAAAGCACGTCGAGTTCGTCGAAGAGAAGCTGCGCTAGCCTGGCGTTCTCCACAACCCCACGATATTTGGAGCCGGATCTGGTAGAGTCGGCTCGCCTGCCGTTTCCAGGGTATCCGCCCTGGTCGAAAAGCCCGTTCCGACAAGCGCTACGCCTCCCCTCCACAACCTCATCTTTGTGGGGAGGACGGAGTATGCAAACCAATGAAGCACGTGATCTCATCCGTCGCTGCGCGACCGATCGAGATGCGCAGACGTGGCAGGAGTTCCAGAGTCGATTCAACCGCCCGCTGGCCATGGGAGTTCGCCGCACACTTCTGCGATTCGATGCTCGCATCAGTGAAGACGAGCATCAGGATTTGGTGCAGGAGACCTACTGTCGGCTCTTGGAGGGGCAGGGCAGGAGGCTGAGGAGCTGCCGGGGGGAGGTCGAAGGAGCGATCTCGGCCTACCTGGGGAGAGTCGCCGAGAATGTGGTCGTGGATTTTCTTCGCGGGCGCAATGCGGCCAAGAGGGGTGGGGGAGTGGTTGTCGAGCTCCCTCGCGATACCGGTTCTGAGCTTGCCGAAAGAGTGCGGGATCCTCGCCGATCCCCGGAAGAGCGCCTATTGTTGAGGGAGAGACGCGTCAGATTCCTCGCTAGCTGCGGCAAGCTGGTGGGCAAGCAAAGCCGCAAGAGAGATCTCCAGGTGCTCTATCTGGCCTTCTTCGAGGGCTATACGAGCCGCGAGATCTGTCATCGAGTGGGGCATGGCCTGAAGCCGAGCACGGTCGATTCCCTGGTTCACCGGTTGAAGAAGAGGTTTTCCGATCTGGGCATCGATGTACCCAGGCGTATGGGCTAGACTTTGATCATGTCACTTCGAGTATTCACGGATCGCCGATGTTTCGAGCATGAAGTTCCAGCCGGGTTCCCCGAGTTGCCGTCGCGTCTGGAGAGGGTGATTGGCGGGCTCGAACAGGCGGGGATGTCTGTCCAAGAGGCGGGCGAGCACCCGCAGACCGAGGCTGCCATCGCCGCGGTCCACGAGCCGGAGTACATCCGCCGCCTGCGCGGGGCCGTGGCCGCGGGAGAGGCCTTCATCGACACCGGCGACAATCCTCTCTCGGCTGGGTCGTGGCGAGCGGCGCGCGCGGCGGTGGATGTGTGCCTTGTTGCCGCCGACTGGGTCTTCGAAGGATCTCGAAGGTGCGGTATAGCCGTTGTTCGCCCCCCTGGTCATCACGCGGAGAGGGCCATGGCAATGGGCTTCTGCTATTTCAACAACATAGCCGTGGTCGCGGAATACATCTTGCGTACCAAGGGCGTGGAGCGACTGGCCATCATCGATTTCGATGTGCATCACGGCAACGGCACCCAACATCTCTTCGAGGATCGTGGCGATGTCCTTTACGCCAGCATCCATCAACACCCTTTCTATCCTGGAACCGGAACGGCTGCGGAACGGGGTCGAGGTGCGGGAGTCGGGACCACCGTGAATGTCCCCCTACCCGCAGGCAGCGGGGATGCCACCTACCAGGAGGCCTTCGAAAAGATTATTTTGCCATCGCTGCGCCGGTTTCGGCCGGCAACCTTGTTGATCTCCGCCGGCTTCGATGCCTGGCAGGCGGATCCTGTCGGCGGTATGCGAGTCAGCGAGCAGGCCTTTCGGGACTGGGGCCGTTGGTTGGGGGAGATTGCCGAGGAGCTCTGCTCTGGCCGGATCGTGGTCACCCTGGAAGGTGGCTATGATCTCGAAGCGCTGCCGGCCCTTGCCGTGGCCCACTTCCAGGGTCTGGAAGCGCCGGAACCGCCTGCCTAGTTGAGCAGGCTGGAAGTGTCGACGGAGTCGGTGGCCTTCGCATCCTGCAGAGCCAGACGACGTGCCAACAGGTCGCTGGCTTCATCGAAGGCCTCGAGGGCTCGTTGAATCTGGGTGTCTCCCATGGCCAGGATCTCGTATCGGGCCTCGATACCGAAGGCCGCGTTGAAGATCTCCGCGTGCAGATAGCTCTGGATGTCGCTGGGGAGACCGACCTCGGCGAGCTCTTCGTCCCATTCCTCTCGCGAGAGGATCTCTTCGTCCATCGCCCAGCGCTCGAATTGATCCACCAGTTCCGGAGTCGGTTGCCAGGACCGATCATCGATCGGGTTCTGGTTGACATAGGTGACGGCGAAATCGAAGAACGCGTTGCGCGACAGCAGAATCTGCAGGAGCTTCGGCATCTGCACGGGCTCTACCATGACATCGGGGGTCACACCTCCACCGCCATAGACCTTGCGACCGAGATCGGTGAGAAATGCCTCCACCGTCTCCCCTTCAGAAAGTGGCTCCTGCGACGAGCTTGTTGTGTCGTCCGGGACATAGCCATTGGAGTGGGTGTTGTAGTCGAACCAGGAAGTGTAGTCCCTCTGAATCAGCCGGCCTGAAGGTGTGTAGTACTTGGCCGTTGTCAGCGCCAGTCCCGCACCGTAGGACAGGCTGTAGACGGTCTGGACGAGACCCTTGCCCCAGGTCTGGGTGCCGACGATCAGGCCGATGTCGTGGTCTTGGATTGCCCCGGCGAAGATCTCCGCGGCCGAAGCGGTGCCTTCACCGACCAGGACCACCAGCGGCAGGTCCAGATTGGTTGGGGTGTCTCCGGCGAAGTATTTCTGCTCGGAGTCGCGTGTGCGGCCTCGGGTCTCGACGATCTTGGAGCCTTCGGGTACGAATTGCTCGACCACGGCAATGCCTTGATCGAGTAGACCGCCACCATTGCGACGAAGATCGACCAGCAGGCGCTGCATCCCCTGCTCCCGCAGGCTGGAAATGGCCTCCCGTACTTCTTGTGCCGTCCCGCGGTTGAAATCGTCGATGGACAGATAGCCGGTTTCCGGCGTGATCATGTAGGCGTACCGGACCGAGACCTGTGGGATCTCGTCGCGCTCGATCGTCACCTCGATCGCGTCTTGCATCCCCGGACGGGCGAGGGTAATGGTCACCTCGGTCCCCTTCGGACCCTTGAGCTGCCGGACCGCGTCATTGATATTCATCCCCTCGGTCGACTCACCCTCGATGTGGGTGATGACGTCGCCAGCCCGCAGACCCATTCTGGAGGCCGGTGTACCTTCGATAGGAGTGATGACAGTGATCTGGCCGTTGCGTGTACCGACGAGGATCCCCAAGCCGAAGAAGGTGCTCTGCTGGCGATCTCGCATGCTGGAATAGGCTTCCGCGCTGAGAAAGCTCGTGTGGGGATCGAGTGACCTCACCATGCCCTCGATGGAGGCATTGACCAGATCGCCATACTCGATCTCTTCACCGTAGTTCTCGTAGGCAACGGTCAAGAGCTCCGTATACAATCTCAGCACTTCCCGGGCCTCTCGATTGAACGCGAGCAGACGATCCCCGAAAAGGCTCCCGACCAGCAGAGTCAGAGCGAAGAGGAGGGAGGCGGTGACTTTCCAGATATTTCGCACGGCGGGAGTGTATCACCAGTGATTTCGGGGGTCCGTTGAGATCGTCATAGTCGTGAGAATCGCCTCGCATGGCGTCCCACCCGGCGATTCGGCAGCTTGACAATCCGGCGTTGTCGCCAGATCATCCATGGTACGAGGAGCAGTCAATGATCGGTTCCCTTGGAGTTCCTGAGCTTCTTTTCATCCTGGTTCTGGCCCTGTTGGTTTTTGGCCCCCGGAAGCTGCCCGAGATCGGGCGTACGCTGGGCCGCGCCATGGGCGAGTTTCGTCGCGCCACCAGTGATCTCAAACGGACCCTGGATGTGGAACTGTCAACGGAAGAGCTGAGCAAACCGCCGGCTCCTGTCGCAACTCCGGTAGTCCCGCCGGCTGACGAGGTCGAGCCAATACCGTCGTCCGCCCCCGAGAACTCCGTTGCTTCTGTGGAAAAGCAGGATGCGGCGCCCGCAGGGGCAACCGAGGCGAAGGTAGAGTCCGAATAGACGGCGAGACCTCGATGACAGCGATACCCGACGCCCAGTCCGATACGACAGCGCCCGCGGACGATCTCCCGCGAATGAGCCTCCTGGAGCACCTCGAGGAGCTTCGTTTCCGCATTGTTCGCGCTCTGATCGCGGTCACCGTGGCGTTCGGTTTCAGTTGGGTCTTCGTGGAGAGGATCGCCGATTTCCTGGCGCAGCCGATCTACGCCGCCCTGCCGGAGGGGACCCGTCTGACCTTTCTCGGGGTCACCGACCCCTTCATCATCTATGTCAAGGTGGCGGCGCTGACGGCAGTCTTCATCGCTTCGCCCGTGGTGCTGTACCAAGTCTGGCGCTTTGTGGCGCCGGGTCTTTATCAGAAAGAGCGCCGGCGAGCTCTTCCCTTCATTTTGGCCGGCACCTTCTTCTTCCTTTCCGGCGGAGCTTTTGCCTATTACGTTGCCTTTCCTTTTGCGGTGGATTTTCTGATCGGCATGGGGGCTGCCTTCCAGCCCATGATCACGGTGGAGAAGTACTTCCGATTTCTCCTGTACGTGATCCTCGGGTTGGGGCTGATGTTCGAGCTACCGATCATCATCTTTCTCCTGGCGCAGATGGGAGTCGTGACACCTCGGTTCTTGATCCGTCACTTCCGATGGGCCGTGCTTCTCATCTTCGTCGCCGCCGCTCTGGTAACGCCGACGCCCGACGTGGTGAACCTCTGCCTCTTTGCACTGCCCACGATCCTCCTTTATCTACTGGGGGTTGGGGCAGCAGCGCTGGTTGTGAAGAAGAAACCGGAACCGGAAGACTAAGAGCGGGTCGACTCTAGCCGTCGAAGGTGTAGTTCGAGAACAGCTGGTCCCAGATACCCCGGGAGCGGAGGATGATCTCCACGGCCTCGCGCACAGCCCCGTGCCCACCGGCGGCGCCCATGACTCGATGGACCACGGTTTGCACCTCCACGGCCGCGTCGGCGGGTGCAAAGGAGAGCCCGCATTGCCCCAGGACCACCAGATCGGGGAGATCATCGCCGATATAGGCTACCCGCCGCGCCACGGTGTTGTGGCGTTCGAGAAAGGTGGCGAATTCGGATCGTTTGTCTTGGACTCCCATCAGAAGGGCGTCGAGTTTGAGCTCGGAGACACGCTGTTCCAGGGCTCCCGAGGCCCTGCCGGAGAAGATTCCGACTCGCAGACCAGCGCGTTGAGCCAGCTTCATGCCGAAACCGTCCCGAACATGGAACCGAAGCATCGCGGGCCCCTTACGATCATAAAAAAGGCCGCCGTCGGTCAGCACGCCGTCGACGTCACACAGTAGCCATTCCAGCTCCGCGGCACGACGCGCCAACTCCTGGTCGGTGAGGATGGGCATGACTTTCTAGAAGAGCTCCAGTCCCCAGAGATCATGCAGGTGGACGATGCCCTCCAGATGCCCGTCCTGGTCGGTGACGAACAGCGAAGTGATGCGATGCTCCTCCATGACATGCAGGGCGGCAGAGGCCAGCTCGGCGCCTTCGATTGTCCGCGGTTCAGGGTTCATACAGGTCGCCGCGGTGCTCCGGAGAAGCTCGTCGTCCTTCTCCAGCAGGCGTCGTAGATCGCCATCGGAGATACAGCCCGTCAATCTGTTCTGATCGTCGGTGACGGCGGTGATGCCTAGCTTCTTGCGCGACATCTCGTAGATGGCGTCGCGCATGAGAGTCGACCCGGCTACCTTGGGGACGGCATCCTCCTTGTGCATCAATTCGTTGACCTTGAGCAGGCGCTTGCCCAGGTCACCTCCAGGATGAAGTCGGGCGAAGTCCTCCGGGGTGAATCCCTTGGCTTCCAGCAGAGCCATGGCCAGAGCATCGCCCAGCGCCAGTGTGGCGGTCGTGGACGCGGTAGGTGCGAGATCGAGAGGACAAGCCTCTTGATCGATCTTTACTTTGAGATGAATGTCGGCACTCCTGGCCAGTGGGCTCTGAGAATTGCCGGTCAGGGCGACGAGCGGAATTCCCAGGCGCTTCAAGGTCTCGACGAGCTTCAGGATTTCTTCGGTGGATCCCGAGTATGAGGCCGCCAGGACGGTATCGCCGGGTGCCAGCATTCCCATATCTCCATGCACCGCTTCGGCTGGATGCAGGAACAGGGCGGGGGTTCCCGTCGATGACAGGGTGGCCGCCAATTTCTTCATGATGATGCCGCTCTTGCCCATACCGCTGCAGACGACGCGGCCACGAGTGCCTTTCAGCAGTTCCACCGTTTGGTCGAACGCTTCGTCGAGCTGATCGACAAGACCACGCACGGCGGCGGCCTCGATCTCCAGGACCTTGGTGGCGATAGCGCGGGGATCTGGCGGCTTGGCGGCGCTCATTTGGAGGGCGTCTCCCTGGTCATCGCCTGGCGGATTCTGATGGCCTGGCGCAATAGGGCAGCGGCGCGGTCGGGCAGCAATTGCGTCGTGCTGTCCGAGAGGGCCTCGTTGGGCTGGCGGTGAATCTCCAGATACAGCCCATCGGCGCCAGCCGCCACGGCTGCCTGCGAGAGGGGCTCGGCAAACTGGCGCAGTCCGCCTGTCTCGACGCCGCCACCCGGGAGCTGTAGCGAGTGCGTCACGTCATAGATCACCGGGATACCTTCCTGGTGCATCATGGCGAAGGACCGCATATCGACCACCAGGTTGTGATATCCGAAGGAGAATCCGCGCTCGGTGACTGAGATGCGTTCATTCCCCGTGCTCCGCGCCTTGTCGACAGCCCGTCGCATGTCGTCGGGCGCCATGAACTGTCCCTTCTTGAGGTTGACCGCGCGACCGGTTCCGGCGGCAGCCAGGATCAGGTCGGTCTGACGGCAGAGAAAGGCGGGCACCTGCAGGACTGCGCAAACCTCGGCTGCCGGTTCGCAGTGCTCCGGAGCGTGAACGTCCGTGAGGATCGGCATCGAGGTCTGCTGCGCCACTTGCTGGAGGACTCTCAATCCGGCGGCCAGTCCGGGCCCCCTGTAGCTCTCGATGGAGCTGCGATTGGCCTTGTCGTAGGAGGCCTTGAAGAGTGCCGGCGTCTCGAGCTCACGACTGGTCTCCGCCACCCACTCGGCCAGGGCGACCGTCGCTTCCGGCGTCTCGATGACACAGGGTCCGGCGACGAAAGGAAGCGCCGGGCCGCCAATCTCGACTCCTGGTGCCAGCTCGAAGCTCTGGACGCTCATACCATCTCTTTGGTCAGAGCTCGGTCGCTCTCTCTCCGCCACTCTCGCCGGATCCTGCCGTCGTTCCCGTTCACCCAGAGCGGCCTTGATATAGGAAACGAAGAGCGGGTGCGGCTCGGTGGGCTTCGATTTGTACTCGGGATGGAACTGACAACCGAGGAACCAGGGGTGGTCCTTCAGCTCGACCATTTCGACAAACTTGCCATCGGGACTCATCCCTGCCACCTGCAGGCCACCCTCTTGGAGCTGCTGCAGATACTTCTGATTGACCTCGTAGCGGTGGCGGTGGCGCTCGCTGATCTCCGGCACCCCGTAGGTTCGCGCCGCCAAGGTGCCTTCGGTCAGTTGACACGGGTAGGCACCGAGACGCATGGTGCCGCCCATCTCCTCTACACCCAGCAGGTCTCGCAGTTTGTAGATCACCGCGTGCGGCGTATCGGCGTCGAACTCGGCGGAAGTGGCGTCCTCGATTCCACAGACGTTGCGGGCGTACTCGATCACCATGCACTGCATCCCGAGGCAGATGCCGAAGAATGGCACCCGATGCTCTCGGGCGTAGCGAATGGCGCGAATCTTTCCTTCTGTCCCACGGGATCCGAAGCCGATGGGCACCAACAGTCCATCCACCTCGAAGACCTCGCGGGGCCAGTTGCCGGTCTCGATCTCCTCGGCGTCGATATAGACCAGCTCGACTCCCGCGTCGTTGGCGATGCCGCCATGCAGGAGAGCCTCGTTCAAGCTCTTGTAGGCGTCCGGCAGCTCGACATACTTGCCGACGATACCGATCCGGACCGCATGCTTGGGATTCTTGACCTTGGCGACCAACTCCTCCCATCTGGAGAGACTCCGCGGGTAGTGGGGCATGTTGAGCTGATCGAGGAGGATTTCGTCGAGGCCCTCCTGGCAAAAGCTCAGAGGTACCTCGTAGATGGTCTCGACGTCCCGAGCGGAGATCACCTCTTTGGGCTCGACGTTGCAGAAGAGGGCGATCTTCTTCTTGACCTCTTCAGGCAGCGGGCGGTCACACCGACACAGCAAGGCGTCGGCGTCGATGCCGATGGCGCGCAGCTCCCTGCACGGAATGCTGAGTGGGTTTTGTCTTCAGCTCGTCGGCAGCGGCGATAAAGGGAACCAGGGTCAGGTGCAGGTGGGCGGAGTTACCCCGTCCGAGCTCCAGACGAAGCTGACGAATCGCCTCGAGAAAGGGCAGCGACTCGATGTCGCCGACGGTGCCGCCGATCTCGATGATGACCACGTCCACCTCATCGGCCAGTCGGCGCATGGCGTCCTTGATCTCGTCGGTGACGTGGGGGATGACCTGAACGGTCTTGCCCAGATAGTCTCCGCGGCGCTCTTTGTCGATCACCGCTTCGTAGATCTTGCCGGTGGTGTAGTTGTGGTCCTTGCTGGTGAGGGTGTGGGTGAAACGCTCATAGTGACCCAGATCCAGATCGGTTTCCGCGCCATCGTCGGTGACGAAGACCTCGCCATGCTGGTACGGCGACATGGTTCCCGGATCGACGTTGACGTACGGGTCGAACTTCATCAGGGTCACGGAGAATCCGCGGCCCTCGAGAAGCGCCCCCACCGAGGCCGCCGCCACGCCCTTGCCCAGGGATGAGACGACCCCACCCGTTACAAAAATGAACTTCGTTGCCATGCACCGTCCCCTTTCCAGCTGTCCTCTCGCCGTCTCAACCCGTGGAAGAGGCGGCAGCTTTGAGTATGGATTCGACCCTCTCCAGGTCCTCCATTGTATCGACCCCTTGCCAGCCTCGGGCGACCTCGAGGACCTTGATGCCAATTCCGTTCTCCAGCGCCCGCAGTTGCTCCAGGGACTCGCTGCGCTCGAGGGCGCTGGCCGGCAGGTCGGCGAGGTCCAGGAGGGTCTGGAGCTGATATCCGTAAATGCCGATGTGACGCAGGTCGGCATGGGGTTCCGAACCGCGCCGGTAGGGGATCGGCGAGCGACTGAAGTACAGGGCGGTGCCAGAAAGGTCGACCACGACCTTGACCACATCGGGGTTGTCCCGATCTCCCGGCTTCGGCGGGTGCCGCCAGAGTGACCATCGGATCGTTGGGGTTCTGTTTCAAATGCCGAGCCAGAGTGTCGATGGCCTGCGGATCGATGAGAGGCTCGTCTCCCTGGATGTTGACGACCGCAGTCACGGGCCAATGGCGAGCCGCCGCCGCCACGCGATCGGTACCGCTAGCGCACTCGGTAGGAGTCATCTCCACGTTTCCTCCAAAGCGGCTCACGGCTTCGAAGATGCGTTGATCGTCAGTGAGCACCACCACCTGATCCAGCTCTGCGGCTCGTGTTGCCTGTCGATAGACGTGTTCGATCAACGAACGGCCCGCCAGTTGGCGCAGCGGTTTGCCGGGCAGTCGTGACGACCCGAATCGGGCCGGGATGGCGCCGACAACCCTGCTTTTGGTTGTGGCCTGGGGGACCGCGGCGGATTCGTCGGTGGGCACGGCCCAATCTACTTTGGGCGCCCCGGCCGAGTCAATGGCTTTGGGTCCAACCGTGCTAGATTTCGGGGCTGCGGAAAGGGAACGATCTCGAAGGTGTCGAAACAAACGCGAAGACGGATGTGGCTGGCGCTGTTGCTGGCGTTGGGAGCCTTGGTGAGCTTGCAGGCGGTGTTGCAGCGCATCCTGGAAGCCTATGTGCTACCGACCAGGCAGGCGCAGTGGATCTGGATCACCGAAGGTGAGGTGGAGCCAGGGCCGGTGGCCTTCTACGCGGTCCGTGACTTTGACCTGTCACAGCTTCCGAAGCAGGCTACCCTGACGACCACCGCCGACGAAGAGGCCTTGGTCTTTCTCAACGCGGTACCCGTGGGCGGTAGCCGCTATCGGAACGGCCAATCGCTGAAGCAGTACGATGTTCTCGAGGCCCTGCAGGTGGGTACAAACCGACTGATGGTGGAAGTGCGCAGTGTGCGGGGTATCGGGGGGCTCCTGCTGTACCTCGAAGCTATTGGAGCCGAGGAGAAGACCAGTATCGTCACCGATGGCGATTGGCAGATATTCAGACAACCCGAGGATGCCCTCTTCGATGTCACCTTGCCGCTACCTCATGGCGAGGCGCCAACAGTGTGGGGCCCGGCACCAGTGGGTCGCTGGCTGGTCACCGGGCAGCCGCAGACGATCCCGACGATCGCCGAGCTCAGGACGACCCAGGGCGCTTTGGGTGCCGAGAGGTTTCGGCTGCCGGCCGACAATCGCCGCTGGCAGCAATTGGGCAAGACCGACCGGTCCTCGCCCCCGCTCGGCCATTGGGTCACCTTTGATTTCGGTCAGGAGGTCATGGCCTATCTGGCTCTGCGATTCCCGTCCCAGTCGCCCGAGGACAGCCAACCCATGGGTCTGCTGTACCTCGGGAGCCAACCCCGGATCCTGAATCGCTCGCAGGCTGAGCGTCATGTGGTGATCATGCCGGGGCAGAGAATCTGGCTCGAGGCCAAACCGCGGCGATTTCGATACGCCACCTATGTGGGGCTGACACCGGTCTCGGGGGCGGATGCCTACCCGGTGGATGGGGCTCGGGCGGACGAGATCTGGGCTACGGGACACGTCACTACGGGCGCGTTCGGTCTACCGGTCGGTCAACTAGGACCGTCGCTGGAGGACATAGTCTGGAGCGAACTCCATGGCCTCACGAGCGTCACAAGCGGGGAATGAGTCGAGCTGTTGCTTGGCTTCCAGCGCCCATTTGTCAGCCATCTCCGCCACCTCCTCGATGGTCCCCTCGGACATCACCAACTCGAGGACCTCTTTGCGCTCGACGCGCTTGAAATCGCCGTCTTTGAGAACCATTTCGATCAGTCGCCGCCGATCCGGCCGTAGCCTGGGAAGGAGCAGAATGATGGGCAGGGTGAGCTTGCCCTCTTTGAGATCGGAGAGCACGGGCTTGCCCAACTCGCCTTCGGTGGCGGTGAAGTCCAGCAGATCATCCACGAGCTGAAAACAGGTCCCGAGGGCCAGGCCGTACTGCTGCAGAAGCTCGTCAGCTTCCGGCTGGGCAGGCTTCATGAGACTCGGAATGGAGCAGGCCGCAGAAAAGAGGAATGCCGTCTTGCGCCGTGTGATGCGGAAGTACTCCTCGGCGCTGATGTTCGAGGACCCCAGTTTCTGCTGCGCGAGCAACTCGCCCTCCGTCATTCTCAGAGTGGCGTCACAGAGGCGCCGAATGACCTCCAGGTTGTCGTGGGTCAGGGCCATCTTCATGGAGGTGGTGTAGAGCCAGTCGCCCAGAAGAACCGTCAGACTGTTCCCCCACAGCTCATTGACCGTGGTTCTGCCTCGTCGCAGCGAAGCATGATCGATGATGTCGTCGTGAATGAGGGTGGCGGAGTGGATGAGCTCGACGACGGCCGAGTAGGTGACTTCTTCGTCACTGTCATGCCCGAGCAAGCGAGCGGACAGCAGCAGCATGGCGGGCCGCAATCGCTTGCCACCGCTCGAGAACAGGTACTCTCCCGCGTTCTCGATAAACGGTACATCGGAGCGTAGCTGCTGCACGAACAACTCCTCGGTAGCGATCAGCTTGTCGGCTATGAGTGCGAGAAACCTCGCCGGCGAGGCTTGCGGTCGACGTCTCTGAGCGGGCGACGCCTGGAGCATTGGGATTTAGCATGATGGTCTCGAGTCGATCGGCCTCAGGCGTCAAATAGGGGTGACGGGATCGAAGTGTACGACCTGTTGGAGCTCTCCGTCACGGAATCTGTAGGCTTTGCCCGCCTGAAAGTACCACCATGAGATCTCATCATGGGTCGGATGCTCGATGGTCTGCACGCGGTCCGGGTTGCCCATCTCGTCGTAGATACGTTTTTCGTCCTCGGTGTCGATGGTGGCGAGGAAGTCTCTCAGGTTGTCCAGGAACTCGCCCTCCTCGACAGTCAGGGCGACGACGACCGGGGATCCCTTGCGAATTCTCTTCGAAATATCGAGTTGGCTGAGGATGTCGAAGGAGTCCCCGGCGGCGGAGCGTCTGGGAATGACGACGAGGATCTCGTACCGATTGTAGTAATCCACCCATCGCCAGCGAAAATTGAATTGCCCATGCGGGTCCGTTTCGGTCCGCTGGTGGACTTCATCGCGGGTGGCGTTGCCGAATTGGGAGATGCTGAAGGACTTCTTGGCCGCCCGAAAGATCACGTGGACATCCGGAATCGGCACGCCGCTGGCATCGGCCACCGTACCGGCGATCTCGATGTAGTCGCCTTCGACGTAGGGTCCTGCCGCGACACCTAGCGGGACCGCCAAGCAGAAGGCGATGGCGAGCAGAGTAGCGACCTGCGACACGGTTCTGCGAGAAAATAGATTTAAGTATCAAGTGCACTTCTCCCGTAGCGATACGAGACTATTGGCTCGAGCGACTTGGTCATCGAGCCTTCTCGAAGCAGCATTATTATACGGAATGCGGGCCGGCCGTCGAACCTCGCATCGATGGAGGCGCATTCCTCTCACTGATCCAGCCATTCGAGGTCGGCTGGAGGCTCGAATCGGTCCGCGTCGTCGCTGGGGGCATAGTCGGTAATTTCGAATCGAGAGAGATTGCCCTCCTGATCGCGGTAGGTGAGGGCAGAGAGCACCTCCCGAGCTGCATCCATGGTCAGTCGAGCCTCGGCAATCGTCGAGTCTGAAACACGCGGCGAGAGGATGACCTCGAGACTTCCATCCGGCTTCATTTCGACGTGGGCGTCATAGCGCAGGCGCAGATCATCGATGCGCAATCGCAGGAGATCGATGCCGGGCTCATCGCTGTCCACGAGGAGGAACCGGCGCCCCGCCTGGTCGCCAGGATTCCAGGTATGGATCGTGTTCTGGCAGAGCAGGAAGGTCTTGGGATAGGGCTCTTCGTAGTCCCACCGGACGCAATCTGGAAGGGAGAGATAGAGATCGCCGGTTTCTCGGTCCCCTGTGGTGAACCCCGCAGGTTTATAGGTCTGGACGAATTCGGCTCTCAGGGTTCCGGCTCCCAGATTGCCGCGCAAGCTCCTCGAGTACGGACCAGGGGTCCTGAGCATCCGCTGCCTGGCAGAAGAGCGCTGGCAACCCAGATCACCGCCAGGAGAGCGGGGATCCGGCGAAGAGGCGAAGGGCACGGCTCGTGATGACGTCGTCAATGTCTGAAGTGCCGTTCGCCGGTGAGCATCATGGCCATCCCACGGCTATCGGCCGCGGCGATGACTTCGTTGTCGCGTTTGCTGCCACCGGGTTGCACTACGGCAGTGACACCCGCATCTGCCAACACCTCCAGGCCATCCGGGAAGGGAAAGAAGGCGTCGGAAGCGGCGACACAGCCCTGGGTTTCCAACATGGCTTTCTGAACCGCGATTCGGCACGAGTCGACGCGACTCATCTGGCCAGCACCGATGCCGACGGTTTGATGGCTGTTGCCGATGACGATGGCATTGGATTTGACGTGGCGGACCACCTGCCAACCGAGCTCGAGAGCCTTCATCTCGTCAGGGGTCGGTTGGCGCTGCGTGGCGCACTTCCAGGACGCCGGATCCTCGACCTCGCTATCCTGGCTTTGGATCAGCATTCCGCCTTCGACGGATCTCAGGTCCAGGGCCGCCTTGGTGGGGTCGAGAGTAGGTGCTTTGACGAGACGCAGTGCCTTCTTCCGAGAGAGCTGCTCGATGGCCTCGGCTGAGAAATCGGGCGCCACGATGGCTTCGATGAAGAGATCCGACATGGCGGCGGCGGCCGCTTCGTCCACGGTCTGGTTGACCGCGACAATCGATCCGAAAGCGGAAATGGAATCGCATTCGAGCGCTCGTTGGTAGGCCTCGTGGACGCTTTTCCCCAGACCTATCCCACAGGGGTTGTTGTGCTTGATGATGGCGACGGTGGGCTCGTCGGTGAAGGTCACCAGGCGACGGGCCGCGTCCATGTCCAGGAGATTGTTGAAGGACAGCTCCTTGCCGTGAAGCTGCTCGAACCCACCGAATACTCCCGGTCCGCCTGCCCGGTGATAGAGCGCCGCTGACTGGTGGGGATTCTCTCCATACCGAGGCTCGAAATCTTTCTCGAGATCGAGGAATAGATGCCCCGGGAACTCTGCAACGGTCTCACCGAGCTGATTCTCGAGCCAAGAGGCGATGGCGGCGTCGTACCCTTGCGTGTGCCGAAACGCCTTGATGGCCAGGTGCTTGCGGAGCGAGTCGGGTACCTGCCCGTCGCCTTCTTCGAGAGCGGCGAGAACCTGCGGGTAGTCCTCTGGGTCGACCACGACCACGACTCCCATGTGGTTCTTGGCCGCGGCCCTCACCATACAGGGACCGCCGATGTCGATCATCTCCACCACCTGCTCGTAGCTCATGGACGGGTCGCTCGCGGTCTCGCGAAAGGGGTAGAGGTTGACCACCACCAGATCGATCGGGGTGATGTTGTGCTCGCTGAGCTCACTGGCATGGGAGGCCCGCGATCGATCGGCGAGAATCCCACCATGAATGCGTGGGTGTAGGGTCTTGACCCGGCCGCCAAGAATCTCCGGAAAACCGGTGACGTTCGCCACCGGAATGACGGGGATGTCGTGTTCCTGCAACTGTCGGAAGGTACCGCCAGTGGAGAGAATCTCGATCTCCAGACGGGTCAATCCACGGGCAAACTCGACCACCTCGCTCTTGTCATAGACCGAGATGAGAGCTCGGGTCGCTTTCAACATGAGTCCCCTCCGGGAATTGTGCTTGGCTTATCGCCGATGGATCACGGGCTTTGTCGGCCGCGCTCGACGAGGATCAGATGGTCTTTGTCCAGGGGCGGAAAACGACGGGAATCGACGCCACCAGCCCGCAGCCAAATATAGCGCAGCACCCCAGCGATGTCACTGACACCGTGACTGAACGCCAGGGCGCCGACGCCGAACGCGGTCGAACGGTCATCGAAGAGCTTGACACCATCGATGGAACCAACGCGTCTGTATTCTTCGGCGACCCAGGGAGCCATCGCGAGGCTCCGCGACTGCGATTGGGCAAGAAGAGCGGCCAGCGCTGCGGGAGTGTCGAATTGACGGTCATGACCGTAGTACAGGACCGAGAATCGATCACTGGCGTCTTGCAGATACTGGAAGTAGTCCTGCCAGTACGCGGGCCCCGGCTTACCGGCTTCTGTCGAGAGAAGAGGGTTGTTGACGCTGGCGACCCAATAGGCGACGACGCCCAGCTGATAGACGATCTGGCTGAAGGGTCTGTGGTCGACGATGGCGCGAATGGCTTGCTCGACCTCGGTCTCGATCAACCGGTCGAGATCGATCTCGACCGGAATAGGCATCCCCAGGGAGTCGACGGTGGGATCACTCTTGGCGGCCGCGAGGATTCCTTCATGAAATCTCTTCTGATGGCGCTCGATTTGACCCACGAGATGCGGGGGTGTGACTCGCAGCGCGTAGTCGGCCATCTGGATGCGGCTTTGCGGCGTCCAGGCAGCGGCCGGCTGGATCGACAGAAAAAGGATCCCTGCCAGGGTCCAGGCAATCAACGCAGGTGAGAGTCGGCGATCCACGGCGCTGTATTGTACGGACTTCTTCAGCATTGCACCAAACCTCTTGACTCGACCTCCTCTGCTTGGTACAAACCTGCGTTGGGGCGTCCCGCCCCGTGCCCAGGTAGCTCAGTCGGTAGAGCAGCGGACTGAAAATCCGCGTGTCGCTGGTTCGATTCCGGCCCTGGGCACCATTAAGTCTCCTTAAATCAGTAAGTTAGGGGGATGTCTGGCTCCGTCGCTGGGCGGGTCGCGCTACACTCTTGCTACACCGGGCGAGCGTGCTTGAGCGGCCGAGAGCAGAACACCGCTAGTACAAGCCGGAGCCCTCTGGACCTGGAATCTGGACGTAGCCGGCCAGATTCCTTCTGCGCCGTCGAGTGCCCTTTGTCTTACATCTGTGCGACATTCTGTAGATGAGTCTTGCGAAAGCACGATCCGTTACAGTGGGCGGTCATGGAGGTAGTGCGCATCGACCGGGAGGTAAGACATGACTTTCGAAGCGGCACTTCGAGGAGTCCCATCCATCGAAGGGGACTCGTCTCACTTTCGTTGGAAAGGCCTGCTACGATCTGAGCGCGGTGAAGATCACGGTAACCGAGCACGCGAGGCGGCAGGCTGAGAACCGAGGGATACCCGAGCAAACACTCGTTTCAGTCGTGACCGAGCCACAACAGACGATTCGGCTGCGAACCGATCGGGAGGTGCGCCAGTCGCAAACTCGCCTAGGGGACGATCCGACGGAGTATCTGGTTCGCGTCATTGTCGACCGACTACCAGACGAAATTCGCATTGTCACGGCATATCGGACGAGTAAGATAGGCAAGTACTGGGAGCAATCATGAAGGTACGATACGACGCCGACACCGACACGCTGACTGTCACTTTCAGAGATGTGCCGGTAGCCGAGAGTGACGAGGACAAACCCGGTGTGATCCTCGACTACGACGGTCAAGGTAATCTGGTGGCCGTGGAGGTGCTGGATGCCTCGCAGCGAGTCGAGGAACCGCGGTCCGTGACACTTGCTGCAGAGGGTTGATCCGCGCGAGAGGTCTGCGAAGGGGCCAGGAATCGACCACAGCTCCGCCCCCGTCCTATCCGAAAACTCGGCCGACTAGCATTCAAATGGCTTAGGCTGAGGGATCTCCCTTACTCCAAGTACTCGAGCGCCTCGCCCAGATAGAGATCTTCCACGATTGAGCTCATCTGGACCTCGAACCACTCTCGGAACATCTCGAGGGTCCGATTCTTCGGCCAGGACGCCTTGTCCGTCACCCATCCCTCTAGCATGGTCTCGAACAGGACAGGCCAGAACTCTTCCAGCACCTCATGCTGAGAAAAGGGATCTTCGTATTCCGGCAGAAGGTAGACCGTCGGCTCTGCTTGGAGCGCCTCGAAGACCGACGCGGCGAGCCCCTCGTCATCGTCCCGGCTGGCCCACTCGAGATAGGACTGTCGAGGTTTGACGATGACAGCCGACCGATTGAGCATCTCCATCGTCACGCCGCCCGATAGTAGTGCTTGAGGAGGCCACCCAGCCGTTCGCGACAATAGACCTCTCCCTGCGTGACCCGATCTCTGCACTGAATGACCTCGTTTCCGATCCCCTGATGGGTGCGTTCGGTGTGGTAGTGGTGAAGGTAGGTCTGGATCGCCTGCCGCAAGGACGCCTCTCCGAAGAAGATCATCCTGCGCAGGCACTCCGATTTTATGGAGAGCGCCAATCGCTCCGCATACGCGTTGCAGTTCGGAGCTTGACGCGGAGTCCGTATCATCTGCACCCTCTCATCCTCGAGCATACGCCGGAATTGAGCCGTGAATTTAGCGTCCCGGTCACAGATCAGGAACCGGTGTCCGGCCAGGAAGCCGCCGACAGCATCGGTCAGATTGCGAGCGACCTGGGCCATGAACGGCTCGTCCGGATTCGGTGTTGCCCCAGCGAAGTGGACTCTCCGCGTCTTCAGATCAATCAGGAACAGGACGTAATACGTCGTCAGCCCTCGAGGTGTCCACACTTCGGTCGTGAAGAAATCCGCTCCCACGACCTCGCCCCAATGGGCTTGAATGAACGATCTCCAGCTCGAAGGGCGGTCTGGAGCCGGCTGGATGCCGTTCTCCTTCAGGACCTTGGCGATAGTGCTTGGAGCCACCCGATGACCGAGGCCCTTCAGCTCACCCTGGATCCGGCAGTATCCCCAGTTCGAATTCTCCTGAGCCATCCGTACGATCAGCCCGGCGATGGCCTTCATGAGGCCTGGACGGCCCACCCGCTTCGCCTCGTAGGTCCACTTCAGCGCGATCAGCCTGCGATGCCACCGCATCAAGGTGTCCGGAGTGACGATCGTCGCAACTCGATTCAGGGTCTGCCGACCGAGCCGCTTGGCCTTCGCGGCGAGTCGCCGTCGCTGGTCATCGTTTAACCGAAGCCTGCGGCCTTTCAACTGTTCCTTCAGAACCCGGTTCTCTTCGATCAGGTACGCGATCATGTCTTGCTGGTGGCGGTTCACCCAGCCCGAGACCGTGAGGAGCAGCATCTGAAGTGGGTACGAATCGGCTCTCATTGGCAAATTCTACCCGCGTGTAACCACATGCTCTGAGCACTGGTTGCAACACGATCCTATTTTCGGACAGGACGGGATTCCCCTTGGCCCGAAAAAGGCCCTTAGTTCCCAGACGGATGAGTTAATGGTAGGGACAGGTGAGGGTGGAGTTCTAGCCCGACTCACGCCGCGACACCGTTAACGGCGGTATATGTCGCGCCGGTGACCGACGTGGAGGATGGTGACTGTCTTCGACGCGTCGTCGATCTCTTAGAGAATTCGCAGGGCTCCGACCCGGAGCCGCCAGCCTTCTCGGCCGGTCAGCTTCTGAGAGCCAGAGGGTCTGGGATCATTAGCCAGTGCCAGGATTCGATCCCGAACCTGGTAGTAGGAGGCTTTCTGTAGGTGGGCGAGTTCTTTTTGCGCTCTTCGAAGAATCCAAACCGAGTAGCTCAAGGGCCTTTGTTCTCGATTTCTGTAAATACCTGCTCTGCGGGCAGAGCTTCGTCGGCCTCAGCCTTGGCGATGTCAAACGCTCGAACAGATTCGAGCTCTTCTAGCTCCTTCAGGATCTTCTCGTAATCGTCAATTGGCAGAACGACTTCCATCTTCTTGCCCTGATCGTCGACGACAAAGCGCTCTTTAACCTTGACCATGGCCTCGGCCTCCACTGGTGAATCTAACACGATCACGGCAATGCTCATGACCGCCTGCTGAAGAGGTCGGAAGATCTTGTCGACCGCCGTCCTACCAGAACCAAAATCGAAGGTCGATCTCCGTCCCCAGGAGTGACTCACGAGAGTCATTCTCGCGCTACACTCTCGCTACAGCACTGGCGGCCAAACAGAGATTATCCAGGACAGCCGGGAACAAGAGCCTCTTCCGTAAGCTCATGAGAATACGGTCCCTGTCGGTCCTGGTTGGTCCTGGGTGGGACAAGTGTAGGGGTCTGAAAATCCGCGTGTCGCTGGTTCGATTCCGGCCCTGGGCACCATTCAGAACCCACAATTGAAGCGGCCTCCAGACCTCGGGCACAGAGGCGCCGAGGCTACATCTGGCCGACCGCACTTGAAGCGGCCGGCCTCTGTGCCGGCCGTACTCCGGCCAGGGCTGGTACAGGGTCCAGATGCCTACCCGAAGGGGTGGTGCATTCTGGCCGGCAAGGGCGTAGCGTTTTCTTACCTTGAGAAGGGCTCACCTGGGGAAACCCAGGGCCGCAAAGCTACGGGTCCTCGCTTCCATCGCATCGAGCGCTGGTCCCCAAGACCACCGGGCTGCCGAAGGGCGGCCACAAATCTGTGATGTCAGCAACGCACGAAGGGAGGTTGGAGTCATGAAGAGAGCGGTCACGCTTTGGGTACCGGTGCTGGCCCTCGCGCTTTGCTCGGGCGTGGGCGCCCAGAACATCTGTCAAGGAACACCATCTTTGACGACCTTAGTGAACACCTAGTTTGACGACCCCCTGTGCATGGGTTTGTAGTTCGTCGTCGTCGTAGAGCGGTCGTTGTGGGAAACGGGGGCGGGGGCCGGGGGCCCGTTTTCCATAGCGACCGCGACCGCCGCGAGTTGTGGAAATCGTTGGGCATGGCTGCGATCACTTGAGGATGTTCTCGAGGTCTCGGAGTCGATAGCTGCGTCCCTTGATGTTGAAGACGTAGCAGTGGTGCAGGAGCCGATCCAGCAGGGCTGCTGCCATCGCCTCGTCGTCGGCGAGGATCTCCGGCCAGTCCTTGACCGCCTTGTTGGTCGTGATCAGGGTGGCGCCGCGTTGGTAGCGGTAGCTGATCAGACGGAAGAAAAGACTCGCCTCGGGTCGTGACATCGGCTGGAAGCCGACCTCGTCGACGATCAGAGCGGTGGCGACGCCGATGAGCGGAGTCGATGTCCCGCGATCAGCTCGAACGGCCGGTTCGTGGCCTTCTGCTCCCCTGCCACCGACCTCGTTGCCGGGGACACCAACGGCGTCGACGACATCTTCGTGCGCGATCTCGTCGCAGGGACCACGACCCGGGTCAACGTGCTCGAGCGATGGAGCTCCAGACCCTTGGTGCTGGCTCCTGGCATCCTTCGATCAGCGCGGACGGTCGCTTGGTGGCGTTCCTGTCGCGACGCCGACAACCTGACTCCCGAAGACTCCAACGCGTATCCCGATGTCTTGATCCATGATCGCGTCACAGGGGCCACGACCTTGGTGAGCGTGGACGACACCGGTAACGGGGGCGATGATTGGAGCGGCAATCCGTCGATCACCGCCGACGGCCAGTACGTGGCCTTCCAATCCGAGGCCACCAACCTGGCTCGAAGGCGATACCAACGGTGCCCTGGACGTGTTCCTGGCGCGGCGAGAGATCGATCCCCTGCCGCCGCTGCACTGCTTCAGCTTCGACAGCTTCTGCGACGGGATCGAGGTCGCTGCAGGTTCTGCCGGACAAGACCGTGGTCGGAACCTGGAACAACTTCGACTGCCTGGGCTCGGACAGGCCGATGCTCGGTGGCTACTCGGGCAAAAGCGTCTCACCGAGGTTGTCCTGGATGGCGGGCGACAGAAACGCCATACTCGACGTCTACAGCTACAACCTGAATGTGGATGCCAGGACCTTCGATTTGTTCAAACACGACACCGCGTTCAATCTAACCCAGTTCCGGAACGACGAGCCCTACACGGTAACTCCCGGGGCGTGCGCTTTCGGGTCGGAGAAGGAGGGGTTGCCGGCTACGACGGGTGTCGGCGAGTAGCGCGGGGCCAGCGCCGAGACAGTCAGCCGAGCGTCTCGTCCAAGGTCGGGCCTCGCGCCCGGCCTTTCTCTAGCGACCCCGACGTGAAGCGCGGCCCGCCTCTCCCTGGTAGATTCTGTCGACAAAGGAGACGAGAGATGACCAGTCTGCAGCGGGAGGTCATTCAAGGCATCGGCAACACACCTATCTTGGCTCTGCGCAACATCGTGCCGGATAACGGCGCGCGGCTCCTTCTGAAGCTCGAGTCGCTGAACCCGTCGGGCAGCATGAAGTACCTGAGCTCAGCCTTGTACCTGGAGCAGAAGAATTGACGCCCCGTCTGGTCAGAGTATGGTTCAGGTGACCTGGAGAGTTGTACTTTGAGGCGATGTGTGATGGGTCCGAGACTTGTTCTATTTTTATGTGTCTTGAGCACCCTTCTTGGATGTGCTCGGCCGTCGGATGGCCCTGACCATCTGCTCCTCGTGGTCTTCGATACGCTGCGGCCCGACCGAATGTCGGTCAATGGATATTCCCTCGAGACCACCCCTTTTCTGGTGGAGACAAGACAGGAGTTCCTTCGGTTCGCGGATGTGGTCTCTCCGGGTCCCTGGACAGTTCCGGCTCACTCGAGTTTGTTCACCGGTCTCCAACCCTCGGACCACCAAGCGCAGTGGGGAAATATGTTTCTGGCTGAAGAAACCGAGACCCTCGCAGAGATCCTGGCAGACGAGGGCTTCTGCACTGTCGGTTTGTCGGCCAATCCGTTGGTCAGTAACCGCACTGGGTTGGATCAAGGCTTCCAGGATTTCGAAGTCATCAAGGGTTCGTGGCCCCAGAGAAGTGCGACTCTACTGGACCGGTTCAGCTCCGCACTGGGCTTGGCTCGTGAGCGCGACTGTCGCCTTTTCTCGTTTCTGAACTTCATGGATACTCATATTCCCTACAACTCGAGTCGTCATGGCGAGAGCTTCGGGGTGGATGGGTCGGGACCGGTGGACTCGGCGAAGATCAAGTGGAGGATTTCCGCTGGCCTGCGGCCTTTTCCCGGCGAGGAGAAACGGCAGCATGGGGCCGCCTATGATGCCGCGGTCAGGCGAATCGATGATCTGGTGAAGGACATCTTCGCCCTCCTGCAGCAAGCCGGAGTCCTGGAAGAGACGCTCGTGGTCCTGACCTCGGATCATGGAGATGGCCTTGGTGTTCACCCCGAGATTGGGCACTCCATCAGCGTCTGGCAGGAGCAGCTCCGAGTGCCTCTCCTCGTTCGCATCCCCGGAGGGCGCCATGGGGGCGAGGTGGTGACCGAGAGGACAAGTCTCACGGCCGTCCTGCCGACGCTACTCGATTGGCTGGGTGTCGATCGTCCTGGTGCGTTGTCCGCAGCCGCGGATCTCTGGCAGGCCTCACAATTGCCTGTCACCGCCGAGTATCGCAGCTACTTTGGCACGTTGAACCGCAAGGCGAACGCCAGAACCGCGGCCCGCTATCCTGAATTGGCCGAGCGGAATCACCACACCCACGTACTCTTCTGTCAGCAGTTCAAGCTCATGGTGGATGCGACGGGAAAGCGTCGGTTCTTCGATCTGCTTGCGGATCCGGGAGAGCAGCGAGACCTGGCGGCCGAGGGAATGGCGGCAATGGACGCGTGCTGGGAGCGGTACCGAAATCTCCTGGGTCAGGGTCGATTCACTCCGTTTTCCTATGAGCCTCCGGATCAAGCCAAACACGCGGACTCCGAACCTGATCTGGAAGCGCTCGAAACCCTGGGCTATATCCAATAGGACAGCGAGTCGCTGGTTCGAGTCGGCCCCGGGGTATCCCTCTGCCTATTTCCGCTTCGGTTCACACTGCTGGAAGAACTCCCGATCATCCTTCGAGTCTTGGCGTATTC
>CAVRAU010000007.1:0-73181 GCA_963719055.1 uncultured Acidobacteriota bacterium | reverse complement strand
TGAAGAGTCTGTTCCTACTCTTTCTGTTGGGTCTGGCGCCCCCTCCTTCGAGTGTCGTAGACGATGACCTGGGGGTAGCGAGGCGACGGATGGTGGCGGCGATCGAAGCCGATGTCCGCCTGACGAGTGCCCAGATTGGACGACGAGCCCTGGATCCAGAAGTGATGGAAGCCATGGGACAAGTTCCTCGCCATCAGTTCGTGCCGGAGAGGTTGTCGCGCCACGCCTACGAGAACCGCCCGTTGCCGATCGGTTTCGGCCAGACCATTTCACAGCCGTACATCGTGGCGTTGATGACCGATCTGTTGGCGGTGTCGCCCGGTGCCAAGGTGTTGGAAGTCGGGACCGGCTCCGGCTATCAAGCCGCTGTGCTGGCGACATTGGGTCTGCAGGTGTTCAGTATCGAGATCATCCCGGATCTGGCCGAGATCGCCGCTGATCGATTGGCGACTCTCGAGTACCCGGTCCGGACAAGGGTCGCCGATGGCTATTTCGGCTGGCCCGACGAGGCACCGTTCGATGCGATCATCGTCACCGCTGCCGCCAGTCACATTCCGCTACCACTGGTACAACAGCTCAAACCCGGGGGGGTGATGGTGATTCCCGTGGGTGGCCCGTTCACGGTGCAACAGCTGACTCTGGTGGCGAAGGATCCGGCCGGCAAGGCGAGCACTCGCCAGGTCCTGCCGGTGGCGTTTGTCCCACTGACAGGAGATCGCTGAGCCTCCTCGCATGGCCCCGGTCCAGGCTTGACGCAGCCCGAGATGCATTTGAAGATTGCCATCCTGTTGCTCTCGGCAGGGGCGATCGCCTATCAGATCCTGCTGATCAGGATCTTCTCCATCGTTCAGTGGCATCACTTCGCCGCCATGATCATCAGCCTGGCGCTGCTCGGCTACGGGATGAGTGGTGCCGTGCTGACAGGGTTGGCGGGTTGGCTGTCTCCGGATCATCCAAGACGTTGGCAAGGGACCTTCATCATGGGTTCCGTGCTCTTCGGAATCCTCAGCTTGGGGTGTGCGGTCCTGGCGCAGCGGATCCCTTTCAACCCCCTGGCTGTGGTGTGGGACGGGCGGCAGTTTCTCTATCTGTTGGCTGTGTACCTGCTGCTGACAATTCCATTCTTCTTTGCTGCCACGGCGATCGGTGTGGCGCTGATGTCGCGACCTGGCTCGATTGGAGGTCTCTACGGGGCCGATCTTCTGGGGGCCGGAATCGGTGCCGGGATACTCCTGGCGGCTTTGTACTGGTGGTCAGTCTCAACCTGTCTGCAAATCGTTGGTGCGCTGGGATGTCTTGCCGGCGGAGTCTTCGCCTGCGGGTATCTACCGGACTCCTGGGTTCAGGAAGTTGGCTCTGCCGTCGATCGGGGCCCTGTTGGTCGTGGTCCTCTGGCCTCAGAGTTGGCTCGCACTCGAGATGTCGGAGTACAAGGCACTGCACAAAGCGTTGCTGATACCCGGAGCCTCGGTTGTCGCGGTAGCGTTCCAGTCCGTTGGGTCTTTTGACGGTGGTCGGCAACTCCAGCATTCCATTTCGACACGCACCCGGTCTGAGCCTGAACTTCACGGGTCGCCTGCCTGAACAGCTGGGGATCTTCACCGACGGTGATTCCATGACCGTGATCAACCAGGTGGACGCTGGATCGGGGACCTCCGAGCATCTGAGGTATCTGCCAGCCGCGGTGGCGTATTCGGTAGTCGAGAAACCCGCTGTGCTCGTTCTTGGAGCAGGGGGTGGGAGTGAGATAGCGATGGCTCTGCAGCACGAGGCGTCGAGTGTCGACGTAGTGGAGGCCAATCCCCAGTTGGTCGATCTTCTCGCCTTGGCAGCAGAGGAGGGATTCGGTCGTCTGCTCGAGCGCCCAGACGTGACCCTACACCTGGCCGAACCGCGCAGCTTTCTCAGACACGACAAGGCCCTGTTCGACTTGATTCAGATTCCTCTGGATCGGTCTCTCGCCGCGGCGACATCGGGCACCCAGGCTCTGGGGGCGAGTCACCTTTTTACCGTGGAGTCCTTTGCCGAGTTGTTGAGAGCTCTGGGATCCGACGGGTTGATGGTGTCGAGTCAGTGGCTGAAGATCCCGCCGCGTGAGAATCTGAAACTGTTCGCGACTCTGGTCGAGGCTTTGACGGTCCTCGGGGTGGAGGAGCCCGGCAGACACATCGCGCAGGTTCGTGGGTGGGGAACCGTCGCTACCTTGGTCAAGAAGTCGCCACTCCTCGCCAGTGAGATCTTGGCCATTGAACAGTTCTGCGAGGCTCGATCCTTCGATCTGACCTGGATTCCAGGACTGACCGAGGATCGGGCCAACATCCACAACCGTCTGCAGGAGGCCTATCTCTTTCTCGGCAACGCGGAGATCCTGAGCGCCCCAGAGAGCTTCTTCGAATCCTACAAATTCGATGTGCGGCCGGCGACCGACGATCGTCCGTTCTTTTCCCATACATTCAAGTGGCGAACTCTGCCAGAGCTCTTGAGAATGGGTAGCCGGACGGGACTGCCTCTAGTGGAGTGGGGGTACCTGATTCTGGTGGCCACGGTGGTCCAATCGGTGGCTGCCTCGATCGTGCTGATTCTGATCCCCTTGCGACTCGTGCGCAGGCAGGATTCTTCGCGCACCCGTTTGGCGGTTTTGGTCTTCTTTGCCAGTCTAGGCATGGGCTTCATGCTGCTGGAACTGACGTTCTTCGAGCGCTTCACCCTCTATCTCGGGCATCCGACCCATTCGGTCGCCGTGGTACTGTCGGCCTTCCTCATGACCGCCGGGTTGGGAAGCACCTTCTCCAGGAAGAGGCTCCACCGGCCGCGTGGCAGGGCGCCAACTCCTCGGCAGGTGTGTCTGGCGACCTTGGTTCTGGGCTCGATCTACTGGCTGGCCTTGCCAGGGCTGATGGAGATCACGTTCGGATTGCCGATCTGGCAAAAAACCGGAGTCACTTTCGCCAGTCTGGCGCCGCTCGGATTTCTCTTGGGCATGCCCTTTCCCTTGGGTCTCAGCCAGGCGGCTGCCAAGAGATCGATCTGGCTTCCCTGGGCCTGGGGCATCAACGGCAGTGCCTCGGTGGTGGGAGCCGCAGCGGCGCCGCTCATCGCTTTGCATCTGGGCTTCTCGGCCATGCTCTTGACGGGACTCATGTTTTACGGCCTGGCAGCCGTCAGCACTTCATGGAGTCGGTCTCCTCTGGGTCTCAAACACTCCGAGGAGGAGTAAACTTCTCGAAGGAGGGTTCCATGGCCAACTTCTTGATTTCCAGAAATCCAGCCATCGCCCGACTCGTCGAGCGTCAAATGCGCAATTGGGAATTGGCCCGTGAACAGCGGCCCGAGTCCGATCTGCCACCGAGGTGTCGGGTAGAGGACTTTCGTTTGCGTCTCCAGACAGATCGGCACCGAGGGTCAAGACGTCGCTGTGCGGCTGGGAGAAGAGCTCGGTTGGCCCGTCTTTGATCGTGAGATCCTGGATGCGATGGCGGACGACGATGCCATGCGAAGACAGGTCTACGAGTCCATGGACGAACGGGATCTGACCTGGTGGGAAGAGACCTTGAGATCCCTGATGCAGAGCGAGTTCGTGCGCAATGACTATTTCAAGAGGCTGTCGGAGACGGTTCTGTCTCTGGCACGCCAGGGTAACTGTGTTTTTCTCGGTCGCGGTACCGATCTGTTGTTGCCGGACGAGGTGGGGTTCCGTGTTCGACTGGTCGCACCTGCTGCGGAGCGGGTGGCGCAGAATCGGCTCCGCCAACGATCTGACCCGGGCCGAAGCGGAACTGTGGATGGGGCGCGTGGAGGCCGAGCGGCGGCGTTACTTTCGAGGTCATTTCGGCGTCGAGGTCGAAGACCCCGTCCGCTTCGACATGACCATCAACCTATCCCGCTTTTCCGGCGCGGAAGTGGTGCAGATGGTCTTGCAGGCAAGGTCGACTCGCGAGCATTCCCCTTGATGTCCAGATCAGAAATTCTCGAAAATCTCTCGTCAGGTGCCACAGTCCTGAGCCCCGATCGAGGTCGGGTCGTGACCTTCGATCGGGAAGGTCGGTGGCTGTACTACTTTCGGCGGGGCGAGACATTCAAGCGCAGCTTGGGAAGTGAGGTGCACCTGCGATTTCGCCGTGGAACACGGCAACGCCGACGATTGGCTGAGCCCGAAGCGCTGGACCTCTTCTCGGAGGTGTTCGAACTTGCCCGAGACCTGGAGGGCCGGACCTCGGGGAAGACCAAGCGGAGACTCCGGGAAGAAGTCCTGCAGTGGACGCCGGAGCGCTTGGCAAGGGAGTCGCGACGCTTCCAGTCCGCGTATCAACCGATCGCCATACTGCCTCCGGATCAGTACCTGGCCGTTGTCCTCCAAGCCACCGAGGGCTGCACCTGGAACTCCTGTACATTCTGCAATTTCTACATGGCCAAGCCGTTTCGCATGCAGACGAGGAACGACTTCGAGTCTCACGCCGGCAAGGTCAAGGAGCTCTTGGGTGACGGACTGCGGTTGCGACGGGGGATCTTCTTCGCCGACGGCAATGCCTTGGCCCTGTCGAATGAGCGGCTCGATCCGCTGCTGGATGTGGCTTGCCAGGCGTTTCCTGGAAGAGACCTCTTCGGTTTCGTGGATCTATATAGCGGCGATCGGCGAACCGTCGCCGAATGGGAGCATCTGGTGGACAGAGGCCTGAAACGGGTATACATAGGCATGGAAACAGGTCTCGATGAGCTTCTCGATTGGGTGGACAAGCCTGGATCGGCTCGCGAGCTCGAAGGGTTCGTAGGCACTCTGAAAGAGGCCGGCCTGCAAACCAGCCTGATCGTCATGGTGGGGATGGGTGGAAGGGAGTATCGGCTGCGCCATCGGCAAGCCAGTCTCGACCTGTTGCTGCAGTTGCCGCTGGATCCGCAGGATTTGATCTATTTGTCGCCTTTCGTCGAGCATCAGGAAAGCCGCTACCAGGAGCGGCGAATCGCAGAGGGTCTGACGCCCATGGAGGAGGCGGAGGTGCAGGCCGAGCTCCTCGTGCTGGCGACCGAATTGAGGCGGGGCGGTCTGAAGGTAGGTCAATACGACATACGGGAGTTCGTCTACTGACAGTGTAGAGTCGAGACTTCGTAATCATGACGATTGTTGAAAGAGACGTTAATCCCGGGACAAAGGAATAGGGAATGCCGCCATCTACGGAAGTACCCTCTGAGATGAACCCATCGCGCTACATCGAGAAGGTCAGCCTGGTCACCGGTGAAGTTCTCGACCAGGAGATCTTGCCCAAGCAGCTGCTGGTCGGCAACCATCGCGACTACCACATCCTCGATGTCCATGCGCAGTACATGATGAGCAAGGTCGTGAAGGTCACGGGCTCGGAAGAGGAGGCCCGTAGGCGCATGAAGGAGAGGCGGCGGCTGGGGCACCGAGCTTCCCGGGTCGTCGCCAGGGCGATTGGTGAGGAGGACGTCACCAAGGTGTCCGAAGTCACTCTTCGGCCTGAAAGAGAAGGAGTACTACTTTCGCTACAAGAGACTGCCCTACGACCGTGCGGAAGTAAAGCAGCGTCTTGCCGAGATGAAGGATGAGGTGGCGAGTCGCTTGGAAGCCGGCAGGAAGGCTTCCGGTCTCGGTCTGCACGTACTACTGACCGGCGGCACGGGATTCGTGGGGAAAGAGACCATCTGGCAGGCCGCGCACGATCCGGACATCGATGAGATGGTGGTGGTCATCCGTCCGAAGCAGATCCGGGATCGCCAGACAGGAGAGGTGGTCAAGACGTTGTCGCCCGCAGAGCGAGGGGAGTACCTCCTGCGTCAACTCTGGCTGGAAACACCTGAATCGCAGGCCAAGTTCCGCTTTGTGGAGGGTGATGTGGAGCGTCCCGACCTCGGCATCCCTGCCGAGGAGCTCGAACGGATTCGACAGACGGTAACCCATGTGGTTCATTGCGCCGCGAGTGTGGCGTTCGACGACCCCTATGAGAAGTCTTTTCGCGCCAATGTCAGCGGTACGTTGAACGCTCTGAGATTCTCCTGGGCGCTCCAGAGCAGGCCCGACAGTCCCTTCGTTGCTCATCTGGCGATCGAGACTTCCTATATTCACGGTCGCCAGGTCAAGAAGGTGGCCAGGGAAGATGAGATGCTCTTCCCGCGAAACTTCTACAACAACTACTACGAGCTCACCAAGGCCATGGCCTCGATCGAGACCGAGAGGTTCATGTTCGACAAGGGATTGCGGGTCGTCCAGCTATGCCCGGCCATCGTGATCGGTGAGGCGCAGGCGGGTAACAACCGCGGCGACACCAAAGTCGTCAATGCCCCCGTCAACCTGTTTGGCCGCGCTCAGCAGACCATCGACAACCCCCAGGGCTCGTGGATCGAGAGGTCCAAGGGATCCATGTTGGCTCGCATGGCCTGCGTCTTTCCGGGTGACCCTTCAGCCGAGATGAATCTGGTCCCGGTTGACCGTGTCGCAGCGGGGATGATCGCAGCGCTCAAGAGGCCCGAGGCGATCGGTGAGCGGGTCCATCTGGCGACGGACAATCGCATCACCTCCAGCCAGATGCTGTCGATCGTGAATGAGGAGCTGGGTGCCAAAGTGCGTCTGGCCGAGCCCACGTTCCACAGAACGATCACGATGCCTGCCATGTCCAGGGCGTTGAAGTCGGTCAAGCAGGAGAAGATTGCCGGGATCCTCGGCAAGCTGTCGACGATCTTCGGTGGGTACAGCGAGTGGGGGCAGCCGGTTCACCAGGTGGGCAACGATGTTCACCTGCTGGGGTTGCCGTTGCCGCGGCCCAACACCAAGCACGTCTTCCGCATGCTGTGTCGGCACAACCGGTATGTGCAGGACTACGGCAAGGTGAAGGACCTGGACGAGATCTCGCGCCGCGAGAAGATCTGGCTGGACTTTGTCGAGGAGTTGGAGACCGAGACTCAGATGCCGGCCGGTGCCATCTCGGCGGCAGACTTTCAGAACGCTCTGGTGGGAAGCTTCGACCTGAGCGACTTTGTCCGCAAGTAGGGTCAGGTGGCCGTGCGGTGGGCGAGCCCTGGGGTCAGGAACGACGGTCCCGCCAGGGCGTTCTTGACCGAAGAAGCCAGCTGCTCAGGCGTGAATGGTTTTGCGTAGCAGGTTGTTCGAGACTTCGAGGCCGGCACGACGGCTGAGTATCTCCTCGTTGTGCCCGGACATGAAGAGGACCTTGAGATCGGTCCGAGCGTCCGTACCTTCCCGTGCCAGCCGAGTGCCACTCATGCCTGGCATGATGACGTCGGTGAGCAAGAGGTCCACGGCTTGCGCTGGATCCCGCAGGACTTCCAGCGCCAGACCGGCGCGGTTGGCTTCCAATACGTTGAACCCCAGCTCCTGGAGAACGCGCCGGGTAAGGGTCCTCACGCTGTCCTCGTCTTCAACCAGAAGGATGGTATCTGAAGCCCTCTCGTCTGTCTCTCTGGTGAGGTCTGATGGGCCGATTTGGCGATCGACTTCCACCCGCGGCAGATAGACTTCGAAGCGACTGCCCTGGTCAGGTCGGCTGGTCACGAAGATATAGCCGTGGCTTTGCTTGACGATACCGTAGACAGTGGAAAGGCCCAGTCCAGTGCCTCTGCCGACCTCCTTGGTGGTGAAGAAGGGCTCGAAGATCTTGGCCTGATCCGCAGGATCGATGCCCTGGCCACTGTCGGTGACGGCCAGCAGGACGTAGGGGCCTTCTACGACCTCGAACTCACCCGCGCCTCGCGAAGGGTCGAGATGGGCATTGGCGGTTTCGATGACCAGACGACCTCCGTCCGGCATGGCGTCGCGGGCGTTCAGAGCAAGGTTGACCAGCGCCAGCTCGACCTGAGTAGGATCGACTTCGACTCGGGCCAGGGCTGGATAGAGATCCAGGAAGACCTCGATGCTCTCACCCAGGAGGCCGCGCAGCATCCCCGCCATTTCCTCGATCACCGTGTTGAGATCCAAGACCTCCGGGATCATCATCTGTTTGCGGCTGAAGGCCAGAAGCTGTCGCGTCAAGCCCGCGGCCCGATCGGCGGCCTTGTTGATCTCGTCGGCGTGGGAGCGATGCGGGTCGTCGGTGGAGAGATCCTTGAGCATCAGCTCGATGTTGCCGAGAATAACGGTCAACAGATTGTTGAAATCATGAGCCACCCCTCCGGCAAGCTGTCCTACGGCTTCCAGGCGTTGGGCGCGCCGCAGCTTCTCCTCGCTGGCCACGAGGGCTTCCTGGGCCTCGCGCCATGACGAGATATCCCTGGCCACCCCCAGGACTCCCTTGGGTCGACCGCGCGAATCGCGTAGGAAGCTCATCTTGGCCTCGCACCAGAGTGTCGAACCGTTCTTGCGCACGAGATTCAGATCGAGGGTTCGAGAGGGGGCGGGTTCCAGGTCGGGTTGGTACTCCAAGCGGAGCTCCTCCAGGAGGGTCTCCCGAGCCAGAGCGAAGGACTCGGGAGCCAGAATTTCGCGCAGCTCCATGTCTTCCATCTCATGAATGGCGTAACCGGTCAGTGGTTGGATGGAAGGACTGACGTAGGTGATCCTCTGGTCCAGATCCATGGTCCAGATGACATCGGAAATGGTCTCGGTGAGGAAGCGATAGCGTTCCGCATCGACCTGCGATGGAGTCTCTCGTGACTGGGGCTCGGAAGAACCGCCCTCGTCTGGATGAATGGCCATTGTTGAAACCGTTTCCGTGCCGGTCCGGCATCACCGCTAGACCGCTGCCCTGGGTGTATCACGAAGCGGCCTGCTACGCAGTGAAGTCGTAGACAGCCGCCGAGCTAAAGGATGGACTGACCGAGGAGGGACAAGACGAGCTCCACGGCTATCTGGGCAGTGCGATTGCGGTCATCCAAGATGGGGTTGATCTCCACCACATCCAAGGAGTCGACCTTGCCCGACGCGGCGATGATCTCCATCAGCAGGTGGGCCTCGCGATAGGTCAAGCCGCCAGGGACGGGTGTTCCCACGCCGGGTGCATCCCGAGGATCCAGGGCATCCATATCGAGGCTGATGTGCAAGGATCGGCAGTGCTGCAAACGCTCCAGTGCCTGGTGGGCGACCTTGCCGATCCCTTGCTCGTCGATCTCTCGCATCGTGTAGACACCGACCTGGCTGGCCCGCAGAAGCTCTCGCTCGCCCGGGTCCAAGCTGCGGAGCCCGAGAATGACAACGTTGGACTCAGCCACGGTAGGTTCCTGGGTCACCAGACCGACCATTTCGGGAGATCCCTGTCCGGTGAGGGCGGCCAGAGGCATGCCATGGAGATTGCCGCTGGGTGAGGTGTCGGGGGTGTTGAAGTCGCCGTGAGCGTCGATCCAAAGGACTCCGAGGGATCCCTGGGTTGCCGCGGCGGCCACGGTGCCAACGGCGATGGAGTGGTCGCCGCCCAGGAATACCGGCGTCGCGCCTTCTGAGATGGCTGCGGCCCCGGCTTTGTAAGCGCGCTTTGCTGCCTTGGTGGCCGCAGCCAGATAGGTAAGGCCTCCTTCGGGTGGCAACTCGTCGCGGACGGGGATCTCCACGTTGCCACAATCGTTCACCGAGCACCCCAGCTGTCTCAACCGGTCGTCCAGGCCGGCATAGCGAACCGCGCTGGGACCCATGTCGACTCCCCGCCGGGACTGCCCAAGGTCCATCGGTACACCGACAATCGAGATGGAGGGTCGCACGCGTCTTCCCCTCAGCCTTTGCGCATCCAGATCTCCGTGCCGCCCTTCTCGTAGCGCACTTCGTCCATGAGCTGGTTGATGAGGTAGATGCCGCGACCGTGGCTGGCGTAGAGATTCTCGCCCATCAGCGGGCTGGGAATCGTCTCCGGATCGAATCCTGATCCGGGGTCTCGCACCATGATGATCATCCCGCGGTCCTCATCGCAACCCACCGAAACCTGGACGGAGCGCAGCGGGTCGCCGCCGCAACCATGGACCACTGCGTTGGCAATGGCCTCCTGGACAGCCAACTCCACCTCGTGTTCCTTGCCCTCGGCACAACCCATATCCCGGACGACGGCCATGATGCGCTCGACCACTGGCGTGACGGCGTTCTTGTCACCGGGGACAGTCATGTTGAGACGCAGGATCAGCGTCTCGGTGTTGAACTCACATTTTCGACTTCGTTCGTCGGGCAACTCACCCTCCAGACCGGAGACGTTTTTCTGCACACGCTGTGCTGTGGTCATTATGCCAGAAAGGGAGTCGACCGAATCGACCCCGGACCGCTGAGGCGAGTGGACAGGCGCTATGGATTTGCCTACAGTGTCCGGATCACAAGATCCGTCTACAGACCGGGAATCTCGATAGAGGTTCGAAGAGGGGACATAGAGATGATGCACAAGACAGGCTGTTGGATCACCGCGGTGATCTTGATTCTGGTACCCATTTGCAGCGCCGATGCCCAGTCTGAGAGGAACATGATGGCACTGGTAGGGGGGACTCTGATTGACGGATTCGGCAGCCACCCGCTGCACAACAGCGTCATCCTGATCGCAGGACAGGAAATCAGCGCCGTGGGGCAGGTGGGGGAGCTGCCCATTCCCGCAGGTGCTGACGTCGTCTCCACCGAGGGCATGACCGTCTTGCCTGGGCTGTGGGACATGCATGTTCATCTGATGATCAACGGGCACAGCGACTACGAGCATTGGGACAAGACCTATCCCGGTTCGTTCGGCTCGGTGATCATGCCAGCCTCGGCCAAGCAGTTGCTGTTGGCCGGGGTTACCAGCGCCAGAGATCTGGGCGCACCCTTGACCGAAAGCATCGCGGTTCGCGACGCCATCAACCGAGGTGAGATCCCTGGACCGACCCTGTACATGTCGGGTCCCTTCATTCAGAAGAGACCCTATCCGGGGACGGAGGCTTTCCGCTGGGGAGTCGAGGGCGCGGCCGATGCGCGCGCCAAAGTCCAGCGTTTGGCCGCAGCGGGGGTGGACCTCATCAAGCTCATCGACCAGGACCAAATGACAATGGATGAGCTGCGAGCCGTGGTCGACGAGGCTCACGCTCACGGTCTGACCGTGGCGGCCCATGCGCACAGACCCGAGGAGATCCGCCGGGGGCTCGAAGTCGGGGTGGACTGCTTCGAACACACCGGTCTGGCGACGGCTCCCGAGTATCCGAGCGATGTGATGGCTCTGATACAGGAGAGGACAGCGCAGATGAATCTCGGACCCCTGTACTGGGTGCCGACGGTCGAAGTGCTCTTCAACTACGGGTATGTCCGGGATAACCCTGAAATGCTGGACGATCCCTCCTGGCAAGTGGGACTTCCGGAAGATATCGTGGCGGACATTCGAGCTTCTATCGCCCATCCCGACCGCTTGCCGTATTTCCAGATCACGCCCGATCGGCAGCGAACGCTCAAGCGGAAGTTTCAGCAGCTACAGGCTTCTGGGGTCAAGATGCTGATTGGAACCGACAGCGGCATCCCGATGAAGTTCCACAGCCAGTCGACCTGGAACGAGCTCGACATCTGGGTCCGCGAGATGGGGGTGGACCCCATGGAGGCGATTCGCTCGGCCACCTACTGGCCGGCGGTGGTGATGGGGGTTGCAGACGAGGTCGGCACCGTTACAGCCGGCAAGAAGGCCGACATCATCGCCGTTCGTGGCGACGTCTTGCGGTACATCAACCTGTTGCAAGACGTGGACATCGTCATCAAGCACGGAGTTCGATATAAGTAGCAACCCAAAGAAACGAGGAATATTCTCGACCTCCTGGGTGTCATAGTTACTGGAGGTACTTGCCACGGGAAGATCGTCATTCCTGCCGACCTTGGAGGCTGCGGAAGTGAGCTACGTTCTCTTCGACGAGCGCAGAGGTCGCCGGGAGAACGCTGCGACCGACCGGTTCGCGTTTGATGGGGGCTTTGGCGAGTCAACGGCGGAGCCAACGGAAGCCGGGGGACCCAACGATCCCATCCGACTTGTATCTGCGGGAGATGAGCGCGGTCTCCCTGTTGGACCGAGAAGGCGAAGTGGAGATCGCTCAGCGGTTGGAGGGTGGCGCGCGGTTGGTGCACAAGGCGTTGGCGCGCAATACCGAGCTTCTGGGCCGGATCCTGGAAATGGACTCCTGTCTTTCCGAGACCGAGCGGACGGCCGAGCACCTGCTCGACAGAATCCAGACTTCCCGGAGCTCGCTGCCGTCGGATTCTCGCATCCGGCATCGAGTAGAGAGCTTCGACAGGATTGCCAGCTGTGAGGCCGCGATTGTTGAGCGGCGTATTCGACAGGCGAGGTTGCGCTCCGGCTCGAACGAATTTGAGCTTCTCGAACGGGATATCGATCGATGGGTCGAGCGCTCGGCGATAGAGATTCGCGATCTGGATCTCTCGCAGATCGAGTTGCGCCGACTTTCGGATCTTCTGCTGACCCTTCATCGAGCCATCGTTGAGGATCGGGCAGCCCTGTGTCGAGCGAGAGAAGCCCTGGACAGGGAACGTGTCGAAGATCTCAAGTCTGTTCACCGTCGAAGGATGAGGCGTCTCAGGCGTCGCGTGAGCCTGCTGAAAACCCACTGCGGCACCTCGGAGGAGGAACTGGGAGAGATCGTCGACTCCATGACTCGGGGTCAGAAGATCGTCTCTCGAGCTCGCGAGGAGTTGATCCTGGCCAATCTGCGTCTCGTCGTTTCGGTGGCCAAGAAATACACTCGCCGAGGCTTGAGCTTTCTCGATCTCGTCCAAGAAGGAAACATCGGCTTGCTGAGGGGAGTCGACAAGTTCGAGTATCGTCGAGGTTACAAGTTCTCGACGTATGCCCATTGGTGGATCCGCCAGGCCATTACCCGAGCCCTGGCTGACCAGGGTCGCACCATCCGCATCCCCGTTCACATGACTGAAACCCTCAATCAGATCAACTATGCGAGCCGGTCCATGGTGCATGAGCTGGGCCGGGAACCGACGACAACGGAGTTGGCCGAGCGGTTGGACCTGTCGGTCGCGAAGGTGCGACTCTTGCGGGTCATCGCCCAACAGCCATTGTCGTTGGAGACCCCCATCGGTGAACAGGACGAGGTCCAGTTCGGCGATTTCATCGAGGATCGCAACATCCCTTCGCCGCTGGAAGAGGTCATCGCCTGCCGTTTGCGGGAGCAGACCGTGGAAGCGCTCGCCATACTGACGCCCCGAGAGTCGGAGATCCTGCGGTTGCGGTTCGGAGTCGGCAAAGAAGCGACCTGCACCCTGGCTGAAGCGGGGAGGACCTTTCAGGTGACCCGAGAGCGAGTCAGACAGATCGAGGCGCACGCCCTGCACAAGCTACAGCGCGGGCGGAACTCGCAGAAGCTTCGCGGGTTTGTCGGTCAGTCGACGGCCAGATGAGTCCGCTCTACAAGGATCGGTGCTGATAGAGCTCGCCATCGGTGAAGCCATTGTTGCGATAGTACTCGCGGGTGCCGATGGCCGAGATCACAGCCAGATCCTGAAATCCTCGGCCTCGGGCGATCCGAGCAGCCTCGTCGATCAGAGCGCGCCCCAGCCCGAGATGTTGGGATCGGGCTTCTTGCCGCTGACCCAGGCTGGCAATCAGACCATAGACGTGCACCTCTCGGATCATGGCGCTGCTACAGATCTCAGGAATCGCGACCTCCTTGTCGGGGAGGGAAAGCCGCAGGAATGCGGTGATCCGATTCGAGTCGGCGACATATTGCAGGAAGACCTCTCGTCCTAGGGAGGTGTCGTAGCCCAACCGCTTGAGATGCAGTTGGCTCGGCTCGACTCGACGATGCCGGATCTCCCGACTTCGAATCTCGGTGCAACGGATACCGCGTGCCAGGAGTTCTTTGTCGGCCACCTCTCTGAGATTGGTGACCCGGCTGCCCTCGACAATATCGGTGCCTGGAATGTCACGAACGACTCGCGTCAAGCGGCAATACTCCGGTGTGCGAGCCATGCACTCGGTGACGACTGCGAGCAGATCGGCGGGTGAATAGGGCTGCCACTCTCCGGACTCGTAGTAGGCCATCAGCTCGGCGGTTTCGACGAGGCTGCAGGGGTAGATCTTGAGCTCGTCGGGTCGAAAGTCGGGATCGGCGAAGATGCGCTCGAAATCCTCGATGTCCTTGGCGGGGCTCGACCCGTAGAGATTGGGCATCCAATGGGCGTGCGTCTTGAAGCCGGCCTGGCGCAGAAGATACATGGCACGGCGGGTTGCCGCGACGTCATGTCCCCGATGATTCAGGCGCAGCACCTCGTCGGAAAGGCTCTGATAGCCGATCTGCACTTTGGTTGTGCCCAGACGCCGCATGCGTAGGGTCTCTTGGAGATCGAGATGGTCGGGACGGGTTTCAACGACCAAACCTACGCAACGAGCGGCGGCGGTCTCGTTGTCCCGTTGCACTTCCAGGAGGTGCTCCCACGTTGCCGATTCTGCCAGGCCCTCCGCGTGTGGCTTGCGTTGCAGAAACTCGCGAACGACCTGGTTGTAGGTCTGCTCGACCTGGCGGCCGTCGACCGTCGTCTGCAAATCTCGGAAATCGATCGGCGGAGCCGGTTCCGTCGGCTCCGGAAGCGTCGTCGATGTGTCCAGACTGTTCATCGCCTCCAGACAGCGCGAGACGAACCAAACCTGATAGGACTCGGGATACGAGGACCAGGTTCCACCGAGGATGATGAGCTCGACTTTGTCCGTATCGTGACCAATATTGTGGTAGGTACTGAGCCGTGAGAAGCTCTGCTGAAAGGGATCGAACTGGTGTTGGGCCGCCCGTTGGGCACCGGGCTCGCTGGAGAGATAGCTCTTGGGCATGCGGACATCGCTAGGACAGAAAATACAGCGCCCTGGGCAGGGGTACGGCTTGGTCAGAACGGTAACTGGAGCGACACCACTCTGTGTCCGCACTGGCTTCATCCGGAGTTTCTCGAGAACCGGCCGCTCTTCGAGATGCCACCCCAGTTTCTGATTGAGATGCCGAAACCCACGAATGATCTCGCTTTTGGAGAAGAAACCTCCGCCGTCTTTGGGGTGTCGTCGGATCACGGATTCATAGCTCGAGTGATCGAGCGAGGGCCGTTCCAGAATCTCCTCGAGGATCCCGGTCAGCTGGGTCTCGTGCTTTTCGGGCGAGAATCGATAGCGGGACTTGGGCATGATCAGAGGTGAAGATGAACTCTTCGACAGTCGCTGCGCTGAACCGGATAAACCGTCGCTTCTACGATCGCTATCATGAATCGTTCAGCGCCACCCGCTCCCGTCCGTGGCCGGGTTGGGACAGAGCCCTCTCACCGTTCCTCCAACCGAGTGCAGGTGGCGGCGGCAGGCAGTCGCCACGGACTATTCTAGACGTCGGATGTGGCAATGGGCGATTCGCGGTCTTTTTGGACTCGGTGTCAAGGGGTCCGTATCGCTATCTGGGAATCGACAGTAGCCCCAAGATGATCCGGCAGGCGGATCGGCGCCTGGCAGGTCTCCAATCTCTCGAGCCGAGCTTTCTGCGGCGCGAATTGACCGATGCCGATTGGGTGACCGATCTTGCCGAGCACCCGGTCGATCTCGTGGTGTTGTTCGGGGTGTTGCACCACATTCCGAGTCTGGACCGACGCCGTCGGCTACTCCTGAGGTTGGGGCGTCTCCTGGTGCCAGGTGGTTTCATGATCCTCTCTTTCTGGCAGTTTGGCGACAAGGAGCGGTTCCGACGTCGAATCCTGGAGTGGTCCGATCACGCAGGCCTCGCTCCCGAGACCCTGGATGAAGGCCAGCTGGAGCCCGGCGACTACCTGTTGGCCTGGGGCGACAGCAACCCAACTGTCCCGAATAGTGAGAGCGTCCCGGGACCTCGGAGGTATTGCCATTACGCGGATTCGGAGGAGGCCGGCGAGCTGACTCGCTCGCTGGGCTTGCGGACTGTCGATCGGTTCGAATCCGATGGCGGTGGTGGGAATCTGAACCTGTATTTCGTAATGCAAGCCGCTGAGTGATTCCCTGATCTCATAGTGTCAGTTTCCACCAGGACTTTCGGTGACGAGAGCTATAATTGTACGCGATGGACTGGACACCAACGACGATGGCTATCTGGATGACTCCGACACATATTCTCCTGGCGTTTGCCTTCGTAGTCGTGGCGCTGGTCGGCTTGCTGGCCATCTACTACACCCGCGCCAGACTGATGTTCAGGCAGATTCGCAACCAGTCCGAGGAAGTGCGAGATCTACTGAAGAAGATTCATCGTGTCGAAGACGAACAGCGGTTCGTGCTCGACTTCATCCGTGAGATTCCTTTTCTCACCGGCGAGCTGAACAACTCCATGAATCCTCGGGGTATACCCCAGGTGCTGCTCAACGTGATCATTCGGACGTTCGAGCCGGAGCAGGCCGTGGTCATGGTGCGCCGCAAGAAGACCCTTGCCCAACCCGATGGCGACAAGCAGTTCGTGGCGGCGGCCGTGGCGGCCCCACGGGCGAGCTTTGGCCACGGCATGGTCGTCGCCATGGGAGAGGGTGAGTTGGGCTTCGTGGCCCAGCAGAGCAAGGTGATGGATCGGGTCATGCTCGATCGCGAAGCGTCAGGCTACCGGAGCGTCGGCGCCACGGGTATCGCCGCGTTTCAGCCAGATATGGCAGCGCCCATGACCATTGGTGACAGGACTGTCGGTGTGATCGCTCTGCGGAGACCGGACAAACAGAAGCCGTATGGCATCGACGTGTTTCGGGTCATCGCCCAGATGGGGGCCTTTGCGCTGAACAATCTGGCCGCGTACACCGAGGTCAAGTCGGTAGCCGATGTGGATCCCCTCACCAAGATCTGGAACAAAGGGGTCCTGAGCTTCCGATTGGGGGAGGTCGTCTTCGACGCAGAGGAGAACGGTACCAACTCTTCGATCTTTCTTTTCGATATCGATCACTTCAAGAACTACAACGACGTCAATGGCCATGTCGCAGGCGACAGGTTGCTGCAGTTGCTGGCCCGATTGGTCAAGGAGCAGACCCGGATGGACGACGTCTTCGGCCGCTTCGGTGGTGAAGAGTTCTTGCTCATCCTCCCTGGCAAGACCAAGTCTCAGGCCCGGATCACCGGCGAGAAGATCAGGGCGACCATCGAATCGTATGATTTTCCGCTGGGCGAAAATCAGCCGTTCGGACGGCTGACGATCAGTGGAGGGATTGCCTGTTTTCCCGAAGACGGGCGCAATAGCTCGGAGTTGCTCCGCGCCGCGGACCAGGCTCTCTACAAGGCGAAAAGGGAAGGCCGAAACAAGGTCATGGCCGCCGGCAGCTAGGTCGCAGCGACGGTCCGCCCGCCCTGCTATCGGCAGGACTCAGTTCTCATCATCCAGGCAGTAGAGATGATCCGCCGTACGGAGGAAGAGCTGGCCCTCGGCGACCGCCATCGAAGCGAGAGTGTACTCGTCGATGGCGTTTTCTGAGATGACCTCGAACCGAGGCGCAGCCTGGATCACGGTGGTCAGACCCTGCTCGCTGGTGGCGTAGAGCTTGCCATCCACCAGGATGGGCGAGGCGCTGTAAATGGCAGAGGCGATGCGCTCGGGGCCCCAAACGACATCCCCGGTGGACGCCTCGAGACACCAGAGAATTCCCTTGTCGGTCAACAGGTAGATATGGTCGTCATCGACGACTGGGCTGGGCACATCGGGTCCTCTATCCATGCTCCAGACGACCTCGGGTTGCTGACGCGCTCCGCCTGTCGCTGCCAGGGCGAGCAAGGGACGAACGCGGGAAGGAGCGTAGATCATCCCGCCCACGACCACGGGTGAGGCGACAATCCTTTGCATGGGATTTCGTGTCGGGTTCAGGCCGCCGACCCGCCAGACCTCTTCCCCGGTCCCGAGATCGTGTCCCGTCACATAGTCGGCACCGCTGATGATCAGGATGGAACTCCCGTCGATCTCCAGCAAGGCGGGGGTGGTGTAGGCGTCGGGTGCTTCCTTGGGGGCATCGGTTGGACGCTCGATGCGCCAAAGATTCTTGCCCGAAGTGGCGTCGATGGCCAGGACGTAGGACGGGTCGTCGGTGTGAAATCCGTGGAGCACCTGAACGTACAAGGTGTCGCCGTAGAGCAACGGAGACGAGGAATAGCCGTGGAGGATTCCGAACTCTCCGTATTCCTGCTGCAGGTCTCGTTGCCAAAGTTGCTTGCCATGGAAGTCGAATCCGGTCAGGACACCGGTGCCTGTCATCACCCAAACTGAACTGCCGTCGGTGACGGGGGAGGGAGAGGACATGTTGCCTTTGCGTTTGTCTTCGTTGCGGTTGTCTAGGGGCCGTTGCCAGAGAACCGAGCCATCCTGTCTGGAGATGGCCCAAAGAGACAGATCCTTGCCCTGAGCCACGTTGAGAAACACGTGATCGCCCCAGATGATGGGAGTCGAGCCGCTGGTCTCGGGTAGCGCCAGTTTCCAGACCACATTCTTGGTCGCACTCCAGTGGGTGGGTAGGCCTGATTCCGTGCTCACTCCGTTGCGGTGTGGACCCCGCCAGTGAGGCCAATTTTCCGCTTCGGAAGGCGGCGAGGCGACGGTGACGGCCAGCAGAACGAAAGTCAAGACTCTTGAAGTCATGGGGGAAAGTGTAGCAGCCCCTGGCCGCGGTACACTGCCTGGCGATGTCTGGATCGGTGCGGGGCTTCATCCTCCAGCCCACCTACAGAATCGAGTCGGGTCGCCCGGTGGTGCATCTGTGGGGCAAGCTGGAGACGGGAGAGTCCTTCTTGGTGAGAGATGATCGGTCGACCCCCCATTTCTATATCCGGGCCGCCGACAGGTCTTCGGCCATCCGTGTCGGAGCACAGCGATTGGTGGAGAGCTCGCGGCAGACCTTCGCCCGCGAGCCGGTGCTGCGGGTCGAGGTGCCGACCCCCCCAGATACGCCGGCGCTACGAGACCGGTTGCACGGTGCTGGAGTACCGACCTTCGAAGCCGATGTGCGTTTTGCGATGCGGTATCTCATCGATCACGACATTCGCGGCTCGCTGACCCTTCGCGGGAACTCATTTCCCGCCACGGATGGCATGCGGATCTTTGAGAATCCGCAGGTTTCACCAACCGACTGGAGCCCGGATCTGCGGGTCTTGTCGCTGGATATCGAGACCGATCCCCGAGCCCAGAGAATCCTCAGCGTCGGTCTTTTCGGCTGCGGAGCCGCGGAAGTCATACTGTTGACGCCACCGGGAAGCGATTCGCCTGAGCCCTCTGTACCCGTTGCATCGGAGGAAGAGCTGTTGCGCACTCTGTGCGGGCGTATCAGCGATCTCGATCCCGATGTGTTGACGGGTTGGAATGTGGTCGATTTCGATTTCGCCGTGCTGTTGCGTCGGGCCGAGGAGCTCGGGGTGACCATGACTCTGGGTCGGGCGCCGGGGAAGACCCGCTATCGACCCGGGCGCAGCCACCGCGAGAGCTCACAGGTTTGGATCCCCGGCCGACTCGTCTTGGATGGTTTGCAGTTGCTACGGGGAGCGTTCGTGCGCATGGAACGCCACTCTCTGGATTTTGTGGCCAGGGAGGTCCTGGGCGAGGGCAAGACTCTGAGTGGCGAGCAGAAAGCGGAAGAGATTCTCTGGACCTTCGAGAAGGATCGGCAGCGGTTTGTCGAGTACAACCTCACGGACGCCCGGCTGGTTCTGGAAATCCTCGACAGACTGCAGCTTGTCGAACTGGCCGTGGAGCGGAGTCGCCTGACGGGGCTGCCCCCGGATCGAGTGGCGTCTTCGGTCGCTGCCTTCGATTTTCTCTACCTCAAGGAGCTGGGGAAGCGGCGGATTGTCGCACCCAGCGTCAGATCGGGGGAGTCGGCGGCGGAGTCAGCCATGGGAGGCGGGCATGTGATCGAACCCGAGCCAGGCCTCTATAACGATGTGCTCGTGCTTGGATTTCAAGAGCCTGTATCCGAGCCTCATCCGCACCTTTCAGATCGATCCTTTGGGCTATGTCGACGCTCCAGAGCCTGGCGAGGATCTCATCGTGGCTCCGAACGGGGCCTGTTTTCGGCGACAAGCTGGGATTCTGACTCTGCTGCTGGATGAATTGGTACCGCGTCGGGAGGCGGCGCAGCGAGCCGGCCGAGAGGTCGAAAGCTCAGCCATCAAGATCCTGATGAATTCCTTCTTTGGTGCGTTGGGAACACCCGTCTGTCGCTTCTACAACCCGGAGATCGCCAATGCCATCACGAGCTCGGGGCGTCAGTTGCTCCTCTGGTCGAAGAAGCAACTGGAGGAATGGGGGCACCGGGTGCTCTATGGAGACACGGATAGCCTCTTCGTCGAAGCCGGTCCGGCCGAGGCGTTGGCCTTGGACAAACTCGGAAGCGTTCTGATCGACCGATTGAATGCGAGTCTGGCGGATCACGTGGAGGCCCAGTGGGGCTTGGAGAGCCTGCTCGAAGTCGAGCTCGAGAAGGTATTCGTGCGCCTCTTCCTGCCGTCGGTCCGCCGGGGCACGGCCGGAGCCCGCAAACGGTACGCCGGGCTGCTCAGAAAAGCCGGCAAGCTGGAGGTCGAGTTCACGGGACTGGAAGCCGTCCGGCGGGATTGGACCGATCTCGCTCGGCAGGTGCAGCGTGAGCTCTACCGGCGTCTGTTCCTGGCCGAGCCGGTGGAGGAGTATCTATCGGCCATCGCCGCTGAGCTTCGTGCGGGCACCTTGGACGACCTGCTGGTCTACAGGAAGGCTCTGCGCAAGGACCTGGATTCCTACACGAGCACGACGCCGCCGCATGTGGCGGCGGCCCGCAAGTTGACGGGTACCCCGGGACGACTGATCAGCTACTACATGACGGTCGGCGGTCCCGAACCCGTGGAAGGGCTGCGCCACCCCATCGACTACCAACATTATCTGGACAAGCAACTACGATCGGTGGCCGAGCCGGTGCTGGATCAACTGCATCTGGAGTTTGCCAAGGTCATCGGCGATGATCGTCAGCTCGAGCTCTTTTGAGCGCCGAGGGAACCGACATGCTCGCCCTGGAAGTCATCTCTCTCGCCGCGTTGGCATTCTGGGTCGCCCTGACCCTGGACCGCCAGCGCTCCTGGCCGACAGAAGCCGCTCTGCTCGCTGCATCTGATGATCTACCCGACGAGCTTGTACCCAGCGTGATCGCGATCGTGCCGGCGCGCAACGAAGTCGATGTCTTGGCGGAGACTTTGCCCTCCTTGCTACAGCAAGACGTCTCGGGCATGCGGGTTGTGTTGGTGGACGACGGTTCTACGGACGACACAGCGGGGTTGGCAGGCCGCTTGGCCCGCGAGCTCGGGCTGGGATACAAGCTCGAAGTCGTGGCGGCAAGCCCGAGGATGACTGGCTGGAGTGGCAAGGTGAACGCTCAGCTCTGCGGATGTTCTTTCGTTCTCGAGCAAGCCTTCGCGAAGGGGATCGAGCCACCGGAGTGGTGGTTGCTCACCGATGCGGATATTCGGCATCGGCCCGGTTCTGTCCGCTCTCTGTTGTGCCAGGCAGAGGTTCAGGTGGATAGCGGACCCTATGACCTGGTGTCGATCATGGCCCGATTGCGGGCTGAGAGCTTCTGGGAACGGCTGATCCTGCCGGCGTTTGTCTTCTTCTTCCAGCTGTTGTATCCGTTTCGTCGGGTGGCCCGTCGCAGCTCGCGTGTTGCCGCTGCCGCGGGTGGGTGCGTGCTCGTGCGTCGGTCGGCACTCGAGGAGGCGGGAGGCTTCGCGGCGATCGGCCAGGAGATCATCGATGATGTGGCTCTGGGCCGCGCGATCAAGCGGGCAGGAGGCGCGACGTGGTTGGGCTTCGATCCTGGGATCGCCTCGATCCGTTCCTATTCGAGTCTTGGTGACCTGTGGACAATGGTGAGCCGCACCGCGTTCACCCAGCTACGGCACCGGTGGGATCTACTGCTTCTCACCCTGCTGGCCCTGAGTTGTTTCCTGGTCTCGCCGCCGGTCGTTCTGGCCGTGGCTCTGGCCCAGGCAAAAGCTCTTCAGCCGGTGGAGCCCGGGTCCTTGACGCGGGCAGTGATCTGGGCCATTTTGACCTGGGGCCTCATGGTGGTGGCGTACATGCCGGCGATCCGTCATCATCGCATTCCCACCCTCTACGCTGTGACGCTGCCGGTATCAGGTCTTCTATTCGGTCTCATGACCGCCGGCTCGGCCTTCGACGATCTGCGGGGCAAGGGTCCTTCCTGGCGAGGTAGAAGCTACGAATCTTCGCGAGGAGTCGAGCCGCCACCTTCGAGATAGCCGCGCGCGGCGAACATGGTCAGCTCCCAGAGATCGTGGCCAGTGTCGTGCCGCAAGATGTATACACCGCCGTCGTCGGCCACCACTTTGAAGTATCGGTGCTCCGGCCCGAGCCAACAATCGAGCAGCTCCTGGACTTGGAAGCACCGCTTCTGCAGATAGAAACGTCTTGGGGTCTGCTCACCACGATATCCGGCGTAGCATTCAACCTTCAGCCTGGAGAGGCGCGGCGGATCGATGCCCTCAATCAACATTTCGGCTAAAGCGTAGAGCTGGACTCATCCTCGATCGATGCGGTCGTCCGAAAGTCGGAAGATCAGAGAAGTCTTGCCCGCGGTGACCTGGTCACCTGGAAGGATCTGACTGTAGCGAACCTGCGTACCGTTGAGAAAGGTGCCGTTGCGGCTATCGAGATCGCGGAGGAAGAACTCCTTGCCAAAGGCCTCGATCTGAAAATGAGATCCGGAGACGGCCGGGTCATCGAGCGCGATGTCGGCATCCTGTCGTCCGAAGACGGTCTTGGCGAGAGTCAGGGGCCATCTCTCCTTGCCGGGGGAGGCACCCAGGATGAGGAGGTAGGCTTCTACATCGAGCTGTAGATAGGGGGCAGGCAAGGTCTGGGGGCTGGCCGCGAGCTCTTCGGTCCCGGCTGCGCCCGGCTGCTCCGAATCGAGCTCGTCCATGATCGACTCCATCATCAGCGCCGGTTGGAAGACCGTATCCGCTGCCTCTGGCGGCTCGGACGTGGCGTCCTGCGCAGACACTGGTTGCGGGAGGTTGCACTTCTGTCGAAGCGAGTTTGACCTCGGCGTCGCAATGGGGACAACGCCAGCCGGTGGTACCGGGCTTGGGGCGTGCTGAATCGATCTCCTGATTACAGGTTTCACAGTGCCATGCCATGCGACATCACTCCTTCCAGCGCAGTTGCAGAGTGTTGGCCCTGGGATCCACCGAAACCCGCAGTGTGCGCTTCTTGCCGTTGGTGTAGCGACTGCGAATCGCCCGCATAGCATCGACTCTGCGGTCTGGATCACTGAGATTGACCTGCAGGGTATGCGTCCCCGGTGGAACCGGGATCACGGCGCGATTGCCGTAGCCGGTGAGCTTCTGGAGGCGACCCTCGACAGGTTTCAGCTCCTGACTCCAGACGCGGGTGCCGTCCAGGAGGATGGACAGGAAGGCCGGGCCGCCCTTGTGCTTGTAGAGAATCGTGACCGGGGTCAGGATCACAGGGGGAGCTGGTTCGGGCTCGGCTTGGACGACCGGGGAGCGTTCCGGCTCCTCGATATGGGGAGCTGAAACCGGAGCCGCACGGAGTGGTTGGGGCTGAGCAGCCGGCTGCGATGACCTTCTGTTCTCCTCCTGCGCCTTCTCTGTAGGGGGAGTCTCGACTGACGGCTCGGGTGGAACGGCCCGCGATATGAGCTCTTGCAGAATGGTATTCGCGCCGCTGGCCGCGGGCGGAGCGGTGATGGTTGCTGGCGGCTCAGGGGAGGGCTCGTTCTCGAGCCGAAAGACCGCACTGACGCCGAGCACGCTCACCAGGAGCAGGAGCAGGGTCGCGAGTCTCAGACGTCGATGCCTGGGGTCCGGGTCAGGAGAGGTGGGTCCAGTCGCCACCGTGTCCAGAGGATCTTGCGCACCGGCGGGTTGAGCGGCGCGGTGAATCGATGCGGTGCTCAGTTGTACGGTCCGGGTCTGGTGAGCCCCAATGTCCTTGGCGGTCTGAGCGGCCAGGGTGGGAATGGTGTCTGACCGGGTGGGTCTGGTGTCGCTCACCGATCTGCCAGCGCGAAAATCGGTAGCGGGATCGGTTTCCATCGCCAGCCGTATCTGCTGCAGAGCCGCGGCAAAATCCGATCCTGTCTGATAACGCGAGTTGGTGTCCTTTTGCAGCGATCGCTCCACGACGGTGGCGAGTTGGCTCATGGCCGGCGAGGCGGCGAGTTGGAGAGGACGAGGGTCGACATTGAGGATCTTGTAGACCACCTGGACAAGGTTGTCTCCCCCGAACGGTGTGCCGCCGGAGACACACTGGTAGAGAACTGCACCGAGCGAGAACAGGTCCGAGCGGCCGTCGAGCGGATCGTCCCGCACCTGTTCCGGCGACATATAGGCCGGAGTACCGAGGACCTGGCCGGAGATCGTGTGCGACTCCGAGACGATCTTCGCGACTCCGAAATCGGAAACCTTGGCGGTGCCGTCTTTGCTGATGAGAATGTTGGAGGGTTTGATATCCCGATGGATCCGACCCGCCCGATGGGCATAGTCGAGCGCCCTGGCCACCTGCTCGAGAATCTCTAGGGTGCGGGGCCCGGTCAGACGGCCGCCGTCGTCCAGGAGTTGGCGAAGAGACCGTCCCTGGACCCACTCCATGGCGATGTAGGGGATACCGAGATTGGGGTCGGTGTCGGCATCGTAGACCCGCACGATACCGGGGTGTGAGAGCTTGCCGGCGGCACGGGCCTCGAGCAGGAAGCGGCTCTCGAGCTCGTTTTGTTCGCGATTGTCGAGGCTGATGCTCTGCAGGACAACCTTGAGAGCGACCTTGCGGTCGAGATTGGGATCGTGAGCCAGGTAGACGCGGCTCATCGAACCGGCTCCCAGATCGCCGACAATCTCGTAGCGTCCGACGCTTTCCAGCAATTCCGCTTGCACTCTTGCGCTCCCTGAACGACAGGTCGATGCGACGGCGAGGGTATCGCCAGTCACATCGTTCTGCGTCCACTAACCCGGAAACAACGGTAGGTCGAGACCCCCGAGGTAGCAAGGGAATTCGCCACAGCAAGGGCCCGGTGGCTACACGGCTGGACCCGGCGATAGGATGGACTGGCGAGCCACCTGGGACGAATCTCGGCTTCGATGCAGACCGTTGGGGCTCGGCCGACGAAACAATTCGGTCCCCGGATGAGTAGATATTCATGATGATCACTGGCTTTCGACGGTGTGCTGCAGCCGTTGTGCTGTCGGCGTTGGCGCTCGTTTCGCTGGTTGCGGCCGGGCAGAAGCTCGACATGGAGCACATCGAGATCCCGTTGCCTGGCGCCCCGACGGTCGTGTTGCCGGCGGATATGAATCGAGATGGTATGCAGGATCTGGTCCTGGCGGTGGCGTATACCGAATGGGATCAGATCGGTATCGACGAGCTCACCGAAATGCGCGAGGTCGAGGGATTGGTGATGGTGATGACGGTGGTGCCGGTGGTCATGGACCGTCGGGAAATCCGGGTCTATCTGGGCAGGGAGGGCGGCGGTTACGCAGACGAGGTCCTTTCCATCCCCATCGATCTTTCCGTGCTCTCCATGGACCACGGCCCCGATTCTTCTCCCGTGATTCTCCTGACGGATACCGGCGTCTCCGCCTTGCGGCTCCGGGAGACCGCAACCGGTTCGCTTCTCGAGGTGGAGGCACTGGTGGAGGACGTGCCTGTTCTCGCCAGAAGCGGTGCCTTGATCCCGCATCTGGGATTGAGTCGGGATCTCGACGACGACGGCGACCGTGATCTGCTCTTCCCGGTCAACGCCGGTCTGGACGTCTATCTGGCCTCGGAGCTGGAAACCGGTGGCAGCGTCGCGGATCAGGTCGAGTTGCCGGGGGATCGGACCTGGGCCAGGGATGATCTGACCCGTTTCTACCCCCTGCCGGTGGTTCGAGACGTCAACGGTGATCGACTGCCCGATCTGCTCGTTCCCGATCTGCGCCGGGACTGGGATGGTTTCCAGGTTCTTGTCAATCTCGGAAAAGGCGAATTCGACGAGGCCTTTTCCCCTCTCGATGAGGGTGCGGAGACCGATGGATTGACGGATGTCCCCCCCAGCTCAGCTGTTGTGCGCGTGGAACCCGGGAACGAGCCGGAAGAGCTCGAGAAACCTCCGGAGTCCACGGACGAAGAGCGGTTTCCTGTGGTGCATTTTGGCGATCTGGATGGTGATGGCGTGGCGGAGTACGTTACGGAAGAGAGCTTGGAGGATGACGATGCGGGCTGGCGCAAGGAGGTCAAGGAGGCCAAGCGCCCACCTCGTCGCTATCGAATTCATCGGAGTCGGAGCGATTTGCGCATGCAGGCCGAACCGTTTCAGACCTTCGAGGCGCTGGGCTACGCGCTGGATATGAGTGACGAAGACATCAGGCTACCGGCTGGTTTTCAGGATCTGGACGGCGACGGCCGGCAGGATCTCATCACGCTGACCTTGGACTTCTCGTTGTTTCAGGCCGTGCGCATCATGACGACGCAACGGATCGGTATCGGTCTCGATTTCCACGTGTTCTGCCAAGACAGCACCGGCCAGTTCCGGGAAGTCCGGGGGATGGACTTGTCCGGCAAGTTCAAGCTCAATCTGAAGAATCTTCAAGTGGGACAATTCTCGCAGTTTGCCGGTGACTTCGACGGCGACGGCCTGACGGATTTTCTACAGATCGGCAGAGGCAAGACGGTGACCATTCACCGCGGGCAGGAGGGATGTCGCTACCCGTCGACACCGGATCTGACTCTGAAGCTGCGTCAGCCGCCTCTGGATCTCGGGATTGGTGCGGGTGGAGGACCTCAACGCCGATGGGCGCTCGGACCTGATGATCGTGCAACCCGACCGAGAGCCAGAGCCGGGTGTCTCGGCACCGGTGCGGCTGGATCTCTATCTGAGCGAGGGCAGCCGATGAGGAGGATGCTGCTCGGATTCATTCGTGTTGAGTGTGCTCGGGTTGGACCGATTCGGAGCGAGGAGGAACCTCCTCCCCCCGAGCCCGTGGGGACCTCGGTGCGCGAGGCCGCGGACTCGACCATCTTCGAGGCGATCTCTGCCGGGCGAGTCTGGTGGACTGGGCCGCAGTTGACCGTCGGCGACAGCCGTCCTTGGCTCTGCTGGTGGAGAGGGAAGACGAGACCCGACAGGTGATTCGCATGGTCTCTCGAGGACAGCGGGTGAACTGGTAGGATCTGGGAGCACCACTGCCCGAGGAAGTCGAGATCCTGATTGCCTACCGGGCTCGCGATGACGAGGAGTGGAGTGTCGTGGTCGCTGCCGGTGGAACCTTGCTCGGTCTCAACGCCAGATGGGCAGTGGGACGCGTTCTTCGAGTCACCCTTGAATGTCTTCCCGATCCGAGACACGCGGGGCGGACGGCTCGTAGCCGCGAACGATCTCATTCTGCGAAGCGTCGGCCTGCCTGCAAGCCCTGGCGGCGGCATGCCGACTACCGGCGACGTTGCAGACCACCTGGCAGCTACGATCTGCCCCTGATAGTGGATCGTGAGTGGGGAGGACTGCGGTCTGGATACGCCCCCGGTGGCGTTCGTGTACTGGGCGCCCGCAGGTACGACCCGGCTGATCCTCGGACCCGAAGCGCACGGCAAGCGGCGCCTCCGGAGTGTCCTGCTCGAGTACCCAGCTCGCTGGTGGAATCGAGACTCTGCGAGACCTGGAACATGCTGCCGACGCCGAGGACCTCGAGGAGAGTTGGTATGTGGAGTTACAATGGCGAGTCTGGCACTCATCGTCACCACCGTGCTGGCCGAGAAACACGGCGTCTTCGAGAAGAAGAAGCTGAGGTTGTTCCAGCTGGCTGCCGATCGCACGCGCTCGGGCAGTGGTCCCTGTTCGGAGGTCATGACCCGCAGTCGGAACTGGTATGGCACCTGCGCCGGTGTCGCCGATCTCAATGGCGATGGTCTGGACGATCTGGTCTCCGCGCAGCCCAAGGGACTGGGTGCCGGCAGTCTCTGGGTAGAGGCCTATCTTGGCACGCCAGAGGGTGGCTTCGAGCCCAAGGCCCGGGGCTCGGAGATCGAGGTGGAGGAGGGGGAGCTCTGCACACTAGCCACCGATATCGACGGTGACGATCGAGTCGAGCTGGTAGTGATCGAGAATGACACCTTGCTCGTATTTCCTCTCGTCAACCGAGCCGATAGCAAGGTGGTGGTTGACGAAGCACCGCGATGGCGGGTTGTGTTCGATGATATCGATGGCCGGCCTCGACCGGTCGATCTTTTCCCCTCGTCGCCCTCGCAGATACTGGTGACGGGCCATACGGAAGGCAAAAGACAGGCCGTACGCGTGGTGCGCTTCCACTAGATTTCAGGACTCTTCCAACCATTCAGGCCGGCCGTTCGTTCTGATAGTGGACGAGGCTGGCGACGAGAGATGGGCAGAACGACCCTTTCTGAAGCACTCAACGCTCTGCTCCCGCGCTGTCGCCGGGGTGAAGAGGAGGCTTTTGTGGAGGTCTACAGGATGGTGGGTGCATCTCTCTACGGCACGGCATTTCGCTTGCTGGGTAGACCCGAGGAAGCGGAGGAGGTGGTTCAGGAGACTGTGGTGCGGCTCTACGAGAAGGCCGGGGCCATTCGTTCTGGCAATCTCCGCAGCTGGCTTCACCGAGTCACGGTCAATCAGTGTCTGGATCGTCTCAAGGCGAAAAATTGGAAGTCGGAAGTCTTACCGGAGAATATTCCTGGCCCCGAAGGGACCCAGCGGTGCGGTGACGCGAATGGACCTTTCACGAGCCGTCGCGGAACTCCCCACGCAAGCCCGGACGGTGTTCTTGCTCCATGATCTGGAGGGTTTCAAGCATCGTGAGGTGGCCGAGGAACTGGGGATCTCCGAGGGGACCAGCAAGTCCCAGCTGTTCAGGGCCAGAGAGATCCTTCGGCGGCAGCTGGGATCCAGTCTCGAGGTGTCGGCATGAGCTGCAGCAGCTTTCAGCTCTGGGTAGTCTCTGACGACCGCGAAGATCGTCGGCGAGCCGAGGAGCATGCAGCCGTCTGTGCCGATTGCCGACGAGTCCTGGTCGGACAACAGGTTTTGCGCGATCAGGTGGCAACCTGGATCGAGAGCCAGGAGGCTCCCGCTGCGGCTGGAACAGGCGATCCGCATCCGAGTGGCCGAGGCTGCCCGCCGTCCAGTGGTGGGCCACGTCGTGCGCGGACCCGACCGCAGAGGTCCAAGGGACGATCGAGGCTCTGGATCGCTCTTGCCGCCAGCTTTCTGCTGGGAATCGGCCTGGGGGTATTCAAGCTGCCCGCCGAGAGCGGCGCACCCGTCGAGACCCGCCGTCTCCTCGATGCGACGTCTCTGGAGATCGCACGGCAGGAAGAGGTCGCGCAGAGGCGCGCGATTTCAAAGTTGGAAGAGCAGGTGGCGCCGATTCTGGCGCAGGCCAGTGACAAGGAGCTGGCGAGTCACTTGGCCGCACGGCTCATGGAATACCGCACCCGCATTGCCACGCTCGATGGAACCATCAACGATGTTCAGGGATTTGTCGAACAGAATCCCGGGCATCCGAGAGCCCGGACGATGCTGCTCGATGCCTACAAAGAGAAAAGGGAAGTTCTGCGCGAAGTCATCGCGCGTCAGGAGAGATCATCATGATCAGAGAGAATCATCTGAACCTGACTGCAGCCCTGGTGTTGGCGATCTTGGCATCGCCGCCGGCGATGCGAGCGGACTCTCGTCCTGGAGCCAGGGATGACGGACCGGCCAGCAGCCGCGACAAGCGTATCGAAGAGACCTTTGCTGTCGAGGGGCGTCGGGTAGCGCTCGAGAGTAGTGCGGCAGACATCCTGGTCGAGGCCGTGGACCACGATCAAGCGCGACTGGTGGTGGAGTTGGAGTACTGGTCGAGCAGCGACGAGTGGATGCAGGTCGTCGAGAGCGAGTTCGATGTCGAGGTTCGAGAGAACGGCGATGAAGTCTCCTTGCGAGTCTCCGATATGCCCAACGCCAAGGACAAGGGTTGGTTCAAGCGCCTCTTCAATAGCTCCGAGACGTTCTATTCCATTGAGGTGTTCCTGGAACTGCCGCGGGGAACCGATCTCGCCGTGGACAATCGGTACGGGGACGTCGAAGTCGATCAGATCGGCGGACGATTGGATCTTGTCAACACCTCCGGAGATGTCACCGCGATCGGCATCAGGGGCGGGGCGGATATCGAGAACAGCTATGGCGATGCGACGGTCTCCGATGTCGAAGGTGATCTGACCTTGACCGTGTCCAGCGGTACCGTCAAGGTGGCGGGGGTCACGGGTGATGCCAAGTTGTCGAATCGCTACGGTGAGACGGAGGTGTCCGCGGTGACGGGCCGACTCGACCTGGAGTCCTCGAGCAGTGAGATCCAAGTGGAGGAGGTCGGGGGGCCGACCGTCATCGTCGGTTCCTATGCCGACGCCAGGGTGAGCCGGATCGAAAGCTCCATCAAGCTGGAGATCTCGTCCGGCAACATCGAGCTCTCGCAGGTGCGCGGTGGCGCCGAGGTGGAGGCCTCCTATGGCACGGTCCAGGTCGAAGATGTCGGCGAAAAGCTCTTTCTGCGTGTCTCATCTGGAGAGGTCGAGGTGCGAGGTGTAGGCGGGGGAGCGCGAATCGAGAACTCCTACGGAGCAGTGGAAGTCGAGGATATAGAAGGCTCCGTGGAGATCAACAACCCCAGTGGCGGCGTCACGGTGGACTCCGTCAGAGGAGATCTTTCGATTCGTTCCAGCTACGAGATGGTTCGGGCGCGGAACGTGACCGGAAACCTGACCGTTTCCACCACCAGTGCGGGTGTCATCGTGGAAGACATCGGCGGGCGAGCGGAGATTACGACGAGCTACGCCGGGGTGGAAATGGTCGGGATCGGTGGTCCGGTAGACGTTCGCAATCAGAGTGGCAGGGTCGAAGTCCGTGACCTGGGCCATGGCGCCCTGACCGGGCAGAACCGGGTGGAGACTTCCTACGGCGATGTGGATTTCAGCTGGCCCGCCGGCTCGGGAATGACCTTTCGCCTCGAGGCAACCTACGGGTCGATCCACAGCGATTTTCCAGCGGTGAGCTCGAAGAGTGGCTCGCGTGAGAATGCCGAAGGAGAAGTGGGGAGCGAGGGAGGTAGAGGGGCGGCGACGGTCACCCTGACCGCCCGCAGCGGCAGCATCTTTCTCAGAGACGACTGAGGCCGGGCGACGAAACACGCCGACGCTTGCGTCTCGTAGGGTTGATAAGGAGATGTCGGCCCTACCTTTGGAGAGCCTCGAGAGTCCGGGTGCCGCTGGTCCCGACCCGTGTTTCTGGCGCCGTTTGGAGACCTTGCAGGAGAAGTATCAGCTCCTCTGGGAAAGGACGGCAGAGGCGTGGCCGGTTCTCGGCGACCGTACCTCGCGACTGACTCGGTACGCCAACTACCGTCACTGTCGGCAGACTCGTCGACCTACTGGCGGAGGAAATGCAGATGATTCCCGAGAGGGTCCCGAGCGGAGCGGGTGGCGGCGACGGATCGAGCGCCAGATCCATGATTTCGGCGAGCAGAGGTTCGGCTGGCCAGAAGGCTATCGAAACTTGCTGGTATCCGAGGAGTTCTGCGATTCGACAACTCGCTTTGCTCGTTGGGCCACAGATTTCGATCGCGAGATATCAGGCCCGGATATGGCGCAGGCCCTGCGCAATGTCTGGATCGCCAACAGCCTCCAGATGCTGCTGGACCGGGAAGTGTCTCCTGACACCGGCGGTCTTCGCGTACAGCATGCTCTATCCCTACACCGATAACTTCCTGGATGACCCCGGTATATCTCCAGACCGAAAGCGCTCGCTGAACAAGAACCTGGCGCACTGGTTGGCCGGCAGAGATGTGGCTTCGTTAGACCCACATCAGAAGCAGGTGCGTCGTCTGGTAGGGATGATCGAGGCGCAATTCGATCGCCGCCAGTTCCCCTCGGTGTTTTCCAGCCTGCAGGCCATCCATGCCGGACAGGAAGGCAGCTTGATCCAGCACGATCCCGATGCGCATCTCACAGAGTCCGATTTGATCGCGATCAGCATCCGCAAGGGTGGCGCGTCCGTTCTTGCCGACGGGTATCTTGTCTGCGGGTGTCTGGATATCCCTGAAGAAGATTTCTGTATGGGGTACGGGGCCTTCTTGCAGTTCTCTGGACGATCTCCAGGATGTGAAGAGCGATCTAAAGGCGGGCCATCAGACCCTTTTCACCCAGGCAGTCAAGACTGGTGGCCCTCTCGATAGGGTCACCAGTCGCCTGTATCACTTCATGCACTTGGTGGTGGAAGGGTCTGAGCGAGTCCGGGGCCGCCGCTACGTGGCGCAGCGGGACCTGATCCTCAGGAACTGTGTCTTCTTGCTTGTCGGAGCGGTGGCGGAGAACGCACGGTTTTTCAGTCGGCACTTTCGCCGCGGGGTAGAGCGGCGCTGGCCTTTGACGCTTTCTGCGATGAAGAGACTTCACCAGCGTGCGGAAGGTCGTTTCCGCCGTGCCTCGGTGGCCGTGTGCAGGTCCAGAGAGGTTGAGAGTCCCATGGACCTGCTGCGAGAAGAAGTCGGCCGAAGAGAGTGAGCTCCCTCCGGCCGGCTTGTCGACTGATGGATCATCGCCTCGGCGATGTCACTGCTGGCTACGGTTGTGTCGAGTCGTAGATCTTGGCCATCGTCGAAGGCTGGTGATCCGCTTTGGTCGTGCGGGACACCGACGGTCACGAAACCAGAGCAACCCGCCCCATCGTTGTTGACGGCATCGTAGGCGATCTCGTAGACGCGACCATTGCCTCCTCCTGCGCGTTCCCTTCGTAGCTCTACCGAGGAGCCATCGGCGGCGATGAAGGCGTCGGGCGAGGTGTCACCGTCACCGAGACCGTTGACAGGCTCGTCTTGGGTGACGCCGGTGATGAGGAAGCTGGTGGCCTCACCACCGCAGACACTACCCATCAGATCGATCGTGGTCAGGCGGTGGTTGGGTGGCCACAACTCGTCATCACTTGGGACCACGTTGGAGCACTCGTCGGTCACCAGATAGTGGCTGGGGTCCTCGGCAAACACCTCGGTGCCTATGGGGTCCAGAGCCGCCACAGATCCCAGGTTTTCGTAGTCGTCAGCCTCCACTGTACCCGTGACCTCACAGATCATCGAGCCGCCTGCGGGCAGCGTCGTCAGCGGACAGCCAATTGGACCGATCCGATTGTCGCTCAGCTCGATCTGCTCGAGATCGATGTTGCCGTCATTGATGACCTCGTAGGTCCAGGTCACCGGGCAGTCCTCGATCAGCGATGGACCGTCCTCTCCGTCTGTCAGCTTGTTCAAGGTCGACATGAGGATCGGATCCGAAATAGTGACTCGGATCTTCATCCGAGATGCGAGTCGTTCCATCAAAAGCCCGAACGAGCCCCACATTGGCGTACTGACCTGCCTCGGCGCTACCTGTGGTGAAGCAGGTTGCGACTTCGCCGATGGCCAGAGATGTCCCGCGACAGATCTCTCCGATCTGATCGTCGCTGATCAACCAGTCTTCAAGAGCTACCTGTCCGATGTTGGTGATCTCATAGTCCCATCGCACCGGATTCCCGGTCAGGACGATAGGTCCGGTCGGGTAGTCCGCGTCCTCTGGATCCTCGTCCCTGGCGACCTGGGTCGTCTTCTGCAGCTCGATAGCCGAGAATCTGCCGCCACCCCCGAGGTAGTGGCTCGGATCGGAGGCCTCGACACGCTCGTTGCCGTCTGAGGCTCGAACGGTGCCGACGTTGGCGTACTGACCGTCGATCGCCGTGCCGGTGACAGTGCAGGTCTCGGTTCCGAGAGGCTCGAGATCGGTGCCGCTGCAGACGGGGTCAGCGCCGAGCATGTTGTCGGTTACGGCCCACGAGACCAGAGTCACGTCGCCTATGTTGGTTACATCGTAGGTCCAAGTGACGGTGTCACCCACAGCGATGGATGGCCCCGGAGCCGTATCTGCATCAAAGCCGTTCGTGGCCTTTTCAAGGTGAACACCTGGACCTTGAACCTGTTGGATCTCACTGCCGGTGTTGAAGGTGTCAGAATTGCCAGTGGTCTGTCCGACAAACGGGTCGGGTGGGGCGGTTGGACTGTCGTTGCCGCCACCGCTACAACCCGCGATGGTCAGCGCGATCGAAAGGACGGCTCCTCCCGCTACCCAAAAAAGACTGACTTTGCGTGACATGTGATCTCCTCCTCTGAAAGGAATCTGCAATGGTGTTTCGATCAGATCCGGTGGTCACACGGGAAGCTGTGAACTGCTTCACAGCTTCCCGCCTGGAGACGTCGAGTTTCCCCGCGCCTCCCACCTTGCCTTGAAGTAGACGATAGCTGCGCTCGCCTCGCCTACCTAGCCCATGCAACTATTGCAATACGACGACGGTCACCCGCCGGTTGACGGACCGGCCCTCCGTGGTGGAGTTGTCCGCGATGGGAGCTGCCATCCCATAGGAGATGACCGCCATTCGGGCCAATGGAATCCCTCGCTGGTTGAGATATCGGCGGACGGCCTCGGCACGTCGTTGTCCCAGCTGCAGGTTGTAGGCCTCGCTGCCCGTGGAGTCCGTGTGACCCTGAATCTCGATATAGACACTCTGATCTCGAGATTTCAAGTCCTCGACAAAGATATCCAGGGCCTGCTCGGCGGTGTCACTGAGGTCGTACTCGTCGAAGCCGAAGCGCACCTTGTCATCCGAGAAGATGGTCTCGAACAGAAAGGTTCCCTCGGCAAGCTTGCCGGCCGCGATGGCACGCTCGAGAGCCTCCTGGGCGGTCTGGGAGATCTCACCCATATCCTGATCCTGCTCGTCCAAACGGCTCTGATTGGCCTCGACCTGGGACTCGATGCCGTCCATTCTCTGGCTGCCGGCAGCTTCGAGACCGGCGACCTCGGTGGTTACATACTTCTTGGTGGCACATCCCGAGGCCACCAGGGCCGCCCCGACGCTCAGTAGCAGGGCTGCAGTACTTATCGACTTCATCTTCGACCTCCTTGGTCTTTTGCGATCATTTCTGTACCGAGGCATTGTGGTTACCGCTTTTTTGCTCGGTGGGTTCCGGTTTCTTGGTTGCGGGTGGCACGGGCTTGCTGGGGGTTTCCGGCTTGGTTTGCTTGGGCTGCATGTCGATGGCGCCGTGAAACTGGGAGCCATCCTCGAGACTGACCCTCGGCGCCACGGCGTTGCCCTTCACATGGGCCGACTTGCGGACGACGACCAGGTCCTCACCGTAGAGGTTGCCGTGAACCTCACCCTCGACAAAGATGCTCTTGCAGTAGAGATCCGCATCGACGCGTCCGCGCTTGCCCACCGTAACGGCATGTTGCTTGAAGGTAATCTCACCCTCGACATGCCCTTCGATCAGTAAATCTTCCTCCCCCGAAAGACTCCCCTTGATGGTGATCGAGGGACCCAGTATGGCCTGGCGGTCCGGTCGAGCAGGAGGCGGGGTGCTGGGAAGGTTGTTTGGCTGCTGTGGCGTCGGTATTGCATCTGAGTCCTGCTCAGGTTTGTTCCACACGATGTTTTATTCCTCCTGGCGATCGATGATTGGCGAATACGGGTCAGGCGTAAATCTAGTGGCAACCCTCGTGCCAATCTTGAAAGGCAGTCCTAAAATACTGAGAATAAAGAGTTTAGTTTCGATTGCCTGATAGAAATAGAGCCATGTGGAAATGCCGACAGGGAATTCTTTCCGAATGAGGGTCGCAGGAAGTGATTTCACGAGCTAGACTGGGGAAAAATTCCCGAGCTGACGAAATGAAGTCCGAACACAAGCGTATTTTGGTCGTCGACGACGAAGCGGCCATGCGTGAGGTATTACGGGCGCGTCTCGAGAAGTGGGGTTTCGAGGTCAGGACGGCTGAGGATGGTGCCCAGGCGCAGCGTCTGGTGGAGGAGAGCCAGCCGGACATGGCGATCTCCGATGTGGTGCTGCCCGACATCTCGGGTCTCGATCTGGTGAAGACCCTGCAAACGGGGGACCCCGATCGCCCCGTGGTCCTGATCACGGCATACGGCACCGTGGACACGGCCGTGGAGGCGATGAAACGTGGCGCCATCGACTTTCTCACCAAGCCGCTGGACTACGAGAAGCTCAAGACCACGCTCCATCAGGCTCAAGTGCGTCTCGATGGGAGATCCGACACCCAGGACCTGGAACGGACTCTGGCTCACGAGAAGGGAATGGGTTTGCTGGTAGGCAGGGCGAGATCGATGCTGGAGGTCTACGAAGCGCTGAGGATTCTGGGAAACAGTGATGCCGCCGCCATTGTTACCGGTGACAGCGGCACCGGCAAGGAACTCGCCGCCAGGACGATTCATGATGGCAGCACCCGCCGCAGCGGACCGTTCGTGGCGATCAACACGGCCGCCATCGCCGAGGGCGTGATGGAAAGCGAGCTCTTTGGTCATGTGAAGGGGTCCTTCACCGGCGCCACGTCGGATCGACCGGGTTTCTTCGAGCTGGCCGATGGGGGAACGCTCTTTCTCGACGAGATCTCCGAGATGCCGGCGGCGCTGCAGCCGAAGCTTCTGAGAGTCCTGGAGGACGGCCGGGTGCGGAGGGTCGGCGGGCGCCGGGAGGTGAGCGTCGACGTGCGCGTTCTCGCGGCGACCAACCGCGATCCGGAGGAGTCTCTCAGAGAAGGCCGGCTGCGGCCCGACCTCTACTATCGCTTGAGTGTATTCACCGTCAGACTACCGCCTCTCGACGACCGTCTGGAGGACATCCCCCTTCTCAGCCAGCATTTTGTCGCCCAGTTCAACGAGAAGCACGGTACGGCCGTGCAAGGTGTGGCTCGGGAGGTCTTGGAGAGTTTGCAGGGCTACCAGTGGCCCGGCAATGTCCGCGAGCTCAAGAACGTGATGGAAAGGGCCGTGATCCTGGCCAGGGAGGGATGGGTGGAGAAGCCACACTTGCCACCCTACTTGCGTGGTGTCACCGAGTCCCAGGCGACGGGTCTGCGTCTGCCGGAGGATGTGACAGTGGCCGAAGCCGAGAGATTGCTGATCTTGCACACCCTGGAGCAGGTCGACAACAACAAGACTCAGGCTGCGCGGTTGCTCGGTGTGGACGTCAAGACCATCCGTAACAAGCTACGTGCCTACGGCATCACTTCGGAGGGCGCGTGAGAGTCGCGAGTAGGATCGCTACCGGTACGGGGGTGGCTCTGTTGCTCCTGCTTATCATCCTGGCCTGGGATGTGGCTCTGGTGGATCAACTGGCGGAGGTCAATCAGTCGCTGTCCGAGGTGAACTTTCGCGCCTCCACGACTGCTCTGAAGCAGTCTCGACTCCTCAATCAGGTCGACGAGTTCACCCGCAAATATTATGTGACCCGGGACGCAGCCTACGGTGATCGGCTCAGTGAGCTGCGGCTGCAATATGCGGGGCGGTTGTCGGATCTGCGTTCCCTGGCACTGGCGCCGAGTGTACGAGCCCAGGTGAATCTTCTGGTTCGCGAGTGGGAGGGATACTGGGCTCTCTTGGCGGACTATGGGCTCGAGGCGGCCTACTCCGAGGGTGGAGAAGGTGACTGGCAGACGGTCCAGTTGGTGGCCCTCGACCGGCTCCGGCAGCAGCTGGACCGGGTGACCAGCTCCGCCCAGATGCAGGTTCTCGAACAGGCACTGCGCTCGGCCGAGGTCAGCGGCAGGGCTCGGAGACTCTCTTGGAGTATCGCGGCTTCGGCCCTCTTGCTCAGCCTCCTCATTCTCTGGCTGACCATCCGCTCGATCAGCAGACCGTTGATGCAGTTGACCAAGGGGACACAGGCCGTGGCGGATGGTGAATTCTCCGTCCAGCTCGAGACCCGGGGCCGAGACGAGCTGTCGCGGTTGGCCTCCAGCTTCAATAAGATGGTCCGGCGCCTGGGTGAAGCCGAGCGCGCTAAAAAGGACTTTCTCTCGCATGTGTCCCACGAGCTGAAGACTCCGCTGGCTTCCATGTACGAAACCAACGAGTTGCTGCTGGAGGAGATCGCCGGACCCCTGAACGACAAGCAGAAGAAATTTCTGACGTTGAACCTCGATAGCGGTCGACGGCTATCAGCCATGATCTCCAGGCTACTCGATCTTTCGAGAATGGAAGCCGGTGCCATGGAGTACGACTTCCGTCATCACAACCTCGTGGAGTTGGTCCGCACGGTGGTCGCCGGCTTCGAGGCTCGAGCGCGGGATCGACAGGTCCGATTGCTTCTCCAGGCGCCAGCGACGGAGGTCATGGTGAATTGCGACTACGATCGCATGATTCAGGTGATGCAGAATCTCCTCGACAATGCACTCAAGTTCTCACCGTCGGCAAGTGCCGTCGAGATTCGAGTCTTTCCCACGGGAGTACCCAAGTCCCAGCCCGACTGGGTGGATCGCACCGATTCCGAGATCGGCCAGATGAGTTCCGATATGGTCTTGATAGAGATCGCTGACTCGGGACCGGGTATCCCGGAAGATCAGAAGCCGCTCGTCTTTCGGCGGTTTCATCAGATCAACCGGCAGGGGCGTGAGCGCCTCACGGGTGGCGTCGGTTTGGGCTTGGCGATCTGCGGGGAGATCACCGAGGCCCATCGGGGATGGATGGGTTTGCGGGACAACGAGAACGCAGGCAGCGTCTTCATGTTGGCCCTGCCGGCGGTCGAGATCGCGGTCACGGAGGACGCCGCGACCCAGGAGGTGTGGAAGGAGCAGATTGTCGGTGTCTGATCGGTTTCTCGGCTCACGAGGCAGAAGGGCGAACTTCGGGGCCCTCCTTTTGATGGCTTCCATTCTCGGCGGCTGCCAATCCACGACTCGTGTGGGTGACCGCTACTACGCCAATGGGAGATACCCGGAGGCCGCGGCCGCCTATCAGGTATACCTCGAGTCGGGCACATCGGATAAGGACCAGACGACTCGCACCCTCTATCGCCTCGGGGTGATCTTCGCCACCCCGGGCAGCTCGACGTACGATCCACAGCGCTCTGTTGAGATCCTGGATCAGCTCATGAGCGTCTACCCAGGGAGTCTCTACGCGGCAGAGGCCAGATTGCTCCGGAATCTGCAGGTGGAGATCGGCAATCTCGAACAAGAGCTCACTGCGGACCGCGTCCGTCTGACGGAGCTGTCTGTGGATCTGGCCGAGCGCGAAAACGAGCTCGCCGTCCTGGAGCAGCAGGTGGGTGACAGAGATGACCAGATTCTGACGCTACAGGATTCCATCCCGCCCCTACGAATCGAGATCCGCGAGCTTATTCGCGAGCTGGTCTCCAAACAACAGGAGCTCGAGCAGCTCGAGGGCTTGAAGGCCATCGATCTCGACCAGCCACCGCCCTAGTGGGTGCACGAATACCTGGTGTGGTCCTCTTGAGCTGTCTGCGGATCTGGCCGAGCGCGAGAACCAGCTCGCCGTTCTAGAGCAGCAGGTGGGTGACAGAGATGGCCAGATCCTGACGCTACAGAATTCCATCCCGCCCCTACGAATCGAGATCCGCGAGCTTGTTCGCGAGCTGGCCTCCAAACAACAGGAACTCGAGCAGCTCGAGCGCTTGAAGGCCATCGATCTCGACCAGCCACCGCCCTAGTGGGTGCACGAATACCTGGTGTGGTCCTCTTGTAACCCGTCACGCAGACCGGCAGGAATGGTGTCCCCCCCTTCTTCTTCAAATGTGAGGCCAGGCCTTCCCGCTGTCCATGGTCCCCAATATGGACACCGACTCCCCGATCCCGAAGATCCTGGGCGGTCCGAGCCACGGGAGGTATGAGAGCTGAACCCAATTCTGCTGCGGGGGTGATCTCCGATTGGGCCATTCCGCCATGGGCATGGGCGTCGATGAGTCCGGGGATCACGGTCTTGCCGGAGACATCCAAAAAAGGAAGCGCCAGAGGGAATCTGCACGCCCGCCGTACTGCCGACGGCCGCGATGCGATTTCCCTTTACCAGGAGCGTTCCGTTCTCGATCACTTCACGCGTGTTCTGACGACCGTCTCTCATAGTGACGACCCGGCCCCCGACAAGCGCGATGACCCCGTCGGGTTGATCTGCCGGGACCTGGAAGGAGAGATCGACCCCCTCCCCGACCGGCTCGGGTAGCTCCGTCGGAGATCCATCGAGAAAGGCGAAGGCGTCCTGGAGCCGGCGTTGGTATAGCACCGGTCCCAGGGACCACCGCATGATCACGCTCGAAGCGGTCATAGACCGCGGTCTCGTTTCCCGATTCCATATCCTTGAGATAGATCGCATTTCTCAACCCAGGCAAGCGTCGGATGAAAGCAAGATGACGACCATCGGGAGATGGAGTCGGCCGGATGGCACCTCCCGGACCGCTGATAAAGGTCTCGATCTCTCCGGTCTCGCGGTCGAGTCGCTTGATAGCGAAGAGCGAGCCTGTGGAGTCCTTGCTGTACTCCCAGATCCCTCCAGGCGTGACGTCCTGACTGAAGAACACATAGCGGCCATCGCTGGAGAACGCGGGCTCTGCCATCAGCTTCTGGTCACGGTCGGCGTGAGGTCGCTCGGTCAGCTGGAGTCCGCCACCGCCGCCGATGTGAAACAGCCAGATCTCGCCAGCGCCGATGCTGCGGGTCGACATGAAACTCTTCTTGGCGACCAAGAAGTTGCCGTCCGGGCTCCATCCCGGGTTGGCGACAATGTGCTTGGATTCCTGGGAGATCTGGACCGGATTCGATCCGTCGCTGCATGACCCAGAGATTGTCGGCACCATCTCGATCGCTGATAAAGCGATCTCGACCCGTCGGGCTAAAGCGGGGTTGGATGTTCCATTCGATTCCTTGCGTCAGAGGCTGGGCCTCGCCCCCTGAGAGAGGCATCGTGTAGAGATCGCCCAACATGTCGAAGACCAGGGTCTTGCCATCCGGCGAGACATCCAAGTTGCTCCACGTGGTCTCCTCGGTGTCGATGACGATTGTCTGCCACTCTCCGGGCGGTTGGCTTACATCCCAGCTGGCATCGGGCTCCTCGGCACCCGCAGCCAAGATCGGCGAGCGACCAAGAGCGCGCAATGGATCAGGCAAGATAGGTTGAAAGGCACACCGGGCTTGGATTTCATCGATTCCCCCCTCTGGATGAAGGATTGTACTGGGGATTCCCGAGATCGAGGATCCATGCCTGTGGGGTCTCGGATTCCACAATCGCTCGGGCCAGATTGAACCACCGCTGGCTACCATCGATGACGGCACTGTCTGCCGACGCCACCACGTGAGGCGACTGGGAAAGCAGGGAATCGGTGCGATCCGTCAGGTCGATCCGCCACGGAGGAGTGCGATCGGCCACCGCACCCTGAATCAGCCTCTTCAGCCGGCCGCTATTGGAAACGGGGCGGTCCAGATACCAGATGACCTGCGTGCACCCCGCCCGGGAGAAGAAGTCGGCCAGCAACTCGACAGCGTCCCGAGTGGCGTCGACACGGCGGTAGTGGGCGCTCATCGCTGCCAGGTCTCGCAGCACCCGGTCCCGCCCCAGGAGCAGGAGCCCGCCGCAGAGAGCAGCTTCGAGTGTCAGCAAGACGTTGTAGCCATCGACGACAACGGTCTCGCCACGCAAGTTCGCGAACTGCAGCTCTTTCTCTCGTCGATCGATGCAAGAAGTGTGACTGGCTGCACAGCGCTGCAAGGCCTTTCTCTGTCGATCGCGCAGAGAGTGGCGATCGCCCACGAGCTTGAGGGAGGCCTTGTCGGAGTATCCTCGGGTCATCAGCCAGGAAAGCTCATCCACGGCTTTTTGCAGGACTGGAACCCATCGAGGCGAGAAGAGCTCTCGGTCTTTGGGGTGGGGTCCTCGACGAGTACGCGTGTCGGGCATGGCCCTAGATGATAGCTTTGTCCAGACACGACAGGAGGAAACTCATGGACACGCGAAAAAGAGTTTCGCTTCCCGGTCTGGTGATAGGGATGGCGGTGGTCCTTCTATCCTTGGCAGTCTCCCCGATCCTCGGAGTGGAGCTCAAGAGCGGCGAGAACGTGATCATCGGTGAGGATGAAATTGTCAACGACGATCTCTATATGACGGGTGACACGATGACGGTCAAGGGTCGGGTCGTGGGTGATGTCGTCGCGGCGGGCAGGATGATCATCATCGAAGGTGTGGTGGAAGGGGATCTGACCGCCGCCGGACAGGCCGTCATCATCCAGGGTGAGGTCACCGATGACGTACGGATCGCCGGGATGACCCTGAAGCTGGCAGAGGACGCTCGAGTTGGCGACGATGTGTTTGTCGCCGGTTTCAGCTTCGAGAGCGAGGCTGGAAGCCAAGTCTTGGGAAAGACCGGTCTGACCGGTTTTCAGGCTCTCCTGGCCGGCGAGCATCTCCAGGGCGTGGAGGCCTCACTTGTCGGCTTGCGGCTCGCAGGCCTCGTCCGCGGGGACTTCGATGCCACCGTCGAGAGCGAGGCGGGCCCTGCCTGGTGGACAGGATTCATGCAGTCTCCAATACCCCTGCCGCAGGTCGAGCCCGGGCTGACCGTTGCAGACGGCGCTCGGATCGAGGGCGATGTCACCTACGAGTCGGTTGCCGAGGCCACCGTGGGGTCTGCAGCCGCAGTGACTGGGACCATCACTCGGGCGGTTCCCAAATCCGAGCCGGAAGAGAAGCCGACTTTCAAGAGCCGCCTGGGTACCGCTATCCGTTGGCTCGTGGTGCTTTTCCTGTTGGGTTCGACGTTGCTGTGGCTGTTTCCCGACAAGATCGTGGGCGTGGCCGATACCCTCGTGAATCGGCCCTTGGCGAGTCTGGGGTGGGGTCTCGTGACTCTGCTCGGTTTTCCGGTCGCGATGCTGCTCGTTCTGGTTCTGACCTCCGTCCTGACGATGGTGTTTGGCATGCTCTCGCTCGGCCAGGGGGCGGCGCTGGTTTTGGTCCTCGGCCTGCTGGCCGAGTTGGCCTTGGCAGCGAAGTTCTGGATAGCCGTGTTCTATCTGGCACCTGTGGTCGCGTCGTTCGGTGGGGGTCGCTGGCTACTGACTCGGAACGGGGCGGCTGAGAAGAGCCGCTATTTGAGTCTGCTCGTCGGCCTGACAATCCTGATGGCTCTGATCCTGATCCCCTTTCTGGGGTTCCTGATGAGGCTATTTGTGATCGTCGTCGGGTTGGGTGCCGGCGCGCTGTGGTCGGTGCGCTATCTCGCCAGAACCGAAGCCGTCTGATTCGCAGGCCCCAGGGTCTGCTGCACCAGGTCCCGGCCCACGAGGGTGGCGGCGGCAAATAGACCCGACATCGTGACCCCGCCGATACCGTGTCCCATGCGGGTGCTGGCTCCACAGATGTACAGACCTTGGATGTCCGTGCGGATTCCCGGTCGATGGCGAAGGAACTGCTGGGGTGTCCCGGCGATTCCATAGGAAGTGCCGTCGGTGGACCCGGTATAACGGGTCTGGGTCAAAGGAGTCGCCAACTCCTGAAATACGAGACGATCGGGCAGATCGGGAAAGACTCTTGCCGCTGTGCGAATCAAGCGGTCGCCAAACGCCTCCTTGAGGCGTTGATATTCTGCGCTTTTCCGATAGCCCTTCGATTCGGCCGCTGCAGCGGTTACACCCCACGACTGTGGCTGGGAAGGCGCCAACGACATGACCTGCAGATTTGTCACACCAGGAGGCGCGAGTCTCGGGTTGGTGGGATCTTTGAGCGACGCAATGCTGACATAGGCAAACGGATCGGCGGGGAACTGACCGCGATGCACTTGGGCATACTGGGGCTCGAAGTCATAGTCCGGATAGATCCAGTAGTTGGTGACGGGGTGCCCCTCTTCTCTGAGGTTGCGGTCGTAGCCCAGGTAAAGCATCCCCAGGGCCGGAGCCATCTCGAAGTCCCGTACACGCTGGGTGATGCCGGCCGGTAGATCCTCCTTTCCCAGTAACTCCAGAAACGTCCGTTTGAGGTCAGCGTTGGAAATCACCGCTGGAGCGTGAACGATTCGCCGACCGACTTGTTGGCTGCAGAGATCAACCCCCTGGACCCTGCCATTTGCCGTCAGAATGCGTTCGACTCTCGCCATCAGGAGGATCTTGCCTCCCTGTTGTTCGATGGCTGTCGCCAAGTGGTCGGAGATCACCTGGCCACCTCCTCTGGGGTAGTAGGCGCCCTCGAGGTAGTGGAGAGCCAGACCCGCGCCCAGGAGAACAGAAGCACGGCTCGGAGGCAGCGCGTAGTCTCCATGCTGACCGGCGATCACCGCCTGCAGACGGACATCTTCGGTACAGGAGTCGAGGAACTCCTTGAAGGTTCGACCCGCCCAGCGAGCCAAGAGAAAGGATCGAGGCAGGGTCCACAGAGCCGAGGTCGGTTTGACCCTCGACTGCTGGACGGCGCGAATCTGATGCAAGAGCTTCACATACCGATCGACGCCACGGCCTTCTCGCGGAAAAAACTCGAGCAAACGCGCACGATATCGATCGATTCCCTTGGGTACCTGAAACTCGAAGTCGGGGAAGACGAGGGTGTCGAAGCCATTCGCGTCGAGCTCCGCGAACTCCACGTCGTCGGCGCCGGCTGCCTTCAGGATGCGTGGGATCGGCCCATCGGGCTGGCAACCGCCAATGTAGTGCAAGCCCACATCGAACTCGTAGCCACTGCGTTTGAAGATGGTGGCATTGCCTCCCGCAACCGCATGCTGGTCGACAACCAGGACTTTCTTGCCTTGTCGAGTCAGGAGAGCTGCCGCGGTCAAGCCACCCAGTCCCGCGCCGACGACGATGACATCGAATCGACTGTCGTCGAGCGTGCGAAAGCGATCGTAGGTCATGAGCTCCTCATCTCGAGTTGGCTGTCAGGCTCGGGTCCACTTGATTCAAGGTCCATCGAACCATGTCATTGCCCGGCTGTCCAGCGATGGAGCCCGGGGAATCGGGCAACTCCCCGACCCCGTGGCCTCGGTCGCCAGGGCAGAGTCGATCCCTAGAGCGAGAGCGGGGAGGCAGGCGACAAGAACAGCCGGGATTGATAAACGGGTGAAGATGGACATGCTGAACGCCGACAGTGGTCCCGATCAGCGAAGTTGTATGGGGAGCACACGGCTGAGGAGAGCGGCGCCGAGCAGGTTCAGCCCGCGCTCCGAGGGTACCCCGAGATTGGAACCGCCAAACTCCGGCACGATAGCCGAGGTTACCGCCACCACTCTGCCGTCGAAGTCGAGGACCGGGCCGCCACTGCCGCCGCGAGTCGTTTCGGCATCGTAGACGACGACCGCGGGTGTGACTTGCGCGACGATTCCGCGACTCGCCAAGGGTGCGATATGGCCGGCCGCCGCCAGACGCCGGGCAACGGTCCAAAAGTCCATCTGTGAGGAAGTCGCCAGTTGGTCGACGAAATCCGCATCCGCCCGGGCCAGGAGCGCCCGGATACCGGTCGGGTAGCCGAGGACGATAATCTCGTCGCCCGCATCGGGTGCCGATTCGCCCATCTCGAGAGGGGCGACACGATCGGTCACTCCTGAGCAGACGAGGACGGCCAGATCGGCATTGTCGCTGGCTACCACCAGTTGCACGTCGAAGGGCTCTGCAAGGTCGGGCAAGAACCCTATGAACCGCCTCATGACCGGGATGAACCCTTGCGAGCTCACCATCTTGGCGGCGTCGTCGTAGGCCCAAGGCAGGGCAACGTGCCGATTGGTCAGCAGGAGTCCGTCACCGCTCGCCACAAAAGCGGTGCCGGTGAACATGGCCTCGAGAATCGGTCCGTCGCCCCCGAGACCGACGATGGGCGCCCCGTCCGCAGCGCGCAGCGGTCGCCCATCCGGCCCGACACCGGCGAAGCGGAGCGGTTGCTGGCTTCGGGGCTCGATGAATCCGTAGGATCCCTGCAGAAAGACCACGGAGCGTGAGGCGGCGGCGACGATTCGCGCCGGCGCGTCGGTGCGAGCCTCGAGGGCCTGGACGCGCTCGATAGCTGTGTCCAGTTCGTTCCGCACACTATCCAGGTCGTCGGGAGAAATCTCCTGTTCTTGTTGCCCTAGCAACTCGTTGATGCCGGCCACACGCATCGCCTCCTGTTCCAGGCGGTCCTCGAGTTGAGCATAGCTTCTTGCCAGAAGAGCGACGAACACGACCAAGGCCACCATCACCAGGACCATCGTGGCCCGGAACCACAGTGAAGTCTGGGTGGCCAGCTCCCTCGACGTGCCAGCCAGGAGAACCGCCGCTCTGCCGACGGGGTTCTGGCCGCTGTGTCTGGCACAGGCGACGCAGTCGGAGAACGCCTCAGCCGGAGTCTTGTAGGCTCGGCTGCCTGGAGGGTATAGGCGGAACCGAAGGATGGGTCCGTCCCGACCGACCTCGAGGACGTCCCCGGAGACCAGGGTGCGATGCTCAGCGGATTGGCCGTTGACCCACACAGGCCGGTCTGGCTCGGTGACCAGTTGATAGGTGTTCTCGCTGCGAACGAGTGTGGCGTGTTTCGATGCCACGGCGGGCTCATGAGCCACGTGGATCTCCGCCTCCGGGCCAGTGCCAATTCTCAGGTTGTCACCACGCAGACGTTGCGTTGTTCCCCTTCGGGCCCCCGACAGGTGGACAATGACCGGAACCGGTGCCGATGGCTGGGTTGCCTGATTCATGGTGCCTGGGCCCACCGGGGCGGGTGCCCTCTATCCGCGTTTGCTACGAGTCGATTCTACCAACGGGATTCAGGTCAGCCGATATCGGCAACGCAGAGTCCGGGTCCGAAAGACCAGCGAGGAGAGCAGGGTGAAGAGGGCCACGCTGCCCAGGATGATGGCCAAACGTTCCCAGGGCATGCCGAGATCCTGGCGAGCTGACACATAGACGAGAGTGGCCCGAACCCATTCCAGAGCGCCGAGAACCAGGATTCCTTGGGCCAGCCTGGCAACCCACTTGTGGGGCCAGCAGAGCAGCAGGAGAACCGCGACGGGGATTGCCATCAGAACCGGCATCCCGAGCCGCATAGTGTGAGCCCCCAGGAGGAGAAGGCTGACGATGGCAGGGAGAAGGAGGAGAAAGCTCATGGGGCGTTCAAGTCGCGGCTGAGCGAACGGACGTCGAGGAGGTCGGCAGGCAGCGGTTCAGGAAGTCGCTCTCGAATTCCGTATTGGTGTCGTAGGCAAATCCCAGGACCTCTCTCCAAATCGTAGCTGTCTCCATACAAAGATAGAAGAACACCCTCTGGTGCCACGGACGGAATGCCTCATACAGAGTCCTGAAGATCTCTCGTTTGACCTCGTCTGGATAGGTCAGCTTGCCATGGTGATCCTGGACCCTCTCCATCTGCAGGATCTTGGTTTCGCCACCGCGGCGGCGAATCTCCTGGATCACCGGCTTGATCATGGTCACCGTGCCCATGGAGATGAAGGAGATTTCGTCTGGCGAGAATGCGTCCACAACCCGGGATGCCAGGTCAGGATAGTCCCGCTGCCATCCCGCATAGTAGACCATTGGGTGGAAATGGAAGCTCACCGGAACTCCCCTATCTGCCAGATCGCGTGCTGCTTGGAGACGATTCTCGAGAGAGGCCGCCCCCTCTTCCTCATTCCGGATTACGGATTCGGTATTTAGAGTCCAGCTACAAACGACATTCTCGGGGATGTCCTGTTGAGCGAGGTAGGAGATATTGTCCGATTTGGTCTTGAGCTCGAGAAGCACATTGGGATGGTCGGCGGCAAAGCCGAGAAGGGTCTCGAGGATGCCTCCTCGATTGCCCCACACCAGCGAATCGGAGGCCTGGCCGGTACCGATGTGGTACCGACGCCGGGGGTCGAGCTCGATCTCCGAGAGCTTGCCGGCCAGATCTGCCTCGAGCTCGGCGGTTTCGCCATAGAAAGTCTGGATCGTGCAGTAGCTGCAGGAAAAGGGACAGCCCCGGACCGCGTCCAGGGTATGCAGTCCGCAGCACACAGTCTCCTCCGAATAGGCCGGGCAAAGCCCCAGCAACCTTGTTGGAGGACTCCTTCTCCTGCAGTTTTACCTGCCGACGAGGAGGATCGGCTAGACCGGATTCGGGGTAGACCTTCTCGGCAGCTTCCAGCTCCGCAATGTGGTTTGCCAGCTGTTGGAGTAGCGCCTTCTTGCGACTCCTACCCGAACCGGGAGCGGTCTCCTCCGCTGATTCCCACCAACGTTGCAGACCAGCCTCGCGCCACATTTGCAGGTCTCTGGCTGTCTGGGAGACCTGTCTGAGCTCCTGGTAGGTGAAGCGATAGGTGCCGGCCAGGTGGCGGATGAACCCGGCCTCCTGCGGTTCGAGAACCGGCAGGAGGGTCTCAGACTCCATCCGAGCCAGCTTTTCGGCGTACTCGGTCGAATTCATACTCAGGGAGATGGCGACGGGGACGCAAACCTCGGTGGTGATCCACCGTAAGCACAGATCGGCACCTTCGTCGCTGGACTCGAGAGCGATGGTGAACTGATCCACCTCCTCCTCGAGGACCCCGGCATCGACTTCGAGCACCAGGACATCCGTGGATGGCAGATCCGCCGCCACGAACTTGCGAGTCACGGGGTCCATAGACCCCGTGCCGGACAGACCTAACGCCGAATTGAAGTGGATTCTCCAAGTCTTCTCACCGGGCGTGGTGAAGATGGAGTAGGTACCGGCCGCCAGCTTCTGGCCACCGATCGAGAGATCTCCAGTGACCGTCATCTCGGTGGCCTCATTGGCGCCGGTGCGCCAGATCTTGTCGTAGGGGACCAGCGCTTCGCTCTCCTCGGTGCCAAAGATATTGTCCCGGCCTCGCTTGTAGGGGCGGCTGTAGACGATCCGGACATAGGTCTCGCCGAGAGTGATGCGAGCTGTGCCCATTGGGCTTGCGCGGCGTGAGGGGTGCAGGTCCTGGGCGGCGGCCAGGCCGACCCAGCAGAAGAGAGCGAGACCCATCAAAATGGCGGAACGGTGTTCGATTCTCATATCGATACTCCTCGACAATGCTGTTTGAGGGCAAAGACAGAGCCACATGGCTCCGTTTAGGCTTGGCAGTCCAAGCTCTTCAAGCCTCGGTTTCGCGAGGTGCAATTGTATCCCAGGACAGAGAGCCCCCGGTGCACCGAAGGGAGAATCTCATCAGGGCGCACCGGAGCGTCGACTCGGCCGTCGGCCTTTCGATGGATCAGTCTGGCGGGTCGTACTCCATGAGGAGCTCTTCGCAATCGAGGGTTTCGCCGTTGAGGGTGCAGTCACAATCGCCGTCGTCGCAGTCGATCTTGACTTCGCAATCCTCGCCATCAGGGCAGTCGATAGCGGTCTCGTGATGGATGTGGGCCATCAGCATTCCCTCGCAGTCCTCGTCGTCCTCGCTGCAGTCGATCATGACGTGTCGACGATGACCGGCGACCCGCTCGCTCTTGTCGAGGGTCGCGGAAAGCGTCTCTGCCGCGCCTTCTCGCCAGATCTCCAGGGTCACTGTTTCCCCTTCTTCGCGGGACCGAATCATGTGGGTCAGATCGCTGGAGGAGTTGACGGTCTCGCCCTCGACGCGCGTGATGATGTCGCCAGCGGCGAGCCCGGCGAGGAACGCCGGAGAGTCATCGACCACTTTGGCCACCATGACGCCTTCATCGGTTGCCACACCGAAGTGGGCGCGCAGCTCGGGCGTCAGGTCGGTCAACTGAACACCCAGAAAACCGCCTTTGCCAGCGAAGGCTGAGCCGATCGAGTAGTGATAGCCGTGTTCCCCGACGTGCATCACGTGCGCGCCATCACCCAGAGTCTCGATGCGGACCTGACGCTCGCAGTCTTCGTCAGAGCCCTCCTCGCATTCCACCACGACTCTGTGCACTCTCTTGACGTGGACCTCGGATTCACCCTCAGCCGAGGCGACTGTGGGGAGGGGAGTTGCAGCCAACAGCACGACGAGGGCCAGCGCTACGGCCCACATCTGGTTTCGATTCTGTCTCATCAGTATGGATCTCCTTTCCTTCAACTGTACAACGCATCAAAAGCCGCAGGGTTCCCGTAGGCACAGCGATGAACAGGATAAACTCGGCGCGATGTCCAAGCAGTCCGCTCGCCCGCTCTCCAAATCCAGGTTTCTTTCGGGCCTTCAGTGTGCCAAGAGGCTGTGGACGGAAGTCCATGCCAGGGAGCGGATCCCCCGCGTGGATGCGGCCACACAGGCGCGATTCGATCAAGGGCACGACGTCGGAGATCTGGCCAAGCAGCTCTTCCCCGGAGGTCTCGAAATCGGGCCGGGTGTCCGGCGTTGGGATCGCGTGGTCGCCGACACCCAACGCGCTCTGACGCAGCGCCGCCCGCTCTATGAGGCAGCCTTCCGGAACGGTGGCGCTGCCTGCCGGGTGGACATCCTGGTGCCGGTACCTGACGGTCGGTGGGATGTTCTGGAGGTGAAGAGCTCCACGGGTACCAAGGACGTGCACTACTCCGATCTGGGATTGCAGGCGTTTGTGCTCGAATCGAGCGGCCTCGAGGTCCGGGATTATTGTGTCGTTCATCTCGACACCTCCTATGTTCGCAACGGTGCTCTCGATCTAAAGGGTCTTTTTCACATCGACAAGGTCACCGACATCGTGCGGGAACGCCGGCAGGAGGTCGAGGGCAGTCTGCGGCAAATGCAGGAGATCCTGAGCTCCAAAGCCTGCCCCGAAGTTCCGATTGGTAGACACTGCCATGAGCCCTATTCTTGCCCCCTGCTCGAGGATTGCTGGGCCTTCCTGCCTGAGGCGAGTGTTTTCGATCTGGCGCGTGGCAGACAGAGGGCCTTCGATCTGCTGGAGATCGGAATCACCGACCTGAAGGATGTTCCATTGGATGCCGGTCTCGAGACGCGGCAACGTATCCAGCTCGAGACCGTCCACTCTGGAGAGCCGCATGTGGATCGCGACGCCTTGCAGGAGTTCCTCGCGCAACTGTCGTACCCGGTGTCCTACTTCGATATTGAGACGTTCGCGCCCGCTGTGCCGCTTTACGATCAGTCGCGCCCGTATCAGCAGATCCCATTCTTGTTCTCTATACACCGCCAGGAGAGTCCGGGTGAGGTGGCCCGCCACTTCGCCTACATGTTCGACGGCCAGGGAGATCCCCGCTCCGACTTCCTGCGGGCTGTGCGCAGCTCCCTCGAAACCGAGGGCTCGATCGTTGCCTACAACGCCCCTTTCGAGATCCGGACCTTGCGTGAGAGCGCGGACGCGGTGCTGCCGGAGCTCGCGCCATGGGCCGAGGGATTGTCGAGCCGCTTTGTCGATCTCTTGATTCCCTTCCGCCAGTTCTCGTATCACCACCCGAACCAGCTGGGTAGTGCGTCGCTCAAGGCGGTGCTCACTCCCCTGACCGGGATGTCGTACGCAGATCTTGAGATCGCCTACGGAGAGCTGGCGAGCCGCGAATACCAACGGGTCACGGCCGATGGCGTCGATGCCATCGAGCGAGCCCGTGTTCTGCGGCACCTGGAAGAGTACTGCTCAATGGACACACTGGGAATGGTGGCCATCGTCCAGGAACTGGCGGAGCTCGTCGGCTGAAGCGGCTGGGGTCTCGTTCAATTGTTCAAGTATTACTTGAAGTATTGGTTCTCGAATCCTTATCCAAGAAAGGAGTCTGCAAGATGAGGGATGCGATTTTGGTGGCGTTCCTGATCGGGTCCTTCTGGGGCTCACCTGGACACGGAGCCGCCCTTGTCGACTCGTACCTAGAGCGCTACTTTCAGACCTTCCCAAGCGCCGCCACCGCCGCCGGTCGGCATGATCTGGATCGCCAATTGGAAGATCTGGGGCCGCAGCAGCGCCAGGCGTGGCTCCGTTTCAACCGCGAAACTGTCGAGCAAACCCGGGACCAACTGGCCGACGCGGCTCTGGGATTCGAGGATCGGCTGGACCTGGAACTGTTGCTTCGGGAAGCCGAAAGGCAAGTCTTCAGCTATGGCAAAGAAGAGCTTCCTGCGCGCGATCCGCTTTATTGGACGGGGATTCTGGGGAATGCGACGGTTTTTCTGTTGGTCCGAGACGACCTGCCATTGGCGGAGCGTCTGACGAGCGCTGCGGCTCGAGCGGCGCTGATTCCCCGGCTCGCCGACCAAGCGCGACAGGCCCTCAGCCGCACGGCACCCAGTCGCATCGCCGCGGAGTTGTGCGGCATGGCCGAATATCAGGCTCGATCGACGGCCAAGTTCTACCGAGAGGGATTCCCGAGAGCCGCCGGCGACGTTGACCCAAAGTTGCGGCAGGAGGTGGAGGAGTCAGGTACGGCCGCGGCCACAGCGCTGAGCGCCTTGGCTGACTACTTGAGCCTGCTGCAAGAGGAGGCGACGGGCTCGGTGCGCCTGGGAGATCTCTATGCGGAGAAGTTCCGACGCGTCACCGGGATCGACGAGCGGGTGGAAGACGTGCTGGCCGATGCGGAGAAGGCCCTGAGCCTCAAAGTGAGCGAAACCGCTACCTACGGCCGCAGCCAGTGGGCGGGGATCTTTCCGGCTGATAAACCCCCGGCCGACGATCGACAGGTGATCGAGGCCCTGTTCAAAAGGGTTAGCGAAGACAGGGCGAAGAGCACCGACGAATTTGTGGAAGATTACAGGAGTTTGGTCGATCGATCGGTGGAGTTCGTCCGCAGCCGGCGGGTGATGACGCTACCAGAGCCCTTGACCCTACAACTGGGTAGGTCGCCCTCGTTCTTTATCGGGCAGAGCGTCGGCGGGGTCTATCCGGCCGGCCCCTATGCCCCGCAGGATTCCAAGACGCTACTGTTTCTGCCGACCCCTGCCGATCAGGCCACTCCTGAGCAGCGAGACGCCTTCTTCCGAGATTTCAACCACCATTTCAACGTCATGATCACCCCGCACGAACTGATACCCGGTCACTATCTGCAGCTCAAGTTTGCCTCCCAGCACCCCCACAAGGTTCGGGCGCTGTTTGGGGATGGGGTCTATATCGAGGGCTGGGGGACCTTCGCGGAACGTCTGATGCTCGATCTGGGTTGGGGAGAGCCGCTCGACAGGATCGCTCACCTGAAAAAGCAACTGGAGAACATCGCCCGCACCATCGTGGACATCCGGGTCCACACTCAGGAGATGTCCCGAGAGGAAACCTTGGCCTTTGTGCAGAACCAGGCTCTCCAAGACGAGCAGTTCGCGGCCAACATGTGGCGGCGAGCCATCACCAGCGCTCCGCAGTTGACGTTCTACTACTTGGGGTACAGGGAGGTCTGGGGCCTCTACGAGGACGTCAGAAACGCCCAGGGAGGGGATTTCGATCTCCAGGCCTTCATGGATGGGATGATGGAGCTGGGCCCGGTACCGGTGAGACACTATCGGGAGCGGATGCTGGGGGTCGACTGACTCTCAACGGATCTTGAGCAATAGCAGGGTCAGATCGTCTTCCTGCGCCACATCGGCTTTGAAACTCGAGACGCTGTTGAGGATGGAGTCACGGATGCGGCGCGCCGAGCTGTTCCGAGCCGCGCGTCGCACCTCCTGGATCAGTCGCTCTTCGCCAAAGCTCTCGCCTCGGAAATCCCGGATTTCGGGTACGCCGTCCGTATAGAAGATCAAGGTATCGCCGATCTCTATCGGTTCGGAGATCTCCGACAGGCCAGGCTCCAGACCTGTACCCAGAGGTAGACCCGATGACCCCAAGGCCTCCACACGGTCTGCTGAAGAAGCCGGCACGCGCAGCAAGGGAGGGTGTCCAGCGTTGGCCACCGTCAGAAGTTTGAGGCGATAGTCCAGCACCGCCAACTGCAAAGTGACGAACATCCGGCTGGGAGCTGTCTCCCGGATCGTTCGGTTGAGTTTTTCGAGTACCGCGAGTGGGTCCGTCAGTTGCTCGCGAAGCAGGTGTAAACCGCTGCGCACCCCGGAGAGCACCAGACCGCTGGCAACCCCGTGGCCTGCCACGTCGCCGATGGCAATGACCAGTTGAGTCTCGGAGAGAACAAAGTACTCGAAGTAGTCGCCACCGACCTCAGACGCCGGCAAAGAGATGCTCGAGTAGTCCAGCCAGTGAAGGTCGGGTGGGGTCTTCGGGAGCATGCTGAGCTGGATCTCCCGGGCATCGTGGAGCTCACTCCTCATGCGTGTGCTTTCGGTCTCGCGGACCCGCTCACGGTGCCAGGCCACCAGGAAGCGCTTTCGTTTCCCGCGACTGATTCTGACCGCGATCGCCACGGCAATCGCGGCTATCGAGATCTGAGAGACCGTCATGCCGACTTTCGCGCCCGTGTCCTCCACCATGCCGGCGCCGAAGACAAACCAGGCGGCCGCAGCCGAGAACACGGTGGCCAGCGCCAGATACTCCCGGGGTCGCATGCGAAAGGGGATCAGCAGAGCGGGGAAAACAAAGCCGGCGAAGGCGAAGCTGGGATCGGGGACGTCGAAAGACAAGACCACCACGAGCATGACGACCACGAGGATGGCCATGAGAATGACTCGGGCGTTCTTTTGATAGAAGCGGGTGGCGCGGCTGAGGAACACGGCCAAGGTCGCCAACAGACCCAGGAACCAGAGCCCGGCTCGAAGATAGTCACCGCTGCCCAAGAAGCCGATGACTCCAACCACCGCACCCGCTGCCAGGATGACCAACATGCGTCTCAGGATGGCGGTGTTCTCGCCATCGAAGTAGGTCTGGACGGCCGCCTCTTCGGGGAGGCGGATGAGCTCTTCGAGAGTTGGCCTGCTCATGGTTCTGCTTAGATGCTCAGATCGGGTCGGAGGTTGCAAGTGCGCAGAAGTCTATACGGGCGCTCTAAACCCTGCGTTTCAAAATGGCATCTCACTCGGTGAGGAATCAGAGAGTTATCTCGATCGGCGAACAGATGTCCGGTACAAACCGGACACCTGTCAACCGAACACCAGCAGCTGGCTCGAGTGGTTCAGCTTAAGTAACTGATTATGAAAGACTTAGGGAGTTTTGGGGGATTGGCATAGACCTTGCGACGCAGGCCATCCAGGAGAAGACCATGATTCGCGATGCCTCTTCGATGGACCGCCCGGTAGACAAGATCCGGGGCCTGAGCACTCAGAAGCGCCTCTGGCTGATCGCTGCTCTTGCTCTGCTCTTGATTCTCGCTGTGTTGTATCCCTCCATTCGGCGGTGGGCCCAGTCGGAGACTTCCATTGCCATCTCCCGCGTCAGGATCGGCACGGTGACACGCGGTGACCTGATTCGCGACGTTTCGGTCGAAGGACGGATCGTTGCAGCGTTCCGTCCAACACTCTTCAGCCCCGCTCCAGGAATCGTGCGGATGCTGGTCAAGGCCGGCGAGGTGGTTGCCGAAGGTCAGGAGCTGGCTCGGGTCGAGAGTCCGGAGCTGGAGAGCCGGCTGGGGCAGGAACGATCCAACCTGCTGGCTCGACAGGCCGAATTCGAGCGCCAACGAATTCTCACAGAACAGAGCCTGGTGCGGAACCGGCAAGAGATCGGGCTGCTCGAAGTCGAGTTGGAGGCGGCCCAGCGCGCGATGAATCGGGCCCAGCGCACACGCGACGAGGGAATCCTCAATGCGGTGGAGTACGAGAAGGCGCAAGATGACGTGCGAATCGCCGAGCTCAAGTTGGAGGTGGCGCGCGAACAGGCGGTCTTTGCCGCCGATTCTCTCGAATTCGAGGTGCAGAACCGTCGATCGCAAAGTGGACCGCCAAGGTCTTCTGGTCGATGAGCTGGCGCGGCAGGTCGAGCAGTTGACCCTGCGCTCGCCGGTCCCCGGCATGGTGTCGCGGGTCCAGGTGGAAGACCACGATGCCGTCGGCCAGAGTCAGGCGGTCGTGACGCGTGGTGGACCTTTCCGCCTTCGAAGTCGAGGTCTTCGTGCCTGAGAACTACGCCGATGAGGCGATGCCGCCAGTCGCGGCCATCATCCAGTACGAGGGGCAGACGTACCGCGGAGAGTTGAAGAGCATCTCGCCGGAGGTCGAGGGAAGTCGCGTCAAGGGGGTGGTGGCTTTCACCGAGGATCCTCCAGCAGGTCTGAAGCAGAATCAACGAGTTTCGACACGCTTGATCCTGGAGACCCAACAGAATGTCCTGAAGGTCGATCGTGGACCCTTCGTCGAGAGTGGTGGAGGGCGATTGGCCTATGTGGTCGAGAACGGCATGGCTGTGACTGCGGCCCGTCGAAGTCGGGAGTCTGAGCATCTCCGAGGCAGAGATCGTCTCGGGGCTCGAGGTAGGGGACCGCATCATCATTTCTGACACCGCCAGATTCGAGGGCGCCGAAAGCGTGCTCTTACGTCGATAGGAAGACGAGGCAGCCCGAGAGGAGAGCCGACATGATTCGTATGACCAACCTGCACAAGATCTATCGCACCGAGCATGTGGAGACCCATGCACTGAGCGAATTCACCCTCACCATCGAGCCCGGTGAGTTTGTCGCCGTCATGGGCCCTTCGGGCTCGGGTAAGACGACATTTCTCAACGTTGCGGGTCTTCTCGACACGTTCGATCGCGGCAACTACGTTCTGGGCGGTGCCGACGTGAGTCGCCTGAATGATCGCGAGATGTCGCGGATTCGCAACGAGAAGATCGGCTTTATTTTCCAGTCCTACAACCTGATCCCCGATCTCAATGTCTTTGACAACGTCGATGTCCCCCTGCGCTATCGGGGGATGCCTGCCAAGGAGCGCCGAGAAGCCATCGAGCAGTCTCTCGATGTCGTGGGCTTGAGCTCACGGATCAAGCACTTTCCTTCTCAGCTGTCCGGTGGGCAGCAGCAACGTGTGGCCGTGGCTCGGGCGCTGGTGGGAAATCCTCAATTGATCCTAGCGGACGAGCCCACCGGCAACCTGGATTCGGCCATGGCCAACGAGATCATGGATCTCCTGGAGAAGATCAATGAGATGGGCACCACGGTCGTCATCGTCACCCATGACGCTGAGCTGGCGCAACGCTCGGTTCGTCAGATCTATGTCCTGGACGGCCGCCTCATCGATCTCGAGGCGCAGGATCGCCATGCTCCTCTCTTCCACCCGGCGGCTCTGGGGCAACCGACTACCTGAGGAGGGGACGACGATGCTGGCTTATCAGATCAAGAACGCTGTTCGCAGCATGAAGCGCAACCCGGTCTTGTCGGCTTTGCTGATCGCGGCTATCGGTCTCGGCATCGGTGTGTCGACGGCATTCATCACGACCTACTACCTCCTGGCCGGTGATCCCATCCCGGACAAGAGCGATCAGCTCTTCTATGTGAAGCTCGACAGCTGGGATCCCAATCGCCCTTATGACGATGACCACCCGGAGTGGCCACCGGAACAGATCACGTATCGCGACATGAACGGGATCATGGAGAGCGAGATCCCCACACACCAAAGCGGCATGTTCAAGGCCTCCCTGACCGTACAGCCCGAGTCGGAGACGGAGAAGCCGTATCGAGAAATCGTCAGGATGTGCTTCAGCGGTTTCTTCCCGATGTTCGAGGTGCCGTTCCTCTATGGGGGTGGCTGGGGACCCAGCATTGACGCCAACGGTGAGCCGGTGGTGGTCATCAATGCGGAGACCAACCAGCGTCTGTTTGGTGGAGACGACAGTGTCGGTCGCAAGATGCGCATCGAGAACCGCGACTTCACTGTTGTCGGAGTCCTTGCCGACTGGCGGCCGCGGATCAAGTTCTACGACCTCAACAACAATCCGTTTGCGGAGCCGGAGGCGATCTTCATGCCTTTTTCCCTGGCTCCGCAGATGGAGCTCTACAGCTCTGGCAACAACAGCAACTGGAAGTTCTACCCGGGCGAGGAGTATGAGGACTTTCTGCAGTCCGAGCAGGTCTGGATCCAGATGTGGGTGCAGCTCGACAACAGAGAGCAGAGGGAAGCCTACAAGAGCTTTCTCGATGCCTATACGGAGGCCGAGAAGGCCGCGGGGCGTTTCCAGCGGCCAACCAACAATCTTCTCCTGCCCGTCATGAGCACGATGGAGCAGTTCGAGGTGGTACCCGACGAAGCCAAGGCACTGCTTTTGATCTCGATCATGTTTCTGGTGGTCTGTTCGGTCAATCTCATTGGGATTCTGCTGGGCAAGTTCCTGGCCAGGGCACCGGAGGTAGGGGTGCGGCGGGCCCTGGGCGCCAGTCGCCGATCGGTGTTCATGCAGCACATTGTGGAATGCGAAGTCGTTGGCTTGCTTGGGGGTCTTCTGGGCATCGGTCTGTCCATGATTGCTCTCGATCTGATCAACCGGCTCTTCGATGGGATGTTCGCTTTTCGTCTCGATGCCAATATGGTGATGGCGGCGCTCTTCCTATCCTTGGTCGCCGGTTTGATCGCCGGGTTGTACCCCTCCTGGCGCATCTGCCGAGTCGCTCCGGCCACCTATCTCAAAGATCAGTAGTCGGGAGGTACAGATCATGCACATTGGACCCATTTTTCGCGCCCTGATGCACAACAAGTCCCGGTTCTGGCTGATTACTCTCGAAGTGGCTCTGACTCTAGCGATCGCGGTCAACTGCATCAACATGATGGTCGACATGCGTCACGACCTCATCAAGCCATCCGGCTACGACGAAGAGAACATCATCGTCGTGTCGACGGAACCCTTCGCCGCCTCCTTCAAGGAAGAGGATTTCGTCGATACCGTCCGGCAAGAGGATCTTCGCCAGCTGCTGGCACACCCGAGTATTCGCGCCGCCACGGGAATTCAGCAGATTCCCTTGAGCGGCAGCGGCAGCGCCACCGGTCGCAAACCCTTGGGCTCGGAGACCGAGCCTGTGTCCACTCCCTACTACGTCGTTACCGAAGGTGCATTGGAGGCTTTTGGCGTCGAATTGGTTGCGGGGCGAGATTTCGCACCTGGTGATTGGGACTATGACGAGGAGGCAGCCGAGAGTGGCGAGGAGGCCAGAAACGTGATTCTCTCGCAGGCCTTGGCCGACAGGCTCTTCCCGGATGGAGATGCGGTGGGGAGGAGTATCGAGAGCAAAGAGGGAGAGCGGATGAATACGATCGTCGGTGTGGTCGACACCATGTTGTGCTCTTGGCCGACCTCCGAGATCGCGGAATACGTCATGCTGTTTGCGGGCAAGCCGGGGAGCGGGCGTCGACTGCAGTACATGGTGCGTGTGGAACCGGGCGCCGTGGATGCGGTCTATGCCGACGTCGAAGAGATCGTTCGCGGGGTCAACCCCGATCGAGTGATCACTGTGAGAACGCTCACCGAGATCAAGCTCGAGAATTTTCAGGCGACACTTGGGGTGATGAAGATGCTGAGCACCGTGATCGTTTTGCTTCTCGTGGTGACCGCACTGGGAATTGTCGGCCTGACTTCGTTCTCCGTGACGGAGAGGACCCGCCAGATCGGTACCCGCCGCGCCCTGGGGGCTTCCAAGGGGGACATCGTTCGATATTTCCTCGTGGAGAATTGGATGATCACCGGGTTCGGCCTCCTCTTCGGTCTCCTGTTGACCTACGGATTGAACTACATCCTGGTGAGTCTCGCGAATGGTGCCAAGCTCGATTTGACCTTGGTCATCGCGGGTTCGATTCTTCTCTGGCTCACAGGGATCCTGGCGGCTCTGGTGCCGGCTGTCCGAGCCACGAGCGTGGCACCCGAGGTCGCGACCCGTACTGTCTAGTCGGGATCGCTAGAATGAGGTCGTGACGGTTCTGAATCTGCCAGTACTCCTCGTCGACGACCAACCTGCGGTCGTCCAGGCTCTACGGATCCTCTGCGAGCTGCACGATATTCCATGCCTCTTTGCCACTTCTCCTGACGAGGCCGTGCAGGTCGCCTCGTCGGAGACCCTTGGTGCCGTGCTCCAAGATATGAATTTCGGTCGCAACGAAACCTCGGGCGAGGAGGGAGTGGAGCTCTTCCATGCGCTCCACAAGCTTCAGCCGGGGGTGCCGGTTCTGCTGATGACGGCCTGGGCGTCTCTGGAGACGGCTGTGCAGCTGGTCAAGGAGGGAGCCGCTGACTATCTGGAGAAGCCTTGGAACGATGAGAAGCTGGTGGCGACTCTCAGAAATCTGATTCGCCTGCGGACGCTCGAGCTCGAGAATCTTGAGCTGAAAGCAGATCGCGAACGCTCTCGGGTGGAGCTGGCGACGGATCACGATCTTTGTGGAATCGTGTATGAAAGCGAGATCATGCAGCGGGTGATCTCGCTGGCCGTCAACGTGGCCCGTTCGGATGCTCCGGTGCTGATTACCGGTCCCAGTGGATCGGGCAAGGAGCGCCTGGCCGAGATCGTCCAGGCGAACTCCCGTCGTCGAGAGGGTCCTTTTGTCCGCGTCAATGTGGGGGCCATCCCCGAAGAGCTGGCGGAGAGTGAGCTCTTTGGTGCGGAAGTGGGTGCGTACACTGGGCTGCAAGGCCGACGCATCGGGCATTTTGAGACAGCCGCTGGCGGAACCTTGTTTCTCGACGAAATCGACTCGCTGTCGCCCGCCACCCAGGTCAAATTGCTGCGGGTGCTGCAGAGCGGCGAATTCCAACGGCTAGGCAGTAGTCAGACCCACCGGGTCGATGTCAGGGTGATCAGCGCCAGCAACGCTGTCATTGAGGAGGCGGTAACTCAGGGTCTGCTGCGGGAAGATCTTCTCTTCCGGCTCAATGTTGTGGAACTGTCGATTCCGCAACTGGCCGACCGCCGCGAGGATATCCTGCCTCTGGCCGAGCATTTTCTTCAGCAGCACTCCCAGCGCGAGGACGGGCGCGGGGACCTGAGTTTGAATGATCCAGCGCGCCAGGCCCTGCTGAGTCACTCTTGGCCAGGAAATGTGCGGGAGTTGGAGAATCGCATCCAAAGAGCGGTTGTCGTCACCGCGGATGGAGACATCTTGGCTGACGATCTGGGGTTTGGCCTCGAGATCACAACGGGCTCTCCGGCAGATCTCGCCCTTCTCGGGGAAGGGGATTTGCAGGAACGGGAGGGCTTGCTGGCAGTCTTGGAGCGAGCTGACGGTGTTGTCGCGCACGCCGCTGCCGAGCTGGGCGTCAGCCGCCAGGCGCTGTACAGAAAGATGTCTCGGCTCGGTGTCGAGATCGAGCGGCGACTCAAACCGTGATCCGACAAGTGAGTGCAGAAGAACGCGGCACCTCCTCCCGATATCGACAGGCGAGACTTCGAGGCTCGACGTTCTCGTTGGCCGGGAAGATTACCGGTGCGTCGTTTCTCGTACTGATCGTCATGGCGACGGTCGCCGTGGTGGCGACAGAGCTCCCACTCCCATCCTGGTCGGTCTTCCTCGTCATCGTGGCCATCGGTCTGCCCCTGGGGGCCTGGCTCATCAACCGACTCCTGCGGCCTCTCAAGCGGACTCTGGAGGGTCTCTCCGACGGCATCCGCAGCTTTCACGATGGAGACTTCAGCGTCCGGCTGCCTTCCCACCGCAAGGACGAGCTGGGAGAGTTGGCCCGACTCTACAACCGGGTTGGCGAAGTGCTTCTCGAAGAGCGCCAAGAGGTTCGCGAACGAGAGTTGATTCTGCAGACGGCCTTGAATCGCTCGCCGACGGCAATTCTGCTGGTCAATTCGGCAGGCAGGGTGATCTTCTCCAATCGCGAGGCGCGCCGGCTCTTTCTGGGTGGCGCGAAGCTCGAAGGCATGAGTTTCGAGGACATCAAGGACGGCAGCCCAGAGCAGATGCGAGGGGTGTTGGCCACCCATTCAGATGGCATCTTCTCGGTACCTGGTGAAGAGCACGCCGAGACGTATCATCTCTCCCAGCGCTCCTTTCAGATCAATCGCCGGATGCATACGCTGGTTCTTTTGAGAAGGCTGACCCACGAGCTCGGACGCCAGGAGGCCGAGATCTGGAAGAAGGTCATACGGGTGATCTCCCATGAGCTGCGCAATTCTCTGGCACCCGTCTCCTCGTTTGCCCATTCGGCCAAGAAGATGGCCCAGGATCCTCGTCATGCGGATCGGATCGATGAGGTGTTCGAGGCCATCGAAGAGAGACTCGATCATCTGAGCGAGTTCATCGAGGGCTATGCGAGATTTGCCCGGTTGCCTCGGCCCCACAAGGAGAGGGTGGTCTGGAGGGAATTCCTCGACAGCCTGGAAGGTGTGCCAGATGTGCAGGTGGTGGGACGGTTGCCCTCCCGTCGCGGCCTTTTCGATCCAGCCCAGATGCGCCAGGTCCTCCTCAATCTGTTGCGCAACGCGGCGGAGGCCAGCGCCGACGAGCCACAGATCCAGGTGCGGATCAAGGATACCGAGGATGGCGGGACATTCGTGCAGGTCCTGGATCGGGGTCAGGGGATGGATGACGAGACGCTCGAGAACGCTCTCTTGCCGTTCTACTCAACCAAAAAGACTGGCAGCGGTTTGGGATTGCCTCTCTGTCGCGAGATTCTCGAGGCCCATGGCGGTCGCATCAGCTTTCTGGCTCGGGAGGGAGGCGGCATCATCGTCACCTGCTGGCTACCCTCGCCCTAGCACTTCGGTATCCTCTGCGGATGAAGAAACTCCTCCTAGGGCTCCTTCTCGTCGCGGGAATCGCGCTGGCTCTGGTGGCGTTCCTGGTCTCCAGACTCGACTCGGAGGCCCTCGGGGCACGCCTGATCCAACAGATCAACCAACAGAGCGGGATTCAACTCGAGGCCGAGAGCTTTTCGCTCCACCCCCTGCGAGGTCTGGAACTGACCGATGCCAGAGCCACAGGTCGACTCGAGTCCGGAGAGATCCAAGCCGAGGTGGCGCTGGTGCGGATGCACCACCGGGTTGTCCCTCTTTTGCGTGGTGAGTTGGTGATCCATGAGGTTCTCTTGCGGGAGCCGCAGATCGAGCTTCTAGCTCGATCTGCGGAGGAGGTGCGCCAGCAAAAGGCTGCAGAGCGCCGGGACAGGCGCCAGGCCAAAAAGGCAGGAAGACGGCAGAGAAAGACCGAGAAGCAAGCAGGGATCGTCGAGGACGCAGATCATCCCGAGGATCCGCTTCGACTCTCGATCAGGAGCATGGCGATCGAGAACGGCTCGTTGTCGATTCGGCCGCGGGATCGGGATGAGGCGAGCTTCGAGCTCGAGGAATTGAACCTGCTGCTCGAAGGGCTGGCTTTCGACCCTGGTGCGCCATCGAGTACCGAGGCTGTGACCGGTGCAGGACGACTCACCACCGGCCGAGTTCTCCATGGTGATCTCGAAGCTACAGAGACCAGGGGCGAGATCCGAATCGCCGGGGGAATCGCCGATGTGACAGAGCTCGAGGTTCGTTCCGCCAATTCCAATTTGATGGTCAACAGATTGACCATCCGGCTGCTTCAGGAGCCCCCGAGCTACAGCGTCGAGGCCGCCGGTAGTCTCGATCTGAATGGGCTCCTGGGCTTCGACGATGGCGATGGCTTTGGTCCGGTGGTCATCGAGCTCGGTGCTGCGGGTGAGGGCCCGGAGCTCGAAGAGATGATCGGGGAGGGCACCTTGATCTTGAATGGCGGTGCTATTCCCGGCATCCCCTCGGTGGTTCAGATCGAGGAGCTGGTGGGACAGCCAATCCTCACCGGCCGCCAGTATGCAAGGTCAGAGATCGACTACCAGGTGAGGGCCAACAAGATCGTACTCGAGCCCTTCCAGATCGTCGGCGAGGGAGCGGAGATCGGCGGCTCTGGTGAGATCGACCTGGCCGGCCCGCTGGCGCTGGATATCTCTGTCCGTCTACCAGCTCGGGGGCTGGAGATGACAGACATGACCGAGGAACAGCTGGCATCGATGGCCGACGAGGGTGGGCAGGTGACGGTACCGTTTCATGTCTCGGGCACGATCGATGACCCTGCCGTGGCTCTGACCTGGGATGGGATGAAGGCTCTCGCTTCCGACTCGGCGAAAAGCTGGGCGGAAGAGGCGCTGGAGGAAGCGAAGAAACGTGCAGCCGAGTGGTTGAAGTCTCAGGCTGGCGATCGAGAAGATGGCTGAGTAGCGACTGATCGAGAATCGTCGAGACGGTGACACTCGCTCTAGGGGAGAAAGGCGTCTCCGATTGCCCATCTTCTGGGGCAGGTACTCGTCGATGACGTAGTTGAGACCGTGCTTGGCCAGAGCCTGCTGCTCGACTCTGACCCCCATCTTGATCAGCAGCTCGAGTGCCTCCTGCCACTCGGTGTGGTGCCGGACGAAGGGATCGTTCTTCAGGGCGTCCTTGGCTCTCTTGACGTCCACATCCTTCAGCGGGTGGGTGGGCAGGTCGTATTCGTCGATATCGTAGGGTGTGACGCCCAGGAATCGTGCCTGTGGAACACAGAAGAACTCGTTGAGGTGCGCGGCGTTGCCGGATCCCACTTTCAGGGTTCGGTAGATATTGCTGTATCCATAAGGGTCGCCATCGACGAAGACATAGACCGGGAGCTTCCGGTCATCGGCCAGGCGACGGATGAACCGACGACAGGCACGGGTGGGCACCCCACCCAGGGAGATCAGGATGCAGTTCGCCGTCCGCCAGTAGGTGTGTTTGACCAGTCGCTGAAACATACCGGCGGTTTCGATGGCCAGAATGAACTCGGCGTCGGTCTCGAACGCCAGATCCTCCACCGAGATGGGAATGGAGTAGGCACCGCTGCCGAACTTGGTGCAGTCGATACGCAGTTCCTCGCCGGTCTCTCGATCGTGATCGATGACGGTGAGCTGGCCGGCGACATCGCCGCCTTTTTCCTCGGGGATGAAGCCCAGTTGCTCCCGGTTGACGCGAAACAGAGCCTCGACATCCTCCATGACCGCATCCGACTCGGGTTGTTCGTTGAACCGGGCCTCTTCCCAGTTCTTGCTGACGTAGTAGGCCTCGCGCTTGGTGGCGATGTCGTCGGTCTCGACCAGTTCTTTGCTGAAGGCCATCATGCGCAAGGTCTGGGCAAAGGTCTTGACCGTGCCCACCGTCAGGGTCCGCTCCTTCTTGCGTCCTTTGATCTCGAAGTAGCCCTTGCGGGGCTGGTACACCACGTTGGAGAGGCTGCGAATGGGAAATTTCAGCGACGGAGTCTTCTTGCGCAGAATCTTGTTCTGGATCTGTCGCGCCTCGCTCTTGATCTGGGCGACGACAGACTCCCGCGTGGGGGCGCTCACCGGGCTCTTCTTGGTCGTGCGTTTTGGCATCCGCAGATCATAAGGCAGAAAGGTCCCCGGAATGCCTGACTACATTTTGCGACTGCGGGACAGCGTGTCGCTCAAGGTGGTGACGATCTTGCTCTCTTGGGTGCCGTTCAGGTCGAGGATGTCCCTGAGGCCGATACCGATGTGGGGGATGTACTGCTCGATATAGGCTCTCTTGCGGTCGGCGTCGCGGCGACGTCGATTCTGGCGGATATGCTGAGCCAGCTTGCGACCGATCTCTTGCAGGGCGAGTTTGAGCTCGCGGATGATCTCGTCGTAGCCAGCCACAGCCTCCTTGCTCTCGCTGGTGAAGGGGACCCAAACGCTCGCCACGTGTGCCATCAGAATCATCGGCCCCGAAGGCAGGGCGCCGCGGCTCTGCTGCAATCCGTAGCTCTTCCAGTTTGTGCTCAGAACACTCTTGTGAATCGCACAGGCGCCTTGCTGATAGAGGAGCGGTACTCGGTTGGCGAATCGGTAGAGGGAAATCAGATCGTCGGCGGGTAGATCGCCACCATAGGCAATGCCCACCTCGACCTGGAACGGGTTGCCACGGTAGACGGTGGGGGAGCGGGTGACGGCGACGAAAAGCTCGGCATCGATCTGCTGCTCGAGGCTGGCGAGGATCCGATCGGCACCGATGGGGGACAGACAGTCGGTGGGCGGCGAGGGAATACGGGTTTGGCGGATGGAGTCCACCAGGCGCTCGGCGGCTTCGGTGGAAACTCTCTTGGGAGAGCTCTTGGGTGGCACCTCGGCACCCTCGACGATCCGGGTGGCCAGGGTCGGTCCGACCCGGCTGAACTCGGTTTGGAAGAAGGAGGTCAACCGTCTGGCCTTGGTCTCCTTCAGCATGCGCAGCAGGAGACCGACTTCCACACCGTAGGGGTGAGGCTGAATCTCCAGTGCCTCCGTGGGCAACTCGTTGCTGGAGCGGGCATACGATCGTCGGTTCGTCCTCACCGGGTGCTAGAAACTGAATTTGGACGTGAGGATTCGCCAAGGCGGTCTGACGCAGGTAGGTCTCCACACCATGTCGCCCCCTCTTGTAGGTGGCTTCCATCTCGATCTCGACCCGGGTGCCATGGGCCACCTCCCACTCGAGCTCTCTGGTCCTTCTTGATCACGGGGTTGTTGCGGAGTGTGTCGATCACCAATTCATAGCGATGGGCGGGCTGGCGTCGGGAGACGCGACTTTCGATCACGATGGGTTTGCCGGTGGTGAGCTGACCGTACATACCCGCTGCGCTGATCCCGATGCCCTGCTGGCCGCGGCTCTGGCGCAGCCTGTGAAACTTGGATCCGTAGAGCAGTTTGCCAAAGATGCGGGGGATCTGAGCTTTGACGATACCCGGACCGTTGTCGGTGACGATGATGCGGTACCGGTTCTCGGTCACCTGTTGGATCTCGATCTGGAGATCGGGGAGAATCCCGGCTTCCTCGCAGGCGTCGAGTGAATTGTCGACCGCTTCCTTGATACTGGTCAAAAGAGCCTTGGTGGGGCTGTCGAATCCCAGCAGGTGCCGGTTCTTGGTGAAGAACTCGCTGACCGAGATCTCCCTCTGCTTGGCGGCCATGGTCTGGGCGGTGGCCCGTCTTCGGGGCTTCGGCTTGGGGTCTTGGGTGGTCATCGCGGCGGATTCTCGCACCCCTGGTGCCCGGGCTCAACCTCTAGGTGCCCGGAGCTCCGAGGTGAGCGGAGTCGTCGGGCCAAGCGCGAGACGACAAAACCGCATGTTCTGAAGGGTCGCGATCAAGTACAGTCACGTCACCAGGTCTGCCATGGATGCGCATCGACATCATCTGATCCGGGTTCCGCAGAGGGCAGCTCTCTGATGCATCGCCTAGGCGATCTCGTCGCGGGGAGTTGGCAGCCTTCCAGGGCGCTGCAACCGGAGTCGGTGGATCGAATCAGGGCTTTGGCTGCCGAGATCCCGTCGAGTCCGGAGGGGCCGGGCCGATCCGCGGGGGTTCTTTTTGTCCCCGGTCGGATCGAAGTGTTGGGGAAGCACACGGACTACGCTGGAGGCCGGAGCCTGGTAGCAGCCACGGCACAGGGATTCTGGCTAGTGGTTTGTCCGCGAGCCGACTCCCGGATCCGCATGATCGACAGGGGTAGGGGCCAGTCCACGGAATTCGCGCTCGAAGCCCCGGAGCCAGGCGGTGCCGAGGACTGGAGTCTCTATCCGCGCACAGTGGCCGGTCGGGTCGCTCAGGATCTGGGGCCGAATCTGGTCGGCGCCGACATGGTCTTCGAGAGCGATCTGCCCGCTTCCGCCGGGCTCAGCAGCTCGAGCGCCTTTGTCGTGGGCACCTTCATGGCTCTGGCGAGATGCAACGGACTGGATGGTGACGCGCGATGGCGACGCGATCTACCGACGAGGGAGCGCATCGCGGCCTACCTCGGTGCGGTGGAGAGTGGTCGGAGCTACGGATCGTTTCCCGGTGGAGAAGGGTGTCGGAACTCGCGGTGGAGATCAGGACCATACGGCGATTCTCTGCTCGAGTCTGGGCGAGATTCGGCAGTACGGGTTTCTACCCACCCTGTTCGAACGGGCTCTGAAAGTACCCTCGGGATTTGTGTTCGTCGTGGGTGTCAGTGGTGTGCGAGCCAAGAAGACGGGTGACAGCTGAGCGTCGCTACAACCGGCTATCGAATCTAGTGGCAACCTTGGAGCAGCTCTGGGAAGCCGGCAAGGGATGTCCCCCAGCAACGCTGGGGTCGATAGTCAGGGAAGCCCCAGAAGGCGGGGATGGACTCGCAGAGGGACTCGAAGGTTGGGTCGCCGACCCAGAAGAGCGGCACGAATTGCAGCGGCGGCTCGATCAATTCCGCCGGGAGACCATGGAAATCATTCCGGCCGCGGGTGATGCTCTGGCTGATGGAGATCTGGTCGCGTTTGGCCGCTGGGTAGACCTCTCGATGCGATTGGCCACTGAATCACTCGGCAATCAGGTCGAGGAGACGATATGGTTGGCGGCCGCGGCCCGGAAGCTAGGGGCCGCGGCGGCATCGGCATTTGGGGCCGGCTTTGGCGGGGCCGTCTGGGCCCTGGTGCCAGGAGACGGAGCGGAGAGTTTTCTGGAGAGCTGGTCCGCCGACTATGTCGAGCGCTTTCCCGAGCACCGGATGAGAGCGCAGTTTTTCTGGACTGGCGCGGGCGGCCCGGCCAGCGAGCTTTAGGGGGAGATCGAGATGATTCTTGCAAACATCGACCTGGCGGTCCTGGCCGCCTACTTCGGTGTCACCCTCTTCATCGGCCTGTGGGTGGCGCGGAAAGCGGGCTCCAGCTCTTCGGAGTTCTTTCTGTCCGGACGCTCCATGCCGTGGTGGCTGCTCGGCATGTCCATGGTGGCGACGACCTTTTCGACCGATACCCCGAATCTGGTAGCCGACATCACCCGCACATCCGGGGTGGCGGGGAACTGGGTCTGGTGGGCCTTCTTGCTGACCGGCATGCTGACGACCTTTGTCTACGCTGCGTTGTGGCGGCGATCGGGAGTGCTCACCGATGTCGAGTTCTACGAAATCCGTTACAGCGGCAAGGCGGCGGCGTTTCTGAGAGGCTTCAGGGCCCTCTATCTGGGCGTCTTCTTCAACGTCATGGTCATGGCTTCAGTCACTCTCGCCGCCATCAAGATCGGCGCGGTCATTCTCCACTGGAGTGCCCTGCAGACCGTGGGAGTGGCACTGCTGGTGACGGTGATCTTCAGCACGGCTGGCGGTCTCAGGGGCGTGCTGCTGACCGATTCGCTGCTTTTCGTCGTGGCGATGACCGGTTCGATCGCGGCAGCCGTGGTGGCCGTTCGTCATCCGGCGGTGGGTGGTCTTGGCGAGCTGATGCGCAATCCAGCCGTGGCCGACAGGCTGGATCTTCTTCCCGACTTCACGGATCCCACCGCTCTGGTCCCCATGTTTCTGATCCCTATCGCCGTGCAGTGGTGGGCGGCCTGGTATCCAGGAGCCGAGCCGGGAGGCGGCGGCTATATTGCTCAGCGCATGCTCGCCGCCAAGACGGAGAGTCATGCCACTGGTGCCACCCTGTTTTTCAATGTCGCTCACTATGCCTTGCGGCCCTGGCCGTGGATCCTCGTCGCATTGGCCTCGTTGGTTGTCTTTCCGGATCTCGAATCTCTGCGTGAGACCTTCCCCCACGTCGATCCATCCGTGGTCAGAGACGATCTGGCCTATCCGGCGATGCTCACCTTTCTGCCAGCAGGTCTTCTCGGGCTGGTGGTGGGCTCTCTGGCCGCCGCCTACATGTCCACCATTTCGACCCACCTGAACTGGGGGTCGTCCTACGTGGTCAACGATTTCTACCGCCGATTCGTCCGTCCTGAAGCGACCGAAAAGGAGCTCGTGCGTGTGGGTAGAGTCTCGACAGTCACTCTGGTGGTTCTGGCCGCCGCCCTGGCTCTACAACTGGAGAACGCCCTGCAGGCCTTTCAGATCCTTCTGCAGATCGGTGCCGGCACCGGGCTGTTGTTCTTGCTTCGCTGGTTCTGGTGGCGCATCAACGCCTGGAGTGAGATCTCGGCTATGGTCATCTCTTTCCTCGTAGCCATGGGGTTCTTCATCCAACACAAGTTGGAATCGCGGCAGATTGAAGATCTGGTGAGCCAGGGAATGGAGCGCGCCGCCGCCGCGGCGCAGGTGGGGCGGATGCCCGCTTGGCAGGAGCTGTTGGTGGGAGTTGCGGTGACGACCATCGGCTGGATCCTGGTGACGCTGGTCACTCGACCCACGGAGGATTCGGTCTTGATCTCCTTCTACCGATTGACGAGGCCCGGAGGACCGGGCTGGAGCCGTATCGTCGCCAAAGCGGCGGATCCTCGGCGAATCGCTGTCCTCCGGCCGCATGTGGTTCGTCCCCCAGGGAGTGGCCTGCATGATTGTCGGTAGCTTGGCGGTGTACTCGAGCCTCTTTGCCACGGGGTATTGGCTCTATGGGCGATATGGTTTGGCCCTGACCCTGATAGCGGTCGCTGCAGCGTGTTTTGTGGCCGTTTTCAAAATCTGGGGTCGAGTTTCTGATCTTCTACGTCAGGAGGAAGAGAGCAATGACGGATAGGAAGTCGAACCGCCGTGAGTTCTTGCAGACCGCAGCCGTAGTCGGGATGGGTCTCGCCGGAGATCGCCTTGTAGCCAAGGAATCGAGGAGCAGTCGGATCTACCGACCACCCGGAGGATTCGCCGCTCCTGCCTTGGAGACCGTGCGCATCGGATTTGTTGGCGTGGGGCTGCAGGGGGGCAGTCACGTCCGGAACTTTCTCGGCATCGAAGGGGTCGAGATCGTCGCGGTTTGCGATATCGATGAGGCGCGAGCCCGCGAGGTGGCCGGCTGGGTGGTCGAAGATGGACGACCTCACCCGGACCTGTACACGCGAGGCGACACGGACTATAGGCGGTTGTGCGCCCGAGACGACGTGGATTTGGTTTTCAACGCCACACCGTGGAGGTGGCATGTGCCGGTTTGTATCGAGGCCATGGAGACAGGCAAGCACACGGCAGTGGAAGTACCGGCGGCCTACACCGTTGACGATTGTTGGCGACTGGTGGAGATGGCGGAACACAGTCGTCGACACTGCGTGATGATGGAGAACTGCTGCTACGGGTATCGCGAGATGATGATCCTGAACCTGGTGCGCTCTGGAGCACTGGGTGAGCTGCTACATGCAGAAGGGGCTTACATCCACGATCTGCGGGGCATCAAGTTCAGTGACGCCAACGAAGGTTTGTGGCGGTGGAAGCACTCGGTACGGCGCAACGGGAACCTATATCCCACCCACGGAATCGGCCCGCTGGCTCAATGTCTCGATGTCAACCGGGGAGACCGGTTCGACTTCGTCGTCTCGATGAGCTCGAACGCCCGCGGCCTGAACCTCTATGCCCAGCAGCATCTGGCACCGGAGGATCCCCGCGCCCAGGCTCGCTATCGGCTCGGAGACATGAATAGCAGCTTGATTCGCACCCAACGAGGTCGAACGATTCTTCTGCAGCACGACACGACCTCACCGCGCCCCTACAGTCGAATCAACCTGGTTCAAGGTACAAAGGGAACGGTGACCGGGTACCCCGACCGGGTCTACCTCGAGGGGCGGAGCCCTGAACATGGTTGGGAAGACCTGGAAGGCTACAGAGAGGAGTTCGAGCATCCACTTTGGGCCGCGCAGGGGGAGGCCGCGGAGGGAGCGCGACACGGGGGCATGGACTATCTCGAGGACTATCGGCTCATCAAATGCCTGCGGCTGGGTTTGCCCATGGACATGGATGTCTACGATGCGGCAGCCTGGAGCGTCTTGTGTGAAGCCACCGAGCGATCCGTGGCAGCGGGAAGCACACCGGTGACGATTCCGGACTTCACGCGGGGCGCTTGGGAACAGAACCTGCCGCTCGGCATCGAGGTCTAGCTCCGGTCTTCGCTCAGCTTGTCTTGCTCGGCAGTGCGCCGGACATGGACGCTGCCTCCGCCATTTGCAGGGTGTTCATTGCCGTTTCGTGGGGGTCGGTGGCGACGCGGCGAGAAGGGGCCATCGGTGGTGGGCTACCGGTAATGGCACACCAATGCAACGAGTTGGCAAGATGGAGCGCGTACCGCCCGGGCTTGGCACGGTCCCAATCGGCGAGCGGGAACAACCCCTCCTCGATCTGCTGACGTTGGAGAGCCTCCGGATCGCCGCCGTGTTCGCGATCGCCGGCCAGTTGAGACTCCATTCCCACCGCCAGGTCCGGCAACCGTTCCGTCCACGAATTGCGGGGATAGCGCATGGCGAACGCACTACCCTGCATGGGGTAGGCGACGATTTCCAGACAGCCAAGGCGATTGGGGCTTGTCTTGCCGTTCTCAGGCAGATAGCCGGTACCCAGGGGCATGGCGACGAACTGTTGAATGCGCTGGCCACCGTTGTGATACCCGCCCAGCCAGCAGTGCTCGTTGATGACCAGAAAGTCCTGTGGCCACTGATGGACGCCCTCGTGCCACCGTTGGCCGCTGACGGCATCGAGCCCGCCGACGCGAATCTTGACGGCAAAGGGATAGAACGCCTGGTGGGCGACGGAAAAGGTCGGCCGCAAGCTCAACCACATGGCCTCGGACTGGTACATAGGGAGCATGGCGCCACCGCTCTCTAGCCAGTGTTTTGGCACTCGGTGGGCGTGCGAGTCGACCGTGTAGAGGGGGAATTTGCCGAGACTCGGCAGGCGAGGCATCTCGTGCTCACCGCCGGGGATTCGCAAAGTGCGCTGAAACGCCATCACCAGACGGGCATCGGGATGGACTCCAGGGAACGAGAATGTCAGCTCATCATTGTTCAGTTCGATCACGGCTTCTCCTTTTTTTCTTGCCTGATTGAAGGCTCTGGATCAACCGCAGAACCGTCGTGTCCGGCAGGTTTCTGAGTTCACGAATCAGCCTCGCGAAGAGGAGGGGACGCTTGCGAATGGCGATCTGGAGATCGATGGAGACCTTGCCGGCCAGAGCCAGCAGAGAGTCGGGATCCTCACCGAGCTCTGTGGCCAGCGCTCGAATCTTGGGTTCGGAGGGTGGCGGCTCGAGCTCTCTCTCGACCTTGCTGAGATAGGAGGGCTCGACGCCGATGCGATGGGCCAGCTGGCGGACCGAGTAGCGCGGATCCTCCCGGCGAAGCGCCTCTCTTTGACGTCGGACATGAGTTCCGAATCTCGGCATGTAGTGTGTACTATACACTACACACTAATTAATGACAACCCTCTAAGAAGAAGGGGGGAAGGGGCGGTCAAGTTGAGCTCGGACGATCACCCAGAGATCTGGTTCCATCGCTGTCCGGTAGACTCTGGCGCGCGATGTCGAGGAAGACGGTGACCTCTGTTGCTGTCGCGTCGCATCTGCATCTCGTGGAGATCGAGGAGGTCCTCAATGAAGGCATTCCATCGGATGGGATCGTGGCTGGTTGCTTTTGCTCTGCTGACATCGTTGGCCCGTGCCTCGGATTGGCCGCAGTATCGAGGGCCGAACAGAGACGGGCGCTCGAGCGAGACCGGTTTGCTGAAGAGCTGGCCCGAGGCGGGCCCCGAAGTCCTGTGGCGCGTGCCGCTGGGGAGCGGGTACTCCGGCATGGCCATAGTGGACGGCCGGGTTTTCACCATGTTCGGTCTCGAGGGTCGCGAATATGCGGCCGCTTTCGATGTTACGAACGGTCAGCAGATCTGGCGGTTCGAGATGGGTGGCAATTTCCGCAACGCCCAAGGAGACGGTCCGCGTGCCACGCCCACCGTCGACGGCGGTCTCGTCTATGTTCTCGGTGCCAGGTCCAAGCTCTACGCTCTCGATGTGGCTTCAGGAGAGGAGCGATGGGGAATCGACCTCGCCAAGGACCTTGGAGCCATGGTGCCTGAATGGGGAACCTCGACGTCACCACTGGTCGAGGGCCCGTAC
>CAVRAU010000006.1:0-33633 GCA_963719055.1 uncultured Acidobacteriota bacterium | reverse complement strand
TGGCGGGTCTCCGGTGAGCTCCCGAGCTGCTCCTCGATCTCTTCCTCTTTCGACGCTTCGCCGTAGTAGTAGAGAATCAATTCCTCATCGCGAAGTGGGCTCATGACTCGCCTCCTTCATGGATCTCGACCATCGGTTCCAGGGCGGCCCGCATTTTTCTGACCGCGCGGAAAACCGCGTTGCGTGTAGCGCCCGATCGCATCCCCAGCAGCCGACCGATCTCGACGCTGGAGTAGCCCTCGAAATGCCGCAGCACGAATGCCGTGCGTTCCGTGGGGCTGAGGTCGGCGAGCACCCGGGCCACGGCCCGCCCCAGCTCGCCGCTTGCCGCCAGTCGATCTGGGCGGGGTTCATGGGCTTCCAAAGTTGCCATCTCCAGCTTGTCTTCCGAGGTTTCCCTGGCGGTTCGGCGCGCTTCTTTCCGCATCAAATCCATGGCGCAATTCACCGTGATTCGATAGAGCCAGGTGCCCAACTGCGACCTGGCGTCGAAGCGTTGGAGGTTGCGATAGGCCCGCAGAAAGGTCTCCTGGACCACATCATCGGCGTGCGCTTCGTTGCCCGTGAGCCTGTAGGCAGTCTTGAAGAGCCTACGGCTGTGACGCTCGACAATCTCCCTGAAAGCGTCCGGATCACCGGCGCGTGTATGCTGCACCAAGTCAAGATCATTTCCCTCCATCCAGACCATTAGACGACGCCTCCAGGCAGGCTGTTAGCCTACATGGACACCACCCCCCCGGGTGGGCGAGCGCAACGTTGCGGGGTAGTGAACCGGCACCGAACCGCGTGCTACGATGCCGGCGAGGGCCCTGATCCGCCAAATGCCATGCCAGACTCCCTCCCCTGTCTGATCCTCACCGGAGCCTCCGGAATCGTCGGCCGCAGTCTTCTCCCGACGGCGCCCTCCCAACCCGACCCGAGAACTGCGGTCGGTACTGCAGGCGGATCCACGGAGTAACTCCAGGTGTCCGAGGATGCACCCCGTATCGCCGTAGACGGGTCCAATTTCGGATCCGAGAATTCCGGTGAGGCCCTGCCGCGGCTGTGGGGACGACGAGGCTTTTGGCAGATCCGCATCCGCTGGGCGGTCGCCCCCCTGATGATCGGTGGAATCCTCGTCGGCAGGGCCCTGGGTTTCGGGTTCGAGACGGTCCCGATCCTTTTGATCGCCCTTGCCAGCCTGATCTACAACGCCTTCTTCGCCTGGGTCTACAGTCGCTACGAAGAGAGGTTGGCCGGTGATCCCGGCTTGGATCGATTCTTCACCCTGCTGGAGGTCATCGCCGATTACCTGGCCATGTTCCTGCTGATCCACTTCACCGGTGGCGTCTCGAGTCCGTTGGTGCCGTTCCTCCTCTTTCACGTCATCATCGCCGCCGTCCAGTTCACCTCGGGCACCGCCTATGCGCTGGCTTCAGTAGCAGCAACGGGTCTGTGGCTGTTGCTTGCAGGGGAGATACTCCACTGGATTCCCCGCTATGGACTCACCTACCACGGCCAGTCCGTACACTTCATGGACAGGCCCATCTATGCGGCAGCCTGGTTACTCTTCTTCACGGCTACCTTGTACATAGCTGCAGCTCTGGTCTCGCGCGTCATGAGGCGTCTGCGGCGTGGCGTCGCCGATCTGACCCGTACGAGCGCCGAGCTGGCCAGCCTGAACACCAAGCTGAGCGGGCTCTACGCCATGGTGGGCGCCATCGGTGCCGAGCGAAACCTGCAACCCATCCTCGACCGGGTGACCGCCGAAATGACCACGGTCATGGACGTGCCCGCCGCTACCATCAAGTTGCTCTCGCCGGATGGCAGGACCCTACACTACGTGGCCTCGGAGGGTCTTCCCAAGGACCTGGTTTCGAAAACGGTGATCGAGCTCGAGCGCAGCCCCCTCAACCAGCGGGTCATCGACGGAGAGACTCTGCTGCTGGCGGTTGTTCGCGGCGACGACACCCTGCGGCTGGGAACGATCCTGACCGAAATGGGGATCCAGTCGGCCGCCTTCGCTCCACTCCAGTTCGAGAATCGCGTCATCGGCACCATGGGTGTCTTTGCCAGCACGGCCGACCGCTTCGACGAGGCGGATACGGAGTTCCTGAACCTCGCTGCCAAGCTGGTCGCCATCGCCATCGAAGACGCCCGCGCCAATGAGGCTATCGAGGATCTGATGGCGGAGCGGACGCGGTTCATGCTGCAGGTGGCTCACAACCTGCGAGCCCCCCTGAGTGCGGGCTTGAGCATGATGGATCTTCTCAAAGATGGCTACATGGGCGAGGTCTCCGACCAGCAGGTGGAGTACCTGAAGCGCATCGAGGATCGCCTGCGATCGCTGGATCAGACCATCAGCGAGCTGCTGACCATCGCCCGGACCCGCGACTGGAGCCATGAGATCCCGGATGTGGTGGTCGACCTCGAAGGACTCGCCGCCTACACCGAGAGGACCTTTCGAGCCGAGGCGGCGAGCAAGGATCTGCACTTCGAAGTCTCCACCGAGCCGGATCTCCCCAAGGTCGACAGTGGGGCGGACCTGCTCGAGAAAGTGATGGAGAATCTGGTCTCCAATGCGATCAAATACACCCCCGAAGGGGGCGAGATCAAGGTTCGGTTTGAGCGCGGCGACACCGAGACCATCCAGATCGTGGTCAGAGACACGGGAATCGGCATTCCGGCCGCCGAACAGGACAAACTGTTCCAGGAGTTCTTTCGGGCCTCCAACGCCAAGCGCCTGACGACCACCGGCACCGGACTGGGCCTGGCGCTCGTCAAACAGACAGTAGAGAGACACAACGGCGAGCTCAGGCTGACGAGCACCGAAGGCCAGGGAACGGAGGTGACGGTCTCTCTACCGATTCACCAGCCTGGTTCCGCACTCTCCTGAGTGCGCGAGAGCGTCGGCACCTCCGCCGACGCTGCTAGACCGGCGCGGTCTCCGCCAGCTTTGTTCTCAGTACCGTCAACAGGAACTCCTTGGTCAACGGCTTCTGAAAGACCCCCGCCAAACCGAGAGCGGTGTAGTCCGTGGTCATGCTGAGGTTGTCGCCGACCGAGCTCAGCATGTAGACCGGAGCGGTGTTGCCCAGAAGCTGAATCTCCTTGACAAAGCCGGTGCCGGCGTCGACCTCCTCCATCATCAGGTCCACGATGACGAGATCCGGGTCGATCTCCTTGTAGACCCGCAATCCCTCCTCAGCGCTGTCGGCTCCGGCAAACGTGTAGCCCTCGGCCTCCAGGATGATCTGCAGAAAGGTCAGGATGTCTGGATCGTCATCGAGACAGAGAATCACGGGTTTGTTGTTTGACATTGGCCACCCTCGTGATCGTAAGTGATCGGTTTCATGGCCGTTCGGGGCTCAACTGCCTGTAGGCCGTCCCCTTGTATGGCCGATTTCAGAGACTCCACGGCCTGATCCAGGTTGGATCGGGCTCTGTCGGAGAGTTGCTCCAGGAACTCGTCGAAGTCGTACCCCCGAATCCCCATGATCCAGGCCTCCGGCTCGGCCCCGAAGAGATCTCGAGCCAAGGCGAGAACAGCGGCAGGCGCCACGCTGTGCGTCGAAAACGACAAGCTGCGTTCATCCGGCCGGAGTCGGCCGAGCCAGAAAGGCTCAGCCCCACTGCGATCGGCATCAACAAAAAGCACGCGACGAAAGCGCGCCACATCAGCAGCGTTCTCGACCTGGAGCTGATAGTCGGAATCGACCGCAATCCCTGGCAGCCCCAGGGTCTCGATGGCGGCGACAAACTCCGGACCGAGGCCATCATCGCCACGACCTGGGTTGCCCCAACCGAGAATCAGCATCTCCGGCTGCATCTTCATGGCCTCGATCGCTGGTCCACCACCCTGCCGGCCGCATCGATCACCGTGACTTCCAGAGGCATTTGACCGAGCGCGTGTGTGGCGCAAGAAAGACACGGGTCGTAGGCCCGAATGCCTACTTCGATGTTGTTGAGCAGACCCTCGGTGATCTCAGGCACACCCGACAGGTGATCGTCAGCGATCTTGCGCACCGCTCGATTCATCGCCTCGTTGTTGCAGGTCGTCGACACGATCAGATTCGCCATGGTCACCTGGTCGTTCTCATCCACCTGGTAGTGGTGGGTCAGCGTTCCTCGCGGCGCCTCGATCATGGCGACATACTCGCCCCGCCGCTCGCCGGCGGGTACCACCAGGTCATCGCCCTGGAGATCGGCGTCGTCGAGAAGCTCCTGGATCTTTTCGGCCGAGTGCAGCAACTCGATCATCCGAGTCCAGTGGTAGGCCATGGTCACATTGCTCGGCTTGCCCGCTGTCAGATCCATGAACTCCTGACGGGCCTCTTCGGCAGCCGGGGTGTCGATGAAATCGCAGGTATTGATCCGAGCCAGAGGACCGACACGGTACCACCCCTCCTCCGGTCCCACCCTCTTGAGAAACGGGAACTTCATGTACGACCAGGGCCGCACCTCCTCGGCGATCTCGTCCAGGTAGTCCAGAGGGCTGACATGGTCGAGAAGGGTCTCACCATTCGAATCCACCGCTCTGAGCCCACCGTGATACAGATCCATAGCGCCATCATCGCGGATGATAGAGAGGTGATTGGAGGCGAAGGATCCGAACTCGGCAACGGTTTCGAGATTCTCCAGGGTGTAGTTCTTGGCGATCTCGACCGCCTTCAAGCTCCACTCCATCATCTGATCCATGTCGGCCAGCAACGCATCGCGTTCTTCGACGGAGAGATTCTTGTTGATACCACCCGGGATGGCGCCGGTACCGTGCACCTTCTTGCCGGCCGTGGCTTTGATGATCTCCTGGCCGAACTTGCGCATCATCACTCCCTGCACTGCCAGATCGGGATAGTCCGCGATCACCCCGATGACGTTGCGCTTCTCTACCGGCGCATCGAAACCAAACAGAAGATCCGGGGAAGCCAGATGAAAAAAATGCAGAGCGTGCGATTGAAACATCTGACCGTAGTGCATCAGGCGCCGCATCTTCTCGGCCGTCGGTGTGAGATTCTCGGCACCGATGATGCCGTCGATGGCCTTGGCGGCGCACAGATGATGGCTTACCGGGCAGATCCCGCAAAGACGCTGGACCAGCACAGGCAGCTCCCAGAATGGCCTGCCTTGGATAAAGCGCTCGAAGCCACGAAACTCGACGATGTGCAGCCGGGCCTGTTGCACGCGGTTGTTCTCGTCCATCAAGATGGAGACCTTGCCGTGGCCTTCTACCCGGGTGACGGGTTCGATGACGATTCTCTTGGTAGTCGTGCCTGTCATGATTCCTCGTTCCTCAGCTCAGTCATACTTGACCAGTTCGTAGGAGAGCTCCAGGGGCTTCTCAGTCAAGAGAGCCGTCAACGCCTCCCAGAGTGTGTCCGCCGACGGGGGACAACCCGGTAAGTGATAGTCGATCTTCACGACCTCATGGCAGGGATAGACCTTGTTCAGAAGTAGGGGTATCTCCTCATCATCGGGGATCCTGCCACTCGGATTGACCACGGTAGGACCGTTCAGAAACGCCTCTTCGTAGCATTCCTCGAGCGACACCATGTTGCGCATCGCCGGTATTCCACCGTTGATGGCGCAGTCGCCGACCGAGATCAGAACCTGGCAGTGCTGGCGAAAGTCCTGCAGCACCTTGACGTTCTCCTCGTTGCAGCACCCGCCTTCGATCAGACCGATCTCGACCTGCCCCTCGATCGTCTTGATGTCGTTGATGGGTGAGCGATCGAAGTCGACAAGCTCCACAAGTTCGAGAATGCGCTCGTCGATATCGAGCAAAGACATGTGACAGCCGAAGCAACCACATAGAGAGGTCGTTGCTACTTTGGGTTTGGCCATCGTTCGCTCCCTATTCTTCTGCGGCCGAGCCTTCGATCTCGGCACCGATGGGCTGATGGTCGAACTTCCGCTCGCCAACAGGCACGGAATACCCGACCCTCTTGACCAAGAGAGAACCTGTCGGGCAAGCCGCGACCGATTGATCCCGACCTTCGGCCTCTGTCTCAGCGAGATTGGAGTCGGCATTGACTGCCAGTCGCTTCTCGACTCCCCGGCCCACAAAACCGAAAACATGTTTGCCATCCAGTTCCTGAGAAGCCCGCACACAGCGCCCACAGAGGACGCAGCGGTTGCGATCGATAAAGATCTCCGGATGACTCGCGTCGAGCTCACGCTGCGGGAACATGAAGGGGTATTTGGGGGCTGTGATTCCGAACCGATAGGCCAAGGCCTGCAGCTCGCAATCACCGCTCTTCTCGCAGAACATACAGAAATGGTTGCCTTCGACAAATAACATGTCGATGAGATTGCGACGCAGGAGACGCATCTCTTCCGTGTCGTTCTCGACGATCATGCCCGGCGTCACCGGTTGAGTACACGCCGACTGGGGTCGACCATTCACCCTGACGGTACAAACCCGGCAGCTACCCGCAGGAGTCAAATCCTTCATCCAGCAGAGACGCGGAATGTAGACCCCAGCGTCCTGGGCCGCCTCGAGGATGGTCTGGCCAGGTCTGCCTTCGATCTGTCGCCCATCGATGGTCAGTCTGATTTTGTTGTTGTTCATCATCGTTCCTGCTCTTCCTGGAAGTGGACCGAATCACGCCCGGTCAAATCCTGGGCCTCGGTCAGCGCAGAGTGGATGTCGAACCCTTGATTTCGACCCTCTACAGGTTCGCGAAGAAGTTGCTCGTAGAGCTGGCGGAAGTTCTTCAGGGTCGACAGCACGGGGTGAGCCGAGGTCTGACCGAGTCCACACCGACTGGTGGTCTTGACCGTATTCCCCAGCTCCTCGAGATAGGTCAGATCCGACGCCTCTCCTCGACCGGCCAGGATCTTGTCCAGCCTCTCCTTGAGAAGCACGTTTCCCACTCGGCACGGGGTGCAGTAGCCGCAGCTCTCGTCGATAAAGAATTCCATGAACTGAGAAGCGATCTCGAGGAGATTGCGGCTTTGGTTGAAGATCATCAACGAGCCACCGGTCGCTAGATCGTCGAAGCATAGGGTGCGGTCGAAGTCCTCGGGGCCGATCATCTGGCCACTGGGACCGCTCATCTGGACTGCGATCGGATCCGAGGCGCCGCACAGATCAAAGACCTCTCGCAAGGGAGTTCCGAAAGGCACTTCGTAGACCCCCCTCCGTGTGCAGTCGCCCGAGATGCTCAGCAGTTTTGTTCCAGTGCTGCCTGCCGATCCTATCGAGGAAAACCAACCGGATCCCATCTCCAGAATGCGGGCCACACAACATAGGGTCTCGACGTTGTTGACCGAAGTGGGTTGGCCAAGATAACCATGCTGAGCGGGAAAGGGTGGGCGATTCTTCGGGTCACCGCGCAAACCTTCGCATGAGCTGATCAGAGCGGTCTCTTCACCGCAGATGTACGCTCCCGCACCCAGCTGAATTCGGATATCGAAATCGAAGCCTTCCTTGCCACAGACATCCGCACCCAGCAGGCCCTCGTCACGTCGAGCCTGCAGATTGTGCTCGAGAAAGTCCTTCAAGTAAGCGTACTCCGCCCGTAGATAAACCAGGCCCTGACGAGCTCCGATCGCGTAGCCCGCGATGGTCATGCCCTCGAACAGAAGATCGGAACGCTCGGTGAGGATCACGCGATCTTTGAAGGTACCCGGCTCACCTTCATCGGCGTTACAGATGATGAAGCGTGGGTCGCCACCCGCCGCTCGAGTGAACTCCCACTTCATACCGGTCGGGAAGCCGGCACCCCCTCGTCCACGGAGACGGGCCGTCTTGATGTCGCGAATGACCTCGGCCGGACTCATCGCCAGAGCCTTGCCGAGGCCCTCACAATGCTGCATCTTGCCGAAGATCACTTCGCCGGGTACGCGGATGTTGTTGCGCACCGCGGCTCGCACGAGATCGTGAGAGTTGTTCCCGTCGCCGTAGTCGTGAACCAGGATGTCTCTCAGATTCTCCAGATCCTCGTGCTCACGGAGGATCTTCACCCCGCGGCGGGCGGTGCCTGGACCGAGACGGGGCATCACGTGTCCATTGACCAATGCCGCCGGTGCTTGATCGGACATGCCGATACAAGACGTCCATTCCAGGCTGAATTTTCCATCCGGTGTCGTCTCGCCGAACCGGATTCCCAACTCCTCTTCCAGACCGCTGGCCACGTCCAGGGCGCCCGCCATGAGATCGGGCACGTCGTTACAGAGACGGATGACGACCTTGCCTTTGGGTTGGCTCGCAGCAAAGGTGTAGAAAGACACAACGCTTTCCACATCCACTCGCGCCGTATCGGTCCGCGCGGCGATGAGATTCATCGCGGCGCTATCCACACAGCCGCACTGGTCTTGGACTGCAAGAACGATATCCATCATCCGCGAGCCGTCGTTGCCAAAGGACTCGCAGATCTCAGCGACCGTTCGCTCTGGTGTTGTGCTCATTCGCACACCTCGTGAGGTCTTGGATTTTCGGTGGGCTTCCCTCGAGATCTCCCAGGTTATGGAGACCCCTTCACGACATATTCTAGACACCTCTCGCCCTGGATACACCACCCATTGGACCGAGATCTCGACCCGCCTGTTGGGGTGGCTCTTGGGGTAGTCTTCGCGCATGAAAACCCGCTTCCCGGTGCTCTTCACGGCTCTGATTCTGGTCTTGCTGGCCGGCTGGGCCAGCTGCAAGACAAGGACCGAAGACCCTCTTCAGAGAGTCTTTCAATACAAGCCCCAAGGGGTTATGGGAACGGTCTGCAAACTGGTCCTGGTCACCGATCGGTACCCGCCGGAATCTGCCAATGAGATCCTGGAGGCCGCAGAGGCCGAGTTGCGCCGACAGGAAGCCCTGCTGAGTACCTGGATCGAATCCTCACAGATGTCCCGCCTAAACGCGGCCGCCGCCGGTGAATCGATCAGGCCAGCGATGGAAGTCTCCGAGATTCTGATCATGGCCCGCGATCTACATACCGCCACTGACGGTGCTTTCGACATCACGGCCCGGCCCTTGATCGAACTGTGGCGCCAGGCCGGGGACCAGGGGCTCCTACCCGCCAGGGAGGACCTGGACACCGCGCGGGCCGAATCGAACTGGGACCACCTCGACTTCACGGCCGACGGCATCCGTAAGGGCCTCGCCACCACCCGAGTCGATGTGGACGGGATTGCCAAGGGCTACGCCATTGATCGTGCGCTCGAGGTGCTAAAGCGATCAGGGGCGCGGGGAGGCATGGTGGAGGTCGGTGGGGACTTGCGGGTCTTCGGCCGCGGGCCGGCAGCGGCCGAAGGGTGGAACGTGGCCATCCGCAGCCCGTTCGACGCGATCGCCTGGGCGGAGATCGAGATGCGAGACGGTGCCGTGTGCAGCAGCGGCGACTATGCCCGCTTCGTCGAGATCGAGGGTCGCCGGTTCGGTCACATCATCGATCCGCGCAGCGGCTGGCCCACCGAGGAGACCCGAGCGGTGACGGTCATCGGCCCCGATGCGGCGACAGCCGATGCCTGGGCGACGGCCCTGAGCATTCTCGGCGTCGAGGGCCTGGACCTCCTGCGGACCGTAGACGATTTGGAGGCGATGGTGGTCACCGGCTCACCCGAAGACTACCGGGTGATGACCACCCCCGGTTTCCGGAGACGGATCCTCCGAGCCGACTTCGATCTTGCGGACTGAGCGTGCCGCTCGCTTCAGCCCCACCAATCAGCCCGATCGACCGTGGTCTCGAACTCGGCCTTGATGCGCTCGGGCAGCTCTTCTTCCGCTGTGGCCTCGATGTCCTCCTGGGTAGGTCTGCCAACAAACACCAGTGATTCTGCTGGACATTTTTCGAGACTGGCAGAGAAATCCTCTCGAAGGTAGCTCTCTGCCTGGTAGTCGACGATGGGCAGGTTGCCCTCCATGACCAGGAGATTGCTGAACTTCGTGCAGGCCTTGCAGCCGATGCAGCCGACCTGGCACACCTTCTTGACCTCGAGCCCGAAATCTTCGTTCGAGCACTTCACAACCAAGACCTCGGACGCCTTGAAGGGAATTCGACTGATGATGTGTCGGGGACACACATCGACACAGGCGCCGCAACCCGTGCACTCCTCGTAGTCCACCGTCGCCAGGCCTTCCATGACATGAACCGCGTCGTAATCGCACACGCGCACGCAGTCGCCAAGTCCCAGACAGCCGTAGACGCAGCCCTGCACGTCGTTGACCAGGTTTGCCGCCCCACAGGTCGGCTCGCCACGATACTCGGAGCGTAGGAGCCGTTGCTCCGTATGGGCGCTACAGTGAACGACCGCCCGATAGGGCCAGGTCTCCTCCACCTCGACACCCATGATCTCCGCAACGGCCTCGGCGCAGGAAGGGCCACCTGGAGCGCAGAGGCTGACGGAGGCCTCTCCACCGGCCACGGCCTCGGCGTAGTCGTTGCATCCGACGTAGCCACAACCGGCGCAATTGGCCGCTGGAAGCACTTCGTTGATACGGATGACGCGGGGATCGACTTCCACATGAAAGGTCTTGCTGGCCCAGCCGAGAATGTAGCTGATGACCACGGCCATCGCGAACAATGTGCTCGCGGCCAGGCCCACCGACACGGCTGTGATCATGATCGCTCCTCCTGCGTCGAGAAGCTCTGGGTCGGCGCCGGCGGATCGTGATCGACCGGGTTCAGGGTCTTTTGGATATTGCCGCCAATGCCGGTAAAACCCATGAACGCCAGGGCCAGGATGCCCGCCACGACCAGGGTGATCGCGGCTCCCTGAAAGGCTTCTGGGACATCTGCCAGATCCAGTTCCTCGCGAATCCCAGCCATCAGGACGATGGCGATGGTGAAGCCGACACCGCCGAAGATCGCCAACACCAGAGATTCCACCAGACCCCAGTCCCGTGCGTGCACATGCTTCATGATCTCCAAACAAGCAAAGAGAATGGCGCAGTTCGTGGTGATCAGGGGCAGAAAAACTCCGAAGGACTTGTACAGCGCCGGGAAGAACTTGCGTACATACATCTCGACGAACTGCACGCTCGCGGCGATGACGAAGATGTAGACGATGTAGCTCAAGATCGACAAATCGACTTGCGCTGTCGCTGCATCGCCAACCACCAGGCTCCAGATCCATCCCGGCAGGGGGGCTCCGGGTCGCAGGACGAATTCGGTCATGGTCCAACTGAGAAACGCCGCCACCGAGATGACGAAGGTCACCGCACAGCCCATCCCGAAAGCCGTGTCGACTCGACGGGACACCCCGAGAAAGGGGCAGATCCCGACAAAATAGGTCAGAACGAAATTGTTGATCAGCGCCGCGCTGATGGCGATCAGCAGAAGATTGCCCAGCATCTCCATTTCAGCCCACCTCTCCCGTCGCAGCGGCCTGGCGCGACGCGCGACGACGCGCCATCCAGGTCACCAGAGCCAACAACAGCCCGAGGGTGAGAAACGCACCCGGGGGCATGACCATCAACCCCCAGCGCGGGAACCCATCGGGCAGTACCTGTAACCCGAACCAGCTCCCCAACCCCAGGATCTCCCGCACCGTAGCCACGCTTGCCAGGGCCAGCATGAATCCCAGCGACACTCCCACAGCGTCCGCCAGCGCCACCCCGACGCTCTGCTTGGAGGCGCAGACCTCACACCGACTGATGATCATGCAGTTGACGATGATCAGCGGCACGTAGGGGCCCAACTCCTTGCTCATGGAGTAGGCGAAGGCCGCCAAAAACCGGTCCGCCACCGTCACGAAGGTGGCGATCGTCAGGGTGAACACCACAATCCGCAGGTGGGGCTTGAGCAGATGCCGTATCAGACTGGTGATGAGGTTGGCGCAGATCAGGACGAATGCCGTGGCGGCAACCATGGTCATGGCCGGCTTCATGGCCGCGGTGACGGCCAAAGTGGGACACATGCCGAGAAGCTGCCGGTAGACCGGGTTCTCCGGGATAATCCCGTTGATGAAACGCTCGACGGCGGTCGGTTCTTGGATGGCCATCCCGTACCTCTACTGCTGCATCTCGGAACGTATATCGGCAACGGTTCTGTTGACGATGTCGCAGACACTCTGTGAGCTGATCGTCGCAGCGGTCAGAGCCAGAATCTGGCTCGGCTCCGCAGCCGCCACGGTTTCCACCTTGGTGACCTCCACCGGGCGGTCAGCCGGAGCTCCCACAAACCGACCCCGAAAAAGCGGCTTGGCAATACCGTCCCCGAGAGCCGGTGTCTCCTTCTGACTGAGAACGTAGAGCCCCGTGATCTCCTCCACCTCCGAGTCGAGTCCCACCAGGATCTCGATCTGATCGGCATAGCCCTGTCCCGCTCCGCGGGCGACCCACCCGAGGCGAGCTCCGTTGGCCTTCTCGGTGACTTCGAAGACCTGGTGGCCGGCGATCTCCTGCTCGGCGACCCGCAGCTCCACGGTCGACTCGCCCGTCGTTTGGACCTGCAGCGTGTCTTCGAAAAGGACGACCTGCGCCTCCTGGTCCATTTTGGTGCCCAAGATCAGCTCCGGAATCCGGCTGAGGGTCTCGGCGCGCAAGTTGGCTTCGATCCTGTCCTTGAGTCCCACATGGACACCGGCCAGGGTGCCACCAAAAACCAGCGCCAGAACTAGCACCAGCCATGCCTGCCCAAGGTAGCTCTCTCGAAGGTTCGCCAATTCTCTCTCTCGATCGTCTTCGCTATTCCGCCGGCAGCGGTCCGCCGAACGGTTGCGGCACCAGCCAACGGTTGATCAGTGGCACCATGGCGTTCATCAACAAGATGGCAAACACCACCCCTTCGGGGTAATTCGAAAGCAGACGGATAACCACCACAAGAACTCCGACACCGGCGCCGAACACGACCTTGCCGCGCCAGGTCAACGGACTGGTCACGGGATCCGTGGCGATGAAGAACGCCCCGTAGACCAGGGACCCGCCCAACAGATGATGCAGGACGGTCAGAGCCGCTTCCGGATTCAGCAGGTTGGCGAGACCCGCGGTCACTGCTGCGCCCAGCAATACGCTCAGCGGAACCTCCCAGGAGGCCGACCGCCGCCAGCACAGATAAAAGCCACCCAGGAGACACGCCAAAACGCTGGTCTCCCCCAGCGAGCCGTTGACATTGCCCAGGAACATCAGCCACAACCCGGGCAGCTCTGAACCCACGGCCTCCTTGGCCGCGGTCAGTGGGGTGGCCTGAGTCAAGACCTCGAGGGTCGCGTCGGAGCGCACGTACGACGTGGCACCCATCACCGAGGCGAAACTGATCATGACGAAGGCCCGACCGACCATGGCGGGATTGAAGATATTCTGACCCAGGCCGCCGAAGACCGCCTTGCCCAATCCGATGGCTACGAAGGAGGCGACCGCTCCCACATACCAGGGAGCGCTCCAGGGCAGGGACAGGCCGAGGATCACACCCGTCACCGCCGCCGAGAGATCTCCCAGAGGCGCCCGACGGCCGCGCCAGGTGGCGAACAGGGACTCGGCCACCAGGCAGCTGCCGACACAAAGGCTGATCTGCAGCACCGCGTACCAGCGAAATACGACCAGGGCCATACCCACCACGGGTACGAGGCCGAGAAGGACGTCCAACATCATTCTGCGAGTGGTGAACGATGGACTGGACAGATGCGGCCCGGGCGCCACGTGCAGTTCCGGCGCGGGACGCGAGTCCCTTCCAGGTGTCACCGAAACCGCGGCTTTCGATGTGGCTTCAGGGCTCATGGGTCCTTCTCGAACGATCCTCAAGCCGCCGCCAGTTGCGCCTTGCCCAGCCGAATCAGCTGCACCAGGGGGATCTGCGCCGGACATTCGTAGGCACAGCAACCACACTCCATGCAGGCCCCCGCGTGGTAGCGCCGGACCTGGTCCCAATACCCGCGACGCGCTGCCAGGGCAATCCTGGTGGGCACCAGATCCATGGGACAAACATCTACACAACGTCCACAACGAACGCAGGCCGTCTCCGCCCGCTGGCGGAGATTGTCGTGGGTCAGAACGGTGATGCCGCTGGTCCCCTTGGTCACCGGCACACCGAATTCGCCCAAGGTGAAGCCCATCATCGGACCGCCGGCAATCACCCGGGCCGCATTCTCCTCGAGACCGCCCGCAAACTCGATCACATCTCGATAGGCGGTGCCGATCGGAACGAGGAGATTCTTCGGATTCGCGACCCCGTCTCCCGACACCGTCACAATACGGTGGGTAAGAGGCTTGCCCCGCAAAACGGCACGAGCCACAGCTGCGGCCGTACCCACATTGATCACCACGACGCCCACATCCAACGGCAGCCCCCCACCCGGTACGGTTCTTTCGAGGGCGGCCAGGACCAGCTGCTTTTCGGCCCCCTGGGGGTACTTGGTGGGTACCGACTGGATCTCGACACCGGTCCCATCAGCCGCCACTCGCATGGCGGCGATGGCCTCGGGTTTGTTGTCTTCAATGGCCACCACGATGCGCTCGGCGCCCGCCGACCGTGCGGCGAGCAGGGATCCGGTGACCACCGGCGCCGCGGCCTCGATCATCAGCCGACTATCCGCTGTCAGGTAGGGTTCGCATTCACAACCGTTGACCATCAGGGTATCGACTGGACGCTCCGGGTTTGGCGCCAGCTTCACCCAGGTGGGAAACGCCGCTCCTCCCATCCCCACCAGTCCAGCTTCACGAACCGTCTCGGTGATCGACTCGGGGGTGAACCGATCGAGATCTGTCGTCGGCCAGTCGCCGCCGAAATGATCTTCGTAGAGAGCGCGACCCTCCTGGATCTGCTCCGCTGCCGCCTTGATGGGAATCGAGGCCACATGACGACCGTTGGGCAGCGTGGCCACGGATGGCCTGGCCACGACGCCTCGGATGCTGGCGTGCACGGGCGCCGAGATCGCAGCCTCCGAGCGACCGAGGATCTGGCCGATTTCCACTTCGTCCCGAGTCTTCACCAAGGCCTCACAAGGAGCACCCAGATGCTGTAGCAACGGCACACTGATCAGCTTCGGTGTCGGCAGGACTTCGATCGGCAGAGACTCGGCCAGCGATTTTCTCTCTGGCGGGTGAATTCCCCCGGCAAACGTGCCCCTGGTGAAACTCATGGCTCACCCCGGCGAATGCGCGATCGCACCCTCACACAGAGACGCACGACAAACATCCCGAAGCACAGACCCAGAAGACCGCCCATCAGCTGCGACGAGGGACTGTGACTCGCCCACGACGCCCCGGCCAAAGCCGTGGCCAGGGGCAAAAAGAAGGTCAAGATCGAATACAGGGCAAGAGACGAACCTGCAAGTGGGCCCGGCGCGGATATGTGTTGAGAAGATCCTTCCGGGCACCGACGACACCCTGCGGGACAACCGGAGAGATTGATTCTTGTTTCGGGCAAGGCAGCCCCTCACTGAAAGGAGCGATGATGAAACAACCCCGATCTCGCTGGCGCCAGCCTCATCACCGCCATGTCCATACTAGGGCGGCCGAACCCATCGGCGCACCGCGCCGATGGGTAGGTCCCGCACTACCTTGCGGCGGGGTTTGAACTCACTCCGGCGGCCAATTCGGCAAGCCGCGGCCTGGCGTCCATGGGGTTCCCTTTTCATCCAGGGATCGCTGAAGATCGGCAAAGTCGGACTCGAACTGCCTGAAAGCGCTCAGCAGATCGGTAAACGAGGCCGCTGCAATCGCATAGTCGCGCCGGTGAGTCTCCGTCGGTGACGACGAGCTCCAGAATCCACCCACCACCCGGTCGACCCGCCGCACCAGACCCGGAAGGATCGGCTCGCTACGTCGCGAAACTGTCCGATCCCCCCAGAGCGTGGTTTCCAACTCGTAGAGACGAAGCCGCAGGTTGCGGACCTGGCCGCCCTGTTCCGCCGGCGCTCCAACGGTGCTCTGGACCCCGGTGCTGAGGAGCTCCAGCTGCCGAGCTCGCTCCCGGGCCAATTCCGCGGTTCCCATCACCGCCCTCTGCAAGCTCGCCACCTGATCTTGGAACTCGGTGAGCGCCGCCTGATCTGGAGCTGCAAGGGTTGCCAGCCCCAGGGGCACCGCCTGAAACGACTGGGAGTCGCCCAGTACGGTCACTTCCCCATCGAGCACTCTCGTCAGTTGCACGCTGTAGGTCCCCGGAGGCGCCATGGGACCGCTGGCCGGCATTCCCCAGGGGTCCTCTTCCCGGGGCCCTGTAATGGGGTCGAAAGCTGGATACCGAAGATCCCAGGCGACGCGGTGGAAGCCGGCAGAGACCGAGCCCGCGACCTGGCGGACGACCTTGTTGTCCTCATCACGGACAGTCAGGAGGATTTGAGGAGCCGCTTCCCGATCCTCGAGTCTTAGCTCCTCCCAGCCGGGATACTCGATGGCCTCGCCCTGCTCATGTTGCTGGGTCTCCTTGTCCAATCGTCGTTGCCTTCGGGTTTCCAGCCCGTCCTCGAGGTAGTAGGTGAACACCGCACCAAAGGGTGGATTGGGGGCGGCGAAAAAGGCATCACCTTGAGAGGCCTTCTCTGACCCTCCCAGCGGGTCGGACGGCTGGTACATCCAGGCGTCCTTGATCGGGAATAGCCAGCCCTCTCGACCCAGAACCTCATCGGAGACGTGGCGCAGCGGCGAATAGTCGTCGAAGATGAGGAACCCGCGGCCAAAAGTGGCAGCGACCAGATCGTTCTCCCTTTGTTGGATCTCCAGATCGCGGACGGCGACGGTGGGTACGTTGCCCTGCAGCTGGATCCAGCGACGGCCGTCATCCACTGTGAAAAACAGTCCGAACTCCGTGCCCACGAACAACAAGCCGGGGCGCTCGTGATCCTCGGCGACGGTCCAGACCACGTTGCCCGCAGGTAGATCGCCAGCGATAGAGGTCCAGGTGGCACCCTTGTCGGTGCTCTTCAACAGGTAGGGTTTGAAATCGCCCTGCTTGTGGTTGTTGAAGCCGGCAAAGACGGTATCGGCGTCGTGTCTCGATGCCGTGAGATCGGCGACGTAGGTCATCGCTGGCACACCGGCAAACGAATCGATGCGGCGCCAGTTCTCGCCACCGTCCTCGCTGACCTGGACCAGACCGTCATCGGTCCCGGCATACAGCAGGCCTTCCACAAGGGGCGATTCATCGAGCGCCACGATGTGGCCAAAATAGGATGTGAAGACATTCTTCCAGACCGCGTCCACGCTCCACACCGTGCCCATGATCTCCATCTGGTTGCGATCGATCTGACGCGTCAGGTCGCCACTGACAGCCCGCCAGCTGTCGCCTCGATCATCGCTACGGAACAAGCGATTGGCAGCAAAGTAGAGTCTCTGCCCCGCGTGTGGACTGATCATCAATGGCGAGTCCCAGTGCCATTTCAGAGGTGCCGCATCGGGCTCGGGCTGAGGCTGGATATCCACTCGCTCGCCGCTTGCCCGGTCGTAGCGCACCAGACCTCCGTACTGCCACATGGAGTAGAGGATGTCGGGATTGTCCGGGTCGATACGAGTCTGGTAGCCATCGCCACCGACGGTAATGAACCAATCGCTGTTGCGAATCCCGTGAATATTGGTGGTCCGGGAGGGACCTCCCTGGGTGTCGTTGTCCTGGGTCCCACCATAGACGAAGTAGAAGGGCTCGCTGTTGTCGATACCTACCCGGTAGAACTGGGTCACGGGCAGATTGTCGATGAACTTCCAGGTGTCCCCCCGATCCCAGCTCTCATAGATACCGCCGTCACACCCCACCATCAGGTACTCGGGATCCCCTGGATCGAAGACCATGGCGTGGTTGTCCACGTGTTTGAACTTCGAGTTGAGGGTGCGGAAACTCTTGCCGCCGTCGTCGGAGACGTGAATCCAGACATCCATGACATAGACCCGATCGAAGAAATGGGGATCGGGAAAGATCTCCTGGTAGTACTGAGGATCGACGGGGACGTAGTCGTTGGTCTTGACCCAGCTCTCGCCCCGATTGGCGGACCGAAAGAATCCCCCATCCTCGCCTACCGCCGGAATCGTGGCGTACAGGACATCCGGGTTCTGGGGTGACATGGCCAGGCCGATTCGGCCACGGTCGGACTTTGGCAGGCCCTGGCTGAGTTGGCGCCAACTCTCGCCGCCATCGGTCGACTTGTAGATGGCGGACTCGGGCCCGCCAGCCACCAAACAGCACTGGTGTCGCCGGCGCTGGTAGGACGCCGCATAGACCGTGTCCGGATCCCGCGGATCGAGCATCACATCGCTGACGCCCGTGTTCTCACTGATCTCCAGGACCAGACTCCAGGTCTTGCCCCCGTCGCGAGTCCGAAACAGACCTCGATCGCCACCAGGCGCCCACAGAGGTCCCTGTGAGGCGACCCAGACCACTTCCGAGTCCCGAGGATCGATGACGATCTTGCCGATGTGCTCGGAACGCTCCAGGCCCATCCTTTCGAAGGTCTCGCCACCATCGAGGCTCTTGTAGACTCCATCGCCCCAGCCCACGCTGCGTTGGCTGTTGTTCTCACCTGTACCCACCCAGACAACCTGGGGATTGGTGGGATCGAGGGCCAGGCTGCCCACCGAATAACTGTCGTAGTCGTCGAAGATGGGCTGCCAGGTCGTGGCGGCGTTCGTGGTCTTCCAGACACCGCCCGAAGCCACCCCCACATACCAGACGCTGCGATCGCTGGGATCCTTGACGATGTCGGCGATGCGACCGGACATCAAGGCCGGACCGATATTGCGCAACTCGAGACTCGAGAAGGTCTCGGAGCTCATCCGAGACTCGGTCTCTTGCCCTTGCAAGCCAACGACCGCAACGAGCACACTGAGACACAGAAAACCAGAGATTCTTCGCACGATTTCCCTCCTGGATTGCATGACGAGAGCTACGGCACGCCATAAGAAGCAGACCGTCACTACTCTAGCAACGCGCTCAAGCGACGTCGATCGTCGGCAAGGGCGGGATCCTCCGCCCGATCGAGGGAACCGAGGTCTCTCCAGCTAGGAGTCCGCCGACCCACTCACCTTCTCCAGCGCCCGACCGGTAGCGGCCAGCAAGGCCTCCGGTCCAACCGGTGCGCCAGTGGCGTTCTTCATCCATAGGTCGGGTGTGACGCTTCCCATCTTGCTCATGCGTTCGAATTCGCCACCCAGATCACCGGCCTTCTCCATCTGCTCCTCGACCTGCAACGCGATCAGGTGGCCGATCGGGTAGTCGGGCAGATAGAGAAAACTGTGAATCATGTGGGAATAGACGCCCAACAAGACGACGTCGCGCTGGTTGAAGATCTCGGCAAAGTACTCGTTCCACACATCCTTCGAGATCTGCAACGTGGCCTCCTTCAGCTCCGCGGCAGTGGTGTCGGGGTTGTCGTACATCCAGTGCCACACCCGCATGTCGACCAGGGCGACGGCCGAGATCTCGGCAGCTCCCCAGAAGTCATCCAACACCTGGTAGGCGCGACTTCTCTCGTCGGGCTTACCCAGTCCGAGTAGCTCCAGGTCGCGAGCCTGGAACACAAAGGCAAGAGCCTCGGTAAAGGCCGTGTTGGGCACACCCTGCAGCATGTAATGGTCGATCTCATTCAGCGACAGGGTCTGCTCCACATTGTGTCCCATCTCGTGAACGGCGATGTTGTACCCCTTGTAGTCCATGCCATCGGGGCCGACCCGTGTCCTCAAATGCGACTTGGCGTCGCGCATCGCCGCACCCCAGGCGTGACCCGATCCGCGGGCGGGATCGACAACGATGTTGGCAGCGATCTCCTGGGCGCGCTCTTCGTCGAAACCCAGATCGACCAGCAGTCGTGGAATATCGGCCTCGTAGGCTGCCGGTGTGGGGTAGCGCTCTTGGGTCAGCGCATCGAGATCGGCCTGAGTGTGGGATCCCTGTTGCCGAAACCCGTTGTACCAGATGTCGAAGGGCTCCAGTGGGCGGCCGAGCCGCTCCTCGATCAACTCGCCGACCTGGGCCAGCAGCGGCGAAGAGAGCACCTGCTCGAACATCTCCTCGACCCTGGCTTCAGGGATCTCCCGGTTCTCGTTGAAGCGGCGCTCGATAAGAGTCGGTGCTGTCGGCGAATACTCATCCACCAGCCGCATCGCTTGAAAGGTGCCCAGCAGCACCTCGTATCGAGTATCCGGCTCCGGCGCGTTCGACAACCTCCAGGTCTGCCGGAACCGTCTGGTCGGAATCCTCGATCGCGGCTGGCCAGACCTCATTGCTGTAAGGATTCCAATCCACGAGCGGGTTGTTGACCACCATCTCGGGGATCGTCTGATCCACAATCCGCTCCATGACCCTTTGGGTCATACGCTGCTTCGGCAGGCCTGCCGGGTCGGTGTAGTCCGCCTTGATCTGATCCCGCAGATTCCAGTGGGTCAGGAGCTTCATCTTGGCCGGGAAGAGCCGCGCACCTTCGTCGTTCAGAAGATGGTGCATCCAGATGTTGTACTCGGCGATGTACTCGTCGGCAATCGCACCGGCTGTGGACACCTCCTGCTGGACCTCCGCTGGGATCCGCGTGCTGAAGCTATTGCCCAGACGAGCCTCGGCCCACTGTCGACGGCTCCAGTTCTCGCCTTCGGTGAGGCGCTGCTCCAGGGTTGTCAGCGGAAAGTTGAGTAGCACGGTGAAGGCCAGCTTGTTGGCAAAGAAATCGTCGTCGATGTGGGCTCCAGGGTTGTAGGCCGCCAGGACCCGGTCGAAGGGCATGATGGGACCGATATCCAGATCGGACTGTTCGCGAAACGCCAGAATGATCTCGAGCAGGTGACCGTTGAGCACCTCGAACAGCTTTTCGAAGCGATGAAACATCACATCGAGGGTCTCTTGATCGCCGGCGAAATTAGTGTGCACGAAGTCCTCGAACACGGCCCGGTCGCCATCGTCCGAGCGCCAGAAATCGGCGACCTGATGCAGGCCCCGGTGAATCCTCTCCTGTTGCTGCTCTCCATACTCGGCCACCAGCTTGGCCTCGAGCTCAGGCAAGGCCTGCGGCATCCAATCGGGGCTCTGAGCCGCTGAAAGCGAGCCCGCTGGGACCAGCAAAGCCGTCAAAGCGAAAACAACCAAAGTCGCTGCGCGCATGTTGAGACCTCCTTGGAAGGATAATGGAACTCTGTGGCAATCAAGGGAAAGGACGAATCTGCCGGAAGGTCCGACATTGCTCCAGACGACACTATCAGAGGCTCGATGACACGACCTACCGAAATCTCACTCGATTCGGACCCTTGCTGGAGGCGGATCGGAATTGTCGCATTTCAATGAGCTTGACTCTCGAACCCTTCACTGTGAAGATTCTTTGTCCCCGGGAAAGTCAACAGATACAGGTCCTTCGCTCAATCAAATGACGCACTCGAGTTGCAGAATCCTCTTCGTGATCGCCCTTGCCCTTGGGCTGACCGGTCTTCTGGTCGGAACCGTGGCCCAGGCTGTGACGACATTTCCCCCTGGTTTCGCGCAGACCGCGGTCTTCACTGGGCATACCAAGCCCGTCAGCGTCCGCTTCGCACCCAACGGCCAGATCTTCGTGGGCGAGCAGAATGGGCTCGTCTGGGCGTACGACAATCTGAACGACACCACCGCCACTCTGGTGATCGATGTCTCGGTCGAGGTCCACAGTTTCTGGGATCGGGGAATGCTGGGGCTGGCCGTCGATCCTGCCTACCCGGCGCGGCCGTACCTCTACATCTTCTACGCCCACAATGTGGACGAGAACGGTGTCGGGCCCCGATGGTTCGACCCCGACGACCCACTCAACCGGAACGATATCTGTCCCACCCCTCCCGGTGCCACCACCGACGGCTGCGTCGTCTATGGCCGTCTCTCCCGCGTGATCGTCGACACCACGACCATGACCGGGGTCGAAGAGCCTCTGCTGGACGGCAACTGGTGCCAGCAGTTTCCGAGCCATTCCACCGGGGATCTGGTGTTTGGCGACGACGGCATGCTCTACGCCAGCGCGGGTGAAGGAGCGAAGTTCTTCTCGACCGACTTCGGTCAATGGGGAGTCCCACCGGCGAAGCCGGCGTGCCGATCAATCCCTGTGGCGATCCTCCCGACGGCGTCGGTGAGTTTCCGGCGCCACCCAACGATGTCACCGGCGAGGGGGGAGCTCTGCGTAGCCAGGATCTCCTGACCCCGGCCGATCGCACGGACCTGATCGTACCCGACCCGACGTCCTTCGACGGCACGATCCTGCGCCTCGATGTCAGCGACGAGAACGAGCTGCCCAAGGTGCCCGCGGACAACCCGCTTGGCGGCGGCACGGTTCTCGACGATGACTACATCATCGCCATGGGACTGCGAAACCCCTACCGCATGGCCTGGCGGCCGGGAACCGGCGAGATCTGGGCTGGGTGACGTCGGCTCGGTACTCGTGGGAGGAGATCAACCGGGTGGGTGACGTCCTCGGAGACGTCGAGAACTTCGGCTGGCCCTGCTACGAGGGAGACAACACCGGCAGCGCGATCGAATTCGGCTATGACCAACAGACCCTGTGTATCGACCTCTATGCGGACAACATCCCTCCGGGGTTGACCACCACGGCGCCCTACTACGCCTATCACCATGACGAGCAGGTGGTCGATGGGGAGGAGTGCATCACCGGGAGCTCGAGCGTCGGCGGGATCGCCTTCTACACCGGTGCCAACTACCCCTCGAACTATGCCGAGGCGCTGGCCTTCGCGGATTCGTCACGCCGCTGCGTCTGGACGATGTTTACCCCTCCGGGAGGAGACCCGGACAAGACCGACATCCTGGCGCTCGTCTCCAACGCTCCAGGTCGCGTCGTGGATGTGCAGATGGCGCCGGACGGCAACCTCTACTACGTCGAGTACCAGCTCGACAACACCGGCAAGGTGTGGAGAGTCGAGTACACCCTGACCAACGATCCCCCGCTGGTCTACATCACCAGCCTCTGGACGGATCCCGGTTCATCTCCGGCGACCTCGATCGACATGGCCGGCTCCGCCAGCGATACCGAAGACGGGGATCTCACGGCCAGCCTGGCCTGGACCTCCAGCATCGATGGATCGATCGGTACCGGTGGGTCCTTTTCGATCTCCACCCTGTCCCTGGGCCTCCACACCATCACTGCGCAGACCACAGACAGCGGCTCCGCTCGTGGGCTCCGACTCGATCATCCTCAGTCGTCGAGGAAGAGATCTTTGCCGACGGATTCGAATCAGGAGATACCGGCGCCTGGTCGGGAGTCCGAGACTAGCGCCTACCATCTGAGACGCTGGAGGTCCTGACGCGACAGCTGCACATGCTGACGTTTGGCGGCCACCAACTGCGGTCTCTGGAACAGCTTGATCAAGACCACCCCGGCGATGAAGCCCCCGATATGCGCCCAGAAGGCGACGCCTCCACCCTCGGCCCCGAACGTGCTCACTCCGGACCAGACCTGAATGACCATCCACTGCACCAGCAGTACCCAGGCGGGCAGTGGGATCACGCGGACAAAGACGACCAGGAAGAAAAGGGTCTGGACTCGTACCTTCGGATAGAGCACCAGATAGGCACCCATGATGCCACTGATCGCTCCCGAAGCGCCGACCGTCGGCACGACGCTGCCGGGGTCGGTGAGGATGTGGGCCACCGAGGCCAGCGCCCCGCAGAGCAGATAGAAGACCACGAAACGGACATGGCCCATGGAGTCTTCCACGTTGTTGCCAAAGACCCACAGGAACCACATGTTGCCGATGAGATGCATCCAGCCGCCGTGCATGAACATGGATGTGAGGATGGTCAGCCACCCCAGGCCAGAGGCCCGGCATGCCAGGTCGGGGCCCAATTGAATCAAGTCGCCCGACCCGAGAGCACCGGTGATATCTGCGGGGATCGCCCCATAGGCACAAAGAGACGCCAGGAATCCTTCCCCGCCACCCGCCTGCTGCACCAGCAACCAGACCAGGACGTTGAGGACGATGATGACAAAGGTGACAACCGGCACGAGCTCGGTCGGGTTCTCGTCTCTAAGGGGAAACATCCTGCCGAGAGTCTACAGGGAGCCTCGGCTCACGTCGAAGGGAGTCGTACGAGAAAGTTTTGCTATGCTAAATTATGATCTTTAGCTTACTAAAAACCTGTCTTCTGCCAGGATTTTTCGTCGCCGTGATGTTGGGGACAGTTTGGGGCGATAGTCTTGCTTCTGCCCAGGAGCCGCCGCTGATCACCGATCGGCCGGACCAGACCGAATCGGCATTCACGGTGCCACCCCATCTATTTCAACTCGAAGCAGGCTGGGGATACGGCGAGCGGCGGGATTCAGGCGCCAGGGTGACGATTCAGGGCTTTCCGCAGGCACTGCTGCGTTTCGGCCTGAACGAGCTCTTCGAGCTGCGTCTGGGAGTTCCCGGAATCGAGATCGAGACCGGGGACGACCGGTCGGGATCTAGCACTACTCGGGGCCTCGTGGATGCGACGCTCGGATTCAAGGTCGTGCTCGCCAAGGAAAAGGGACTCCTCCCGCAAACCGCCTTTCTCGGCACCCTGATCGTGCCGTCGGGCGACGAGGAATTCACCAGTGATCGCGTTGACCCTTCCTTTCGCTTTGTCTTCTCCAATACCCTCAGCTCGCGTCTCTCGCTGGGTTACAATCTGGGGATTCTCTGGCGGACCGAAGCCGATAGCTCAGGCACTCAGGATACCCAGTCCCTGTTTGATTGGACGGTGGCTCTCGGCATTGCCGCCACAGATCGGATCGGCGTTTTCGTCGAGGCCTTCGGTCTGTCACCCATTGAATCTGCAACCCCAACGGTCACTTCGTTCGACACAGGGTTGACCTACCTCCTGACTCCAAGGCTGCAGTTCGACGGATCGGCTTCGGTCGGCTTGTCGTCCGCGGCGCCCGACTGGACGGTCGGTTTGGGGATCAGCTTTCGGTTCCCCCATTCGAGGTAGGGCAGGAAGCAAGGCCCTCGTGACCTCCTTCGATGCGTAGTGGCCCATATCACTGCACTCAACCCTCCCTTTGTCCGATGATGAGCCCGAAGGACTCATGAGCGCCGAATATCAAATTGCCTGCGCGGCCTGCGGTTATGCCGCCGATCTGCCTGCCACCGAGACCGACCTGCCGGAGGTCGTCCAGTGCCCCATGTGCGGGACCTGGATCCGCAACTACACGGCGGAGGTCGAAGCCGCCAGCCAGCCGCCCGCCCCCGAACCCCAGCCTGAGCCCTTGTCTGACCCTGCCGACTCGATTCCAGAGGCACCCGTCAATGGATGCCTCATCGAGGCCGGAACCAAGACCCTCGAGGAGCAGTACCCCCTGACGGGTACCGTCACCGTCGTGGGTCGCGAAGACTCCGACATCAACATCGCCGATCCCACCATGTCCATCCACCACTTCGAGATCGAGAAACGCGGTGGCGAGTTCTTCATCAGGGATCTGGAAAGCACCAACCACACCAAGGTCAACGGCACCAAGATCACCTCCACCACTCTCGAGTCCGGTGACCGGATCCAAGCCGGCTTGACCGTGCTCGTCTTTCTGGCCGGTTGACCGGGCTGCGTTGGCCCGGATCTCCCACCTTCAATCCGGAAGCATCAGGGAGTCAGCAGAGCTCAGTACGGTTCCATGGTCAGAGAGATATCGTCGATCCAGACGGTTCCCCGACCCTCGACTGCCAGGTTGAGCGTCACCCGGTCCGGGTTCTCACCCGCCTTCAAGAAGAAGGGAATCTCCCGGCTCGTCCATTCCACAGTGCCCGTGAGGGGGTCGGCCAGGCCACGGGAGAAGTACTCACCTTGGTCGTCAAAATGACACCACATCTCCAAGTACGCCTGGCCCTCGAGATCTTCGGAACGCAGGTGCGCCGTATAGGTCAACCGGGTATTCTCGACATCGATTCCAGCCAGTTCGTACAAGTGCACGACGGTGGGCTCGTGGGTCTCGACCCTGATGGCCCCTCTGCCGTCGCTCGTGATCTCCTTGTCGAGGTGAACGGCGTCAGGTGTCAGGACGCCTTCCAGGCTGTCCACAGGAAAGCGCGCGAGTTCCTGAGTCTCTCCAGGCGATGGCCACTGGCAAGCGATGAAGACAAGCCCTGCTAACAGCGTGGACAGGGTTCCTCGGTTCCTCATGACTTCAAGCTCCTTTCTCTCTGGTCGCCCGCTCATGCTACTACTTCGCCACCTCACCAAGGCCGAGTCAGTGTACTGGTTCACTGCGACGAAGAAGACCGGCGCTTAGCATGACTCGAGCCGGGACATGAAGCCCCGATTCGCGGCTCCTGACCACGGACATGGAATGACTTTTACCGGAACCCTCGACGACTTCAGCCCGGTCGAGATCATCAGTGTCCTCGACATCCTGGGAAAGAGCGGCAAGCTGCACCTGACCCGCAACGACGACGAGGGTATGGTCGTGTTTCGTCGCGGCAAAATAATCTACGCTGCCTCTTCCGGGTTTCGCGAGAACCTGGGCACCATGCTGCTTGCCCGGGGTCTGGTCGACGAAGGTCAGCTGGTCGAGGCCCTTGGGATGCAAGTCGCATCTAGCGAGGAGAAGCGCCTGGGCACCATCCTCATCGACATGGGAGCCCTGTCTCAGGACGATCTGAACGACGTGATTCTCGAGCAGGTGATTCGCACCGTCTCCGAATTCAGCCACTGGGATTCGGGCGAGTTCGACTTCAACACGGTTCACATTGCGGATCACGGTGAGGTCGAGCTGCCGTCCGGCGACCTGTGGGCACCCCTCGGACTCTCACCCAACCACGTCCTTCTGCGCCTCGCGCAGGCTATGGACGAGGCCCATAAGGAACCACTCTCCGCCCCGGTCGGGATGGAATCGCCGGAAGAACCGGCGCCGATCACGGCGGTCGAGCCTGAAGACCCGGAACCAGAGATCTTGGCCAACGGATCCGCCTCTCTGAACGACTTCGTCGGTGAGCTCCGCGGACCGCAGGTCAAGGGCGAGCTGATTCAGAGACTTCTGGAGCAGGCGCGTCAGAGCTTTGGACGATGTCTCGTGTTCTCGGTGCGTCAAGATGGCTTCCGCTCGATCGCGCAGACCGGTCAAGCCCTCCCGAAGCCTGCTGATGGAACGCCCATGCTCGAGGTCGCTCTCGATCGGGATCTTCCCAGCATTCTCAATCGGTGCGCTTCTTCTGGACTCACCGTGAAGGCCAAGCTGCCCCAAGAGGCCGGCGATCACAATATCGTCGAGGCTCTCGGCGGTCCGGTCGAAGGGGAGTCCGTCGCCATGCCGCTAGCGGTCAAGAACGACCCTGTGCTCATCCTCTACGGGGATATGCCTCACGACGCCCATCAGGCCGGCTGGCAGGAGAATCTCGAAGGCTTCCTCACCGAGTCTGCCCAGGTGATCGAAGCTGATATCGAGGCGGAGATTGCTGCGGAGATCGCGGCCGCTCAATCCGCCTGACACACGCCTTCTCCCCTGATCCGTCTTCGAGGAGTTGCCGACTCCGAGCGACCGACTCGTGGATTCCCTACACCCAGGCGAGGACACCTGCCGTGCGTCTCGTTCCTTTAGGAGCTCGAACCCAATGCTACGATGGCCTGTGTATCCACAGTCAGACTCCTTCTCTAGAGTTCTCCGAAAGGACAAGATCGATGAAGAGATCCCTTGTCGCCACTTTGGTTCTGTTGGCCTTCCTTCCCTTTCTGCTCATTGCTCAGACGAATGGAGATCGCTTGATCGAAGCGGCGCAGAACGGCGATACCGATCTCGCCCGCGAGCTGCTAGCCAAAGGTGCCGACGTCAATGCCAAGACAAGATACGGAGCGACTCCGCTCTTCTTTGCTTGCGACAAAGGCAACGTCGAACTGACCAAGCTACTGCTCGAGAACGGTGCGGACGTCAACGTCATCGATACCTTCTACGGTGCGACGCCGATCGCCTGGGTGTCGTCCAGCGCCGAGGAGTCGGAGCCTCACCGTGAGATTCTCGAGCTTCTCCTCGCAGAGAAACCCGATGACGCTGCCAGCGTTCTCCCCCAGGCCGCCGAAACGGGTGACGAGGAGCTTGCCAGAGCTGTGGTGGCCTCGGGCAAGGCTGACGCCAAGGCTCTACTGGGGGCCATCGAGATCGCCAAGGGTGCAGGTCATGAGGAGTTGGCCGGCTATCTGGAGCACACAACTCCCGGAAGGGTCGGAGGAGACGCGAGTCGAGGTCCCTGGAGAGCTTCTCCACGCCTACACGGGCACCTACGCCAGTGAGGAATCCGGCTCCATCTTCAAGGTCTATCTGGAGGGAGACACGCTCAAGACACAGGGTCCGGGAGAGCAGCCCCCACTAACTCTCGATGCCGAAACGCGGGAGAGGTTCATCCTGCGAGAAGCGCCAGAGATCGCAGTGGAGTTTCGTGGTAGCAGCGGGACCATCGAACAATTGGTCGTCTTCCAATCAGGGGAAGAGATCATCCTCCAGCGCCAGACCGAGGTCGCCGAGGTGGTGGCCCAAGAGGTCGAGGCGCCGACCGCGGAAGTGGTTGTCGACCTACCCAAGTCAAAGCGCTCGGCGGCCAAGCCCTGGCCTGGTTTCCGTGGCGCGCACTCAGCGGGTATTGGCGACGGTCAGGGAGTCCCCGCCGAGTGGGACGCCGCCACGAGTCAGAACATCCTCTGGAAGACCCCCATCCCCGGGCTCGCCAATTCGAGCCCCATCATCTGGGGCGACAAGATCTTTGTGACGTCCGCCAGCACCGAAGAAGGGGACGACACGCTGAGAATCGGTCTCTACGGTGATGTGGACTCCATCGAAGACACGGCCGAGCACATCTGGGCTGTCTACGCTCTGGACAAGAGCACCGGAGAGATTCTCTGGAGACGGGTGGCTGCGACGGGCACACCCAAGGTCAAACGCCACATGAAGTCGACTCACGCCAATCCGACGCCAGTCACCGACGGGGAACATGTCATCGCCAGCTTCGGCTCCGAGGGTGTCTACTGCTTACGACTTCGACGGCAAGCTGCTCTGGAAGAAGGACCTCGGTGTGCTGGAGAGCGGCTGGTTCTACGACCCGACCTACGAATGGGGCTTCGCCAGCTCGCCGATCATCGACCACGGCCAGGTGATCCTGCAAGTCGACATCCAGAAGGGCTCGTACATCGCCGCCTAGACGTGACGACCGGCAAGGAGACCTGGAAGACCGAGCGGCGAGGAAATCCCGACCTGGGGAACACCCGGTGATCTCTGCCCGCCAGAGCGACAGGCGGGGAGCCGAGATCGTCACCAACGGCACCACGGTGCGAGGCTACGACGCCGGTAACAGGAGAGCAGCTCTGGTGGTTGGCGCCGAACTCCGAGATTACCGTGGCTTCTCCTGTCGTGGGCCACGGTCTGGCCTACGTCACGGGCGGCTATCCGCCGGCGCGACCGGTCTATGCTGTACGTCCCGGAAGCCGCGGGGATATCTCACTCCCGAAGATGAAGACCTCCAGCGAGACGATCGCCTGGAGTCTCGACAAGGGTGGCGTCTACATGCCGACACCCCTCCTGTACGAGGGAGTCCTGTACCTGTTCCACGGCAACGGGCGCCTTGCGGCCCACGACCCGAAGACCGGGGAGACGATCTACAAAGAGCGCAGTCGGATCCGGCAACAGCTTCAGTGGCTCACCGGTCGCGGCGGACGGCCGCCTCTTCCTCACCTCGGAGCAGGGCGAGACTTTTGTTGTTCGGGCCGGCAGGGAGTTTCAGATCGTCGGTCCGGAACACGGTCGACGAGTTCGTCATGAGCACTCCCGCCATCTCCGACGGCCTGGTCGTCATTCGTGCCCAGTCGCACGTCTACGGAATCGGCGAGGGGGAAGTCAGGCGAATAGCTAGCGCTCGATCGACGTCGGCCTCGCAGATTGGCCAGGAGAAGCAGGCCGGCCGTCAGCACGCTGAGGATCGAGCCCAAGACTCGGATGGGTGTCGGGCCGAAGTCGGATGTCCAGGGAGTGGTCTCCCGGCGGCACCTCGAGCCCAATCGCATAGAGGGGGGCAACCGGTCGCAGACCGACGGGCTCTCCTTCGATCGTGGCTTCCCAACCTGGGTAGAAGAACGTGCGCAGAAAGACATCTCGGTCGGCTCCATCGGCCTCGATGTCCAGTCGCCGCCGGTGCGAGCTCCACTCCAGAATCTCCACTTCCGCCTCGGGGTTGGTGGCCAGCAAGCCCTCGCCCTCCAAAGGCAGCTGCTCGAATCTCTCCCAGTCCCGCACTCCCCGCGGAATATGCTCCTTGAAGATCAGTCGGGAGATCTGGATCTGCTCCAGGGTCTCGGACGTTATGTCGTAGGAGATTCCTTGCCATAGAAACACGGCGAACAGAAGGGCCGACGACGCCGCGATGCCGACCAACAGAGCCGCGCCCCATGGGATCTGCCCGGCGGCCCTGGCGATCAAGAGACACGAGAAGAGCACGAGAAGAGTCTGAAATCGCCAGGGAAACTGAAGAATCTCCATCCCTGGAACCAAACGCCAGATCACTGCTGAGATGGACAGCTGCAGGAATATCGCGATCAGGCTGGCCGCCACAAAGAACTTGCCAAGTTGTCGCTCTTACGCAGCGCGATGAATCCAGCAACCGCCACGACAACCAAGCCATACCCGAAGCTCATCTCGACCAGGGGTCGAATGGGAGAAGCCTGCGCTCCGACGCTGGTAGGATCGACAAAAAGAAAGTTGGCACGCCAGTCACCCCACCAGGCACCGGTCAGGTACTCCGTGTAGGTCAACCCGCGCTCGACCCATAGAGGAAGCAAGTACGCGGCTGAGAACGCTGCCGTCGCGGCTGCGGCCAAGCCCAGCCACCCGAGCGCCTTCCAGTTCCTGTCCCGCACGACAGTCCACAACACCACGGGTCCAACCACCACCAGAAACATGAACGCCGAGAGAAGATGGGTAAACAAAAGACCCGTACTCGCGAGCACCAGCCCCGTCCAGGCGAAGAGTCCCGGGCGTTCGCGCAGATCCAGCAGAAACTTGACCAACAGCGGCAGCCAGAGGAACGCGCACACCTCCGCGAAAGCGAACCGCGCATGAAGATCGATCATTCGATAGGGCGCCAACAGGTAGAGAGCCGCCGCCAATGCCGAGGCTACTGGTGGAGCGAAAGAGCGGGCGCAGAAGTAGAAGGCCATCCCGGACAAGGCCGTCATGACCAGCAGCACCAGGTGGAAGGCGCTGACCAGATCGCCCGTCAGCAGGTTGCTCGCCGCGACCAGATAGCCACCCAGAGGTGGATAGTTCATCAGCGCCGCAGACCCGAAGCCCCGATTCGCCTCGCTCATCCACCGAGGATGAAGGACCCCGTCCTCGAGGCCCCGGGCCATCCCGTCGCTGAAGTGGAGATGAAAGAGCGTGTCGTCACCGCTGGGCAAAGCTCCAAACCGCAACAACGGCCAGAGGACGAACAGGCTGGCGGCCAGAATCAGGAGAGCCGGAAGGAGCGTTTTGGAGAGGCGGCGACGCCGCTCCGCATGGCTCAGGCCGCAAGCTCCTCTGGCGCTTCACCGGTGAGCTCGGGCCGGTTCCCGGCCTCGATCTCCCGATACTCGCGGACGATGCCGCGGATGAGGAAGAACCAGCCAACGATCAACAGCACGTTGATCAGTGCGAATCCGCGCGCGTCGAGGTGCAGCAGCACCGTGCCGAGAAAGACCACGCCGGCCGAGCCGACATCTCCTGCGCGTTGAAAGAAACTGTCGATCGCCTGCTTGGCTTTGTACTTGACCTCGCGCGAAGTTGGCAGAAAGAGCATGTGCAGTGTGGTCTTGTTGATCGAGTAATCCGAGGCGTTCTCCAGCGTCTTGGCGATTTGCACGTACCTCAGCACAGGCAGGAGCACAATGAGACCGTATGAGCCGAGCGCGACAATCGGCAGCCACAGGAGACCCGCCCTGATGCCGCCGATCTTGACGAGACGGCTGACGACAAAGAGCTGCAGGAACATGGTCAGCAGGTTCACCCAGCGGAAGAAGTTGGAGTAGAAGTTGCCGATGGTCGACTGCACGAAATCGTCTTGCGCATCCTGGGTCTGGGGATCGCCCAGCTCGCGACCACCGAAGACGAGGGGCGTTCCAGCTGCCGTTGCCTCCGAGACCGCCAGCTCGACCTGCCCCTGGCCGTACTCCTCGGCCAGATGACCGAGAATGTACTCGCCGTTCGAGTTGACGACATTGAGCACGAAGACCAAGAGCGCGATATAGGTCAGGTACCTGTGCTCCAACAGCAGTCCGAAGGCCAGCTTCTCCTTTTCCTTTCGCGCCTTGCGCTCGCTGAGCCAGTCCCCGAGGCCACTCTGGCTGACGCGGATCTCACGCCAACCCCAGACCTTGAGTGAGATGAGATTTGTGATCACGATGCAGACGACCAGCAGACCCGCGGTCAGCAACAGCATCTCGTAGACGTTGATGAACTCGAGCAACCGACTGGCGATATCCGAGCCCGCGAAGGCGCCGAAGGTGCCGCCGAAACCCACCAGCGCAAACAGTCGTTTACCCGCATCGCTGCTGTAGACGTCATTGGCATAGGACCAGAACTGCGCGATCACCATGACGTTGAAGATGCCGACGAAGATGAAGAACGCATACCCCAGATAGGGCACTTGCAGCTTGCTCAGAATCCAGAATGCGACGAGGCAAGCGATGAAGATCGACGTGACGACCGTGATCAGGCGTGTTCGCTCATAGCGCGACACCAGCTTGGCGTAACCCTGGACGAGAAAGAAGAGCAGAACCGTCATCGCGGCGCTCAGGTAACTTTTCGCTTCGGCACCGCCCTGCTGCAGGATCAGAGCTTCCCGGACAGGCTTGATCAGGTAGTACGCTGTCAGCAGCAGGAAGACCAGAAAGGCCATGGCAAGGGTCAGGAAGCCCTCGCCGGCATGGACCTCGGTAAAGATTCCGAGAAACCTGTCCAGCAAATTGCGTTGCTTCGGCTCGTCGCTCATATCTGGGATGCGCCCATTGTATGGCATCTCCGAGTTTCTGACCTGGCTACCCTGCTAGACTTTTGCTATGCCTATCCAAGACCAGCCCGCTGCAGAGACCGTTGTCGTCGAGATCGCCGGCAAAGTCACCATCGGCCCCGATGCCAAGATGCGCGATGCCATCCAGGAAGCCACGGACGCGGGAGCCCAGAATGTCCTCCTCAAGATGGATCGGGTCACCAAGATCGACTCCTCAGGTGTCGGCGAGTTGGCGGCCGCGCATGAGCGGATCAGGAAAGATGGCGGCCGCTTTCTGCTGGTGGGTCTTGCAGACAAACTGGCAGTTCCACTCATCTACACCAACCTCATTCACGTTCTCGAGAGGTATCCCAACGTGGAAGAGGCACTGGCGGCGCTCGAGAACCCTCTTGGGGACCAGTCGACAGACTCCTAGACTTCGGCACCGGAACGGGCCGGCACAGAGGCCGCCCCTACCCAACCACAGATTGATCTCGTCGGTACGACACGTACCGCCACCCGGCTAGAAAAACCGAAGCCCCTGCCAAAAGGCAGGGGCTTCTTATTGAAAACTTCCCGGCGGCGACCTACTCTCCCACGCAGTCGCCCACGCAGTACCATCGGCGCTGAGGAGCTTAACTGCCGTGTTCGGAATGGGAACGGGTGTTTCCTCCTCGCTAGGGCCACCGGAAAAATCTGATTAAGAAAGAACGATTCTCGGCCGGCACGGAGGCCACCACCCGGGCTCGCCGCGATACCTCGACTACATCAACTGAATTGGGTTCATGACAATAGGATCCGCAAAGTTCGTGAAAACTCGAGAATAAATGGTCAAGCCAAACGGCCGATTAGTACGGGTTAGCTGAACACATTGCTGTGCTTAC
>CAVRAU010000005.1:0-162925 GCA_963719055.1 uncultured Acidobacteriota bacterium | reverse complement strand
GGCAAGTCCCCCGACTAGCTCGATGATGCCAGCCACCCCTCGTCGTGACACCGCGCTCGACAGTTCCGCCGTCTCCGTCCGCTCCGCCAAGCAGGCCCAGTATCTTTTGCGCACCATGGCAGAGAAAAAGAAATCCAGCCACGATCCGCAGCATCGCATAGGTCTGGTCCGAGTACTTTCCGAGGAATCTCTTCATTCTCGCCCCCTGATCTGTTGAACCCTTGTCTGGTGAAGGTCCGCCATCATTTTCTCATAACGGACCGGGAGGTCCAGCATGTCGCTGCGACACTGAATGGCGTGAAGTGCTCTCGAGTGGCGCGCCGGCAGGGACTCGCCGCTGGGTGTGAAGGGTGGGTGTGGACGGCGACCGAAGGGAGCCACACCCCGAACCCCCAGATCCGAAGGCCGGGCGTCGTTGGGAGAGGCTTTCGTGCATCGGTTCCTTCAGAACCGCCAACGATCCGGCCACTTTGGATTACTGTGACTGTGAGTTCGTTTTGGGCACAACTTGAGCATCAGGCACCCAGCGGCGGCCGCCGAGATTGATTGATATGAGTTGGCGCCGACGTGGTGGGTAACAGCCGTAGCGCCAAATCGGCGCAGAAGATTTGCCGGCCGTATCGGCGCCTGAAGCTAGGGAAACTCCGAGCCACAGTCCGGCAAGGTCGGCTCGCATGCGGTGAGCGCCTGAGGACAGAGCGTCCCCGTCTGAGGGATCACCGGCAAGGTAGATGCTGAAGGGAGGGATGCTGCAAGAAAATTCAGAAAAGACAGGAATTCGTTGAGCGGTTGAGTTGATGATAGGCACAGGTCGCTAAGTGCTGGCCTGATAGATGGCAGCTCGGTACCGGGGTTCGGGAATCGGCCGCCCGGAAGATCGCGCGGCTTCGAGCCAGGCTGCTTTGGCCTTCTCGACCTCGCGGAGTGCTTCCTCTGGAGTCGCTCCAAATGCCGAGCAACTATCGAGGTCGGGAATGTCGGCGATATAGCCCCCATCCTCCTCGCTGTAGAAGATATTGATGCTGTAGTCGCTCAAGTCCTGTCCTCCAAGTGCAGATCGTACCATTCGACCAGTCGCAGAAACTGCCGCACCTGATAAGGCTTGACCTCACCACGGACATTCTGAAGGTTGAGCAGCTGGGGTATCTCGGGGTGCGAGAAGATCCGGTGACTACCTGAGGAGCGGACGTGGTGGAAACCGAACCTCTCCAGCAGTCGCTCGAGATCGGAGTACCGAACATTCGCCAGCTCACCACGAGTCAATCGCCGAAGAAGCTTCTCAGGTCTCACATTCAGCATGACGGGAATCGAGGTGCAAATCTCACGAGGCAGCCAGCGGGAGGGGGCAAGCCCCTCTCCTTCGGTTCCATTCAGAACTGGTGAGAAGGGAAGTCTTGAGGCGGTGTGACGCGCCGGCAGGGACTCGCCCCTGTGTGTGAAGGGTGGGTGTGGGCGGCGACCGAAGGAAGCCACACCCCGAACCCCCAGATCCGAAGTCATTACGTTGAGTGCTCGTAAGTTACTGAAAATAAACAACTTAAAATCTCGATTTTGAAAATGGTGCTTGAATTCTGGTGCGCGCTGATATATGGTGTTCTTCGCCATTATTCGCCTTAATCCGCGTCCGAAACGCACCAATAGCGCACCAGAAATCGCATGCCTGTCGTCCACCTGACCGACCGCTTTATCAAGCACGTTTCGACGGAGAAGCCGGTCGAGGACTTCAGAGATGAGGCCTTCCCTGGATTCGGCCTCCGAGTGACGGAGAGGGGCAAAAAGACGTTCTTCATCGTCTATCCCGTAGGTGGCCGTCGGCGCCGGCTGGGTCTCGGCAAATATCCGATTGTAGGTCTCAAGCGCGCTCGACAGAAGGCTAGGGACGCTCTGGTGGACGTTGACAAGGGGATGGATCCTCAGGGTGCGCGCATCGCGGAGCGGAACGGTGCAACCTTTGCCGAGCTGGTTGCAATGTTCATGGACTTGTACGCCGAGCCGCGACACTCCGCTGCCTGGCTGAAATACGAACGGGAAGTCCTCAACCGAGATGTATTGCCGGTTCTTGGTCCACGCCGAGTTACAGATGTCCGAAAGACCGATGTCGTGTTGCTTTTGGATGGCATCGCCAAGCGGAGTCCCGTTACCGCCAATCGAACGCGAGCGATCCTCTCTCGGATCTTTACCTGGGCACTTTCGCGGGACCTTGTCGAGGCTAGTCCGGTCGCTGGTGTGCCCAAGCCGGGTGGCCAAGAGCGTCCGCGAGAGAAAGTGCTGACAGAAGCTGAGGTGAAGAAGATCTGGAAGGCCTGTGAAGAAGAGGGGTCGGGTGTCACAGCGTCCCTTCAGCTCGTGCTTCTCACTGCGCAGCGAGGGGGCGAGGTGCGGTCGATGCGCTGGGAGGACATTGACGGGGACTGGTGGACGATTCCTCACGCCAAATCTGGCCGCAGCCACAGGGTCTATCTCAGTCCCCAGGCCCTCACCATTCTGGCGCGAGTCGCAGGGAAGAGGAAGCGCTCCGAGTGGGTGTTCCCGGCTCGGCGCGGAAAAGCTTTGCATCTCGGGGGCAACAACCGGGGCCCGCAACGTGTTCGCAAGGCGAGCAAAGTCACGGGATGGACGACACACGATCTCCGGAGAACGGCGGCTACCATGATGGCAAGCATGGGAATCTCCCCGTTTGTGGTCGAGAAGATTCTGGGCCACGCGGATCGTCGGGGCATCACAGCAATCTACGACAGGAGCTCCTACGACGCCGACAAGCGGGCGGCCTTGATGAGATGGGGCGCGAGGGTCGAAGAGGTCGTATCGGATCGGAAGGTCTCCAACGTCCTGAGTTTTCACTGAGAGCTAGATAAGATTTGTTTCTGAGCCGACTCTTCAGCCACGGGTCGAGTCCGAATCCACTCGTCGATGTCTGCCTCGCGCCACCGCTTCGATTTCGCGCCGGAGTAGGGAATGCGCGGCGTTGGAAAGCGGCCTTGCCGGAGCTGTTCCCAGATGAAGGTCTGGCGGAATCCGATTCTGTCGGCGACCTGCGAGATGTTGAGTAGTCGTTCGCTCATTCGAGTGCCTAGTCGGCGAGGCTAACTGTTATCGTCCTATTACTGTAAGATCTTAGTGAACGGTGACCCTGCGATCTTTGTTAGTGGGCAGGACCTAGCGGCCTTTAGGGCGGCGCACGCTCGGCTTGCGTCGCCTCGCGTCCAATGCTCTCTGAAGCAACTCGAGGTGATCGGGATCCGGCCCGATCGTTTCCGAGAGAAAACGTTCGATCTCGAGGTGGAGGCCGTCCTCCTGCGGGATAGCCGGGGTGTAGTAGTTGGTGTTGCCTTCCATCTCGACCTCGAGCCAGCCCTTCTTGGCGATTCGGCTAACGAAGGTGAGTATGGTCCGGTAGTCGCGGATTCGGGTCTTTAGATCCTCGCGGAGGATCTGTCGGACGTTGGCTCGTCCGAGACGCCAACAGATCATCATGATCTCCCACTCGGCTCGGGAGAGCTGGCCCGGCCACTCTTCTCTCTTAGGTCTCGCTACCAAACTCTATCTCCGTGGCCGACTGGGAATCGGTTCAAGGATCGCGTCGTGGCCTGTGAGGTCGCGATCGCGCCAGCGTTCGAAGAACCAGGATAGAAGATTGCATTCCTCCGAATCATTCTCCGGTTCGCTCAGGTCAATCTCTTGCAGCAGTCTTGTGATTTTCTTGTCCTGTCGATCGAATTCCCACATTAGCCTTGCCCGGAGTCTAGCAACTAGGCGAGCAATCCGGGGTCGGAGAGTCCCATTAAGCTGCCAGTTCGCAGCTTCTTGGAGAAGCTCCTGGGCACTCTCCGAATCGTCGAGTGCCAGCTGTGCTTCGGCGAAGTTGACCGTCGCAGCCGTGCAGAGGTCTGCAATCCATTTGGGATGGTAGAAAGCCGGATCCAACAGAGCGGCATTCCGAACCGCCAGCTCAGCAAACTCCTTGGAGGCGTTGGGATAACAGAGCCTTTTGGTTTTGGACTCTTCAATCAGGAGGTGGGTCAAGCCCCAATGCTGATACATCTCATCGGTATCTATCGCCTCGAGCCGCGCCTCAGGGGTGTCATTCTCGCGGAAGAGCTGAAAGAACAACTCGTAGCGCGTCACGTATTCAGGCCCAACCAGCGGGTCGAAGTGGTCGAGCGCCTCCAGCCACTCGCTCAGAGTCTCGAGCGATCGGCGACACTCCTGACAGATGAGCAATGGCAGCATGATCGTTGATGTAGAGCGCTCTGTGCTCAGGTAGGTACTCAAGGTGAAAGGGGTAAAGTGTCTGTGTTTCATGACGCTGTTCCTTCCTCTGTTTTACGTGCGCTCGTTGGAACGGCCATGGAGGACCAGATCCGGGGCTGGAGGATCCTGAATCTGAGCGTAGAAGTGGTCATTTGTCAGTACTAATCTTGTAGGACTATAGGGTTTAGTACTCGATAGGCCCAATTCGTTACAACGCGGCTCGACCCTGTGGACAAGTCGACACCTTCCATTCTCGATAAGGAGAAGAGGTGGGGGAACTACTGAAGCTGGTGATTCCAGACTTACAGGCCTCCCTGCTGCCTCAGGGAAGTCCAAACACCGTCGTGGCCGAGGATGAGGTGGTCGAGGACGTGAATGCCAATGAGCTCGCCGGCTTGAGTCATGCGTCGTGTGAAACCGAGGTCTTCTGCGCTTGGTGAGGGGTCGCCAGAGGGGTGGTTGTGGCTGAGGATCAATCCTGCGGCATTGAGAGTGAGAGCGATCTGGAAGATCGTCCGGGGCTCAACGGCGGCGCGGTTGATGGTGCCAATGTGGGCGATGGTCCATCCGATCAGGCGATTGCGGGTGTCGAGGTAGATCGCGATCATGTGCTCCTGAGGGCGATCGGCAAGGAGCCGGTTGAGGAATTCGGCGACGTCGCCGGGGCTGGTGAGGCTGACATCACCGTAGGGAGTATCCTCCTCCTTGACGAGGGCGATTCGGTAGCGAGTCACCGTCTCGACAGTCGGGTCTGGAGTCGTGTTCGGGCCGTTCTCGATGATCTCCATCTGTCCGTTGGTCTGTAGCCGCCTCATCGTTGCCTCCTGTCTGATCGATTTCGTTTGCTCCTTCACCCGGAGCTGAGGAGCACGAGAGCGATCGAAGGGGGCAGATGAGTGAGGTGGAGCCTTTCTTCGCCTGGGAGGGCCGTTGTGCAGAACTCGTGACAGTCTCAGAGACTGGCGCGGGCACTGCAGGGGTGGAAGGTACAGGCGTGGCGAAGGCGAACTCCGGGGTTGGATGCGGGGCGGACAGATGGAAGTCAAGAGACATGTAATGGTCAGCGCGTTTTTGTAGTCATCCGAGCCTTGTCGTCGTGACTCGACCGCAAGCTCGCTGGCAGCCGATTCCGTCTTCACTCTTCAGGAGTGGAGTCGGCCGCCGCCGCATCGAGTGCCCACGTCCTATCGACCGCGCCATCCCGAGCGCACGGTCCTCTACCGGGCCCTCGCCCTGCACTTCGAGCACTTCGTCCAGGTGTATGAGGAGCGTTTCCGGCACACCCACGGCTACCTGCGACGCTGCGTCGAGCCGGCGGTCCACCGCTACCTCGACTGCGGCATCTTCGACCAGGGCGTCGCCCGGGTGCGCTGCCCGGACTGCCGGCATGAGTTCCTGATCGCCTTCTCCTGCAAGCTCCGGGGCCTGTGCCCGAGCTGCCACCAGAAGCGCGAGCTTCTGTGGGCGGACTGGGCCGAGCAGGAGCTGCTCGAAGACGTTCCCCACCGCCAGGTCGTCTTCACGATCCCCAAGCGGCTGCGGATCTTCTTCCGCTACGATCGCAAGCTCCTGGGAGAGTTGGCCGGCTGCGCCTGGCGAGCCCTCAAGCTCTACTTCGACGGCGTACTTCGACGGCGCCGACGTCACCCCGGGAGCCGTGGGATTCGTGCAGACGGCGGGCGAGCTGCTCAACTTCCACCCGCATGTCCACGTGCTGGTGACGGACGGCGGCTTCTTACGCCGACGGCACCTTCCGGCCGCTTGCCTGGTTCGACTCGCGGTACGTCGAGAGGCTCTTTCGCGCCGAGGTGCTACGGCTGCTCCTCGACAAGGAGCTAATCAGCGAGGCGACCATCGACAACCTCCTGTCATGGAACCACAGCGGCTTCTCGGTCCATGGCTCCGTGTGGGTCGAGGACCGGCAGGGCGACGCGGCCCGCGGCAAACGTAGTAAGGCCGCACTGGCGGGAGACACCACCGAAACCTCGGGCCGGCAGGACGACGACGAGTTCACCCGACGAGCGCGGCTCACCTGGGCGAAGCTGATTCGCCGCGTCTACGAGGTCGACCCACTGCTGTGCCCGTTCTGTGGCGGCGAGATGAAGATCCTCGCCTTCATCCTCGACTTCGGTGCGGCCAAGGCGATCCGCAAGAGCCTCGAGCTCCCAGCCCAGGAGCCCGAGCCCCTGGCTCACGCGCCGCCGGAGACGCTGGAACTCATCGTAGAATCCGCCTGAGCCTGTGGCGGGCAGCTTTCGCCACCGTGGAGTTGGGACACGTGCGCCTCATGTCCGGTTCAAGTGGCTAATAGTTCAACTCGAGGTGTTCCGCGGATGCGCTTGCCCGAGTTCAGTCGGCTGCACCGGGTCCGGAACTCGCTCGAGAGTCCGCCAAGTGCTACTCCACGACCCAAAACTTCGCACCTCTGAAAAGGAAATTCCTACACCGCTGATTCCGCTTCTCTATGTGGTGGTCCAGCAGGTGGCAGAAAAGCTGGGCGGCAAGAAGTCAGCGCCAGCACCAACGCCGAGACCCGCAGCACCGCCGCCCGTCGAACCGGCAACATAGAGGGCATTCAGTGAAGGCGATGTCCCGAGGTTGTACACCTCTGCGCCGGCCGTCAATAGAACGTCCACTAGGGTCACCAACCACAGCGCACCGAGAGTCACGGGCCAGAACAGCACCTTGGGGAAGAGGTTCTTTCTCGTACTGGATGAACTTCGACTCCGGCCACCGTACATACAGGATCGAGTTCACCGCGACCCACAGGAGGGCGAAGTACATCACGATGTAGAAGTACTCGAGGTAGATGATCTCCTGGGCGGCGATCTTCTGCCGAGCGCCGATGTGCGAGAAGACCGCCACGAACAGCAGCGTGCCGCAGATGCTCAGGTTGAATCCGGGGCCGGTTCTCATGAGCAGGATGCGCTCTTCCTCCCGCTCGATGATCATGAGCACCAGAAAGACCACGACCGCGACGATGATCAGCGGCACCAGGTTCGAAACAAAGGTGTCCATGAACTCCTTGCGGACCTCGATGTTGAAGTAGAGCGAAGGGAAGCTCTCGTTCGAGGCGGAGCCGCCGAGACCGAAATCGGTGGCGGGTAGCTCGCTCCCGAAGTTCGAAGAAGGTCCGCGTGATCTCCCATCCCGGCAGATAGACGTTCTCGTCGAGTCCGGGCCGAGTGGCCGGGCTGAGAATCGGGTAGGCCTCGAGATCGGGAACGAGCAGCGAGGTTGCTCGAGATCGCACGCGGCACCACCCGCAGTGCGAAACGCTCGCGCATCAGCGGGTACTTCGAGTTCTCGAAGCGCACACGCTGGGAGACCTCGAAGGGCCACCGCACGACCTCGACCCCATCCGAGCGTTCGACCTGGGGCTCGCCGATACGTTGCGCTGCGACCCCGGCCAGCGAGACACCACGATCGATTCGGCGTGGTCCTCGGAGTCGAACCTCTGCCAGATGTAGCCCGCGGACGTCGACGTCGGTGCCGCCGTCGAAGCGCAACGAGTCGATGAGCACCCCGGTGGGAACGAAGACCGGAGGCTCGGTAAGCCGTTCCCGTGACTGGTCGATCATCGTCTGCTTCGAACGACTTCAGACCCGCGATGGTCGGTGACGATCCGTCCCGCGATGTCCTCGTCGGAGTCGTATTCGAGCGCAGCGCGCCAGGTGAAACCGATGCCGGCCGACAAGTAGCACCGAGACGAGAATCGACAGCGCCCACAGCGGGCGCCGGTGGCCACCGAGAACGATTGAGCGCGAGGGCAGCGGCAGTGGCGAGGAAGATCACGAGCGTCGCGCCGATCCTGATCTGCCAGTGGCGCAGAACCGCGGTATCGATGGGAGCGTCTTTCTTGACGAAGGCTCCGATGAGCGACCAGCCGGTGGTCGGAACCGGCTCGTAGACGAACCAGGTATCGAGACCGGTCAGCGGGGCGGTGTGATCGGCGATTCCGCTGCCGCCCTCGAGAATCCTGTCGGCCAGCGCGGTGAGACCCTCATCACCGGCGCGGGCGGCGCGATCGACGAGAGTCGTCACGCCGGAGAGAACCAGCTCCTCGTCGGGGTGATACAGGAACCGACCCTGCTCCGAGACCAGCACGGCGTGACCCATCCCACCCAGATCCAGCGAGCGGACGATGTCGCGCATGGCATCCATCGACACGTCGATGGTGACGACCCCGCGGAGGACTGCCCTCCTCATGGAAGACGGCCGAGTAGGTGGTCATCAGCACGTCGCCGACCGAGGTGTCGAAGTAGGGCTCGGACCATCGCGGGCCCTCGGCGAGGGCCTTGACGTACCACTCCTGGCTCGGATCGGTGTAGTCGTAGCTCTCTTCGATCCGCACGAAGGCCAGCTCGCCGTTCTTCCTCGCGAAGTACGGTGCATAGAGGCGGCGTTCGGGATCGAACCTGTTAGGCTCGAAAGCGATGGCGCCGCCGAAGCTGGAGTCGTCGCTGAGAATCGCCTCGCGTAGCAGATCGAGGCAGTTGCTCCTCGCTCGGATCGGCCATGCCGTCGAGGCGCGCGGCCATCGGTCTCGGTGGCTTCCGTGCCGGCGCCAGGGAGGTGTCGATCCGGGCCGCCGCCTCGCGGGTGCGCCGGATCAGATCCTCCTTCAGGGCTCGACGATGCTGCGCTCGTAACCTTGGTAGCGGGAAGCACCGAACAGGGTCAGTCCGAGGCTTGCGATGCAAACCAGAACCAGAATGCCGGTGGCCAGTCGCCTGGAATTCTTCATGTCGGCGCTATTGTGCCAGAGGCCAACTTACAATGGGTGAGGTTTCGTGTCAGTGCGGGTAGGTCATCTCGCCGGCCCTGACGGCAACCTCTAAGATGGTTCTCGCGAGGTGGGATGGCGCAGTTGTAGGCCGGTGAGTAGTTGCACAGGGGGTTGTAGGCCCTGTTGAAGTCCAACACGAAGTGCTCTTCGTCCGGTTCTTCCATGTCCAGAAAGCGGCCTGCACCATAGGTCTCGCGCCCGGTCGTGGCGTCCCGGAAGGGGATGAAGAGGTACCTCGAGCCCTCTCCTGTGAGGGTGCTCTTGTAGGCGGTCAATTCCTGGCTCTGGCCATCGAGCTGGAACTTGATCTTGGCAAACCGATAAAAGGTCTTCTTCAGATTCCGGTTGGTCAGCATCTCGATCTCGTCGGGCTCAGCGATCTGTTCCAACGCCGCTGGGACTGCGTACGTTCTGTCTGGTGGAAAATAGAGGAGATGGTCGAAGGACTGCATTTCTTCCCGATCCGGATTGAACACGATGAAGGTGACCCTGTCCTCGCTCGGGTAGAAACTGAGGAAGAGGCCATCGATCTCAAAGATCGCTGCGCCCTCGAGGGCACTCCCGCTCACCATGATCTCGTCTTTCACCCGACAGACGACATCTTGCCCTTGATCGTGCCAATGCCAGATGCTTTCGTCGCGGGTAACCAATAGGACGACATTGGGATCAGCCGAGTCGGCGAATCCGAATCCATCTTTCTGGCGAGCCAGAAAGAGTCGATCTCCGGGTTCGGACTTCAGGTACTGGGTACCTGCCATGGGAGAGGTGTTCGAGGTCTTGAGTTCTTCGTCGATTTCTTGAAGGTGTTCGGTGAGCTCCGCCACCCACGCCTCGTTGTCGATTTCGGCCTCGACCTCGAGAGCTCGATCGGCGGTGTCAGTGTCGTGTTGAGCGCAAGCACAGAGCGGCAGCAGGGGCAGGAAGGCCCAAGAGAGATTTCTGAGTGTTCGCATGGATCGATTTCTCCAGAGTCTAGAAACGTATCGAGTAATCGAAGAACCAGGACTGGTACACGGGACTTTCGCCGAGACTTGTAAAGGTCCGGTAGTAGGTGACGTGGAAGAAGGTGTTGGCAGGCATTCCGAGACGGAAGTCGATGCGATGGCCATCCATATTCGACCCGCGTCGGGAGTCGGACTGGGTGAAGGCAAAGACCAGGGCGTCGGGCTCCGAATAGTAGTAGGTATAGCGCAACTGGAGACGCTTGAATTCGTCGTAGCGACCAATTCCACCTCGAAGGAAGTAGGCGGTGTCGTTGTCGGTGCCTGCTCCGGCGGCATTGGAGTAACCGTTCTCGAAGCCGATCTGATCACCGGCGCCGAAATTCTTGTAGCCAAAGAAGGAGATCTCGAGAGGCCAATATTCGCTGGCCTCGTGGCCCCAGATCGCAAAGAGACTGGCGATCCGAAAATCGTTGATCAACTGGTTGTCCTCGTCCAGAAGATTCGTCACCGGGTGGCCACCCATCTCGCCACTGAGGCTGAGATCGACCAGGACCTGTGGGTTGATGTAGTAATCGAAAGTGGCACCAAGCTCGAATTTGTGAGTCGAGCTCAGTTCCAGGGTGGGGCGCACTTGTGCCCCCAGCAGCCAGGCCCGGTCCGAGTCGTCGCCTTGCTCCAGCGCATACTGATAGAAGGAGGCGCCGAGGTTCGCTAGTAGGTTGTCCTCACGGGCGAACTCCAGACGCTGAAGGGAGCCCTCTAAAGTGACATCGCCGTCCCACTGCATATCGGACGCCGTCCAGAGCTTTCGCATGTCGAATCTTCCCAAGTCGGATATCGAGCTCCTCGGTGGCCGTGAAGTGGGCCCAGAGCTCGCCGAAGTTTGAAATCTTCAAGGCTCAAGCCCTCGCCGATGGTCTTGTTGTCCGAGATCGGATTGTCGGAGTTTCCACTGCGTATCTGGAAGCCGACCTTGATCCATTCTTGTTTGAAGTCGTAGTTGGCGCCAGCCCGTAGACGAAACCTCCACCGATTTCGTTTGCCGTCGTCGAACTCCCCTTCCATTCGTGCCGAGTCGAAGCGCAGACGGAAGCTACCGGTAGGCTGGAGTCGGTCAGACCACTTCTCCTCCTCGGCGCAGACGAGACGGGGCAGCACCGCAAGAATGACTCGCGGTACGTCGAGAGGCTCTTTCGCGCCGAGGTGCTACGGCTGCTCCTCGACAAGGAGCTAATCAGCGAGGCGACCATCGACAACCTCCTGTCATGGAACCACAGCGGCTTCTCGGTCCATGGCGCCGTGTGGGTCGAGGACCGGCAGGGCGCCGTGCGCCTCGGCCGGTACATGATCCGCTGCCCGATCGTTCTCAAGCGACTGAGCTGGGAGACAGAGACCGGCGAAGTTGTTTGCCGGGGCCGGCCCTCGCGTCGCGGGGGATCCCACGGCGGCGAAGCTCGCTGGGATGTGCTCGAGTTCCTCGCCCGCGTCGTCGACCACATTCCCGAGCCGTCGCAGCAGACCGTTCGCTACTGGGGCTTCTACGCCAACGCGGCCCGCGGCAAACGTCGTAAGGCCGCACTGGCGGGAGACACCACCGAAACCTCGGGCCGGCAGGATGACGACGAGTTCACCCGACGAGCGCGGCTCACCTGGGCGAAGCTGATTCGCCGCGTCTACGAGGTCGACCCGCTGCTGTGCCCGTTCTGTGGCGCCGAGATGAAGATCCTCGCCTTCATCCTCGACTTCGGTGCGGCCAAGGCGATCCGCAAGAGCCTCGAGCTCCCAGCCCAGGAGCCCGAGCCCCTGGCTCACGCGCCGCCGGAGACGCTGGAACTCATCGTAGAATCCGCCTGAGCCTGTGGCGGGCAGCTTTCGCCACCGTGGAGTTGGGACACGTGCGCCTCATGTCCGGTTCAAGTGGCTAATAGTTCAACTCGAGGTGTTCCGCGGATGCGCTTGCCCGAGTTCAGTCGGCTGCACCGGGTCCGGAACTCGCTCGAGAGTCCGCCAAGTGCTACTCCACGACCCAAAACCTCGCACCTCTGAAAAGGAAATTCCTACACCGCGACGCTGCGTCGGTGACGGCGGGATTTTTGGTTGCGCTTTCTTCATGTAGTGACGTATCGTTGGTCGGTTATTTGTGTCCGGGTGGTTCGCAACAAATCGTCGCCTGAGTGATCATGAGTACGTTGGAGCTTCTCTCTCATCTAGACGACCGGGCACAGCCGCGCGGAACTCGGCGGCGCACTCCAGTGCTGTGGCTTATAGCCTATTCCATTGACCAGGAACATGTTGCACCCCACTATCTGAATGGCCCCGGGAGGGTCCAACCTTAGCAATGGATCGAATCATGAAAAACATGCGCGTTATGATTGCCTTCGCGGTCGCCTTCCTGGCCGCGGCCGGAGCTGCCGCTCAATCCGAGAGCGGGCGGAATGTGGTCATCGGTGTTGTGTACGAGGGACGAGATGCTGGAACCGATGAGTTCTATGCGTGATCTCCGGGAGGATCTCACAAGTCTGTTGGGTTCGAAGTACGAGCATCCAGATTCCCGCCGACAAAGCCCTGGACGCTGATTGGTCTGCAGAGACCGCCACCGCACACTACAATCGCCTTGTTCAGGACGCCGACGTCGACATCATAGTCGTACTTGGCGTATTGGCGGTGGACGCCATCGCGAGCAACCAAGACTACGCAAAGCCCGTCGTCATGCTTGGTGTCACAGATCCCGAACGCCTCGGTCTACCGCCGGTAACCGACAACAAGTCCGGCGTGCGCAACCTGACCTACGTGATGATCAACAGGTCCGTCGACCGTGACCTGGACGCTTTTCATGAGGTCTTCCAATACAACAGGGTCGGAATCGTCCTGTACGACGAGCTTGTCAGGTTTCATGTCTGCGGACCCGGACATCTTTCGGGATGTGATGGACAAGAACCAGACCTCGTTCGAGCTCGTCCCGATGGGAGCTGACATTGAAAACGTCCTGTCGAGTGTCTCGGAGGAAGTCGACGCGCTGTATCTCGGGTATCTGGGCCCGTTTGAGGGTGAGACCAAGGGGCAACTCATCGATGCAATCAACGCACGGGGCATTCCCTCCTTTGCCTGGTCAGCAGCTGAGGTTGAGCGTGGCGTGCTGGCGTCGATTGCGCCCGATGCAGATCGGGCCAAGATCGTGCGGCGGATATCCCTGAACGTCGAGGCCATCCTGAATGGCGAAGATCCGGCGGATCTGCCCGTAAACCTGACCTTCGAAGAAAACCTGCGAATCAATATGCAAACGGCTAACAAGATTGGCTTTGCTCCAACGTTCGCCGTCCTTGCGAAGGCCGAGCTGGTTGATGAATTTGCCATGGAGGGCGCGCGTACGCGTCGCCTCGTAGACGTGATGCGCGAAGCGATGCAAACCAACCTCGACCTCAAGATCGAAGAGCAGATCGTTGAGTCAACGAAGAAGGATGTGTCACTGGCCACGACTGACTATCTTCCCTCGTTGAGCCTGGATGCGTCCGGAGTCCAGGTGGACAAAGATCGTGCCGAGAACTCGGGTGGACAGCAGCCGGAGCGACTTGTCAGTGGCGGAGTCGGCGCTCGAACAACTGATTTTCTCTGAACAAGTGATCGGCAACATATCCACGCAAAAGCACCTGTTGCGGGCGTCGCAATACGGCTACGACGGATTGCGCCTGGACGTGGTCCTGGAGGCGGCGACCGCCTATCTGAACATTCTGGGCGCCAAGGCCCGCCGCAAAATCCAGCAAGACAAGCTCGACCTGACGCGACGAAATCTCGGAATCGCCAAACAACGGGCGGCCGTCGGCTATTCCGGCCAATCGGATGTATATCGCTGGGAAAGCCGCTTCTACACGGCCAACACGGAGTTGCTGGCCGCCAAAAACGATGTCGAGCTGGCGAAGATGCAGCTGAACGTTGTTCTCAACCGGCCCGTTGACGAGGTGTTCGTTGCCGAAGAAGCCGGTTTCGAGGAAAGCGGCTACGCCGAATCTCCGTGACGGCGTGCAGGGGTACATCGACTCGCCCAGGTCACTCCGAATCTATACGGATTTTCTGGTCGAAGAAGCCTTGCGCAACTCCCCCGAGGTACAAGCACTGGATGCGAGCATCGAGGCGCTGAGTCGCTCATATGCTTCCCTCAAGCGGAAGCCCTGGATTCCCACGCTCGGGCTCCGCGCAGAGTACCAACACGTCTTCGCGAGGGTATGGCGCCGGTTCACGGGTTCTCGGCATCGAAACCAATGACGACCTCTGGTCCGTGAGTCTGGCGGCGCAGCTCCCACTCTTTCTTGGTGGATCGACTCGAGTCTCCGCGCGGACAGGCGAGCATCGAGATCACGGGACTCGAGGAGCAGAGAAAGCAGCTGGTATCAAGCGATCGAGTTCAATGTGCGATCCGCGATGCTGGAAGTATTGGTGGCGAGGGTCAATCGCGAAAACGCACAGCGCTCCGCCGAGCTGTCGCGAGAGAGCCTGGAACTGGTCCAGGACGAGTACGCCAAGGGTCTTTCCTCCATCGTCGATCTGGTGGACGCGCAGAATGAGGCGCTGAGTGACAACCTGAATGCGCTCAGTTCCGAGTACGAGTTTTTGATCAACGTCTTCAACACCGACCGGGCCGTCGGCAGATTCGAATTGCTGAGAACTCGCCGAAGAGCGGCAGGAGTTCTTGAGCCGCTTTGAAGCCTATCTTGGCGAGCACAATCGGTAACAAAGGACAAACAGGCGATGCAACCAAAACACGTGTCAAACGGAATCCTGGCTGTAGCTCTGGGCATGACGCTGGTCTCGTGCGGGGGTGACACACAGGTCAAAAACCAGACCATCAGGCCCGTCCGTTACCAGCAGGTGTTCCTTCGCAGCGGCGACGTCGGCAGAACCCTCTCCGGGCTGTCCAAGGCCGGTTCAGAAGCCCGGCTGAGCTTTCGCGTGGGCGGGATTGTCGAATCCGTCGACGCACAGTTGGGGCAGAACGTTCGAAAGGGCGACTTGATCGCCGTCATTGACGATGCCGACGCCCGTCTCGCCTATGAGAAAGCGCTCGATGCGCTGACGAAAGCGGAGACCCAGAGGGACAACGCCAAATCGAATCTGGACCGGGTCAAGAGGCTGTACGAAAACGACAACATCGCGCTCAGCGAGTACGAGACCGCCAAAGACGGCTATGCGACCGCGAACTCGGCTTACAACACCGAGCAGATCAATCGCGATTTGAAGAAACGAGAACTCGGTTACTACAAACTTTACGCGCCGATGGACGGCATCATTGCCGAGGTGCCGATCAAAAGCAACGAACAGGTCACGCCCGGCGAGACGATTGTCACGATCGTCTCCGGAGACGAGATCGAGGTGAGCGTCGGCATGCCGGAAGCGTTCGTCACTCGGGTCAAGACAGGTGACAAAGTGTCTGTTGAGTTCCCATCCCTGCCCGGCAAGACGTTCGACGGTGTCGTTGACGAGATATCTTTTGGCGCGGGGGCCGGAGGTTCGACGTATCCGGTGACCGTCCGACTGGAGCACGCCACCTCCGACATTCGACCGGGCATGACGGCGGACGTCAGATTTACGTTCGCGGCAGACAACGCCGGCGAGGAGCCGGTGCTCATGGTTCCCTCAAGTGCTGTCGGGCAGGACGGCGACGGTCATTTCGTCTTCACCGCGGTCGAAACGGAGGACGGCAACGCGATCGTGGTCCACAGAAGGGTTTCGCTGGGGAGATTGTCCAATGACGGGTTCGAAGTCGTCGCCGGACTTCAGGACGGCGAGTTGGTTGTAACGGCAGGAGTGGAAAGCCTCTCGGACAGTATTACGGTCAAGTTGTTGAAACAGAGGTAAGGCATGAACTTGACACATTTTGCCATCAAGAACAGTGTAGTTACACTCTCACTGTTGGTCGTGGTCGTGGCGGCCGGACTTTCGTCTTTTGGCAGCATGCCACGGAATGACATGCCACCATTCCTCGTTCGCGCGGCCAACGTGGTGGCCGTCTTTCCTGGCGCGAGTCCGGAACGGATGGAGCTCCTGGTAACGAGCAAGATCGAGGAGGTCTGCCAGGAAGTCCCGGAGGTCGACTACATCGAGAGTGAGAATCGTACCGGCATCTCGATCATCACCATATTCATCAAGCAAAGCGAAAGTGATCTGCAGCCGATCTTTGACAAACTGCGGCGTAAGGTCGAAGCGGTCCAAGGTCAACTTCCGTCCGGCGTCGCGAGTGTGGCCTTCAACGATGAAGGCCTCGCGGACGTGTACGGCATCATCCTTGGCATGACGGCGGACGGATTCTCCTACGCGGAGTTGAACGGGGCCGCCGATGCCGTTCGCGACGACCTCATCAAGCTGCCGAATGTGGCCAAGGCGAAGATCGTCGGTGCGCGCGAGGAGCGCATCTATCTGGATTACGACAATGCCCGCATTGGCGAGCTGGGGCTCTCCCAGCAGAGACTGAAAGACATCATCTCCAGCACGAACATCGTGTTCTCCGGCGGCGATATCACGGTTGGAAACGAGCGTCTCATCCTGGAACCAACCGGCAATTTCGATGTCATGGACGATATCAAGAACATCATCGTCTCTTCGGACGATGGCAATCTTGTGCTGCTTGGAGATATCGTCGATGTCTATCGCAGCTACGTCGAACCTCAGACAGTCCATCGTCCGCATCAACGGAAAGCCGGGACTGGCGATCGGCGTCAATCTGAAGAAGGGCGGCAACATCATCGAGCTCGGGCAGGAGGTGGATGCGCGACTCGAATTCTACGAGACCGTGTTCCCCTGGGGATTCACCATTGTCCGCGCCGCGTCCCAGGATGAAGTGGTCGATGAGTCCGTCAGCAACTTTCTTGGGAATCTCCTTCAGGCGATAGCGGTTGTGCTCTTCGTGATGCTGCTCTTCCTCGGGTTACGTACTGGACTGATCGTAGCCTCCTCTGATACCTGCGGTGATGGTAACGACATTGCTATTGATGTCGCGGGCCGGATTGGGCCTCAACCAGGTGTCTCTGGCCGCGCTGATCATCGCGCTCGGAATGCTCGTCGACAACGCGATCGTCGTGTCCGAATCGATCATGGTCAAAATGGAGGAGGGCATGAAGGCGCTCGACGCCGCCGTGACCTCTGCCAGGGAGCTGTTCATTCCCCTCCTGACATCCTCATTGACGACATCCGCGGCATTCGTCGCGTTTTACCTGGCGCAGTCGACCATGGGCGAGATCATGGGTGAACTGTTCGTCGTCGTCACCTTTGCGCTGCTCTCCTCATGGATCATCTCCATGACGTTGATACCTCTTCTCTGCGTCTATTTCATGAGAGTGAAGAGAAAAGACAAAGCGGCGAGTTCCGAGCCCAACAGGTTCCAGGCTCTCTACGGCAAGCGTCCTACTCGCAAGTCTGAGACGGCCGCTATTGTTTCTTGGGGCGGTGATGCTGCTTTTCGTTGGCGCCCTGGGGTCCTTCAAGTTCATTCCCTTCATTTTCTTCCCCGACAGTTCGAGAGCCCTCGTGACCGTCACCCTGGATCTACCGCTGGGGAGCACGATCGAGAGCACCCAGGCGACCGTACAAGCGGTCGAGGACTACGTACGAGACAACCTTCTCGTAAACGACTGATCGTGCGGAGGGCGTCACTTCATACTCGTCCTATATCGGCGAGGGCGCGCCCAAGTACGATCTCGGCTATGCCGCGCCAGAAGCCTTGCCCAGCTCCGCACACATTCTATTGAACACGAGTTCCTCGGAGGCTAATCAGATGGTCATCGACTCGGTCGATCGATTCATATTTGAGAATCTCCCCGAAGCGAAAGGCAAGGTGAAACGACTGTCCGGCGGCGGTGGCGGCGACAACGCCATCGAGGTTCGCATCTCCGGAGATGATCAAGACGTGCTCTACGCGCTTGCGGAGGACATCAAGGCTGAGCTGCGGCAGATTGACGGCGCGAAGAATGCCCGCGATAGCTGGGGGCCCAGGACAAAGAAGCTCATCGTCGACATCGATCAGACTCGGGCGCAGTTCGCAGGCGTGACCAGCCAGGACATCGCACTTTCGTTGCAGACCGTCCTCAATGGCCTCGAAACCGGCCAATTCCGTGAGGGAGACAAGGTCATCCCGATCGTGATGAGGAATAATCAGGCTCACGAGAGCAACATTCAGGACCTCGAGAGCATGAACGTCTATGCCCAGCAAAGCGGCCAGAACGTGCCACTCAGACAAGTCGCAGATCTGGACGTGGAGTGGCAGGCCGCGAAGATCCTGCGGCGTGATCTGACAAGGACCATTTCGGTGACCAGTGGCCTCGAGTCAGGATACACGGCGGCAGAGGTGACCAGCCAATTGCAGCCGTGGCTGGAGGAGCAGCGCAAGAGTTGGCCTTCCGGTTACGAGCTATGCCCTGGGAGGAGAGGCCGAAGAGAGCGCGAAGGCGATCGGAGCAGTCATCGCTTACCTGCCGTTGTCGTTCTTCATCATTGTCCTGTTGCTTATCGGCCAGTTCAACTCAATCCGCAAACCACTGATTATATTGCTGACCATTCCCCTGGGATTGATCGGCGTAGCGTTCGGATTGTTGGCCGCCCGTTCCTACTTTGGGTTTATGCCGTTCCTCGGCGTGATCTCTCTGGCAGGCATTGTGATCAACAACGCCATTGTGCTGATCGACCGTATCCAAGTTGAGATCGATGAGTTCAAGCGCACCCCAAGAGATGCCATCGTCGCGGCGGCACAACAGCGGTTCCGCCCTATCATGCTCACAACCGCAACGACAGCTTTGGGATTGATACCCCTGTGGATTGGCGGAGGTCCCACCTGGGCGCCGATGGCGATCACGATCATCTTCGGCCTGCTGTTCGCTACAGTTCTTACTCTGTTGGTCGTGCCCGTTCTGTACAGTGTCTTCTTCAGAGTCAGTTATCGAGAATCGTAAGAGTGGGTCACATCGCACCGAACTACAGAAACCGCCAGCTCAACTGACAGTCGAGTGGTGGGGCCGCAGGGGAAAGGGCAGTGTCAGATTGGTCCCTATCTTGGACCGTGTTGCACAATTCCAACCACGAAATAGATGGATCCTGTTTTCCAAGAGGCGATCAGATTCGAACCGAGGCTGGCATTCCGAGACTTGTCATGCGATTCAAAATGCCACACTTGACGGTCGCCTCCACTCGTTGGTTATCGAACCTTCGCGCGAATAGCTTTGGTCCCAAAAGAGTTTTGAACCGCGACACCGCATTCTCGGCGAGGCTTTGCCGGGTACAGCCACTACTTGCACGCCACTCGTAACGCCCGAGATTTCTGATCTGCTGCAAGGTAGCATTGCGCATCTCCCGCCAATCGTTGCCGGCAAGGCTCCTGCGCTCCCTCGCATTTCGCCGGGGCGGTATCGTCACGATTGCATGTCGCTCGAGTACTGACTCATAGCAGGCGCGCGTGTCATAAGCGCTGTCGCCTGAAACTTGACGGATGGCGCCGGTAACCTGGTCTAGCAACGGAGCCAGCATCCGGCTGTCGTGAACGTTGCTTCGCGTGATGTCTGCGGCCACGATCTCCTTTGTAGTCTCATCGACACTGAGATGCAGCTTGCGCCATGCTCTTCGTCGACCGCGGTGATGCTTGCGAACGTGCCACTCACCGGCACCGTACACCTTGAGGCCCGTGGCATCGACGACGACGTGACGAGGTCTGTCCCCAGAACCTACGAACAACGACAAATCAAGAGAGCCTTGGCGCCTGCTAAGCGTAGTGTAATCGGGCACCGGGAGATCGAGTGCCATGAGCTCGACCAAGGAAGCGAGGAAGCCTTGGGTGGCGCGTAAACTGAGGTGGAAGACGCACCGCAATACAAGAGCGCACTGGATAGCGGTGTCGGAATACACTCGGGGTCTTCCGGAACCCTCCGTCCGCTCGGTCTGTCGCCAGGCCGCAATGGAGTCTTCATCAAACCAAAAAGTTAGACTTCCGCGTGCGATCAACGCACGATTGTATTCGGGCCAGTTGCGGACACGATACCGAAACGTAGCGCTCTTTTGACATTCGGCCATCGTACCGGTTCCACTGGGAATCAGGATAATGCAACAACGTCACACACTGGTACAATGAGGCGAGAGAGATTCATGCCATCTTCTGTAGTCCACACTGACCCCGAGATCCTAAGCGGCACCCCCGTTTTTGTGGGTACCCGGGTGCCGTTCAGGAGCCTGATCGACTACTTGGAACGCGGCTCCACGTTAGCCGAGTTTCTCGACGACTTCCCGACTGTGACGCGCAAGCAAGCCGTAGCGGCGTTGGAGGAGGCAGGCGAGGCGGTAGTTGCACATGCGCGTTCTGCTTGATGAGTCTTTGCCGCGGCGACTGAAGGCGGAGCTAACCGAATACGAAGTCAGCACGGTTCCAGAGGCAGGTTGGGCCGGGACCAAGAACGGCGAGCTGCTTCGTCTCGCTGAGCCGTTGTTCGACGTGTTCGTCACGATGGACCGGCGCCTACCTTCGCAGCAGAACCTTTCCGACCTCGCTCTCTGTGTGATTGTTCTGCTCGCAAAGTCAAACGCGGTTCTAGACCTACTCCCTCTAGCAGACCAATTGCGGTCAGCCATCGCGACTGCTCGACCCAGGGAGCTGGTGTGGCTGGAGGAAGCCGAGTAGGAAATCGGTTTTCTTTCGCTGCGAAGTTTTGGGTTGTAGAGTGGCCTGAGGTTGGGAGTTGACGGGCACTCGTTCGGGTTCGCGGAGTAGGAATTTGGTTTTCCGAGCAGCAAGGCTATGGCGCCTGAGATTGCCGCGCACCTGCCTCTACAGGGCTGTCTGTGCGCGGGAGACCGTGGGCAGTCTCCGAATCCAGCCGAGAGGCCTCGAGTTCGAGACCGCGACTTTCATTCGAGGCCGCTTGAGGAAGATGCCGGACAGACGCGCCCCAGGTCCCTGGGCATAGGAACGGGAGGTAGAGGCTCAGGCGGATTCTGCTAGGAGCACCGGGGTCTCCGGTGGCGCGTGAGCCAGGGGCTCGGGCAGGAAGTCTTCGAGCGGGCGCGCGACATCGCGTTTTAGCTGGGGAGCCGTCAGCCTCGTAACGAGACCGAGTTGAATCGCTGGGGGGACGCGCGCATCCTGATCAGGCGCCGCGTTCCATGCGATTCCCCTTGATGACCCGACGACCCAACCGGGCAGCGGACAGCAGGCTCTGACGCACCCACTCGGCGCCGACAACCCCCAGACCGCCCTTCACCCCCGACGCGCCGTGCGATTCGATCACCGCGGGGGGGCGCGCTTCGCGCAGAGAAAGTTCGATCGAGTCGAGGCCCCAATCGGGGCCATTGGGAACCTCCACATCGGGCTCCCGGCGCGGATTCATTCGCCGCTGCGTAGTGGCAAACCACGCGCGTGTGTGTCCAAGGTGATGGAAGTCGACGCCGATCTCCCGTTCCAGATCCAGGACGCGACGTGTCTTGCCGACGCGCAGGCCCAGATCCGTTTCCATGAAGCCCCAGTACAGGAGCCGCTCGTCGTAGCCGCGGTACATCTCCCACAGGTCCCGAGAGAGAATCACGATGCCCACCGGCGCATCGAACCAGGGCGACTGCAGGCGCCCTTCCCGGGGCAGGTACCGGCCGAATCGCTGAACGAATTGTACGACCTCGGCGAACGGGGGCGTCATCCGGGCGAAGGGCTCCGGGATTGAGCGGCGGCCGACGAACAGCATCGCATCCGACCAGCGGTCGCAGGTGGAACCGGACGCGCGCACCCCGGCGCGGAACCGTTCGAGGAATGAAGCACCGACCAGCGTGTCTTGATCGATGCGCCCAATGAAGTCCCCGGTCGCACGGCGGATCGCCGCATTGTTCGCGAGCACTTCCGCGAAGGGGCTGTCCCGTTGGGTCTTGCTGGCCAGCTCCGGACTCACCTCCAGGAACCGCGTTATTCGGGCCGCAACCGGTGAGAGTTCCAGGACCTCGCGAAGCGGCGTCGGGCTGCCCCAGTCGCTTACGATGACGTCGAACTCATCCTCGACGCCTAGCGACTCAACCTGCAGCGCGAGGTAGTTCAGCGTCGTCTGGAGGCGCCAGGCCGAGTTGCCGCCATAGTGGTCATTCCGAGAGCAGAGAACAAAACTGAGTGTAGGCAAGCTGCTAGGTTTCCTCTCGAAGACAATCCGAGAGTCGCAGAGCGGAGTCAGCGGACAACATACACCAAGACCGGCGAGTTTAGCAGGCAGGATCATTCTACGATGCCCATCTCAAGGCTATACGCAGCGTTGTCTTCTACATAAAGCCGGTCAACAGAGACGCTCAACGACGTATAACGCAGACCGTGGCCCGGGCGTTGGATGTGCAGGCCCAAAGTGATTCTAACATCGCCAGGAAAATGAGACGATCATCTACGCGGCGGTGGCCATTCGGTTGCACCCGGGGTGCTTATGTTTAGCTTTCTCAGCGGCACAAGGTGCTTGCTTTCGTAGATTCGCGTCAGAGAAGATCGCATTCAATCATAGAGGTGAGTTCATGGATTGGTCTTCGAAGAACGTACTCGTAACCGGCGGCTGCTCGTTTATCGGCTCGCACCTGGTTGATGCCCTGGTTGAGCGTGGCGCCTCGATTCGCGTCGTCGACGACCTTTCGAGTGGTGTTCTCTTGAACATCGAAACGGCCCTGGAGAGTGGACGCGTCGAGTTTGAAGAGGCGGATTTGCTCGACCCGACCACGGCCGCGCGCGCGGTATCGGACATGAACGTCGTCTTCCACCTTGCTGCGACGCACGGCGGCCGCGGCTACATCGATACCCACCAGGCCGCGTGTTCGACCAATATGGCCCTCGACGGCATCGTGATCCGCGAGGCCCAGCGCGCGGGAGTTGAACAGCTGACTTTTGCCTCCTCGGGGTGCGTCTACCCCACCAGCATGCAATCCGATCCGAAAGAGATCCTGTACCTGACCGAGGACCTGGTAAAGCCTCCCTACGAGGCCGACGATATGTACGGGTGGGCAAAGCTGATGGCCGAACTTACCCTGAAGGCGTACCATCAGGACCATGGCTTAAAGTGCGCTTCAGTGCGCTACTTTACCGCTTACGGCGAGCGCTGCCCTGCAAACCATGCCGTGATCGCCATGATCGCGCGCGCCTTCCTGAAGCAGGATCCGTACATCGTCTGGGGAACGGGCGAGCAAATCCGCAACTGGACCTACGTCTCGGACATCGTCGAGGGCACAATCCGGGCCGCCGAGAGGATCGAAGATGGCACCGCGGTTAATCTGGGAACCATGGAGCGCACATCGGTGATTCAGGCCGCCCGCATGATCCTCGAGCGCTGCGAGCACGACGCCACCATCAAACCGGACACCACGAAGCCCACCGGCCCCTACAATCGGGTCGCAGACAACAGCCTGTCGAAGCGCCTGTTGGCCTGGGAGCCTGAGGTCAGCTTTTCAGACGGCCTCGACCGCTCGATCCGCTGGTACTTCGACTCCCACAAGCGCGATGCGGTGGCCAAGGACTTCGAGGCCTCACTGACCGAGCGCGGGTTCGAGCCGGCGCGCAAGGCGGCACGAGGAGCAGCCGGAAAGTAGCTACTCGAATGGCGTCCTATCCGAAAATAGGATCGTGGTGTAACTTGAACTCAGGCAATCGGTTACCCGGTGGTAGATTTCGCCAGTGAGAGCCGATCTGTACCCTGCGGGGAGCCAAGAACCGACCCATGCAGTCATCTCTGCAGTTACCTTCCCCTGTCGTCGATAGTGAAAAGGGGAGCTGCGGTGGATCTCGGGCTGATATGAGTAGGTGAGGGTCTCAGAATGATCCCTGAGTGTCGGATTGTCAGTCGCGCCTCGGGGTAGAAAACAAGGACTTGGCGGATCTTGTCGACGAATCGCTCCTTGAAGGTACGGGTCCGGGTGTAGTGGCAGCCAAACTGGGATTGGAGAGCGCGCCAGGGGATCGTCTTGGAAGGGCGCTCGAGGTAGCTCATCCGGTAGGTGACCCAGCAGTAAATATCCATCGCCAGAGGACTCCTCAAGGCTTTGAGAGTCCGGAAGTCAATCGGTACCGGTCGCTCAGTGATCTCTTGGAAAAAACCCGAGCTCAGAGTCACCGACGTCTCCAACAGGGCAGCCAGCTCGGGGCACTTCGGGTTCCACCAGAGAGGGAGTCCTTCGGCAAGGCGGAAGCGAGCGTCTTGCGCGGTCCCCAGGTCTGGGGAACGGTGAGTGCAGGTGATGGTCACGGGGAAGAGACGCCGCATCTGCTCTCGGAAGCGGTAGATATTGCCCGAGCTTCCGCCTCTGGGCAGGAGGCCCAGCTCGCTCATGAAGCTACAGAGTGAAGATCCGAGGTTGAGATGGCGCTGTCTCGTTCGAACCGCCTCGGTGGTCAGCCAAGCTAGGAGAAGACGTGGATAACGGCCATAGGGGAGACCGACCAGGGGATGAGCGGAAAGGGCGACTTGGAGGTGGCCGTTGCGTCGGAGGACGGAGTAAGAGTCGGGACAGGAGTGGGGGAGAGTGGTCTGTACCAGGATCCGGGGCATAAAAGCCAGAGTACGAGCCGAGTGAGCTGGCTCTGCGTCGATCGCCAAGGCTTCCAGGACCAGAGCGGGGCGCAGGCGACTGGGAGTCGGTACCGATGCCGGTTCCAGTAGAGGATTCAGAGCCGGCGTCGAGGTACAGGACGCCGCGGAAGTCAAGCTTCGCCCCTGTCGGAACCGACAACAAACTGGCCATTTCTAACGACTCTGTACCGTAAGCCTGTTTTGGGCACAACTTGAGGACGTTGTGCCCTCCAGACCAAGGTGAGAAATGCCGAAGCGAGATCTGCTCCTCGCTCGAGTCTGAACGTTGGGAGGAGAAGGATAGAAGCGAAGACCAGCTTCGGCCTGGCTGACTCGTTCGAAGCGATTTGTGTTTGGCTCGCTATGCGGAAGAGTGGTGAGAACGAGGATCCGCGGCATGAATCCGAGCGCGCCTGCCTCGTGAGCATTTCGAGTGTCAATGGAGAGAGATCGAGCGGAAGGGCGGCTTGCGGAGGTGAGCATCTGCCTCATCGAATGCACCTCAATCCCAGCCCACGCACCAATAGCGCACCATTTTTCCGATATCGGGCTCGAGAGCCCGATCGAAGTGAGCGCCCTAAGTGTTTGATTTAATTGGGTTTGAGTGGCGCGCCGGGAGGGACTCGAACCCCCAACCGTCAGATCCGAAGTCTGGTGCACTATCCATTGTGCTACCGGCGCGTGCCTCGGAAGGCCAGTAACCTATAACGCCATCTGACAAAGGGCAAGGTCGGCTGGGCTGCAATCCCGGGTACAATAGGTTATGCCGCACTGCGGCTGAGAAGGGAGCGCACAAATGGCCTACGAAATAGACATCAAAGACGTGAAGTTTCAGCTCTTCGATTGGCTGGATCTGGAGAGCATTCTGGCAAGCGAGGTCTTTGCCGATTGGGATCGGGAGAATATCGAGCTCGTTTTGGGTGAGGCCTTGAAGATCGCCAAGGAACAGTTGGATCCTGCCAACGAGCCGGGAGACCGGGAAGGGGTCGCGCTGGAGGATGGGAAAGTCACGGTTCCGGCGGCCTACCAGGAGCCCTTCAAGACTCTCGCCGATGGCGGTTGGGTGGGCTGTGTCAACAATCCTGAGTTTGGGGGTCTGGGACTACCGCATCTGGTGAGCCTGGCGGCCAACGAATTCTTCTCAGGTGCCAACACCTCGCTGTCTCTGGTCCTGCTCCTGACTCGCGGTGTCGGCGAGCTGGTCGAGACCTACGGTACCGATGAGCTGCGCCAGCTGTACTGCGAGAAGCTGTACGCCGGGACCTGGACGGGCACCATGTGCTTGACCGAGCCGCAGGCCGGGTCCGATGTGGGGGCGTCCACGACGACGGCCGAACCGGTGGGGGACGGGCGCTACAGCATCGTCGGCGAGAAGATCTTCATCACCTTCGGCGATCACGATATGACCGACAATGTCGTCCACGCCGCCTTGGCTCGACTGCCAGGGGCGCCGGCTGGCACCAAGGGACTCTCGCTCTTTCTCGTGCCGAAATACCGCGTCAAGCCAGATGGCACCCTGGGTGAAGCCAACGACGTCGTGTGCGGTGGGATCGAGCACAAGATGGGGATCCACGGGTCGCCGACTTGCAGCATGCTCTTTGGCCCCAACGGAGGCTGTGAGGGCTTCTTGCTGGGCAAGGAGAACGGCGGCATGAGGCTGATGTTCGAAATGATGAACGCGGCCCGTCTGGATGTGGGGCTGCAGGGTCTGGCGATTGCCGCGGCGGCGCATCAGGCCGCGTTGGCCTACGCGCGAGAGCGAATTCAGAGCCGTCGCTGGAATCAGATGGCCGACAAGGACGCCGCGCCGGTGGCGATCGTCGAGCATCCCGATGTGCGGCGGCTGCTGCTGACGTCTCAGGCCTATGTGGAGGGCATGCGAGCTCTCCTGTTGGAGACGGCCAAGTTCATCGACCTAGCCCACACCAGGGACGGTGAGGAGGCTGAGCGGTGCCAGGCCTATGTCGAACTGCTGACGCCGGTGTGCAAGGCCTGGGCCTCGGACTGGGGCTTCCGCGTCACCGAGTGGTGTCTTCAGGTCTTTGGCGGCTACGGTTACATTCAGGACTATCCGGCGGAGCAGTACATGCGAGACGCCAAGATCGCCTCGATCTACGAGGGCACCAACGGTATCCAGGCTCTGGATCTCGTGGGGCGCAAACTGATGTCCAACGGCGGTCGCACGTTCAAGGAACTGCTGGGCAGGGTGGGGAGCACCGTGAAGCGCCTCCAGACCGATCCCGAACTGGCGGGGCCGGGTCTGCAGCTGGCAGCGGCTCTCAAGGAGGTCAGCGAGGTCGCCACCGAGGTCCCGAAGCGTCCCGATGGACCGTTGAGCCTGATGCTCAATGCGGTCCCGTTTCTCGACATGTTGGGGCACACGCTGGCGGGGAGTTTCCTGCTGGAACAAGCGCTCTTGGCTCGGGAGAAACTTCAAGTGATACTTGAAGAAAAGGGCGTCAAGCCAGATTCCGAGGCCGCATACAAGGCTCTGCTGGATTCCGACCAGGATGCTGTCTTCTTCCATAACAAGATCCAAACCGCGATCCTGTTCGCGTATCGAGGGCTACCCAACGTGCGCATGTTCGCCACCGCCATCGAGGCCGGCGAAACCAGCGCCATCGATGCTGTCTTCTAGTCGGTTCTAAAGCTGATCCAGCTCGCCCTGGAGTGTGATCAACGCGTCCCGCGAGGTGGTGAGCTGGTTGTGAATCTCTTCGAGTCGTTGCCGCTCCGCGCGAACGAATCGGGTGTAGGGAGCCACCGCGTCACGAATCCGGTGGACGCTGTGTTCCAATTCCTGCTCGAACTGTTCAGTGAGGGACTTCATGAGTCTCTGCCGTAGAACCTGAATCTTGGCGGTGAGCTCCCTCTTGGCCTTGCGACGCTTGGTCGGCAGCACGAGGAGCCCCAGAACCGCCAGCGTACCGGCAGCCAAGAGCCCCGTGATGTCCGCCAGCTGTGTGGTGGCCAACGCGGTGACGATCGCGCCGAGTCCGAGAGCGCTGACCTCCATCAAAGCGGCTCCGGCCACGGCGGTCTGGACGGATTCGGCCATACGCGTTGCTTCGGCGCCGTGGTCGTATTGGTCGATCGTGCGGCGAGCCGCTCGACCCACCGTCTCGAGCAGCTTGTCGCGGTCGAAGTCGAAGGTACCGATCTCGCCGACGAGTCGGTCGCTGTGCTGGGTTCGGCGACTCTCCAGGCTACTGCTGACCGCCTGCCACTGGCGCAGCTCCGAGCCCACCATCCAGTCGATGATCTCCTGGACCTTGAGCTCGATCTGCTGAGGGACGTCACCGACCACTTTCTTTTCGAAGTCGCCCTTGATCTTGGCCTTGTTCATCAGATCCAGGGCCCGGGGCAGACGCAGGGTCTCGTCGAAGTACTCCTGGCCGCGGAGCTCGAACTCGTGCAGGATGGTGTCCACGTCGCTCAGCCGGAAGCGGAATTCGCGACCCATGTCTTCCGTATAGAGGTCGAGCTGGCGCTCGATGTCATCCAGAGCGGTGAAATCCTCCCGCAGAAGCTCGAGCCGGCCGTGGGTGCCGTCGATGTAGGTCTGGGTGAGCCGGCTGCCGACACCCAGTGGATTGGCCAGCTTGAGGCGGACTCGCTCGGACTCATCCAGGGTATCGACTAGGTACTCCTCCAGCGTTTCGAAGCCCGGATCGACCTCGGGACGCTCTCCGAGCTTGAACTCCAGGGCCTGCCTCGCTGAGAGTGTGAAGACCCGGGGCTCGAAGCCCAGTACCGTCACGCAGCCTTCGGTGACGAATTGCCGAACTTCGTCGATATCGGCCTCCGTCTTCAGGATATCGATCTTGTTGACGGCCAGGACCAGCTTCTTACCCCATTGGCGGATGCGCTCCATGAAGGCGCGCTCGCTCTCGGTCAGGGGTCGGTCCGCCGAGGTGATGAAAAGGACGAGGTCGGCTCGCGGTACGTATTCGTCGGTGATGGCCTCATGTTCCCGGTCGAGGGCGTTGGTACCCGGGGTATCGACGATCGTCACCTGGTGAAGCGGGTCGATGGGAGCCGTGATCTCCTCGATGCCGCCCTCGAGAACCTCCCAGCGCTCCTCCTCGCCATATTGCAGTCGGTGGATGCGGGTTGTGGTGGGTGTCACGCCCTCGGGAAGTAGAGCGCTGCCCAACAGGGCATTGATAAACGTGCTCTTGCCGGCATTGAACTCACCGACCACTACCAGCAGAAAGAGCTCGTCCAACTGGCGAATGGACTGCTCGAGGGTCGCCAGGTCCTCGCGGCCGGCCCCGCAGTGGAGCAGCGAGCTCTGCAACTCCCTGAGAGCCGTGCGCTCTCGGGTCAGGACCTCGTTCTGGCGCTCCGTGAGAATGCCCTTCATGCTTCGTCTCCCTCCTGGATCAGCGTGACCTGCTTCCTCAAGGCCCCGATTTGATCATGCGTGGCGGCCTTCCACAGCCCGCGTTGAAGCCTCTTCTCGATGGCGGTGGGGGAGTAGCGAATCGAGGTGACCAGCCTGCCGGATGGGTTGAAGACGTGAGTCCGTCCGCGGTCACCAATGACCACCAGGGTCTCTCGCCGCGTGTCGAAGAGGATGTTCTCGTCTTTGGCCTGGTCGAGATCCGCGAAGGCCCTGTCGGTGGGGCGAGAGCGATCGAGATGCCGTTTCTGGCCGTGATGGGTCTTGCGGTCCCTGGAGCGGCGCTGATGCTCCAGACGACGGACCAGCCCGGCCAGCATACCGGCCAGCCGTTTCTCGACCTGTTTTTCATTGGCGGGTTTGGGTCGGGAGACCGAGCGTTCCACATCTCGCAGGATGGAGTGTGCCCAGCGCGAGGCGTCCAGCCAGGGAATCTCACCGATCCGATCGAAGAGATTCTCCAGGGGCTCGTCATCCGGGCCGACACCGATGAGGTTCAGGCCGAAACGCCGCCGCCCCTTCTTGGGTCGGGTGGAGACGACCTGAAAGGTCAGCGCCACCGGGGTCGGGAGGCCATACTCGGTCGGAAACATGTACCAGCCCACCGCCACTTGACCGTGGATGTGATAGCCACTGTCCGCATCGCGGAAGGCGGGCAGCAGGTGCTCGAGCAGTTGCTCCCCGGTCGCCAGATGCGCCACGAGACCGGGAGGGGTGCGGTAGACCTGATCGATCCTGGGGTCCTTGAGTTCGAGCAGCCACTGGCCCAGATCCCGAAATTTCGGGATCCCGCTCGGGCTATAGCCGGCGAAGACCTCGGTAGAGAAGGTGGGTACAGAGTGTTCACAGTCAGGGCTGGCGCAGCGCAAGCAGTAGACGTGGCCCGTGCGAAAGACACTGCGATGAAGGAGGAGCCGGGCGAGCGCCTCGTCGATCGATTGAGAGGTCTCCTGGCGGGACTCAGCCACCCAATCGCCCCGCTCGAGGGTGGGCAGGCGCAACCGCAACTCGACGGACTCTCGTCCATTGAGCAAATGGGCCTCCGGGTGTCGCCGGAGTCGGTGCCGCAGCTCTTTGGCCAGCAGCTGGACGGCCAGCGCCACCGCGTCTTTTTCGGGAGGCAGGCGACTGGAGCGATTCTTGGTCATGACGGGTGAACGATCTCTTCAGAGAGCGATCTTGATCATGGTATCGGATCGAGAATGGATGAGGAATTTCATTGCGGGCCTAACCCTTTGAGGCCATAGTCCGTATATGGGTGTGAGGGCCTTTCATGCCCAGGGGGGATTCCTTCATGATGGCGAAGTGGATTGTCCGATTCCTGCTGGTTTGTCTGTTTCTCGCTCCGGTCGTCGCGGCTCAGGATGAAGCTGAAACGCCGGCAGCAGAAACGAGCCCGTTTCGTGAGCGTCTGACCCATCAGGTGACCCGCGCCACCTCGGAGATCAAGATCGACGGCCTGTTGGATGAGCCTGCCTGGCAAGATGCCGTGGAGATCGCGGTCGATCTGGAGTGGTTCCCTGGCAACAACGTCGCGCCACCGGTCGAGACCTTCGCCTACCTGACCTTCGATGATCGCAACATCTACGTCGGGTTCAAGTGCTTCGATCCCGATCCCGAAAAGATCCGCGCCCACCTGATGAGGCGGGACGAGATCAACACCTTCGTCCAGGACGACCACATCACCGTCCAGCTCGACACGTTCAACGACGAGCGTCGGGCATTCCAGTTCCGCGTCAATCCGCTGGGGGTACAGGCCGATGCCATTTTCAGCGAGGTGGATGGGATCGAGGATTTCGCCTGGGACATGATCTGGACTTCCAAGGGCAGCATCGACGCGGCAGGCTGGGTGGTCGAGATCGCCTTTCCGGTCAACCAACTCCGATTTCAGCGGACCCTGGAGTCGCAGACCTGGGGTGTCGAGTTCGGCCGCTCCTGGCCGCGCAGTAGTCGCCACCGCATCTCCAACTACGGTCGGGATCAGAACCGGGCCTGCATCATCTGCCAGTTCGACAAGGCGGAAGGGTTCGAGAATCTGTCCCCGGGGAAGAACCTCGAGATCAACCCCACCGTGGTCGGGATTCGCACCGAGGAGCTGGAAGAGTTCCCCGATGGGTCCTTGGAGCCAACCGAGGAGGATGCGGAGGTGGGCCTGACCGTGCGCTGGGGTCTGACTCCGAACCTGACCTTGACCGGGACGGTGAACCCCGACTTCTCCCAGGTCGAGGCCGACGCCGCCCAGTTGGGGATCAACGAGCGCTTCGCCCTCTTCTTCGAGGAGAAGCGTCCGTTCTTCCTGGAAGGTATCGACTTTTTCTCGACGCCGATCAATGTCGTCTACACGCGCACCGTGGTCGCCCCCGACTGGGGCGGCAAGATCACGGGCAAGATCGGCAAGAACGCCATCGGCGCTTTTGCTGCCGGAGATACGGTGACGCCGCTGCTCTTTCCGTCGAACCAGGAATCGGCATCGACCCTACTGGAAGAGTCCAACACCAGCGGGGTCTTTCGTTATCGACGGGACGTGCTAGCCACCTCGACCATCGGCGTTCTTTACGCCGGTCGAGAAGGGACCGACTATCACAACCGCGTCGGCGGTATCGACGGTCTGGTGCGTCTCGGCGCCAAAGACACCGTGGAGTTTCAATACCTGCGCACAGACACCCTCTACCCAGATGAGGTCGCAGAAGAGTTCGGACAGCCCGAGGGATCGTTTGCCGGCAACTCGTTTCTGCTGGACTACGACCACCGGTCTCGGCACTGGTACTGGAATCTGGAATACCAGGATCGTGATCCTCGGGTGCGAATGGACAGTGGGTTTCTGCCCCGCGTCGACATGCGAACTCTGGAGGGAACCCTGATTCGCACCTTCTGGGGGAACGAGGAGGACTGGTGGAATCAGTGGCGGATCGGAACGACCGGCGAGCGTACCGAGACTCACGACGGCGAGCTGACCGACGAGGACATCAACGTGATCGTCGACATGCGCGGGCCGCTGCAGTCCTTTTTCCAGCTGGGCGTCGGGCGTGCCAAGCTGCAGAATCAGGGCGTCTTCTACGAGGATCTGGACAGCTTCTTTTTCTATACCGAGTTTCAGCCCGGCGGCGCCCTGAAATTCGAGCTGTTCTCGACTGCGGGGGACAGCGTCGACTTCACCAACAACCAGCCCGCCGACGAGCTCCTCCTCAATCCCATCCTCGAGGCGAAGATCGGCCGCCACATCAATCTCGAGTTCGACCACCTGCTGCAACAGCTGGACGTGGAAGGCGGCCGTCTGTTTCAGGCCAACCTCAGTCAATTGCGGCTGGTCTACAACTTCAACGTCCGCACGTTCGTGCGCGGCATCTTCCAGTACCTCGATCTCGAGAGGAACCCCGATCTCTACCCGTTTCCGGTGGAGCCAGAGGTGCAGACCCTGTTCACCCAGTTGCTGTTCTCCTACCAGGTCAACGCCCGCACGGTCCTCTTCGCCGGCTATACGGACGATCAGCTAGGGCTGCAGGATGTCGACCTTACCCAGACCAATCGAACGTTCTTCCTCAAGATCGGGTATGCCTGGATCCTGTAGCATCCGGGCATGAGCGACGGCAAGATACTCGAGCGACAGCAGATCTACAAGGGCAAAGTCGTTGACCTCTCGGTGGAGAAGGTGGAGTTGCCCAATGGCAGCGTCACTGAGCTGGAGGTGATCCGGCATCCTGGGGCGGCCGCCATGGTTCCGCTGACCGCGGATGGCCATGTGCTGCTGGTCCGGCAGTACAGACACGCGACTCGCGGCTGGCTGCTGGAGGTGCCGGCAGGGAAGCTGGACCCTGGCGAGGCGCCAGAGGTGTGCGCGGCTCGCGAGCTGGAGGAGGAAGTCGGCTACGGGCCGGGGGAATTGATCTCCCTCGGCTGGATCTGGACGACTCCCGGATTCACCGATGAAAAGATCTGGCTCTATCTGGCTCGCGATCTCGTGGTGGGCCATCAGGCCCTCGAAGGCGACGAGGTGCTGAGCGTCGAGAGCGTGCCCCTCGAGGAGGCAATAGCCAAGGTGCACGCGGGTGAGAATCTGCGATGGCAAATCTGTCTGTGCCCTGCTACGGACAGCCGCCTATCTCGAGGCAGAAGAATAGGGCCGGCGAGATTTCCACCCGCCGACCCATCGTTGTCCAAGAGAGCCGAATCAGCTGGCCAAGGTGGCGTGGAGAGTGATCTCGACCGCGGCCAGGGCCTTGGAGACCGGGCAGTTGGCCTTGGCGCCCTCGGCGTGTTCGAGAAAGGTGGCCTCATCGATTCCGGGCACGACCCCTTCCGTCGTCAGCTCGATGTTGGTGATCTGAAAGCCCTCGCCGACCTTTCCCAGGGTGACCTTGGCGGCGGTGGAAATGCTGGTGACCTCATGGCCGGAGCGACCCAGGGCGCCCGACAGCGCCATGGAGAAGCAACCGGCATGAGCCGCGGCGATGAGCTCTTCCGGGTTCGTACCCGGCTCCTCGAGAAAGCGGGATCCGAAGGAGTAGGGGCCTTCATAGGCACCGCTACCCATTTTCATCGAGCCTTTGCCTTCTTTGAGGCTTCCGTTCCAAACTGCGTCTGCTTTTCTGACTGGCATGCTTTTTCTCCTTATTCCTTGAAGATCTCAACGAGGCTCTCGCCGCTGCTGAGAATGAATCCTCTGTACATCCCTTCTGTATTGAAGGGCATGGCTACATTTCCTTCGCTGTCCAATGTAATCACGCCGCCGATGCCAGGCTCCAGGACGTCGAAGATGACGGTCTCGGCGGCCTGGCTGACCGATTGATCCAGGTACTCGGCCCGGGCGCAGATATCGTGCGCCACAGCGTTGCGAATGAAGTACTCGCCGGCGCCGGTGGCGGACACGGCGCAGTGGCTGTTGGCATAGGTCCCCGCCCCGATGATAGGAGCATCGCCGATTCGCCCCCAGCGTTTGTTGGTCATCCCCCCGGTCGAAGTGGCCGCGGCGAGATGGCCTTCCTTGTCCAGGGCGAGGGCGCCGACCGTGCCCATGCCACGGGCATAGGAATCCTGGCTCCGCGCACTGATCTGACCCTTGGCTTTCAACTCCTCCGCCTTCCTCTTCTGCAGCGAATCCCACCGGCGTTGCGTAAAAAAGTAATCGGGGTCGACGATTTCCAGTCCGATAGATGCCGCGAACTCCTCGGCACCGGCGCCCGACAACATGACGTGCGGGGTCTGCTCCATGACCGCCCGAGCCGCGGAGATGGGATTCTTGATGATCGTCACTCCGGCCACGGCACCCGCTTCGAGGGTCGAGCCATCCATGATCGAGGCGTCGAGCTCGTTCTTGCCTGTCAGCGGTGAAGACCGCACCCTTGCCGGCGTTGAAGAGCTCGGAATCCTCGAGAATTCGGATCGTGGCTTCCACCGCGTCGAGACTGCTACCGCCGCGAGCGAGAATTTCGAATCCGGTCGTCAGGGCTTCCCGCAGTTTTGTCCGGTACTGATTCTCGATTTCGGTCGTGAAGTCGGACCGCAGCATGGTCCCGGCGCCGCCATGAATCACCAGGGCGAAGGGCTGATCTTCCTGGGCCCTCGCTGTCACGGAAGCGAGCGAGAGCAGCAGAAGCAGAATCGGGGTGCGAAATCCGTCTCTCATGGAGACAGTGTTTATCACAGCTCGAGAGCGTGAAATAGAGGGATAAGATCCGGCCATGAGGATGGAGGCCGCAGAGGTCGTCGAAAAACTGCGCCGGGACCCCCGACTCGGGTCCCAGCTGGTAGAGCGGCTTTATCTTCATCCAGTGGGTTCCAGGTTTGCGACCCTGGATCCGCCCTTGAGCGAAGCTCTGGCCAAGGCCCTGGCGCAGCTGGGTGTCCCGCGCCTCTGGCAGCACCAGGTGGAGGGCCTGGCGGCTGTGCGCCGAGGGGAGAATCTCCTGGTCACCACCCCCACGGCTTCGGGGAAGTCGCTGATCTTCCATCTTCCAGTCCTCGAGGAGGCCGCAGGCGGGAGGGCCCGGTCGGGCTCTCTTTCTCTATCCCCTCAAGGCCCTGGGGCAAGATCAGAAGGCCAAGTTCAATCAATTGGCCGAGCTCAGTGGTCTGGCGGCGGCGGCGCGCTGCGAGATCTACGACGGCGACACGCCGCAGAACCGGCGCAAGGAGATCAAGAAGGATCTGCCTCGGGTCCTGGTCTCCAACCCCGACATGCTGCATCTGGGATTGTTGAGCTATTGGCCCCAGTGGCAGGATTTCTTCGCCAATCTGCGTTGGGTGGTCATCGACGAGCTTCATACCTACCGTGGGATCTTTGGCAGTCACTTCCACCATGTCGTGCAGCGCCTGATGCGGATCTGTCGGCGGTTGGGCTCGGAGCCGACCTTGATCGCGTCCTCCGCCACTGCTGGCAATGCGGACGAGTTCGCCCGCGAGCTGACGGGGCGGCCGTTCCACTGGATCGCGGAATCGGGGGCGCCCCGCGAAGGCCGGCACTTCCTCTTGGTGCGTCCAGACAGCAGTCCCTATACCGCGACCCTGCAGCTTTTTGCGGCCCTGCTTCAGGCCGGTCTCAAGACCATCGTCTTCACCAAAGCACGCCGCATCACCGAGCTGCTGTATTCCTGGCTGAAGCGAAGCGATCCAGAGATGGCCTCGAGAGTGGCGAGCTATCGATCGGGCTTTCTGTCCGAGGAGCGCCGGGAGATCGAAGGCAAGCTCTTCGATGGCAGCCTCGACGGAGTGATCTCGACCTCCGCCCTGGAGATGGGGATCGATGTGGGGGGACTCGATGCCTGCATTCTGGTGGGTTACCCGGGTAGCGTCATGGCGACCTGGCAGCGTTCGGGACGAGTCGGTCGCGCCGACAGGGAATCCATCACCGCGCTGGTAGCGATGCCTGATGCGCTGGACCAGTACCTCCTGGATCACCCGGAGGATTTTCTGACGCGGCCCTGCGAAACCCTGATCGTCGATCCTCTCAACGAGCCCGTGAGTCGGGCTCATCTGATTTGCGCGGCTGCGGAGATGCCTCTGCGTAAGGAAGACGACCGACCTCTGCTCGAGCCCAGGGCGGCCATCGTCGGAGATCTCCTGGCCAGTCACGACCTGATCGAGAGCGCGGATGGATCGGAGATCACCACGCGGCGCCGACGTCCGCAGCGGCTGGTGAACCTGCGGGGAGTCGAGGGTACGACAGCTATTCTGGACAAGCGAAACGGTCGAGTCATCGGCACGGTGGACGGCGTCAGGGCACAGCGAGAGTGCCATCCGGGCGCGGTCTATCTCCATGCGGGACGACAATTCCTAGTCCGCGAGCTGGATCTGGAGGCCGGCAAGGCGCATGCCGAGGCCGCCCGAGTCGACTACTACACGGTGCCTCTGACAGAAAAGGAAACACAGATTCTGGAGATTCTCGAGGAGCGCCAAGAAGGACCCTTGCAGGCCTGGCTGGGTCGCTTGCTGGTGACCGAGAGGGTGGTGGGATATGAGCGCAAGCGGATCCAGAGCCGCGAAACCCTGGACCGACATCCGCTGGAACTGCCGCCGATCCAATTCGAAACGGTCGGTCTCTGGTGGATCGCACCCCGGGTTCTCGAACAGACGATTCGCGATAGCGGCCGACATTTCATGGGATCCCTGCACGCCGCCGAGCACGCCGCCATCTCTCTCATGCCGCTCCTGGTGGTCTGTGACCGGGGCGATATCGGTGGCATCTCGATCCCCTTGCATCCGCAAACCAAAACCGGAGCGGTCTTCATCTATGACGGCCATCCAGGTGGCGTGGGGATCGCAGCTCGCGGCTTCCACTCCCTGACCGAGCTGCTCGAACGGGTTACGGGTCTGCTCCAAGAGTGCGATTGTGACGAGGGTTGCCCGTCCTGCATCCAGTCGCCCAAATGCGGAAACGGGAACCGGCCGTTGGACAAGGGGGGAGCGCTGTACCTGCTGCGCTGGCTGCTGGGCGAAGAGGAAGCTGTTGTGGCAGACGTGGGTCCGAAGATTGAAATCGATCTCGAACCCGAGCCGGAGCCACCAGGCAGCGAGCCTCCCAAACCCAAGCCCAAGATCAAGGAATCAGCGTCCAGGACGAGTTCGGCGGCAGCCTCGGGACCCAAGAGCGGGACGGTGCTCTTCGATCTGGAGACCCAGAAGTCAGCTGCCGACGTGGGCGGCTGGCAAAACGCTCACAAGATGCTGGTGTCGGTGGGGGTTGCCTGTTTTCTGGAGGAGGGGCGCTTGCAGGTCTACCGCGAAGAGGAGATCCCCTCTCTGATCGAGACCCTCGAAGCCGCCGAGTTGGTCGTCGGTTTCAACATCGAGCGGTTCGACTACCGCGTGCTGTCCGGCTACACGGGCGTCGACTACCGAACATCGGTTGCCGACGTTGGATCTGCTGCAGGAGATCCGCAAGCGATTGGGATTCCGTCTCAGCCTCAACCACGTGGCGCAGGAGACCCTGGGAGTGGAGAAGTCTGCCGATGGTCTCCAGAGCCTGGAGTGGGTCAAGGAAGGACGCCTGGATCTGGTGGAGGACTACTGTCGCAAAGACGTGGAGATCCTGCGCGACCTCTATCTGTTCGGACGCCGTGTCGGCCACGTGTGCTATCAGGACCGCGAGGGTCGCAAGGTCAAGCTACCGGTTGACTGGTAGCCTGCAAGAAACGATCGCTAGTCAGGACTTTGGTGATGCGCTCCAGAGCCCAATCGATCTCCTCACGGGTGATCACCAGGGGTGGCGCCAAGCGAATGACGTGCTTGTGGGTCTCCTTGCAGAGGATTCCCAACTCTTGCAGCGCCTCGCAGAACTGGCGGGCCCCACCCGCTTCAGGTTCGAGCTCGATACCGATCCACAGGCCGATACCCCGGATCTCCTTGATGTATTCGGAATCGATATCCCGCGAGCCGAGACAACAGATAGCTACCCAGCTCAGCGGAATTCTCGACGAGCTTCTCGTCCTGCAGCACCCGGATGGCCTCTCTCGCGACGGCTGCCGCCACCGGATTTCCACCGTAGGTCGAACCGTGGTCACCGGGCCGAAAGACATCCATGATCGCGTCGTCCGCACAGACCACAGAAACGGGGTAGAGACCACCCGAAAGGGCCTTGCCGAGAATCAGCACGTCGGGCCGGATCCCTTCGTGCTCGAAGGCGAACATCTTGCCGGTCCGCCCGAGGCCCGACTGGATCTCGTCGAGCATCAGGAGCACGTTGTTCTCGGTGGCGATCTCGCGGAGGCGCTGCATGTAGCCCGCAGGCGGGATGATAATGCCGCCTTCGCCCTGGATGGGCTCGATCAGAATGGCCGCGACATTGGGGCTCATGGCCTCGGCAACCGCGTCGGCGTCGCCGTACGGGAGAATGCGAAACCCGCCGGAAAAGGGACCAAAGCCCTGCTTGTACTGTCTTTCTGAAGAGAACCCGACGATGGTCGTGGTCCGGCCGTGGAAGTTGTCGCTGAAGACGAGGATCTCGGCCTGGTCATCGGCAACGCCCTTGACCGTGTAGGCCCACTTGCGTGCCAGCTTGACGGCTGCCTCGACAGCCTCGGCGCCCGTGTTCATCGGGCAGCACTCTGGGAAAGCCCGTGAGATCGCTCACCGCCTGGTAGAACGGTCCGAGCTGATCGTTGCGAAAAGCCCGCGAGACCAGCGCGACCGTGGAACTCTGATCGGCGAGCGCCTGGACGATGGCAGGGTGACAGTGGCCCTGGTTGACCGCGGAGTATGCCGCCAGGCAATCCAGGTACTTGTTGCCTTCCACATCCCATACCCAGACGCCCTTCGGCCCGGTTGATGACGACGTCGAGCGGCAGGTAGTAGTGAGCTTCGTGGCGATCTTCGAGAGCGACGTAATCGGCGGTCTTCATGGACATCGGTGTCTCCTTCTTGCCAGGCCGAAGGTTTTCTACCACAGAAAGCGCAGGGACGGGTGATTCAGTGCGAGAATCTGTCCGACATGACTCGTAACCAGACCCCGGCGCCGGGAATCGTGCCCCGTCTGTATGTTCTGGCGACGGCGATCCTTTTCTCCACCGGTGGGGCGGTCATCAAGGCCACCAGCTTCACGGGTTGGCAGGTGGCCGGGCTCCGCTGTGGCATCGCGGCCCTCGCGGTCCTGGTGCTGCTGCCGGTCTCGCGTCGCGGTTGGAACCACCGGACCTGGCTGGTGGGCTGCGCCTATGCGGGGGCGTTGATCTGCTATGCGATGGCCAACAAGATGACCACGGCGGCCAGCACGATTTTTCTGTTTTCGTCGTCGCCCCTGTACGTTCTCTTCCTGGGCCCGCTGCTTCTGAAAGAGCCACTCCGGAGGCGAGATCTGTTCTTCGTCACGGCCTTCATTTTGGGTCTGAGTCTGGTATTTCTGGATGCGCAACCGGCCACAGTCACCGCGCCCGAGCCCCTCAAGGGAAACATCCTGGCGGCTCTCGGGGGGATGTTCTTCGCGTTTATCGTCATGGGGCTGCGCTGGATGAGTACCTCGAGCCAGACGGGAGAAACCTCTGCGACCAGTGCCCTGGCCGTGGGGAATCTCATCGGCTTCGCGATCTGTCTTCCCTTCGCGCTGCCGTTGGGTCCCACGAGCACCATGGACTGGGCTCTGATCAGCTATCTGGGCGTGCTTCAGATCGGGCTCGCCTATTTCCTTCTGATCGCGGCTCTACGCCGGCTGCCGGCCCTGGAGGTGTCGCTGCTGATTTTGATCGAGCCGGTGCTCAACCCGATCTGGACCTGGTGGCTCCATGGCGAGCGACCGGGGCCCCTGACCCTGGCTGGAGGCGCGTTGATCATGCTGGTGACCGCCGGCATGACCCTGGCTTCGGCGTGGCTGGCCCGACGGTCGGGTCAGTCCGTTTCGTCTTCAGGGCAATAGCGGTCGCGCCGCGCTTCGAGATCCCGTTTGACGCTTTGCTTGAAGCTCTGGGCGTCACTCGCGGCGCCCAGTTCGGTCTTGTAGGCGGCGATATCGATCTCTTGGAGGCGCATCCTCAGGGTCTTGAAGACCCGGGGCAGGTGCTGTCCGGGAGCCTGGACGTGGTGCAACCCACCGCTGTAGGCGACCAACATCTTGCCTTCGGGGATTCCCTGCATGATGTCCGCGATTCCACCGCGCACGCTCATGGCTCGGCCTTCCTTGTCCAGGCCGTTCAGTCGCTTCATCCGGCCCTCGGGCAGGATGATGACCATCAGATCCTCGTGGACGAAGTCGACGACCGCCTTCCAGGTGCGATCGGCTTGACGGGTTATCGGCTGGAGGTGCGGAACCAGCAGCCTGTAGAACGTGCCAACGATGGGGCGGCGCAAGGTGACATCGGCGATCGGCACCATGGCGTGCCCCGAGATGTGCCAGAGGAACTTCACCGGTACGCCACCCACGAACATCCACTCGAACAGACTGGTGTGATTGAGAATGGCCAGGACCCTGTACGAACCCCAGGCATCGGCGGGTTCACCGTCGATCCACTGGAAATCGAATCGATAGAAGAGGCGCACCACAATCTTGAGAAAGAGCAGGATGAGGAAGTTGAAGACTCTCTTCACGTCAGCTTGACCTTCGGGACAAGGACATCATGTGGGTTTCAGGGTGCGAGTTTCTCACAGAATCTGCCCGAGAGCTCACCGGCTGGTTGACAGCTGTGAGGTAGGATAGCCGCCACAATGATAGGCATCGATCTCGAAGGCAAGAGGTTCCTGGTCATGGGCGTGGCCAACAAACGCAGCCTGGGTTGGGCCATCGCGGACAAGCTGCACGCCGCGGGCGCCCAGTTGGCCTTCAGCTACCAGGCCGAGCGTTTGCAGGACGAGCTGGAGAAGCTGACCGTTGATCAGCCGAACCGACTGCTTCTTCAATGTGATGTCAGCAGCGAAGAAGAGCTGACAGCCACGTTTGCGGAAATCCGGGAGCAGTGGGGGAGCCTGGATGGCATCGTCCACGCCATCGCGTTCGCCCCGCGCCAGTCGATGGAGGGCCGGTACATCGAGACCACCCGCGACGACTGGGTGACGGCCCTCGAGGTTTCCGCCTATTCCCTGGTCTCGGTGGCTCGTCATGCGGAGCCGATGCTCAACGAAGGTGCGGCAATCGTGACGCTCTCCTACTACGCGGCCGAGAAGGTGGTTCCCAAGTACAACGTCATGGCCATCGCCAAAAGCGCGTTAGAGGCCAGCGTTCGATACCTGGCCTACGAACTGGGTCACAAGCAGGTCAGGGTCAATGCCGTCTCAGCCGGACCCGTGAGGACCGTGGCGGCCCGCAGCATTCCTGGCTTTGTGTCGCTTTTCAAACGCTTCGCCGAGGTGGCTCCATTGGGTCGCAACATCACGCACGCAGAGGTCGGGGACCTGGGGTTGTTCCTGCTGTCACCGATGGCTAGCGGGATCACCGGCGAAGTGGTCTACGTGGACGCCGGCTTCCACACCATGGGCATGGAGCTTCCCAGCAGCTAGTCCTGCCGCCGCAGATTCTCGTAGTGCTCGATGCGCTTGACCAGGAGATCTTTCTCCATGGCGAGACCCGCCTGCAGGATCAGCAGCTCCAGCTCCTCGAACCAGCCCTGCCGCAGGTCTCCCAAAGTCTGGTCACCGTAGAAGACCAGCATCACCTTGCCGTTGACGGTCAGGGGGACCGCGACGGAGTCGCCTTCGGCGCGCCCGCCAATGGCCTCGAGAAGTTTCTGATTCCATTCGGTCTCCTCGATGCGACCGCAGAAAGCCTCTTGCCGTTCCGCGCATTCGGTGAGGATCGAAGTCTGGTCATCCGGAATGTGCAGCTGGCGCAGTCGTACCTCGGCCTGCCCGGCCTCGCCGTGAACACCGAACTGGCCCATGACACCGAACCCCTCCTGGCGCACCACGAAAAGGACGCCCCGACTGAAGATCTCGTTGGCATAGCTGAGGATCTTCTGCGTGATCTCGCCGGTGAACTGAGGTGAACGAATCTCGCCCATGACCGACTTCAACGAGGACAGCGTCCGTGGAGTCGCGCAGGGAGATGTCGGCGAGAGGGTATCCTCCTCGGGTTCCTCCTGCTGGAACTCTTCGATCTTCGACTGCAAATCAGAGAGGAGCTTGTCTGTATTCAGACCCTCCCGCATCAGAAACTCGTGGGCGTCGACCTCGATCTCGCCAAAATCCTCCAGCTCCAACTTGTCGAGCTTGAAATATCCCTTCTCCCAGGTGACGAACTCGGTCATCACGCGCTCGGTCTGCTGCCGCACGACCTGGGCGAGTGTTGCCTCTTCGATGGCACCCATCTCGACCAGGATGCTGCCCAGCCGCTGTTCATCTTTGGCCGCGTGCTGTCGGTCGAGAGCGTCGGAGAGCTGCTCTTCACTCACCAAACCGTCCAGAAGGAGGAGATTCCCCAGCGTCTGTCGGGCCGAGCTCGAGGCCGCGTAGACGATGTTGCCGTTGCGGAGAACCACGATGCCCTCGCGGTCGCGGCCGGTCAGACGCAACCGTCCGGTCACCCGGGAACCGACCATGACCTGCAGAAGCTCCTGCAGAGGTGTGTCCTCGAGCTTTCCGAAAAGGCTCATCTAGTCATAGTCCTCAGGCTGCAGGACCCCTCGTCTGGGGCTTCTCCGAATCAACTAGCAGCATACCACCGGGCTTCGCGGACTTCCGTGAAGTGGATCACTGGCTCTCTTCAAGGTGTAGTCCCGACGAAGGCGTCAGAAGTCACGAATCCCTGGCCGACCAGCCACACGACCAACTCCTGTGCCACCAGGTCGTGGAACTGCTGGTCTTGCAGGACGACGTGGCCGGCATCGATCCAGTGAGTGGTCTTGGGTTCGATCGCAGCGTCATAGAGAAGGCGACTGTTGTATTCAGGGATCCCCACATCCTCTGTACCGTTGAGCATGAATACTGGGCGCGGAGAGACGTCGGCGATGTGGTGGAGAGGCTCGACAGGGCAAGTGAGAATCTTGCCCAACCACGCTCCAGGGCGAGTGAACCAGCCCAGATCGTCCTTGGCATTGGCGACGAGCAGGGACTGGATGTCGCCTCCTCCGAAGAGCAGGGCGAGGCCGGCAATCCGGGTGTCTGTGGCCGCGATGGCCGGGGCGAAGAGCGCGCCCACACTTCCCGCAACCAGTACGATCTGATCGGGATCGACATCCGGCCTGGCGAGCAGGTAGTCGACGGCCAGCATGGCCGCGGGCACCGTGTTGATGATGGCTCGTCTCATGGCAGGAAGCGAGGTGGCGAACTCCAAGACACTCAAACCTGACTTCTTGCCTTCGTACGGATAGTCGAGGGCGAACAGAATCACGCCGCGGGTGGGAGGAATGTAGGCGATCGAGTGTCGTCCAGTTCCGAAACCTCCGAGGAGAAGGAGGGCGGGAAACCGTTCGCCGCCCTCGGCAGGCGCTCTCAGGTGACCTGCAACCTGCAGCCCGCGGTCGTCTTCAAGTATTACTTTAAGGTTTTGGTGACCGTCTGTCACCTCCAGAGGGGACTCTTCAAAGCCGGCAAGGCCGCAGTACAGATCCGACAAAGCGCTGGCGGTCACTGCTTCGGCAGGAAGTCTCGGCGAAAATACTGGCCACGATCAGCAGCAGTGCCAATGCCGGCAGCACCAGCAATATCCATCGGATCCAGCAGCCGGTCTCTCGGCTGCGGGCCAGTTCCCCAATGTGGCTTCGAATGTGGCTCACCGCTATCGCCAGAACTCTCTCCTCAATCTTATGCCTCCGCAAGTTCTTATGCGTGGAATGCGCCCTTGGAGAGGAGGCTGGTCTTTGAGGTTCCGCTGCCGTTGGCCCTTAGTGAAAATCGTGGCTCGGTGCCGCGACCAGATCGGTCAAACGCCAGAATCTCTCGGCTTTGACAGAGAGAGTCCCGTCCTTTCTCTGCAGAACTCCCTCCACCACCAGTCCCGGAGAACCGACGATGAGTTGCCGATGCTCCTGGAGGAGATCCGGGCTGACGATCGCCTGGGACATACCGGTCTCATCCTCGAGGGTGAGAAATAGCATCCCCTTGGCCGTTCCCGGTCGCTGACGTACGGTGATCGAGCCGGCGGTGCGAATCTGATCTCCATGGCGATAGCGAGGCAATTTCGCGGCCGGCACGATGCCGTGCCGATCGAGTCCCGCTCGTAGATGGGCCAGTGGATGGGGTCCTGTGGTCATCCCGGCGCCGGCGTAGTCGGCCAGAGTCTCCTCGTACGCCGACATCTCGGGTAGCGGGTGTGTAGCCGTAGGAGGATGGTCGACTCTCGTAGCGGCGGCCCTCTGTGCCCGCCGTTCATCGGTCTCTACAACCGACGTGCAACGGCCGGCGCGGAGACCGGCCGCTTCAATACGCGTTCCCTGGCTTTGCTCGAAGAGCGGCCCCGCTGCGCGAGAGGCGCGGGCTGCTTGCCAGAGAGCCCCACGCCGGGTCAGCCCCAGCGAGCCCAGGGCGCCGATCTCGGCCAGGATTTCGAGCTCTTCTCCCTGCAGATGACAGCGGCGGGTCAGATCGTCGGCGTCGGGGAAGGGGTGCCGAGCCTGCTCGCGCTCGATGGCTTCACCGGCCCCGTGGCGCAGACCCTTGACGAAGCGTAGACCGAGGCGGGCGGCGCCGGTGGCCGGTACGGGACGGCCGGCACGGAGGCCGGCCGCTTCGTAGCGGCACTTCCAGCCGGAGTGGTTCACATCGATGGGTCGGACCTCGACGCCATGGCGTTGGGCATCCTTGATCAGGGTGGCGGGGTAGTAGAAGCCCATGGGCCAGGCGTTGAGCAGCGAGATCAGAAAAGCGGTGGGGTGGTGGGCCTTCAGGTAGGCGCTGGCGTAGGCGATGAGCGCGAAGCTGGCGGCGTGAGACTCGGGGAAGCCATAGAGGGCGAAGGAGGTGATGGCCTGGACGATCTGTTCTTGGCCCTTGCCCGTGATCCCTCGCTCATCCATCCCGGTGCGCAGCTTGGTCTCCAGCTTGTCCATGCGCTCGGCCGAGCGCTTGAAGCCCATGGCGCGGCGCAGCTCCTCGGCCTCGCCGCCCGAGAATCCGGCCGCCACCATGGCGACCCGCAGGATCTGCTCCTGGAACAACAGCACTCCCAAGGTGCGCTTCAGGATGGGCTCGAGACTGGGATGGGGATAGGTCACCTCCTGGCGTCCCTGCCGGCGCTCGAAGAAGGGGTGGACCATGCCCCCGACGATGGGACCGGGGCGGATGATGGCCACCTGGATGACCAGATCGTAAAACCGTCGCGGCGCGTTGCGCGGCAATGAGGCCATCTGAGCTCGACTCTCCACCTGAAAGACCCCCACCGTGTCGGCTCGGCGAAGCATCTCGTAGGTCTTCGGATCATCGGGGGGTAGATGAGCCAGGTCGAGGTTGACCTTCTCGTGGGTGCGGATCAGTGGGATGGCTTCCTCCAGCGCCTGCAACATGCCGAGCCCCAACAGATCGACCTTGATGATCCCCAGATCGGCACAGTCGTCCTTGTCCCACTGGACGACGACGCGGTTCTCCATGGCGGCGGGCTCCAGGGGCACGACCTCGTCCAGCCGGCCCGCCGCGATCACCATGCCCCCCGAATGCTGGCCCAGGTGCCGGGGCAGGTTGTGAATCCGGTGCCACATCTCGGCAAAGAGCTGGATGCGCGAGTCTTCGGGGTCGAAGCCGGCCGCCGAGAGCTCCACGGGCAACGACTTGGGATCGCCACGGCTGGTGTCGTAGCGCCAGGTGCCGAGCTGTTTGGCCAACTTGTCCACCTGTTGGGGGGAGTAGCCCAGTGCCTTGGCCACCTCGCGGGCCGCCGAGCGGTCGCGATAGGTGATGACATTGGCGGTCATGGCGGCACCGTGGGGGCCGTATCGCTGATAGACGTATTGGATGACCTTTTCGCGTTGGTCGCCGGAGGGTAGGTCGAGATCGATGTCGGGCCACTCGCCGCGCTCCTCCGACAGGAAACGCTCGAAGAGCAACTCCATCTTCACCGGGTCGACCGCGGTGATGGACAGCGCGTAACAGACGGCGCTGTTGGCGGCCGATCCCCGACCCTGTACGAGGATGCTCTCGCGTTTGCAGAACTGCACCATGTCCCAGACGATGAGGAAGTAGCCGGCCAGGTCGAGCTTCTCGATCATGGCCAGCTCGCGCTCGATCTGGGCCTGGGCGCGGGCGGTCAGGGGTCGGAAGCGGCTGCGGGCGCTGTTCCAGGTGATGTGGCGCAGGTAGGAGCCGGAGGTTTCGCCCGGGGGTAACGGATAGTCGGGGAAGCGATAGCCGAGGTCGGCCAGGGTGAAGTCGAGCTCCTGGGCCAGCTCGTAGGCACCGCTCAAGGCTGTTGGCAGATCGGCGAACAGGCGATTCATCTCGGCGGCATCCTTGAAGTGGCGCTCTCGGTGCGCGGCCAGAAGGCGGCCGGCGATGTCGAGATAGGTGTGTTGCCGGACACAGGTGAGGATGTCGTGCAGGTCCTTGTCCTCAGGTCGCGCGTAACGCACACCGTTGGTGGCTGCCAGGGGCAGACGCAGACTCCGGGCCAAGGCCACGAGTGCTCGGTTGCGATGCTCCTCATGGCGATGGTAGTGGCGCTGGAGCTCGATATGGAGGTGCCCCTCGAAGGTGGCTCGCAGGTGCACCAGGAGCTGCCGGGCCGCATCGGAACCGACCCCTTCCAACGTATGCGCCAGGAGATTCTCGTCCCCACCGGTCAGACAGTGGAGCCCCTCGGCATGCTCTTCCAGCGTCGACCAGTCGAGCCGGGCCTCGCCCTTGGGGTTGTCCCGCGCCGCTGCCGTCAGCAACCGGCAAAGATTGCGATAACCCTGCCGGTTGCGCACCAGGAGTGAAAGACGCACCTCGTCTGCTCCAGAACGGCCCTCCCCTACAACCGGCAAGGTAGCGGTGTCGAGCACGATTTCGGCGCCGACGATGGCTTGGATGCCGGCCTGGCGAGCGGCTTGGTAGAAACGGGGGGCACCGTAGACCCCGTTGCGATCCAGGAGAGCGACGGCTGGGAGATCCAACTCCGCGGCCCGTTGCACCAGATCCTCGGGTAGGGAAGCGCCATCGAGGAAGGAGAAGGCGGAGGCCGCTCGGAGCTCGGCGTAAGGGGTCTTGGGCGGAGAAGCAGTCGGGTACTCTCTCTTCCGCAGTTTCTCCTTGTAGGCGCCGGGAGAGATGTAGTCGGGCCGTGACGAGTCCGCCAAGCGTAAGAAATCTACGGCAGGGGCAACGACCTCCTGCTCGAGAGGTTTCGGAGTGTCCAGCGGCTTTGTGTTGCGCTGGGTCGAGTTTGCAGCCTTTCGATCGTCGGGGTGCTTTTTCTGCGATGCCAAGAAATCCTCCGAGAAAATCATAGGCGTAAATAAGGCGTAAATCAAGGATGATCTTGCGCCGAGCGGGTGTTCTGTCTACGCTAGCCAGATCTGAGGGGAGCTGGACGAATGGAGAACTCCGAAGCGAGCGGACAGAGAGAGCTGTGGGCCCTATCGGGTCGACCCCTGTGGATACGAACCGCTCTGATCTTTGTCCTGGCTCTAGGCTTCTTTGCCGTCCTCTATGCGCCCTCGCCGCTGATCTACGATGCGGACTCCTATTACCACCTGGCCATTGCCAGGGGCTACGCCGAAGAAGGGATCTTCGACCAGCTGCAGTGGGTTCGGTTCGGACTGCTGGCGGAGCAGTTCGGCGACAAGGAATTCCTCTTCCATGTGGCGCTGATGCCTTTCGCGAGCTGGATGGAGCCGAGCTTCGGGGGCCGACTCGCCCTGGCATTGCTGGGAGCGGGGGTGTTGGCCACCATCGGGTTCTTGAGCCTGCGGGCCGTGGGTCCCTGGGGGTTGATCATCCCTCTTTGGTTGGCCTTGGGATCGATGGAGTTCACCTGGCGGTTGGTGCGCTTGCGACCGGAGCTGGCATCGCTGATGGTTCTGCTGCTGGCGCTTTGGGCGGCGGTCGAGAAGCGCTACCTTGTTCTGGGTCTGCTGTCGCTCGTGTACGCGCTCACCTACACGGCCATTCACGCGTATCTGGGGATCTTCTTCCTGATCTTTCTGGGTCATGCCTGGGCACTGCGCCGGTGGGATTGGAAGCTGTTCCTGTATCCCCTCCTGGGCGCTGGGGTCGGTCTACTGGTCCATCCCCAGTTTCCCAACAATCTGGTGGTGTGGTGGTACCAGAGCGTGGAGTACTTCCGGTTCAAGGGCACTCTCGATATCGGCACAGAGATCGAGCCGATGCGCACCGATCTGGTCCTGCTGCTCAATCTCGGTTGGCTGCTGGGGCTGGCCCTCCTGTGGCGTGCCGCCGAGAAGACGTCGCCGAAGGGAGGTCCCGAGGCCTCACTCACCTTCGGCATTGCGGCCAGCGCGTTTGGTCTGCTCTACCTGATGATGTCGAGGTTTTCCTTGTACTTCGTGGCGCTGACCACCCTCTGGTTGTTGTTCGAGATGCGGCGGCAGGGCAGAGTTTTGTCGAAATCGGTGCGACTGCCGTGGCGAGGGCGGATACCCCTGGCGGCAGCATGGGCGGTCTGCTTTCTCGTCTGCCTGCCGGTGGCAAGCTACGAGCTGGGTCGATACCGCTTCCGCAACAGCCCGGGCCCGGACAACGCCCGGATCACAGATCGGCAGGATCTTTCCTCCGCGATCCCTGAAGGTGCCCGGGTGGCCAACCCCTGGAGATCGACTCCCATCTACATGTACTGGGCACCGCAGGGCCGCTATCTGAACGTGCTGGACCCGGTTTTTCTGGCGGCTTCCAACCTGCCGGTATTCACCGCCCAGGAAGAGATCTTCTCGGGTCTGGAGCCCGATGTGCCCATGCGAGCCAAGGCGGTTCTCGAGAGCGACTTTGTTGCCTATTCCGCCGCGACCGGGGATCAGACTCTGTCGTACCGGTTGCTGGGGGATCCCAGGGTCAGGACGATTCATCGGGGAATCAATGTCCTGTTCGAGCTCCGAGCGCCCGAGGGCGATGCTTTTGTGGTGGATTGGCAGCTGGCACCAGGAGAAGCGCCGTTGCCACCGGAGATCGGTCAGGAGATCTCGCATTGGCCGATCTATCCTTTAGTGGATTCGCCGGAGTTGCATGGACTGGAGGGGTTCGTAGATGGTCGTAGGGTTCTCGGGCCCGGTGAGTGCCTCGGGTTGGTGCATACTGCCGAGGTCGAGGGCGCGGTCGATCTGCAGATGGAATTCGCCCCGATGGGTCCGTCGACTTTGTGGGTCGATGGTCGAAAGCTGATCGAGGTACGAGGTGGATCAGGTGCGGTTCTTGGGCGAGGTACGGTTTTTCCCTTGGCTCTCGAGGCCGGCACCCATCGCTTGAGTGTCTTGACCTGTCCGGATTCACAGACCCGGACAGCAGGCTTCTATCTGGTCAAGCGAGGTGGGGGAGCTGATGCGGTTTTCGGCAGGAGTTCTGCCTTGACGCGGGTCTACGTCTGAGCGATCGTCAGACCACTGGCTGGATCACTACTGCAACATCTCTGGTTGATCTACCGTACCGGCAGCGATTCACCCGGCGTGGTAGACGATTCTGGACCCGGTCCCGAGCCGGCTCAGTCATAGATGCCATCGGCGAACCATTCACCAGAGGTCGTCTGCCGATAGATTCGGAAGAGGTCTCCTCTTCCCAGCTCGATATCCCAGTACTCGCGTTCGACAGCCCCCGCCGACCACCACTCGTCTTCCAGCCCCCACGGCCCGGACGCCACCTTGATCCGCCCCTCGATCCGGGGTCGTTGGGTGGTGCCCTCCTGGAGGGTCGAGGACACTTCACGAGGGGCGATCGGTGCGTTGGCACCACCAGGGCCGGTCGGACCGGTCAGCACTTCCAGGGGAATCGGGGGACGCAGTACACGGATCGTCAGCAGACCGCGGCCCTGGCGAGGCTCGGTACGAATCTCGGGTGGTGGCGGAGGGGTGTACTCCACCAGTGTGCAGCTCTCGGGTCGATGACCCTCGACGGGACGGGGCGAGCCGACTCGGTCAGGGCCCAGCAGAGCGAAAAGTCGGGCCAGGGTGGTGGCCAACCTGTCCGGGGACAGAGCCGGTGGCCCGAACAGCGAAAGCTGGGCTTCGCGAGGGCGGTCCGGATGGGCGATCAGGGTGAATCCCATGACCGGGGCGCCGGGGGGGGAACTCTCGAGATCGAGTCGGATCAGCGTCAGAAGTGTCTTGGTCTCCCGGGTCGGTGCCGGCAGTTGAATCGAGCGCTGGTGGTAACCGTCGGGCTCGAGACGCAGAGTCAGATCCAGACGGGTACAGGCCAGCCCCCGATGGGTCAGGCGTTGCGCAAGACGGCCGAGGGCCGCTCGGGCGACAAAGAGGAAGGGCTCCAGGGCCACCAGCGGCCATTCCAGCTCCATGCCTTCGGCGAAGACGGGTGGAGGTTGGTAGGGGACGAGGGGGTGTGGGTCCACACCACGGGCTCTCTCGTGCAGCACCTGACCCACCTCACCCAGCCGACTGGCGATCTCGTTCTTGGGTAGCTGGGCGAGCTCGCCGATGGAGCGAATGCCCCAACGGTGCAGCGTCTCCAGGACTTCTGCTTGCCTCGACAGGCGGCTCAGGGGCAACGGGGCGAGAAACTCCGCCTCCTGTCCCGCTGGCACGATATTGGGAGAAGAGGGGAGATCGGCAGCGACCCGCGCGGCCAGCTTGCTGGAGGCGATACCGATCCAGGTGGGTAGCGAGGCCTTGGTCGTGGCCATCGCCAGGGCGTGGGCCAGATCGTGCTCGGGGGAGTCGCCTGGAAAATGGCGGTCGAGACCGTCCAACTCCAGATAGATCACACCCTCCCCGGCATTTTCGATGCGGGGGGAGAAGCTTTCGGCGATCTCCAACAGCGTGTCCTGGGCAGCCCGCTCGCAGTCCTCGTCTCGGGCTCGGACGGTGAGCTTGGGCACCAGGGCCCGTGCCTGGGGCAGCGTCATACCGGGGCGGATCCCGGCCTGTCGGGCCCGTCGGGTGGCGGCGACGGTGTGGGCAGCATTGCCGTTGCCCTGGAAGATGGCCATGGCCTCGCCCCGTAGCTCGGGCTCGCTACGCAACCGTGCGGCCAACGCAAACAACGGTACACAGGAGCACGCTAGTCGGGGCATGGCAAGGCTGTCGGGGCGGAGCTTGCCACTACCTTTGCAGGGGAGGGCCTTGTGCCCTCCCCTGCAGTGGCGCAGTGGAGGGGGCGATCTCCATTGCTTTTGAAGGCTGCAGCCTCAGGAGTCATGAGACGAAGGGTGTCGTGACGTGTACCCTGGTGGCCGCGGAGCTTTTCCAGGGTGAGCTGGGACGAGAGACCCAGAAGCAGACGGGGTGCGAGACCGTTGCTGGACCAGTGGGGCCGACCACGTGTGGCTTTGAGCACGCCGATGGCTGCCGTACCACTGGCCCGATAGGGGCTCGAGACAAGGAGCACCGCATCGTGGCTCTGTGCCGAGCGGGCCAGGCGCAGCCAGGCGGCTTCCACACCCCGGCCGCCGGGGACCGGTGGGTTGCCCAGATCGATGATGACGAGAGGGAAGCCGCCGGCCAGCAGCATCTCGGCACTGACCAGAGCCTTTTTCAGATGCCGGGGACGGACCCAGAGAAGGCGTTCGAGATCGATCCCGACAGCGGTGGCGGTCTGAGGGTCGAGACCATCTCCCAGATCCACCAAAGCCGCCGCTTCTCCCGCGGTGGTGGTGGCGGCAAGGGTCGCGAGTACGGTGGAGAAGCGGCCGCTGGAACGCTCGCCGACGAGCTCCACCATCTGTCCGCGATGGAGTCCGCCGGCTAAGAGATCGTCGAACGCATCGACCGTGGTGGAAAGGGCAGAAGTCGGTGTGGCCGCATGTCGATCGGCCAGCTCCCGGGCGCTCGCGAGGTGGTTCTGAAGATGCTGCGGCAATGCCGAGCGGAGGGCCTCGACCATGCAATCATGGTAGGCGTAAACAAGGCGTAAGTCAAGGGAGTAGTGAAGAAAAAGGGAAACGACGCCCATGCCGGCGGCCGTTTCCCTTCAAAAGCCTATAGCGAGTTCGGAGAAGTCCTAGCCGTCGCCCTCTCCGTCCTGTCAGCTCTTTGCCCTTCTCTTCCATGGCTTCACCGGCGTCCTGGATCGTCTCGCCGGTGGCCTCCATGGCCTCGCCTGTCATTTCCTTGCCGGCCTCGATCGCATCCCCGGCCGCCTCTTTGCCTTCTTCCATCATCTCGCCAGCAGCTTCGGCTGTGTCTTCGGCCATCTCACCCGCGGCATCGGCCGCATCGGTAGGCCATCTCCTTGGCCTCTTCGACCGCCTCTCCTGCATCCTCCTTCGCCTTCTGGCATCCGACCAGCGGCACCAGGGCCACGATCAGTACAGCCATCATGCCGATTTGGAACAGTCTTGTCTTCATTGTTGCATCCCCCTCCAGAGTGGATGAACCGACACCGGTCCATCTGTGTTCGAGAAAGCGATTATACAGATCTAGAACCAAGTCTACTGGCAGATCCAATCTCGACGCCATAGGATCTCCTCACTGGGGACCGACATGACGGCCGACTTCGACATTCTCACTTTCGATTGCTATGGCACACTGATTGACTGGCGGGGAGGGATCAGCGACGCTTTTTCCCGAATCGGTGCCGCAGCAGGTCGGTCTGTCGATCGTGATCAGGTTCTGGATCTACACGCTCGCTTCGAACCCGAAGTGCAGCGGGAAGAGTTTCGGTCCTACGCCAAAGTCCTCGATCTGACTGCCACCAGGATCGCCGACGCCCTGGGTCTGGAGATCCCCACCGATGACCGTCACTTCCTGTCCGCCAGTCTGGCGAACTGGCAGCCCTTTGCCGACACGGGCGCGGCCCTGGAGCGGCTGCGCGAGGCGGGATACCGACTCGGCATCCTCTCCAACGTGGACGATGATCTGTCTGGCGGAGACACTGCAGCACTTCCCCGTGGACTTCGATCTTCTGATCAGCGCTCAGCAGGTCGGCTCGTACAAACCGGCCCTGGGGCATTTTCGGGAAGCCCAGCGGCGGATAGACGGCGCACCCTGGCTTCATGTAGCCCAGAGTTTCTTCCATGATGTGCAGCCCGCTGTCGTGATGGAGGTGCCAGTGGTGTGGATCAATCGGCTGCACGAAGACCCCTACTCGGAAGCGCAACCTCTGGCGGTCTTCCCAGATATGGAGAGTTTTGCCGAGGCTGCTGTCAACGAGGGTGGCCTCGCGAGTTCGTGATAATTTCCGCCTCTGGAGGACAAGGATGAAACACCCAATACATCGAGTCGTCGATCTGGTCGAGACCGAGAGCCAGCAGATCTTCAACATGGATGTCGAGGAGGCCAGGAGCCTGCTGACCCGCAGCGAACCCGACAGGGTGGGTTCCATCGAGGGTTCGTTTGCCCTGCTGGCGCGAGACGGCGACCAGGTCTTCATGGCACGGAGTCTTGATCGGCCGCTGCGCTACTTTCTAGCCAAAGAGGTCAGTGGACCGCTCTTGGTGGTGGCGGAGAGGATCGACACGATCGGCAAGTTCCTGGAGGCGGAGGGCTACGGGGATCAGTTTCGCCCCGCCTATACTCGAATGATCCCAGCGCACCACGTTACCCATATCCAGCTGGTGGGCTGTCCCGACCCCAACCCGACCTATGAGCGCTTTGTAGAGCCCGCGTCGACCGCCCTGCCGGCTGATCTGGACGTCATCGGCGAGCGGTACGTGGGAGCGATGCGTCACGAGGTAGGGGTCTGGTTGAGGGCCATACCTGCAGAGGAGCCCATCGGCGTCTTGTTCTCCGGTGGCGTGGATAGCGGCGCGGTGTTGCTGACGGTCTACAAGCTTCTTCTCGAGATGGGGCAGAGCCCCGCGCGTCTGAAGGCCTTCACCCTGTCGGTGGACGGCGGCGGCGACGATGTGCGTCAGGCCAGGGAATTCCTGCGGCGATTGGATCTGGAGATGCTGGGGGAGACCGTGGACATCGCGGCCGAGCGGTTGGACCCTCTAGCCGCGGTTGACGTGATCGAAGACTACAAACCCCGGGATGTAGAGTGTGCGACGGTCAATCTGGCGCTCCTGGAGGAGATTCGACGGCGGTATCCTGATTGGCGGTACCTGGTGGATGGTGATGGCGGGGACGAGAATCTGAAGGACTACCCCATTGAAGAGAACCCGGAGCTCACCATCGTCAGCGTGGTCAACAATCCCTTGCTCTATCAAGAGGGCTGGGGTGTGGACCGGATCAAGCACTCGCTGACCTATAGTGGTGGGCAGAGTCGCGGTTGTGTGCGCACCTTTGCGCCGCTGCGGCGATTCGGTTTCGTGGGGTACAGCCCCTACAGCCGGCCGTCGGTCGTCAGCACCGCGACAGCGATCCCCTTCGACGCGCTGAGCCAGGGCTCGCACGATGCCCTGTACTCCCTCAAAGGAGAGATCGTCGGGCGCGGTGTGCGGTCGCTTCTGGGGATGGAGCTGCCCTTGTTCCCGAAGCGACGATTCCAGGAGGGAGCGACGTCGGAGTCGGTGTTCTCGGAACGGTTTGCAGCAGCGCCCGAGTCCTATAGGCAACACTTTCTCGAACTCTACGAACAGTAACGACCCTCATTGTGAGTGACGCCGCGGAGAGCGGGCGGATTCGATCGATACGGCCGGCCAAGCCGATCGTGGACCCGTGGCGACCCCTGGATGTCCTGGTGGAGGAAGAGCGGGGCAGCGACGGTCGACTACGGGCTTCGACAACGGTCTTCTTGGCGGGCACGGAGTGCCCGTTTACCTGCGTCTTCTGCGATCTTTGGCAATACACCTTCGATCGAGCCGACGCCTCCAGGGGCGATCCCGAGGCAGCTGGAGGTGGCGCTGGAATCCCGAAAGGCACCCGATGCCATCAAGCTCTACAACGCCAGCAACTTCTTCGACAAGAACGCCGTACCTCCGCAGGATCTGCGAGGTCGTCGCCGACCGGCTCGCCGGTATCGGTGAGGTGACGGTGGAGTGCCACCCGCGGCTTGTCGGCGAATCCTGCATCCGATTCGCGGCAAGGCTCGAGGGCAAGCTGCAGGTGGCCATGGGGCTCGAGACGATCCACCCGGAAGCTCTGCCACGGCTCAACAAGCAGATGAAGCTGCAGGACTTCGTGAGCGCCTCGGAGCTGTTGCACGCCAACGGCATCGGAGTGCGGGCCTTTGTTCTGCTGTCCCCGCCTTTTGTCCCCGCGGCAGAGGCGGTGGAATGGAGCCTGCGCACTGTGGAATTCGCCCTGGACCATGCCATCGAAGTGGTTTCCGTCATTCCCATGCGAGGCGGAAACGGTGAAATGGAGCGTCTCGCCGAGCTGGGGCTTTTCGAGCCGCCAACCCTGTCGATGCTCGAGGAGGTCATGGGGCGGACCCTGGAATCCCCACGCGGTGTCGTATTGGCAGACCTGTGGGACGCTGAGAGATTAACCGCCTGTCCAATCTGTCGGGGAGCCCGGCTGAGGCGGCTGCGGGACATGAACCGCACCGGCACGGTCGGCGTGCCGGTCAATTGCGCGCAATGCCTGGAAGGCAATGGAGGAGAGGTCTGATGGAGCACTGTCAAGTCGCTGTTGTGGGCTCGGGTTTCGCGGGTACGATCCTGGCTCGAATCCTCCATCGCCTCGGAGTGCAGGTCATCCTGATCGAGCGCGGGCAGCATCCCCGGTTCGCCATCGGTGAATCCTCCACGCCCTTGGCCGCCATCTGTCTGGAGCGCCTGGCGCAAGCTTACGAAATGCCCGACCTCGTAAATCTGGCCGCGTACGGAATGTGGATGGAGCACATGCCGACAGTGCGCCGCGGATTGAAACGGGGGTTTACGTTCTACCGCCACCGTCCCGGACTCGAGATTGTCGATTCCCCTGACAACGAGCACCGACTGCTGGTGGCGGCGAGCCCGGAAGATGCCGTCGCGGACAGCCACTGGCTGCGGCAGGATGTGGACCACCACCTGGTGCGGCTGGCGGTGGCGGAGGGCGTGGACTACAGAGACCAGACGGAGATCCAGGGTCTCGAGCAGAACGCTGGCGGACCATGGCTCTTGTCCGATGCCTCTCCCGATTCGCCATTCGAATTGGCCGCCGACTTCCTCATCGATGGATCGGGGGCCGGTGGATTCCTGGCCGGCGCACGACCCATCGAGTCGGCTCTGGAGGAGATCGAGCTTGATACGGCCCTCGTCTTTGGTCACTTCACCGGGCTGGCACCCTTTCCAGAGCTGAGTCCCGGCCCCTATCCCGACCATCGGGCCGCGGTCCACCATCTCTTGGACGAGGGCTGGATGTATGTTCTGCCTTTCGACCATGGAGTCGTCAGCGCTGGAATTCTGCTACGTCGGGATGCGATGGAGGAGTTGACGACGGCCGGGCAGGAGAGCCCGGAAGCGATCTGGCGCCAGGTAATCGGTCGATACCCCACCCTCGAGAGACAGTTCGGACGGTCTGTTCCGGTGCATCCGTTGGAGCTGATGCCACGGGTCCAACGGCGCCTGGAGATTGCCGCCGGCGAAGGCTGGGCGGTTCTGCCCCATACCTACTCGTTTCTGGATCCCATGTTCTCCACGGGTATCGCTTGGAGTCTGTTGGCTGTCGAGCGCTTGGCGATGATCTTTGCGGCAGGAATGGATCATGGGCATCTGGCGACCGATGCGATCGATGAGGGTCTGCTGCGGTACGGCCGGCAGCTCGCCGTCGAAGCCCACCATCTGGCGACACTGATGAACGGTACCTATCTGGCGATGAGGGATTTCGACCTCTTCATAGCGCAGAGCTTTCTCTACTTCGCTACGGTGAGCTTTGCCGAGGTGGACCAGCGATTATTTCCCGAAGGTCACGCCGGCCAGCCGCCGGCGTGGAGTGGCTTTCTCGGAGCCGGCGATGCCCATCTGGAGTCGATCTTTGCAGAGTCGAAACGGCGGCTCGGCGCGATGCTTCTCGACCGCGAGGGAGAACCCAGGAACCTGGAACGGGAGGACTTCGTCAGTTGGATTAGCTGAAGCCATCGCCGACCGGAACATCGCCGGTCTGGGAGACCCCGATCGCCGGAACCTCTATCCCGTCGATCTGGACCTGCTCGTCGAGCGGGCGGACCTTGTGGGCTTGACACCCCAGGAGATGCGCGCCCAGCTGCCTCGCCTGCGGGCAATGGGTGCCGGACGCTGATTCAGCGGACGCTCTATTCGCTCTCCACAACGGCGGGCTCGAAAGCGTAGGCCTCTACCGGGTCACAGGTGCAGATGAGATTCCGGTCGCCCCAGGCGTTGTCGATGCGCGCCACCGGCGGCCAGAATTTGCGTTCCCGGACCCAGGGAGCCGGGTAGGCGGCTTTTTCGCGTGTGTAGGGACGATCCCAGTTGTCGCCGCTGACTGCACGGGCGGTGTGTGGCGCGTGGTGCAAGACGTTGTTCTCGCGATCGGCTCGACCCTCTTCGATATCGCGAATCTCTTCCCGGATGGCGATCAGGGCGTCGCAAAGTCGGTCGAGCTCGAATCTCGATTCGCTTTCTGTCGGCTCGACCATGAGAGTGCCGATCACCGGCCAGGACATGGTTGGGGCGTGAAATCCGTAGTCCATCAGCCGCTTGGCGATGTCGTCGACGGTGATTCCTGCCGAATCCTTGAATGCGCGGCAGTCGAGGATGAACTCGTGAGCCACATAGCCGCGGGCACCGGTGTAGACGATGGGGTAGTGATCCTTGAGGCGCTTGGCCATGTAGTTGGCGTTGAGGATGGCCACCTGGCTGGCCCAGGTCAGACCCTGGGCACCCATCATCCTGATGTACATCCAGGAGATCGGGAGGACTCCTGGACTCCCAAAGGGAGCCGCAGCTACCGCTCCGATGGCCTTGTCCCCGCCGGTGGAAACCACCGGATGACCTGGAAGAAATGGCGACAAATGCTTGGCCGTGCAAATGGGGCCCACACCCGGTCCGCCACCACCGTGGGGGATGGCGAAGGTCTTGTGCAGATTGAGATGGCAGACGTCGGCGCCGATATCCGAGAGCTTGCACAGCCCCACCTGGGCGTTCATATTGGCGCCATCGAGGTAGACGAGACCCCCGTTGCCGTGAACGATGTCGCAGACCTCTTTGACATGCTCTTCGAAGACCCCGTGGGTGGAGGGATAGGTGATCATGATGGCCGCCAACTCGTCGCGGTGCGCGTCGGCTTTGGTCTTCAAATCGACCAGGTCGAAGTCGCCCCGGTCATCGCTCTTGACCGGTACGACCTTCATCCCTGCCATCACCGAGCTGGCGGGGTTGGTGCCGTGGGCGGAGGTGGGCACGAGGCAGATATTGCGATGAGCGTCGCCCCGGTCCAGGTGGTAGGCGCGAATCACCAGCAGACCGGTGAGCTCGCCTTGCGAGCCCGCGTTGGGCTGTAGGGATGTGGCGTCGAAACCAGTGATCTCAGCCAGCCACTCCTCCAGCTGCCGGAACAGCTGGCTGTACCCCTCCGCTTGCTCGGGAGGAGCAAACGGGTGCAGGCCGGCGAACTCGGGCCAGGTGATGGGAATCATCTCGGCCGTGGCGTTGAGCTTCATGGTGCACGAGCCCAGCGGAATCATGGAGAAGGCCAGTGAGAGATCGCGCTCCTGCAACTTGGAGATATAGCGGAGCATCTCGTGCTCCACATGGAAACGTTGAAAGACCTCTTGCGTCAGGAAGTCGCTGGTGCGGGCGTGGGGAGCCGGCAGCTCGCCCTCGGCTTCGTCCAGGAGATCATCGATCGAGAAGGGCAGCTCATGGCCGCCTGAGAAGACCTCCAGCAGGGCCTCCAGGTCCTGTCTCGTCACGGTCTCATCGAGAGACAGCCCGAGACCCCCGTCTTCATAGTGACGCAGGTTCAGACATCGGCTGCGAGCGGCGGTGAGTACATCCAGATCCTTGCCGGGTTGCAGCCGGATCTTGAGAGTATCGAAGAAGAGTCCGTCGCCGATATCGAAATCGAGCCGCTTCAGACCGGCCGCCAAGAGACGGGTTTGCCCGTGAACCCGTTGACCGATTTTCCGCAGACGTTCGGGTCCGTGGTAGACGGCATACATGGAGGCCAAAACGGCGAGCAGGACCTGAGCCGTACAGATATTGCTGGTCGCTTTCTCGCGCCGAATGTGCTGCTCGCGGGTCTGTCGGGACAAGCGGAAGGCGGGCTCTCCTGCGGCGTCTTTGGAAAGACCGACGATTCGTCCCGGGACGAACCGCTCGTACTTCTGGTGTGCGGCGACAAAGGCCGCGTGAGGTCCGCCAAAGCCCATCGGTACGCCAAATCTCTGGCTGGAACCCACCGCGATATCGGCGCCAAACTCACCGGGTGGACGCAGAAGGGTCAAGGCCAGCAGATCGGTGGCGACAACGAGCAGCGCGCCGGCCTCGTGGACCCGCTCTGCCAGAGCACCGTAGTCCTCGACTCTGCCGTCGGTGGTGGGGTATTGAACCAGAACTCCGAAGATGTCGGAACCGCCGAAATCGAAGTCGGTCGGATCGCCGACGACCACCTCGATTCCCAAGGGCCGGCATCGGGTCTCTACCACAGCAAGGGTCTGGGGATGGCAATCAGCCGCGACGAAGAAGGTATTTCGTTTCTGACGTGTGATGGCGAGGCACATGCTCACCGCTTCCGCCGCTGCGGTGGCCTCATCCAGCAGCGAGGCGTTGGCCAGCGGCAGGGCCGTCAGGTCGGCCACCATGGTCTGGAAGTTCATCAGCGCTTCGAGGCGACCCTGGGCGATCTCGGCCTGGTAGGGCGTGTATTGCGTGTACCAGCCGGGATTCTCCAGGATGTTGCGCTGAATCACCGGTGGCGTGATGGTGTTGTAGTAGCCCATGCCAATGAAGGACCGGCACACCTGGTTGCGTTTCGAGATGGCGCGCAGCTCCGCGAGGGTCTCGTGCTCCCCCTTGAGCCCACCCAGGGCCAGAGGTTGGTCGCTGAGGATGGCTTCTGGAATGACGGCTGCCACCAGGTCTTCGAGAGACTCGAAACCGAGAGTGCCGAGCATCTCGTGGGCCTGTTCCTCGGTCGGTCCGAGATGCCGGTTGACGAAATCGTCGAGGGGAGCGAACAGATCTGCACCCTTCATAAGAGGTTCCTCCAGTATTCGATAGCTAGGGCTGGATGTCGATCACTTGGGCTCGTAGTACAGTCTTGCGCGACACCCGATTCTAACAGGAGGTCGGATTCTTCTCAGGATGAATATCGAAAGACAGGCTGCAAGTCCTTTGGTTGGGCCACCAGACCCGCCACCAAGGTATTCGCCCCGGCCCTTGCCGCCCTACCGGCATGTTCCAGGCCTGACCCCGCATCCGGTCAAAGACCCCCTGGGTCACCTCTATGGACACGCGGAGCCGGCGGCGTCCAGCTCTTGCAGGGATCTTCCGGCAAGTTGGTCCGAGTGTGAGGACTACCTCTTCGGAGTCGATCTTTTCAACCGGGCTTTTTTGTGGGAAGCCCACGAGGCTTGGGAATGGGTCTGGATCGCCGCCGGCAAGACGACCGAGCCGGCTGGATTTGTCCAGGGCTTGATCCAGATCTCGGCAGCCCTTTTGCGAGATCATCTGGGGACACCCGGGGGAGCCCGCAATCTGGTGACCAGGGCCTGGGGACGGATGGGGCCGGTCGAGAACCGTCTGTCAGAGACCGAGCAGAGTCTCTACATGGGGATCTCGATCGAGATGTGGAAACAGTCGGTGGAAGACTACCTGACGGCCAGCGGCGGTCCGTACCCCTTTCTGAAGCTCGACTTCTGACCGCCGCGGTGAGGGCCTCGGAGCCAGCCTAGAACTCGCGGATCCGAATGCTGCCGTTGGTGGTCGTGAGCTCGATGGAGGCTCCGCCTCCGTTGAGGTCCCCCTCCAGTCTGTTCTTGCGGAACGTACCCTGGACCGTGATGGGGAAGTCGGTGTGAACGCTACCGTTGGTAGTGCGGGCAGACAGGTGAGCCTGGACATCGGCGGGCAGGGTCAGGGTGACGCTGCCGTTGGTTGTCCGAAAGGTCATATCCTCGCTGGCCTCGACCTGATGGAGCTCGACCTCGATACCCCCGTTCGTGGTGCGAGCCGAGACGCTACCGCCGGCGTCTCGAACCTTGACACCGCCGTTGGTCGATTCCAGATCAATTCTGCCCTGAGCGCCCTCGACCTGGACTTTGCCGTTGACTGTATCGATCTCGAGATCCGCTCTCCGGGGCACTCGGATGTCGTATTGGACGCTGGCAGAAACGCTACCCCACCAACCGCCTCGGCTCCTGGGATACTCGGTCTCGATCGTGACTCCATTGGCGGACTCTTGGATGTTCACCACAAGATCCTCGAAGGCCTGACGAGCACGGTCCTCGCTGCTGGCTTTGACCTTTCTGTGGGCTTCGATCTGGATCTCTTCGCGGTCCCAGGTCGTAATCTCCACGTCGCCGTTGGTGTTGGACAACCGCAGAAGACTTCCGGCGGCAAAGGGTAGAGCTTTTTCGATGGTCTCTTCGAAGGTCCCAGCGTAGGTGACCGTGGTGCTCAGGATCAGTGCGGCGATCACAGACGCAGTTCTCGGTATCTGTCTCTTCATGGTCCCGATTCTCCTCCAAATCCGATGTGGGAGTGCCAGTCTTGCATGGCTCACCCAGTCGTTTCTCTCTTAGATGACACCCGCAGTCGAATGGTTTAGCCATTGCCCGTGGGACAACCACATCCCTCTTGGACTACGTCGAATTCTCTCGCGAGTTTCGCTGTGCCTCTGTGTTATCGTGGCTCAGTTCCGGAGGAAGTCCTTGGCGACGCGACGAATCTACAAAGTCCTTTTCCACAATCAGGGTGAGATCTTCGAGGTCTACGCCGAGGGTGTCTCGCACGGCACCATGTTCGGGTTCATCGAGGTGGAGGGTCTGCTTTTCGGTGAGCGGTCCCAGGTGGTCGTGGACCCCTCCGAGGAGCGCCTGAAGACCGAATTCAAAGGCGTGCAAAGGGTTTTCGTCCCCATGCATTCGGTGGTCCGAATCGACGAGGTGGAGAAGGAAGGAGTCTCCCGTATCACCAAGCCGGAGGAGGGGTCGGACGACAACCTCAAACCCTTTCCCGGTCCCATCTACGCTCCGGGTCCACCCTCTGGTGATTCCGGACAGTCCTGATCAGAAAGTAGAGCAATCTTCTCGAGGTTGTTGTTCTTGCGATTCCTGCCCATTGGTCTGGTGGTTCTCGTGGGTATGCTCGGGTGCGTCCCGGCAACCCTGGCCTGGAGCTCCAAGGGGCACCGACTCATCACCTCGGCAGCGCTGGATGCAGTGGAACTCGAGGGCCTGGACTGGTCAGGGTCTGAGAGGGTCGCGATCGAGAACGCCGCGGTTCAACCCGATCTGATGCGCCCCCGGGAGCTTCCCCAATTGCGGGCCATGGAAGCCCCCCGGCACTATCTCGATCTGGAGCTGCTCGAAGGCGAAGCGCTGCCTGAAGAACGTTGGCAGTACATCAACCTCCTGAATCGGATCGCCAAAGCGGGTGATGGAAAGGGCCTTCTGCGCCCCGATGGGGATGTCACGCAGATTGGCACCCTGCCCTACGCGCTCGTGGAAAGCACCCAGCGGCTCGCCGCGATCTTCGCGCAGCTGAGAGTCCGGCCGCGCGACCCGGATCTGCGGATCATGGCAGCCCATCAAGCGGGCTTTGTGGCCCACTACGCACAAGATTTGTGTCAGCCGCTGCATACCACAGTGCATCACGACGGGCGGGCCCGCAGGGACGGCTCTTCACCTCGCACCGGGATCCATCGACAGGTCGACGGTTTGCTCCAATCGGTATCGCTGGAGGCCCTCGATATCGCTGATCGACAGCCGTTGAAACCGCTGTTCCCAGCCGTCGTGCAGGCCTTCGGAGACAGCCACTCCCAGGTGGTTCGGGTCTATGACCTGGCCGATGAGTTGGCGGATCTGGATGAGAAGGGTCGGGTGGATTCGGAGCTTCTCAAATTCTCGCAAGAACGATATCGGCGGGCCGTCAGCTTCACCGCTGATCTGATTCACACCGCATGGCAGCTGAGCAGTTCTGTCGACCTGCCGGATTGGGCACCGCAAGCCGACTGAACGCCGTGCCGCAACGGCAGTACAATGGTCGGGTCGGCGATCCATGAACTCACGAGGTGAAGAGATGAATAAGGAACTGCAGGACTTCGATTTGAAATCAGACGAATCGGGAACTCCCCCCGAGGGCGGCGAGTCAGGTCCTACTCGCTGGCCGCTGGTGGTGGCTGTGGTGGCCATTATCCTGATTCTGGTGGCGGTTTTCTGGTTCAGGCGAGACTCCTCCGAGGTGACTCCCGAGCCTGAAGCTACACCCGTTCCGGCTGTGTCTGAGCCGCTCGAAACCGGGGAGTCCGAGTCGACCCTCGATATCGGTGAGGTGCCACCTCTCGCGGACAGTGATGCTTGGCTCCGAGAGATCGTCAGCCAGGTTTCGAGTCACCCCCAACTGGCCGAATGGTTGGTGACTCCAGAGCTGATTCGCGGCTTCGTGGTGGTCGTGGACAATATCGCAGAGGGCACCAGTCCCGCCAAGCATCTGGATATGGCAGTCCCGGAAGAGAAGTTCGGTGTTCGGGAGGCTGAGGACAAGATCTACATCGATTCGGCCAGCTACCGGCGATTCGATCTCCTGACCGAGGTCATCGGATCGCTGGACACAGAGGGGACTGCTGAGCTCTATACGGCGATCCGCCCCTTGTTGGAACAGGCCTATCAGGATCTCGGCTACCCTGGCGAGGACTTCGAGGCTACCCTGCGACGAGCCATCCAGAGAGTGCTCGCCGTTCCGGTCGTCGATGGCCCCATCGAGCTCGAACGCAAGGTGACGGCCTATGAGTTCGCGGATCCGGCTCTCGAAGAGCTGAGCCCCGCCGCGAAGCAGTTCTTGCGGCTGGGGCCCGAGAATCTGCAGCGCGTGCAGGCCAAGTTGAGGACGTTGTCCCGCGCGACCGGTTTGGAGCCCTAGATCCTCGAGGCGTCAGGGTTCGCCAGATCGGGATTCGGTAGCACTCGTTCACCTCTCAGACATCCTGTCTTTGACGCAAGTCGTCGCAGAGGCGCTGGACCGACCGCAATCGCTCCAGCTGCGCCCACCGGAAGCCGGCATGGGCAGCGACGGCCAAGATCCCGAACGTGAAGACAGTCTCGACGGTCTGCTTGGCGGGCAGAAAGGGCCGAGTGTGGTCGCGAAAGAGAAACAGGATCAGGATGGCGAGGCAGTCGACGACGACGACCAGTGTCGCCCTGCGGATGGCTCTGGTGAGAGCCTCCGATTCCGGGTGTGCCGGAGAGTCGGCACTCTCCCTGTCTTCAGGGCTCAGGGGTCCGAGTCCTGCTACGTCCTCCACCAGCATCGACACCACGGCTCGCGTACGCCACATGTGCACCTCCCTGACGGTGTTGACACCCGTCGTGTACCGATTCTCTCCTGTTAGCATGCCCTCAGGCCAGACGTAGGGGCGGCAATGAAACGAAGCGGAGATCAGGAGAAAGTGGCCGGTCGGGAGAAGGGCAGGAAGTGCGCCATCCGGGGCTTTGTCGCGATGGTGACGATCGTGGTTCTCAGCGGCATACCCAGCCGGGGCGATGGGACGACTGTAGCGCCCGGTTCCCTGGTGCGCTGGCCGGGAGAAGGGATCGATTCCTGTGGTCAGGGGGATCGCTCATGGCAGCCCATGGCGGGGGAGTGCTGGTACCCGATCGATCTCCTGGCTCCGGAGGGAGATTTCGCTGTGGCTCGGTGGCGGGAGGGGAAAAGAGAAGAGAGATCCCTGAGGATCGGTTCGTACCCCTACGAGGTGCAGTACATTACCTTGGAAGACGACTCGCAGGTCAACCTCTCGGCCAAGAACCTCGAGCGCGTTCAGAGGGAGAACAGGATGATTGGCGCCCTGTGGGGTCGAGAGTCGCCGCGGCTTTTCACCCTTCCTCTGGGGCCGCCTCTCGATTCGTTACCTCCAGGAGGACGATTTGGCTCCCGGCGGTTCTTCAACAACCAGCCCCGCAGTCCGCACACCGGGTCGGATTTTGCTGCCGAGTCAGGGTTGCCGATCCTCTCGGTGGCGGCTGGGACCGTGGCCCTGACCGGCGATTTCTTCTTTCCCGGCAAGAGCGTCTTCGTCGATCACGGTGACGGGTTGATCAGTATGTACTTCCATATGAGTGGTATCGCCGTGGAGGCAGGCGACGAGATCCAGAGAGGAGAGATCCTGGGTCTCGTTGGACAGTCGGGACGCACCACGGGTCCTCATCTGCACTTCGGCGTCCGCTGGCACGGCGCCCGGGTAGATCCCGCCATCCTGCTGGCATCCCCTGAGGCGCTGCCGTCACTGCCGTAGCCTTGTGTCTGCCGCCGGCCCGCCGGCGCTCTCAGTGCTTTCCTGCTCGAGAATCCGAGTCCGCGGCTTCAGGATAGAGGACGGCCTGAAAGGTCGTGTCCAGATCCAAGTATCGCTTGGCGGTTTCTTCGAGCTTGGCGGGCTCGACTCGTTCGACCAGCTCCTCGTGTGCCAGGATCAGACGAGGATCGAGGTCCAGGGAGTAGTAGGACTTCAGCGCCCGCAGCCAAAAGCCGTTTTCACGCAGGTCGACCTCCCTTCCCCGACGCTGTATCTCCTGAACCTTGTCGGTGTAGGACGCCGCGAGTCCGTCGGATTGAGCCTTGGAGATCTCCCTCTTGACCGCCTCGACCAGAGGTTCGACGCTCTCGGGAGCGCAGCCGAAGCTGACGGAGAAGCTGAAGCGTTCCTCGGGCCGGCGAATCAGGCTGCCACTGACACCCACTCCATAGACGCCCCCGAGATCCTCTCTGAGCACCTCGCGCAGTCTGATCTGCAACGCGTCTGCCAGGGAGCTGATGTCGTGTTGGCCCTCCCGGCTCCATGTCGCCGGCCCCGACCAGATGAGACGGACCTGGCTTTTGGGTTCCAGCCCTTTCTCGACTTCGACGATTCGAGGCCCGGTGATGGGTGTGGCGCCGACATCGCGCCAGGTCTCCTCTCGGCCAGTCGAGGGGAGGCCACCGATGTAGGTTTCCACCAGCGGTCGAATCTCATCGGGATCGAAGTTGCCCACCAGAAAGAAGGTGAAATCGCTGATGTCGGAGAATCGGTCGCGGTAGATCCTCTCTGCGGTGCCCAGGTCGATCTGGTCGAGGAGCTCCAGGGTCGGCGGGCGTCGACGTGGATGATCTTGGTACCTGACCAAGGCGATCTCGTCTGCAAACACCGCTTCCGGGCGAGCCCGGCGGTTCTCGATGAAGGTCTGAAACCGGGTCATCAGGCTCTGGAAAGTCTGGGCGTCGGCGCGGGGTGCGGTGACGGTCAGGTAGAGCAATTGGAACATCGTCTCCAGATCTTGCGGCGAGGCGCTGCCATCGAGACCCTCCTCCAACTCGGAGATGAAGGGGGCGACGCTGGCAAGAGTGCCGGCCAGGGCCTTCTCCAACTCGATCTGATCGAACTCTCCCAGCCCACCCTCTCCCAGCACCGCGGTGGCGAAACTGGCGGACGGGAAGTCTTCGTCCTGCACGAGGGAATCCCCACCAGGGCTGAAGGCCGTGATCAAGATCTGGTCGTTCTTGAAGTCGGTGGGTTTCAGCACGACCCGGGGCCCATTGCTCAGGCGCCACTCAGTGACACCGATCTCGGAGATCTGACGGGTCTCTTCGACCTTTCCCGGGGCAGGCAGCTTCTCGACCAGGGGCTTGTCACGAACCCGGTCTACATAAGCCAGGATCTCTCGTTTCTCGACACTCTCGAAGACTTGAGCGAGCTCGGCTTCGTCAGGGAGCTGAACATCCTGTTTCTCCGGTCCGCTGACGAGCAGGACCCGGTTGGATTCCGTGATCCATTCATCCGCCAGTTTGTTGAGCTCCGCCAGGGTGATAGTGGGAAGCAGGTCACGGACCAGCTGCAGCTCGATCTCGATCCCGGGACTGGGCTCCTCTTCCAGGAAGTGGCGCATGTACTCGCCGGCAAAAGTCGACGACTCGCGCTTGTCGCGCTCGGCATAGGCCTGCTCGTAACGACGCAGAAAATCGCTCTTCATGCGCTCGAACTCACCCTGGGTGAAGCCGTGACGATCGACTCGCTCGACCTCGGTGAGCAGAGTGTCGAGACCCTGGAGAACCTCTCCGTCCTTGACTGCCGCAGCCTGCATATAGACATCGCGAGTGCGCACGAGGCCCGCGGAAGTCGAGAAAGCGAAGAGGAAGGGCGGATCGGCTTGCTGTCGCAGCTCATCCAGGCGGGCGTTGAACATGGCGTGGTAGAGCTGTTCGACCAGTTGCCGGCGGTAGTCGCCGAGCCGAGACTGGGTTCGCTTCTCCAGCTTGTAGTACACGCTGACGACCGTATTGGTGGCTTCCGGGTCGGTGGTGATGGCGAAGAGGGTCTCCTCGTGATCGGGGACCGGGTAGAGCGGCCGCTGTCGAGCGATATCCGGCCCTTGCAGAACGCCGAAGTGCTGGTGGATCTTTTCCTTGATGACCTCTGGGTCGAAGTCGCCGACGGCGATGACCGCCATCAAGTCCGGTCGATACCATTCTTTGTAGAAGCGTCGGAAGGCATCATGTGGGGCCGCTTCGAGGATCTCCAGTTCGCCGATGGGCAGTCGTTCGGCGTAGCGGGAGTCCTTGAATAGGACCGGAAACTGCTTGTCGCGAATCCGCGCCTGCGCTCCACGGCCCAAGCGCCATTCCTCGATCACGACGCCCCTTTCCTTGTCGATCTCCTCGCCTTCGAAGCTGACACCCTGCGCCCAGTCCTGCAGAATCTGGAAGGCCTGCTTGAGAATCGTCTCGTCGTCGGTGGGTACCGTCAGGGTATAGACGGTCTCATCAAAGCTGGTAAAGGCATTGATATCGGGTCCGAACTGCATGCCGATGCTCTCGAGATAGTCCACGAGATCCTGCTTCTCGAAGTTCTGCGTGCCGTTGAATGCCATGTGCTCGACAAAATGGGCCAGACCGAGCTGATCGTCGTCCTCGAGGAGGGAGCCGGCGTTGACCGCCAGCCACAACTCGGCTCGGTTCTCCGGCCTGGAGTTGGCCCGGATGTAGTAGCGCAGCCCGTTGGGCAGCTGGCCGGTGATGACCGAGGGATCGAAGTCCAACTCCGCCAGAAATGGGTCCTGGACCTCGGGTTGGGGAGCGGTGGCCTGATCGGCTAGCAGAGTCACGGGAAGATGGGCCAGGATTACGGCCAAGCTGACAAAGAAGGATTTCGCGAACAGGGTGATTCTCATGAAGAGTGCCTCTCGAAAAGCCGGTCCAACGGCGAACCGAGCTTTGTAGATCGCCAACTATACAGGTGGGCCGGCGGACAGAGGTGAATCGCTTCTGGCATAATCGGTCACCTAGTCGCCTCCCCGGTAAGAACTGCGACTCGAACTCGCTATCCCAACAGGCAAGTGGATGAGATCATGAATCCAGGTAGGAACTTTTTCGTCAGATCCAGTCTCGTGTTTCTCGCCAGCGTCGCGGCTGGCTCGGGCGTGCACTCTGTCCTGGCCCAGGGCCCCCCAGCCACACCGGTGAGATTCACGGTAGCGCGGCAGCACCCGGTACAGCGTTCGATGGCGTTGACCGGTTCGGTGGAGTCCCGTCGGATCAGCGTCGTGGCCTCCGAAGTCGAAGGCGTGGTCGAGCAGCTGGTGGCTCGGGAGGGGGATCTCGTGGGCAAGGGCCGGCCCATGGTCAAGCTACGACGCACCAATTTGCAGCTGCGCTTGGATGCGGTCCAAGGCCAGTTGCAGGAGGCCGAGGCGCGTCAGAGACTGGCCAATACCAGCCTGGAACGCGCGCAGGGTCTGTCTGAGGAGAAGATCATCAGTCAGCAGCAGCTCGATGACGCACAATCCGAGTTCGAAGCGTGGGGAGGGCGTGTCGCGCAGCTGCAGGCCGAGGTCGCGCGGCTGCAGGACGATCTGGACCGGACAACGGTGCGCGCGCCCTTTTCGGGTGTGGTGGTGCGGGAGCTGGTCGCCGAAGGCGAATGGCTGGGGGCCGGCGGTTCGGTCGCCGAGTTGCTGGACCTTGGTGATCTAGAGGTGACGGTAGAAGTCCCGGAGAGCTCCTTTGCGGGCCTCAGCGTCGGCAGCCCGGCGCGGGTCGCGATCCAGTCGCTTGGCGGACTGGAAGTGGAGGGTCAGGTGCGGGCCGTGGTTCCCCGGGCCGATGCTCGAGCGCGATCATTTCCCACCAAGATCGCCATCACCAACCCGGATGGCAGGATCGCCGTCGGCATGTTGGCGCAGGTTCATCTGTCAGTAGGGGAGGCGGTAGACGCGGTGATCGTGCCCAAGGATGCCGTTGTCACCAAGGGCAATGAGGCGGCCGTGTTCCGGATCAAGGATGACAATTCCGTGGAGAGGCTGGCTGTCCAGGTCGGGTCGGCCGTCGGTGTCTGGGTGGCAGTGACGGGCGAGGTCAGCCCTGGAGACCGACTGATCACCCGTGGCAACGAGAGGATCTTTCCCGGTCAAACGGTCCAGCCCGAAATCCAGGACTACCCAGTGCCATGAGGATTGTTCGCACAGCGATTCGTTCGCCGGTCAAGACAGCAGTCGGTGCCATACTGATCGTGCTCTTCGGCACCATCGCCCTGCTGCGGATTCCGTTTCAGCTGACGCCGACGATCGAAGAGCCGCAGGTGACGGTCGGTACGTTCTGGCCTGGCGCCGGCCCCATGGAGATGGAGCGGGAGATCATCGACAAACAGGAGGAACAGCTCAAGAGCCTCGAAGGCTTGGACAGAATGGAGAGCTCGAGCTCGGACAATTTCGGCTCGATCTCGCTCACCTTCGTCACCGGTACCGATCTGGATGCGGCGGTCCTCAAGGTCTCGAATCGGCTGGAGCAAGTTCCCAGGTACCCGGACAACGCCGACAAACCGGTCATCCAAGCTGTCGGGTCACAGGCCAGCCCCATGGCCTGGTTCGTGATCGTGCCCTCGGACGTGGACCCCTACGAGGGCCGAATCGAGACCCTGCTGACATTCTTCGAAGAGTTCGTCAAACCCGAGTTCGAGAGGGTGCCCGGTGTGGGCGCCGTCAACTACTTTGGCGGCACCGAGCAGGAAATGCACGTCGTTGTGGATCCGACGGCGCTCGCCTCTCGCCAGATCACGATCACGGAATTTGTAGCGGCCATCGATCGTGAGAACCGGAACTACTCCGGCGGCGATTTCGACGAAGGCAAGAGACGGTATCTGGTGAGAACCGTGGGTGAATACGGATCCCCGGCAGAGATCGAGGAAGTGGTCGTGGCGATTCGCAGCGGGGTGCCGGTTTACGTGCGGGACGTGGCGACTGTCGAGTTTGGGTTTGCCAAGCCGCGGGCCAAGGCCTTCTTCTTCGGCCACCAGATGATCGTCTTCAATACCGTCCGACAGACAGGTGCCAACGTGCTGGAGGTGATGAAGGGAGTCAAGGGGACGTTGGGCGATGTCAACCGCGACCTCATGGCTTCCCGGGGACTGCAGATCATTCAGGTGTCCGATGAGACGGCATACATCTACAGTGCCATCAGTCTGGTCCAGCAGAACCTGTTTCTGGGCGGCAGCCTGGCGATTCTGGTGTTGCTGGTATTTCTGCGCAGTCGGTCCAGCACCCTGGTGGTGGCGATCGCCATCCCCATCAGCATCATCGGTACGTTCCTGGTGATGAATTGGCTGGGCCGCAGCCTCAATGTCATCAGCCTGGCAGGCATGGCCTTTGCCGTCGGCATGGTGGTGGACAACTCCATCGTCGTGCTGGAGAACATCTATCGCCATCGGCAGATGGGCAAGTCGCGATTCAATGCGGCCTACGATGGCGCCACCGAGGTCTGGGGTGCTGTCTTGGCCAGCACTCTGACCACCATCGCGGTGTTTTTGCCCGTCCTGTTCGTAGAAGAGGAGGCCGGACAGCTTTTCAGGGACATCGCCATCGCCATCAGCTCGGCCGTGGGGTTGAGCCTCATCGTGTCGATCACCGTGATCCCCAGCCTGGCGGCGAAGATTCTCGGGGTGGCAGCGCCCCAGACTCAGGGTCGCGGCTTTCGCAATCTGTGGGGCCTGGTCGCCAGAGCCGAGAGATTCAACGACTGGGTGACTCAGAGCGTCGATTGGATCTTAGCCACCTCTCGCAGACGTCTGGTGGTGGTGGTGACCTTCACAGTCTTAGCCGTGGGCCTCAGTTTGCTGCTGATGCCACAGGCCGAGTATCTACCCACCGGCAATCAGAATTTTCTGTTCGGCATCATCTTGGCCTCACCGGGACACAGCCTGGAAGAGAACGCCAGCTACCTGCAGTTCTATCTGGATGAAATGGAGCCGCTGTGGAGCGGGTCGCCGGCAGAGACCGTCGAGCTCGCTGGTGGTGGAGTCTCGGGGATGTTCTATGTGGTTTTTGGCGAGCAGATTTTCGTCGGTGCCTCGGCCAGGGATCCGGAAAGGGTGCGCGAGCTGATCCCGGCGTTTCAGAAGGTCAACGCCAGGCTACCTGGGGCCATCGCCTTCATGAGTCAAGTCAGCATCTTCTCGCGCGGGATGGGCATGGGTCGCACCATCGAGATCGATTTGACTGGGCCGGATCTGGTACAGCTGGTGGGTCTGGGCGGCGAGGTCTTTGGCCGGACTCGTGAGGTGCTGCCGGCGGCCCAGGCGCGCCCCATTCCGAGTCTCGATCTTGGAAACCCGGAGGTCCAGGTGCGGACTCATCGCCGGCGGGCGGCGGAGCTGGGGATCTCGAACCGGGATCTGGGCACGATGGTGAGTGTCCTGGTGGACGGTGCAAAGGCCAGCGACTATCAGTTCGAGGGGCAGGAAATCGACCTCAGGGTACTGGCCGATCATGGCGACGAGGCGCTGCATACTCATCTCATAGAACAGCTCCCCGTGGCGACTCCCGGTGGGGAGCTTGTGACGGTGGGCTCGGTGGCTGACGTAACGCTGGAGAGCGGTCCCGCCACCATTGCTCATCGGGAACGCCAGCGATCCATCACCATCGCGGTGACGCCGCCCGAGGAGATGCCGCTGCAGGAGGCCATGAACGCGATCGAGAGCGAGATCCTCGAGCCGATGCGGCAGGAGGGAAGGTTGGGTGGCCTGTATCGGGCCCGGCTGTCCGGATCCGCGGACAAGCTGACGCAAACGGGGCAGGCGCTGATCTGGAACTTCGTGCTGGCTATCGTCATCACCTATCTGCTGATGGCGGCGCTATTCGAGAGCTTTCTGTATCCGTTTGTCATTCTGTTCAGCGTGCCCTTGGCGGCATTGGGTGGTTTTCTGGGTCTGGCGGTGGTCAATCTCTTTATCTATCAATCCCTGGATGTGCTCACCATGTTGGGCTTTATCATCCTCGTGGGTACGGTGGTCAACAACGCCATTCTCATCGTGCATCAGTCGCTGAACCACATGCGTGATGACGAGATGGCGCCCCGTGAGGCCATCGTCGAGTCGGTTCGGAACCGAATTCGCCCGATCTTCATGAGTGTCGCGACGAGCGTCTGTGGCATGTTGCCGTTGGTGCTGTTCCCGGGTGCTGGCTCGGAGCTCTACCGTGGCCTGGGCAGTGTGGTGGTGGGCGGGCTGTTGGTATCCACCTTCTTCACGCTGTTTCTGGTGCCGGCTCTGTTCAGTCTGGTCCTCGAGATGCGCAGTGCTCTGGCCGCTCGCCTCAGGGGAATCGCGTCTCCTCCCAGTACCAAGACAGCCTAGACGACCGAGGCCTGATGACGGCGGGTGAAACTTTTTCCTCGCTGATCCGTCGTTACCAGTAGCCGGGCGCACACCGGCCCTTTGAGAACGATGGGAGGCAAATCATGAGCAACAGATTTTCGATCTTCGTGGCGATGCTGGTCCTTGTCATGGGTGCTGCGGGGGTGGCGTCCGCTAGCGGCCTATGGCTGCACGTTCGGGTCGATGAGACCGATGGTGCCCGAGTCAAGGTCAATGTGCCGGTATCGATGGTGGAGAAGGCCATCGCCATGGTGCCTGAAGAGCACCTGCGGGAAGGCAAGATTCATCTCAGTGAATGCTGCGAACACATGAGTCCTGCCGAGCTCCGGGAGCTGTGGCAGGAGATCAAGAACAGCCCGGACATGACGTTTGTGACGGTCGAGGAGGACGACGAGTCCGTGCGAGTGTGGAAAGAGGCCGGATACCTCAAGGTTCATGTCCTCGAACAGGACAAGAACGAGCAGGTCGACGTCCAGGTTCCTCTGACGGTTGTGGATGCACTGTTGTCGGGTGAAGGCGATGAGCTGAATCTCGAGGCCGCGATCCGAGCCCTCGTGGAAGAGGGAGAAGGAGAGCTGGTCACCGTCTCTGGCGATAACGAGACTGTCCGAGTCTGGGTGGACGACATCGCCGAGGCCGAGTAGAAGGGAGCGGATTCATGAAACGGTTTCTCATCGTTGTCTCTGCCTGTTTCGCCGTCTTGATCCTGAGCTGGGTGGCGCTGATCGGTGCTGTCTACGCCTGGGGAGGTGTGGCGACGGTTCGCGTGCAGGACCGGGAAGAAGGAGTCAATCTCTATGTCCCTGTGCCCATGGCTCTGGTGGACGCAGCGGTCACCACCAGCGGATTTGTGATTCCGGAAGAGGAATGGCTGGACCTGGATGTGGAGTTGGGTGAGTGGGGTCCGATGGTCCATGCCATGCTCGAGGAGCTGGATGACCTACCCGACTGCATCCTGGTCGAAGTCGAAGACGGTTCGACCAGCGTCAGGGTGTCCAAACAGGGTGGTGCCCTCAAAGTGCTCGTGGATGAAGAGGATATCCACGTCAAGGTGTCGATTCCCATGCGCTCGGCTCGGCGCACGCTGAGCAAGGTCGTCAACTTCATTTAGCCGTCCGCAATCCGATCGAGCTCTGTCGACCCCGCTCCCAATCATGGGCGCGGGGTCATCGTCTTTTCAGGAACTCGAGTCGAAGGGGTCTGGATCCGGTACGAGCTGATGGAAGAGGCTGGACTCGCGCTTGTAGAAGCCCTCGGTGTGGAATGTCTCCGCCAGTTCGAAGATCTCGTAGTCCAGATGGTGGAGTAGCTCGTGGAACAGAGTGCGCAGAAAACTACGAAAGGCCACGACCCGCTCCTGCTGTGCGGTTCTCATCCACAGGGTGATGCGGCTGCTGTACGGTGGATCGCTGGGTTCATAGAGACCGTGCAACTCGCCATAGGTGTCGCTGGGTCGTACCTCCAGCACGAAGACCTGGACCGGAGGGGCACCCAACTGCTGCAAGAGAGCGTCCGCGAGCTTCTGGCAGGCTTGTTGGAGGCCGGCCGGCGTCTCGTCATCCAGAGCCGAAGCGATGGCGGGGACGAGCGAGCGGAGCGGTTGGACTGTCGGCAGGCGAACCGATGTGATCGCGTCGCTCTGGCGATAGATCGCTTTCCGGGCGGCGCTGAGCCGCTTGTAGTAGGCAAACGGCATCGGAGAGGGCCGCCGTGAGGGGGAAGGTTCCCTTTACTCCAAGCTCGCTTCGAGAACACCCTTGCGCGTCAGGCTCACCATCAGCCGCTGGGTGGTCGAGCCTTCGGAGAGTGGGCTCCAGAGTCACCAGCTTGGTGTCGTTACCGACCAGCATGTAGACACGCAGGGAACGAGTGTCGGCCGGTACAGACTGTCGAGATAAGAAGGAACCCGCGGCCTTCTTGCGACCCAGAATCCCCTTTCTCTGGCCCTCGAACCGAAATTCCTCACTGAGAATCTGTACATCATCGGCGTAGATCGTCAGGACACCTTCGGGCTCGAAAGTGGTCAGCTCGATCTCGAGCATGACGCTGGGGGTCGGGCGGGCCTGGATTTCGGGGGACGCAGGTGCCTCATCGATCTTGGTGACCCTCGACTCTGTTGGTCTGGGTGGCGGGGTGCTTGGCCTTGCGGGAGCCCGCTGCTGCGGCGCCGGCTTTGGTTGACGGACCGGTGTGGGTGTCTCCTCGGCGACCTCGATCGGCTCCTCGATCTCGGGCTCGGGTGGCAGCTGGTCAGTCGCCAATCCCAAGACCGAGGCGCCGACCGCACGCACAGCATGCTGGGCAATCTCGGTCTGCACCGCCAGTTCGTCGACCAGCTGGCGGTCGTAGCTGTCGGACCAGACCTGGATATCGTCTTCGACCCGGATCACCTGCAGGGTGGCACGGGCGGTCGCGGTCTCGTCTGCCATGTCGCCCCAGCGCACCGATCCCAGAACCAGATAGTCGGCGCCGAGAGCCTCACCGATCTCTTGAGTGGTCGCCTCTGGCATGATTTGCTGTCTGGCCGTGGCTCTGGAGACGACCTGTAGATCCGGTAAAGACGTCAACAGCCTGCCGAGCTCTTCGTTGAGGCCGTCCGAGAAGGTCGGGTCCGCTGTGTCCCCGACGTTCGAGAACGGCAGAACAGCGATGGTCTTGATGGGAGCTTCGCCTGCCAGTGATTCCTGATCGTCTGGGGCCTTACCAAAAAACGACGCCAACAAGGCCACCAGGGCGACGACGATCGCCGCCCCTCCAATGAGTGCCGCGATGCCCAGGTTCCGCCGGGATGACCGGTGAACCCTGATGGCCCGGGTCTTGGCGTCTTCTTCGAAGACGGTTCCTGATTCGACCTCGCGCTTCAGCTCCTCGAGCTCGTTGCGCAGCTCGGCGGCGGTCTGATAACGATGGTTGGGGTTCTTCTCCAAGCACCTCTTGACGATGCGACCCAAGTGAGACGGCAGCTCGATCTTGAGATCCGTGACCGGTGGTGGGGCGTCACGCAGGATCGACGAGATGACCTCGGCCGAAGTTTCTCCCTGAAACGGACGTTGTCCGCTGGCCATCTGATAGAGCACGATGCCCAGAGAGAAGATGTCCGCTCGTTGATCGGGCGATTTGCCCTTGAGTTGCTCCGGTGCCATGTAGGTCACGGTTCCCAGGGCATGACCGGTCTTGGTGAGCGTCTGCGTCGAAAGACTCGTCGCGTCGGGAGCCACGGAATCTTGTAGCAGCTTGGCCAGGCCGAAATCGAGTACCTTGACCCGGCCGTCGCCACCTACCATGATATTGCCCGGTTTGAGATCCCGATGGCTGATGCCTCGTTCATGGGCAGCGCTGACCGCGTCGGCCATGGGAATGGCGAGGTCGAAGATGGCTTCCAGCTTCAATCCTTCACTGGGAATCAGGTCGGTGAGCGACTTGCCCTCCACCAATTCCATGGCGATGAAGGGCACACCTTCCACTTCTTCCACCGAATAGATGGTGACGATATTGGGATGGTTGAGGGCCGCGACGGTCTGGGCCTCGCGTTCGAACCGTTTCAGACGCTCCGGATCGGCGATCATCTCGGCGGGCAGGAATTTCAAGGCCACCTTGCGATTGAGCTTGGTGTCCTCGGCCAGGTAGACCGCGCCCATCCCCCCTTGACCGAGCTTGGCGGTCACTCGGTAGTGAAGAATCTGTTTTCCGATTTCGGGTTCCGTCAACTCGAAGACTCCCGTCGGCTGCGACCGACCGCCGGTAGTCTACCAAGACCCGAAGCCAAGCGAAGCCCCAGGAGGCTGGGTCGAGACAGGAGCTCGACAGCGTACTATGATGTCTCGCCATGGCGCTGAGAGTGTTGCTTTTACAGGCACGCAATCCGGAAGATCCCGTGCGTGAGGAAGAGCGTCAGTCGTTCTCGAACAAGACGGGTCTACCTCTGGAGCGCATCGTGCCGCACGACCTTCTCTCCGGGCCGCCCTCCCTGCGGCAGGTGAAGCAGTTCGACGCCGTCATGGTCGGAGGCAGCGGTGACTACTATGTTTCCAAGAGATCACTGCCCGAGTTCGACGCCCAACTGGAGCTGTTGGCCGCGGTGGCGGACACGGGGTTCCCGATGTTCGCGTCTTGCTTTGGATTTCAGATCCTGGTCCAGGCGCTCGGCGGTGAAATCGTTCACGATCCGGTCAACGTGGAAGTCGGGACCTATGACCTCAACCTGACCCCGGCCGGAAAAGAGGATCCCCTGATGAGTCGTCTGCCGGCCGTCTTCGCGGCCCAGCTCGGCAGAAAAGACCGGGCCGCGCGGCTTCCCCGGGGCGTCCTTCACCTTGCCTCCAGCGAGCGGAGCCTCTACCAGTCTTTCCGTATCCCCAAGCGACCGATCTGGGCGACCCAGTTCCATCCCGAACTGGATGTGGAGACCAATCGACTTCGTTTCGAGCGCTATCTGAAAGGCTATGCCACCCACATGTCGGAACAGGAGCGCGAGGAGGCTCGTCAGCGCTTTCGGCCGAGTCCCCATACGGCCTGTCTGCTACCCACCTTCTTGGACCTGGTCTTCGGATAGAGCGGGGCTGGAAACGCAAAAAATCCCCCGAGACGGGGGGACCCGTCTGCGGGGGAATCGAATCTCAAGAGTTAGAGATCTACGACTAGTCGGCCACCCGATCCTTCAGGCCCTTGCCAGGCTTGAAGAAGGGGTACTTCTTGGCCGCGATCGTGATGGTCGCGCCGGTCGCAGGATTCCGGCCCTGCCGTGCAGCTCTGTGCTTGGTGCCAAAGGTGCCAAATCCAGGGATCTGGACCTTGCCGCCGGCATCCAACGTCGTAGCGATAATGCCGTGACCCGGCTTGGTGTCGAAAATGCAGGCCACCACTTCCTGGGCCTTGGACTGCGACATGTCACACTTCTTGGCGAGTTTTTCCGCCATCTCGGTCTTGTTCATCTGCACTCCTCGAGTTCGTGTTTGGGAAGGACCCTGATGGAAATCGAGACTCCCCCGGTCAACGATTCTCCAGCATGATTGCTGGTGCTGATACCCATTTGATTGATCATTCGGTCATGAGACCGCTTCAAACCACCCTGGCAACTCAGAGCGGGTTTTCGGAAAGGCTCCAAGTGGGTTCAGCAAACACCCCACCCTGTCTGGTTCTCCAACCTCTCCGAGATGAGCGGGATTGTAACACGACATATCTCGAGAAACCAACAAATACCTAAGCAAACTGGCAAACTTCCGCTAGGCGCTTCTTGGAGATCGTGGGTACCCGGGCTTGGCGGTCCGGATAGCCGACCGCCAGCAAGAGGTACGGTCGCTCATTGGCGGGCCGATCGAGAATTTCGTTGAGAAAGCGCATGGGCGACGGAGTGTGGGTCAGGGAAGCGAGACCGGCATGATGAATCGCGGCGATCAAGAAGCCCGTGGCAATACCCACTGACTCGTTGACGTAGTAGTGCTTGACGGTCTGGCCCTGATTCCCCTGGCCATGGAGCTGGGCGAAGATGACGATGAGATACGGGGCCAGCTCCAGAAAGGGCTTGTTCTCGTCGGTACCCAGGGGAGCGAGGGCTTCCAGCCACTCGTTGGAGGCCCGTCCAGTGTAGAAGTCGGCCTCGACCTGTTCGGCCGCCTGCCGAATCTGGCGCTTGATTCGCGGATCCTGGACGACAGCAAAGTGCCAGGGCTGCATATTGGCACCGCTGGGTGCAGTCATGGCAGTGCGAAGACAATCTTCGATCACTTGTCTGGGGACGGGCCGATCCGAGAAATCTCGCACGGTACGACGCCGACGCATCTCCGCCAGCAGATCGCGGGCCCGGCGGCTCATCTCTGCTGCTGGATACTCGACGTACTCGGACAGGGGCTCGGAATCTGTGATCCCTCATGATTCCGTACCGATCTCAGGCGCCGTCTGCGAATACAGATAGACATCGTGCTTGGGATAGGGGATCTCGATGCCCTCGGCGGCGAAGCTCTTGTAGACGCCCGAGTTGAGCTCGTGCAGCACCCTGCCTCTCAAGATCGGTTGATGAATCCAGCCCAGGAGCTCGAAATCGAGACTCGAGCTGCCAAAGGCACGAAAACGAACGCGGGGCTCGGGCTCGTCGTCGATTTCCGGATGGTTGCGGGCCACATCGAGGAGGATCGCCTCCACTCGATCGATGTCTGAACCATAGGCCACACCGACCTTGACCCTGATCCTCTCCTTTTGCCAGCGTCCGCCACTCTCGTTGAGAATCTTGGCGTTGGCCATGACGGCGTTGGGTATGGTGATCTCGATGTCGTCGCGGGTCAGCAGTCGGGTGCTGCGCAGCCCGATCTGGGTGGTGACGCCGCGCTCGCCACTGTCGAGGACCACGAAGTCTCCCAGCTGATAGGGGGCATCCGCCAGGATGAACAGCCCCGAGAAGACGTTGGCCAGAGTGTCCTTGGCTGCAAAGCCAACCGCGATGCCGATGATGCCGGCCCCGGCGAGCCAAGCACCCACATCCACTCCCCAGACGAGAAACAGAAAGTAGACCGCGGCACCTGCCAGGACGAGCTTGAGAACCTGATCAAAGAGTGAGACGGTGCTGGGTTGGATGGCGGTGAATTTGCGTTCGAGCCGGCTCAAGAGCTCCAGGATGAGGCCACAGGCGCGGAAAGCGAAGACCAACCAAGTGAAGATGATCAGCGTCTTCAAGAGCCGCTTGAAGAACAGCATGGCGGCCGGTCCGAGATCGATCTGGATCAGTGCCAGATACAGCCCGGCCACCAAGACCGTCAGGAAGACGGGGCGATGGACAAGGGCGATCAGGCGATCATCGAGGTCCGTGGCCGATTTTCTCGCCCAGACCTTGAGAACCCTGCTGGTCACTTGATCCATGATCACCGCCAGGAGAATCGCGGCGGCGACCAGAACCGCCGCGTGCACGAGGGTGTTGTCACCGGTGTAACTCAGGAGATCTTGGAGTTTCGTTTCCATGGGTGTCCTTCCTATGTCGATGGGCGGAGCGGCGGCGAACAGAGTATCTCAGCATGCCGACGACCTGGCCGGTCAGAGCGATCAAGGCGATCAGGTTCGGAATCGCCATGACTCCGTTGAGCAGATCGCCCCAGGCCCAGATGGTTCGCGCCCCCGTCATGGCCCCGCCCATGATCGCCAGGCAGTAGAGCCACCGATAGGGTCGACGAGCGCGGGCACCGAATAGGTAGACGGCGCACTGCTCGCCATAGAAGGCCCAGGTGATCAGGGTCGAGAGGCCGAACAGGAGCGACGCCGCGAGCACCACATAGCCGCCCGAGCCGCCCATGCCGGCGGTGAAAGCCTGCGCGGTCAGCACGGTCGAATCGGCGCCACTTTGCCACACACCGCTGACGAGCAGAGCCAGACCGGTGGCGCTGGAAACCACCAACGTATCGAGGAAGACCCCCAGCATGGCGACCCTCCCCTGAGCGACGGGGTCACGGGTCCTGGCCGAGGCGTGGGCGATGGGCACGGATCCGGTCCCGGCCTCGTTCGAGTAGACCCCTCTGGCCACTCCGAAGCGGAAGGCCTCGCGAACACCAGCGCCGAGAAAGCCGCCTCCGGCGGCCACCGGAGAGAAGGCGTGTCGAAACACCAGTTCGAGGGCCGGCCAGAGCTGGGAGTGAAAGGTCACGAGCACCACCAGCGCGCCGGTCAGATAGAGAATCCCCATCAGGGGCGCCAGGATCTCTGAGACGCGGGCGATCGATCGAACACCACCGAGAATGACTGCAGCCGTGATCGATGCCACGATGGCGCAGGTGACCACGGGTTGCCAACCCAGCTCCGATCCGGCGATCAGGGCCATGGAGTTGCTTTGCACCGTGGTGGTAGCCAACAAGGTCTTCAAGGCCATTCCCAGCGCGAACAAGCCGGCCAGGAATCTCCAGCCGAGGGCGTCTCGCAGGTAGTACATGGGACCGCCGACCATCAGGCCGTCTTCGCCTCGATGGCGATAGCGCACGCCGAGGACTGATTCCGCGAACATGGTGCCCATCCCGACGACGCCACTGACCCACATCCAGAAGAGGGCTCCAGGCCCGCCGGCGGCAATGGCCGTGGCCACCCCGGCAATGTTGCCGTTGCCGACGATGCCTCCCACCGCCGTCATCAGAGCGGCGAAGGGAGAGATATCGCCCTGGGCATGCCTGTCGGGGAGTCGACGAAGGCTCTGGAAGGCCGGCAGGAGCTCGCGGATCTGAATTGCACGCAGTCGCAGGAAGAGGTAGAGACCGGTCCCCAGAACGAGGATCAACATTGGCGGTCCCCAGAGCCAGTCACTGGCCGATTGCACCCAGATACTCACGGCGGGATCTTATATCTATAGAATGGCGGCCGTGGATCATGGGTAAGAGAAAACAGCTCAGCGCTCTCTTCGGGTTGATCTGGCTGGCGGTCGGAGCGCTCTCGCTCGCCGCGCAGCCGGCTCGCATCTCGCCACGCAATGCCAACTACACCATCGATGTACGGTTGGACCGGGAAGCCAAGACACTGGTCGGACACCAGGTGGTCACCTGGCGGAACATCCAGTCCTCACCGACCGATGAGCTGTGGTTCCATCTCTACTGGAACGGTTGGCGTAACAATCGCAGTACCTGGTTGCTCGAAGACGGTCTCCGAGGCCGCAGCGATCTCGGTGATGAGATCGAAGATGGGGATTGGGGTTGGATCGAGGTCGACAGCGTCGCAATGATCGGCCAGGACGGAGGACAGTCGCGTCGATCTGATGCACACGGCCCGCTATCTGGCCCCGGATGACGCCAACCAGGAGGATCGGACCGTCTGGGTGCTGGATCTTCCGGGTCCGGTATCACCCGGTGAAGAGGTCAGGATCGAGCTCGAGTGGCGAGCCAAGATTCCGCGCACCTTTGCGCGAACGGGATTTCGTGGCGACTTCTTCTTTCTGGCGCATTGGTTCCCCAAGCTCGCGGTCTACGAGAGCGACGGTTGGAATTGCCACCAGTATCACGCCGGCACCGAGTACTTCTCGGACTATGGAAACTACGAAGTCTCGATGACGGTGCCGGACGGCTTTGTTCTCGGAGCCACGGGACGGCAGGTGGCCAGGACGGAGAATACCGACGGCACGATCACCTTCCGGCATGAGCAACGAGATGTCCACGCCTTTACCTGGACGACGAGCCCGGATTTCCTCGAGGTTCTCGATCGGTTCGAGTCTCCGGCTCTTCCCGCCGTGGATATCCGGCTGTTGATTCAACCCGAGCACCGAGGTCAGGCTGATCGTCATCTCTACGCCACCAAGGCGGCACTCAGCAGCTATGGAACCTGGTTCGGTCCCTACCCCTATGGCCATGTAACGGTCGTCGATCCAGCCTGGGGAAGCGGCGCCGGGGGAATGGAGTACCCGACCCTGTTCACCGCCGGCACCCGTCTGTTCAATCCGTTTGGTGGCGGCTCGCCAGAAGGCGTCACCATCCACGAGGCCGGACATCAATTCTGGTATGGCCTGGTGGGTAACGACGAATTCGAAGACGCCTGGCTCGACGAGGGGCTCAACACCTTCTCGACCAATCGCACCATGTCTCACACCTATGGGGAGCGACAGTTCGTCCAGCGGTTCTTTTCACCTCCAAAGACGGAAATGCGAGGTTTCCTGCCGCTGCTTCTCGATGGCTTCTCCTATTCCGGATCACCCTACGGCAACCGGGTCGGGCGCTACCGGGAATACGCCGATATCGATCGACAGGACACGCCGTCCTACCTCTATCATCCGGCCGGCGGCTCGGCTCTGAGCTACAGCAAAACGGCCCTCTGGCTGGGAACACTCGAGCGACTGCTGGGCTGGGATCGGCTGCAGCCGGCCATGTCACGGTTCTTCGAGGATTGGCAGTTCGCCCATCCGAGGCCAAATGACTTCTTCGACGCGCTGCAAGCCGGGACAGGCGAAGACCTGGAGTGGTTTGCGGATCAGGTCTTTCGCAGCTCCGAGCGCTTCGACTACGCGGTCGAATCGGTCAAGAGCACGCAGCTGGAGTTTGACGGCTTCGTCGAGGACCCCACCGGGGGGCCTGTCTTGCGGACGGACGCCGACTCCGAGACCGATTCGTACCGCACCGAGGTGGTGGTGCGTCGCCACGGTGCGGGGATCTTTCCTGTCGACATCCTGCTGGTCTTCGAGGATGAAGAAGAGGTCAGGGTGCCATGGGATGGGCGTGACCGCTGGCGGCTGGTGGTGGTCGAGCATCCGGCGAAACTGCGCTCGGCGACGGTCGATCCCGACGACATCCTGCTTCTCGATCTGGATCGCACCAACAACAGCCGTCTGCTCGAATCCGACGCCGGTCTCCCGGCCTTGAAATGGGCTTCTCGTTGGCTGATCTGGCTCGAGGATTTTCTGACCATGTTGAGTTTCTTTGGCTGATGGAGAGGGCGCGATCATGAAGGTAGCCAAGGCAGTGGTCAGGGGGTTTGTGCGGATGACTCAGTGTTCCGGGTTGGTCGTCGCGATGTGGCTGCTGGTTCTGCTCGCGGCCTTGCCCTTCGCCGCGGTCATGGAGGACACGATCCGCACGGATATCGGATCGAGTCTGATCCACGAAGACTTGCGGGAGGGGCTGGATCTCGGATGGTTGGAGGAATTTCACCACCGAAGGGGGGGGTTGGCGGGCGCCCTGCAACCTGTCCGGGTCAGCCCGGCCATGGCCTTCGAGACGCTGGAGCTGTGGCTCAGCGGCGGTTGGGTGACCGAGAATCGGGGGCTGGCGGCAGCCGGCGGGTTGTTTCTGATCGTCTGGATCCTGGTGCAGGGAGGCATTCTGACCCATCTTGCCAGCCCCGAGCTCCGCTTTGGCTGGAGCACCTTTCTGGCGGCCGGGGGCTCGTACTTCTTTCGCTTTCTGCGTCTGGCCTTGCTGATGGGAGTGGCCTACTACGGGGTGTACAAGCTCGCGTATTGGATGTTCCCGGCGATCGACAGATGGACACGTGACGTGACGGTGGAGAAGACAGTGTTCGGGATACCACCTGGTGGGCCTCGTCATCGTGGCCGATCCTGATGGCTCTCGTGCATCTGGTGGCCGACTTCGCCAGGATCGCGACCGTGCGGGAAAAGAGACGCAGCATGATCCTGGCCGTCGTCCGTTCGGCGCGCCAGGTGGCCCGCCACCCGCTGCAGTCGATGGGCGTTTTCGCCGTGATGATCTTGATGCTCGGGTTGTGTGCAAGTCGTGTACTACTGGACGGCTCCCGGAATCGGCGGTGCGAGTCTCTCTGGCTCTCCTCGTCGCCTTTGGCGTCGGCCAGGTCTACCTGCTGATCCGGTGGGCGTTGCGCATCGCGCGATATGGTGCCGAGATCGCGCTCTTCGACAGCTGGACCCGACCCGCGCATGAGTCGCGGCCAATCGCCCATCGATACCTAAGACGAACAGAGCAGGAGATCAAGAGAATGGCAGGCACAGGTTACTCGTGGCTCATCTACGTCTCGCTCACCATCGTGGCCTGGGGCCTGTATGGTGTGTTTCTTCACAACGGTCAGCTGGGTATGGCGGATCCGGAGAACGGTCGCTACAAGGCTTTTCTCTTTGTCGGCATCGCCTACTTTCTGACCGCGGTGGTCGCACCGATCGTCGTTGTTGCTGATGCGTGGGGCCAGTTGGAGCTTCCCCGCGAGTGGCGCCTGGTGGTCTCTGGTGGCCGGAATCGTCGGCGCCATCGGTGCTTTCTGTGTCCTGTTGGCCTTTGGTGCCGGCGGTATGCCGAGCGTGGTGATGGCACTGGTCTTTGCCGGCGCGCCGCTTGGTCAACGCGGTCGTGGCGCTGAGCATGCATCCTCCCGCCGGCGGTGTGTCCTCCGTGCGCTGGCAGTTCTTCGCCGGCATCGCACTCGCCGCCCTGGGTGGCTTTCTGGTGACCATGTACAAACCCACTCCGGCGCCCGCGACCGGTGCGGCTGCTGAGGCCGTCTCGACCGCCGTCTCCAGCGACTAGAGCCGATCTGGATCGGGCTACCGACTCGCCCGACAGGATTCGACAGGAGTCGCCCGCTAAGGGGTGAGGACCGCTTTGGTGCAGCTCTCGAGTCTCTTGGCGAAGATGTCGTAGGCCCGAGGCCCGTCGGTGAGAGGGAGCCGGTGGGAAATGATGGCAGCGGGATCGAAGGTCGTGTCCGCCAGCCAAGGAAGTACCGTGTCCATGCACCGTCGAGCCGGGCAGCGCCCGATCTTGTAGGTCAGGTTCTTGTCGTAGGCCTCCACAGGCGAGAAAGCGAACTGGGATTCGGTGTGGACGCCGACCGCTGAAATGGTCCCTCCGCAGCGCACCAGCCGCATGGCCAGGAGGCTCGATTCAGGGCTACCCACGGCCTCCAGGACGACGTGGACACCCAAGTCCTCGCGTGGCCTCGACCACGGTCTCTGCTGGTGAGGAGTGTTCGAGGTCCAGAGGCTCGGCGCCAAAGCGGCTGGCCCAGGCGAGACGCTCCTGCAGTCGGTCAATGGCAAAGACCCGATCAGCCCCCAAACGCTTGGCAGCCAGAACGGCCATGAGACCGACGGGTCCGCAGCCGACAACCGCAACACTATGGCCGGCTCCGACACCACCCTGAAGCGCACAGAAATAGCCGGTGGAGAGGACATCTCCCGCCAGTAGCGCATTCTCGGGTGAGATTCCCTGCGGCACCTCGACGAGGGTGCTGTCGGCGAGAGGCACACGAATCATCTCGGCTTGCGCGCCATGGAGCCCGACTCCTCGCTGGCGCCAGCCAAAGAGCTCGCCACTCGAGCAACGCGCCGTCAGACCTGCCAAACAGAATTCGCATCCGCCACAACAGGTGGTGAAGGGACCGACCACAAGGGAGCCCTTCTGAAGCCGCTCGACATCGCGTCCGATCTCGATGATTTCACCGACGAATTCGTGGCCCATGGCCGTCCCCGGGTCGAGTCCGGTCTCGCGGCCGTGGTAGACATGGAGATCGGAGCCGCAGACCCCGGCCAGTCGGACCGCGACGATCGCATCACCGGGCGACTCGATACGCGGGTCTGGCAGGGTTTCACACCCGACCTGCTCAAGGCCTTGAAAGGTGAGGGCAAGCATGGCTCGGGTGTGAGTCTATGGTGCGGCAGTGGAGTTTGCCAGCGCTGATTCGAGCGAGCTTCGAAATCGGCGGCTGCCGAGACCCTCGTGCTAGACTGCCGCGCGATGATGCTACGAAAACTCTTTGCTTTCCTGGCCATGTCGAGCCTGGTGATGGTGTCCTGTGGACCAGCGGACGACACCGGTGAGAGTCCCGATTCCCGCCGCTTTCTGAGTCTCGGTACCGCTCCACCCGGAGGGGCGTTCTTTGTCGTCGGCGGTGCGCTGAGCGAAGTCCTGCAGACCCATCCCGGCCCGATTTCCTGGCAAGTCACCGCGGAGGCCACCAAGGGTACACAGGAGAACATCCGGAGGTTGGCCGGCGGCGAGCTGGATCTGGCATTGGCCAACGCGGCCATCACCTATTTCGCGGTTCGCGGACAGGGCAAGTGGGAGAGTCCGCAGCCGGTGCAGGCCGTCATGACCCTGGCACCCAACGTGGCCCTGTTTCTGACGCCAGCCTCGACCGGCATCGAGAGCCTGAAAGATCTGGTGGACCACCGGGTGGTCATCGGTCCGGCAGGAGCAGGGTTCGAGTATTTTGTCGGGCCGATTCTCGAGGCCCATGGCGTGCGCTACGATGATCTCTCCGTGCTGCACAACACCCAAGCCGCGGCGGTGGATATGTTGGCCGATGGCTCGGCGGCGGCGGCGTTTCTCGGCGGTGCCATCCCTACCGCCTCGATTACCCAGGCCACATCGACGCAGGACATCCGTTTCATCCCCTTCGCCGATGAGGCGGTGGCGGAGCTGGTGACGAGCTACCCGTTCTTCGATCGGGTGACCGTTCCTGCCGGCACCTATCGAAGTCAGGATGAGCCGTTCTTTGGCTTGAATGTCGGTTCGATGCATCTCATCACGGGAGCTGACCAAAACGAGGATCTGATCTACGAGGTGACTCGCACTCTGTGGGAGTTCCGATCAGAGGTGGTCGAGCGACATGCCGCGGGTCGGGCGATCCATCCCGAGGTGGTCGTGCGTGATACAGGCGTCGAGTTTCACCCCGGGGCGGTGCGGTACTACCAGGAGATCGGAATCTGGCCTTCGGAGACCAACGACTGAGTAGCTGGCCCCTGCGCAGCCTCGTCTACCGAGCCGGCGCCCTGTTGTTGCCCGTCTTCGTGCTGGTGGAGGTGAACTATCCTCAGCTCACCCCGCAGGCGCGACTGGCGGGATTCGCTCTCCTGGGCTTCCTACTCATCTACTTGCAGGAGCCCGCCTCGACAAGCCGGCGATGGAGCAGGTCGGCGGACTGGGTCTGGGCTCTCCTGGCGGTTGGAGCGTGCTCGTATGTGTTGGTGCAGAGCGAGCCTCTGTTGCAGCGCTGGTGGCTGGATGGGGTTTCCCTGGGGGATAGGGCCGGAGCCGAGCAGGGTCTGGATATCGTCGTCGGAATCGTCGGATTGGTGGTGGTCCTCGAGGCGGCTCGCAGAACGGTTGGCTGGACGCTCCCCATCCTGGCGCTGATCTTTCTGGTCTACGCCCGCATAGGACCGGCGCTTCCCGATTGGCTGATGCCTCACCGGGGCTATGGCATTGATCGCATCGTGAGTCAGACCTTTCTGCACAGCCAGGGAGTCTTCGGTATAGCCCTCAAGGTGATGTTCAGCTACGTCTTCCTGTTCGTGGTCTTCGGCGCCCTTCTCGAGGCGACAGGTGCGACCCAGTTCGTGATCGATATGGCCAGACAGCTGTTTCGGGGTGCCAGCGGCGGGCCGGCGAAGGTGGCGGTCCTGAGCAGTGGTCTCATGGGCTCGCTTTCCGGGAGTGCAGTGGCCAATACCGCCACCACGGGTACCTTCACCATTCCCATGATGAAGAGCTCCGGATTCTCCTCAGACCAGGCAGCCGGTCTAGAGGCTGCGGCCAGTTCCGGCGGTGCCCTGGTGCCGCCGGTCATGGGGGCCGGGGCGTACATGATGCTGGAGATCATCGACCCGCCGGTCGCCTATCTCGAGATCATTCGGGCGGCGCTCGTTCCCGCCATTCTCTACTACTTGTCGATCTTCATGATCGTTCATCTGCGAACCCGGAGCTTTGCCCGGGCCCCCGCGGTGGAACCGCAGCAGGAGAAAGGCGTCTGGAGGTGGGAGGGACTGGTCTTTCTCACCGGATTGGCCAGCCTCGTTTTGTTCCTTCTTCTGGGCTTCAGTGTCTTTCGGGCCGTGAGCTTGGGAATGCTGGTGGTGTGGGTCACGAGTTCTCTCCATCAGCGCACCCGTCTCGGGCTCCGACAAATAGCCGAGGCTCTGGTCCGTTCCTCGACCAACGGCGTGGCCCTCATCAGCGCCGCCGCCTGCGTCGGGATTGTCATCGGGGTCGTGACGCTGACTGGGATTGGCGCCCGTTTGCCGGGTCTGATCCTGCCGCTGGCTCAGCAACATCTCGTGCTGGCTCTCATCGCTCTGATGATCTCCTCGATTGTTCTGGGGATGGGGCTGCCGTCGGCTGTTTGCTACCTGCTGCTGGCGACGATGGTGGGGTCGGTTCTGGGAAAACTCGGGGTGGCACCCTTGGCCGGGCATCTGTTCATCTTCTATTTCGGACTCATGTCCATGGTCACACCGCCCGTGGCGCTGGCCGCTTACGCTGCCAGCTCCATCGCCGGATCAAGGTTCCTGGCCAGCAGCGTGGCGGCGTTTCGCTTCGCCCTGGTCGGGTTCGTGCTGCCTTTTCTGTTTGTCTACCGGCCGGCCTTGCTGATGTTGGATACCGCTGGAGATCTGGCCGGGCCGGTGGTAATCGCCATGGCGTTTCTGATCAGCCTCCTCGGTCTAGTACCGATGGCTGCAGGTCTGGCGGGGCACTGGAACGGTCCGCTGGCGGTCTGGACGCGAGTCCTGCTGATCGGAGTCGCTGTCGTCGTCCTGTTCCCCGGTCCCGGTGGCTGGGATCTCTACGCTGGACTGAACATCACGAATCTGGTCGGTGGCGCCGCTGCCGCGGCGCTGCTCCTGAGACGTCGACGTCCGGAAGCCTAGTCGTCACTGGCCGGTTTTGGCGTCGTTGCCCGAGGTCTGCGGGATCTTCGAGATCTCCGCCGACGTGGACTCGGGCTGCGCTTCGCCCCTTCCTTGTCGGATTCAGCGGGAGCAGACGGCGGGGTCTCAGCCGAGGGCTGGCTCTTGCTCTCGGAGCCGGTGTCGGCGCGGTCGCTCTCTCCGGTCGGTCTTCGCTGAGCTGACTTCTTGGCGGGACGTCGCCGGCGCGATCGAGAAGAAGAGCGCTGGGTTGCCGAATCCCTGATCGTCGCGGCCTGGGTGCCTTTGGACTTGCCGGATTTGTCACCGTCGGCTTTGCGGGGCAGCCACTCGATCTCTTCCTCGGATCGATGCAGTCGAGGGGAAGCGATGACTTCCACTCGCAGCTCGAACTCTCGTTCGAGATCGGCGATCTCGAGCCGGCGGCCGTTCTGGAACGCGTCGGCGAGCTCCGGGTGAAGCTCGGCGCGGACGGAACCGACGAAACCTTCTGCGGCCCTGGCCTCGATCTGCCGCAGCAAGCGGAGTCCAATCAGCTCCGCGCTGGCGATCCTGCCGATCCCGTCACATGTCGGACAAGGCCGGTAGGTCCGCATCAGCAGCGCCTGCTGAATCCGTTGTCGATTGATCTCGAGGAGACCGTTCTTGCTGATCCGGCTGACGGTAAATCTCGCCTTGTCCGATTTCATGGCGTCGCGCATGGCCTTTTCGACCTTGGCTCGATTGCCACGTCGGTCCATGTCGATGAAGTCCACCACGATCAGTCCGCCGAGATCGCGGAGTCGCAGCTGGCGGGCCACCTGATTGGCCGCCTCCATGTTGGTGCCCAGTGCCGTGTCTTCTTGGCTGGAGGCCCGCGTGGATCGTCCCGAGTTGACGTCGATGGCGACCAGGGCTTCGGTCCGGTCGATGACGATGGAGCCGCCGCTGGGCAAATCGACCTGCCGCTCGTAGATGTTCTCGATCTGCGCATCGAGACCGAATTTGGCGAACAAGGGACTGCGCTCGGTGTAGCGGACCAGTTGGGTCTTGCTACGGGGCATGAAAGCCCGCATGTAGTCCTTGACCTTGGCATGGGCATCGTCGCTGTCTGCCAGGACCTCCTGGACCGAGTTGTCGAGATGATCCCGCAGAGCTCGCAGGATCAGGTCCTGATCGCTGTAGAGAAGCCGAATCCCCTTGCTCTTCCGGGCCTCGGTGCTGACTCGTTTCCAAAGCCGCAGCAACGCGTTCAGATCCCGGTTCAGGGCTGTCTTGTTCTGGCCCAGAGCGTTGGTGCGGATGATAATGCCGCTACCAGCGGGTCGTTCGAGCTTGTCCACCATGTCGCGAAGCTCGCGACGGGTCTCCTCGTCCTGGACCTTGCGGGAGACGCCCTCTGAGTCGTCCAGAGGCGTCAGAACCAGATAGCGACCGGCCAAGCTGAGGTCGGTGGTCAGGGCGGCACCCTTGGTGCCTTCGGGCTCGCGGGTGACCTGAATGACGATGGACCGGCCCCTCTCGAGGACTTCCTCGATGCGGGGTCGTCGGTTCTTGGCTGGATCCTTGTAGTAGGCGGCCGGGACAACATCCTGAATCGACAGGAATCCGTGCCGCTCCGCCCCGTAGTCGATAAAGGCGGCGTTGAGGCTGGGTTGTATGGAGGCGATGATGCCTCGGTAGATATTGCCTCGCGTCAGGCCGCGCTCGGCGACCTCGACCTGGAAGTTCTCGAGCACATCGCCTTCGACAATGGCAATGCGTAGCTCTTCCGGCACGCGGGCATTGATTAGCATTCTCCTGGTCACAATGACTCCGTATTCTGTTGGTTTTGGTTCTTGGGCCGGTCGAGCGGTACCCCGATGGCCGCGGGTCGCAGAAAGTCAGGACTGTCTGGATTCTTCGCCCGCGCAGGAGTCTAGCAGAAGATGTCTGCAAGATCAGGGAGGCGGATCTCGTCTATGTCGGTATGTCGAGAGTCGTCGTCATGGTCGTTTTGGTTCTGATTCCATTGTGCAGGCTCGAGAGGCAATTCCGATTCGCCCGGGGAGGCGATTTCCATTCGGCCCGCGGATCCTCCCTCCGCGGAGCTCCTCGACAAGATGATCCGATGGAAACGCATCTACAGGGAGGAGATGGCACCGGTCCGAGAGCAATGGTCCAGAGTGGTGAAGACGATCCACGAGGGTCGGATCTCCGAGCTACCCCTCGTCTGTCCGGACTTCAGGGATCGCCTGGAGAAATTGGATCGACGAAAGCTCTTCGCCGTGGAGGACCCGGTAGTCAGGACCTGGCTCGGTCGCGGCATGGCGCTGCTCGACGGCGCTGCCGGCCAGTGTCGGAGCAACCGCTTCTTCGCCCTGGGGTTTCGTCTGTACAAGGCCCGCCACGTCATCCAGGCCATTGATCGGCGGTTGGAGAGGTACCAGTGATTCTCGAGGAAGTCCGCCGCCTGTGGCTGCTAGTATCTACACCGGCCGAAGGACCTGCCGGGCATGGGAAAGCGACCCACACATCGTTGGATAGACGACAAGGCCGGACTCGAGGACCTGCGACGGGTTCTCGAGCGCCGACGATCCTTGGCTCTCGACAGCGAGTCCAACTCGGGGTTCGTATACCAGGAGAGACTTTGCCTGCTCCAGATCAATGACGGTCGCGATGTCTGGCTTCTGGACCTTCTGGCGCTGCCAGGGGGCCAGCGAGCTCTGGAGTTCCTGCGCCCGATTCTGGAGGATGCCGAATACGAAATTCAGTTGCACGGTGGCGAGTTCGATGTGGGTTGTCTCAAGCGGGACTACGAGATCGCCCTGCGCGGAGTGTGGGACAGCCAGCAAGCGTCAAGCTTCCTGGGCTGGAAGAAGACAGGCTATGGCGCGGTGGTGGAGCAGGTATGTGGGGTGAGCTTGCCCAAGGCCCACACTCGACACGACTGGAGTCGTCGTCCCGTGACCGGACCGGAGCTACAGTACGCCATCCATGATGTTCGCTATCTCCCCGATGTCGTGGCCGGCCTCAAGAGCGAGGTGCGAGCCGCCGATCTCGAGGAAGAGGTCTCTATCGCTTGCGCGGCGGTGGAGAAGGCCACCTGGAACGGTGGCTTCAAGCCGGAGAGCCTCTGGGCGATCAAGGGTGTTCGGCAGCTGGCGGCCGGCGAGCACGAGATCCTGATGGCGCTCTACGGGTGGCGTGAGCTCGTGGCGAGAGAGCTGGATATGCCGGCCGGTAGGACCCTCAATAACGAGCTCCTGTTGGCTTTGGCCCGCAGCGCTCCCTCCCGGGCTGAAGATCTCAAGCGGCTGGGCGTCCCGAAACGGGTGACGGGTCGATGGGCCAGCGATCTGCTCGGGATCATCGCGGCAGCGCAGGCCACCCCCCCCGAGCTGCCGCCGCAACCTCAACGGCGTCCCCTCGATCGCCAGATCCAGAAACGTGGAGATCGGCTGAAGAAGTGGCGTCGGGAGGAAGCCGCGCGGCGTGAGGTGCCCATGCAAGTCGTCCTACCGGTGGCGGCGCTGAAACACCTGCAACAGCAGGGTGCAGGGGATCTGGGGTCGGTGCCACAGCTGGGTGCCAAGAGAATCCGGCTTTATGGCGATACGTTGGTGCAGCTGACTGCTAGTCAGCCTTGAGAGCGGGCAGCAGGGGCACTCTGAGGCTTCCCATCACCGCTGCGACGCTGGAGAGCAGCCCTACCGCGAAAACAGCCAGCAGAATCACAGCCAGGGACATCCAGGGCACCTGGATACCCCCAGTGACCAGATGGGGCGCCACAGCGATCAGACCGGCGGCACTGCCAACGGTCAAACCCACGACCAGCAGAAAGGCGTTCTCGGCCACCACGATCCACGCCAAGGTGGACCGCCGAAAGCCGAACGATCGCAGAGCGGCCAACTCACCCCGGCGCTCCAGAGTATTGCGCAGAAGGACTACCCCCAGGCCGACCGTGCCGAGCAGTAAGCCGAGACCGCCGAGCACTTCGAAAGTGGTCAGATACATGTTTTCCACCGCCTGGAAACCCGCCAACCGAGACACGGCGGATTCGGCATCGACACCGTGAGCCGACAGCTGGCTCTCCAGGCCTTCGATCGTGGTCTCGATCTGATCGGGATCCGTCTCCCCGAGGAAGAACGCGAAGCCGTCGTGATCAGGGAAATGGTCCAAGAACATCTCCTCCGAGATCAACAGCTCGCTCTGAAAGATACTGGTGTCGAGCAGACCGACAATACGGAGGCGGATCTGCTCGCCGAGGTCGTTTTCGATAGAGAGATCCTTTCCCAGTCCCGAGTGGAGAATCCAGCGGACCGAGTTGTAGTCACCGATGGCTGGGATGACGCCATCTTCCAGTGACTTGTTCAGCAGGGTCCAAGGGTTGTCCGTCGGGCCGATGACATCGTGAAAACCAAATCCGCCGCGCTCGATAAAGGCCCGGGGAGTGCCCAGGAGTCGCGGCTCTTCCGGCTGGTAGAGATTCAAGCAGCTGGCATCGTCGCCCGGCAGAAGACGAAAGCTGAAGAAGGTCCCGGGAATGGACTCGAGTCCCATTCCCAGCTCGGTGGGTATGGGAATATCCGCCTCGGCGACGAGGCTCAATCCCCCCGTACCCGAGCTCTTGGACATCGTCTCGCCGCCATGGGTCTTGCGGCTTGCCGAGACGCTGACCAGAACAAAGCTGGCAGAAGCCACCAAGGTAATGCTCAGAAGGCTGCGACCCAGGCTGCGCGAGCTGTTTCGGGCCGCCAGCGTCGGGACTACCAGGCGGGGGTCGAGAGCCTGGCGTTGATGCGTCCTGCCGGCCCAGGCGGCGAAGAGGGCGATGCCGCCCAGAAGTAGGGCTGCGCCGACGCCAAAGAAGAGAGCCGGGGCTGACTCGATACCGGTGACAAAGGAGATTCCCATGAGTATGAAAGCCAAGAGAAAAGACACGACCGCTGTCCAAGTGGCGCGTCGACCACTCTTGATCCCCGCAGGATTGGAAATTCGACCTGTCAGCAGTTGACGGGCCGGGGCTCGGCTGGCTCTGCGAACGGTCCAGGCGATCACCAGGATCACGAGAAGAAGTGCAGAAAGGGCTCCCAAGATCAAGGTCCTGGGGACCAGATGAACCCGCAGGACAGGGGAGTCGAGAACGGGCGACCACCAGACTGTCAGCCCCCGAAGCACGGCTTGTGTGTAGAGGAAGGCCAAGCCGGTGCCGAGAAGCGTGCCCACCAGCCCCAAGGCGCCGCCTTCGAGGATGAAGCGTCGACGCACCGCACCGACGGCATAGCCGGTGGCCAGGAGCAGGCCGGCTTCATGGGCCCGACTTTCGATGAGCAGGGCGAAGAGCAGGGCGACGAGAAGGGCGGCGGAAACGATCAGGAAGAGGCTGAATCCCAGAAAGAGACCGGCGAAATCCGTGGTGCCGGAGGCTCCCTCGAGACCCTGGGCCCGCAACGGGAGAATGCGGAATCCAGCCAATTCGGGCGACAGTTCTCGCGGCAGCCGAGCCTCGAGATCGGCCTGCAGACTCTCCAGATCGGAATCTGGCGATGGCACCAGGCGAATGGACGTCAGTTGACCATATCTGCTTTGCCAAAGGTCCTGACCGTGCGCCAACGCCATGAAGGCCTTCGGAGTCCCGCGGAACTCGTCCCAGTAAGCCTCGTCCCGAGGCCGGACGAGATCGAGATCGACCGGAAACGGCGGGTCCCAGCCGGCCATATCTTGCGAATCGCTGACCCCTGGAACATCCGGAGTCAGAGTGGGATCGGCAGCGAGCGACTCCATCTCCACGATCGAGGAGATCCGGAAGGTCGAGGTGGTCGAGATCAGCTCATCCTTGGAACCCACCAGGTAGTAGGAGAGCTCCAGTGTGTCTTCGACCTGGGCTGAGAGATCCCGTGCCGCCCAGGTGTTCAGGGCGATTTCTCCTGCGGAAAGCTCATCGATCGGGGCACCAGCGCTGACCACGAAGTGACCGAGGCCGTCGGGAATCGGTGCCCCCAGCGCCGTCACGGTCGAGTACGGCAACAGCCGATCTCCCACCGTCATTGCATTGGCCAGGTAGGTCAGATAGGGCCAGGCTGTCGCTCCACTCTCTGCGGTCAGTCGGAGAATCGTCTCGGCGGCGCTCGGTCGGAGAAGCAACTCCTCGCTCTCGACGGCAACGTAGCCTGACCCCCGGATGCAATCTCAGACCGAGATCCTCCAGACTCAGATGGTTGCTGAGCGCCTCTTCCAGGTACCCGTCTGCCTTGTCGTCATCGAGCTTTGCCGCCGGTCTGCCTACCAGCACCAGGTTGATCTGCAGGCGTTTGTCCAGACGGCGCTGCAGCGTGGAGAGATCGACAAAGGCGTTCAAGGGACGTGTCTGGCGGCTCTCCAGTCCAAATCTCCCAGGACCCGTGGCCGGTATCACACCGGCTACCGTGAGCCGTAGGGTGGTCAAGATGTCGCGCTGCTCGCGACGACCCATGAGGCTGGCAGTCGGAACCGCGGAGGGACGCCCAAAAGAGATCAAGATCTCGTCACCCACGGATGCGTTCAGCTCCTGGCGGAGAGTCTCGTTCAACACCACGGATGGGAAAATCTGATTCGGAGCCCGATCGACAACGAGGTCCCCGGGTCTCTGGCTCGCCGGGAAGAGTGAAGCAAAACTCCCGTCAATGCCGAGAACCTGGACTCCCGAGGCACGACGCTCGGAGCTCGAGTGAAGCGCCGAGCCCTTGAGCAGGATTGCCGGCACGAGATCGGCAGCGGTGGCCTGCAACTCCGGCTGGCGAGCCAAGCGTGACGCCAGGTCGGCGGGAAAAAAGCGGTTGTTGAGCAAGGCTTGATCCGTCCGCCCCAACCGGTCCATGGTGAGGTCTCGCAAGCTGCCCCGCAAGGAATCGCCGACCATCAGCGCACCGGTGAGAACGGCGGTCGTCACGGCTACGCCGCCGATGACCGCCAGATTCATGCGCCAGAAATGAATCAGACTTCGATACACCGACCCTCCCGCAGCTCGAGTCGCTTGGAGAATCGCCGGGCAAGCTCGGTACTGTGAGTCACCACGAACAACATGTTGGCCTCCTGGGCGTGTAGCTGGAAGAGAAGGTCCGCGATGGACTCGGCGGTCGCCGCGTCCAGGCTGCCGGTGGGCTCGTCACAAAGCAGAAGTCTTGGCCGATTGATGAGCGCCCTGGCGACGGCGACTCTCTGCCGCTCGCCTCCCGAGAGCTCGGCTGGCCGATGAAGCAGCCGGTGGGAGAGACCGACCCGGTCGAGAAGCTCCTTGCCCCAGGCGGTGGAGTTGGCCTGGCGAGTTGGGAATGCCAGCGCCGGCAACAAGACATTTTCGAGCACGGAGTACTGGGGAAGGAGGTGCGAATCCTGAAAGACGAAGCCGATGGTGGTGTTGCGGAATCGTGCGAGCTCCTTCTCCGCGAGCGACGCAGGATCGGTGCCTTCAATCTTCACCTGTCCCGAGGTGGGGGTGTCGAGGGTCCCAACGATGTGGAGCAATGTGCTTTTGCCGGAGCCCGAGGGGCCCGTGAGCACCAGCGACTCGGAGGCATTGAGGACGAAAGTGGCTCCTTGGAGGACTGCCACCGTGGTCGATCCGAGTTGAAAGCTCTTGTGAACGGCCTGGACGTCGAGTCCTTGGCGACTTGTCGTGGCGGGTTCAGTCATGGTTCAACGGTGAGCGTATCGCCTCTCCTGGCTCGAAGGCAACGCGCAGGGTTTTCCGATAAGATCCGGCCTTCATCGTGGCCGCGGCTGGCGGTTGGGTTGCGGCTCACAGATCGCGAAACGAACAGGATATGGGTGGGACGATGGAAGACGTCAAACAGGACGGGGTATTCGACCCCACGACCTTCGAGCTGAAGTGGCGCCGACGCTGGCAGGAGTCCGGTCTCTACGACAGTGACATCGCGAAGGACCGTCCCAAGCACTACGCGCTGACCATGCTGCCGTACCCATCGGGTGACCTGCACATCGGTCACTGGTTTTCCATGGCGCCTTCCGACGCGCGCGCCCGTTACAAGCGGATGCAGGGATTCAACGTCATGTTTCCCATGGGCTTCGACGCCTTCGGTCTGCCGGCTGAGAATGCGGCCATCAAACGCAATATCCATCCGCGCGATTGGACCTACAGCAATATCGAGCGCATGCGCGAGCAGCTGCGTCACATGGGAACGATGATCGACTGGCGTCGCGAGGCCATGTCGGCGGATCCGGAGTACTACCGTTGGACGCAGTGGTTCTTTCTCAAGCTCCTGGAAAACGATCTGGCGTACCGGAACGAAGCCGCGGTCGATTGGTGTCCGAGCTGCAATACGACCCTGGCCCGCGAGCAGGTCTGGGGCGACGATCGCCGCTGCGAGCGCTGCGACACCCAGGTGATCCGCAAGGAGCTGGAACAGTGGTTCTTCCGCACCACCCGCTACGCCGATGAGCTGCTGGATTTCTCCGAGATCGATTGGCCAGAGCGCGTCCAGACGCTGCAGACCAACTGGATTGGTCGCTCCGCAGGAGCCAATGTCGTCTTCCGGACCGAGACGGGTGACGAGCTCGAGGTCTTTACGACCCGCCCGGACACCCTGTGGGGGGCCACCTTCATGGTGCTGGCTCCCGAGCACCCGCTGGTCGAAAGCTCACCACCGAGGAGCAGAGAGGGGTCGTCGAGGCCTATGTCGATGCCGCCGCCCGGCAGATCCGATATTCAGCGCGAGTCGGCAGATCGAGAGAAGACCGGTGTCTTCACCGGTGGCTTTGCCATCAACCCGGTCAACGACGAGCGGATCCCGATCTGGATCGCCGACTACGTGCTGATGACCTACGGCACCGGCGCCATCATGGCGGTGCCGGCTCACGATGAGCGAGACTTCGAGTTCGCTCGCCAGTTCGGTCTGGAGATCCGGCCGGTGATTCAAGAGGCAGGAAAGGAGCTGCTGGCGGGAGACGAAATGGAAGCGGCGACGCTCCATCATGGAGTGATGGTCAACTCCGGTCCGCTGACCGGCACACCGGCCGCAGAGGCGGTGGGCAAGGCCATCGAGTTTCTGGAAGAAAAGGGCACCGGCAGCGCCGCGGTCAACTACCGGCTGCGCGACTGGCTGATCTCCCGCCAGCGCTACTGGGGGGCGCCGATTCCGATGATCTACTGTCAGGACTGTGGGGCGGTCCCGGTGCCAGAAGAGGATCTGCCGGTCCTGCTGCCCGAGGATGTCGAATGGATGCCGACCGGCGAGAGCCCGTTGAAGCTGCATCCGACCTGGCGGCACACGACCTGCCCGCGGTGTGGTGGCGAAGCCGAGCGCGAGACCGACACCATGGACACCTTCATGTGCTCCTCGTGGTACCACCTGCGTTACCTGAGTCCCGCACTACGACGAGGGCCCCTTCGATCCGGCTGAGTACGACTACTGGATGCCGGTGGACACCTACACCGGCGGCATCGAGCACGCCACCATGCACCTGATCTACACCCGCTTCTTCCACAAGGCCTGCCGCGACATGGGGATCGTCAAGGGAGACGAGCCGATGCTGCAGCTGCGCAACCAGGGCATCGTCCTGGGCGAGGACTCGGAGAAGATGTCGAAGAGCCGCGGCAACGTGGTGGCGCCGGATGAACTCGTCGAACGCTACGGCGCCGACACGGTGCGCGCTTATCTGATGTTCTTCGCCCGCTGGGAGCAGGGCGGTCCGTGGAACAGTCGCGGCATCGAAGGCACCTGGCGCTGGCTGGGAAGGCTCTGGAGGATGATGGTCGAACCCGGTGAAGCGGGCGAGCCGTCGGCAGACACCCTCCGTCAGTTGCGCCGCAAAGTGCACCAGACTCTTCGGCAGGTGGACAGGGACTTCGAGGCTTTCCAGTTCAACACCATCGTCGCGGCTCTGATGGAGCTGCTGAACGAGATGAGCGAAGCCAGGAGCCAAGGTGCGGTGGGAAGCGCAGCGTGGGACGAAGCCTGCGACATCTATCTGCGAATGTTGGCCCCGATCGCCCCGCATGTGGCCGAAGAGCTATGGGAGCGTCTGGGCAAGCCCTACTCGGTGCATACGCAGCCGTGGCCCGCGGTGGACGAGGGCGCCGCAGCAGTCGACGAGATCACCCTGGTGATCCAGGTCAACGGCAAGGTCCGGGATCGCCTGACCACGCCGGCCGATATCGGACAGGAAGAGGCCGAGGCGCGGGCACTGGCCAGCGAAGGGGCACAGCGATTTCTGGAGGACAAGACCGTGCGCAAAGTCATCGTCGTGCCGGGGCGATTGGTCAATATTGTGGCCAATTGAGTGTCGGATTCATGAACGACAAAACCAAGAGTCTGCAGGAACGGTACGCACCCGAGAACGTGTGCTTCGGCTGTGGTCATGCCAACCCTCGTGGACTGCGAATCCGTAGCTTCGCCAAAGGAGAGGACCCCTGGGGCGAGGTCGTGATGGAGTGGCTGCCGCAGCCCCATCACGAGGCCTTCGATCAGGTTCTCAATGGTGGCATCATCGGCACCTTGATGGATTGCCATAGCAACTGGACGGCCGTCTGGCACCTTATGTGTCGAGACGGGTTGGACCGAGCCGTGCCCTGTGTCACCGCGGACTTTCACGTCAAAATGCGTCGGCCGACACCTTCCCGACAGCAGGTGAAGGTGACAGCCCGAGCGGTCGAATCAGACGGCAAGAAGGTCAGGGTCGAAGCGTGGATGGAATCGGGTGGCGAGACGACGGCTACCTGCGTGGGCAATTTCGTTGCCGTGGGGCCCGGACACCCGGCCTACGAACGCTGGTAGTCTGCATTCTCAGGCGATCTCGGGTGGCTCGGCGATGCGGTTGGCGATGGGCTCTGGGATAGCGATCGCCTGCAAGCCGTCCGCAGTATCCATGGTGCAACACACTGAAGACATCCGGCCGCGAGCGACGACGGTGCTCTGGCAGGAGAACGTAAAGGCGTAGGTCATGGATTTGTTTCCTTTACGGACCACCCGAAGATGAATCTGCAGCTCGTCTGCGAGTTTGGCCGGACTCAGGTACTGGCAACTGGCCTCGACGCGCGGCCAGCCGATTTCTTTGTCCTCGAAGGTCATGTGCACTTCGGCGCCCAGAGCCCGAAGAAATTCGTGTTCGGCGGTCTCCATGAAGACAAAGAAACGAGAGAAATGCACGATGCCGCCCATATCGGTATCGGCAAACTCGACTCGCCGTCGTGTTCGGAACTCATGCAGGGGAAATCCGATGGGCTCGCTCATGCCTGGGCTCCCTCCTCGTTGGACCCTCGAACGGAATCGAGCATGCTCTCGTAAACGCTCTCGGTGCGCTGGGTCATGACCTGCGTATTGAACTCCGTTTCGACGGCTTCGCGTCCCCGCCTGCCGCAATCGAGCCGCTTCTCCGGTGCCTGGATCAGGTCCTTCAGACCCCGAGCCAGAGCGTCAGGCGAGTGCGGTTCGACCAGGAGGCCGCCTCCGGTCTTCTCGATGAGCTCGGGAAACGCGCCGTGACGGGGGAGCACTGCCGGGGTCCTGGCGGCCCAGCCCTCCAGGACGAACAGACCTTTTGGCTCTTTGTAGGTGGTGGGTACGGAGAGGAGGTCGATAGAATGCAACAGTTCTATCTTCTGCTGGCGGTCCACTTCGCCGAGGAAGTCCACTGCGTCACCCAGACCCCAAGCCTCGAGCTTTCTCTTCTGTTCGTCGTAATACTCGGCATCGCGGGCACCCAGGAAGCCGGCGATCTTGAGTCGGATGTCCTGTCCCTCGGGTTCGCTGCGCAAGATGCGAAATGCGTCCACCAGGTGATGGAGGCCTTTCTCCGGGCAGATTCGGGCCAGGTACCCGATGGTGATTCCAACCTCTGGGGCAGTTGTCCTGGCAGATCCGAAGCTGTCGAAATTGATCCCCAGGGGTACGACATGCATACGATCGGACTCGATGTCGAGAAAGCTCCTCATGGCATCCGCGTAGTAGTGGCTGGTGGCGATGAAACCGTCGATCTGCTGGGCTCGGCGTCTCATCTCGGTCTCGACCTGCTCCCGATAAGGGGGAGGTAGCTCGTCCATGAAGAGGTCCTCGCCCGTGAGGCCGCTGACCACCGGAACTCCCAGATGGGCCCGAATCGATGCGCCGATGCCGAGAAACATGGCGTTGGTCAGCTGGACGAGATCAGGTTCGAACCTCTCTAGGAACTCCAGCAGACGATGGAGCTCTTCTTGCTGTCGGCCTTCTTCCGCTTGCAGAATAGAGAGCGTCAAGGCGCCTAGATCCTTGGCATTGGTGGAGGCGGCAAACCGCGAAACCCAGCTCAACAAGGCTGGACGGTCGAGAAGCCGGTTCAGCAGGGTAGGTGCACGACGGAAGAAGCCGGCTTTCTGTCGCAGATAGACATTGATGGCCCCGTAGAAGATGGGCTCGTTGGTGACGTCGCGTTCGTCGGTGCGCAAAGGAGTGTAGGTGGGAATCAGGGCGACGTCGTGTCCCCGGTGCATGAGTCCGGCGGCCAGTGTGTTGTCGTGGAGACAGCTTCCACAGTACATGCCGGCAGCTCCGGCGGCGATGTAGGCGACTTTCATGATGACTCGTCTCGGCTGCGGAAGAACCGTTGAATCAATTCGGGCTCGGGCTCTGGCCCCAGCAGGGAACCGACAATCATCGCCAGGGTCGAAGCCAGAAGAATGACGGCCACGGGCATCAGACCCGTACCACCAACAGTGTAGTCGGGCGATTGCCAGCCGCGCAGCAAATAGTACAGCCAAAGAGTGGCTACCGTCACCACCGACGACCAGGCGCCGTATTTGCTGCTGCGGCGCCAGTAGATGGCCGCGACCACCAGGGGGAACAGGGCCGCGAACCCGGTGAAGGACCAGACACCCAGCTTGAAGATACTGCGGTTGGCGACCAGGGAGAGGCCGTAGATGAGGCCGAGGATCAGAACCACGAAAATTCGCCCGAGCTTCACCTGCTGGGCCTCATCGATATCCTTCCCGAAGCGTGTCCGACGGGCCACATCCTGGGTGAACAACGTGCTGAGCGAGAGGATCTGCGAATCGAGAGAGGACATGACGGCGGCAAAGACCCCCGCGCCAAGCAACCCAACCAGAATCTCCGGAGCCCGCAAGGAGATCATCTGCAACAGGACGGAATTCGCGGCGGGTCCTTGCAGCCCCGGAATTTGCGTGGTTCCCAGGACCCCCAGCAAGACACTGGGCAGCCAGACCACGGCTATGCACAAAGGGTAGGCGATAACCGGCAGGCGAAAGGCCTGCTCGTTCTTGGCGGTCAGCCAGTGCATGAAGATGTGGGGGAACATGCCCACCGAGAGCGGGATGAGGGTGTAGCTGACAAGCATCGCCACTGAAATTCGGTCTCCGTGCATCCGAAGGGCCGGGTCTACCTCGCCCAGTGCTGCACCGAGGCCTCCCAGACTGCGCACGATGACGACAAAGGTCAGGGCTCCAAGACCCATGAAGACCAGGGTCTGAAAGGTATTGGCCCAGGCTGTGGAGCGAACCCCGCCGGCGGTCACATAGACCGAGACCACAATGCAAATGACGAGGCTTCCCAGCCAACGAGGTACCTGTCCTTGGGTGATCTCTTCGAAGGTCAGACCGCCACCCATCACGCCGACGAGAAGATAGGGCACCAGGAAGACGACGAGCATGATGAAGAGTGTCAGAGCGAGGCCCTCCGAGCCCCACCGCTCGCGGAAAAACTGCACCTGGGTGAGGAACCCATGCTCTCTTCCGATTGTCCATAATCGAGTTCCGACAAAGAGAAATACGACAGGAACGATGAGGGCTGAGCTCGATGCCATGAGGCTGAAGACACCGATGCCTCGGTGATACGCCTCTCCGGAGGCACCCAGCAGACTGAATGCGGTCATATGGGTGCCGAATAGAGTCATCAGCAGGACAAACGGGCCGATGGTCCGGCTGGCGAGAAAGAAGTCCTCGCCCGTACCCCGAAAGAGTCGATGTCCGAACAAACCCACCGCCAGAACCAGCGTCAGGTACAAACCGAGGATTGTCAGGGTCATGGGGCGAGAGGGTCTGCGATCAGTCGACGGTGCGCTCGGGGTGGCTGACGAATCGAATCAGCACTGCCAGAGCGAATGAGACCCCGACGCAGTAGACAAAGTGGTAGAGCAGACCTACAGGCAGCCCCAGCACGACCTCGGGTCGTTGCCAAAGCCAGAAGTCGAAGTGCAGGAACATAGAGAGAGAGGATGACGAGAAAGAGGATCGACCGCTTCAAGTGACCATCCCTTCCTGTGTCTCCCGGGTCGAGAACTCTTCCTGGAGGGCCGCGAGCAAGCCGATCACCGAACGCCGAAAGACGTTGCCCATCAACAGGTCCACGAGCTGCCCGCGGCAATCAGGATGGGCTTGCAGAAACTTGCCGAAGCTGAAGTCCGGGCTGTAGAAGGCAAAGACCAATTGACTCATGGCGTGCATGCCCTGCTTGAACTCGGCTGCGAAGGCGCCGAGAGTGGCGGCGGAAACATCGTCGTCGGCCAAGGCCGTGCAGATGGCATCGGCGGCCATCTCGCCGGACTTCAATGCCAGAAAGACGCCGGTGGAGTAGATCGGGTCGATGAAACCGGCAGCGTCGCCGACGGCTACCCAGCCATGACCGGATATCGGGTCCACTTTGTAGGAGTAGTCCTTGATGGCCTGCATCGGTAAGATTTGACGGGCCTTGTCCAATCGGGGAGAGAGCGCAGGGCACTTTTGAAGCTCTTCCTGAAAAGTCCTCTGCGGGTCCCCCTGTCGTTGGCGTATCAGGTAGTCGACACTACCCACGACCCCAACGCTGACCCGATCCTCGGGGAGTGGGATGAACCAGAACCAGCTCCGCTGGTCTTCGGTGTGGTAGATCAGAGTGGCTCCGGCGTCCCGTCCCGAGTCGAGAACGGCCCCGGCAAAGTGGGAGAAGAACGATGCGTGCTGGAGGCACTCCTCGGGCTCGAGGATCCCGAGTTGACGGGCGAGAATGGCGCGCTGTCCCGTGGCATCGACGATGACCCTGGCGGTCAGCTCCTGCGTCTCACCCTCGGCATTGCCCACTCGGACTCCCGTCGCCCGGTCCCCTGCGAAGAGAACTTCCTGCACGCTGAAGCCGTGCCGAACCTCCGCTCCACACTCTGCAGCCCGTTGCAGCAACATACCGTCGAAATCGCTGCGCAAGACCTGCCAGGTCGAAGAGCTTTCGTGCGGATCATGATCCGCGAAGTAGAAAGGAGACGTCGCGCGAGCGTCGGAAGAGAAGAACTGAACGCTGCCCTTGACGGGGTTGGCACTTTCGCGCATTCGATCGAGCACGCCCAAGCGGTCGAGAGTCCAGTAGGTGGCCGGCATCAGAGATTCGCCGACTTTGAAGGCGGGTTCCGGGGCACGCTCGAGGAGGAGAGTGCGATGGCCAGCCTGCGCGACCAGAGATGGCTGCCGCGGCCCCCGCGGGACCGCCGCCGATGACGATGACGTCGAAATCGTGTTGACCCATTGTGACCTCAGAAGCGATAGTCGATCCCGAGGAGCGCAGAGAAGGGGCGGCCCGGGATCACCGAGCTCGTTCCGAATCCCCTGCGTCTCATACTCCTGGTCGGTGAGATTCTTCAGCTGCAACGACAGGCGCCACTGTCGGACCTGATAGATCGCTGCCAGATCGACGAGCAGATAACTGTCGAGCGCGGTGGCATTGTCTTCCGCGATGAACTGCTCGCCGACATAGCGCAGGCCGCCGGCAAGCGTCAACCCGTGGCCGAGATTCTTGCTCAACCAGAGGCTGGCCAGGTGATCGGGCGCGAAGGCCGATTTGTTGCCCGAGCGATCGAAGACGACGAATTGTGGGGGGAACACCGGCACAAAGACGGTCTCGGAAAAACGGGTCAGCTCGGAGTCGGTGTACCCGTAGGCCAGCAGCCCATGAAATCCACTTGCCACTCCATGGCCAGCTCGAGCTCGAAGCCGCGAGCTCGTTGGTCGCCGACCTGCTGGGTAAAGCCGTTGTCGTCGGGGATGGCGATATTTTCCCGTTCGATCTGGTAGACCGCTGCGGTCAGCCGCATTCTGCCGTCCAGCAGATCCTGCCGGGCGCCGATCTCCACCTGTTGGCTCTCCTCCGGCCGCCGTTCACCGGTAACCCGCGGAGAGGGCGGGGCGAAGGACTGGGCTACATTGGCGTAGAGGTGCAGACGGTCCGTGGGTTGATAGACAGTGCCCAGCAATGGGCTGAGCTTGCCATCCCGCCTCGAAGTCCGGGAGACGTCGTCCTCGAAGTCGATGTCGTCGTAGCGTGCACCGACCAGAAAGCGAAACCTCGGACTGACCTGGATCTCGTCGATGAGATAAGGGCGCCAGCACCCGGCTCGAAGAATCTCCAGCGACCGATTGCCCCGGCAGCAGAGGGGGCAGCTCGGTGGCACCTTCCTGGGGGTCGAAGAGGTCGATGGCCGGCAGGAGGGCCACGTCCAAGGTGTAGAGGTCGTCGTACCGGGCGATCTCGAGCCCGGTCACCAGGCGATGCTGCAGGGGGCCGGTCGTGGCTGACCAGACGACCTCGAACTGGTTGCCGAAGATAGTCCTGACGATCGTCCAGGAGGACCAATGTCCGAGTGACGGCGAGGCTGCCGTCGGGAGTCGGGATGACGAACCCGAGGAGGGTCCCGTCGGTCTGCCAGTCCAGGCTGCGGGAATAGGTCTTGTTGCGCAACGACACTTTGTCGGAGAGTCGGTGCTCGAAGTCCACCTGGGCCCGGCCGACCTCCTGCTCAGAGCGATCGAAGGGGGAAGCATAGGATCGCTCTCGTGGGACCTCGGGCAGCGCACCGTTGATCAGGGGCAGACCTGCGTCGGGTGCGTGGTCCAAAGAGAGGAATTCGAAGTTGACGTTGAGACGCGTCTTGTCGTTGGGTTTCCAGGTCAAGGATGGATTGGCTCCACTGACTTTGCCTTCTCTGCCGTCGCGGTAGCCATCCGTTTGACGGTAGAGACCGTTGAGACGAAACGACAAACTGCCGTCGGCTGATGCTTCGTTCCAATCGACGAAACCGTTGAAGGTGGAGAAGCTGCCGCCCTGCAAAGAGAGGGTGGCAAAATCAGAGGCTGCAGGTTGCTTGCGTACGATGTTCACGGCGCCGGCAAGCGGATTGGGTCCGTAGAGAAAACCCGCCGGACCCTTGAACATCTCCACCCGCTCGGCGTTGTACATCTGATAGTAGGAAGCTTCGGGCTCGGGAGCTCCATCGGTGAGCACCAGGCCACTGGTCAGCGAGTCGAATCCCCGCACGACGAAGAAGTCGAAGATACCCTGTCCTGTCTGCACATTGACGCTACTGATGTTCTGTAGGGCATCCCCGAGGATCTGACCGTTCTGCTCCTCGATGAGGGCAGCACCGACAACCCCGACATTGGCCGGTGTCCAATCGAGCTCCACCGGCAGTCGGGTGGCGATGGTATTTGATGTCGGAACGAAGGGCAGACGGGCTTCGACCAGCACTACGTCCTATCTCGGTAGCGATGGGTTCTTCCTTGTCGCCGACCGGATCCTCGGAATCCTGCGCTGCCATCGGCTGACTCGAGGCCCAGCGCCACGAGTAGCAGAATCGCGGTCGTTCTGTGGACGTTGCCAAACACGATCATGGGTCTATGCCGGTGCATGTCACGGGACTCTATGGAAATCTGTGATGAGGTGCTTCAGCGGTGTGATCAGCTGTACCGAGCACCACGGTGCGGTGGGTCGTAGAACTCGGGGAGCAGGGAGTCTACCCTCAAGAGTCCTTTGCGTGTCAAGCGAAGATCCCCGTTCGCCATCGACAGGAAGCCCTGGCTCTCGAGACGCTCGATGGGCTGGGCAAAACTCTCGATGATGTCGATCCCGAATTTGTCACGGAAGTATTCCACCTGGATCTGGCCCAGCTTGAGCTGCAGAATGAGCTCCCGGATCAATTGCTCGCGGCTCGAGGTGTGATAGGCCCTGCCAATGGGCAGGTCTCCCTGCCCGACCACCGCCAGGTACTCTCCCCAGCCGTCCACGTTCTGAAAATGCACATCGTGGAGGTGCGAAAAAGACGCCACACCCGTTCCCAGGAGATCGCATCCATGCCAGACCGAATCCCGGTAGACAAACTTCGTCTGCGGGCTCTTGACCATGGTGTAGGCACTCGACAACTCGTATCCGACCTTGGCCAGCTCTTGAAACGCATAGTCATGCCACACCCTCTTGGTGTGCCAGTCTGCCAGCGGCTGATCGAAGGATCCGTCAATGATGTTCTTGGAGTACCGCGTATTGAAAGGCAGCTCCATCTGATAGATGGTGACGCTGTCGGGTTCGAGCTCCAGGGTCTTGGCGACAGTCTCTTTCCAGTTGTTCCAGGTCTCGCCGACCATTCCGGCGATGAGGTCGATATTGAGCTGGTCGAAGTCGAGATCGACGATCCAGGGCAGACATCGATAGATCTCCTTCGACACATGAGCCCGACCGTTCTCCTGCAGAATCTTGTCGTTGAAGTTCTCGATACCGAGACTGAGTCGGGTGACACCGACCTCGCGGATGGCCTCCAGCTTGGACTGGGTCAAGGTGCCGGGCTCGCATTCGAAGGTGACTTCCTCGGTGTTCGACCATGGGATGGCCGCCTGGAGGCGACTGACGAGTCCCTTGAGTTGTTCGACGCCGATATAGGAGGGGGTGCCGCCCCCGAAGTAGACGAACTTCGGATTCCGGCCGGCAACGGCCGGTTTCTCTGCCAGCCGCTCGACCTCCGTGGCCAGCGCATCGAGATACGAGCCGATCTCGTCGGCGTTCTTGTCGGTGAAGACACGGAAATAGCAGAACTTGCACCGTTTGCGACAGAACGGGATGTGGAGGTAGATGCCGAAATCGACTTCTGCTGTCGGAGGTACCTCGAGGATCTCCGCGGCCAGGTGGGACTGATCGCGGTCCCAGGCCGAGAAAGGTGGGTAGTTGGAGACGAAGACGCTGCCGACATCCGTCTGTTTACCGTCGAAGCGTTCAGTGGCGGGCTCAGGTTGATTCATGATGGGTCTTGTCCTGGGTCGGGTCCGAAGGCAAAGAGTGTACCGTCAAGAGTACCGATGACAAGGTATTCCCCTGCCACGGCAGGTGAAGCCGACATCGCTTCTCCGGTCTCGAAGCTCCATACGAGAGAACCGTCGTCGAGGTTTAGAGTCAACAGCTCCCCTCCTTGTGTGGCGATGAAGACACGTGGTCCCGCGATGACCGGGGAAGCGTCGATGCGGGCGTTGGCTGCGAAGACCCACAAGGCCTCGCCGGTCTCGGGTCGAAGGGCGTGGACCCTCTTGTCGCGGCCACCGATGACTACGATCTCCTCATCCGCCGCCGCGGAGGAGTAGAAGGGGAAGTCCCGTTCGGTCGGGTCGTACACCCACATCACGGTACCGGCTTCCAGATCGATGCCCAGAACCTGGTTCTCGAAGTTTCCTACGAAGGCCTTTTGACCGGTAACACAGGCGCTGGCGCCGACATAGCCGCCCAATTCGACGCTGCGCACCTCGACGCCGTCCGAGAGTCGCACGATCCGCAGGAGACCGTCGCAACCGGCAGAGATTGCGTGCTCCTGCCAAATCGCGGGTGTGGCATTGACGTAGCCCTCTGTTTCGAGTTTCCACCGCTGAGTTCCGGTGGTCGGATCGAGGCAGTAAAGAAAGTTGTCGTAGGACCCGAAAAGCAGACAGGGTCCCGCCTTGTTCGGGGACGAAGTGATCCCGCCATCGGTGGCGAATTGCCAGCGCTCTTTTCCGGTTGCCGTCGCGAGGGCCCGCAGGACACCCTCCTCATCCCCGTAGAAAACCGTGTCACCCGCGATCAGGGCGGAGGATTTGATCTCCCATTCCGACTCGAATCGCCAGAGCTCCTCTCCGGTCGCGAGATCGAGGGCTCGAAACCGGCCGCCCATGGAGCCGATGAAGACGCGGCCATCGGCGATGGCCGCAGTGGCCTCGAAACCGTCCTCGTCGAGGATCGTCCAGACGGGTCGGAGCTTCTCGGAGAGCGTGGAGGATGACTTGCCGGTCAGCTGCGGGTCGCCTCGAAAGCTCTCCCACCGCTGTGAGGGCTCTCCCGACCAGGCGGGCAAAGACGTCAATATCGCGGCCAGAAGGAGTGGTGCGATAGAGAAGACACGCAGCCAGTCGAAGGGCAGGGGTCCTCTGTGATGGTGATCAGTAGGCGGATTCATAGAGAAACTCGATCTCTGATTGACTGACCGGGCGAGGGTTGAATCCGGCGGTCCACTCACGGGTCGCAGCTGCCGCCAGAGCCTGAATCTCACCTTTGGAGACCTCGAGCTGCTGCAGTCGTTCGGGAAGATCCGCATGGCGCCGCATCTCCTCGAGGCGATTGGCGAGGGCTGAGGCGCCTCCCGCGGACACGTCGAGACCCGAGCTGACCGCGAGCTCCAGGTAATCGTTGGCCACGACTTCGGAGTTGAACCGGACCACATGGGGCAGCATGAGGGCTACAGCCTGCCCGTGGGCAATCCCAAAGGTCGCCGTCAGTGGGTTGGCGCAAGCATGGGCGGCGCCCAGCATGGATTGCTCGATTGCCGCGCCGGCCAGATGCGCCGCCAGCAGGACCTGGCCCCTCTCCTGGATGGTGGCATGATCGCTCAGGGACCGATCGAGATAACGATCGAGCAGCTCCCAGGCGTGGCTAGCCAGAAGACGAGAAATCGGAGTACAGCGGGTCGAGACAAAGCTCTCGATCGCGTGGCTCACAGCGTCCAGACCCGATGCTGCAGCGACCCGAACGGGGGCGGATGACAGCAGGGTCGGATCGAGAATGACCGCTCGGAATCTGGCGCTTGGATCGCCGCAAGCCATCTTTTCATGGCTATTGGAATCGGAAATCAGGGCGAAGGACTGTGCCTCGCTGCCGGTTCCGGCCGTGGTGGGAATACCGATGGCGGGCAGCAACGGATGACCGGCGCGACCAAAACCACGATAGTCGCTCATCCGGCCGCCGTTGGTGAGCAGAAAATTGATCCCTTTGGCACAGTCCATGGCGCTGCCGCCTCCCAGGGCGACGACGCAGTCGGGTTTGTGAGGAGCGGCGAAGTCGAGACCCACTTCCACTTGCTCAGTGGTGGGGTTCTCGGCGACCTTGTCGAAGGTCAAGACCTCGAGCTCGGCAAGGCCCAGCGCCGTCTGCAGCTTTCCCAGATGTCCTGCGGCTCGGATACCGGGATCGCTGACGAGAAGAACGCGGCGACAACCCAGTGTTCGGACCACCTCGCTGGTCTCGAGCATTCGACCTTGTCCGAAGAGAACCCGGACTGGGCCAATCTCGGCTTCCCAGCTCGCGGCAGCCTTGGTGGATGCACTCTCAGGGTATGGAGATTCCTCGCTCAAGCGCTGGCCTCCAGCGCGAGCTCTAGGATCGGCGCCTGCAGAGCCCGCTGCCTGTAGAGGTGCTCGAAGAGGTTGCCCTCGTGCGGTTGATCCCAAGCGACGGTGCAGGTCGCAATGGGGCCCAGGTTCAGTCGTTCGATGTTGGGTGCGGTCAGAAGCTCCTGTTGGAACTCGGAGCTGCGAGTCAGGGCGGTGGCCACGAGGGTGGGTCCCAATCGCTGCACCAGTTCGCTGGCCGGCACCTCGACGACGGTGACAAAAGGGAATAGAAATTCCGCTCCTGCAAGAGGATGGTCTGCCTTCTCGCAGTAGACCACGGTGGGTAGGAGGAAGGCGCAGCCATCGACTTCCACGACCCTGTCGGTAGAGCGCATTTCTGCCGTCAGATCGATGGCGCCGGGAATGGCGAGCTGAGAGTCGATATACCGGGAGAATCCATGGGCGGCTTCCACACTGGGAAAGGCAGCGAGGCGGGCTTCGGGGTCCGTGAGTGGCAGGGCTTGGATCGCGGCGAATCGCGTGGCCAGGGCCTGAGCGATCTCGCGCCCGGCGCCAGCCGTCCACACCCCTGAGGCGTTGACGCAGGATCGGCCGCAGTTGGCCGTCACGGATTCCACCATGAGATCGACGTAGTCGGTCCAGTCCGCCGCCATATCGGGCCCGACGACAATCTTGCTCCAGCCCGGGCCGTGGATTTGCACCCGGGAATCGGTCAACCAGGGCTCCACGGTTGACCGATCGCCAAAAAGCATCGCCCGGCCGCAGCGCAGCAGGATTTCCGCGGCCCCCGAGTAATCGGTGGGGTAGAAGCCCAGGGCCGGCGCTGGGCAGCCGGCCATCAGCAGAGACTGGGCGATGCGAAACGGCGTCCAGGGCTCCTGGCGGCCGGGTTTGAGAACCAGGGGTGTCTTGAGAGCTACCGAAGGAATCCAAAGCGAGTGGACTCCTGGGGAGTTGCTGGGCAGGATGACGCCCAGAGAATCGGTTTCCCGTCGGAATGAGATCCGGCGATCTCCCTCCATGCCGAACCCGGAATCCAAGACGGAAGCATCGAGTCCTCGGGTCAGACCGGCCAGCACCAATTCCATCTTGTCCAGGACGAAGTGGATTTTGCCCATGTTGGCCCGACCCAACGACACGGGCATGCCGCTGGTGGCGGATAGCTGGGCCAGATAGTCCTCGGGTGACTGGGTCTGGTCGCCGATCGGCAGATCGGCCTCCATGAAGAGCTTCGCCGCCTTGCCGCAGATCTCGATCAGATCGTGGGTGGTCAGAGAGCTCAGGATCTGCCGATTCTGCGCCGTCTTGGCCAGCTCCCTGGCTATCAGGCCCGGATTCGCCAGGCTCACCTCGGCCACGAGCTCGCCCGTGCGGACGTCCTTCAAACGGTTTTTGGACAGACTCGTGTAGGTCTCGCCGGCCCGAAGAATTGGAATATTGAGCATCAGTACACCCCGACGACGACAGAGTCTTCAAAACGAGAAAACAGGCGTAGGTTGCTCACACCATCCCAAGGATAGGGATCGATGGGCTCGGCGCGCTCCCCCTCGTCGCGCTCGAGAAACCGCGGCATGAAGAACTCCTTGGTAAGCGTGGTCAACATCACTCGACCGGTTTCACCGTAGCCGACGGTGTTCTCGGGTCGATCGGGATCGACCAGGTCGAAAACTGCCCGGGGATGAGGCGGGTAGTAGGTGATCGCGTAGTCGTCTCGGCGATCGAACGGCTTGCAACAAGCCAACCCCATGAGTGTATTGCCGTAGGTCGGGATGAAGTCGACGCCGGGAACGAGCTCTTCGCGGGCGAAGCGGTGAAACTGGGCGTTCATTTCGGTGCCGCCGCAAAAGATGCCGGTAATCCCGACCTTGGGCAAAGAAATCTTCTCGCAGAGGGCTTCAAGAAGCTTGGGCGTGGTGAAGACGCACCTGACGTTGTCGTGGGCTCGAAGAATCTTCAGCCCCTGATCGACCACGTGATCCTTGTAGTCCTGCAGGTCCTGGTGCCGCCCGAGACGGACCAGGCGATTGACCCATCGGGGATCCAGATCCACATGAAACGAGATGCCGCCGCGATGTTGCGCCAGATGCTCGATGGCCAGCCGAAGTCGGCGGGGCCCGGTGGGTCCCAACATGAGCCAGTCCGACCCCAGAGGGAAGGTCTCGTCTGACAGCGTCTCGCTGAAGAGCTCATAGTCGATCTGGAAGTCCCGCAGGCTGATCCGGCTCTTGGGCAGCCCCGTGGAGCCACCCGTCTCGAAGACGTAGATGGGCTGGCCCTCGAGCCCTTTGGGAAGCCATCGGCGAACCGGTCCACCCCGCAGCCACTCATCCTGGAAGTGTCCGAGCAGCTTCAGGTCGTCGTAGCCACCGATCTTGTCGCGAGGATCGAAGTCCAGCTGGCTGGCGTATTCCAGCCAAAAGGGGCATCCGGTTTCGGGGCTGAAGTGCCAGCGCACCATCTCGCGCACCTGGGTGTCGAGCTGTTCTCGTGCCTCCTGGATGCGGGGGTCGAGAGTGCCTGAGCTGTCGGCTGCGGGGTGCTCGGTATTGGAAGTCGACATGGTTTCTCAGGGAGCGGCCGGCTGTTCGGCCTGTAGTTGCGAGCCCTTGGCAATGGCGAAAAGCTTGTTGCGCGTGGCGATGTAGAGGACGCCATCTCGAGCTACCGGGGTCGTGTAAATGGCGCTCCCCATGTTGATCTCCTGCAGGACCTCCAGCTTCTTGCCGGTCTTGAGCACGGCGATGTCACCATCTTCGTCTCCGAGGTAGACCTTGCCGTCGGCCACGTAAGCCGATCCCCAGACCGCGGCAAAGGCGTCGTAGGTCCAGTAGTGCTCCCCGGTATTGGCGTCGAGACAGTAGAGAAAACCCGAAAGGTCGGCGATATAGAGGAGGTCGTCTTTGATGGCCGCCGTCGAAATGGTGCGATGGAAGTCCTCGCCTCCCCGGTGCCAGACTGCGGCTGTTGCGGTGACGTCGCCGGAGCCGGTGGCGTCGATAGCCCAGAGGTTGCCGCCCCCCTCGCCGTGCTCGGGATCCTGGCCCACGCCGATATAGACCCGGTCCCTCCAGATGACCGGAGTGGAGATGAGGTTGTTCCGCGTCCCGGCCCCTCCCAATTCCCAGATCGAGTCCTTGGGATTGGTGTCGAACTTCCAGAGCAGCTCACCCGTCTTGGGGTCGAGGGAATAGAGCCAGCCGTCGCCGCCCGGAAAGACGATCTGGGCGCGCCCCTGGATGACGCCATACGCGGGATTGGACCACTGGCCGTGCAGGATCCCGTTGCCAGGCAGATCGCTCTCCCAGGCAAGCTTGCCCGTGTTCTTGTCGACGGCGATGAAGCTCGGTGCGAACGGCGCGGGAATGTTGACGTGTCCTTCATCGACCCCGTTACCGGTGACGGTGTACACGAGATCCCCGACGACGATCGGGTTGCCTGCCGCGAGATTGTGCGGGAATACATCTAGATTGCCGATCATGTCCAGGGTCCAGATGATGTCGCCGTGGTCTTCGCCGGTGTACTGCTCGGTATCGTAGGGACCGTCATTCTTGCCGTCACGGAAGCCCTCGGTGTCCGCGCTGACGACCTGGGCGCGGTTGGAGACATAGTAGAGGCGATCGCCTTCCACATAGGGTCCGGAACAGACTCCCTGGAGGGGCCAATCGTGCACTCGGCCGTCAGGCAGCTTGTCGTGGACCGATTGCCAGAGGAACTTTCCATCCTCCGCCTGGAAGGCCATCACCACCCCCTTGTCGCCTTGGATGTCAGGATCTCGCCCACCTTCATTGTTGGTACCCACGTAGACTTTGCCACCAGCGATGACCGGTCCGCCGTAGCTTTGCGACCCGAGTGGTTGGACCCACTTGATGTTCTCGCCTTTCTTGGCATCCCAGGAATCGGGAAGGCCCGTTTCCTGCGACACCATGTTTCGAGATAGGGTGCCACCGAACATTCCTACGTTTTCTTGTGCCAGTCCCGGTGCAACGGGACCGAGAACCACGAAAGCGGCCAGGGCGATCTGCAGTGTCTTCTTTGTCATGACTTGTTACTCGTTACCTTTACGTTGTCGAAATACACCGGGGTCGGTGAGTATCCATAGAGTCCGGGACTGCCCTGCCGGATGGGCAGGGGGTCCTCGGCCGTAATCTGCCACTTCTTCAGGCTCCGGCTGGGATTTGGGCCAGACCTTGCCACGAATCAGGGCGCCATCCTCGTCGGCGTCGACGCGCAGCTTCATGCGGTACCAGACACCGGGCTGCCACTCGAAGTCGACGCGTTCGGCCATGCGCAGCGCCGAGGCCCAGGAGCGAATCTCGAGTCTCTGATGGTTGCCCATCAAATCGAGGTATAGCCGCTGTTGATCAGACCCAGATCGGCCAGCTTGCGACCGTCCTGAGAGCCCATGAGGTCGGCCTCGATCGTGTAGCCACTGTCCTCATGAGAGCCGAGGAAGGTGATGTGTCGATGGATCTTGATGCGGTGAAGGGCCCTTGGCGAGAACCTTGTTGCCTGCCTTGTCCTCGACCGCAAAACGACCGACATAGGCGAGAAAATAGCCGGGTCGAGAGCCCACCTCGGTGGACTCGAAGTCCTCATGGAGGGGTAGGGGCGCGATGACCCGGGCTCGTGCCCTGGCCTGTAGCTCGCCGATCTTGGCGACGATGTATCCGGCCTGGGATCCGGCGACGGGCTCCGGCGTGAACAGGCCGCCACTCGAAGCGTTCCCAGCAGTCCCTCGAGGCTCCACTCGGCTGGTGAGGAGCCAAGGCTGCGGCCTTTGCTGTCGAAGGATTCGACGCGGAAGTCCGCGGTCTCGGCAGTGGCGATCTGGATCTCGGCCGGCATGACGCGGAGAATCGCTGGCGAGGCTGTCGCTGGAGCCGGGTCCTCCTGCAAGTCTCGAGGAGGGCTGGCAACGACCTCGAAGGCTTTTCCCGGATCTCCGAGACAGTAGATGCCTTCCTCGGTCGTGAAGTAGATCCTGCCATAGGCGATCGCCGGCGAACCATAGATCTCCGCGTAGCGACCGCTGGGCAGAGAGATCTCTTCGACATCGAGGGAATCGGCACCATCGCCATCGATCTCGAGGATGTGAAAACGACCGTTGACCTCGGTTGCGTAGAGCTTGCCGTCGGCTAGAACGGGAGAAGACTTGCCGACGGTTCCCAGACTGTGTTCCCAGGACTCCTCACCGGTGGCGGCATCCAGGGCGTGGAGATTGGCGGAGTTGTCCAGGACGTAGAGCGTGCCCTCGCTGTAGGCGGGGCTGGAGAAGCCTGACGCCCAAGGGAACCCGCCACTTCTCGTGTGTCTTGGTGATGTCGCCGCTGCCGGTGGCATCGATGGCGACCACTCGCCCCATGGTGCCCTCGTCCAGGTTCTCTTCACTATGAGCCGAGTAGACGGTATCGCCTTCTACCAGGACCGAAGTGTTGATGCCCCTCTTGCTGAGGCCGAATCCCCAGACCTTCTCGCCGGTCCGAGCTTGCAGGGCGTAGATGCTGCCATCGCCGTTGCCGTGAATGACCAATCGCTGACCGTTGATCACTGCAATGGAGGGTGTGGACTGGGTGTTCTTGTCCATCTGGAAGGTGCCGGGGGTCGAGATCCAGATCGACTCACCGGTACGCTTGTCGAAGGCAAACGTCCGGTGCAGGGGCTTGGCCTGGGATCCCCAGCTGGTATTGGAAAAAGTGATGATGACCCGGTTCTCGTCGATAGCGGAGGTTTGAGTGCGTCCGCCATAGCCTTCCATGAAGCCCAGCTCCTCGATCAAGTTGCGCATCCAAACGACACGGCCGTCCTGGCTATCGAGACAGAAGAAGAGTCCCCCGACACCTTGCACGTAGATGTAGCCGGTTTCCGGATCGCCGGTGACATTGGCCCAACCGACCCGTGTCCAGGGAACGGTTGTCTGGTAGACGTTGAAGCGGTGCTCCCAGAGCCGTTTGCCGGTCTCGGCGTCGAAGCAGGCCACCATTTCCTGGCGGTCGATCCCCTCGCCCACTCGACCGTTGGCGCAGACACGGCCGAGCAGGGCCACAGGCGTGGAGCGACCGGTGAAGTCCTGTCTCCAGATGAGATTCTCCCCATCCTGGGACCAGTGCGAGATGAGACCTGTCTCTGTGGTCGTCCCATTGACCATCGGGCCACGCCAATTGGACCAGTCAGCGGCCGAGGAAATCCCGGTCGCTACCAGTGCTGTCAGCAGACAAAGGAAAGGCAGGATGGTTCGGTTCAAGTTTCTCATGAATCAATCAATCCCCACGTCAGGTTGCGTCGTTCGAAATATGGCGACAAAGACTATCATCGGACTCGATCTTTGCGGTGTCGGTCGCGCCCATGGGTCCGTGTCCAGCCGAGCCAGGGCGGCGGCAGAGCCGGAGAGTGTTCGGCGCTCCTCAGTTCTTGGCAGCGGCTTTCCGTCTCTCTTGGTCGAGCAGCAGGCTGTAGGACAGGTAGTACTTGTAGATATTGCTTACATACCGCACCGGCTCCTGACCCACCTCCTGTGCCACGACCACCTCGACGTTGCGGAACCAGACGTTGGGATCGAGGCCCTTTTCGGCGGCCTTCTTGCGCAGACGCTGGATCCGGTTGGGGCCGGCATTGTAGGCGGCAAAGCCGAAAAGATGCCGATCGACGGGATCGATGTCGGGCTCATCAAAGTAGCGATCCACAAGGAATCGCAGGTATTTCGTCCCTGCGTGGATATTGGGTTCGAGCTTTTCAATATCTGGGATGGCCACGTTGGGGTCGTTGGCCGTGCTCTCGAGAAGCTGCATGACCCCGATGGCTCCGGCTCGGCTGCGGGTGCTCTGGTCCAATCGGGACTCTTGATAACCCTGAGCGGCGATCATCAACCAGTCGAAGTCGTGGTCCCCAGCGTATTTCTGAAAGAACTTCATGGTCTCATCGAACCGCTTGATCTCCTTCGCGGCCAGCGAATTCTCGACGAACCGGGTGTTCTGAAGGTACCTCTTGAGCAGGATATTGCCGGTCAGGGTACCCTTCTTGTGACCCTTGACGAAGCGATTGAGCACCGCCGCGAGCTCGGGACTGTTCTCGCGCATGGCCCAGGCAATCTTGCCACCGGATCTGAGACTCAGATCCGGATGGGGCTTGATGTTCTCGAAGATCTGGCTCCAGAAGGTGGCCAGATAGTCATCCGCCACCGTGATCGGGATCAGCCCGGCATTGGCCATCTCCAAGAGGTCCTCGGTCTCCAGGAGCTCGTCCGCCGCTTGGAGACGGATGCTCTCGAGGCCCTGCTCTGCGAGTCTCTGGTTGAGGAGCTCGAGGCTGGTCCAATAGCTGCTGGACCGGCGAACGAAGACCTCTTGCCCAGCCAGATCCTCGAGAGAGGAGATCTGGGGTGCTTTGGCTCCGGTGACCAGGATCTCGTTGGCGGTGAGAAAGGGATCCGTGAAGTCCACCCCTTCTAGGCGCTCAGGAGTGACGGTCAGATTCGAAGCCGCGATGTCCCCATGGCCGTTGACGAGATCGGTGAGGATGCGATCGCGAGTCGTGGGAATGATCAGCAAATAGATTCCGAGCTTGCCGGTCTTCAGATTCTTGTTGATCTGCTCCTCGAGCAGCTTCAGAGCTTCGAATCCCGTTCCCTTCTGGTCGATGCCATCGAAGAAGTAGGCGGTCTTGCTGGGGATGACGAGCGCGCGGATCAGGCGACGTTCGGCCATGGCGTCGAAGTCGCCCTTCCAGGTCTCGACCGCGTCCGGGACGACCTCCTGGAGATGGCTGCTCTCCTCGGAAAGGAAGGAGACGGGCCCGCCGCCTTGACGGGGTCCGGGGACCCCTTCTGCTGCATCAGGCTGCGAGCAGGTCAACGAGAGGGTCGCGAGGCATAGACCCAGAAAGAAAGGGATGATCTCCGATTTTCGCATGGCGAGAAGCTCCTCTCCCAGAGGGAAATGCCAGCATAACTGATTCTCACGAAATCGAGCCGACTGCGACGAGCTTCACTGCGCTACCACCCTGGGATCCCGTAGTATCCGGTTGCCGATCCAGGGGCCGAAGGGGTTGCCATGGGCCGGTCGAGGAAGGTGGCAGAGTGACTCAAAGGTGCAGAGTTTCCATCCGCAACGGCAAACGCGAAGTCTCGCACCTGGCCGTTCGCATCGATCAACCGGAGATCGAGCTGGAGGATCCGCTGGCGATTCTCTACCTGCATGGGTTCGGCTCCAGCCAGTCCGGTGAAAAGGCCAGTTTCTTTCGCCAGCAGGCGATCCGTCACGGCGTGACCTTCTGTTCCTTTGATTTTCAGGGTCACGGAGAGTCGGGTGGTGAGATCGTCGATCTGACCATGACGAGGGATCTCGAAGACGTCCGTCGGGTTCATGACGTCCTGAGAGCGCGAGGCCACCGACGGGTCGTGGTGATGGGCTCCTCCATGGGAGGGTTGGTGGGACTCTGGTATTCGGCCCTCAATCCTGCGGAGCTCGTGGCGGGGCTCCATGTTGCCCCGGCCTTGAGTTTGGAAGAAGGACTGGCTCGCTGGGCCGGTGAAGAAGGTCTGCTGGACTGGCAGCGGAAAGGCAAGATCAAGGTCGAGAACGAGCTGGGTACCTGGGATCTGAGCTGGATCTTCATGGACGATCTGCTCGAGTACCACGATGAAAAGCTGATGGAGCTCTACCGCACTCCATGCCTATTGCTGCAAGGTCAGCAGGATGATCGCGTCGATTGGGCGCGAGTCCAGGAATTCGCAGCTCAGTGCGCCTACCGGGATATCGAGTTCCATCTCTACGCCGATGGCGACCACCGGTTGGCGGACCGGAAGGAACGATTGTGGGCCCTGATGGTCACCTTCCTGCGCGGTCGCGGGCTGCTCAACTCCCACTCGTTCTGAATACGCTTTCTCAGAATGGCTACTTGAGGCGCAGGACGACTCGGTCGTCGCCCTGTTCCAGTGTCACCTGGTCCCGCGTGATCTCGGTGACCCGGTAGGCGCGGATGAACTCGCCGACCCCGACGACCCGTCCGTTGAGCAGGGCGAACGGCTCGGACTCGGACCAGGCGATGCCCTCCAGATCCACCAACTGACCACCCAGCAGCTCGGCCTGACCGACGAATTCTCGAGCTTCCCTGGGATTGGCTCTGGTCGGCGACTGGGCCGCAGGCTCCGGTGTGGTGGGCTGGGTAGCGATGGGTTCGGTCGCTGGAGATGCGGACCGAACCGCTGGCGCGGGACTCGGCTGCAGGGAAGCCGACACCGGATCCCCGGGAGCAGACTCGACCACCGGAGCCGTGGTGGGGGGAATCTCCATCTCCGTCGAAGAGGCGGTCGCCGACTCTTCGCCAGCTTCCAGGAGGCTCGGCGTCTGCGATGGTTCCTCGCGAGGTGCCGCAGGCTCGGGTATCCTCGAGTAGAGATCGACCAGCAGGATAATGCAGACGACGAGGGCCGCGGCGAGAGGGAGGAGGGCGAAAGAGAGCCAACGACTCCGACCTCTCATTCTCGGGACTGGCGCCAGAGGCAGACCTCGAGAGGCGGCCTGGCGACGAATCGCGTCATCGCGGGCGCGTTTCAAGGCCTCGATGATGAGGCTCAAGGCACCGTCCCCTCGCGCTCGGGGCTCAGATTCTGGGCCTCGTTGATCACCAGAACCGCGTCGTGGCTCTCGTTGACCTGGTTGAGCAGAAGGGTATTCAAGGCCTCCCGGTGGCGGCCACTGAAGAACAGGAAACGCGGATCGGGCGTGATATTGAACGGCGAATCGTAGAAGCCGTGGAACTGTTCATACATTGGCTTGTCACTCTGAAGGGATTGCCAGCTCGGTTGCAAGTGTAGCACCCGTATGGCTCGTGCTACGCTTCGCCGAAGCAATCGGGGAGGCGTGCCTTGCCCTCCACGAGAGGGCTCAAATCACATCATTCAGGAGGCAGGGATGTCGAACTCAACGAGGTCGAGAGCCATTGGGATCGCTGGAATCGTCAGGGTCGGATCGGCCGCCCTTCTGGCCGTGCCGGGGGTCGCTCTGGCCATGCCAGAGGACTACGATCCTGAGGCCAAGCTGGAGGCCTTGGGTATCGAGTTGCCCACGCCGAGCGCTCCGGTGGCCAACTATGTTCGCACGGTGCGGACTGGCAATTTGGTGTTTACCTCCGGTCACGGACCTTCGAAACGCGACGGCACTTTTGTCATGGGGAAGCTGGGCAGAGACCTTACCGTCGAGGATGGCTATGAGGCAGCCAGGCTCACTGCGATCGCCCTGCTGGCCTCGCTGAAGAAGGAGATTGGCGATCTGTCCAAGGTCCGGCGGGTCGTCAAGGTCTTCGGCATGGTCAATTCCGCTCCGGACTTCACCGACCAGTCCAAGGTGATCAACGGCTGTTCTGATTTGCTGGTAGAGGTCTTGGGTGACCGCGGTCGGCACGCCCGAGCGGCGGTTGGTATGGCGTCGCTCCCCATGGGATTTGCCGTCGAGATCGAAATGATCGTGGAAGTAGAGTGAGGTGGAATTGTGAGTAGCCTGAGAAGCGGAAGCCTTGCCGGATATCTGCTCCTGCTCTCGACTTTTTCAGGGATGGCTGTTGCCCTGGCAGCTGCGGACTCGGAGAGCACTTTTGACCAGGGGCGGGTGATCGAGAGTCCGGGGGCCGTCCTGCCGGAAAGGCAAAGGATCGATCCCGTCAACGAAGTCTTGCGCTACCGACTCGAAGAGATGCTGCCCGGGTTGATGCGTGAGGCGGGGCTCGACATGTGGTTGGTGATCAATAGAGAGTATGCGGAGGATCCGGTGTACTTCACCCTCGTACCGGAACCGGTCTTCGCGGCCCGCCGGACCACCATGCTGGTCTTCTTCGACCGCGGCTCGGGGCAGGGACTCGAGCGTCTGACGGTGAGCCGCTACCCTTTGGCGGGTCTCTATGAGCCGGCTTGGGAGGGGGGAGATCTGCGCGAGCAGTGGCTTCGCCTGGCTGAGGTGATCGAGGAGCGACAGCCCAAGCGGATAGGGATCGATACGAGCCTGACATGGCCAGTGGCGGATGGTCTGACCGCATCGCTCAAGAATGAGCTGGAAAGGGTCCTCGACCCGGAACTGCGGCGGCGTCTTGTCAGCGCCGAGGATCTGGTGATCCGTTGGCTCGAGACGCGGTCCGCCAAGGAGTTGGAGTTCTATCCGCACATCGTGTCGCTCGCGCGAGGTGTGATTTCCGAGGCTTTCTCGGACCGGGTAATCACACCCGGAGTCACGACCACAGAGGATGTGTCGTGGTACATCCGACAGCGTTTTGCCGACTTGGGGCTGCAGGCGTGGTTCATGCCAGATGTCGATGTCCAGCGACCGGGGCAGAGCTGCGACACCGATTCCCCTTTCTGCGGTTCGACAGACGCAGTCATTCAGCCGGGAGATGCCCTGCATACCGATGTGGGGATCTGCTATTTGAGACTCTGCACCGACACTCAGGAGATGGGCTATGTGCTGCGGGCCGGTGAGTCGAGTCCTCCTGCTGGCCTGGTGCAGGCCTTGGCCGTGGGGAATCGTTGGCAGGACCAGCTGACTGGTGAATTCCACTCCGGCCGGACAGGAAACGAGATTCTCGCAGCTGCCCAATCGGTGATCGACGAAGCGAGCCTCTCAGCCAGCATCTACTCCCACCCGATCGGCTACTTTGGCCACGCGCCGGGTCCCACGATCGGCATGTGGGACAACCAGGGTCCGACCCCAGGAAGAGGGGACTGGTTGCTGTCCCCGAATACGGCCTATGCCATCGAAGGCAATGTCAAGGTCGCAGTACCCGAGTGGGGCGGCCAGTTGATCCAGATCAAGCTGGAGCAAAGCGCCGTGTTCGACGGCGAATCGGTCTACTATCTGGCTGGTCGCCAGACCGAATGGCATTTGGTGCACTAGGGCCGGTAGGCGAGCAGAACCATGAACCCTCCACCTCCAGACCGTCGGGATCGGGACTCCATGCTGGACTTGCCTCTACGACCTGGAGAGGGACAGGCGGAGGGGCCCTTCGGATCCGATCGACTCCGGGCGCCGCAACCCGAGACGCCCTCTACGCCGCCGCCGCGCCACCGTCGGCCGAGATCTCGAGGCAGCAGGAAACGATCGATCTGGATCCTTGCCGGTGTCGTGGTGCTTTTCGGGCTGGCCTATCTGATTTTCTGGCCCAAGCCTCCTGAGCCATCGTTCTCCGCCGATCCGTTTGTCCTGGCGAAGGTCCGAGTGGGGGAGATCGGGGAGCTCCAGACTCTAACGGTGACCAACGTGGGCGAACGTCCTATGCCCATCCATCTGCTGAGTCTCGTTGGCGAGCATGCTGACGAATTCAAGATGGAGGAGGATGGCTGCGGAGCCCAGATCCTGGTGCCGCAGACCAGCTGCTCGGTGCAGGTGAGATTTTCACCGCTCGGTATGGGGCCGAGGCAGGCAGTGCTGGAGCTCGACGCACAGATGCCGGACAGCCCGGCTCGATTGAGCCTCAGCGGGGAGGGGACTGCCCCAGTCATGGCTGTCGATCCGGCCAGAGGGAGCTTTGGACCCCAGGATGTAGGCGCGATGTCGGATCCCATGGACCTGATTGTGAGCAATCAGGGCACGGCTCCGTTGCGGATCAGTCGAGTGGCTCTGGGTGGCGTCGCGGAGCGCGATTTTCGACTGACACGGAATGACTGTTCCAAAGCCACTTTGGAGCCGGGGCAGACCTGTGTGCTGCGGGTGGTCTTCGTGCCGAGAGCCGCTGGGGAGCGGCAGGCAGAGATCGTGCTGGACAGCGATGCCTCTGGAGCCGGTGCCAACCGTCGGCCTGCAGGGTGAAGGGATTTGGACTGGAGCAGCGTTTGCGGTCGAGCCAAAGTCCGTCGATTTTGGACGGCACCTGGTGGGAACCGCCGGTCTGCGCAAGAGCCTGCAGATCGTCAATCGCCAGGGTTCCTCGCTGCAGAACATCCAGGTGAGGTTGGTCGAAGCGGCGGCAGGATTCAGTCTCGACGGACAGGGCTGCGCGGGCAAGGCTCTGGCTCCAGGGGAGAGCTGCCAGGTTCACGTTGGCTTCGCTCCCACCGAAGAGGGAAATTTCGACTCCCTTTTGGAGATCACGCAGAAAGACGTCGGAACCCTTGGTATCGAGCTGAGCGGTGAGGGGGTTGCACCGCGATGGGTGCTGGGCACCGCATTCCTGGAGTTTGGCGACCGCCGGGTGGATGAGGCCGGTTCGGCCTTTCCGGTAGAGCTTCGCAACGAGGGGTCGGCAGCCGCGAGAGTCACCCAGGTCGAGCTGACCGGTGCCGATGCAGGCGGATTCAAGGTCGCCGGCGACCGCTGCTCGCGACAGGAGGTGAGACCGAACAGTGGGTGCACTGTGCAGATAGGGTTTGAACCGCGCCGAGAGGGAGCGCACCAAGCAGAGCTTGTCCTCAGTATGGCAGCAGGATCGACGCCGCAAAGGGTCTCTTTGCAGGGCCGAGCTGTCGCTCCGCGATTGAGTCTCGATCGGGAGATGGTGGATTTCGATCGGGTCCATCGCACCACGATGCGCCAGGTAGAGCTCAGTCTCGCCAATCGGGGGACGGCCGATCTGAAGTTGGGTTCGATCTCAGTAACCGATGACAGCGACGGCGGCTTTCGCGTCTTGAGTGGCTCTTGTCTGGGTGCGGGCGATCTACCGGCAGGTGGGCGCTGCACATTGAACGTCGGCTTTGGACCGACGGCTGAAGGCAGGTTCACGGCCCGGCTTCAGATCGAGCACGATGGGATCTCGGGTCCGCGCGAAGTACCTTTGGCTGGCATCGGTCTGCCCCCTCCGATTCCCAAGCTCATCCTCGGGGAGGCCGCCGTCGAGTTCGGTCCGCAGCCCGTGGGGAATCGGAGCACCATCCAGACCGTCAACCTTCAGGCAGGGGGTACCGGCAATCTGGAAGTGCGGGAGTTCACCCTGGAAGGGCCGGATGCCGGCGATTTCTCGATTGTTCCAGCGACGTGCCATGCCGGTCCAACGCTGCAGCCGGGGACCGCTTGCGCGGTGGGGGTACGGTTCATCCCGACGGCTGGTGGTCCGCGGTCGGCTCGACTCGTGGTGCGTCACAACGCGGGCTCCGGCATCGATAGAATCGAGCTGCGAGGCGAGGGTCTCGGCAGCCCGCCGGGCTAGAGGAAGAACCGGAGTCCAGGATCCCTGCGATGAGCGAGTTGGCGGAGATTCTCGGGCGAGCGCGCTGGCAGGGCTGGAGTCTTCTGCCCGAATCCGAGGGCTTTGCCCTGTTGGCGGCGTTGGGGCTGCAGACTCCCCACACCCTGGTCTTCGACCGACCCGACGACCTTGCGGCTGGGGAGCTGACGGCCATGGCCGGTGATCAGGTCGTCCTGAAGGCCGTGTGCCCCGATCTGGCCCATAAGACCGAGGTGCGAGGGATCGCCGTCCTACTGCGAGATCTCGAAACGATCCGAGCCGCCGCCCGGGAGATGGAGTCGAGCTTGTCGAAGAGCTCTTTCCAGGGATTCCTGCTGCAGGAACGGGTCGACTACGACCGCGAAGTAGGGGGCGAGCTTCTGGTCAGCCTGCGCTGGGATCGGGAGTTCGGCCCGGTGCTGACCTGTGGCCCCGGGGGAGTTCATGCCGAGCTTCTGGGAAAGGATTTGAAACAGGATCGGGGGCTGATGATCACCTCCTGCGGGCTCGTTCCCGACGCGCTACCCAAGCTCTTGGCCAAAACGTCGATAGTCGAATTGATGACGACCTCGCGACGGGGTCGTTCTCCGCGAGTTCCCATGGCGGCCCTGGTCGATACTTTGACAACTCTGGTTCGCAAGGGGGAGCCTCTCTTGACAGCGGGAGTCGACGAGATCGAAATCAACCCGTTGGTCGCCCACCAGGGCCACTTGATCGCCCTCGACGTTCTGGTGAGGTTGTCTTCGGAGCGGGCCTCGCCCGACCAAGATCGCCCGATTGAGAAGCTCCGAAACCTGCTGGAGCCTCGATCCATTGCCATCCTGGGTGTTTCTCGCCAGCTCAACCCCGGTCGGATCATCCTCAAGAATATCCTGCGAGAAGGATTCGATCCCCGCAGGATTACAGTGGTGAAACCCGGTGAGAGCTCGATCGAGGGATGTCGCTGTGTACCGGAGATCGGCGCCCTGCCCGAGAGGGTAGATCTCCTCATCATCGCTCTCTCTGCGGAGCTGGTGCCGGAGGTGCTGGATCGAGTGATCGACGGTCGGCTGGCAGAGAGTCTGATCGTCATCCCAGGTGGATTGGAGGAACAGCCTGGCCCGGGCAACAAGGTCGGCCGACTGCTCACCACCCTGCGCGAGTCGCGTCATACGAAGTGGCGGGGCCCGCTGATCAATGGTGCCAACTGCTTAGGCATTCGTTCGGTTCCTGGCCATTACGACACGTCCTTTCTCGCCGAGCACAAGCTACCTCCTCCGGGCGGTCCAGGTGCGTCTGTGGCTCTGGTTTCACAGAGCGGAGCGTTTCTGGCGGCGCGGAACAGCAAGTTGCCGGGAATTTCCTGCAAGTACTCGATTTCCATCGGCAATCAGCTGGACCTGACCGTTGGCGACTATCTGCTCCATTTGGCTGAAGACAAGGACTTGCGAGTCATCGCCGTCTACATCGAAGGTTTCAAGATCCTCGATGGGCTGAGATTCATCGAGGCTGCGCGCCGACTCCGCGACCAGGGGCGGACCGTGGTGCTGTATCGGGCAGGACGCAGCGAAGCTGGCGCCCTGGCCGCCGCCAGCCACACGGCCTCGCTGAGTGGAAGCTACGTCACAACGATCGCGTTGGCCCGAGCCGCGGGTGTCCTGATCGCCGAATCGCTGGCGGATTTCGAAGACTTGCTAGAGCTGGCGGCCCGATTCAGCGAGCGACCTCTCGCCGGACGGTCGCTGGCGGGTGTCTCCAATGCCGGCTTCGAGTGCGTAGCCCTGTCCGATCATCTGGGGTGGTGGACCCCGGCGGAGTTGACGCAGCGAACCGTCTCCGAGTTGCGGGAGCTTCTCCACCGCGCGGGCGTGGATGGTTTGGTGGAGGTTCGTAATCCCCTGGATGTGACTCCGATGATGGGTGATGAGATCTATGCTCGAGTAGTCGAGGAACTACTGACAGATCCTGGTGTCGATGTCGGTGTCATCGGCTGCGTACCCTTCACGGGGGCGCTCGATACCCTGCCTGCTGGACCCGAGCACGACGAGGATCTTGACGGAGAGCGCTCGATCGTGACGCGACTCACCGATCTCTGGGAGAGGACGACGAAGCCTTGGATTGTCGTCGTGGACGCTGGAAGTCAGTACGATCCTCTGGCGCAGAGACTTCGGACGGTTGGCATTCCGACGTTCCGAACCATGGACCGGGCGATGACCATGCTCGAGATGTATGGTCGCTGGGTAGCCGAGAGCAAGGCGTTCGGTGGGATGGGGAACGATCAGGGATAGAGACGCTGTACGGACCAGCCGTCATCGGTTCGCAGATAGAGAAACCGATCGTGCAGGCGATGGGTCTGGTTGTGCCAGATCTCCATGCGATCCGGTACGACACGAAAGCCGCCCCAAAAAGAGGGTCGAGGCACACCCTTGCCGGCAAAACGGGCTTGAATCTTCAGATAGCGAGTCATCAGTTCCTTGCGTGAGGCCAGCGGTGCGCTCTGCTTGGAGGTCCAGGCTCCGAGTTGGCTTCCACGAGGCCGACTGTCGAAGTAAGAATCGGCCTCGCCGTCGCTGACCGGCTCGACGACTCCCTCGACGCGAACCTGCTTGTCCAGGGACGACCAGTAGATACACAGGGCGCGCGAGGATTGTGTCGCAGCTCGTTCGACTTGCGGCTTTCCAGATTCGTGTAGAAGACGAATCCGCGTTCGTCCACATGCTTGATCAACACGACCCGAGCCGCGGGTCGAGCCTCGAGGTCGGCAGTCGCGAGAGTTGCGGCAGTCGCGCACTTTTCGCCCTCTTGCCGCAGTGCACGGACAAAGAGATCCTGGTACTCCGCGATTGGGTCGGGATCTTTGATCATCGGGTGATCGCTATTCTAGTCGGGGTCGCAGGATTGGCGGTGTCGTCTCGAAGCTCTCAAAGAGAAGAACGGTCTTCCCCTGGCTCTTACCGACTTCGACGAACGGTCAAGACCGGGCAAGGCGCGCGGTGGATGACGCGCTCGGCTGTGCTTCCCAGGAGAACATGGGTCAGGCCGGTACGTCCATGGGTCCCCATCGCGATCAGATCGACTTCATGCTCGCGAGCCTTGTCAACGATGACTTCCGGAGGGTAGCCCTCCAGTCCCAGGGTCTCCACTTCAGCGCCAGACTTCTGCAGGGATCGGGCACATTGATCCAGACGTTGCTCCACGTCGGTCTGGGCCGTCTTCCACTGCTCCAAGCCGGCGGCGGCCGAGACGAACCCGTCCGCATCCATCAGGTCGTAGGGAACGAGATAGGCGTGCATCAGAACCACGCTGCGTGTCGGCGGGCTCACCTCGCGAAAGCGTCAACGAAGCCTGCAGCGCCAGCTTCGGCTTCCTGCGAGAAGTCGGTCGCTACGAGAATTCGGCGAATAGGTCTCTCGTTCTCAGCCGCTTGCGGATGAACGGTCAATACCGGGCTGGTGGCGCGCTGGACGACACGTTGAGCCGTGCTGCCCAACAGCAGATAGTCCAGACCTCTCTGGCCCCTGGTGCCGACGACGATGAGATCCGCTCGCCGAGAGTCGGCGGCGGACAGAATCACGTCGCAGGGCTCACCGGGTGTGACTTCCGTGGAGATTCGCAAACCAGCTCTTCTGTGCTGGGCAGCAAAGTCCTCCAACTTCTGTCGGATCGCTTCCTGGATCTGGGTAGGAATCCGGGCATCGATTTCCAGATAGTCAGTCGACCAGCCGGTGAGGTTCGAGGCGTGCACGATATGGAGCTCGGCCTGGTGATCGGTGGCGATCTCTGTGGCCCACCGCAGCGCTGCACCGGCGGTGTCCGACAGATCGGTCGCTGCCACGATGGTGCCAAGATTCTTGGCGGAGGTTTCGAATGTGGAAGCCACCCTGAATGCCCCTTTCCCCGCCGAATCCTAGCGACTCCCCTCAGTCGTAACGACACCCCAAGGGTGGGGGGTGAGCCCACGCCAGGGGGTGGGCTAGAGCGTTGGGGTCTCTGGCTCAGCGCTGCCCTCAGGCATCGCCAAGACGTCCTCGTGGATGTACCGCAGAAGATGTCGCACGGAAATGAAACCGAGGACCTGATCGCCCTCGACCACCGGCAGATGCCTCAGCCCCCTGGCGGCGGACAGGTGGATGGCGTGGGCCGGCGGATCCGAGGGCGAGAGAGTGATCGGCCGCGGGGTCATGACCTCGAACATTGGGACCTCCTTTGGATCCCTGCCTGGCCGCACCACGCGGGTCAGCACATCCCGCTCAGTGAAGATTCCCTGCAGCTCCGAGCCATCCTGCACCAGAACACAACCGAGTCTGGACTCTCGCATCAAGGAGATCGCCGCGAACACCGTGGTGGTGGTCCTGACGGAGGGAGGGGGTGAGATCAATCGGAGATCGCCGATGTGATCCGTCATCAGGCGGCCTCGAAACCCGGGGTGCGCCTCGGGCAGGTCGAGGCCGGCGAGATCCGAGCCACAGCTCTCACATAGATCCGTTCCCTGGATATTGTCTTGGCCGCAATTGGGGCAGAGCAATTCAGCCTCCCTCGGAACGGGACATGACCTGGTGCAACCGCGGTGGCAGATTCAAGACCGACTCGGGGTATTGGTCGGCGATGAATCGCAGAATGACTCGACTGGACAGCAAGCCGACCTGGCGACCGTCGTCGTCGACGACGGGTATGTGTCTGTATCCGCCTTCCACCATGGCTCGAAGGGCCTCGGCCAGTGCCTCGTTCAACCCGATGGTGACGGGCCGATCGGACATGAGACTCAGAGACGGGAGTTTGGGGATCGGGATCCTCGAGGGCCGTGCGATAGAGGACGTCTCTTTGGGTGAAGATGCCCACGACGTCGTCACCATCGCACACCATGGCGGCTCCATGGCGCTGCTCGTCGAAGGCTCGGTAGACCTCGGCTAGCGGGGTCTCGGGATCGATTCGGTGATCCGTTTGTAGCTTCAGATCGCCTACCTTGACGTTCTTCAACAGATCTTCGATTCGGCTCGGCATTGAAAGCACGATAGCACAGGCAGGCTGCCGGAGAAGGGAAGATCGGCCTCGGGTCGGAGGCCCAACAGGAGCGTCCGACCCGAGGCGCCGGGGGAGGAGGAGGGACAGGTTCTCAGTCTCTGTCCGGACGGTTCCGGCCACCACGGGGTCCGCGGTGGCTCCGATCGCCGGCGAGCTCCCGAGCCGCTTTCAGAGCTTCGAATCTGGTGGCCTGGTCAGGAGTGAGGACCTCCTCGAGCTTTTGGATGTGGTCCGCTCGCGAGGAGCGGGCCGTCTTCATCTCTCGGTGTAGATCCAGCGCCAGCTGACCGAGTTGCGTGAGATCGGGGTCGTCCTGATCTGCCAGCGCACCAAACTCCTGGCGCAGCGCGCCAACTTGCTCCCAGCGCGCCCGCATAGCTTCGGTATGCTGCTCGGTGATCGCCTGCCATTCGGCCACTTGCGCATCACTCAGCTCCAGGTACTCGGTCATCTTCTCCAGCCGGGCCTCGTGCCCGCGGCCTTCTCTGGCTCGTTCATCGCCGGGGAACACCGCGAAGTCGGGCGGCTGCGCCCAGGCGACAGCCGCTGCGGCGCTGGCGATCACCAGGATGGTCATGAAGGTCTTCTTTTTGGGCATTGATAGTCTCCTTAGTGGTTAGCTGTGTTTGGCCCGTCAGGGCATCTGCTAGGTGAAACCCGGGAGGCGGGCATATCCTGCGGCCTTGCGGTCGGCTAAACTAGAAAAATCCGAAGCTGGGGCTTCTCCGCGACTCCACGGGTGCCAATCATGAACTCATCCCATTCGAGCCGGCAGCGTATGTCGCCAGTAGATCGCATGTGGCTGCGAATGGATCATCCGACCAATCTGATGATGATCACCGGCGTGACCTTCTTCGACGAGCCGGTCGAGCGCGCGGCCGTGCTCGCGGTCCTCCAAGAGCGTCTGCTGGCCATACCCCGGTTCTGCTGGAAAGTGGTGACCGTGGATCGGGGCAAGGGCCATCATTGGGAGCCAGATGAGTCTCTGAATCTGGACTGGCATCTCCAGGAAGTCGCGCTCCCGAGCCCTGGTGACGACGCGACTCTACGAGAATTCGTCAATGGTTGGATGAGCACGCCTCTGGACCCGGATCGCCCTCTCTGGCAGGTTCACTTGATTCAGAACCACAAGGAAGGCTCCGCGATGTTGTGGCGTCTTCATCATTGCATTGGCGACGGCATCGCGCTGATGTTGGCAATGTTGTCTTTGACGGATCTGGAGCCTGAAGCGGATGGCGGAGAAGGCAATCCCCTGGCGGAGCTCTTCGGCAGCCGACCCGCCAGAACCGGAAGAGGCGAAGTCTCACTTGCAAAAGGTCCTGCCGGAGGCGGTCAAGCTCTTGAGTCAGCCTGCCGAAACCCTCGGGTCGATCAGTCGATGGAAGAAGGGTGGTGCCTCGGTTCCCGCCTTGGGTCGTCTGGCGCTGCGTCCTCCGGACAACCAAACGGCCTTTCGGGGCTCGCTAGGCGTGCCGAAGCGAGTCGCGTGGTCCGATCCAATCTCCATGACGGACATCAATCTGGTGCGACGGGGTTTGGGTGGCACCGTCAACGACGTTGTGACCAACGCGGTCGCCGGGGGTCTGCGTCGCTATCTCGAAACGCGGGGAGAGTTGCGCAGCCGGCTCAACATTCGGGCCATCGTGCCCGTCAGCCTCAGACCCCTCGAGGAGATGAGTTCGTTGGGCAACCAGTTCGGTCTGGTGTTCCTGTCGCTACCGGTGGGGATAGGAGATACCCGTGAGCGTCTGGCCGAGGTGAGGCGGCGGATGGGAAAGCTGAAGCGCTCGTTCGAACCGGTGGTCGCAATGCAGATCATGGCCGCTTTGGGAGCCTCGCCGAAGAGGATCCAGGATCTGGTCGTGCGCATCTTCGGCGCCAAGGGAACCGCAGTGCTCACCAATGTTCCGGGTCCTCGGCAGCAGCTCTATTTTGCCGGCAAGCCGATGAGCAGCTTCATGTTCTGGGTGCCGCAATCGGCTCGTCTGGGGATGGGCTTGAGCATCCTCAGCTACGCCGGTGAGGTGCGAATCGGTGTGGCCACGGATGCCGGTCTGGTGCCCGACCCGGAAGGTGTCGTGGCGGGGATGCACCGAGAGTTCCACATCATGCTTCGACTGGCGGACGAGGTGGTCCGCAAAGCTACATGAGAGCCAACCTGCTGCTCGAAGTCGAGTTCTGGAAGCACGTCAGCATCCCGTTCGTGGCCGCCGTGGTGGGTTGGGCCACCAACTGGGTGGCCATCAAGCTGACCTTTTATCCATTGGAGTTCCGCGGCATTCGCCCCTACCTGGGTTGGCAAGGCATCATCCCTTCGAAGGCCGGCAAGATGGCGGCCATCTTTGCCGAGTCCACGATGTTCCGACTGGGCACCCTGGGCGAGATCTTTCGGCACATGGATCCGGACAAGATGGCTGAGCACATCACCGCGATGGTCGATCCCCATGTGGAGAGCTACACCGATGAGGTCATGTTCTACGGGGGCAACAGCGTTTTGTGGCGAGCTCTCCCCTCGAGCGGTCAAATCCAGAATCTACTCCAGGGTGCGCGAAGAATTGCCATCCCTGGTGCAGAACCTGATGGATGAGGTCGGAGATCAGGTGGAGGATCTGGTCGATTTCAAGCACATGTTGGTCACCGAGTTGGAAGGGGACAAGGATCTGCTGAATCGGCTGTTTCTCGAGTCGGGTGCCGAGGAGTTTCGGTTCATCGTCAAGTCCGGTCTCTATTTCGGTTTCCTGTTTGGTCTGGTACAGCTCTTGGTTTGGATCTTCTACAAATCGTGGTGGGTGCTGCCGGTGTTTGGTGGACTGGTGGGCTATTTCACCAACTGGATCGCCATCAACATCATCTTTCGGCCTCTGAACCCGACCGAGGTCGGCCCCTGGACCGTCCAGGGTCTGTTCCTCAAGCGCCAGAAGGAAGTTGCAGGCGTGTGGTGTCATCTGGTGACCCGTGAGATCGTCTCCATCCGGCAGATCATCGAGGCGATGATGAACGGGCCACGCTCGGAGAACGCCCGCAATCTCATCAAGAAGCACATGCAGCCCGTGGCTGACGAAGCGGTCGGTTCGCTACGGCCGGCGGCCGAGCTGGCGGTGGGCGGTAGAGGAATGGAGGAGATCCGCCGTTCCGTCGGAGACAAGGCGGTGGCGGTGTCGATCGAGCCCTTCAAACACTGGGGTTTCAACGAAGACCGGGCAGCGGTGCTGGAGCGGTTGTTGAGAGAGAGGATGGAAGGCCTGCCGCCAAGTGAATTCCAGGATCTTCTCCGGCCCTGTTTTCAGGAGGACGAATGGAAGCTCATCCTGATGGGCGGAGTCCTCGGCTTTCTGGCCGGCCTGGCCCAGCTCGTCCTGGTCTTCGGCGGCTTTTGAAGGCATCCTGCCCCTGCAGGCAGCCGCCTGGTCTCCGAGCGTGGGAATGTCCTGGTCGTTCTGATCGTTACCTAAGATTGCATTGTGGGCCCGACCGCAATGCTGCGGTGGGCCGGACCAGAAAAGGGGGAAGCCGATGGGCGACAAGCTCGTACGCTATCGAGAGCCCTTCGATCGCGAAACCCAGGTCGTGGCTTGGCGGGCGCCCGACGGTAGTGAATTCCTGGTCTGCGGAACGGGCCACGGCTACGCCCTGCGCTCACCACGAGGGTGGGAGTCGGACGAGATCGTCGAGTTCGAAGCGGATATGGACGGTGCCGTCTTCTGCGATGGTGAGCCCGTGGGCTGGCGGATTCCGCGGCAGATTCTTCGACGGACTGCGGCCTGAGCACCGGTCAGGTAGTCTGGCTTCCCGACTTCGGTGAGGCACGTTCGCCGGTGCGATCGGCGCCGCTGAAAAGCCGCGCGGCCTCGGTCCACTGGGCGAGACGGCGCGCCACCAGACCATTGACGGTGTCTTGTTCCCAGATGCCTTGGGCATCGACCTTGCCGGCGGGAAGGCCGGTGAGCAGCTCGATGCCCTCGTCGATGGTCGAAACGGGATAGAGATGAAAGGCGCCGCTCTGGACCGAGTCGATGACATCCTGGCGCAACATCAGATGCTCCACATTGGCGGCGGGAATCAAGACTCCCTGATCTCCCGTCAGACCGCGCGCTGCGCAGATGTCATAGAAGCCTTCGATTTTCTCGTTGACGCCGCCGATGGCCTGTACCTGGCCGAGCTGGTTGACCGAACCGGTGACGGCGAGCGATTGTTTGATGGGGATCTCGGCGATTGCCGACAGCAGTGCGTAGAGCTCCGTCGAAGACGCGCTGTCGCCGTCGACACCGGAGTAGGACTGCTCGAAGACCAGACTCGCCGTCAGGGAGAGGGGTTTCTCGGCAGCAAACCTGCCACCCAGAAAACCCGACAGGATGAGAACCCCTTTGGAATGGATAGGGCCGGAGAGCTCGACCTCGCGTTCGATGTCGATCAACTCGCCCTTGCCGAGACGCACCCGAGCGGTGATTCTCGCCGGACTGCCGAAGGCGAAGTCGCCGAGCTGTAGTACCGACAGGCCGTTGACCTGACCCACCGTCTCGCCTTCGGTATCCACCAGAATGGTTCTGCGGAGGATCCGCTCCTGAGCTCTCTCACGGATCCGATCGGATCGATATCGCGCCGCCTCGACAGCCGCATGGACATCGTCCGAGGAGACGACGTCATGCTGGGCCTGGCCGGCCCAGTAATCCGCCTCACGCATGACGTCGAGCATACGGCTCATCAATAGGGACATCTTCTTCGAGTCTCCCAGGCTGCGGGCGCTGTGCTCGATCAAGCAGCACAGCGCGCTGCGGTCGAAGGGCCGGAGAGGTTCCTCTCGGGCCAGCTTGGCCAGAAGACGGGCGTAGAGGGACTGGTTCTCATCGTTCCACTCCATCTCACCGGCGAATTCGGCGGCCACCTTGAAGTACTCGGTGAATTCCGGGTCGAGCTGCGAAAGCAGGTAGTAGGAGGTCGGGCTTCCCAGCAGGACGATCTTGACCGCGAGCGCAGCGGGCTCCGGCTCGAGCGAATAGGTGCTCATCAAACTCAGTGCCTCGCCGAGAGATTCGATCTTGATCGTCCGCCCTGCCAGAGCCCGCTTCAGACCCTCGTAGGCGTAGGGCTGGCTCAACAGTTTGATGGCGTCGACCAGCAGGTAGCCACCGTTGGCGCGGTGAAGAGCCCCGGGCTTGATGAGGTTGAAGTCGGTCACCGCGGCCCCCATTTGAGCTATGTGCTCGATACGGCCGACGAGATTCTGGTAGGTGGGGTTGTCCTCGTAGACGACGGGGGCTCCCTGGGTGCCACCATGATTGACGACGACGTTGACGCGATAGCGGCGCAGGAAAGGCCTCTCCGCATCCTGGTCCCCGATCAGGGATTCGAGAGCGCCAGAGGCGTGCGAATCGGGATCGGCGATGAGGCGCTGAGCGTTGTTCACCACGTCCTGCTGCACCGCGTCGAGATACACCTGGATCCCCTGGATACCGACGAAGGTCTCTCGGAGGTCATCGAAGAGGGGGCCGACCGCGAACTTGCTGACCTCCAGATTGAGGTGTCGCAACGTTTCGCGAGCTTCTCGCTGCCACCGAGGAAACTGCTGCAGCACCTTTTGAAGTCTGTCCTTGAAATCCTCGATTGTCGTCTCGAGCTCTGCTCGCTGGTCATCGGGGAGATTCTGGAATTCTTCCGGCGAAAGCACCTCTTCATCTTTCACTGGAGCGAAGACGATCCCCACGGGAGTCTTGACGAGGGCCAGCTTCTTTGCGGTGGCCTCTTCTCCAAGCTGCGTGAGCGAGGTGGCTTGCCGCTCTTCGAACTCTTTTTCTAGAACTTGCTTGCGAGACTGGTATTCCTCGCTCTCCAGAGCCGTTTCCAGGACGCTGGTGACCTCTGCGATGAGGTCCAGCATCGCCTGCTGCAACTCGACACCCCGACCAGCCGGAGTCTGCAGAAGTCGGGGACGGTGGGGCTGTTCGAAGTTGTTGACGTAGCAGGTATCGGGTGGCACCGCTTCGTCGACGGCCTTGGCCTGGAGGAACTGCTGCACGGCCGAATGCTTACCGGTACCCGGGGCTCCGAAGGCAAAGACATTGAATCCTTCGCGGCTCGATTCCGATGCCGAACTCGACGGCGGCGACCGCTCTCGGCTGTCCCAGAAGCCCATTGAGATCCTCCAGGTCGTCCGTGGTTTCAAAGGCGAGCCCTCCGAAGTCGCAGGGGCGGCGCAATTGCCCAGGGGTCAACTCGGCGATTGGGGAGGCGGTTCTCTGGTGCGCCTGTTTCTTCTTTCTCGGCATCGGAACCTCGTTGTGTTCGATACTTCAGTGGCGGATGTCGCGGATCCAGGCTCCTCTGTCGGAGAGGACCACAGATGCTCTGGAGTGCACCTCTCCCCGAATACCCCGATCATACTTGGCTTGTTGTCCGGCCGGCCGCAAGCCAGGGAAGCTTGGTTCAGGCGGGAGTGAGCTCGGGCTCTTCTACCTCCAGTTCCGCTTTACTGGTGCCCCTCAGCTCCATGGGGACGAACGGTCGCTGCGTCTCTCCCATATAGATCTGTCGTGGCCGGGAGATGCGGGCGTGTGGATCCAGGCGCATTTCCTTGAACTGGCTCATCCAGCCCGGGAGACGTCCCAGAGCGAACATCACGGTGAACATCTCGGTCGGGATCCCCATGGCCCGATACAGGATGCCGCTGTAGAAGTCGACGTTGGGGTAGAGATTGCGCTCGACAAAGAACTCGTCTTCCAGGGCGATCGTCTCGAGATTCTTGGCGATCTCGAGCAGTGGATCCTCGATTCCCATTTCGGTCAGAACGTCATCGGCCGCCGATCTTGAGGATCGTGGCGCGGGGATCGAAGTTCTTGTAGACACGATGTCCGAAGCCCATGAGCTTGAATGGGTCGTCCTTGTCCTTGGCCCGATCGACGTACTTGCGAAAGTCCATGTCGTCGTCACGGATCATCTGCAACATTTCGATGACGCGCTGGTTGGCGCCGCCATGGAGAGGGCCCCAGAGAGCGAAGATACCCGCCGACACCGCGGCGAACAGGCTCGCCTGGCTGCTGCCGACCATGCGCACACTCGAGGTGCTGCAGTTCTGTTCGTGATCGGCGTGCAGCATGAGCAGGAGGTTGAGTGCCCGGTCGAGAACCGAGGGCACCTCGTAAGGCTCGGCTGGCACAGCGAACATCATGTGCAGGAAGTCCTGAGTGTAGGACAAGTCGTTGCGAGGATAGATGAAGGGCTGACCCACCGACTTCTTGTAGGAAAAGGCGGCGATGGTCTTGGCCTTGGCCAGCAGATCGGATGATATTGAGATCCAGATCCTGCGTCACTCATGGCCCGCGTGATAGTACGCCGACATGGAGGCCACCATGGTCGACAGCACCATCATCGGGTGGGCGCGTGGGCGGGAAGTCCTGGAAGAAGTCCTTGATCGCCTCGTGGATCATGCTGTGATGCGTGACCTTGTCATTGAAGTCCTGCAACTCATCTGAGGATGGCAGATGCCCATAGATCAGCAGGTAGCAGACCTCTTCGAAGGTGGAGGATTTGGCGATCTCCTCGATGGGGTAACCCCGGTAGCGGAGAATCCCTTTCTCACCATCGATAAACGTGATGGTGCTGGTACACGATCCCGTGTTGCCGTAGCCGGGATCCAGGCTGATCGCTCCGGTCCTGGATCTCAGTTTCGTGAAGTCGATGCCGACTTCACCTTCGGTCCCCTCGTGGACAGGGAATTCAAAATCCTGCCCATCGAGAGTCAGCTTCGCCGTTTTCATGGCTGACTCCTCCTTTTCTGTTCGTTGTACCCGTGGCGCTTGAAAGTTGCTCACAGCGAGCAATTCCACGCCTCCCTTAATCATAGGGGAACCGAGCATCCAGGTGCACCGCCCAATCGGGTGGTATTGCGATTTCTCCGAGAATTCGGCTAAAATAGTTAACGAAGTTAATATCTAACGGAGTTAACAAGATGGCTGGAGTTCCGGCTCGTGATCCACCGCGAAGAAGGTCAGTGGTAACGACCAGGCGGATCCGCAGGATCTATTCAACCTGCTGCGCTACGCTCACATCTTCTCGGCGGTCGTCCAGGAGATTCTCGAGCTCAAGCTCCTGCGCGAAGTCAGCCCGGATCCACTCTCCCTCTCGCAGTTTCATCTCCTCAAGTTGATCTCGCTCAACGGCCAGCACCAGGTCGGACAGGTCGCCGATTTTCTCGGAGTCAGCGCGCCGGCGGCCAGCAAGAACATCGACAAGCTGGAGCGCCTGGGGTTGGTGTCCCGTGAGCAGTGCAAGGGCGATCGACGAGCGACCCTATTGGCTTCGAGTCGGCGGGGCCGCCAGCTGGTCAAGCGGTACGAAGAGATCAAGGCCCGGCGATTGATGCCGGTTCTGGAATCGTTCAGCACCGACGATCTGCGTCAATTGACTCATCTGTTGGAACGTTTTTCGGTGGCCCTCATCGATGCGGAGGATACGGGTGAGGGTCTGTGTTTCCGCTGTTCCGCATATTTCGACGATAACTGCCCAGTCACCCATTTCCACGACGATTGCCCGTATCAGAAGGTGCGGCAACCCGACCAGGAGTCGGTGATGGCAAAGGAGGCCTGAGGCGAGATCTGGATCCTGATTTGACCCCGACATAGTTCTGAGCCGCGGGCCTGACCAGGGTCTGGTTTCCCAGGTGGAGGGCGATGAAATACTGGCGCCAACCTCTCGACTGGGGGCGAGTCCATGCACCCCGCGGCGATGTGATCGTCATCGACGATCGCTGCAAAGGCTGCGGCTTTTGCGTCGAGTACTGCCCCAAGGAAGTGCTTGCCCTTGCCGAATCGTTCAACCGCAAGGGCTATCATCCACCCGAGGTTGTTCTGCACGGGGAATGTGTCAACTGCAACCTGTGCGAAATGATCTGTCCTGAATTCGCGATCTTCACCGTCGCGAGCTCCCCGATCCACGAAGAGCCGACACCCCAGACGGAGGTGTTGCCGTGAGAGCGGATCCCGCAGGCGTTCTCACCGGTGCCCACTTCTTGGATGGCGACTACGCCTGCGGTGAAGGGGCCATGGCGGCTGGGTGTCGATTCGTCGCCGGCTATCCCATCACGCCGTCGACCGAAGTGGTGGAACGGATTTCCAGACGGTTCCCGTCGATGGGCGGGACCTTTATCCAAATGGAAGACGAGCTGGCCAGTATGGCCGCGGTGGTGGGAGCTTCCTGGACCGGTACGAAGTGCATGACCGTGACCAGCGGACCCGGGTTCAGCTTGATGATGGAGAATATCGGGCTGGCGGCGATGATGGAGACACCCTGTGTGGTGGTCAATGTGCAGCGCGGCGGTCCGTCGACCGGGCTGCCGACCATGGTGGGGCAGGCCGATGTCATGCAGGCGCGCTGGGGATCGCACGGGGACTATGAGGTCATCGCTCTGTGTCCGCAGTCGCCCCAGGAGGCTTTCGATCTGACCATCGAGGCCTTCAACCTCTCCGAGACCTACCGCGTACCGGTGTTCTTGATGATGGACGAATGTGTCGGTCACATGACCGAGAAGGTGGTCATCCCGGCAGCGGATCAGATCGAAGTCACTACACGGCGGCTCACCGGCAAGGCTCCTGGCGACTATCTACCCTATGAAATCAATGGGGATTCGATTCCTGAGTTCGCCCGGGCAGGAGATGGCTATCGGTTTCACAGCACCGGTCTGACCCACGACGCCCAAGGGTATCCGGTGATGAGCACAGAGTGTCAGGAGACTTGTGTCCGGCGTCTCCTGGACAAGATTCTCGAGCATGCCGACGAGATCATTCGTCTGGAGGAGGACGAGCTCGAGGATGCAGAGGTAGTCGTGGTGGCTTACGGCATCACCGCCAGAGTGGCGAGGATGGCCACAGAGAAGGCTCGCGGCGATGGCCTCAAGGTCGGCTTTCTGCGTCTGATCACGTTGTGGCCGTTTCCTGAGAGACGTATTCGCGATCTGGCCGCCAGGGTGCGGGGATTCGTGGTACCGGAGATCAACTACGGCCAGATGGTGTTGGAAGTAGAGCGCTGTGCCGCTGGAAGGGCAGAGACGTTGTTGGTGCCACACGGTGGCGGCAGCGTCCACGATCCGGAAGTCATTGTCCAAGCGATTGCGGAGGTTGCCCGATGACCTTGCCTGTGAACAGGATTGCTGCCGAGGTGCCGGAACACCCGAGCGCCTCGCTTCTGCGCATGGAGCGCATCCCTCATGTCTGGTGTCCGGGCTGCGGTATCGGCACGGTGGTGAAGTGCTTTGCCACCGCGCTGGAGCGATCCGGATTGGATTTGGACAAGGTGTCGGTGGTGTCGGGGATTGGCTGCTCCGGTCGCGTCGCCGGCTACATGCGTCTCGATGCGTTTCACACCACGCATGGGCGGGCCATCCCGTTTGCCACCGGTCTCAAATTGGGCCGTCCGGAGCTCGAAGTCGCGGTGGTTTCGGGGGACGGCGATCTGGTGGGCATCGGTGGCAACCACTTCATCCACGCGGCTCGTCGCAATATCGACCTGCTGGTCATCCTGATCAACAACTTCATCTATGGCATGACCGGTGGCCAGAACGCGCCCACGACGCCGCTGTCGGCCAGATCTTCCACCATGCCGTTCGGGAATTTCGAGCAGCCGTTCTGTCTGCCTCATCTGGCGGCCAGCTCCGGAGCACCCTACGTGGCGCGTTGGACCTGTCTGCACATTCGCCGGCTGACCTGGGCCATCGAAGAGGCTCTGGATCGCAAGGGCTTCCGTTTTATCGAGGTCGTTGCACCGTGCCCAACCCTCTATGCCCGTCTCAACAAGCTGGGAACGGGCCTGAGCGAAATGCGCTTCTATCATGACAACGCCGAGATTCGACACGGTGCGGACACGCGGGATCTGGATGTCGGATTCCACCAAAAGATCGTCTGCGGGAAGTTTGTCGACGAGCCCCGGCCGACCTTTCTGGAGCAGAAAGACGAGCACTACGAAAAGCAGTTGGGAGACGAGTACGTGCCGATGCCGGAGGAAGGGGGGATGATCCATGCCTAGCGCCGAGAAGCGAGTCGGGAGAACCGAGATTCGCATCACCGGTTTCGGTGGCCAGGGTGTGGTGCTGGCCGGACATATCATCGGCCGGGCCTGCGCCATCCACGCCGATCTGCACGCCACCATGATCCAGAGCTTCGGACCCGAGGCGCGCGGCTCGGCCTGTAGTGCGACCCTGGTGGTTTCGAACGACGAGATTCTCTATCCATATATTCAACGTCCCGACATCTTTGTGGTCATGTCCACCGAGGGGTATGAGAAGTTTGGTGGGGAGCTGAAGGAAGACGGGCTCCTCGTCTACGAACAGGATCTCGTTCGGCCGGACTTGCGAGCGGGTCAGAAGGCTCGAGGCGTACCCTCGACGCGCATCGCCGAGTCGCTGGGAAGAGCCATCGTCCAGAACATCGTCATGGTGGGTTTCTTTGCTGGGGTCTCGGACCTGGCGAGTCAGGACGCCATGCGCGAGGCGGTGATGGGATCGGTACCTGCGGGCACGGAGGAGCTCAACCTTCAGGCCTTCGAGAAGGGGCTCGAATATGCGCATCGAGCCACAGTCCATCCCGCACCAGAAGACCCAACGGCAGTCGTGGAGGAGGTGCCGGTGTGAAGAGCACTCATACATTGGTGGGTAGGAGTCTGCTGCTTCCGCAAGTCCAGTCGGAACCGCTGCCCATCAAGGCCGTCGAGCCAGCTCCGTGTACCCAAGCCTGTCCAGCGGGAATCAACGTCAAGGCCTATGTGTCCCTGATCGCCGAGGGGCGGTTCGAGGAATCGCTCGCGGTGGTGCGTGAACGGTGTCCACTACCGGCCATCTGTGGTCGCATTTGTCATCACCCTTGCGAGGCCGTTTGTGAACGGCGCGCGGTGGACGAACCCATCGCCATTCGCCTTCTCAAACGCTTTGTCGCCGATCTGGATGTCGGCGACGCCGCCGAAGGAGACTGGCGGGCCCTTGCACCAGGATTCCAGAGTGGCGATCATCGGCTCGGGCCCAGCGGGGCTCACCGCCGCTTGGGATCTGGCCCGGAGCGGCTATCCGGTGACGATCTTCGAAGCCAACGACGAGCCCGGTGGCATGCTGCGCTACGGGATCACCGAGTACCGGCTACCGAGACCGGTGCTCGAGTCCGAAATCGAGACGATTTGTCGAGCTGGAATTCAGATTCGCACGGGCTGCAAGATCGGCGTGGATGTCGAGCTGGAGCATCTCATCGAGCAAGGATATCTGGCGACCCTTTTTGCGGTCGGCGCGCAGCGGGGGCGCCGACTCGGTCTGGAGGGGGATGGCGACAGCGATGACGTCGTCGATGCTCTGGCGTTCCTGAGACGAGTGAATGAAGGAGATCGGACCCCGGTCGAGGGCAAGGTCGTCGTGATCGGGGGCGGGTCGACAGCCGTGGAGGCTGCCCGTTCGGCGCTGCGGCTGGGCGCCTCCTCGGTAGACATCCTCTATCGCCGCTATCGTGAGGAACTGCTGGCAGACGCGGAAGAGATCCGGGCCGCCGAATCGGAGGGGATCGCCTTTCGATTCCTGGTCACGCCGACGAAGGGCATCACCAGTGGCGGTCGTCTGCAGGCGCTCGAGTGCATGCGAGTTGGCCTGGGGGAGCCGGACGCCAGTGGCCGTCGCCGCCCCATCACGATACCGGGAAGTGAATTCTCCGTCGCTGCTGATCTCGTCTTGGCCGCCGTGGGACAGCAGGCAGATCTCGATTTCTTCCCCGACGAGTTCCATTCGCGGCTGATCGAAGGTGGTCTGATCTCGACGGACGCGGCGACCGCAATGACCCCCTGGCGAGGGGTGTTTGCTGCTGGCGACGCGGTCAGTGGCCCGGCGACGGTGATCGATGCCATCGCGGACGGACATCGAGCCGCGTCCTCGATTTGCCACTACCTCGAGTCCGGGCAGCCGCGGGTCGACGATCTGCACCCCGAGTCGCGCGCCGCGCAGGAACTGGAGTTGCCGGACATGGCGCCTCTGGAGGCCCTGCGGGCACAGCCGGCCCATCGACAGGTGCGGCCCGGTCGTGAGTTCTTCGAAGTCGAGAGATCGCTAGTCGAGGCCGACGCGATCGCTGAAGCCCGACGCTGTCTGCGTTGCGGTCCGTGCGGCGAGTGTCGGGTCTGTGTCCCCACCTGCCGGCGTCGCCACGTCATGGTGCGTCCTCGCAACAATGGAGAGTCGGGAGCGCGAACCACGGCGCTGCTGAGAGCCTCCAGCAGTGTGGCCTTGAATCTCAGTATTCACGAGGCGACTCAGGGGCAGCTGCTGCCGGAATCCAAGCCCCGATTGCTGCCCGAGATCGGGCCGGAAGAAGGGACTCCCGTCGAGCTGTTTCCGGTGCGGGCCAGGGTCGAGGGTGCTATGTGCAGGGCTTGTGGACGCTGTGTGGAAGTGTGCCCGTTCGATGCCATCGAAGCCGGATCGGGTGCCACCCTCGCGGATGTGGCGCGCATCGAGCCGGCCCTGTGTCGAGGCTGCAATCTCTGTGTCGGGGTCTGTCCTACCGGTGCCGCCCAACCCACGGCCTTGTCGCCGGTCTGGTGGGGATCGCGCCTGGATGACGCATTCCACGTCGAGGAGCCCTACATCGTATTGGCCTGTCAACGCCGCGCCGGCGCGCTGGAGAGCGCTCTACTTAGACAGGGAGCCCACATCGAGGTGATCCGCTTCCGGTGTGTCGGGCAAATCGACACCGGAATGCTGCTCGATCTCCAGTCGTCTCGGCGCTCGAGGTGTTCTGGTGGCCGGCTGTTCAGTGGACCGATGTCGTTTCGACACCGGGGCCCGGCTGGCCGCAGTCCAGACCGAAAGAGCCAGGGCGATCATCGAGTTGCGCGGCGGCGATCCGGCGACGCTGCGCTCGGACTGGTCCGCGAACCGCGGGGCCGATCCGCTCGACGAGTCCATCTTGCAGATGTTGGTCGAGATCACGGGAACGGGCGCGGCGGAAGTCGATCCGGTGACCCACTGAGGAGCGAGGAAATGGGAGACCTCAAACAACTACGCAAGGCAACGGGCGCGGCTCTGTGCGTCGAATGCGGCAAATGTAGCTCGATGTGTCCCCTGGCGGTCTTCGGAGGTTTCTCGGCGGCGCGCACGATGTCGATGCACGATCCTGCCAGTGAGATTCACGGATATGCCGAAGCGGTCGAACGCTGTCTGACCTGCGCATCCTGCGAGGTCCGCTGTCCCCAAGGAGTTCGGTATACGGACTACGTCAAGGGACTGCGTGCCGACGTACCTGTCGAGTGCCGACGGCCCCGCCCTCATGGCGAGGTCTTTCAACAGGTTGGCAAGCTGGCGAGCATGGGTGAGATGCCGCGGCGGCCAGCTTGGCTCGAGGACGATATGAGAGTCGCCGAGGAGGGCGAGGTGGCTCTGTTTGTTGGCTGTCTGCCGATCTTCGATGTGGTTTTTCAAGAGGAGTTTCAGGTCGAGACGCTCGCTAGTGCTCGCGCGGCCATACGACTTCTCAATCATCTCGGAGTTGCGCCGGTTCTGGTCGGGGAGGAGTGCTGTTGCGGACATGACTTGCTTTGGGGTGGCGAACGAGAGGCCTTCGAGGCATTGGCGGTAGAGAACATCAGCCGTTTTCGAGAGCGAGGAATCCAACACATTCTGACCGTGTGTGCCGAATGCTGTCGGACCTGGCGTCTGGACTACCCGGAAGTCGTCGCCGACTACAGTCCGCGGGTCGAACACATGACCGAGTTCCTGGCTGCGCGTCTGGAGAGTCAGGAGCTGACCTTTCGACGCAGCGACAACGGCTCGGTGACCTATCAGGATCCCTGCCGACTCGGTCGCCAGCTGGGTGTGCTGGATGAGCCTCGACAATTGCTCGCAGCGGTCCCGGATGCAGAGCTGGTGGAGATGCATCGGTCGGGACGGGATGCTCTGTGCTGCGGCACATCGGGGTTTGTCCACTGTGACGCAGTATCGAGACAGCTGCAGGCGCAGAGACTGCAGGGCGCGGTCGAAACCGGCGCCAGCAAACTTCTGACTTCTTGCCCCAAGTGTCTGCTGCACTTTCGTTGTGCGCAGTCCGAGGATCGGCAGCGAGGTCGACCGGCCAAGATCATCGAGGTCGAGGATATGACCGTCTATCTGGAGAGACTTGTGGTGCGATCGGTGGACACGCCGCCAAGGGAACGAACAACGAGATTCGCAGACAGGAGAGCGATCATGAGCGATGAAACCCTTCGTATCGGGGTCTTTGTGTGTGACTGTGGGCTCAATATCGCGGGTACCGTGGACACGGAGGAGGTCTCCCGGTATGCGGCCGAGTTACCGGATGTCGCCGCCGTTGTACGCAACCGGTATACGTGCGCCGACCCTGGTCAGAACGAGATCAAGCGCGCCATCGCCGAGCACGATCTGAATCGGGTGGTGGTGGCATCCTGCACACCGAAAATCCACGAAAGCACATTTCGTCAGTGCGTGGCCGAGGCCGGGCTGAATCCCTACCTCATGGAAATGGCCAACATTCGGGAGCATTGCAGCTGGGTGCACATCCAGGACCGGGAATCGGCGACCGCAGAAGGCCAAGGATCTGGTCAACAGTGCAGTGGGACGGGCCCGGCTGCTGGTGGCTCAAGACGAGAAGCGGTTTCCGGTCACCGATGCCGCCCTGGTGATCGGGGGTGGAGTGGCGGGAATCCAAGCGGCGTTGGAGCTGGCGGACGGTGGTCACGAGGTCTACCTGGTTGAAAAGGAGCCATCCATCGGCGGGATCATGTCGGCGATCGACAAGACATTCCCGACGATGGATTGCTCTATATGAATCCTCGGGCCCAAAATGATGGATGCCGGTCGGCATCCCCGCATCAAGCTCCTGGTCAACGCGCAAGTCGAAGACATCACCGGCTTCGTGGGTAACTACCGCGCGCGGATCCGTCAGAAGGCACAGTACGTCGATGCTGCGGAATGCACTTCGTGTGGCGATTGTGAAGAGGTCTGTCCCGTCATCGTTCCCGATGAATACCAGGAAGGTCTCTCGTCACGCAAGGCCATCTATCTGCCGTTTCCGCAGGCAGTGCCGTCTTCCTTCTTCCTGGATGCCGAGAGCTGCCTGGGGTTCAACCCCATCGCCTGCGGCAAGTGTCGCGAGGCATGCGACAAGAATTGCATCGATTTCGACGTTACCGACACGGTGCTGGATCTGGAAGTAGGCGCTGTCATTGTCGCCACCGGGATGGATATCTACGATCCCCGCCCGAATGACGAATACGGTTACACGCGATTCGACAATGTGATCACGAGTATGGAGTTCGAGCGCCTGATCAACGCCGGGGGGCCGACGGATGGAGAGTTGGTGAGGCCGTCGGACCGCCAGGTCCCCGAGCGGATCGGCTTCATCCAGTGTGTGGGTTCACGCTCGGCTCTCCGCGGTGTGCCCTACTGCTCCAATTTCTGTTGTATGAACACCATCAAGGAGACGTTGCTCCTCGCCGATCACTATCCGCAGAGCGCTGCCACGGTCTACTACATGGATATCCGGGCCTTCGGCAAAGGGTTCGAGGATCTCTACCGACGTAGCCGCGAAGAGGGTGTGCGGTATGTCAGGGGCCTGCCAGGCAGCGTTGCTGAGGATCCTGAAACGAACGATCTGCTGGTCGATGTGGAGAACACCTTGACCGGACGCCTGGAGCAGCATCGCCTCGACATGCTGGTCCTGGCGGTCGGTTTGGTGCCCCGCAAAACCAACGGCAACGGACAGCGGAGTCTGGATGAGATCCTGAGTCTTTCCCACACGTCGGATGGCTTTGTCATGGAGGCCCACCCGAAGCTCAAGCCGGTCGATGTACCCACTCGCGGTGTCTATATCGCCGGCTGTGTGGAGGCGCCGAAGGACATCAAGGACAGTGTGACACAGGCGGGGGCAGCCGCGGGCCGCGCCGGCAATCTGCTACAGGCAGGCGAGGTACGAATCGAGGCGATTACCGCGGAGCTGATTCCGGATGCCTGTCAACTCTGCAAGGTGTGCGCGAATTGCTGTCCGTACCATGCCATCGAGGTGGCCGACAAGAAGGCGGGTCGACTGCCCAACTTTATCGAGGCCGCTTGTGCCGGATGCGGCACCTGTGCAGCGGAGTGTCCGTTCGACGCCATCGCCATGCGCCACTTCGAGGATCAGCAGATCTTTGCCCAGATCGACAGCATTTTGAGCGATCGACCGGCTGGAGAAGATTGTTGCCTTTGCCTGCAACTGGTGTTCCTACGCCGGAGGAGACATGGCGGGGACCTCGCGGTTGCAGTACCCGGCGTCGGTGCGGTTGATTCGCACCATGTGCAGTGGTCGGGTCGACCAGCGATTCATCTGGCACGCTTTCCGCAAAGGTGCACCTCTGGTCCTGGTCTCGGGTTGTCACTTCAGTGATTGTCACTACATCGACGCGGTCACCTGGACTCAGCGTCGGGTGGAGAAGGTCTGGACACGGATGGAGAAGTTGGGAATCCGGCCCGAGAGGCTACAGCTCGAATGGATCAGCGCCGCCGAAGGACAGAAATTCGCGCGGGTGATGAGAGAGCTCGATGACCTGCTGATGAGAGTCACGCCTGAGGAGGTGGCCGAGAGTCGTGAGATCTTGGCAGCAGAGATCAAGGATGTGAAGCCACCGACAACGACGTCTCAGAGATTGACATCCCAGTCGCCGGTACCGGCAACGTGATCCGGCCGCGGAAGTGACCTATGGCTAGACAACAAAAGACCTTTTACTGTTTGCGATGCACCCATAGATTCCCAGTGGACTACGATCCCAAGGAGGTTGCTGAGCGCAGCTGTCCGAAATGCGGCAGCAACAGCGTTCGGCTCGAGACCGCAGCTGCAGCTGCAAGACGACTGCCGGCTGTCGAAGGCGGCGGATAAGGAGGAAGTGAGGATGACCGAAACCCAGACCCGGGAGTGGGTCGAGACCGTTCTGGAGCAGCACCGCCATCTACACACTGTTGTCGCGGGTCTCGAAGAGTTTCTCGACGAACCGCGTCCGAAAGCCGGGGTCAAGGGCTCTCACTCCTGGGCAGTGGCGCTCTCGCAGCGCCTCCTGTCCCTGCATGACGAGTTCTTTCGGCACTTCCGTTTCGAGGAAGAAACGGATGTGATGGAGGAGATCCTGGTGAACCATCCGGAGGCCGCCCACAAACTGAATGAAGTGTTGGACGAACACCCGGAGATGCTGAGAGAGCTGCGTCGAATTGCCTCGGATGTCCTGTCCTACTCGGAAGGCGTCCGTCCCGAGGATCCCAAAATCCGCCGCCGGATCGCCGAGCTCCTGGCAGCGTTTCATCACCACGAGGAGGAGGAGAACCACCTGATGCAGCGGATCGAGTACCGGGACGTGGCAGCCGCTGACTGAGAGTCGACCCTCGAGCAGCCAGCCTGAAGGGGTGGGGCAGCACCCACCCGCTGAGGTATTTTCTCGCGCAGCTGCTCTTGCCAGCATAGGGTCTGGGGTGAGACCCATCCACGAGTATGACGCGAGCCCATCGTGTTCCGTCGATCCACCAACAGTCACGCGACGGCGTAGGAGCCGACCAGGATGAACAGGGAAGAGTATGTAGACAGCTTCAAGGAGCTGATCCGCCGGGCATCGACGGATCTGCCGCAGGATGTCATCGCAGCTCTACGACAGGGCCAGTCCGGAGAAGAGCAGAGCAGCCTGGCCCACACAGCGCTGGGGACGATTCTCGACAACGTCGAGATGGCGCGCGAGAAGTCCGCACCGATCTGTCAAGACACCGGCACGCCCGTAATCTGGGTCAGGTACCCGGTGGGAGTCAGCACGCGAGTGCTCGAAGACGCCCTCCAGGAAGCGGTGCGTCAGGCGACCGCTGAGAGCTATCTGCGGCCCAACGCGGTGGACACGGTGACCGGCAAGAACACCGGGGATGGTGCGGGTCGGGCGATCCCTTTTATCCACTTCGACGAATGGGATGGGGACGATGTGGAAGTCCGGTTGATCCTCAAGGGTGGTGGCTGCGAGAACGTGGGTGCCCAATACAAACTCCCTGACACTGGTCTGGGGGCCGACCGGGACCTCGAGGGAGTTCGCCGCGTGGTCCTGGACAGTGTCGTACAGGCACAAGGAAAGGGCTGTGCGCCAGGTGTGCTGGGTGTCTGCGTAGGGGGTGACCGGGCCTCCGCCTTTGCCGAGTCGAAACGTCAGCTACTGCGAGCACTGGACGATCGCAACCCTGATAAGCAGCTGTCGGAGCTGGAAGAACGTCTGGTTCGGGAAGCGAATGAGCTGGGTATCGGGCCGATGGGATTTGGCGGCCGCACCACGGTTCTGGGGGTCAAACTCGGCGTCCTGGACCGACTTCCGGCCTCCTATTTCGTCACCATCAGCTATATGTGCTGGGCAGACCGGCGAGCCGCCGTCCGCCTCAGCCCGGAAGGAGAGACGACATGGCTGAACTGACTCTGCCGGTCGAAGAGCAGCAGATCCGACAGATCCCCATGGGCACCAATCTGGAGCTCTCCGGTCGTATGATCACTGGCCGCGATGCTGCCCACAAATGGCTTCTCGAGGAGTATCGAGAGGAGGTGGCGGAGTATCTGGAGGGCACGGTGATCTATCACTGTGGCCCCGTCGTCCGCCAGCACCCGGACGGAACCTGGGAGTTTGTCGCCGCCGGCCCGACGACGTCGATTCGCGAAGAGCCCTACCAGGCGAAAGTCATCGAGCGCTACGGGCTGCGCGGCGTAATCGGTAAGGGGGGCATGGGTGAACAGACGTTGCGCGGGCTCGAAAAGTCGGGTGCCCTGTACCTGCACGCGGTGGGAGGCGCCGCGCAGGTCCTGGCGCAAGCCGTGCAGAAGGTGGAGCGAGTCTTCATGCTCGAGGAGTTCGGGGTACCGGAGGCGATGTGGGTGATTCAGGTGGAGCGCTTTCCGGTCATGGTCACCATGGATTCCCATGGCAGCTCCTTGCATGACGTTGTGGAGAAGCGATCGCTCGACGAGTTCAAGCGATTGCTGCAAGTGGCCTCGTGAGACCGCTGGACATCGACAGTCTTCAGGACTCTCGGGGCTTGAGTATGACGGCGTGACCCTCGCGGCCGTCAAGAGCCACAGTCAAAGGGGCTTCCAGGCGGAGGTGCCGGAGATGCTCCGTTTCATGGACTGCCGGTTGGCTGTCCAACCATTCCCAGTCCAGGAAGTCTCCGTTCTGTGGTGCTTGCTTGTCGGCACCGGGCGGCAAGGTCAGATATCCGACCCTCAGCGAGGAGATGTTCTGGAAGAAGTGGGTGCCTTGCGAGGGCTCCACGTCATAGCCTAGAGGTGAGGCCTCGACCATGGCGCGCACCATCGAAATCTGATTCCACTGCACCGGGATTCCCAGCCACGAGTCGGCCGTTCCCCAGCGCCCGGGTCCGATCAGGAGGTAGGGACGACCTTCGGTCTCCAACTCCCGGTTGATCTCACCCACCTCGTAAGCGATCTGTTTGTTGGCTGCCGCCTCCCAAGTCTGGCGTCGCACATAGACTACGTCCTTGATGTTCTCCTCGACGCCATGGCCCAGGCTGCGGTGGGAATAGCAGAGCGCCTGCTCGGGTTCGTAGTCGAGCCGCGCGACCTCTTTGTGCGTTGTCCGACTGAGGAATGGCCTCACCTGTAGCAAATACAGAACGGGGTCGCGACGCTCCCTGGATAGACGGACTGAGCGGCCCCAATCTCCCATGTCACACGCGAACTCGATCTCCACCGGACATCCCAGACCTTGCTGCGCCATCTCCAACAAATGGTCCACGGCGTTGGCCAGGGGAATGGCCCCGTGCCGGAGGATGTTGTTGAAGGTCACGACCCGAGGCCCCGGCAGCCGCAGATCATCGCGGATGTGTTGGTCTTCCGGGCTGTAAACGCTACCGACCGCCAGGAGAGTCCCGTCCTCCTCGGCCTGCTCGAGACCGTAGAAGCGGACATTGCTGAGGAGATCGGAGTGGGGTAGGCAACAATCCGATTCGAGATCGAGGGCGTAGAAGCCCCTTTGCGTGCTGTCCAGGAGCATCTTCAGAGTGCCGGCCTGGCCGATGACCTGGGGATGCTTGGGGCTGAAGCTGAGAGCCAGCCCGCCGTCGACCACCAGGCGTCCCAGCCCGAGCGCCACATGGGCGATCCCGTCTTCGGTCTTCTGAGGCCCGATGGGGTAGAAATTGTGCGACTGAGCGACGCCGGCGAAGTGGGGGTAGTACCGGGCTCCATGTCGCTGTCCTACAAGGCTCTGGATGATGACAGCCATCTTCTCTTCTTCAACTCTGTTGCCGGTACTGCCCAGGTACGACTTGGCGTTGCGATAAAACGCTGAGGCGTAGACCAGCTTGACGGCACTGCACAACTCCTGCAGGCGCTGCTCTGGATCCCGGGTCTGGTTGGGGATCATCAGAGTCGAATAGATTCCCGCCATGGGCTGATGAAGCGAGTCTTCCAGCAGGCTGGAGGATCGAATGGCCAAGGGGCCCTCGATTTGATGGGCGGCAAAGGTCAGATCACTTCGCAGTTGATCCGAGAGCCGTCCCCTGAGAAATTGCTGACCGATCTGCTCGTCGTCGTCCGCTCCGTAGGCGAAGTCCCTGAGGTCGTTGTCATCGAGGAACTTGTCGAACTCCTCGGTCGTGATGACGACGCTCTTGGGGATCTGGACCTGCATACCGCCGAGCTCCTCTGGCGTGCTGTTGGTCAGGCTCATGTTGAGGAAGGCGATGCCGCGCGCCTTGCCGCCAATCGAGCCGTGCCCGATTCGCGCAATGACATCTCGATCGAACTGCTGACGATGAAAATCCGCGATCACTCCGCGATAGGTACGGCGATGGGACTCCCTTAGCAGGTCGATGATGAACTGTCGCAGATCTTCCACACTCGAGAAGTCTGAGATCTGCCGGGGTCGTAGTCGCTCGGCTACCTCGAACTCGCTGCGCGCCAACAACCAGACGGAAAAGTGATCGTGCGCGGCGTGATAGATCAGCGATTCCTCGGGCACCACAGCTAGCTGACGTTCCATCTCCCGGACATCCTTGGCTCGAGCGATCTCCTCGCCCCCGACCTCAGTGCGAAAGACGAAGTCCCCAAAACCCAGACTGGCGCGGAAGAAGCCACGGATGAGCGCTAGCGCCCGTTCCGAGTTCTTGTCGACGAAAACGGCGCCGATCTCGGCAGCCTTGTCGGCGTTACCGCGTTCGGCGGATTCCAGAAGCACGGGCAGCTCCTGATCGAATTGACGGGCAAAGCGTGCGAATTCCAGACCGCCTTCCGCATCCAGCTTGCCAGCGCGCGGAATGCGGATGTCGCTGACGATGCCCATGACGTTTCGACGGTAGCGCTCGAAGAGCTGCACTCCTTCCTCGTACGATGTCGAATGGAGGATCTTGGGCCGCGAGCGCATGTACATCCGGCGATGGAGCTCGTTGATGCCTTCCGAGTACAGCGAGTGTGACTGGGCCATGAGCTCTTTGTAGAGCATTCCCAACAGCGCGGAGTAGTAGCGCGGGGAGTCTTCAATGACGATGATGACCCGCACGTTGCCATGCTGGATGTCGTGGTCGACGTTCTCCCGGTCTTCGTAGTACTTGAAGATGGCAAGCAGAATCTGGGAGTCTCCGGTCCACAGAAAGACTCCGTCGACCGAAGTGCGATCGATAGCCTCGCGTGCGAGATCGAGCTCTTTGCGGTCGAGAGCGAGAAGAACTACAGGCCGGCCCGGGCGCAGGCGCTTGATCTTGCGGGCCAGGACGTTGACGCCCATGTCGGCCAGGCTGGCCATGACCAGGACCAGATCGAAACGCTGCTCCTGGAGCCGCTGCAGGGCCACCTCTCCCGACGGCACGTGGGTGACACGAGGCGGCCCTGAAAGACTGACGTCTCGGTACTCGAAGAAGACCTGCTCTGTGAGTTGGCCGTCTTCTTCGAGAATGAAGGCGTCATACGGGGACGAAACGAGCAGCACCTCCCGTACCCGGAAGGGCATGAGGTCGTGAAACCGGCGATCGTGAAAAACCCGTTCCGGTATTGGAGTGCCTCCTCTAGACGACGCCCTGATCCAACATGGCGTCGGCGACCTTGATGAAGCCGGCGACGTTGGCGCCGTCGATATAGTTTACAAAGTCTCCCTGCTTGCCGTGCTTGACGCAAGTGCGATGGATCTCATGCATGATCATTTGCAGACGATCATCGACCTCCTGACGCGGCCAGTTCAGGCGCATGGCGTTCTGGGTCATCTCCAGACCGGATACCGCGACACCACCAGCGTTGGCGGCCTTGCCGGGTCCGAAGAGAATCTGGGCATCCAGGTAGCGGTTGATGGCGTCTGGATCTGAAGGCATATTGGCCCCTTCCGCGACGCAGAAACAACCGTTGTCGATCAGTGTCTTGGCATCTTCGCCACTGACTTCGTTCTCGGTGGCACATGGCAACGCGACGTCGGCCTTGACCCCCCAAGGACGCTCACCCTCGAGAAAGGTGGCATTCGTGTAGCGCTCCACGTACTCCTTGATGCGGCCGCGCCGGTTGTTCTTGAGGTCCATGACGAAGTCCAGCTTCTCGCGGTCGATCCCTTCCTCATCCAAAATCGTGCCGTTGGAGTCTGAAAGGGTCAGCACCTTGCCACCGAGCTCGATAACCTTCTCGGCGGCGAACTGTGCGACATTGCCAGATCCGGAGACGAGGACGCGCTTGCCCTCGAAGGAATCCTCACGGGTGCCGAGCATCTCCTGGGTGAAGTACACCAGGCCATAACCGGTGGCCTCGGGTCGAATGAGGGAGCCGCCCCAGTTGCGGCCCTTGCCTGTCAGGACTCCTGTGAACTCGTTGGCAAGCTTCTTGTAGGTGCCGAAAAGGAAACCGAGCTCGCGACCGCCGACCCCGATATCGCCGGCGGGAACATCGGTGCTGGGACCGATGTGGCGATACAGCTCCGACATGAAGGACTGGCAGAATCGCATCACCTCACCATCACTCTTCGCCTTGGGGTCGAAGTCGGAACCGCCTTTGCCGCCACCCATGGGCAGGGTGGTGAGACTGTTCTTGAAGACCTGCTCGAAGGCCAGGAACTTGAGGATTCCCAGATTGACGCTGGGGTGAAATCGGAGGCCGCCCTTGTAGGGCCCGATGGCACTGTTCATCTCGATGCGGTATCCGCGGTTGACGTGGACATTGCCGCTGTCATCGGTCCAGGGGACGCGGAACATGATCACCCGCTCGGGCTCGACGATGCGATCGAGGATGTTGGCGCTGCGATATCTGGGGTTCTGCTCGATGACAGGCCAGATCGACTCGACGACTTCATGCACCGCCTGATGGAACTCCTGCTCGGATGGATTCTTGGCAACGACCTGCTGCAGAAAGGTGTCGACGGAATTCGACATGGTACTCCCTCCCTTGGGTATGGGCTGATGGGAAAGATTGAAAGGTGACTAGAAGACTATGGGTAGGACTCCGGCTGAAATACCGGCGAACAGGGGCCGCAGACGCGGCGTTGTTCTGGCGTAAGAATACTCCAAACAGCGCTGTCAAGCCAGTGCTGAATTTCACATTTCCGACCTCTCTGGTGCGGGACTCGTCTCTGGCCTTGAAGCGGCCGGCCTCCGTGCCGGCCGTCGGCCTATACTATCGATGGCTAGTTCGTAGGGGCCGTGCCTCCGTGCCGGCCGTCCCCTTGCTCTGACGCCCGTTCGATCCATCAAGGGGTCTCGAGGGGATGTCTGTCGGCGACCGTACAAGGTGTCGTAAGGCCAGCGTCTTGGCAGGCCGTCATGGTTCCTCTGACCTGGAGTCACGACGCCAGGGCGGGGACAAGCCCCGCCCCTGCGTTGAGAGCTGCCGCGTTCAGTCGATCGGCCGGTCGACGATGGAATCGGACATCAAGTCGGTCGAGCCGTTGGAGTTGTCGCGGACGACGAGGCCGTCGCGAATCTCGACTTGCCTGGGCGCTCGCCGGGCGAGGGCGGCATCGTGGGTGATGACCAGCATGGTCCGGCCGCCTTCCCAGAGCTCTTGGAAGAGCTCCATGATGTCGCCACCTGAGGACGAATCGAGATTGCCCGTCGGCTCATCCGCGAGCAGGATGTCGGGGTTCATGGCCAAGGCTCTGGCGACGGCGACGCGCTGCATCTGGCCACCGGACAGTTCAGTGGGCTTGTGGTGCATGCGCTCTCCAAGACCGACCCGGTCGAGTAATTCCTCGACCCGTTGCCTGCGTTTGCGGCGGGAGATGCCCCCGAAGAGCAACGGCATCTCGACGTTCTCGTAGGAGGTGATCTGGGGCAGGAGGTTGAAGTTCTGGAAAACGAAGCCCACACGCCGGTTGCGAATGGCGGCAAGCTGCTCTTTTCTCAGACCCGCGACCAGCTCACCGCTGAGTCGGTAGGTGCCTCCGGTGGGAGTGTCGAGGCAACCGATGAGGTTCATCAGTGTGGACTTGCCAGAGCCCGAGGGTCCGATAATGGCGACGAACTCACCGTCTTGGATTTCGAGATCTACACCCCTGAGGGCTTCGACCTTGACCTTGCCGGTGTCGTAGACCTTACGAATCCCGTCCATGTGAATGACAGCACCGTTGGGTTGGGATGGGTCTTTTGCAGTCATGATCTCTACTCGTAACGCAGGGTTTCTGCGGGATCGACAGAGGCCGCCCGGCGGGCAGGGAAGTAGCCCGCGAGCAGACCGATGATACCGAGCACGCCGGCGGCGGTGGCGGCAATGGCCGGCGACAGCGTTGGTTTCCCGAGTGCCTTGAGAGCCATATTGTCGCCCGTGGGCAGGAGGCTCATCAGGAGGATCAGACCTGTGGCCATGACCAGACCGAGGACCCCACCCAATAGGGTGTAGGTCAGGCCTTCCAGGACGATGGGACCGGTGATCCAGTGACTTCGCGCCCCCAGGGCCATCTTGACCCCGATCTCTCGGGTGCGCTCCTTGACCACTGCGTACATGATATTCGCTACGCCGATGCCGCCGACGGTGAGGGTCAGGACACCGATCACCGAGAGGAAGATTTTGATTCCCAACAGGATGTTGTTCTGAATCGTGCCACTTTCGACCGTGTCCCAGGTTCCCAAAACGCGCTCGTCTTGCGGATCGAAGCCATACTTCGAGCTCAGAACAGCGGCGACCTCGGCCAGCTTGGCTTTCATCTGCGCTGGGGTCCTCACTCTTGAGGACGATGTTCCCAAGGCGATCACGACCGTACTGAGCGTAGAAGGTGCGAATCGGGATGATGGCGTGGTCTGCGTCCATACCGCTATAGGCACCGAACTGCATCTTCTCGATCATGACCCCGATGACGGTGTAGGGCACCTGGTCGACCAGGAGCGTCTTGCCCACCGGGTCGTCCGAACCGAAGATGTCCTCGGCAACGGCCGTCCCCAAGAAGATCACTCGGCGTCGCTGCGCGTCATCGAGAGGATTGAGAAACCTGCCTCCGGAGACCGGAATCTGGTTGCGCAGCTGGCCCCAGACCGTGCTCACTCCTTTAACACGACCGGTGACGGTATTCTCACCATAGGTCAGGGTGGTACGCCAGCTGGTGATCTCGCCGCTGATGCCGATCAACCCCGGGACTCGCAACCTGAGGGTCTGGATGTCGTCGATCCGGGGCCGAATCGGCCGACCCGCCGGCAAGCCCTTCCACGGCATCGTGGTCTCACCGGGCCAGATAACGGCGATATCGGTGCCCATGCCGGCCCAAGCGTCCTGGAGCGAAATTCCCAAGCCCTCACCAAAGGCCAGGAGAAGAAGCAGGGCCAGCGTTCCCCAGGCGATGGCCGCGATCGTCAGGACAGCTCTCTTCTTCTGAACCCGGGAGGATCGCATGAAGAGCTGGAAGATCATGAAACGGGGCTGACTCATCGTCCGGCGCTCCTAGTTCATCTTCATGGCCACAACCGGGTCGAGATTGGCAGCAGCTCGGGCAGGGAAGAAGCCAGCGACGAGGCCGATCAGTCCCAGGAGTGAAGCCGTCAAGGCCGCCACCGGTGCGCTGACCCTGGGTACGCCGATGTACTCCTCGGTCCCTGTCGGCCAGACGGCGCAGATTCCTACCGTGATGAGCAATCCCAGAGCTCCACCCACAGCGGTAATGATGAGTGTCTCGGCGAGGAACTGGCCCAGGATCCCCCGGGACTTCGCTCCCAGAGCCATCTTGATTCCTACTTCGGGAGTGCGCTCCTCGACGACTACGTTCATGATGTTCGACACACCGATTCCGCCCACCACCAGGGTCAGCGAGCCGACGATGCCGAGAAAGAGATTGAAGGCGAACATGAAGGAGTCCATGAACTGGAACATCTCGGTGGTGTCCCAGATACCCAGCGCCTCCTCGTCATCGGGGTCGAATCGGTGTTTGCCAGCCAGGATCCCGCGAACCTCGGCCGTCGCCTCTTTGGTGCGCTGCACGTCGGCGGCAGTGAAGATGAATAGATCGAGGTATTTCTGGCCGGTCAAGGCGCGGAAGGTCGAGCCAGGAATGATGAGCTTGTCCTTGTCGCGCCCACTGTAAGAGGAGTCCTGCTCTTTGGCTTGCAGGACTCCCACCACCGTAAACGGTGATCCATGGAGTCGAAACACCTGACCGATCGGGTCGCCGGAGCCAAACAGGGTCTCTGCCAGCTCATCGCCGACAAAGGCCACCCGTCGTTTGTTCTTTTCATCGAGAGCGTTCAGAAAGCGACCCCCCATTTGGGGAATCATGTTCCGCATCTCACCAAACTCGGGACTGACCCCCGAGACATCGACCGCCATCGTTCGAGTCCCCAGCTTCAGTTGCAGCGAATCGGTGTATTCGCTGGAGATGGCGCCGACTTCCCTGGCCCGTCGACGGACGAGCTCCATGTCCTCCTCATTGACTCGAATTCGCCGACCCTTGCCCAGGCCCTCGAAAGGCATCGAGGTCAACGAGGGAAAGGCGATCACGATGGCGTTGCCCAGACCGGCGGTGTTCTTCAGCATCTGGTGATGCATGGCCTGACCAAAGGCCATCAGGAGACTGACCGCCACCGTGCCCCAGACGATTCCCAGCGTGGTGAGAAACGTGCGCATCTTCTGGGTCCGCAGATCACGACCCAGTTGACGGAGGGGATTGAAGATCCAGCTCATGGGTGATCAGAAAATATCGCGGGGTGGACGTTGGACAACCTGATCGCCTTCACTCAAGCCCTCGACGACCTCCAGGTTCAGGCCGTCGGATAGCCCCGCGACAATCTCCACCTTTTCGGGCTCGCCCTCCGGTGTGCTCGAAGGGATCTCGACGAAGGCCTTGGCACCATCTTCTTCAAAGAGCACCAACCGTTCGGGAATCAACAGGATCTCGTTCTTCTCGCGGATGATCAGATCGGCGGTGGAAGAATAGCCCGCCCGCAGAATCAGGTCGGGGTTCTTGACGTCGTGGAGCTCGATCTCCACCTCGAACAGCCTGGCGCCTTCTTCTTCCTTGGCCTGGGGAGCGATGCGGCTCAGATAGCCGGTCACCTCTTCGCCGGGCAGGGCGCCGATATTCAGCCTGGCCGGAACACCCACCTTGAGCTTGCCCACATCGATCTCGTCGACGGTGCCCTTGAAGATGAGATCACCCATGTCGGCCACCGCGGCCATCACCGTGCCTTCCTGAAATGTCGTCAGGGGCACGACCGGATCGCCCGGATCGACATTGCGCTCCAACACGATGCCGGCGGCGGGAGCTCGAATGATCGACTCCATGCTGCGACCGCGGCCCGAGATCTTGCCTTCCCGGACGAGCTCGAGACTATCCTGGGCTCCTTCCAGCTCGATGCGGGCGAGTTCGAAGGACTCGCGCCGGGCGTCTTTCTCTTCCGTGGCGATGATTCCTTGTTCGGCCAGCTGGGTGGAGCGTTTCCAGTCCGATTCGGCTCGTTTGAAGGCGGACTCTGCGGCCTGGACCCGTTGTTGGGCCCCCACCAGCTCGGTGGGTGTGGGGTCGGGGACAATCTCGAACAGCGGGTCTCCCGGTTCGACTTGATCACCGACTTCCACCGCGCACCGCTTGACGATTCCAGGGATCTTGGACTTGACCTCGAACTTCAACCGGGGCTCGATCTGCCCCACAGCGATGGCCTTTTCGGTGATGGATCCGCTCTCCACGTCCACCAGCTCGAACGGATCTTCTTTCTGCCTGTTCTTCTGCACCCAGAAGTACCCTGCCACAACGGCTGCGGCCACGATCAGAAAGACAAGAAGAATCTTTAGCAACCTCTTCATGGACGGTTCTCCTCCAGAGCTCTAGACGCAGGGGCGCTTGTTCCCGCGCCCCCTTGAAGAAACCTACGGACTGGAGCCGCTGGAGTTTCGCCGGCTCGGGGTTCCATTTTGGCGGTCGGATTGGCTGCGAGCCGCCTCCTTGAGTTACGCTCTCGGACGAGGAGACCCTGCCCTGCGCCATACCGCCCTGATTCTTCCCGTTCTGATCGCCCTTTGGCTGCCCACTTGCAGGTTGCGGCAAATCGCCCCTGGCGGAGGAGGAGGTGGCCCCGGACACTCGATCTCCGAGCGCCCGTCTCGATATCGTCGAAGCCCTGCGTCAGGATCAGCAAGCCCCGCGGCATCCGTCCGACGGTGGCGGGGCAGGTACGGTTTCTGGAAGAGCCGGAAAGGGCGAAGGTATCCCATCCCGGAAGTTGGACTTTCGTCTACAAGGCTGGCCCACTGGGTATCGCCGAGGAGGGTTGGCTCTTCTTCCAGGCACCACCCTTCTGGGGCTGGAGCACCCCTCAGGTACAAGCACCTGAGGCTTTGGGCTTTACGGAGGTCAGGACTCAGGCCAGCGGGGTCTCACTCGATCCTGCAACGATTGATCAGCAGCTGCTGGCCATTCAGGTGCAGGGCCGGGCACTGATGGAGGGGGAAGAGATCGTGATCGCCTACGGGAGCGGACCGGCCGGCGCCCTGGCTGATCGGTACGCTGAGAGCAGATCCTGTTTCTTCTTCGCGGTGGACGGTGATGGCGATGGGATTCGCTCGTTGGTCGAACCTCCTCTTTGCATCGGAGTCGATGCAGGTCCCGCCGCTCGCCTGGTGATGACACTGCCGTCGACAGCCCGCCCACGAGAACGGTCTCGTTTGACCGTGGCGGTTCTCGATGCTGTGGGTAACCGGGCCGCGAAGTGGTCGGGAGTGGTAAGGCTGACCGGTCCACCGGGCTCGGGATTGCCCTCTGAGTTGAAGTTCCAACCACAGCATGCGGGAGCGCAAACCGTCGAGCTCCAGCTGGCGAGTGCCGGCACCGTCAGGGTGAGAGGAAGTATCGGTGAGGGGATCGTGGGGGAAAGCAACCCAATGGTTGTCGATGAGGACGCCAGTCGTGTCTTGTGGGCCGATCTGCATGGCCACTCCGGACTCTCCGATGGAACGGGTACTCCGAAGGACTATTTTCGATATGCCCGGGACGTGGCCGGACTGGATGTGGCTGCCCTGACCGATCATGATCACTGGGGGATGCAGCCCCTGGCGATTCATCCGGAGCTTTGGGAAGAGATTCGACGAGAAACCGAGTTGTTCCACCAGCCGGAGAAATTCGTCACTCTGCTGGGTTACGAGTGGACCAGCTGGATCCACGGCCATCGGCACGTACTGTATTTCTCGGACCAGGGAAAGGTTTTCAGCTCAGTGGACCCAGCTTTCGAGTCTCCTGTCCAGCTGTGGGAGGCTCTGCGCGGAAGTGAGGCATTGACCTTTGCCCATCATTCCGCTGGGGGGCCGGTGGCGACGAACTGGGCAATCGCGCCCGACCCCGAGCTCGAGCCCGTGACCGAGATCGTGTCGGTCCATGGCAGCAGTGAGGCCCTGGACTCGCCGTCGGCCATCTACAGCCCGGTGGTGGGCAACTTCGTGCGGGATGTGCTGAATCAGGGGTATCAGCTCGGCTTCGTGGGGAGCGGTGACGGGCATGACGGTCATCCAGGCCTGGCCCATTTGAATGCCGCGAGCGGCGGTCTGGCGGCGATCTTGAGTGAGGATTTGAGCCGCGAGGCTGTGCTGGAGGCGATGAGATCCCGTCGGGTCTATGCCACCAATGGCCCCCGGATCCTCCTACAGGTGAGCCTGGCCGGGCACCTCATGGGTGCGACGATCGATGCTCGGCACATGAATGATCAAAGCCCAGGGGACGGGGCGGCTCGAGGTAGAAGCGAACGGTCCCGGGACCTTGCAGCAGATGGATCTGATTCGCTCAGGGGAGATCGTCGAGACTGTCGTCTGTGGCGACTCGAGATGTTCCGCCAGTCTGCCGGTCCGAGATCTGGAGGCGGGCGAATACCTGTATGTCCGCGTGTTGCAGACGGATGGCGGAGCGGCTTGGTCGAGCCCCTTCTTCTTCCGCTAGAGCCCGAGGTATCGCAACAGGGCCTGCAGAGCGAAATAGAGACCGATGAACAGGGTCAGGGACAGAGCCGCCAGACCCCATGCCAGGCCGCGCGACCTGTGGTGGTCGGTAATGAAGAATGTGGCCACGGTCGTGATGGCCGTGAAGACCCAGAACAGAACCCATGCCAAGGTGGCTTCACCGTCTTGCATGGGTCAACCATAGCAGTGTGCCTGCAAGCTGAGGAGGAGGCGAGATTGAGCGGCCCGACGAGAGTGATCCAACAACTCGGAATCGAGATCCCCATCATCTGTGGAGCCATGTATCCGTGCAGCAATCCCGAGCTGGTGGCGGCGGCATCCGAGGCGGGAGGCATGGGAGTGATCCAACCCCTGTCCCTCGAATTCGTTCATGGTTACCCTTTTCACGAAGGACTGGAGAAGATTGGCAGCCTGACTTCCAAGCCAGTGGGGCTCAACGTCGTAGTCGAGCGTTCCTCGAGGAAGTACGAGGAACGGATGCAGCAGTACGTCGAGGCCTCACTCGAGTGGGGAATCCGGTTCTTTGTTACCGCGTTGGGAAATCCGAGCTGGGTGGTGGAGAAGGCCCATGCGGCTGGAGGGCTGGTCTACCACGACGTCACCGATCGTCGATGGGCTCAGAAGGCCGTCGACAACGGGGTCGATGGGCTGATCGCCGTCAACAACCGTGCCGGGGGGCATGCCGGATCCAGGAGCGCCGAGGAATTGTTCGCTGATTTGGCAGACCTCGGCCTGCCCCTGGTCTGTGCGGGTGGAATCGGCGATGAGAGAGCCTTTGTGGAGGCACTCGAGTTGGGGTTCGATGCGGTGCAGATGGGCACTCGTTTCATCGCCACCACAGAATGCAGCGCTAGCGACGACTACAAATCGGCGATCATCCGTGCCAAGGCAGAGGACATCGTGCTCACCGAGCGCATCACAGGTGTGCCGGTAGCGGTGATCCGGACGCCCTATATCGAGAAGTCCGGTACCCGCGCAGGTCCACTGGCCCGCAGAATGCTCCGTGGCCGACGCACCAAGCACTGGATGAGGATGATCTACTCCCTGTCTTCCTTCTGGAAGCTCAAACGATCTTCCTACCGCGCCTTCTCTTATCGCGACTACTTGCAGGCCGGACAGAGTGCCGAAGGTGTCGAGCAGGTGGAGCCGGTGGCGGACATCGTGCAGCGCTTTGTCGGGGCTGCCCAGGCCAGTCGAGTGGCTGCGGGCGGTTCGCCAGGAGAGACAAACCGATGACTCGGCCCCGATTTCGAGAGGCAGGTGCAGTTGTTGGGGCGAGTAGCTCCGACTCTATCGATCCGCGGTAGGCGGAGTTTGGACCGTGGCCGGGCTGAAGGCCATTCCGTCGGGCTCGTGACCGGCCGCGAGTAGATCTCGAACCACCAGTTGCCGGGGCTCGACGACGACCACGGCATCCGCCTGGGTGGCCGCCACCCAGGCGGTCTCACCGTCTGGCGAGATCACCAGACCGACCGGGACCGGACTCTCACCGAAGCGGTCTCCAAAGAGCCGTCTAGAGGCGTCGGGCGCGTTGCTGAGGTCGAGCTTTGTGCGCGTCAGCTCCTGCCGTCGACCCGCGTCGATGACGACGACCTCGCCACTGCGGGCCGCCGAGATCAGCGCCCGAGAACCATCGGGCGTGAAGGCGATGCGGATCGGAAACCCGGGACAGGGGATCGTCTCCAGGATTTCGAGGGTGGAGGGGTCGAGGATGGAAAGGGTGTCGGCGCCGCGATTGCCGACCCAGACCTCCCGCCCGTTGGGTGTGAGGGCTATTGCCTCGGCGCCCTCGCCGGTGACGATGTCGGCGATCTTGGCGCCAGCCTCCAGATCGATGGCCGTGACGGTTCCGGATCCGATATTGGCCACAAAGGCACGAGTTCCGTCAGGAGTGGCAGCGACCATGTGGGAGATCTCCTGTCCTGTCTCCACCGCCTTCAAGATCTGGCCCTTTTCGATATCCACGACCAGCAGGTGCGCACTGCCCTCAGTCGTGACGACGACCTTGTCCTGGCCGATGAATGCCACTCCGTGGGGCCTGGTATGGTCACCAAGTTCGATGGTCCGCAGCGACTGGGCTTGGCGAATGTCGATGACGGTGAGAGTGTGGCCTGGCACCTCGCGATCACCGTAGTTGGTGATCACGGCGAGGTCGCCTGCTGGCGACACTGCGATCTCGTGGGGAGCGTGACCGGTAGGCAGAGTAGCTGCAGAGACCCCAGTACCGAGATCGATGAGATCGACGGTGTCGTCGCTCTTGTTGGCGACCACCAAGGTTTCAGCCATGGCGACCGGTGATGAGATGAGGATCGCGAGACCGAGAGAAGAGAAACACTCGAGTGGGATGGATTCGCATGCGGATGGCCTCCGTTGGAAGTCCACAATCCTAGCAGTCGGGGCGATCGCCGTCTTGCCAGACCAGTACCTGTCGTCGAGCGGTGAGCTGCAGAGAACCGAGAGTCTGCAGTCGATGCGACAGGTCGAGACTGAGCCCTGTGGCGAGATGAGCTTGCCA
>CAVRAU010000004.1:0-148645 GCA_963719055.1 uncultured Acidobacteriota bacterium | reverse complement strand
CCACAAACCGGCGATCGACGGCCGGCGCAGAGGCCGGCCGCTTCACCAACCATGCTTGCGGGTCGCGATCAGCAGCCATAGGAAGAAGGGGCCGCCAAGGAGGGCGGTCAGGACGCCGACGGGGAGCTCGGCGGGGGCCATGACGGTGCGCGAGCCCAGGTCGCAGAGAGCCAGGAAGGCACCGCCGCCCAGCAGGCAGGCGGGAACCAGGTGGAGATGATCGGTCCCGATCCAGCGGCGCAGGATATGCGGCACGATCAGACCGACGAAGCCAATGGGACCGGTGACTGCCACCAGAGCTGCCACCATGGCCGACGCGATGGCCAGAACCAGAAAGCGGAGCCGCTTCAGATCGACACCTCGGCTGGCCGCCAGCTCTTCACCGGTGATCAACAGATTCAAGTCCCAACGGAGAAGCATCAGGACCACGGCACCGCCCAGAGTCCAGGGCAGCACCCAGAGAACCTCCGAATATCCCACCACCGCCAGGCCACCCATCATCCAGCGGACCATGCGAAAGGTCTGCGTGAGATCGGCCATGTACTGGACGAAGAGAACCATGGCCGAGCACGACAGCGAGATCGCGATTCCGGCCAGCAGCAGGGTGGAGACCTCGCGAGCGTAACCGCTCATGGCGAGCCCCAGAATGATGGCGGCCACCGCCAGAGCTCCCACAAATGCGGCCAAGGCTACCGCCGGGAAACCCAGGGGCCAGCCAAGAGTCTCTGCCTGCAAGGCCAGGACGGCACCGAGCGCCGCGCCACTGGCGATACCCAGCGTGTAGGGCTCAGCCAGCGGATTTCGGAACAACGTCTGGAGTCCCAGTCCTGACATGGCCAGGGCACCTCCGGCGAGGACGGCCAGCAACGTGCGAGGCACTCGCAACGTCCAGAAGATCGCAGCCAAGGCCTCGTCGTGGACCAGCTCCATCGGAGTGAGGATTCGAGCGCCCAGGAATGGGACCACCAGAACGACCGTAAGCCAAACGAGCGTCAGCAGCGCCATACTGAGGCGCGGCTTCATGGGTCCATCTCCAGGAGAGTCACCGGTCTCGCGCCCTCGCGAACCACGGTAAACGGTGCCTGGAACAAGTCCTTCAATTTCTCAGGCCGCAAGAGCTCCCCCGGGGGACCATCTCCCACCACCTGGCCTTCGAGCAGGGCCACGATGCGGTGGGCCAGCATGGCAGCGAAGTTCAGATCATGGGTCGCCAGCACCACACCGAGACCCTCTTCCCGATTGAGCTTCAAAACCAGTGAAGCGATCTGTCGCTGGTGGCGGGGATCGAGATGGGTCGTCGGCTCGTCGAGGATCAGGACCTCGGCCTCCTGGGCCAGGGCCGCGGCGATATAGGCGGACTGTCGCTCTCCTCCAGAAAGTTCTTCCAGTCGCCGTTGCCGGAGGTCCGAGACTCCCGCCAGTTCCATAGCTTTGGATACAGCGACGAAATCGGCGTCGCGAGGGGCCCAGCGAAAAGGAGACAGGTAGGGATACCGGCCCAGCAGCACGAGCTGTTCGACACTCAAGGGCACCTGCAGGGGACGGCTTTGCGGCACGTAGGCGATACGGCGAGCCAACTCCCTGCGCGCCAGGTCGGGATAAGGCCTGCCCTGCCACAGAAGTTGGCCCCAGCTCGGTTGCAAGAGACCCGCCATCAGGCGCAATAAGGTGGTCTTGCCAGCTCCATTGGGGCCGACTATCACCAGACACTCACCCGGGTTCACTTCGATGTCGATGTGTTCCAGGATCGTGTGACCCGCCACGTCCCAGCCAGCACCACGAATGCTCAGTTGGGCAGGCTCATTCACCGACTGCCGCACATTCCAACAGAGCCTCTTCCAGCTCTCGGTACAGACGTGCCAGTCGGGGTCCCGGGATCAGGACGTGATCGCCGGCCACCACCTTGACACAGACTTCGGCGAGGGGAACCTCGCCGGCCAACCGGTCCCAATCGAGGCGGAGGCTCTCGTGGTCTCCAGGGGAGGCCTGCAACTCGATGACCACCTCGGGCTGGCGGACAATGATCTCTTCCAGCCCCACCTGCGGATAGCTCACCTGGGCATCAGCCATGACGTTGACGGCGCCCAGCCGACCGATCAATTCGTGGAGGAACGTGTCGGGGCCACTGACCAGCACATCCGCCATTCGGCCCGGCTCTCGAGTGACCGAGAGCAGAACTCGGGTCGAGTGGGGTGGCCCACTCGGGGTGAGCTCGGTATCCCAGGTCTCGAGAAACGCCGCACTCGCCTCCTCGACTCCACAACGCTTACCAATCAGAAATGCCATCTCCTGCACATCGGCGAGGGTCTCGCTGCGCACGGTCAAGACTTCGACGCCCATCTTCTCCAGGTGGACGCGCAATCGCTCCTCGCTGGGCAGCAGAATGGCCAGATCCGGGCTCAGGCTCGCGATGGCCTCCAAGCGGGAGTCGAAAAGGCCACCCAGCTTCGGCTTTGCCGCCACTTCGGCCGGCCAGCGGGCGTAGTCACCGACCCCGACCACCCGATCGCCAAGTCCCAGGACGAAGAGCATCTCGGTCACACCCGGGGCGATGGCGACGATTCTCTCGGCAGGCTTTGATCCAGGGTGTGTCTGGCCTTCTTTCGAAGGCGATCCACCTCCACAGGCCAGAACGAGTCCTGCTCCCCAGACCAACACCCAGCCAACCCCGTGACTCGATCCTCTTCTCCTCATCGATACCTCAGACTGACGCCACCCACCAGGGTGATCCCCGGTGCGGGGAAGCCCAGGACCTCCATGTACTGCTCATCCGTGAAGTTCTCGACCCGCACGTAGGGTGCCAGCCTTTTCATGGCCTGCCAGCGACCCGCCAGATCGAAGCGGAGAAAGCTGTCATTCGTCTGTCGAACAAAGGTTGTCGGATCGATGTCGTCTCGCTCGCCCACATAGCGCCCGGTCAGCGTCAGTGACCATTTCTCCGGCGTATAGCTGAGCACCAGATTGCTGCTCTCCTGGGGTCGGCGAAGCAGTGGCAAGCCGGCATCGAGATCCTCTGCATCAAGATAGGTGGCGTTCCACTTTGCTGCCCAGCGCTTCGCGGCGTAGCCGACCTCTCCTTCGATACCGCGGGTCCGCGCCTGACCCACGTTGATGTTCCTGAACTCCACGAAGTCGAAGTCGATGAGATCGGATAGATCGTTGTTGTACCCCACCAGGCTGAAGCGCCAGCCTCCCAGACGGTGCTCGGCACCCAGCTCGGTGCTACGACTGGTTTCGGGCTGCAAGTCGGAATTGCCGGAGAGTGGAAAGAACAGCTCTCCCACCGAAGGAGCCGTAAAAGCCTCACCGTAAGAAGCCCAGAGACGGGTCGAGCCTCCGACCTGCCACTGCACCCCCAGACGAGGACTGGTCTGCCCGCCATAGACGTTGCTCTCATCCCGACGCACACCGAAGTCGAATCTGAAGTCACCCAGGCTGTAGTAGAGCTCGGTGAAGACTCCCCAGTTGCGCTGTCCTTCTCCCTCCAGATTAGAGCCGAAGATGGAACTGTCCGTGACCTCGGATTCATCCGCGTCTCCCCCGAAGGCGATCCAACTGCCTGGCTTGTCCAGGTCATAGCTGGCGACCGTCCGCGCTTTGAGGACCCGGGACTCGGTATCCGACCGGGTGAAGCCGAAGAGATCGTCCGGATCCCTGAAAGCGCTGTCGTAGAAGACACCCGAGACCTGGGCATTGAGGGTCCAGCGATCCCTCTCGAAATGGAAGGGCAGTCCGACCAGCCGCTCCTGCCAGCTGATTCGTCGGTTGGGTGACGGCATACCGCTGCTGTAGGCGATGCCCGTGTCGGCATTCAGACCCCTGACCGCCAGACCGAGACTCATCCCTGGCCGCAAAGCCCAGTCGGCTCGCACCATGAGCTCTTCGCCGGCATAGTCGTCGTTGTCCACCTCGCCATCGCTCCGTCGTAGATGCCCGGCGACGTCGAGTTGCACCGGACCGAGCTTCGCACCGGCGCTGAGCCCGCCACGGGCATAGGAGTTGCCACCCGCTTCGAGATTCAGCTGGACCCCTTGTTGCCGACTCGAGAGAACCTGCACCACACCCCCCATCGCGTCACCGCCATACAGTGAGCTGAACGGCCCGCGAACGATCTCCACCCGATCCACTCCGTCGGTGGCCAGGAAGCCCCAGTTGAAGCCGCCGAAGTAGGGGTCATTCAACTCGATGCCGTTCCACAGCGCCAGCGTGTGGTTGGACTCCATCCCGCGGGTGAACAGAGAGGTCACCTGACCCGGTGAGCCCGATCGCACCACGGCCATGGAAGGCAAGGTGGCCAGTAGATCGAGGACCGCCGTCGCCTGTCGGTTCTCAATCTCCTGCGCACCGATGACATCCACCGTCGCCGGCAGCGAACTCTCGGTCTCTTGTTCTAGAGAGGCGGTGACGACGAGGGTGTCGCCAAAGGTGTTGACAGGGGTAGTTTGCGAAAGTGATGGGATCGCGCCCCCGAGGATCCCGACCAGAACAAAACTCAAGCGCATTGTGCAGTCTCCAAAATCACAACGCCCCGGGACTCCGGGAAGGAGCATGGGGCGTCGATAAGCACAACGCGCCCTTGTCCCCTCACCCCGGGGAACGTCTGCGTGGCCTTTCAATGGCAAACGGGCAGACGGTTCAGGACGTCGGGCGCAGTAGCAGGTCTCCTGGCTTCCGGTTCTCTCTACTCCCGGTCCTTCCCACGCGGCCGACCCACCCACCGCACCTCAAAAGAGGGGCAAGATAGGCAATCGAGCTCGCGCAGTGGATTCTTCCGGTTTCGTCCCCGGTCACAGTGGCGGGGGCCGCGTCGGTCTTGCACCGACTTCCCTCTTGGCGGCGACAGCCCCAGACAACCAGGACTGAGCCGCAACCACTACGCTTCAGTTGTCAAATAAAACGGCCAGCGATCGTAGGAGAGCGCTGACCGTCAAGCATCCGTGATGGATGTGATTCTATACCTTAGGAGCCGTCGCCGTCGCCGCCATCACCAGCGGGACCTGGTTGAGCGCCCGGTGCTACCGGGCGCGCGGGTACGACTACCGGCCGCTGAGGAGTGCTGCCCGGGCCGCCGGTGAAGTTGTCGCCACCGAATTCCCACGGTGAAAGACCGCCGGCCCGCCCAGCGTCCTCGGAGCTGACGAACTGCTGCACCGTGTTCTCGCGCCGATTTCCCATCAGCGAATCGAGATACTGCTGGAACTGAGCCTCGCCACTGGGATCGGTCTCGGAGGGTGCGTCGTTGGGAGCCCACCCCAGCACAATCGTCGTCGTGTCGATCACGGTACCGAAGCCCTTGACCTGACTGTCGGCGGTGACATCGGCAATGTCTTCCTTGAGAAGGGTGATGCGATTGCCCACATCAGTGAGCAGGACCACCTTGCTCTCATCCCATTCCGCAACCTTGGGTTGATAGCGGGTGGTGAACTCATTACCGTTCTTCAGTTGCACACGGAATACTTCAGCCGTGGCCGGCGTGAGGGCAAACAGCGTCAAAACAGCAAGGATTGCGATCGGGCGTCTGAGGATATTCATCGCTGCACCTCCGGGGGCAGTTTTGCGAATTCTAACACTTGTCGCGAAAAGTGTAGCGTTGATGCCAGTTTACGCCTGTGGATTCCGTCACTTCCGGCCCTCGATGGACCGCAGCGCCGCGACGTTGCTGTACATCGCGGAGAGCAGATCACCGTCGCTGGGGCTGTTGGCGCAAGGAGTGTAGACGACGCTTTGGATACCGAGCTCCCGCAGCCGTTCGACCGTTGCCGTTGACGGATCTTCCTCCCAGATCATCCATTGTGCTGGGTGATCGGAAACAATGGACTCCAGTTCCTGCCACTGCTCGGCGCTGGGCGACTCACCCGGCTCCCAGTGAACGGCGAGAGCGTTCATCCCATAACGAGTCGTGAAGTATTGATAAACCGGGTGGGAGAACAACAACGGCTGGTCACCGATGCGTTGCGCCTCGGCCTCGAGCTGGCTGTCCAGGTCCCCCAGATCCGCGATCAATGCCTCCAGGGAGACCTGAATTCTGGCCTCGTGGCCGGGAAGAGCTTGTGCCAATGCAGCCGCCACGGCTCGTGTCTGTTCGATGGCCAGCTGCGGATCGAGCCACGTCGTGAAAGCGTATCCCTTGTGGGAATGCTCCCCTTCCGGGCCATGGCTGTGAACAGGTCCCGACTCCAGGGGGATCCAACGATCCTCGAAACCTGCCGAAGTGTCCACCAGCTTGCGAGCAGGCAGCGTCGCCCTTTCCAGCCATTTGGCGTAGCTGACACCGTTCAGGAGAATCAGATCCGCCTGCTGATAGGCAGCGATGATCTCTGGACCGGGCGCCCAATAGGCAGGATCCTCATCGGCGGGTGCCGGAAAGGACACCTCCACAAGATCGCCACCAATGCGTTCAGCGAAGTACCGGAGGGGATAGTTGACGGTGAAGACCGACAGCGTATCGGAGGTCTCGAGCACAGCTGCGGCGTCAGGACTGTCAGGAGGGCGCTCTGACTCGCCTCCCGAGCAACCCAGGACCACCGCAAGACTCAGCAAGATCCATGGGAAGCAGCGAGTATTCATCGCTCCAAAGTACAGGAAAACCGGAATCCCGTACACTTCCACTTGGAGGAAAGCTAATGCCGTCACGCGGTGGCATCGTTGTCACAGGAGCCTCGACAGGCATCGGTCGGGCTTGCGCTTTGGATCTGGCCCAGCGGGGATTCCAGGTCTTTGCCGGGGTGCGCCAAGAATCGGCTGGCACCTCTTTGGTTGAGGCGGCGGGCGCGAACGTTCTGCCCGTCCTTCTCGACATCACGAGCGACCAGCAGATCCGCCAAGCCCTGCAAACTGTTGAGGATTCGCTGCAAGGCCAGCCTCTGGTGGGCTTGGTGAACAATGCCGGCATCACCGTCCACGGGCCACTCGAATTTGTGCCGGCCGAGGCTCTGCGGCGACAGCTCGAAGTCAACGTCGTCTCTCAGATGACGGTTACACAGGCCTTTCTTCCCCTCCTGCGGGAATCGCGGGGGCGCGTCGTGCTCATGGGATCCGTCTCGGGCCTGTTGGCCGTGCCGGGCTTCGGGCCCTACAGCTTCTCCAAATTTGCTTTGGAAGCCATGGCCGATGTTCTCCGCCTGGAACTGTCCCCCTGGGAGATTCACGTGGCGCTCATTCAGCCGGGCTCTATCGACACTCCGATATGGGAGAAGGGCTTCAGCCATTGGGACCGCTTCGAGAAGACCGCCCCTCGAGCCATGCAAGAGCTCTACGCTGATCAGATCAAAGGCGTTCAGGGGATGGCCAAGCATTCTCAGCGTGGAGCGCAGCCAGCCCAAGTGGTCGCCGATGCCGTGGCCCATGCCCTGACCTCGTCCCGACCCCGCTCGCGCTATCTCGTCGGCGGGCGGGCCGGCCAGCAGCGGTTCCTCTCCAAGCTACCCGACTCCTGGCGCGACCGGCTCCTGCGCAAGATGATGCGGTTCTAGCGTCTCGGATCTGTCGTCAGCGAGGTCTGGATCACGGACCCGTCGGGACGAAGGAATCGCGACTCAGGGTGAGGTTCAGGAATGTGCTCCGTCGCCAGCCTCTGGAGGCCCTCCAGGTTCTCACGAATGACGTGTCCCGCAGCAAACCAATTCGCCACGTTGAGGAACCCGCCGGGGTTGGATACCGTGACGTATTCGATGAGGGTGCAGGAGTCACTCAGCGGAATCATCAGCCAAGCGCCCCGGCTTCCCTTGATCGGAGCGAGGCCCAGTTCGGAGAACTCCTCTGGCAAGCCATCTGCCGTTCGATCTTCCATCAGATCCCACCAGCGCAGCTCCCAAAGCCGACCGTCGGACTGAGCGAAGAGCTCGCGGTTCATCTCGAGCTCGTCGATCCACCAGCGGCCAACACCCGCACGCTTGAAGTATTGGAACAGGATCCGGCGCTCGCCCCTGGGTGTGCCCTCGATAACCGCTGAATATTCGACAGGCAGATAGTCGCCTTCGGCGTAGTGGTCTTCGTCGTTGATGGCCATCCACAGGGCCTCGACGGGGATGTCTGCCACTACGACGGCCTGACCCAGCTTGCCGGACCGATCGACGAACACCTTGCCCGGCTTTGCCGCGGCCTTCGCGTACAGGTTCCACGGCGGTTGGAGGTCGAATTCTTGCGTGCGGTACGCGGCGGTCAGGTCCAGCTGCTTCAGCTGGGCTTCGATCACCTCCGAGCTCGGGCACCTGGCCTGCACCGGTACCACTCCCAAGCCCAGAGTGAGAATCAGGACTCCGCCGAGTCTGTATTTCGAGATTCCCTTCACATCTCACTTCCTACTTGGTCAAGGCCGGCACAGGGGCCGGCCGCTTCAATGCGTCGCTGCGTCACGGACGGCAAAGAGGCCCACCGCCCGCACGATGTAGGGGAGGGCCTCGCGCCCTCCCTGGCAGAGACGAGCACCGCCCCTACCCCAACAGCCAGGTGCGGATGATACCCGCACCGAATTGACTCGTCACCAGAGTCAGCACACCGGCGAGGAACACTCCCAGGACCAGGACCGCCACGACTTCGGAGACCAGGATCGTGCCGATGCTCAACCGCGAGCCACCGATCTTGGTCATAGTCTCGATCTCTCGACGACGTAAGCGCAGGGACAGCAGAAATACCAACGCGGCTGTGGCAATGGTGGCCGCGGCCACCAACAGGATCGCCGCGACGACAAAACCCTGGATCGTCAGAATCGTGTCCAGGAGCTCATTCATCACGGTGGTGGGCTGCACGATCTGACTGGGCTCTTCTTCGCCCTCGTAGCGCCCCATCAAGATGGTGCCCGACTTCTGATCCTCGGGGACGGCAAGGATGGCGCTCACTGGGTAATCGGACATGTCGCCATGAAAATGGAAGCTGTCTACGTTATCGGCGGTGATCTCGTTGTACTGCACCACAGAGGCGTTGCCGACGATGGTGTCGCCTTCGCGCTTGAGGACCCCCGCGGCGGCCTCGGGGGCGGCCAGATCCTGATGGCCGTGAACCAAGCCCTGGATCACCCAGGTGGTCTTGATGTCTACAAAAACGGCCTCGTCATCAGCGGTGAATGAAGGGTCCAGACACCCCCACAACCGTCATCTTGACGGGGTAGATCCCAGCCAGATCAAAGACGCTCTCCGGCGACGAGATCACGGTTCCACCGACTCCCACTCCCAAGTCCTGGGCCACCTTGGAGCCAAGCACGCACTCGCCCAGCACCGCCATCGGCCGACCGTCGGCGAACCGCAACCCTCGAAACTCGAAATAGTCCAAGGTGGTTCCGACGATGGGGCTCTCCCGAGATCGAAACCGGACATAGAGCGGAATGGGGTTGGCGAGCCCTGATTCCGAGATCCTCAGAACCTCTGCATAGGTGGTCAGCTCTGGCGGGTCAGCATCGAAGTAGAGAGAGTTCAGAACCAACTCCAAGGGGCTGCCCTTCGCCCCCACAAGCAAAGGCGTGGCCTCGGCCCTGGCCGTCAGCTCTTCCGAGCTCTGCCCCACGATGACGTTCAATCCCACAGGCAGGAACACGATCAAGGTGATCGACGCTACCAAGATCGCAGTCTTGATCTTGTGAAAGGCGAGATATCGCCAGGCCAGATAGAGGACGTCGCTCATAGGTCGTAGAACTGCTTGAAATCGATCACCCGCTCGAAACGGGGCAGCAGATCGTGATCGTGAGTGACGGTGACCAGGGTGGCTTCATGGCGGTCGCAATAGTCGAACAGGATGTCCAGGACCCGGTCCTTGTTGGTCGGATCGAGGTTGCCGGTAGGCTCGTCTGCGAGGATCAATGGTGGTTGCGCGAGCAGTGCCCGACAGACCGAAACCCGCTGGCGCTCCCCTTGCGACAGGTGACGAACGTAGCGTCCGAGATAGCTGCCGATCCCCACTTCCTCGGCCAGCTCACCGGCCCGTTGGCGCACTGACTTGGATAGCTGCAGCGATCGATTGATGCGATACGGCAGCAAGATGTTGTCCAAGACGTTCAAGTACTCCAGCAGCTCGAACTCCTGGAAAACCAGGCCGATGTGGCGAATGCGGAAATCTCGTCGCGCACCATCATCCAGCCTCCCGACCTCGGTACCCTGGGTCCTCACCTCACCCGACTGTGGCGATCGGATTCCTGCGATGAGATTCAGCAGTGTGGTCTTGCCCGAGCCGCTGGGCCCGATGATGGCCACCTTCTCGCCCCCTTGAATGCCCAGTTCCGGAACATGGAGAGCAAACTCTCCCTCGGCATAGCGAAATCGCAGGTCTTTGATGGAAATCATGGGCACACCACGGCTAGAAGCCCATACTCTAGCGTGCCCCGCAGAAGAGGTGCCAGCCGATTCCGGAATCGGCTGGCACCTGTTTTCAGATGAAAGATCGAGAGTTCGATTTCCGTCCAACGACAGGGCGAATGATCACTCCGATAGCTCATTAGACATATTTATGTCACAGGCGTATGCTTCGAAGTGTGAGAACCACCGTGCGGCTCGATGACGATCTACTCAGGGAGGCGAAGCGCTATGCAGCCGAACAGGGGACAACCCTGACCGCCATGCTCGATCAGGCCCTGCGAGAGATCCTGGCTCGCCAGGAACGCGAATCTCAGGATGAGCGGAAGCCGCTCCCCTCCTTCAAGGGCCGTGGTCTCCAAGCCGGCGTCGACCTGGACGACTCTGCATCACTTCTCGATCTGATGGACGGTGGCGATGATTCTTCCTGACGTCAACGTTCTGGTGCACGCCTTTCGGGAGGATTCACCCCGGCACTCCGAGATCCGTCCATGGTTGGACGACCTCGTGTTTTCCGACTCGTCGTTCGGCCTGTCAGATCTCGTTCTCAGTGGCTTCCTCCGTGTGGTCACTCATCCGCGGATCTTCGACCCACCAACACCGCTGGACGAGGCGCTTTCATTCGTCGAGAAGCTCCGCGACACACCAAACGCTGTGGTTCTGGCAGCAGGACCGCGACACTGGGTGATCTTCACTCGTCTGTGCCACGAGTCCGAGGCGCGAGGCAATCTGATACCCGACGCCTATCTTGCGGCCCTGGCCATCGAGTCAGGCAGCGAGTGGGTTTCCACCGATCGCGGTTTCGGTCGGTTCAAGGGGCTGCGCTGGACCGCCCCGATCTGAAGGCAGGCACAGAGGCCGGCCACTACAACGGGAGAAGGCCTCGGGCGCTCGGTCGGCCCCTACAGTCGCTCCTCCTGGAGGATTTCAAGGTCGGTGACCTTCCAGGCTCCGTCTACTGGCTGAATGGTGAGCTCGGCCTCGTACTGATTCGTTCGGGTGTGAATGTGACCCCAGTGGCCCACCGAGCCCGCCACGTTCCAGAGCGCTCGGGCGACAAAGCCCGGCTCGCCGCGTACCCGGCGCGGCTCGACTTCCAACATCTCGATCGCCTTGACCTTGGCCCGGGCACCGCCCTGACTGGCCAGCTCCAGTCCACGCCGGGTCTCGAGATAGATCTCGGTCAAGAGGTCGCCGGAGACACTCTGGTCCAGGACATCGTAGATGTTCTCCTCGCCGCGAAAGTCGAAAGCCCGGTAAACGTTGTGTAGCAGGCCGGCGACGATCTCCTCGGATCTCTCGTCAGTAAGTCGGTTCGGCAGGGCCACGGCAAGAGACGAGCCGGCGACGAGCAAGAGAATCAGCAGAGCGGCCAAGCCTCGCTTGGCCAAGCCTCGGCCCTTCATCAGGTCGACCCCCACCCGCAGCAGCATCGCCGCCAGGACAGCCAGCGCTCCCCATCCGACCCAGCCAGCCAAACGCACGGCCAGACTCGGTGGCGGCACGATCTCGAGAAGGGTGGGCATGGTGGGATTCTTCAAGAAGTTCTTCCACCACAGAACGTTGTCGTCGGGGACCAGAAAGAACCTCAGCGGTCCGGCCTCGTCGGTGGCGGCAGCGGGAATTCTCTGGATCCGATCGGTGAACAGATCCCAGGTGATGGACGCCTCCTGCGGCAGACCCTCAGTGGGTGCTACGTAGATCACCCCCAGTGTCGCGGAGACGACGTCCAGCTCTTCGGGGGGATTGATCACCGTGCTCGTCCGGAGAGTGCGACGCAAGAAGTTGAACCGATCGAGCTCCGGCGCCACTGGCTCTCCGTCAATCGTGAGATTCAGATGCTCCGCCAGGAACTCGGCGATCTTCATCTGCAGGTCGTACTGCATCTCCACAGGAATGGTCTTGCGCCCTTTCAGCCCAAGATCCATCCATTGCTCCATATCCACCGGTCGCACGATGATCTCCACCCGCACCTCGTAAGGCTCTACGTACAGAAAAGCGTTGATGGGAGAGTCGTACTGCCGCCGCAAATTGCGATTGCGGAATTTCGAGTACCACGGATCGGACCAGTCGAGATCCAGGATCTCCTCGGTGCCGAAGTAGCGAAAATCGTTGACGGGCAGGTTCTCGTGATAGGTGACCATGCCGATGCTGGCCGCCGACATCCCCGCCTGCGTAGACGGGTGGCGTCATGGCGATCGTCGCCGGTTGATCCGGCAGCGGATACTCCAGAACCGCGAAGATCACATCCTCCCTTCGCCTTCTGGCACCGGTAGCGGCTCGCCGGTGATCTCGTCTCGCTCAACTCTCTTGCGTGGCGCCATCTCCAGAATGCGACCGGGAATCGGCGGCCCGCCATCGAGCTTGAAGACCAGATCCTCGCCAAAAAACCGCACCAACCGATCGACAAAGGGCTCGGGTTCGAAACCCATTCTCTCGTAGACACCGTCGGGCATGAGGTTGCGAAACCCTTTCAAGAGTCAGGGCCGCCGATCTCGAGCTCCACCCGAATGGCATCTTCGGAGATGAAGATCTCAGCGATGGTCGAAGCCGTCATCGCCTTGGTCACGACGATGGCATCGGCCAGAGCCATGGTGGCGCGACAATCGCCGCGACAAGAAGAACCAATACCGCTATGCTGCGTACCACTAGATGCATCTCGGTAGCGTATATCGAGATCACCCTCAGGAGGGACCCATGTCCAGAAAGATCACCGCTGTATCCAGCCTAGCTCTTGCCATGATCGTCATTCTCGGTAGCCCTGCTGCCCAAGCCAAGAAAGAGCCCATCGAGAAGTACCAGGCCAATGCCCTCGCCACTGATGGCCCGGCGGGTGCGAAATCATCCGTGCTCAGCATCAACATCTACAAGTGGTCCGACGACCGGGATCGAGACGAAGTCATCGACGCGATCAAGGAAGCGACGGAAAACAAGCGATCCTACCGTGCCGTACCCGAAGCTCTCCGCACCCTCGGTAAGGCCGGCTATATGTTTCTCGCCGGCGGCCAGGGTTGGCCCATCCGCTATGCCCGCGAGATCGAGACGGATGGCACGCGCCAGATCGTTCTCGCCACCGATCGACCTGTTACTTTTTCCGAGGTCTATCGGGGCTCGGCAGTTCGCGACTTCGACATCACCTTGATTGTGCTCAAGTTCGAAGACTCGGCAAAGGGTGAAGGCATCGCGTCGGTCGGCACCGAGGTGAAGTGGAACGAGACCAAGGGCCAGATCGAGATCACCAACTTCTCCTCGCAGCCGGTGAAACTCGGGGACGTCCGCACAGTCGAGTAAGGGCCAGATCCGACTTCGACATCGAGGTTTCACCCGTAAAGCCTTCAGAAGGACAGGTTGTACTCGACGCGAAACCGCTTGCCGTCTTCCAGGGCGATATCGCCCGGCTCCAGCAGATCGATAGCGTCGACGAAGAAGAGCCGCGCGAAGATGTTCTGCTTGGGCCTGATGGTATAGAGAAACCGCAGCTCACTGCCCTTCATGTTGGTCAGCCGCGCCTGCGTCGAGCTGCCCCAGCGAGCCCAGTCGTCCTGGATGTAGGAGCTGTTGGCCGCCAGCGCTTCCACATGGGAGTAGTAGTAGCCCACCTGCCAATCGCCCGCGTTGCCACTGCGGCCCCACAACGCCTCCAGCACGTAGCCATCCAGGTGGTCCTCGTGAAACTCACTGAAGCTGCCGATTGGCTCCTCGCTGTAGTCCTTGAAGTTGTGGCTGTAATCCGCGCCCAGCCGCAGGGGCGGCCAAGAGCGCTGGATCGATGCTGGAACTGCAGGTTGAGCAGGTCGTAGTCGCGGGTGTTGTTCTGGGTCAGCAACATCTTCGCCTGCGGGTCGTCGGGATCCGCCCGGCTGGCAAAGACACCTGCCGCAGCTGTCAATCCCGTCGATTCAAAGTCGCGCTCATACGCCACCTGCCCGATGAAGCTGGTGCCGGAGAAGTCCCGCATACCGACCGGTAGCGCGACATAGTTCGCCTGCCAGGTCAGTGCGCCCTCACCCAGCGGCTGGCGGTACGATCCGCCCACACCGGCGAACGTAATGTTGTCGATCAGAAAGAGATCGTCCTGGTGCCAGAACGACAGTTCATTCCGCCCCGCCCAGGCTGCGAATCTGCCCTTCTTGTACGACAGGTACCAATAGTCAAAGTCGAATTGATACGGCCCGGTATCACCGCCATCGAAGTCGTAGATGGTGATGTGGGGGGATTGCTGAGATTTGTGCTGCCCGCTACGCAACTGGACCCGGGCAGTCCACTGGTCGCTGAAGTTCAGATCGAGACCAACCCGCACACGGACTCGAAGCCGCAACCGGTCATCCCGTTTGGTGCCATCGCCCTGGACTGAATCCCAGTCTTGCTCGAGGCGAATGCGGAAATCCCCATAGGGCTCAAACAGGCGTGGCTCGGACTTTTCGTCTTGAGCGCGAGCCTCCGGGACGATCCCCCAGAACAGCCATGCCGCAGCCATCAAACAGGCTAGAGCACGTGTCTGGAATGTCATGAAGGGGAGAATCATTGAGGGGATCGGTACCCGGGGCGCTTGTAGAAGCAGCCGTGCAGCAACATTCTAGGCCTCGAGTACCGAACACCTCAATAGACCATTGACGACGGGTTCGAGCGCCTGACCTCGCGCCTCAATATCAGGCACCCTGGGGCACCTCTACCTTCATCCTCTTGGGGGAGATCGCCGCACGACGCGGTAGAACTCGATCACTTCCCGTGCGTTGGTGATTCCTTCAGCGATCACCCAGGTGTCGATCTGTTCCCAGTCGATGTTGTTGGACTGATGTGTCGCCACGAGCGCCGCCTGTTCGAGAGATGGGGCGTCTTGCCAGGAGGCAGCCGCGATAAGCCGGTCCATGACCGAGTGTGTCGCGGTGATGATCCGCACGTTGCCCGCCGGTGTCGAAAGCACTGCACACTTCGATGCGTCGACGTAGGTACCACCGAAGCTCAAGGGTGCCGGTGGGAACTCCAAGTACCACCTCGTGGCTGGGTGCTCGAATACAGACAAGCGCGGACTCCCTGTGTGGACGAACCCCAGGGGCTCGAGAACGGGTTTGAGCTCTTCCAGCAAGGCTGTCGTCACGAAGTCCAGGTCTTCAGATTCGTACCGATTCTCGGTGTAGGCCGACACGGCGCTTCCTCCCGAGAGCGTCGCGACAATGCCGGCCGCTTCCAACGCCTCGGAGACGAGGGCGGCCAGCTCGGTCATCTTTGTTCTTCTGGTGATACTCGGCGTTCCCATTGCGAGGCGGCTGGCTCCCCTATCCTCCTGCCCTTCTATCTCTTGGCGTACCGTCTGGGCCTCTTGCGTGCCCGATAGAACTTCTGGATGGTCGTATCTGGTAGGCGGTCAAGTGCCAAACGAAGGAATAATATTGCCACCTGTCCGAATGAAGCTGGTACCGGAGAAGTCCCTCATGCCGACCGGCAGCACGACATAGTTCGCTGCAGGTAAGGGCACCTTTCACCGAGTCGTTAGCGATTCGATCCGCCCACACCGGCAAACGTAATGTTGCTCAATCAGAAAGAGATCGTCCTGGTGCCAGAACGACAATTCGTTCCTCCGCCCAGGCTGCGAATCTGCCCTTCTTGTACGACAGGTACCAATAGTCAAAGTCGAATTGATAGGCTCGTATCACCGTCATCGAAGTCGTAGATGGTGATGTGCGGGGATTGCTGAGATTTGTGCTGCCCGCTACGCAACTGGAACGGGCAATCCACTGTCGCTGAAGTTCAGATCGAAACCAACCCGCACCGACTGAAACCGCATCGGTCATCCCGTTTGTGCAATCGCCCTGGACTAAATCCAAGTCTTTCTCGAAGCGAATGCAGAAATCCCATACGGCTCAAACAGGCGTGGCTCGGACTTTTCATCTTCAGCGCGAGCCTCCGGGACGATCCCCCAAAACAGCCATTACGCAGCCATCAAACAGGCTAGAGCACGTGTTGGAATGTCATGAAGGGGAGAATCATAAATGGCATCGATACCCGGGCGCTTGTAGAAGCAGCCGTGCAGCAACATTCTCACCTCGAGTACCGAACACCTCAATAGACCATTGACTATAGGTTCGAGCGCCTAACATCGCACCTCAATATCAGGCACCCTTGGCACCTCTACCTTCATCCTCTCGGGGGAGATCGCCGCACGGCGCGATAGAACTCGATCACTTCCCGCGCGCCGGTGATTCCTTCAGCGATCACCCAGGTGTCGATCTGGTCCCAGTCGATGTTGTTGGACTGATGTGTCGCCACTAGCAACGCCTGTTCGAGAGATGGGGCGTCTTGCCAGGAGGCAGCCGCGATAAGCCGGTCCATGACCGAGTGTGTCGCGGTGATGATCCGCACGTTGCCCGCCGGTGTCGAAAGCACTGCACACTTCGATGCGTCGACGTAGGTACCACCGAAGCTCAAGGGTGCCGGTGGGAACTCCAGGTACCACCTCGTGGCTGGGTGCTCGAATACCGACAGGCGCGGACTCCCTTTGTGGACGAATCCCAGGGGCTCGAGAACAGGCTTGAGCTCCTCCAGCAAGGCTGTCGTCACGAAGTCCAGGTCTTCGGACTCGTACCGATTCTCGGTGTAGGCCGACACGGCGCTTCCTCCCGAGAGCGTCGCGACAATGCCGGCCGCTTCCAACGCCTCGCAGACGAGGGCGGCCAGCTCGGTCATCGTTGTTCTTCTGGTGATACTCGGCGTTCCCATTGCGAGACGGCTGGCTCCCCTATCCTCCTGCCCTTCTATCTCTTGGCGTACCGTCTGGGCCGCTTGCGTGCCCGATAGAACTTCTGGATCGTCGCATCCGGTAGGCGGTCAAGTGCCGAGCGAAGGAACTCGCGGAGCCCGTCCGCAACGGGATTCCGATTGAAATAGTAGAAACGGGCCGATCCTTCCTTGCGACTGACGAGAAGGCCCAGCTCTTCGAACTTGCGAAGCTGGTTCTGAACCTGGCTGAGCGACAACCCGAACGTTCTGGCGATCTCGGCTGCATAGCCCTGACCGTAGTTCTCGAGATACATCAGAACCTGGTACGCGGCTTTGCTTCCGAATAGCCCGATGAGCGGTGCCTCCGAGATCGTCGCTTCTCTCACGGCTTTCATGACTCCACTGTCAGTCGTTTCGTACGGTTTACCTACCTTAGTATTAGGTTTTTCCACCTAAACATTAGGTATAATAACCTGAGCATTGGATTCTGACAACCAACTGGAATCTGAGAAGGTGCCAGCCGAATAGAACAGATGTCCACAATCGGATGGCACCTCTGCGCTGGTGCTTTCAGGATGCGGGGAGCTGCGCGAAAAGGTCACCAGCCGGCGGTTTGAGGTCCTCGGCAAAGAACTCGAACGGCACCTCAGGGTACAGCTTTTCCTTGATCCCGGTTCGTTCGATCGTCTCCTTGAAAGTCACATAACAATCCAGCGCCCGCCGGCAGGCCTCGATGTCTTGCGAATCGACCTGGACAAGACAGTCGATTTCCTCTGCGGTGGAGCTCGATAACGGAAACACCGTCGAGGCTTTCGCCTGCTCTTCGGTCAAGCTGCAGAAGGCGAGTCTCTCGAGCTCGGGGAGCCGATCCCGAAGCTCGACAAAGGCCCGCTTGACGACAGCATGGGTGATCAGATGGTCGTGAAAGCCCGAGATGCCGTGGGCCGGGTAGGAAACCAGCACATCGGGGCGCACGCGTTCTGTCTCCTCAGCGATGGCCTGTTCGAGCTTGCGAGGATCGACCTCCTTGAGCCCACTGTCTGGAAAATCCAGCACCGTCATCCCGGTCAGGTCGAGAACCTCTTGTACCGCAAGCATCTCGCGATAGCGGACCTCACCCATCTCCTCGATCGAGTAGCCGTACTTGTGGCGCTGTTTGGTAGCTCCACCGCGGGTGAGGGTCAACAAATAGACCTCGTGGCCCTCGCGACGCTGTTTGTGCATCACGTGTCCGACCCCGAAGGATTCGTCGTCGGGATGGGGAAAGACGTAGAGAACGCGCATTGGAATGGGAATTATCTCCTTTTCGAGTGGTCAACTCTCTAGGGGGTTGGAGATGCCGGCCGCCCAGATGTGAAATGCAGCTTGCCATCCGCGACTCCGACGATGATCGTGTCACCCGGTCCATAGGTCCCGCTCAGGATCGCTTGAGCCAACGGGTTCTCGAGATACTGCTGGATGGCACGTTTCAAGGGCCTGGCCCCGTAAACGGGGTCGTAGCCCACGTTACCCAGAAAGTCGATCGCCTCGGGCGTCATCTCCAGACCCAAGCCATTGCCTTCGAGCCGACCGCCAATGATGTTCAACTGAAGCTCCGCGATCAGTCGAATCTGGTCTCGCGCAAGCGGGTGAAAAACGATGATGTCATCGACCCGGTTGATGAACTCGGGCCGAAAGCGCTCGCCGACGATCTCCATGACCGCCGCCTTCATCTCGTCGTATCGTTCCTCACCTGACATCTCCTGGATGACGTGGGAGCCGAGATTCGAGGTCATGACGATGATGGTGTTGCGAAAATCCACGGTGCGACCCTGGCCATCGGTCAAACGGCCATCGTCGAGTACCTGGAGTAGGACGTTGAAGACCTCCGGGTGAGCCTTCTCGATCTCATCCAGCAGGATCACCGAATACGGCCGACGCCGTACGGCCTCCGTGAGGTAGCCGCCTTCCTCATAGCCCACATAGCCTGGGGGTGCTCCGATAAGGCGAGCCACCGAGTGCTTCTCCATGAACTCCGACATATCGATGCGGATCAACGCCTCCTCGGTATCAAACAGCGAGACGGCCAGCGCTTTGCAGAGCTCCGTCTTGCCGACACCCGTTGGACCCAGGAAGAGAAAGGAGCCATTGGGCCGATCAGGATCCGACAAGCCGGCACGGGAGCGCCGGATCGCGTCGCTGACCGCCTTGACCGCCTCCTTCTGGCCGATCACCCGCTGCCCGAGCTCGTCTTCGAGATGAAGAAGTCTCTCGCGCTCCCCTTCCAGCATTTTCGAGACCGGGATACCGGTCCATCGAGAGACGACCTCTGCCACCTCCTCCTCGGTGACCTTGTTGCGCACCAGGGTCATCTCCTGCTCTTCGGCCTGCGAAGCCGCCTTCAGCTGTTGCTCGAGCTCCGGGATCCGACCGTACTGGATCTCTGAGGCGCGCCCCAGATCGCCGGCCCGCTGCGCCGTCTCCAGCTCGTACCGGGCCCGCTCCAGGTCCTCCTTGACCTGCGCCGCACCCTCCAGCGTCGCCTTCTCCGCCTTCCAGATCTCTTCCAGGTCGGCGAATGCGCGCTCCAGCTCGTCGATCTCCGCTTGCAGGTCCTTGAGCCGCTGCTTGGAGGCTTTGTCCTTTTCCTTCTTCAATGCTTCACGCTGGATCTTGAGCTGGATGAGTCGCCGCTCGAGCTTGTCCAGCTCCTCGGGCTTCGAGTCGATCTCCATGCGGATCCGCGAGGCCGCCTCGTCAATCAGATCGATCGCCTTGTCCGGCAGCTGACGATCTGTGATGTACCGGTGCGACAGCGTCGCGGCGGAGACGATGGCCGGGTCGGTGATCTCGACACCGTGATGGACCTCGTAGCGTTCCTTCAAGCCTCGCAGGATGGCAATCGTGTCCTCGACCGACGGTTCGGTGACCAGGACCTTCTGTAGACGGCGCTCGAGAGCCGCGTCCTTCTCGATGTTCTTGCGGTACTCATCGAGAGTCGTGGCGCCAATACAGTGCAGCTCGCCGCGAGCCAGGGCTGGCTTGAGCATGTTGCTCGCATCCATGGCTCCCTCGGCCTTGCCGGCACCCACCATGGTGTGGATCTCATCGATAAAGAGGATGATCTGGCCTTCCTGCTTGGACAGATCGTTGAGAACAGCCTTGAGGCGCTCTTCGAACTCGCCCCGAAACTTGGCGCCGGCAATCAGGGCTCCCATATCGAGCGACAGGACCCGCTTACCCTTCAAGCCCTCCGGCACCTCTTCATTGACGATTCTCTGGGCCAGCCCTTCAACGATGGCCGTCTTCCCCACGCCCGCCTCACCGATCAAGACGGGGTTGTTCTTGGTGCGCCGCTGCAGTACCTGGATCGACCGGCGAATCTCGTTGTCGCGGCCGATCACCGGGTCGAGCTTGCCTTGCTCGGCTCGCTCGGTGAGATCGATGGTGAATCTGTCCAACGCCTGCCGCTGATCCTCGGCATCGGCGCTGTCCACCTGGCTACCACCTCGCAGCTGGTCCACCGTCTGTTCGAAGGCCGCCTGGGTAGCCCCGGCCCCCCGTAGGATCTCACCCAGGCTTCCCTTGTCCTCGACCGCGGCCAGCAGAAACAGCTCGCTCGAAATGAATTGATCGTCTCTCTGTTGTGCCAGCTTGTCGGTGACATTGAGAAGACGAGTGAGGTCCTGCGAGATATGGACCTCCCCCGGAGTGCCCTCGACCCGGGGTAGCCGATCGAGAGCTTCCATCACCTTCAGCCGCAACTGGTTGATGTTGACGCCGGCCTGCGCCAGCAGCGGGCGGGCGGTGCCGCCTTCCTGCTCGAGCAGCGCCATCATGACGTGCGCCGGCTCGACGGACTGATGGTCCCTGCCTAAAGCGACGCTCTGCGCATCCGCCAGCGCCATTTGGAACTTCGTCGTCAGCTTGTCCATTCGCATGATCGTTTTCCTTCTCGCTCCATGAAGCGTCTCGCCAGCCTATCTGCCGAATCCGCGTCAGGCCGCGTGCGTCCGCACCCACTGCTCGATCTGGGGCTGGCTCATCGCTCCAGGCTGTCGCGCCACCTCCTGGCCCTGCTTGAACACCACCAGGGTCGGAATGCTCTGAATGCCGAATCGCCCAGCCACCTGTGAGGCTTCCTCGGTGTTGAGCTTGGCTAGAACCACCTCCGGCTCGAGCTGCGCCGCCGCCTTCTCATAAGCCGGAGCCATCGTCTTGCACGGCCCACACCACGACGCCCAGAAATCCACCACCACGGGAATGTCGCTACGCTCGATGAAACGGTCGAAAGTCGCTTGGCTCAGCGTGACCGGCCGGCCGCTGAAGAGCTGCTGCTTGCAGCTGCCACAACGAGGATGGTCACCCAGTCGCGCTGTGGCCACCCGATTGATCTTGGTGCACTGGGGACAGACGATATGTTTCGATTCCGCCATTACCAATTCCCTTCCGACCTCAATAACCTGTGAACTCACTCCTTTTATTCAAGGTGCAAGGCCGGCCGTCTGCTCCTGGGACTGATAGCGTGCTATGTGGCTAGCCTGAACTCGCCAACCGCAGCCTTGTTACCAGCAGGACCGAAAGAAGTCGGGTTGCAAGCACCCGTTGGCTCGTCTCAGAACCGTCTAGAACCGGAACGTTGACACGAACTGTAACTGTTTGGCGGTGGCTCGCTGTCTGTTCCTGTTGGTGCGGGTGCCCCAGAGGAACTCGACCCCGAGATCGATCTGGGAGATCGGCGACCACAACCAATTGGCGGAGACCCGCTGAGTGCTGCGGTAGAAATTGTCGGGGAGGAAGTCGAGATCCTGGACCTGGACATAGCCATAGATGAAGGTCGATCGCACCGCTTTGAACAGGCCCAGCGGATTGCGTTTCCACCACTTCTGAAAGCCGCCGTAGACCCCGAAGACTCCGAGCGTCTCGAGCTCGCCAGATTCCATATCGAAGGCGGCGTCGAAGCCACCAACTGTGCCGAGATCGTTGATGTAGCGCCCAAGACCATCGCCGAAGTTGAACTGGAATTTGAAGTTGTCGCGCCGGTCCCACTTCTTGACGGCGGCGTTGCCACTGAAAGTCAGCCCCCAACCAAAGGCCGACGATGCGTCGCTGGTCAATTCGTTTCCTTCCTCGTCGGTCGGGACGCCGCGAATGCTCCGGAGAATGCCGCCGAACTGGAGATGGCCCCACTCGTACTTCTTGGTGATCCGCACAATCGTGTCTGGAAACTGACTGACGCCTGTGCCACCGGTAATCGACGGGGAAGGATCCTCCCACGCGAAGGCGAAGGGTGTGTTGTTGCCAAGCCCGCGGGTATAGCGCAGCTCAGGTTGCCGAACGTTGATCTGCGCATTCAGACCTTCGAAATCGACATCCTCGGGGATGGCCGCCGTATCCATGAGCGTCGACCAGGTCTGACCGAGAATGAACCTGTTGTATTGACCATAGGCGTGGCGGAGACGCAGCACGTCTGAACCGCCTGTCTGCCCGGCGAAATCGCCTTCAACAAAGGCGCGGAACTGACCGACACTGGAATCCAATCGCATATCCCAATTCAGACGAGAGCGCTTGGCCGAGATGACGAAGCCCTCATTGAAATCACCGCCCAGTTCATCGTCAGTTACCGGGATTGCACCGGCGACAAATCGATCGGTGGAACCGATGGGATCCAGGCTGTCGACGACACCCAAGCGAACGAAACCACCGAACTTACTGGCCATACCGGTGCCCGGGATACGGATCGATCCTGGGAAGTCTCCCGCGGTCAGGACGTTCTCCGGAGTATCTGGTGGTCTGGCGAGCTCCTCCTCCACCTTGGACAAGCGCTCCTTGAGCACCAGGTCCTCGTCACTGATCGCGGGTGCCTGGCCCGTTGAGGACATGCTCAACTGATCGAGCTGGGTCTTCAAACCCTTGATCGCATCGGTTTGGTCCTGGAGGGTCTGATTCTGTTGCTCGATGAGCTCCTGCTGATCCTTGAGCTGTTTCTGTAGCTCGAGGACGAGCTTCTGCAGCTCGCTTTGTGACATCTGCTCTGTGTCCTGGGCCTGAGCCCAGAGCCATCCAGGCGCCAATACCAAGGCAATCAGGATTGGGATGTGGATCCGGGACATCGCTCTTCTCGCAGCTCGGCTAATTATGTCTGAAACGGCTGGAAATCGTGAGGTGGTTTCCCGACTGGGAACAATCCGGCAATGTAGGGGAGGGCCCTGAGCCCTCCTAGGCGGGGGCAAGCCTCAGCCCTAGAGGTGCCAGCCGATTCCTGAGAGCAATCGATATTTATAACATTTCCGTTATACTCACCATCATGGACACTACCGAAGTCATCCGAAATGCGCGGCTGAATCGTGGCTGGACCCAGACCGAGTTGGCTCGCCGGCTGGGGACTCCGCAGTCGGCGATTGCACGATGGGAGGGAGGTGGCCTATCCCCCCGGGTCGAGACTCTCGAGCGGATCTTGAGGGCCTGTGGCTATCAATCCGAGATTTTGTTGATCGACCAATGGCAAGTGGACCGCGATCAACTCCTCGAACGACTCTCGTGGTCACCAGCCGAGCGCCTTCAATATCTTGTCGACATGGTCGCCTTCGAAAGACGCGCTCACCGAGCCAAGAGAGTCTCGGCGTAACGAATCGTCCATCCATCGAGACTGACTTCTGGAACATGGTTCGCTTTCGACCTGACAAGATCTTTACGATTCTTCAAAACCACCGAGTGGACTACATTGTCATTGGTGGTATTGCAGCTACTCTCCACGGCTCGAATCTGCGAACCGGTGATCTGGACATCTGTCCAAGCAAGGAAACAGACAACCTCACCCGTTTGGCTGCTGCTCTGAAGGAACTCGGCGCGAAGATCCGTGCGGTGGGTGCACCTTACGGAATACCCGTCTCGATCGATGCTTCATTCCTCGACACCCTCGAGTTGGTCAATTTCACGACACGCTATGGTGACTTCGACGTGTCGTTCTTGCCTACCGGAACGACTGGCTTCGAGGATCTCTCAACGGGTACTGTCGAATTCGACCTGGATGGCTTGAAGGTCCCGGTAGCTTCGCTGGAAGATGTCATCCGATCCAAGGAAGCTGCCAACCGTCAGAAAGATCGAGATCAGCTGCCGTCTCTCAGGGCCTTGCTCGAAGAGACCCGCGGGGCCACCTGAGCCTGTCACGATTCGGCGCCGAGACCGAGGCGTCACAGATGCCCAGGCCAGGACACAGAGTACCGGCCACTACAGAGCACCGATCAACGCGCGATAACGCGGCGAAGGCCGGCCACTACGAATTGGCGACCGCCTCGGAATTCTCCAGATAGATCGTCTGAGTCGGAAAGGCGAATTCGATTCCTTCCGCCTCGAAGCGCTGCATGAGCTCCAGGTTGATGGCTTGTTGCACGTCCATTTTGACCATGAACTCGGGAACCAGGACCACGTAGATGGTCTCGAAGATCAAGGCGGAGTCGCCGAACTCCTTGAAATGGGAGCGGTCGAAGCGCACTTGCTCCTGCGCTTCGACGATCGTGCGGATCATCCCTGGGATCTCTTCGACCTTCTCCTTCGGAGTGTCATAAGTGACACCGACGGTGAAGTTTGCCCGTCGCTCTTGAAGGCGTCCGAAGTTTTGAATACGACTGTTGACCAGATCACTGTTGCTGAAGATCAACTGCTCTCCCGTCAGACTGCGAACACGGGTCGTCTTCATACCGATCTTCTCGACCGTGCCCGACTGATCGCCCACCTTGAGGAAGTCGCCCAGAACAAAGGGCTGATCGATATAGATCGAGAAGGCCGAGAACAGATCACCGAGAATGTTCTGCGCCGCCAGGGCGACGGCGATGCCACCGATTCCGAGACCGGCGACCAGGCCCGTCACGTCGACCCCGAGGTTCTCGAGACCGATCAACAAAGCCACTGCCCAGATGATGATCTTTCCGGTCCACTCGACGCCGCTGAGCCAGGTGAGCGCCTCGCCATCTTTCGCCTTCTTCTCGGCGACGATCTTCAGCCACTCGCTCAAGGAGGTGGTCGCCCAAAGGCTCACCTGCAGGACCAACGACGATGATGGCGATCTTCTGGAGCCCGAGGTGGAGGAAATCGGGCAACTGGAGAACTCGTGATCCGGCCCATAGCCCGATTAGCGCCACGAACGAGAACTTGGTGGTCTTCAACACCCTCACGGCCAGATTGTCGTAGGGAGTATCCGTGCTCGCGGCAAACGACTTCATCCGTCCCACGATCCATCTCTTGATCGGCCACAGGATGGTAATGACGAGCAGTGAAGATCCCGAACGCGATCAGCCAACGGGAGACGGGGTTGCCCCACCAAATGTGATCCAACATTTCGGTCATGGTCATCGATTCATTCCTCTGAATGTTTGGTATGCCTCTCAAGCGAGCGATTCTCGGCCGACCGACGGCCGGCCGGAGACCGGCCGCTTCAGTTGTAGGGGCGGGGCTTGTGCCCGCCCGGGATGGCGATTGTAACCGCAGGCGGGAGGGGACAAGCCCCGCCCCTACGATTCAGTGCGCCGAGACCTGTGGGCTCTGTCGCCGCCTCGAACGGTAAGATTCGTAAACCAATGGATCTGAGGCGATGGCGAGGTGTCCGATTCGTGAGCCGGGCTCCCACTAGAAGTGGTGAGCCGATTGGGATCCATGTCGCACGAATGACTCTGCCACACGTCCTCTGGTGGCATTCCCATGTGCAGCCGATCATCGATCAAGACCCTGACCGAGCGGACCGGGATTGGAACTGGCTCCTGTACGTCCCCTTCTCGACACTCGCCGGCGGCGTTCTGGCGCGTCAGCCGGCCGGATACACGGTCGGTGTTCAGACTCCGGAGAAAGACCACTTCATTCCCTGCGCCATGTTGCAGCTTCTGGGTCGATTCCCCGCTCTGGATGCACCGAAAGGCAAGAGCGCCTTTGTCTGGTTCATGTCGACGGCACCCGATGAGGCGCTTCTGACCATCGAGGATCATCCCATCCCCGAGGATCGCATCCCAAAACGTCTCGGCACCATCACCCTCGATGTCGCTGTGACCCATTCCCTCAACAAGCACCGCTGGGGTCGCACCGCCCTCTACGCCGACAAGGACGGCGGCGACGTGCTGCTCGAGTGGTATCAACGCCAAGGAATGTCTGTGCTATCCGCGGACAAGCGATTGCCACGCAGCCCTCGACGACTGATCAAACCCAGCGACGGCCGCTATTGCTATTTCACTGTCGAAGCGGCCCTCGCAATCGAGCGGGGCCCTGGATCCCCTGCGCTAGCGAGAGCACGAGATGCCGACACCCACCCACTCCTTTCACGATGTCGCCGCCCGATACGGGAAGGTAGACCCCGGCGACCCAGAAGCTGTTCGGCACTGGTTTACAGAGGTGCTACCGACCCTGCCACCCGCGACGATCGAGGAGATCCTCGAATCGCTCCTGAAGGGAGAGCCAGCCACCGACGAGAGACCGACAGCGCGGAGCTACCCAAAGGGTGTACCTCTGCCATCGCTGTCCGCGAGCCCGGCCGCATCCATACCGCTTCTCGCCTGTGGATGGAAAGACCTGCTGAACAAGCTGGCGGGGCGACGCACAAAAAGCTGAGAGGGCTGCGGCCGTTGGATCTCTAGCCAGGCCTCGACTACTGGCTTGGCGCAGGCGGGCTCTCGAGTAGCTCGAGGACTTCCATATGGCCATTCTGGCGAGCGAAGCTCGCTGCGGTATCGCCATCTTTGTCCACCAGGCTCGGATCGGCTCCGTTGGCGAGAAGCAGGCGTACCACCTCGACCAAGCCCTCCGATGCCGCGGTCATCAGGGCGGTGAAGCCTTCGAGCGTGCCTTGCACATCAACCTCAGCCCCGTGTTCCAGTAGAAACGCGACGGCCTCCTCGAACGGACCGCTGGAGGCATACATCAAGGCAGTGCGGCCATTCACGTCCTTGGCATCGACCTCCGCACCTTCTTCCAGAAGAAACTGAAGAACGGGAGTGTGGCCGTTGAAGGCCGCCAACATGAAGGGTGTGCGCTTCTCGGAATCGGCGAAATCGACGGCGGTGCCTGCCGACACAAGACGTCTGACCTCGTCGAGTTGACCGTTGAACGCCGCCTCAATGAGCTCCTGCTGAGCTGGGCTCACCGCGGTCGCTTCTTGAGCAGCCAAGGGAGCACTGAGAATGCAGGCCAGGGCTACTGGCATCATGAGGCGTTTCATCGAGCCACCATAGCAGCTTCCTCTTGAAGTTCTTCTTTGAAACACATCGTGACGGCTCTCGACTCTCTCACCGCTGGGATCGCTCTCCACTGCTGTCCCGGTCTCCTCGGCGAATTGGCGCGGACTCCCGCCACCCCTTTGGCCAGCCCACACCAGATACGCAAGGGCTTTGGCTACCCTGTGGCCGAGGCAGAGTGACGTTCGCCTGACCACTACCACAAGCCATAGCACTATTCGAATGTGCTGATATTCTCCTATATTCCTCCAGTGGATGACGGTTCGATGCGGTCCGCATGGCGCATGCCCCCCTAGAACTGTCGGCGAGATCGAGGGACTTCATGGGGATGCCTGAACGCCGCAGCGAGATTCGACTGGCCCTACCCAAGGGCTCCGTCTCGGGTACCCGAGGATCCGGCAGAATCCTGGACGTCAGCCCCACCGGAGTCAAGGTCGAGATCAAAACCCGTTGTGTCTTCGCGCGTGGCGAGACCCACCGCCTGGTTCTTTCTGATTTCCTGGAATCGGTCGAAGTAGAAGGCCGGGTACGTTGGACCCAGTCCAATTGGCGCAACTCCCTCGAATCACAGGAAAGCGAGTACTACCAGACTGCCGGTTTCGCATTCTCCAGGCTGCTCTCCGACCGACCCGCCGGGATCTGGTCTGGCCTCCTGGGAAGAATGGCACAGTCTCCTGCGGCACCTGCTCCCCAAGAGCGTCGGCCACAGAGGGCCATTCGGCTGACACCACCGCTGGAGATTATCGAACCCATCGACGGCTCCACGGTCGGTCAGAAAACCGTCAATGTCATCTGCGCCATCCACAAGCCGAAGGCCATCTCGGGGTTCCGCGTCAACGGGATCGAGGCGTTCGTCATGGGTGACCTGGGGACCGCCACGATCAAGCTTCAAAAGGGAGCCAACCGGATCGTGTCGCTCGTTCGTAGGCGGGATGGCACCTATTCCACCTACCTGGTAGGTACGATCTTCAGGTCAGATTCCGACTAGACCTATCGCGTTTCAGCCGCGACAGGGCTCGAGGTCTCGCCAAGGTCGAGACGCGACAACCGGGGCACGAGAGCGAGTAGATCCTCGCTCTCCAGGTTCGCGAGCTCCAGACCCGTCAGACGTCCCAACTCCGCCAATCTCGATCTCGACACATAGACTCTCGAGGTCCCGATCTCACCGACCTGCCGGTAGTGCTCGTCGATGACGCTCGGCGATCTCCAGGAAAAGCATCGTGGGCCTGAGTCTCTCGATTCCAGAAGACCGGTCTCCAGGGCGATCGCGCGTCCTCCACAAACCCCACCGTGTCGACAAAGACCGGTGGCAGTGACTCAGTGAGATCGGTGCGATAGCGATCCAGATAGTACGGGCGCTGGGGAGTGTCGAGAATCTGCCACTGCGTCTGGGTATCTCGAGTCGCGGGATAGAGCCCGGCTTCGACGAACCGCCACGGCTGCCATCCCCACACCGCCATCGATTCACCTACCCGTCCAAACCCGAGCGCGACCTCGGCGACGGGGCTGCTGACGATCTCCGGGATCGAGGCCGCCTCCGAGAAGACCGGGTGTTGCCGACGCAGGCGACGTTCCAGGGGTCGCGCTACCGTCAGTGCGAGAACGGTCGAGACCAGGAGCGCCAACACGATCGTCTGTTGCCTGCCGGAGAATCGCTGGCGACCCATCTCCACGGCGATCCCCAACCAGACGGCTCCAAACAGGGTCACGGGGACCGGCAGGAAAAGGAAGTAGTGACTGAACAGTGTTTTCGGAAAAGCAACTGCAACTGCGGAAACCAGCACCAGCCCAAGGGCCATCATGAGAAGCCCGCCCCGCTCGATCAGGGATCGACGCGCCATCGCCAGCGCACCAAGCAGCACCAGCAACCCGATCAGAAAGACAGCCCCCACCAGCTCCGCCAGGTCATAGGTCCAGAAACTGCGATCCACGACAACCCAGACCCTCTGGGCCAATGACATGCCCACATCGCCAAGCTGCAGGTAACGACCCCCATAGCCCAGGTTGTTGAGGACGTAGGACTGCCAGAAGTCCTGCCAGACCCCCGAACTGACCACCGTGACCACGAAGAGGGCCGGCACCGCCAACCCCGAGGCTCCGAACAAGAGCATCCGCTTCCAGAGCTCGGCGGTCGAGCTCCGATACCGAGTCGTGATGACCATGACGCCACAGGCAGCGATGAAGAGACCCACCGGCACGGCTTGGAGCTTGGCGAACGGTATGGCTCCCAGCACCAGGCCGCTACAGACAAGCGTCCAAACTCCATCGCGGTCTTCTTTCCACCAACGCACCAGAAAGTAGAGCGCCAGTGTGATCAAAAAGACGGGTATCTGTTCACTCGAATAGTGGGCAAAGTGACTCGAAGTGGTCAGTCCCCAACAGGTGATCAAGGGTAGGACCGCGAACCTGGCGACACCTTCATCGAATAGACGCCGGACGATCCCATAGAGAAGAAGTACGCTGCCGATCAGCGCCAAGAGACCCATCGCCCGGGCGGATCCGTACCCGATCGGCAATCCGATCACTCCTGGAAGCAAGAGGGGGTAGTAGAGCAACGGTCCGCCTGTGGTGCCGTCGATACCTCGCCAGAAGACTGGATCGACACCCAGCTTCATGGCACAGGCGATGGCGTGGCTTTCGTCGGTGTTCAGCAGGCCGCGCGCGAGGAGCGGCCAGCGCAGACCCATCACCGTGAATCCGACTATCAAGCCGTAGAACCGCCGGTCGAGGAGCACTCTCAGGATGGCGTTGCGTCCCGACCTTCCCGACTCGACCGGTACAAAGCAACGGCAGCACACTCGCAACGATCAGGATCGAGAGCAGGCCGACGCCGATCACCCAATAGAGAATCGGCGGATCCCCGATGGCGATCACAGCCTCGAGAGCCATCTGTCTCAGAGATCGGGATCCCTCGCCAGTAAGATGACGCGAAAGCTCGCTTCCCAGAGCAGGGCGAGCGATGACAAGGCCGACGATCATCGAGACGACTCGGATCATCGCCCCGCGGTCACGGGAAGACATCGCGGCTACTCTACCTCTAGCCAGGTCGACAAGACCGTGACCTCGACAGGTGCTACCATGCCCCGCTCTGAACAACCCTGCTCCGAACCGAAGAAGAGGAGTCCATCGTGATTGAGAACGGCCAATCCATTTCCATCGAATACACCCTGAAACTGGATGACGGTACTACCGTCGACACCAACGTCGGCGAGGACCCTCTCACCTACACCCAAGGCAGCAGCGAAATCCTGCCGGCCCTCGAGGCGGCCCTGCTCGGACACGCTGTCGGCGACACCAAAGAGGTCAAGCTGACCGCTGAAGAGGGCTACGGCCCGATCAACACCGAGGCCTACCAGGAAGTCGAGCTCGAGATGGTGCCCGAGGATGCCCGGACCGTCGGCATGATGCTCGTCGCCACCGACCCCGAAGGCCAACAACAGCCCATCAAGGTCCACGAGGTACGGGAAGAAACCATCATCTTGGACTTCAACCATCCGCTGGCCGGGGAAGCGCTGAACTTCGAGATCAAGATCCTCGGCATCGAGTAGCCGCGACTTGGAGCTCTAGACAAAGGAGAGAACATGCAACGCATCCATTTCTGTGGTGATGATCGTGCTAACGGTGGTTCTGGGTCTGGGAGCGGCGTGGGGCTCTCCAGTGGCGGCAGAGGTCTCGTTCCGCGCCCAGGTGCATCTCGAGGATCTCGGCTGGCAGGGGTGGATCGAGCCAGGAGAGATTCTTGGCACCACCGGCCAGGGCCGTAGAATAGAGGCGATCCGGATCGAGCTCGTCGATGCTCCAGAGGGAATGGAGATCACCTATCGAACCCATCTCGGTGGCCAGGGATGGCAGCCTTGGGTCTTCGACGGTCAACCCTCGGGATCCACCGGCGTCGGCGCTGCCATCGAAGCCGTCGAGATCAAGCTCACCGAGAAGAGCCGGGGCTACCATGTCCGCTATCAAGGACATGTAGAAGGGATCGGATGGATGGGCTGGGTCGAGGATGGCGAGACTTCCGGCACCACCGGTAGACATCTACGTCTAGAGGCTCTGCGTATAGAGCTCGCCAAAGGGGACCCACCGACGGCACCCGGGGTCAAGGGTCTCAGCGTCCGCTATGAAACCCATTCTGCCGGGGCTGGCTGGACGGGATGGTTCGAAAACGGCGAGATCTCGGGCACGATGGGCCAGGCACTGCAGATCGAAGCCCTCAAGATCGAGATCGTCGACCCCAAGGGCAAGACCGGCGTCACCTACCAGGCCCGGCTACGCGGCGAAGGGTGGACCGACTGGGTCGAGAACGGCGCCACTCTGGGCACCACTGGCGAGCATCGTGCCTTGGACGCCATCCGGGTGCGACTCATCGATCCGCCCAAGGGTATGAGCGTGCGCTACCAAGCACATGTGGAGGGTTCCGGCTGGATGGACTGGATGCCTGAAGGCGAGATCGCCGGCACCATCCGCGAAGGTCGCCGTCTGGAGGCCCTTCGGATCGAGCTGGTCAAGAACTAGCGAGCGTCGAAAACCCTGCCGGTACACGAACAGAACGGGCGGTGGCATCCGCCACCGCCCTCGATGAGTCGATCAGGCCGACTCGGTGCTTCCAGAGCTCCGGATCACGGGAGACGGATCAACCATCCGCCATCCTTGAACCACTTGGCCTCGAGCTCCTCCAGAATGCCCACGCCCTCGAGCGCGACCAGATAGTTCTGCACCATGTTGAGCATCAGGGAGTCGCCGGGGCTGATGGCAATGCCGATGGGCTCGATGGTCAAGGGCTCGGCCAGCGTGACCAGGCCCTGGTCACCATAACGCATGGCCGACAGCGCACAGATCGGAAAATCGGCGACCATGGCGGTGGCCTTGTCTTCCAAGATCATCTTGACACCTTCGTCGTAGTTCTTGGTTGTTACCAGAGTGGCTTTGGGCATCAGAGTCTCGACGAACTTCTGACTCGTGGAGTTGGCCAGGGCGACGATGGTCAGATCCGCTTGGTTGATATCACCCGTCTCTTCTGCCTGGGCAATGGTCTTGTCCTTGGTGAGAATCGACTTGCCCGAGATGATGTAGGGACCCACAAAAGCGGCTTTGAGATTGCGTGCCGGGGTCATGGTCATGCCGGACATCACGACATCTACCTCGCCCTTCTCGAGCGCCAACAGCAGCTCACCGAACGGCATTTCCACCAACTTGAGCTCGACACCCATGGCGTTGGCCAGCAGTTTGGCCAGATCGACCTCGTAGCCGATCAGGCTGCCATCCTTCGACTTGACCGAGAACGGCGGCTGAGCACCCGAGGTCCCCACACGCAGCACGTTGCTCTCGACGATTCCGCTGAGCACCGGCGAATCCGCCATGATCGGTGCCACAGCACCTACCAGGATTGCTGCACACAACATCAGACCCATCAAAGTCCGTTTCATACGAGAACCTCCTTTATCCATCTACTTCTGTAGATATAAATGGAATGTTGACTGGAATTCCAGTGCCTCAACTAGCCCTGGAGGGGGAGAGGATACCGCAGAATCCAACCTCTTGCCCATCCTCACCATCCCCTGCGATGCTGGAATACCTCTCCTGGAATGACTATGCTTCTTCGTCAAGAGAACCGATGAGCAAAACCTCCAGGAGAATGTGATGACCACCAGAGACACGGTCAGATTTTGACAGTCGGCACCGTGATCGACTTCCGAGGGCCTTCGCAGTGACGATTCCGAACTGGCGAATCCTCCTTGTCGAGGCAGCAGCTCTACTGGTTGCGACTTTCGTCTTCTCCATTTTCTGCATCGCTCCGTTGAAGTCGATGCAGGGCAACCAGGCGCTGCAATCCGAGTTCGGCTTGGCACCGAATGAAGAGCCGCCACCACCCTGGATCCTGCCTTTCGACGATTCCTACATCTTCATTCGCTACGCTCAACAGGCCCATCGAGGGCAACGCTCTCCAGTGGAATACAGGCGAAGCATCTTCCGGCGCTTCTTCCTTTCTCTATCCCTGGATCCTTCTACCAGGGCAGTGGTTGTACGACGACATCCAAGGTTGGTCGTGGTGGTCTCGTGCGGTCGGTATTGCCGGGCTATGGATGTTGGGAGTTGTCGCGGTTCTTCTGATGAGGACTCTCGGCTTGGCCGGACCCTGGCCGCTTGCCACCGGGCTGGCCGTGCTTTGGTCCGGTCCTGTTGGCTTCGGTGCCATGACCGGAATGGAGAGCGCTCTCAACGCCGCCGCCTTGCTGCTTGCACTGACGCTGTGGAGCAAACTGTCGAGAAGGCGCCACGCGGTCACGGCTACCCTGTTCTTCCTGCTGGTCTCGTTCCTACCGCTTCTGCGACCAGAGAACCTTCTGCTGACCCTGATTGGAGCCACGGCGATCCTGGTCCTTCCCCGGGCTCCCCTGCCGAAATGGACGGCTCCGCTGCTCGTTCTTCCTGGTCTCGGGGTGGCCCTCCTCAATTTCGCCTCAACGGGTCTCGCACAACCGACCGCGGTGGTGACAAAGTCATGGTTGGGCATCGCTTTCCCGGATCTGCTGACCCTCATCAAGTTGTATCTGCTCGGTATCTGGACTGAGATCGGGCCCGTGTATCTCGGCGCTCGTGGATTCCTTCTGTGGCCACCCGTGGGCCTGCTGGCTCTGGGTACCGCCATCGCGGCGCTGTGGGGGCTTCCTCGAGAGATCCTGAGCCGCCAGAGCTCCGTCCCCGACCAACCCCTCTGCGCTACGGAATCTCCGTCCCCTGGCCCTGGTCTGGATCGTTCTCCTGGCCCTGGCCCCCATGTCCAGCATGCCGACGTGGCAGGGCATGCGACACCATCACTCCGGGCTCGTTTGCGCCTGGGTCTTGGCCTTTGCAGGCGCGGGAGTCCTGCTTGACCGACTGACAGAAAGCCACCCGTCTCCAGCTCGCGTGATCCCGCTGCTCTCGTTCGCGCCGGCCATCCTCCTGCTTGCCTTCATCCCGACCTGGGGAGGGCTCTACGCCCAGAAAGCCATCGAGATCCATCACCGTCACGGTCCTGCCGTCGACCTGGCTCGAGGAGCACTCACAAGACTCGGTCCTGCTGCTCAACGATGCCGGAATCCTCTCCCTGGCCCACGACGGTCCGGCCATCGATGTGATGGGTCTGGGGACACCCGGAGATGGCCAAGGCCTATCGACACGGAGCGGGCTCCATGGTCGAAGCGGTGGCCCGACGTCGCCCGCTGCCCAGCATCGCGGCGGCCAATCTGGACGTATTCCGGCTCGACGAATTGCTCTCCACGCCGCTCATCGAAGGCCTGGACCCGCGAGACCAGACTGTCGTTACCGAAATCGACCTTGCACTGCTCGACAACACCGTGCTGGCCACAGAGGGCATCGACTTCGCTCACCTCGAGAGCGAGGGCAGGGCGGATCTCCGCTGGCAACCTGCTCCCGACCCGTATCTTGCGAGCTTTGCCCTCGAACTGCCGGGAGCCGACGGGCGTCAGCAGCTGCAAGGTTGCAGGCCCATCGCCAAGAGAATAGAGATTGCGGTTCCACCCGAAATCACCTCGATACGAGTGGTCCTCGCACCCCTGGCCGGTCAGGACTCGATCGTCAGATTCGGGTTGACTGGAGCCGGTCTCGGGAACGAGGCTCGAGACGTGATGATCTCAGAAGGCAGGTGGAACCACTTCGAAGCCGAGGTGCCGATGGGTACCAACCGGGTCTGGCTCGAGGCATCCGCCCGTGCCGCAGCGCCTTGCCTGGAGTCGGTGGCTTTTCTGTAGCCCGTCGAGTAGCCCAGGATGTCGACCTCATTGGCGCCGGTCACATACCAATTGGCGTTGGCAGGGTTTCCTACTGGCCGCGATCCGTCGGAGGTAGACCCAGAGCGAGATCACCGTGACCGATTCCGTCTTCTCTGGTAGGCGAACGTTCGTTGCTAGGATTCGCTACTATCTGCTATGCTTTGCTATCACCAAGGAAATCGAGAGCGACCGCATGACTACGACCCAGATCAATGCCCGTATCGATCAAGCCCTCAAGAGAGCTATCGATGAGTACTGCCGTTCCAGAGGCATCGTCGATGAACCACTTCGTCCAAGAAGCACTCATCGATCGGCTCGAAGAGCTCGAGGACATCGAGGACCTGAAGCGGCTCAGACACGAACCCACCCGACCCCTGGCCGAGGTGCTCGCGGAGCTCGACCTGGATGCCTCGGTTTGAGATCGAAATCACCCGCACCGCCGAGAAACAGCTCAAGGCCCTAGCTCGGGGAGATCAGGAGCGGTTGGCGGCCGCCATGCTCCGTCTCGCCAACGACCCTCGACCAAGGGGTTGTCGCAAATTGTCCGGCTACGACGATGCCTTCCGTATCCGCGTTGGCAAATTCCGCGTCATCTATAGCTTCAGTGACGCCAAGCTCATCATTTTGATCCTGAAGATTGGGCACAGACGCGAGGTGTATCGGTGACCCACCGCACCCAGTTCGAGGATCTCAACGATCGAAGAGCCACCTCCCTCTCACTGCTAGTATCGCGCACACTACTCAAGTGCCGCGGCAACTGACAGGAAGGGTGTACCCATGAGCGACGGTCAAAAAGACAACTCTCAAGCCAATCGGCTGATTCACGAGAAGAGCCCCTACCTCCTCCAGCACGCCTACAACCCGGTCGACTGGTATCCGTGGGGGGACGAGGCCTTCGAGAAGGCCCGAGAAGAAGGCAAGCCGATCTTCCTGTCCATCGGCTACTCCACCTGCCATTGGTGTCACGTGATGGAGCGCGAGTCCTTCGAGAACGAAGAGATTGCGGCGCTCATGAACAAGCTGTACGTGAATATCAAGGTCGATCGCGAGGAGCGACCCGACGTCGACCGGGTCTACATGACCACCGTCCAGGCACTCACGGGTCACGGTGGTTGGCCCATGTCTGTGTGGCTCACCCCCGATCTCAAGCCGTTCTATGGGGGCACCTATTTTCCACCCGCATCCCACCATGGTCGGCCCGGTTTTCCAGAGATTCTGCAAAGCATCAGCGAAACCTGGAACCAGCGACGTCAGCAAGTCGAAGACTCCAGCGAGAAGATCTTCCAGGCCCTGGCTGAGCAGGGAAACGCCACTGGCGTCAGAGAGGAGGTTGCCGTTGAGAGTCAGAGCGCGGCCCTGCTGGCCGCTTCGGACAGAGGCTACGCCCAGTTCGGCGGCAGCTACGATGTGGATCAGGGTGGTTTCAGCGGCGCGCCGAAATTTCCCCGTCCCTCGACCTTCAACTTCCTACTGCGCTACTGGGCGCGGACCGACAAGGGTCCGGCCCTGAGAATGACCCTCGACACGCTGCGCAAGATGTGGGCCGGCGGCATGTACGACCACCTGGGCGGCGGCTTCCACCGCTACTCCGTGGACGCTTTCTGGCGCGTGCCGCATTTCGAAAAGATGCTCTACGACCAGGCGCAGCTTGTCGTCTCGTACCTCGAGGCTTTCCAGATCACCGAGGATCGCTTCTTCGCCGACGTGGCCACCGATGTACTCGAATACGTACTGCGGGACATGACCGACCCGGCCGGCGGTTTCTATTCCGCCGAGGACGCGGACAGCGCGATCGATCCGGCGCACCCCCATGAGAAGGAAGAAGGCGCCTTCTACATGTGGACGCTGGAGGAGATCGCCGAGATCTTGGACGCAGAGACGGCTTCGGCAATCGTCGACGCCTTCGGGGTCTCCGAGATCGGCAACAGCATCAGTGATCCCACCGGCGAATTGGGGAATCGCAACGTCCTGTACCAGGCGCTGACCGCCGAGCAGACGGCCAAGCAGCTGGGTCGGCCAGAACCCGAGATCGCCGTGGCCCTCGAACATGGCAAGAGGGTTCTTCTCGAGGCCCGCGCCAAGCGTCCCCGACCCCATCTCGACGACAAGATCATCACGGCCTGGAATGGTCTGATGATCTCCGCCTTCGCCCGCGCCAGCCGGGTCCTCGATGAGCCCAGGTTTCTCACCGCCGCGACACGGGCAGCGGAGTTCATCGAGCGCGAGCTCTTCGATTCGGAGTCTGGAACCCTGCTGCGGCGCTTTCGAGATGGGGAGGCCCGGCATCCGGCCCACCTGGAGGACTACGCGTACCTCGCCCAGGGCCTTCTCGACCTCTACGAGGCAGGTTTCGAGAGGCGTTGGCTGGAGCTGGCGATACGGCTGACCGAGAGTCAAAACGAGAAGTTCTGGGACGCGCGAGGGTGGTGGCTTCTACGACACCTCGGGCGACGACGACTCGATCATCTTCCGAACTCGCGAGGTGCACGACGGGGCCGAGCCCTCTGGCAACTCCGTTGCCGCCGGCAATCTGTTGCGCCTGGGCTGGATTCTCGATCGATCCGGAATGGCGGGAGTTGGCCGAGCGCACGATCCGAGCCGTCGGCGGTCTTCTCGAGACCAGTCCCGTAGCGATGCCCCAAATGCTCGCCACGGTGGATTTCGCTTTGGAACCTCCACAGCAGATCGTCATCGTCGGTGCCGCTGACTCGGCGGACACGCAGAAAATGGTCCAAGCGATCTACCGTCGGTTCCTGCCCAGAAAGATCGTACTCCTGCGTGGAGGAGCGGCGACGCCCCGCTGCCGCGGCAAGGCCAGCGATTTCTATCGGCTCGCTCGAAGAGACTGGACGACAAGGCCACTGCCTACGTCTGCGAGGACTTCGCCTGTCGCCTGCCAACCAACGACCTGTCCCAGTTGGAGCTATTCCTCGACGGCAAGGACTAAGTGGCTCGACCGTGCGGGTTCAGAATCAACCGCCCGCCGGTCGGAGCGACTCGACGATGGCCGTGAGCTCGGCCTCGTGCTGGGTCCAAGTCTCCGGTTCTCCGACGTACAAGACCACCACGATGACGCCATCCCGTGGTTCGAGAAGAGCCATGGCGAATTCGACGTCTTCTCCCTGGCGCTTCGCAGTGCCGTGAAAGGTCCTGGCCGCCATACCGCCGACCTCAGTCGCCTCGGGCGCCGTAGCCTCGACATCCGTAAATAGCGACCCATCGAGAGAGGCGGCGTATTCGAGTCCCTTCTCCAGAGTGGAGGTTCGCGGCGCTACCCAGCTACCGATCCAGAGGCGGGTGCCGTCTTCGGGCATCGCCTCGACGATGCGAATCTCAGGCTCACCGCCCTTGTAGGTGCCCGCCGCCGTGGCATCTTCGACATAGTCCGTGTCGACGAGCCAACCATCTGGGAAGGTGATCGATAGCAATGGCTTTCCATCGTGAGAGTAGGCCAGGGTTTCCGCGCCACTCACGGCCGGCAGGATCAGCAGACTCACGAGAGCCAGGGTCACTGTCTCGAATGATTTCTTCATATCGACCTACCACCCGGATCCGTGAGTGTGAACTCCGAAGGTGATACTGCGGCCCCAGTTCGCTGTTGTTACTGCCTTGATAGCCATGAGGGCCGCGTTGACACTGCTAGTCGTCGTAGTACAAGCCCTCCAGCGCCAGAAACAAGCGTTACGATCCCAGCGATCGCCAAGCATGTGCTTCGCGGTTCGTTTCATATCGACTCCTTACTGCCAATCGTAACCCAATCAGACAGATTCAATGGATGCGCGGATCCACTCCGAACAGATGGTCAAAGTCCGCTCGTGTTGCTCTCCAAGAGACCCATCAGGGTTCGATGGCGCCTCTTTCGGAGTCCACCATGAGTCTCCAGCCGTTGAGACGGAGGAATACATCGGTGCCGAAGAATGCCACACGCTTGTTCCCGTCGACAAACGGGTGATTCATCAAGAGCGATTCGAAGAGGGCGGCGGCCTGCTCGCCCAGGTCGTTGTAGTAACCGGTCTGGGGTCGATAGAGCGCGCTTTCCAGAAGGCCGAGATCACGAACGCCCGGATCGCCACCAAAGCGTTCGATCAACCTCTCGTGAAGAGCCAGCGCTTCCTCGACAGTCAGGTACTCTGTCGCTTCACTTGGCAAGGAGCCGGCCTAGATCTTCGTTCTCGTCCATGGACTTCTCGAGATGCTCCATCACCACAGGTCTTACCCTCCGACGTTGAAGATAGTCGGTGATCGCCTCCGTTAATAGCCCCGAAATGCTCTGATGAGATTCCTTCGCAAACTCCCTGAGATCGTTCCAGGCCTTCTCTTCGTACTTTCGAGCTGATCTTGATGGCCGCCATGATGGACTCCTCTTCTTGACATATCATGATACGTCAAGACGCAGACCGGAGCAATGGTGCACCCTAGAGGATTAGCCCCTGGGCGAGTGGGCAAGTGTGGTCGTCGTCCGCACTCGAAGAACTGATCAGGCGTCTGGGCGGTCGCCGCGACCAGAGATACGGTAGAGACTCGAAGCTGTTCGAATCAGAAGACTCTGCCCGGCGAAGGCCGGCGTAGCACTGACGTCCCTCTCCAGTTGATTGGTGGCGATCTGGCGATACCCTTCGCCGGCTTCAATTACCAGAACCGATCCGCCTCGATTACCGATGTAGACCTTGTCGTCACCGGCCAGCAAAGAGGAATGGTAACCGCCCTTGCCTCCCAATCGGTGTCGCCAGAGCGATCGTCCGGTCTCCACGTCGTAGCAGACCATCACTCCCTTGGTGACCAGCACATAGAGCTTGCCGTCATAGAGAACCGGCGAAGATGTCTGGGGGATGATCTGGTTGGTTTCCCACAGCACCTGGATCTCGGTGTCCTTGCCTTCGCCCGAGAGTCTCATGACCGCTCCGTAACGGACGTTGTGCGCACCGCTGAAAACAGCCAGCAGATCTCCTTCCATCAGCGGACTGGCAACGGGTTGATTGATCTCGAGAGGTTGATGCCAAAGCCGATCTCCGTTCTGCGAGTCGAAGGAGGCCACCCGGCCCGCCTGGACGAAAATAATCTCTTCTGTCCCACCGCGTCGACGAACCAACGGAGTGGTGTAGGAGCAGCATGAGTCGGACCACGAATTCCTCCACAGCTCATCCCCCGTCTTCTTGTCGAAAGCTGCCAGCCAACCCGACGGCTTCTCAGGGATCTCCCGGTCCTGCGCCACGATCACAGCGTTGTCGGTAAGGACCGGTGAACTGGCCGACCCGTAATGGACGTACTCGGAATACAGGGGGTCGATCTCCTCTCGCCAGAGAATCTGGCCCTGCACATCGAGGCCGGCCAGGACATCGCCGAAGTGCACGAAGAGATGCGACCCGTCCGTTACCGGGGTGGGCGCTGCGTAGGTATTCAGACGATGCTTTTTCCCTGCCGATACTGTTCCCAGGGAGGTCTTCCACAGAAGCTCACCGCTATCCAAGTCGAGGGCCAATGCGAACCGCTCGACCTCCAGGTCCGCGGCCTCGGTGGCAGTTGTCAAGAAGACTCGTCCGCCGCTGACGATGGGCGAGGAATTCCCCAGACCCGGGACCTCGACTCTCCAGGCGATGTTGGAGCTGTCCTCGCTCCAGGTTTCGGGAAGCCCCACGGCAGAGGACACACCGCGACCGCCAGGCCCCCTGAATTGCGGCCACTCTCCTGCACCGACCGATTCCGATCGCTGGCAGGCCCACGTTAGGAAGCCCAACAGAATCGCCCCTGAAATGACGCTGAATCTCATGGCTGTCCAAGTAGGTTCGCGAGAGCTTCGCGAGCGGCCGCAGCCTAACATAGAGGTCTAGTGGCCCGCGGCCGAGAACTATAAGATCCTGCGATGGCTTCAGTAGCGCGGTCCCAAGGCCCTTCCCGTACAGCCCTGCTGCTTACACTTCTCCTGGTTTGGGCCGTGGGTCTCAGGGTTTGGTATGGAAGCAAGGATCTCGACATCCATCGATTCTGGGATGAGAAATACAGTGTGCCAAATGTCCACGCGGCGCTCGAGCAAGGAAGCCTGCAGCCGACTCGCTATGCCTATCTTCGTCTGACCTACCTGCCGCAGGTGGCCGTGCTCGGCCTCATCCAGACGGGTGCCAGACTCGTCGATCCCGAGTTCTCGTGGTTCCGTGGCCAGGTCCTCTCACCGTCTGGATTCATGGTCTGCCGCACGGTACAGGCTCTTATCGGTGGTCTCTCCATATTTCTCACGTTTCTCGTAGGTCGACGCCTATTCTCAGTGGAGGTCGGACTTCTGGCGGCCTTCCTCGTGGCTGCTTCACCGACCCATCTTATTCTCTCGGCGATCTTCAAGCCCGATATCCTGGCGGTGGCCACGACCCTGATTGCCTTTATTTTCAGTCTGGGTGCCATCGATCGCCCGACACTCTGGAGATATCTGGTGGCAGGTCTCGGTATCGGGCTGGCAGTCTCGAGCAAACCCACCGCCGGGGCCATCGCCATTCCACTGGTCATGGCAGCCTTGATCCTGGGATTCGAGAATCGACGACATTGGGTCGGTTTGGCGGCGGCCGGCTTGACGTCTGTCCTTCTATTTCTGGCCCTCAATCCCTATACCCGCTATCTCAACGCCTTTGACCTGCAACGCCGGCGGTACACGGCGGTGGCGCGGCAGAAGGGCACCCTCGGCGATCCAATCGCAACTTTGCATCACGAGTTGGTGACGGTGTTCAAGGGCGCCCACGGACCCTGGATCGGTGCCGCAGCCGTCGCAGGTCTGTTGCTTCTCGGCTTCCAGCTCTGGAAGCACCGGCACGGAGACAAGACTGGCATTCACCTTGCCATGTTCTTGATCTATCCGGTGAGCTTTCTGCTTCTGTACGGCCTGGTGACCCAGAACGTCCTGCCCCAGAATCTTCTACCGTTGCTGCCCTTCACCTCGCTGGCAGCCGCCGTGTTCCTCATGGCACTCTGGCAGCAGGTCGCCCGCCGTTGGACGTGGCCTGCCGACGGTAGAGCCGCGGCCGCCATTGGTACGCTTCTTGTAATCTTGGTATCGATTCCAGCCCAAACTCATGCCTATCGAATCGTCGTCCCGACGACCATGGAAAGAGCGATTTCCCTTCTCGCATCCGAGCTTCCGAGAGCTTCGCAGGGGTGGATCCGTATGGAATCGGTAGGGACCTCTCCAGAGGATCTCGCCCGTGAACCCGGTCGCACCAAGCGTCCTCCCGCTCACCTTCGTATTCTGGAGCTCTCCGAGGCTGACCGACATCGGGCAAGCTGCGTTGAATCGGTCGGACGCAGAAGTGTTCCCCTTGATCCGCACCGAGGGACCAGACGGTGATTTCTACCGACAGAGATCGAGCTACGACGATCGATCGCACACGACGTTCGTCGAATCGAGGCCCTTTCGCAATTGGGGTCCTGACCTCGTCGTGGCGCTGCATCCCTGGCAACCACAGGAAGTCAGGACGGTCGAGCTGGTCGAGACCTCCGGAGGTGGCGGCTTCGAATATCGGTTCTCAGCCTCTGAGAAGGGACCACAAGTGGCAGCGGTAGAGATCTCGCTAGCTGGTGGACGGAGAGGAATGAGGGCGCCCCGCGTCAAGATCGGAAAGCTCCGAGTCGAGATGAAATCGGTTTCGAGCAACCGGAAACGACAGATCTGGACCACCGACAGATTTCCTCTGGCTTCTGATGCAGAGGAAACTCTCAGTATCAAACTGCGGCAGTCGCCGCAGATCGATACCCTGGAAATCGTTGTGCGTCGATGGGGAAAAGTCCTTTAGCCACGGATGAGCGATTCGAGTATGATCCCGAAGTCGCAGACCTCGAATCTGAACACGGGAGCCCACAAGATTTTGAAGAGCAGCAGTACAGGACGAATCAGTCGGATTCTCGTTATTGCCGCAGTGTCGTATGTCCTTTTTGCAAGGGAGGCCCATGCCTATCTCGACCCGGGCTCGGTAAGCCTCTTCTTCCAAGCTCTGGTGGCCGGAGTTCTGGGCGCTGCGTTTCTGTTGAAACGGTTCTGGACGCAGATCAAGACGGGTGCGAAAGATCTGTTCTCCGGCCGATCTCGGAATGACGAGACCTGAGCCGGTAGCTGGATCCTTTCGAGATCCCTGCGGATTTCTCTTCTGTCGCGACGGCGCTCTCTACCGCCAGATCAACACTGCCTACAAGGAAGACTTTGAGCTCCTCCTGGCCTCCGGCTTGTACGAGGAGCTTGTCGAGAAGAAACTCCTGATCCCGCATGAGGAGGCGAGTCTCGAGCTGGCAGTCGACAGTGATGCCATAAAGGTCATTCGGCCCGAGCTCGTACCGTTCGTGTCGTACCCCTACGAATGGTGCTTCAGCCAGCTCAAGGATGCGGCGCTGACAACGCTGACGATCCAGTGGCTGGCGCTCGCTCGCGGTCTGATTCTCAAAGATGCGAGCGCCTATAACATCCAGTTCTCAAAGGGTCGACCTGTATTTATCGACACTCTCTCGTTCGAGAAGTACGAGGAGGGCGAACCCTGGGTGGCCTATCATCAATTCTGTCAGCATTTCTTGGCGCCCTTGGCTCTGCGGGCCTACACCGATGAACGGCTGAGCGCGCTGCTCAAGACCTATCTCGATGGCGTCCCTCTCGATTTGGCTTCGCGACTCCTGCCCGCCCGCACCCGGCTCAAGCCTGCTCTGTTGATACATCTTCATCTACTGGCCAGGGCGGAAGCAAAGGTAACAGAGGGTGTTTCAGGACAGCGCCAAAACCGCGTCTCGAAACAGGGAATGCTTGGCATCGTCGACAACCTTCGGGCCGGCGTTGCGAAGTTGACCTGGAAGCCTGAAGGCACTCTGTGGGGGGACTACTACGACGAAACGAACTATTCTCGGCTCGCCTTCGACTCCAAGCGAGACCTGGTCACCGAGCTACTGCAGCAAGCGGCACCGGAGTTCGTCTGGGATCTCGGCGCCAACACGGGTGAGTTCAGCCGGATTGCTGCCGGCCTGGCCCGCCAAACCCTGGCGCTCGATTCGGACCCGGCCGCTGTCGAGCGGCACTACTTGCGGTGCAAGACCGAGAACGAAACATCGATCCTGCCGCTCATCAGTGATGCGACCAATCCCAGTCCTGGACTCGGCTGGGACAACGCCGAGCGTGACTCTCTGGCTGATCGCGGCCGGCCCGACACGTTGTTGGCTCTGGCGTTGGTCCACCACCTGGCCATCGGCAACAATCTGCCGCTGGGCCGCATCGCCGATTCGTTTGCCGGTCATTGCCGCAATCTGATCGTCGAGTTTGTACCGAAGTCGGACTCGCAGATCGAGAGGATGCTCTCGACCCGCGAAGATATCTTCCCCGACTACTCGCCTCGAGGTTTCGAGGCGGCGTTTGCGGAGCGGTTCGAAACGGTTCGTTCTGAGCAGATCAGAGACTCCGATCGGACACTGTATCTGATGACTCGCCGTGCCAACTGACTGCCATGAGCTCGAGTTCGAAGAGGTTTTCTCCATCTCTTCATCCTGTCGAGTTTTGCGGTAGCGCAGCCTCTGTTCAGCCTTCTTGCCGGTGAGCCGGCCTTCTTTGTCATTCGGCGGTCCGAACCGATCGACATCCTGGCACTGGCATTGGGCCTCATGTTGCTCGTGCCTTTGCCGATGCTCTTGATCGAGGCGATAGCCGGCCTATTGGGTGCCAAGACACGCTGGGCGATCCATCTCTTCTTCGTCGGGATACTCGTGGCGGTCATCTTTCTGCCCTTTATCAACCGACTGGCCTGGCCTGGTCCGGTTGCGGTGCTCGGTGCCCTGATTCTCGGGGCTGTGGTTGTTGTGCTCTACGCTCGCAAGGAAGGATTTCGAGGATTTGTCACCTATCTTGCGCCGGTTCTGTTGATCTTTCCGCTCGTGTTTCTCGGTTCGACGCTCGATTCGTGGCTTGGTGCTGCCGCAGAAGCTCGAGCCCGCGATCGGCGCGGCACAAGAAATCAAGGGTTCTCTCGTCATGGTCGTGTTCGACGAGCTGCCGTCGACTGTATTGCTCGACGAAGAGCACCGGATCGACCCCGGCCGGTATCCCAATCTGGCGGCATTGGCCTCTGTCTCGACCTGGTATCCCAACGCCATGACGACTGCCGATGCAACGCGATTCATATTGCCGGCTCTCCTTACCGGTCGCAACCCGAAGCCCGTGCTCCCGACGGCTACTGACTACCCTCAAAACCTGTTCACTCTCTTGGGAGGGTCCGTCGAGCTGAATGTATGGGAATCGACCGCGCAGCTCTGTCCGCCTGCCCTGTGTCAGTCGATTCAGGAGAGTTTCCGGCAACGGATGAGCTCTTTGATCTCCGATCTCAGGATCGTCTTTCTGCACATCCTCCTGCCTGAGGATCTGACGGCTGGCTTACCCCCCATCACGGACGATTGGATGAACTTCGCGGACCAGGTGATGCCGGTTCCCTGGAAAGTGCATCACAAGTACAACCAGGCCGCGAAGGTTGACAGGCCCGGCCGCTTCCGGGAGTTTCTCGATGCTATCGACGCCGACAGCAATCCCAGTTTTCACTTCAAACATACTCTGGTGCCGCATGTTCCTTTTGTTCTTCTCCCTTCAGGCCGTCGCCACGTCAGCTATTACAGACCGCGGGGTTTGGCCACCAAGACCAGGTGGTCCAACGATCAGGACAGGATCGATCGAGACTACCAGCTGTTTCTGCTGCAGGTAGGCTACGTCGACACGATGGTCGGGGAGCTCGTTGAGCGCCTGCAGAGTCACAATCTCTTCGACTCCAGTCTGATCGTCATCACGGCGGACCACGGGGCGAGCATCAAGGCCGGTCAACCGAGAAGGCGGCTCGTGCCTACGAACGCTTCCGAGATTCTGCCGGTTCCCCTCTTGATCAAGGCGCCGTATCAAGTAGAGGGCGTTGTCGACAGGCGAACCATCCAGACTATCGATGTGCTGCCGACCATCGCGGATCTTTACGGACTGCAGATTCCCTGGAAGATGGACGGCATCTCGGCTGCCGACCCGGCCTGGCCTCAGGACAAGCCCATCCGAGCCATATCCACCTTGACCAAGCCATGGGTAAGACACGACTTCGTGTTGACAGAGCTCGACTCTCGATACGATCTCCTGGCCCGTTGGCTGAATCTGTTCGGAAGCGGCTATGGGCCGGAGTTCTGGGCCTTTGGGCCGTACAGCGATCTGATAGGTGTCCGGCCCAAAACACGTCGCCCGACATCAGCCAAGCGGCTGACAGCGACCCTGAACATGCCGGCGGAAGCCCTACACCTCGAGGCCGGCGCAGACTTCGTTCCGGCTTTCTTGGAGGGCGAATTGCACTCGACTCGACGGCTCGACAGCAACTCTTTTCTAGCTATCGCGGTCAACGATGTAATCAGGGCCGTCGTTCCGGCTGACCGCGCATCAGCCCGGCAGAAAAAGGCTCAAGTGGTCGGCGATTGTACCCGAGGAGTCATTCCAAGCGGGCGAGAACCGAGTCAGGGTCTTCTTGCTGCGCGAGCGCAACGACCAGGTGAAATTAGTCGAGGCTCCAGTACACCTCGAGCCTTCGTGAAGATGTCTGCCGGGCCGACGCAGTCCTGCTCTGCAAGGGCCGAACCGAGCAGGACCTTGTCGACCTCGAGCGACTCAAACTGCTGAGAGAAGAAAGGGGCAATGGTGCACCCTAGAGGATTCGAACCTCTGACCTACGGCTCCGGAGGCCGTCGCTCTATCCAGCTGAGCTAAGGGTGCACGGGGATGGGTTGGCAATGGGGTGAGTGAAGGGACTCGAACCCTCAACCACCTGGACCACAACCAGGGGCTCTACCATTGAGCTACACTCACCACAAATCTAGAACTTCAGAGAACATGGCCTGCCAGGAGGGATTCGAACCCCCGACCCGCGGCTTAGAAGGCCGCCGCTCTATCCAACTGAGCTACTGGCAGCCGGAGTTCTTTGGTCGGGGCGCCCAGATTTGAACTGAGGACCCTCTGCTCCCAAAGCAGATGCGCTACCAGGCTGCGCCACGCCCCGTCCGAACCAGCCATCCTAAAGGGCCCGGTGACAACGTCAATTGCGATCGCCTGCCAGGAGGGATTCGAACCCCCGACCCGCGGCTTAGAAGGCCGCCGCTCTATCCAACTGAGCTACTGGCAGCCGGAGTTCTTTGGTCGGGGCGCCCAGATTTGAACTGAGGACCCTCTGCTCCCAAAGCAGATGCGCTACCAGGCTGCGCCACGCCCCGTCCGAGCCCGTCATCCTAAAGGGCCCGGTGACAACTGTCAATTTGCGATCACGCCTGACCTCCGGCCGGCACAGAGGCCGGCCGCTTCAAATGACGATCGCTATCGGGGCCACACCAACGGCCGGCGCAGAGGCCCTCCCCTACGTTCATTCCCGCGCGGGGACGAGCCCGACTCACGATTAGAGGTCGACACGACCCGGCCGAGCTGGATGTAGAGGCGGTTCTTGCCGGTATCGGCGTAGCCGTAGGCCAGGTAGATCGGACCGAACTTGCTGTCCTTGGCCAGGATCGCCGTGCCGGTGTAGATCAGGTTGCTGACTCGAGATCTCCGAGGTGTCCTGGAAGACGTTGCCGGCCTCGAGCCACCCGCCGAGAAACCAGGTCTTGAAGGTCTGGTGATAGTAGCCGAGGCGGCCGACACCGACGTACTGGCCACGCAGCTCCTGTTCGACATAACCGCTCAATGAGCCCAGACCACCCGAGTGTGAAAGTGTCGTAGACCGGCAGATCGCCGTCGCTCCAGCCGAGCTTCGACGCCCAGCGTCCCGGTGTGTTTGCCACGGCTCCAGAAAGCGCTCGACTCGGTCCCGATCTTCAGGTAGTTGTGCTCGCGCTCCGAGACCCTCCAGCGATTGATAGGCCCGCAGTATCGCCGAAGATCCCGTCGCGCGGAACATTGATGTTGTCCAGGTTGTCCCAGCGGCTCAGCAACCTGATCCCGCCGGTCCGGATATTGCTGAGATCCACTTCCTCGGGAAACTCCGGTGGCAGGGTGCCGGTCTCGACCGTGACGTCCTCCCGCCCTACGTCGATACCCAGTCGCATCTCCTCCATACGGTTGAACTGGCGGCCGAGATCGAGTCCGGCCGTCAAGCCACCGACATTGAGCTCGGCCACCGACTCGCCTTCCTCGAAGAACTGAATCCGCTCGTCTCCAAACGTCAGCGCGGGGCGACAGAACCAGTCGCCGTGAAAATCCAGGGGCTGGTAGAACTCACTAAAGAGCAGCGATCTGCCGATCACCAGATCGGTCCTTGCGCCATTCGGCACCCACGTCTGTTGATGCGCGTCTTGGTGAGATTGAGCAGCAACTCGAACGACGTCTCACCCAGCGAGATCGCTACTCGATCTCGAGACCGAAATGCATGTAGTTGGGGCCCCAGGGCTTCTCGCGCATGGCGATGACGACTCCCGTCTCGTCACCCCGATTCTCGAACCGAAAGTCCACCGTCTGAAAGTCACCCAGACCGTAAAGCCGTCGCAGGTCCAGAAAGAGGCTGCGCAGACCGACCGGCTCGCCTTCGGCCATCTGCTTCATGAGCCGCTTCTCTCGCCGGCTCCGCGACTCGAAGATGTTGCTGATGTCGTCGGCTTCCATTTCGAAGCTGATCTTGGTTCCCGGCTCCAGCAGAATCGCCCGCTCGACGATGCGGTCGTCGACCCGCTCGTTGCCCTCGAACTCGACGAAGTCGACGGTCACCGGATCGGGCGTCGCGCTGCACCTGGCTGGCTCGCATGGGCCGCGTAGGCCTGGGATCGATGCTGTACTGGCTCAGCTCGTCCTGGCATCTCCGCGGCCTTCTCGTACCCCATGGCCATGATCTCGACGATCTCCCCGAAGGCCATCGTGCCGAATCCCGAGACCCCGGGATTGATCACCAGGTCAGCCATCTCGAGCCGTGAGCTGACGTTGGGGCGAGTCAGCATCCGCATGGTCTGCTGATAGATCTGGATCATCGAGGCGCCGACCTGACGGGAGGAGAGATCTTCTCCGAGATCGACGGCGATGACGATATCGGCGCCCATCTTCTGGACCACATCGACCGGCAGATTGTTGACCAGCCCGCCGTCGATCAGCAGCCGGTCGTCGATCGTCACCGGCGCAAAGACCCCGGGAATCGCCATCGTCGCTCGCAGGGCCGTGGCCAGATAGCCGGAATCCAGGACCACCATCTCTCCCGTGCCGACGTCCGTGGAGACACACTCGAAGGGAATCGGTAGCTTGTGGAAATCCGTCACGTCGGCGACATTGAGCGTCAAGGACTGCAGCAAAAAGAAGAGGTTCTGGCCGCTGATGAAACCACTGGGCCACTTGACTCCACCCCTGCCGATACCGAGCTCGAAGTCGAGGAGATACCGGGCGTTCTCCTCCTTCTTGCGGAAGCTCAGATCGCGGCGCGGCGGCTTGTCCCGGAGGGCCTCGTTCCAGTCGATGTTGGCGATGGCCTGCTCGAGCTGCATCCGCGGTCATCCCCGAGGCGTAGAGACCGCCGACGATGCCGCCGATACTGGTGCCGGCGATGTAGTCCACCGGAATGTTGAGCTCTTCGAGGACCTTGAGGACGCCGACGTGGGCACCGCCCTTGGCACCACCACCGCCGAGAGCGAGACCGATCTTGGGTCGCTCCTGCGGCTCCTCCTGGGCCTGGATGGATGGCTCCGACAAGGAGACAGAACCGCTACAAAGAGAGAACTCCACCACCCCGTCACGCGAGTCTTCATGGGCCATTCACTCCCGATCGGATGGTAGCACCGGCGGCCCTGGGGTCGCCGGCGTCTCCAGGGTCTCGCCGGCCACCGTCAGAGTGGCTGGCACCACCGTCAGCTGCACCTGTACCGGGACCCCGACCGACCTTCCAGCTCCTCCTGAAACTCGAAGATCCGCTCGGTTTCGAAGCCCGCGAACGCGTAGACCGTGCCCTCCACCAGAAACCCACGCCCCTGACGACGCACTTCGAAGTCCCACACCCGAAACGAGGCGTCCGGATTGTCTCTGACGACGTGCTTTGATCTGCGGCTTCGAGCGCGACCCTGTCGCGACACTTGAATCGTGGTCAGACCCGAGCGGAATGATCAGCATCGCCACGGTCAGCAGGGTGATCACCGCCGCCCTGCGTACCTGCGCCTCGCCGCTCGACCCGCGTGGGACGAAACCCGAGCAGCACGAAGACCAGAGCCCCGACCAGTACGATCGCGGCGAGATTGGTCAGGAAGAGAAGAAAGGCGCCCCCGGAGATCCAGAACCGCGATGTTCCGAGACCGTAGCCGACCACACACAGCGGCGGCACCAGGGCCACCGCGATCGCAACCCCGGGCAGCGCCGCAGCCCCGACGCCCGGCTGACCGCCCAGGCGCCGACGGCACCCGCCGCCAGCGCCACTCCGAGATCCAGGAGATTGGGCGCGGTTCGCGCCAGGATCTCATCGGTCGGGAGCAGCTCGAGGAACAGGGCGGTGATCACGGTCGCGACTCCGATCGCCACCGAAGCACCCTTGAGAGTCGTGGCGCCGGCCCGCTGGATCATGCGCAGATTGCCCTGCACGATCCCCTGGGCCGTGGCCAGGATCGGGCTCATCAGCGGCGCCACCAGCATGGCGCCGATGATCACCGCGGCGCTGTTCAGCAGCAGACCCAGGATCGCGATCGCCGAAGACAGCGAGATGTAGGCGTAGAAATCGGCATCCGCCCTCGACCGAGTGCCGCATCTGGGAGTAGACCTTGGAGCGCTCCGGGCACCGTCAGGGTCGGCGTCGTAGCGGGCCAGAAACTCCCACAACCGCCGCTGCCAGAAGCGCATCGCCGCTTCGGCGCGCTTGACCACCAGGGTCGGCCTCGCCTCGCACGCGGCCGACCTCCAGCGGCAGCCCCTCGATAACCGTCCGCTTCAGCAGATCGATCGATCGACGAGCCCAGAATCAGAACCGACCGATCGCGTGACGCTTCGAGCAGGCCGCTCTCGACGGTCTGGCGCCTCGACGATGCGGTGCGCGACTTCGACATCGGTCTCCGCGTTCTCCAGCGTCGAGCGGATCGCCTCTTCGGCGGGCTCCTCGGGCTGGCCCTTGGGCACGACACTGACCAGCTCGAGCCGACCTGCCGGTGATCTCGGCGATCGCTGCTCCCAGCTCCAGCGCCATTGGAGCATGGGGACCGCCGCCGGTGCCCACCACGACAGTCGATGGACTCGCTCGTCGAGCTCGCCGCGCACGATGACCAAGCGGCCGCGAGGTCGAGGCAGAAGACCCTCGACGAGCACCGCCGACGGCGGCGCGTCGTGGCGGCAGGTCCTCGGCTCCCATGCAGACAGGATGATCGGCGTCGTACTCCGCGCGCCGCAGCCAGAATCCCGGACTGCGACGCTCGGAGCGATCCTCACCAGGGTCGAGACATCGGCAGGTCCTCGGGATTCGAAGTCTCTCCACCTCGCGCTCGAGCGTCTTCCCACTCCTTCTCGCCGCGCTACTGGGCCGTGTACATCGAGAGCTCGTCCGCGGTCGGCATGACCCGCAGGACGATCAGTTCCGCCTGCACGATCGCGGGCGATCGCCGCGCCCAGCTTCAGCAAGCGACGGCAGCTGCGATCCGCTCTCCGGCACCGATCAGAATTCGTGGGCGCCGTCCTTGGCCTGAACCTCATCCACTTCGCCGACGACGACAGTCTTCTTGCTGCACCTCCCGGCTGCGTCGACGCGCGTAGGCCAGGTAGAAGCACACTCCCAGCAGAAGCCAACCGAGGAGCACGCCCTGACCGATCCGTGGCAGAACCAGCACCAGACCGAGACAAATGACGATCGTCATCGCCGGAAACAGCGGATGCAGTGGGCAGTCGATTGCGGCGGTTGGGTGACAGCTCACGGTTCGGGCGACGCGCGTATGGAAACGTCACCAGCGCGTCGCCAGCAGAAAGCTCGCCGCCGAGACCGCCACCAGCTGGCCCTGGGTACCCAACGCGCCACCAGCACCATGACCGCTCCCAAGGATCGACGAGCGCCACCAGGGCCCGCAGTCGTCGTCTCCTCTCCTGCCACCGACCGAGCGGCAGGTATCCGTGCAGCGCCATGGCGCCCGTCAACCGAACGGTCCGCGAGACGAGTCTCGACAGCCCCAGCCAGACGAACGAGAACGCCAACCAGCAGAAGCAAGAACTCCAGCCTCGACTCGCCCCAGGAGACCTTCTCCGGCCAGAACTCCATCATCAGCGACGGTGACCGCAGCACCAGGCTGCCGGCCACCATCGCCAGGACCATCGTCCCGACCCAGACACCGATCATCGAACTTCTGAGTGTCCGATCTGGTCTCTTCATCTGTCGGCGGTGGTTCAGCAGCATGATCGGCGAACCAGAGCCCTACAGCCAGCAGCGCCACCGTGGTCAGATCGTGGCCTCGAACTTCGATGCGTGGAAGCTCTCCTTCGCCGCGGCGGTGCGCGAAGGCGGTCCATGCCAGAATCACGCATAGAACACCCCGAGACCCAGCCACACCAGCGATGTCCGCGAGCGCCATCGGTCCTCGCTGGTCAGCCACTCGTGCAGCCCCCGAGGGCCACGGCCGCGATCGAGAAACCAGACGTGATCGATATCGACGCCGAAGAAACTCTGAGCCGCAAAGATCGAGCCGCTCGGCCAGGCCGAGACTCAGTAGCGCCGCCGCCGACACCAGACCCGCGAGCATCAGCCAGCCGACGATAAACGTACACCACGCGTGACCGTAGGATCGAGCTGATCTGATAGGCGCTGGCGCTCCCCGGCTTGCCGGCAGCCATCTCCACGTAGGTGAGGAGAACGGCAGATAGAACACCGGCGAGCAGAAGAGCGAGCATCGCCCGTTGCCGGCGATCGCTTGACCATCGGCGCTGGACTCAGGATCAGCCCGAAGCTGACGCTGAAACCCAGCGCCACCGAACCTTCAGCCCCAGAATACGACTGAAACTGACACGGGAGGATCTTGCTTCTCTTGCCATCGCCCGAGCTAGCTATCTCTGCAAGCGGATCACAGCACGAAGGACACGACCAGCAGCAAGAGAACAAGACGGGAAAGAGCACACGGGAGAGCTTGTCGATTCTGAGCGCCCGGTCCTCCTGGTCGCGGTTGGCCAGGTAGGAAGTCCTCAGCGCCTCACCGAACGCCATGAACACCAAGAGGGTCGAACCGATGAGGAATCGATCGGCGCGGGTCAGATAGGAAAGACGCGGCAGCAGGTATCCAAGGCTGAACTGAAAGGCGATGAGGGTCAGAATCGCCGATGTCGAAACACCGATCTGCGGTGGCAACAACCCCGGCTTGATCCAAAAGACAGCCCAGGACATGCAGACGATGAGGGTCAGGGGTAGGAACGTCTTCATGGTGTAGAAGCCGATCCGACGCTGCACGGGAACCTTGAAGCTGACCGCTGCAATCGTCCAGTCACGGGGTCCGATATAGCGACCCTTCACTTCAGCGCGAACCTCGCCCACGATCCAGTCGGTGATGGTCAACTCGGCCAACGGCCCCCCTCCTGCCTCCGGAAGAAAAGCCACTGCTCGGGGAAATATCCGCGTGCAACGATCTCCAGTGAGAGCTCGTGTCTGTCGAAGGGGAAGTCTCGCAGACGCAGAGGGGTTGTGAACTCACCCTGCAGCCGCTGGACATACTCGACAGTCCCGTCAGCCCCTACGGTGACCTCTTTTTCGAACAGACGCTTCACCGATCTTTCGTTGACGAAGACCAACCGCGGATTCCAGACTCCATCCAGCCCGATTCTGCACCCCACCAGGGGCGCGAGGCCCGTATCCGCGACCAGCCGCGGATCCTTCCAGGTCACGGAGAAGAAGATATCTGCGAGGAACAACTGCTCTGAATCATTGATGGCCTGCAGGTCTATCAGATACACGCCAACTTTCACTTCGGTCGGTTCCCCCTCGGGATCTGGCCGGGTTGCAATCCATTCGGTTGGCACTTCACAAGCACCCCAGACACGACCTGCCGCCATGCCACCCAGCAACACGAGAATCAGGCCCGTCATCATGGGCACCCGGTTTCGCGACCCTCTCATTCCTCCTCCCCTCCAGCGCGCCTGCATCCGCTCTTCTTCCACAATCTATTTCTGCACCTTGAACTTCGGTGGAAAGCCCTTGAACATCTTGGCCATGGTGGCATCTAGCTTCTCACCACGTCTTTCCGGCTTCTTGGCCACGTTGCCGGTGGCGATCGCCCGCCAGACCAACCGCCGACTCGTGGCATCGAGAAGATCCACCACCAGGACCCCCATCGTCGAGTCCCACGTCTCCTCCGCGACCGCCATGGGCCGCCTCCAGCCCTGGTACTCGATCCAATAGTCGAACTTCGTCACGTCGATCACCTTCTCCATGTCCATGGAGGCATGGGTCGCGATCAGCAGATCCGGATCTTCTCGGACCTCTCGTATCCCCAGGGGGATGAGCTCGCGCTCGATCGCAGCGTGGATCTTGCGTTCGAGCTCCTCATCTTCAGCCGCAGTTCCTTCCAGCCACCCGATGGTTCTGAAGCCGGAGAAATCCACCGACGGGATCGAAGTCGATATGCACCTCGACAGCCCTCGCGACGACGCTCAACAGGAGACCGCTCGAGAAAATCAGAAGGAGTGAAACACCTGCCCTCGACATTGCCCGTGATTCTACCGTCGGGGAGAGCTAGAATCCCTGTTAGGTTGGCAGCCTCGCCGACCCGCCATACTCAGAGGAGATCCCATGAGCTATCTATGCGAAGAGAAGATCGCGATTCTAGGTTCGGCTGGAGCCATCGGTTCGAACATGGTTCAGACCGTCTTGACGATGGGTCTGTCGCCCAACGTCGCCATGTACGACCCCTACGAGAAAGGGAACCAGGGCGCTGCCGAGGAGATGTATCACTGCTCCTTCCCAGGCGCCAGAGTCACCTGGACCTCCGACATCGGAGAGGCCCTGAGTGGTGCCAGCTACATTGTCTCTTCCGGTGGGGCTCCGCGAAAGGAAGGCATGACCCGTGAGGACCTGCTGAAGGGCAATGCCGAGATCGCCGCCCAACTGGGCACGGACATCAAGAGCTACTCCCCCGACGCGAAATTCGTAGTCATCATCTTCAACCCGGCTGACATCACGGGGCTGGTGACGCTGGTCAATTCCGGGTTGACTCCGAATCGTGTCGCCACTCTCGCTGCGCTCGATAGCACTCGCCTACAGACGGCTCTCAGCCAGCACTTCAAGATTGCCCAGGACGACGTCACCAACTGCCGCACCTATGGCGGTCACGGCGAACAGATGGCGGTCTTCGCCAGCACAGCCAAGGTGAACGGACGCCCGCTCACCGAGATCATCGGCACCGATGAGCTCTCCCACGAGGACTGGGAAGCCATTCAGGCGCACGTTCGCCAGGGTGGCAAGAAGATCATCCAACTGCGAGGCAGGAGCTCCTTCCAGAGCCCATCCCATCAGTCGTTGATGATGGTCAAGGCGGTCATCGAAGGTGGTGGCTACCCGTGGCCTTGTGGCACCTATGTCGACTCGGAGGAGCTCGGTTTCCACAACGTGATGATGGCGATGGAGACCACCCTCGACAACGATGGCGTGCACTGGCAGGTGCCCACGGGAACCGACGAGGAGATTGGCCGCTCTGCGGGCCTCCTACGAGCATCTGGTCAAGCTGCGCGACGAGGTGATCGAGATGGGCGTGCTGCCACCCACGAACGAGTGGGAGCATCTCGTTCCAAGCCTCGCCTGATTTCGACCTGGTGCCGGGCAGCGCAGTCCAGGAGCACCCTGGCGCCCTCTGCCCGGCATCACGAGACTTGATCGGAATACTCGAGACTTCTTCGTGGTTGTCCCAGTATAGACAGCACCCACCCCTGGAGGGGTGGGAATGGAGGTTGAAGTGATCAAACTGAACGTGACGGGAATGAGCTGTGAACATTGTGTGGGCGCTGTGAGAAACGCACTGACTGGCATCGAAGGTGTCGACGCGGTGATCGACGTGAGCCTCGACCGTGGTGAGGCCATCGTCGAAGGGGAGCCCGAAATCGCGGCACTGATCGCAGCGATCGAAGAAGAAGGTTACTCGGCGGTGCTCGCATCGTGAATCAAGCTCAGTGTCACGGTCTGCGTCTCGATTCGCAGACCCGTGAAGATGCCCGCCGACGCCTGCTCTCGATCAAGGGGCATGTCGAGGGCATCCTCCGCATGCTCGAGGACGAGACGGTCTACTGCGTCGATGCCCTCAAACAGATCAAGGCCGTCAACGGGGCTTTGGACAAGGTCGGCGGGCTCATCCTGCGCAGCCATCTCCAGGACCACGTCGTCACTGCCCACCAACGAGGTGACACCGACCAGATCGTCGACGAGTTGATGGAAGTGCTGAAGTACCGGCGATGAGCGCCCCACCTCACGAGGAGGCTCGGTTCGGTGTTCAGGGAATGACCTGCGCCGCTTGCGTGGCCCGGGTCGAGCGCACCCTCAAGAAGCTTCCAGGAGTACAAGACGCCTCGGTCAACCTGGCGACCGAGAACGCCACGGTCGAATTCGTGCCCGGTCAGGTCTCCCTCGACGAGATCCAGGCCGCGGTCAAGAACGCCGGATATGAGCCTGTGGTCGTCGACATCGGCTCCCCGGTGTCCGAAACCAGCAAACCAAGCGCAGAGGACGGATTGTGGCGCGACCTTCGCTTCGCTGCCCTCTTCGCGATCCCGCTGTTCGTTCTGTCCATGGCGCCAATGATCGTCCCCGGTATGCATGCCGCGATGTTGCGCCTACTGCCGGAGACCGCCTGGCGCTGGCTCGAGCTCCTTCTGGCCACGCCGGTTCAGTTCGGCGCGGGAAGACGCTTCTACAGACTGGCCTGGGCCGAGCTTCGTCATCTCAACCCGGGGATGAACACCCTGGTGATGATGGGCAGCTCGGCGGCCTATTTCTACTCCCTGCTGGCGCTCGTGGCACCGCAGATCTTTCCCGTCGGCACCGCCAACCTCTACTTTGAAGCCGCCGCGGTGATCATCACTCTGATTCTTCTCGGTAGGTTCTTGGAAGCCAAGGCGAAAGGACGCACTTCGGAGGCCATCAGCAAGCTCATCAAGCTGCAGCCCAAGACCGCCAAGGTCCTTCGTGCCGGCAAGACGCTGGAGATCGACGTGGACCAGGTCCTCCCCGGCGATCTTGTCCAGGTGCGACCCGGCGAGAGGGTTCCCGTGGACGGTACCGTCACCGAGGGCGGCAGCTGGGTCGATGAAAGCATGATCACCGGCGAGCCCGCGCCCGTCGAGAAAACCGCCGGCGATACGGTGGTCGGTGGCACGATCAACAAGACCGGGGCCTTTCGGTTTCAGGCGACCCATGTCGGAGCCGAAACCGTGCTGGCCCAGATCATCCGCATGGTGGAAGAGGCGCAGGCCGGCAAGCCTCCCATTCAACGGGTGGCGGATCGAATCGCCTCGATCTTCGTGCCCGTGGTTCTGCTCGTCGCCGCTCTCACCTTTATCGTCTGGCTCTTCGCCGGCCCGGCTCCCCCGCTGAGTTATGCCTTCGTTGCCGCGGTGAGCGTGCTGCTGATCGCCTGCCCTTGCGCCATGGGTCTGGCCACGCCGACCGCCATCATGGTCGCCACCGGCCGTGCTGCCGAGATGGGTACCCTGTTTCGCCAGGGCACCTCCCTCGAGCTCCTGGCTCGCGTCGACACGTCGTCCTCGACAAGACCGGCACCTTGACCCGGGGAAGACCGGAGCTCACGGATTTCGAGGCCTTTGGATTCCAGCAGGAGGAGATCCTGGCCCTGATTGCCGCCGCCGAGGCGCCGAGCGAGCACCCGCTGGCGCGAGCCATCGTCGACAGCGCCACAGATCGTGGTCTCGAGCTGCCGCAACCGACAGCCTTCAACGCTCGCCCCGGGTATGGGATCGAGGCGACCGTGCAGGGCAAGACCGTGCAGGTGGGCGCCGAACGGTACATGCACCTGCTCGGTATCGAGACCGAAGGCGCCCAGGCAACCGTTCAGAAGCTGTCACAACAGGGCAAAACGCCCATTCTGGCAGCGATCGAAGGGTCCCTGGCGGCCGTTCTCGCGGTGTCGGATCCCCTCAAGGAGGGCAGCCGACAAGCGGTTCAGGAGCTCCACGACCTCGGGCTCGCCGTCGCCATGATCACCGGCGATCACCACGCAACTGCCAACGCCGTTGCAGCGCAAGTCGGCATCGACCAGGTTCTCGCCGAGGTGTTGCCCGATCAGAAGGCCAAGGAGGTCAAGCGCTTGCAAGAGGAGGGGCGACGAGTCGCCTTCGTCGGCGACGGCATCAACGATGCCCCCGCCCTGGCGCAGGCCGATGTGGGGATCGCCATCGGCACCGGCACGGACATCGCCATCGAGTCGGGGGATGTGATCCTGATGTCCGGCGATCTACGGGGCATCGTCAATGCCATTCGGCTGGCGCGCCGGACCCTGCGGACCATCCACGGGAACTTCTTCTGGGCCTACGCCTACAACGTGGCCTTGATTCCGGTGGCCGCGGGAGCGCTCTACCCCATCTTTGGCGTGCTGCTCAATCCCATGCTGGCGGCTGGGGCGATGAGCCTCTCCAGTATCTTTGTGGTGACGAACAGTCTGCGGCTGAGGAACTGGACTGCCAACGCTTTCGGCCGGCGCAGAGGCCGGCCGCTTCAATGGGCTGAACCGGGGCCTCCTCTACTTGGCTTTGCGACCGAGGCGGCTGACCAGCTGGCTCTTGGAGTAGCTGGCGTAGACCTGTTGCATCTCGCCGATGCCGCGGGGACGATTGACCGCCTTCTCGGCGTCGGCCTCGATCTTGACCGACTCCGCTCTCTTCCGCTTCCGCCATCGACATGATGCCGCGCAGCATGTGATGCCGGGTGATGCAACCGACGAGCTTGCCTTTCTCCACCACCGGCAACATGGGGAAGTTGTTGTGGAGAAAGACCTCCGAGATGCTGAAGATGTCCATCTCGACTTCCAGGGCCTCCTCCACCTTGGACATGAAGTCGGCCACCCGACCACCTCGGGAGCGATGCAGGGCCGAGTCATAAAGAAGCCGCAAGCAGTCCTTCTCGGTCAGGATGCCGCGCAAGCAGCGCTGACTGTCCACGACCGGCGCCGCCGAGACACCGTGGCGAGCCAGCTCTTCGATCGCCTGCAGGAGATCCATGTCCGGAGCAAAGGTGAGCCGGATCTCTTCCATCAAATCCTTCGCTTTGGGAACTCTTCTCGCCGTTGATCTCCGCCATCGACCACCTCCGAGCTCTGGTGCAGCTGTACTGCCTTACGCACCGCCCGATGCCACCAGATCTGCACACCGTCTTTTCTACATGCTAGCAAATAGCAGGCAGGTCAGCCATCACGGTCCGCTGCCCTCTAGATTTTGCTTGTTCCAAATGTCACAATTGCCGCGGAAGTCGAAGGGCCCTGCAAGGCCCCTGCTAAGCGCTCGTGGCCTTGGAGTCACGTCTTACCAATAACCTAATCAAATCAAGGTCTTCGATGGGACTGCACAAGATCAAACGAGGTCTGCGCCTACCGATTCTTGGCGAGCCGAGCCAGGAGATCGAGGCGGCGAAGTCACCCAGAAGAGTGGCACTTCTCGGCGCTGACTACGTTGGCATGCGCCCGACGCTGCACGTCAAGGTCGGGGACACCGTCCGACGAGGTCAGCTCCTCTTCGAGGACAAGAAGATGCCCGGGGTTCGCTACACCTCGCCGGCGGCCGGCAAGGTCGCGGCGATCAACCGGGGCGACAAGCGAGTCTTTCAATCCGTTGTCATCGAGCTCAGCCGCACCGAGATCGAAGGCAAGACCGGGAGCGCCGAGGAGATCTCCTACTCCGCCCACACGGGCAAGCCGCTGTCGGGGCTGACCGAGTCAGGATGTCCGCGATCTCCTCATCGAGTCGGGACTCTGGACGGCGATGCGGGCGCGGCCCCACGAGCCGCGTCGCCAATCCGGCCGACAAACCGCACTCGATCTTTGTCACGGCCACCGACAGCAATCCGCTGGCCCCAGCCGTAGCCGAAGGTGATGGAGGGCAAGGAGGGCCTCTTCCAGAAGGGCCTGGCCGTCCTGGCCAAGCTGACCGAGGGTCCGGTCTTCGTCTGCACCGACGACCGAGACCCAGATCTCAGCTACCCGACGGCGAGCAGTTTCGGCACGAGCAGTTCGAAGGGCCCCATCCCGCCGGCACCGTCGGTGTGCACATCCACACCTTGGATCCGGTGGATCGCAACAAAGTCTGTCTGGCATCTCGGCTATCAGGATGTCGATCGCCATCGGCCATCTCTTCGATACCGGTCGAGCTCCTGCTGGAACGGGTGATCTCGCTGGCCGGCCCAGCTGTCGAACGGCCTCGACTCCTCAAGACCCGCATCGGTGCCTCCACCGATTAGCTGGTGGAAGGCGAGACTCGGCGACGGCGAGAATCGTGTCATCTCGGGCTCCGTGCTCGTCGGGACGTACGGCCATGGGCGAGGTGCTCGGCTACCTGGGCCGCTACGCCAACCAGATCACCGTGATTCGCAGAGGACACGCAGCGCGAGTTTCTCGGTTGGCTGGCCCCGGGCGCCAACAAGTTCTCGGTGGTTCGACACCCACCTGGGCAGCCTGATCCCGGGCAAGAAGTTCGCCATGACCACGTCCACCAACGGTTCCAGTACGCAACATCGTGCCCATCGGCATGTTCGAGAAGGTCATGCCCATGGACCTGATGACGACGCAGCTGCTCAAGTCGCTGCTCATGCAGGATATCGAGACGGCCGAGAGGCTCGGCTGCCTGGAGCTGGACGAAGAAGATCTGGCCCTGTGCACCTTCGTCTGTCCAGGCAAGAACGACTACGGCCCGTTCCTGCGAGACGTCCTGACCACCATCGAGAAGGAAGGTTGATCGTGTCGCTGCGCTCCTTCCTCGACAAGCAGGCCAAACACTTCGAGCCCGGCGGCAAGCTCGAGAAGCTCCACGCGCTGTGGGAGGCCCAGGACACCATCCTGTATACACCCGGACAAGGTGACCACCGGACCCTCCCACGTGCGCGACGGCCTGGATCTGAAACGCATGATGATGACCGTGGTCATCGCGCTGATCCCCGCGATCGTCATGGCGCTGTACAACACCGGCTACCAGGCCCACCTGGCCATCTCCACGCGGCGCTGAACCGCTGGCTCGCTGGCAGACCACCGCCATGGAGGCGATGGGGCTGCCCTTCGATCCCGGCAATCTGTGGGCCTGTGTCGTGCACGGCGCTCTGTACTTCTTGCCGGTGCTGATCGTCACCTTTGCTGTCGGCGGCTTCTGGGAAGTCCTGTTCGCCACGGTGCGCAGGCACGAGGTCAACGAAGGGTTCTTGGTCACCGGCTTCCTCTTTCCGCTGATCCTTCCCGCCACGATTCCGCTCTGGCAGGTGGCCCTGGGCATCAGCTTCGGTGTGGTTCTCGGCAAGGAGATCTTCGGCGGCACCGGCATGAACTTCCTCAATCCGGCCCTGCTGTCGCGGGCCTTCCTGTTCTTCGCCTACCCGATCGAAATCTCCGGCGATGCGGTGTGGATCGCCGCCCAGACCAGCGCCGACGGCGTCAGCGGTGCGACCTGGCTGGCCGTGGCCGCCGACCAGGGGCAGACGGCCCTGGCCCAAGGTGTCACCTGGATGGACGCCTTTCTGGGGCTTCATCCCCGGGTTCGATGGGCGAGACCTCGGCCCTGGCCTGCCTCATCGGTGCGGTCGTCCTGATCCTCGACCGGCGTCGGCTCCTGGCGCATCATGGCCGGCGTCGCGTCGGCACCGTCGTGATGGCTGCTGGGACTCAACGCCATCGGCTCCGACACCAATCCGTTCTTCGCCACGCCCTTCTGGTGGCACTTCGTTCTCGGCGGCTGGGCCTTCGGCACCGTCTTCATGGCCACCGATCCGGTCTCTGCCGCCCAGACCGACAGAGGACGCTGGATCTACGGCGCTGCTGATCGGCGTCCTCGTCGTCCTGATCCGAGTCGTCAATCCGGCCTACCCGGAAGGAATGATGCTGGCCATCCTGTTGATGAATGTGATGGCGCCGCGTGATCGACCACTATGTCATTGCCGGCAACGTCAAACGAAGGAGGGCGCGCTATGCAGCGTAGTCCGCTCTATACGATTCTGTTCGCCACCGCTGTGTGCATCGTCTGCGCCATTGTGGTCTCGTCCGCGGCCGTCTCGCTCAAGGAGCGTCAGGACATCAACGCCGCGCTGGACAAGCAGCGCAACGTGCTGCAGGCGGCCGGTCTCGATGCGAACCCGAAGAGAAGCTCGACGCCGCAGCGAGTCGCCAAGCGCTTCGAGAACATCGAGATGGAGGTCATCGATCTGGCGACCGGTGAGCCGGCTCCCGACATCGACCCGGCGACCTTCAACCAGGCGCGAGAGGCCAAGGACCCGGCGACCAGCATCGCGGCTCCGCCCAATCCCTCGCTTGATCAAGCGGGTACCCAATCACGCCCTGGTCTACAAAGTCCTCGACGACGACGGCAGACCTCGATACTCTGGTCCTGCCCATCGAAGGCTACGGTCTGTGGAAGTTCCTCTACGGATTCATCGCCCTCGAAGACGATCTCAACACGGTCCGCGGCATCACCTTCTACGAACATGGCGAGACGCCGGGGCTGGGCGGCGAAGTCGACAACCCGCGATGGAAGGCCCGCTGGGTCGGACGCAAGGATCTTCGGCGACGATGGCGAACCGAAGATCGAGGTCATCAAGGGATTCGCACCGCCACCGGCAGAAGCCCCCTACGAGGTCGACGGCCTCTCCGGCGCCACGATCACCTCCCGCGGCGTGACCAACCTCGTGCACTTCTGGCTCGGCGAGAACGGCTTCGGGCCCTATCTCGAGAACCTCGAACAAAGGAAGGCGGGCTGATGACTAGCGATCAAAGGGAAGTGCTGGTCGATCCCCTGTTCAACAACAACCCGATCGCCCTGCAGGTGCTGGGCATCTGCTCGGCGCTGGCGGTGACCACCCGCATGGACACCTCGCTGGTGATGAGCATCGCCGTGATCTGCGTGCTGACGCTGTCCAATGTCTTCATCAGCCTGATGCGCGACAGCATCCCGACCAACATCCGCATCATCGTGCAGCTGACCATCATCGCCTCGCTGGTGATCGTCACCGATCAGATCCTCAAGGCCTACCTGTTCGACATCTCCAAGCAGCTGTCGGTCTTTGTCGGCCTGATCATCACCAACTGCATCGTCATGGGCCGCGCCGAGGCCTTTGCCATGGCCAACCCGCCCGGAATGAGCTTCCTGGACGGCATCGGCAACGGTCTGGGCTACGCCGTCATCCTGATGCTGATCGCCTTCCTGCGCGAGCTCTTCGGCTCGGGCAGGCTGTTTGGCAAGGAGGTCCTGCCGCTGGTCACCGAGGGCGGCTGGTACAACCCCAACGGGCTGATGGTGCTGTCGCCCTCGGCCTTCTTCATGATCGGACTCTTGATCTGGGCTCTCCGGGTCTGGAAGCCCGATCAGATCGAGGAAGATTGAGATGCTCCAGGACTATCTGAATCTCGCTGTCAAGGCCATCTTCGTCGAGAACATGGCCCTGGCCTTCTTTCTCGGCATGTGCTCGTTCCTCGCCGTCTCGCGCAAGGTCGAGACCGCCGTCGGGCTCGGCTCGGCGGTGATCTTTGTTCTCGGCATCACGGTGCCGATGAACAACCTGATCTACAACTACCTGCTCAAGGAGGGCGCGCTGGCCTGGGTCAGCCCCAACCTGGCGCAGTACGATCTCTCCTTTCTCGGCTTCCTGACCTACATCGGCACGATCGCCGCCATGGTCCAGATCGTCGAGATGGTCCTCGATCGCTACATGCCCAAGCTCTACTCGCGCTCTGGGCGTCTTCCTGCCGCTCATCGCCGTCAACTGCGCCATCCTGGGTGCGTCGCTGTGGATGGTCGAGCGCGACTACACCCTGGGCGAGAGCGCCGTCTTCGGCATCGGCTCCGGCATCGGCTGGGCCCTGGCGATCGTGGCCCTGGCGGCCATTCGCGAACGCCTTCGTTATCACGACATCCCGGCCGCGCTGCGCGGTCTGGGCATCACGTTCATCATCACCGGTCTGATGGCCTTGGGCTTCATGACCTTTGGTGGCATCCAACTCTGAGAACCATGACTACCATCACACTCGGCGTCTTCATGTTCACCTTCGTCATCGTGGCGTTGGTGGCCTTTCTCATGGTGGCTCGCAGCAAGCTGGTGGCAACCGGCGAGGTGAGCATCCTGATCAACGACGACCCGGAAAAAGCCCTGCACTGTCAAGCCGGCAGCACCCTGCTGGGCACGCTATCCGCCAACAAGATCTTCATCCCGTCGGCCTGCGGTGGCAAAGGCAGCTGTGGCGTCTGCAAGGTAACGGTGACCGAGGGCGGCGGTGCCATGCTGCCGACCGAGGTCAGTCACATCAACCGCGGCGAGGCACGCGAGGGCGTCCGGCTGTCCTGCCAGGTCAAGGTCAAGGGCGACATGGACATCGAGTTGCCACGCCGAGATCTTCTCGGTTCGCAAATGGGAGTGCACGGTGCGCAGCAACCACAACGTCGCCACCTTCATCAAGGAGCTGATTCTGGAGCTGCCCGAGGGCGAGGCCGTGCCGTTCAAGGCCGGTGGCTACATCCAGATCGAGTGCCCGCCCCACGTGACCAAGTACGCTGACTTCGAAATCGAGGACGAGTACCGGGAAGACTGGGACAAGTACGACATGTGGCGCTTCGTCTCCACGGTCGATGCCGAGGTGATCCGCGCCTACTCGATGGCCAACTACCCGGAAGAGAAGGACATCATCATGCTCAACGTCCGGGTCGCCTCACCACCCCCCAGGTCACCCGAGGGGACTCCACCGGGCAGTCATGTCCTCCTATCATCTTCGATCTGAAGCCCGGCGACGAGGTGACGATCTCCGGACCCTACGGAGAGTTCTTCGCCAAGGAAACCGATGCCGAGATGATGTTCATCGGCGGCGGTGCCGGGATGGCTCCGATGCGCTCCCACATCTTCGACCAGCTCAAACGACTCGATTCCAAACGCAAGATCACCTACTGGTACGGCGCCCGCAGCCTGCGCGAAGCCTTCTACCAGGACGAGTTCGACGAGCTGGCTCGCAAGCACGACAACTTCGAGTGGCATCTGGCCCTGTCCGAGCCGCTGCCCGAGGACAACTGGGATGGCTATGTCGGTTTCATCCATCAGGTGGTCTATGAAAACTACCTCAAGGATCACGAGGCACCCGAGGACATCGAGTACTACCTCTGCGGCCCGCCGTTGATGCTCAAGGCCTGCATGCAGATGTTCGAGGACCTGGGCGTCGAGGAAGAGAACATCGCCTTCGATGATTTCGGCTAGAGTAGAAGGCCGGGCCTACGAACTTCTCGTCTTCATGATGTCGCGGTAGGGGCGGGGCTCGACCCCGCCCTTTGGATTTCTGGCTGATGACATTCTTCAACCATGGTCTCCATGGGCCGGCACAGAGGCACGGCCCCTACGGTCGGCTCGGGCATCGCTCTTACGGTCGCGGGTCTTCTTTCACTGATGGTCGTTTCCTGCCAGATTCCTGAGACGGCCCCCAGCTCGAGTCGATTCTCCGGCCCGACCATGGGTACCCGGTACACAGTAGAGGTGTTGCTGACCGAGGTCTCGTCTCGGCGGTTTGTCGAGCTCAAGGATGTCGTCGAAGCGACCCTGGACGATGTCAACGCCAAGATGTCCAACTACGAGGAAGACTCGGAGGTATCCGAGGCTGAACCGCTGGACAGACGCTGGGTCTTTCGAGGTCTCCTCCGACACTCTCGAGGTTCTGCAGCATGCCAGCGAGATCAGCGCCACCACCGGTGGCGCCTTCGACATCACGGTGGCCCCACTGGTCAGCGCCTGGGGCTTCGGCCCACCCGGCCGGCCTCCCGAGCAGCCGACAGAGGAGGAGATCGCCAGACTCCAGGAGCTGACCGGATGGGAGAAGCTGCACGTCGATCGGGTCACCTCCGCCGTCACCAAGGCCCATCCCGAACTGACCCTCGATCTGTCTGCCATTGCCAAGGGCTTTGCGGTCGATCGTGTCGCCGATGCCCTCGACGCGGAAGGCGTCGAGAACTACATGGTCGAGGTTGGTGGTGAGGTTCGCACCAAGGGGTTGAACCTCCAGGGAGAACCCTGGCGCATCGGCATCGAGCGGCCCGTCCCGAACGAACAGGCCATCGATCTCATCGTGCCACTCGGCGGCCTTGCCATGGCCACCTCGGGGGACTATCGCAACTACTACGAGGCGGAGGGCCGCCGGATCTCCCACACCATCGATCCGCGGACCGGCTTCCCGATCACCCACAATGTCGCTTCGGTCAGCGTCATCGCACCTTTGTGCGTCCGCGCCGACGCCTACGCGACCGGGCTGCTGGTACTCGGTCCGGAGGGCTTCGATCTGGCCGAAGAACTGGGTCTTGCAGCCTACTTCCTACAGCGCGACAAGGAAGGGATCTTCGTCGGTCGCATGACCACCGCCTTCAAGGAAATCCTCGAAACCGGGAATCGGAGCTAGGCCCGGATTGTTGAGATTGATGCGATGGAAATAGTCCTACTCGTCGCCGTGATCATGGGGGGCGTCATGACCCTCATGGCGGTCGGCATCATCTTCGGCAACCGCTGCCTACGGGGCTCCTGCGGTGGACCGGATGTTGTGGGTCCCGACGGCGAGTCCCTCTCCTGTGACACCTGCCCACATCGCAAGACCGACGAATGAAGAAGCGGCGGCCAGCCGCCGGACAGAGGCTGTCTCCGGCCTAGTTGACGACCCCGGGCTTCCCTTCCGAAGTCTCCGCTGATCTGATCCTCGTCGGAGAACTGCCAGCACTCGGCAGGTACCAGCTGGTCATAGCCCTTGGGCGCCATCATCAAGATCTCCTGCTCTTCCGTGACCGGTAGACCGTCGGGGTTCAGGAGCCGCAGCAGAATCGTGAAGCCCTTCTTGGCCGGCTGCAGATTGAAGCGCGGTATGTAGATATCGTAGAAGTATCGAGCCTGCTCGAATCGACCGTTGAACGGACTGGAGCCATGACTCATGGATCGCATCCGGTCCTCGAAGCTGCTCGTATTCGGAGCTCAGCGTGCTCTCACTGTCGAATCTCGAGTAGTCGATGAATCCCTTCTCGGCTTCGGCCTGAGTGAACTCGGTGGGTTCACCCAGACTGGCAAAATCCACCCGCAGGCTGCGATCCGCTGTCATTCGCTTGCGCCGCCAGATCATCTTCAGGCTGAGATCGTCGTCGAAGTAGTGATCGCTGAACAGCCTCACCTTGGCGCAGGGCTCGCCTTCCTCCAGCTGCGTGGTCGCGACCTGAAGCATTCACCAGCATCTGTCCAGCTCGCAGACGCGGCGGCGACTCCCAGGTCTGCTCGGCGCTGTACAGGATCTCGGAGACCCTGGGTAGCTGGTAGCCATGTTCGATGCCGTTGGATCCGCCGATGGGGCGCACCATGTTCCCCACCAGAATGTGGTAGTCGTAACCGACGCCCCCCGTCTCGACACCACCCGCGAACCGCACAGCTAGAGCCTGAACGAGAAAGATATCCTTGCCGGTCGAGTACCCCCGCACCAGACACTTGAGGCAATCGGGTTTCTCCAGAAAGAGGGTAGTGAGCTTCTCCATCTTCTTGAAGGTCTTCTTGGCGATCCGATAGAGATCGCTGCTGCGATACTCCGCCGGGTTGAAGACTCGGCTCCGTTTGAAGGGTCGATAGCTCGAAGCCCCGTAGCTGATCGTAGTACCGGGTGATATGGCTCACCGGTGGATCGACTCCTCGATAGGGAGGAGCGTCCGGCTCCCACCAGAACCGCTTGGCCTCGGATAGTCCAGGCATCCGCATGCTCCGGACCCAGCAAGAGCTCTCCCAGAACACGCCAGACCTCCTCATCCGAAACTCGAGCACCGGTCCTGATCTGTTCCGGTCCAAAGCTCATGTCCAGATAGACGGTCAGGCGGGTCCGCTCCTCGCTTTCGAACTGCTTGAAATCCTCCAGGACGGCGTCCGTCCCCTTGAGATCGAGAATCTGATCGACACCGTGTGCCAGCGCCCTGACATCGGCCGCATTGGCCCATCTGTTGGAGTAGTTGGTGGAGATGAGAACCGCCAGCTTCTCATCTTCGGGATGGACTTCCTCCACCTCGCCCTCCCGATTCGTCTCCTCGATCACCACATCATCCTGCCACCGGACATCGGACTGGGCGATGATCACCGAGCGACGTCGGACATCACGATGACGACCAAACCGATTCAGGTACTCTCGTCGAGTTCACCCGCAACGCCTCGGTGAGATCGGCATCCTGGGTCGTAATCCTGCGCGTCGTGGCCAACTTGGAATTGCGATACCGATACCATGAGAAGAAGTTCGCTCGCACACGGAAATTCTGGTTCTTGCCGTGGCTCTCCTCTGAGGCCAGCGTTTCCATCCCCTCGATCTCTTCCGGTTCAGGAAGTTTCGGGTTGGGGTTGACCCTGCCGCTCTGCTTGACCAGCTTCTTGAAGAACGCCATTCCCTCCTCGGTCTTCAGATCCACCCTGTAGACCTCGTCCGTTGTCTTCTCCCTGAAGTTGTCGCGCACCGACTCGAAGAACGTGTAACCGATCTTGAAAATCCACAAACGGACTTCGGGGCGATACTTGAAAGGCGTCAACTCGCCGCCTCGCCCACGCCAGTTCCGCACTCGCACCTTGACGACACTGTCGGGAAGCTTCTCGACGGTGGTTTCCCGCAAGAACCTGAAGAAGTAGCGATAACCCAAACGCACACCGTACTGATCGATACCCATGACGAACGGCGACACCGCTACAAAGCTCGTAAACGACAAGCGATCGCCGACCGCCAGCATTTTGTTATCACCCATGAAGACCCGCATCTTCAAGGGTAGGCCGGTCTTGGGAAACAGCATGATCGGCTCGGCGTAGTCGTCCCAATAAACAGCGGCTCGCTCCGTGTCCGCGAACTTGCTCCCGATATAGCCCGAGATGGAGTCGACCACCGCTGCCGCGGATCCGGCGGTGACATAGACCACTCCATGGTCCTTCATCGAGACCTCGTTCTCCTCCTTGTAGCTCGCTTGAGTCTCCGGATCGAGGATCAAACCGGCCAGGGGGTCGGATGCCTGGATCGTCGGTGGATGAGCGCGAGACGTGCTCACGGAATAGCCGCCTTCCACTTGGATGGCAATGCCATCATCAGCGGTAATAATCTCCGGCAGATACTCCCAGGTGAGCCGCAAGCGGGATCTTGCGGTACCCACCTTGCGAAGCAGGGAAATGTCCTCGGAGGTGATCGGCTCCCCGGGAGGTATGGTCTCCTGGCTCGAGACGATTCGGTGGCGGAAGTTGAAGTCGAGATCCAGCTCGACGCTTCCGATATCGGTACCGATGCCGATCCCCAGATCGCCAAAATCGCGAAACAGCGAGTCGTCGTTCTCGTACTCGAAGACGTAGTTGGAGAGTTGACCTAGAAGTCCTGGATGTGCGGCACCCTTGAAGGTTCCGACGATCATCCAGGTGGGTTCCCTGCTGATCTCAGGCTCCGGTTCCTGGGCGGCCCAGCCGGTGCCACGGAAACAAATGGCCAGCATCAGGACGCCAACTCTCACCCACGTTTTTGTCAATTCGTCTCCGCTGAGAGAACCTGCGTCAAAACCAACGACGATTCACGGACGTCAAATCGTAGCATTCACGACAGCCCCGATTCAGGTCACTGGGATAGAGTGAACTCAGCGTGGTTTCGAAGATCCCCTGGTACTCGATTGGCCGCTTCGCACTGATCGTCTTGTGCCTTGCCATCGTGCTGGTGCTGGTCGTGACTGTACTGCCGATCTACCTCGACATCACGGCTTTCAAGGGCCCGGTGGAGGAGATCCTTTCGGAGGTTGCCGAGGCTCCCATAACCGTGGACGAGATCCGTCTCCATCCGTCCCTCTGGCCCACGCTTCGGGTCTCTGGCGCAGAGGTCGCCGGGTCAGGATCGGAAGACTCGCCGCCGTTTTCTCGCATCGACAGAGCTGAGATCAAGATTTCTCTGCTGCCACTTCTGAGAAAACAGGTGCAGCTCAAGAGGTTCCTGGCCTCTGGAGCGATCTTCAATGCCCACCGACCCGAGGGACGGGGTGGAAACTGGCCAGTTTCGACAACGAAAGCCTGGGAGATCACAGAACTGGCAGGCATCGAGCTCGAGAATGTGACGATCCGTGTAGAAGACCACCAGACCTTGCGCGCCACGATGGTCATCGACCATCTGACCTGCGACATCGCGAAGACCCGAGCCCTGGATCTGGAGCTTCGTGGATCCCTCGAAGGCCTCCCTCTGTCGGTTTCAGCCGGAGGACCCACGCTGGCCGCGACCCGGTACCAGGCATCGGACTTTCCTCTTTCCCTCCAATTGCACCTGGCGGATCTTCACCTTGATCTCGACGGCTCCGCGTCCCGTGAGCCTGGCGGCACCCGGTTTCAGTTCACCTTCGACGTCAGCAGCGACAACTTCGACTTCCTTCGCCAGCTGCGCGGTGCTGAGATTCCCATGATCGGTGGCTTCGAGCTGGCCGGTGGCCTGTCCAATCGCAGTTCGACTCTCGAGATTACCGACCTGGCGGGATCGATCGGTTCCACCAGCGTCTTCGGACGACTGGCGCTGGATGCTGCCAACGGCCGACCCGATGTCTCCGGCCGACTTTCTCTCGGGCGTCTGGATCTGGAGCCGTGGCTCGGGTCGGGTGGCGATGAGTCTGCGGATCCCGAGGCGCCGCTTCCCTTCTCCTTCTTGAACACCGCGAATGCCAGCCTCAGGGTGACCCTCAAGGAGATTGCTGGCGTGAAGACGAAACTGGCGGACCTGTCAGCGGAGATCGAGCTCGAGAACGGAAATCTGAGGGTGCCAACCACTCTGTTCGCTGCTGGCATCCCCCTTTCGACCAACATCGAGATTCAGGCTGAACAGGAGATACCGGGAATCACTGCCCTGGTTTCGACACGAGATCTCTCCATGGCGCAACTCCGCGAGCTCATCGATGTCCCCGAGAGTCTCGAGGGACACTTCAACGCTCTGGACCTGGACATCGCGACAGCGGGATCGACCCTAGCGGCCCTCCGCGCCAACCTGTGGGTCGAAGCCACCGCCCGCCAGACCGGTTTGGCCATCCTGGACGAGACCGGTGAGAGTCCGTTACAGATCGACTTCGATCAGATTCGGGTCACCGACCGGCCAGGAGCTGCCTTGACAGCCACCGCGCAGGGCCAGCTCTTCGAAGAGACCTTTGCGATCGACCTCGAGACCGCCACATTCTCGGACCTGGTCGGGAATGACGCCTGGCCCCTGAGAGTGAATATGCACGGCGCCGGAGCCACCGCGGCAATCACGGGAACCCTCGAACAGGAGGCCACAGGTTTCGATTTCGACCTCTCTTTCGACGCCTCCGGCGATCGTCTCAGCGACCTCGAACACTGGTTGGGAGTCTCATCCGACACCCATCTCCCCTACGTGGTGGAGGGTCGTCTGACCTCCGCTCCCGGCGCCAGGTTGCTGCGCCTCGACGACTCCTCGCTCGGCAACAGCCGCCTCAGTGGCGAGATCGCCTGGAACCCCGACGCGGAAGACGATCCCCTCATGGTCGATCTGCACGCCACTACCCTCGATCTGCATGAGCTCATAGACCCTTCGAGCTCGATCACCCATCTGGATACAGAGGAGGACGTCCTGGCGATCGACATCCCCTTCTTGTCTGGCAGGAAGCGGTTTCGTGACGCAGAGATCGAGCTGACAGTGGACCGCCTGTTGCGGGACACTGTCGACCTGACGGACATCGAGGCGGTCTTTCATATTCGGGATGGACATCTCGGGCAATCACCGTTCTCTTTCGCTTACGACACCCAACGACTTGCTGGTCAGCTCCGCCTGGATCTGCGCCAAGAGACCCCCGAGTTCGCGCTCGAGCTGCAAGGAGATGGCGCAGAGCTGGGAGAGTTCCTCGAGAAGGAGGGCTTCGTCGAGGGCATCGAAATCGCGGCTCAAGAGTTGGACCTGCGCATCGATGCCTATGGTGCCTCGGTGCGCGAGATCATCCAGTCCGCCGACCTCTCGGGGCAGATCAAGAATGTCCGCTGGCAGTTTCACCCACCGGCCTTCGACGAGCCCTTGCAGATCCTACTCGAGGGTCTGACCCTGAGTGGTCCCAAGAACCAGCCCCTTGTGCTGACGGCCGATGGGTTCCTCGAACAGGAGCCCCTCGATCTCCGACTCGTCCTGCGGGCCCCCGGCAGCCAGGACTCCGACTCCGGCCGAACCGTGCCCTTCGAGCTCACACTCGGACTGGCGGCGACCATAATCGAACTCGATGGCGAAGCGCACCTGCCGATCTCGGAAGGTGAGTTCGACTTCGGACTGTCTGTCGAGGGAACAACCCTCGCGACCTTGTCGCCCCTCGTGGAAACGGACCTACCCGACATCGGCCCGTATCAACTGAAGAGCCAGTTGGCTGTTGCTGAGAAAGGCTTCGCTTTGCAGGATTTCGCTCTCACTCTTGGAGATTCAGACCTGCACGGCGAAATCGCTTACCGGCGCATCGAGGATCGGCCCACGTTCGCAGCTGACCTGGTCAGTCAGCTGATCCGAATCGAGGACCTCATTCAACTCGACCCGGAAGCCGAAGAGGATGATCGGGAGGGCCTCTCGGAGAATCAGCCGGCAGAGCAACCTCTCGAGACCCACAAGCTGACGCTCGAGAGGTTCAAAGGTTTCGACGCCGACATCAAACTGGCTGCGCGGAAGATACTCATGACCGACGGGTCGACCGAGAATATGTCCTTCGCCCTGAACCTGGAGCGTGGCAGCCTGGATCTGATCGCCGATCGAGACCTGGTCAGCGGCAAGACAGCCGAGCTGACCGCTTCCATCCGCCCCTGGGGAGAAGGTATTCAGACGGAGGTTCGAGCCGCCTGGGATCGCCAGCCCTACGGATGGCTCGCCGACGTCCTCGGGCGCGGCACGGCGAAGGGTTCGTGGAGTATCGATCTGGACCTCAGATCCCGAGGCTCCAGCATCCAGGAGCTCACCGCCAACCTGGCAGGCTACGTCGACTTCGCTGACTACCCCGTCGACACCAACGCCACAATGTTGGATCTTTGGGGCGCCGGACTACTCACCTCCCTGCTTCCCGTCTTCCAGTTGGGGACCGAGTCCCGGATCAACTGCGCGGTAGCCAAGTTCCAAGTGGCGAACGGTGTGCTGACCCCTGAGCTCTTGATCCTCGACTCCACCCGGAGCCGTATCCGCGGCAAAGGATCCATTGATCTTGCGGGGGATGAGATCCGGCTCCGTTTCGAGCCCCGACCCAAACAGCGCAGCCTGATCAACTTGGCAACCCCGGTTTCCGTCCGCGGCCCTCTGACAGACCCCAAAGTGCAGATCGCGAAGGGCGGTATGGCCGTCACTTTCTTCCGCCTCTCCCTGTGGGTCTACACGGTTTGGCGCGATCTCTTCCGGAGGCCGCTGCCCGCCGACGGCAATGATGTTTGCGTCGACCCGTTTTCGATCCCGAAGAAGCAGTAAATCATCACTTCACCTCTTCAGCTCGCCCCGCAACCCCACAAAACACACCAAACCGCCAGCAAAGTCCCCAGCAGCGCCAGAACGCCAACCCAGATCAACAATCGGCCCAGGCCAACCACGACCGGGTCAGTGGACGCATTCACCCGACGCGATCGACCTGGACCGGAGCCCGAACTAGAAGCAAACATCACTCCCCCCCCTAGAACGGACCCGTTTTACTCAGCGCGATGGCTCCCATCGTGATCACTGCGACGACATAGAGAACGAACAGCAGATTTGGCCAGCCGAACTTTCTTGTCATGAGCTCCTCCTCGAATACGAGTTCCCTTCCTGCGAGTACCCTGGGAATCAACTCGACTGCTTGTACTGGCTGCGGACGCCAGGGTTCAATCTTGCCCCCCGGCCGAGGGCTCGACCGTGGCCCGAGACGCCAGTTTGTTGGCCTAGGGCGTCAGCGCAGGGCTCGGGGTCCGACTTTCAGACCGGCAACGAGGAGCTTGGCCAAGAACATGGCCACGGTGATGGATAGAAGTCCGTGCGCCAATCCCAGAACCCATAGATTCGGGGCCCGGCGATAGAGGTAGCAGGCGCCTATGCTGACCGCGAGGGTCATGACCACGAGAGGAACATTGGGTGCATGGAGAACGGCGAAAACCACAGCTGACGCCAGCACTGGGGCCCACCGTCCAGGCAGCGCCTCTTGAAAGCGACGATAGTAGAAACCCAGAAGGCCATACTGCTGCGCGACTCCGAAGAGGGGCATGAGCGCAATCCGCGTCCACAGTCTCTCGATTGGCGGCTCCCGATTGAGCCCCAACCCCAGTCCCACCACCACCATCAAGAGGATCAATGGCGCCACGAACGAGAAGACCAGTCTTGCCGCCGGCCCGAGGTTGTCGAGACGGAAACCCAGGTCCCTTGCCGTCTCGCCTCGACGACGATGACCGGTGAGAGTGATCGCCAAGAAGAGAGCCAGGCAGAGCAGGAAATCACCGTTGAAAGACCCCTGCCAAACCCAGATGTAGGACAGCAGCAACCCGGTCACGGCCAACAATTCGAGCCAAGCTGCCAGGCCCAGATCAGCCCGTCCTGTTCCGGAGTTGGGCATGGCCTCCGAGTATAGAGAATCTGGAAAAGAACAACATGCGACAGGATCTTCTGTACCATGCGCGTATGCGGCTGCGCCTCGTCTTGCTGATCCTGGTCGGTGCGCTCGGGCTTCGATTCGCAGTCCTCCAAGCTCAAAAGCCCCCTCTCGAGGTCGACCCCGAGGGCGTGGAGAACTACCCCTACACCCACGATCTCGGCTTTGGCGGCTACGATGCCGGTGAGCAGCAGGTTGTCAACATCAAGATCCCAGTCAGTCGACTCTTCAGAGACCCAGAGGAGCGACCCTGGGGACTGCGACTTCGGTTTCCCATCTCCTTTGGCGTCTATGGCTTGACCCTGGGCGACTTCCTCGAAGATCTCGACTTCGATGTCAACCGGATCAAGGCTCTCACCTTTGTCCCTGCTGCCGAGTTCTTGATCCCCTTGAGCGAGAATTGGATGCTCAAGCCCAGACAAGATCTTGGCGTCGGTAAGGACTTCGAGGGCGGCGACTGGGTTCTGATCCTGGCCACCGAGGTCCAGGGGCTCTACACCAAGCCCTGGAAGAACATGGTCTTCACCTTCGGTTCGGGTGTCAAGTACAGCTTCAGCGATTCCAACCGGGGACTCTACGACGATGACTTCGCCCGACTCGAGGTAGGACTCGACACCTTGATCCCGTTCGGCCTCGATGTCGGCCAGCGGCGGGTGGATTTCAGCCTCTACGTTATCGGCCGCCACTACTTTCGCGCTCTGGTCTTCGATCAAGTGGTTCGCGATCCGCTGGTCATCGAGCAGGAAGGAGAGGTCGGGATCACGTTCGGCAGCACCCCACTACCGCGAATCTGGAAGTTCAACGTCCCCAGGCTTCTCATCGGCTACCGCTTCGCCGAGGACTTCCAGGGCATTCTGATCAAGTTCGGCCTACCCTTTTAGACTCGGCAAGAAGCGGGCTGCGATTCGCCAGGCGATCCCGCGCCGATCAATAGTCTCGGGCGTTGCCGGTGGGTGGAGTCTCGAGAAGGATGTGCAACAGGTTGTTCTGAAAGGTCACATTGCCCAGAAGGGTGAGGTGCATATCGGTGAGAAAGATCTTCCGATTCCACGGAATCGGCGAGCTCAAGAACCCTCTATCTTCCCCGAAAAGCCTCTCATCGGCCACGGCCGAGGCCCTGGTCACCGATCCATCTCCCGGCGCCTTGAGGATCAGCGTCTTCGTATTCTCGAAGCGCAGGACCTGCCGACTGTCCTTCTCCACCAGAGCGGTTCGCGCCGGTGTGGGCTGAACATCAGCCGCAAACAGAATCAACTCGGTCGGACAGTCGGTGTCAGGGTGTTGATCCATGGCCCGAAAGAACCGCAGAGCTCTGTCGAAAGCTGCGTCCATGAAGACGCGAATCCTCTCGTGGCGGCCCTCCGGGGTGGACTCGCTCGGCAGGATCCAAGTCAGGTACTTGTCCTGCCCAGGAGCAAAGGGACCCCAGCCGTTCTTTGCCCAGGTGCTGGCCGAAAGCACATTGGCTTCGATGGGCTTACCTTCCATGTCCAGCCAAACCTTCAGTTCCTCGCGCGGCAGCATCTGATACGCCGAGACCCAGGTCGCTATCATGGCCGGCTCGAACTTGACCACCGGGTAACGCCGACCGGTGACCATCTCTCTGAGCACCCGCATGGCACCGAAGTTGGGAGTGGAGATGGCGATCAGCCGATCCAGGTACTCGGCGCCCGCCCAGGTGATGCTGAGCTCGGTGTCCTCCAGGACATCCTGGGCGCCATAGCGCAGAAAGTATCGTGCCACCAGGCCTCCCATGGAGTGGGCGATAAGATCGAACTTGATCTCTCGATCCGTACCTGCCTCTTCCCGGACAGCGATCTCTGCTATCCGCGAACGCGCCTTCTCGAGAAACCGACCCAGCCGGATGGCGCTGCCGACATTGTCTTGCCGCCAGTCGTAGAAGAAGGTCAAACAGGGCGGCAACTCGAGACTCGTGATCGCTTCGGGGTCACCCTGGCATTCGCTGTAGCCAGACCCCTCCATCAAATCCACCAAAGCCGCGTACATGCCCACATTGACATCCATGGGGCCGGCATCGGCCCTGACCTTCTCGAGGATCTCCACGGCACGGGTGTCATCCGCGATGAAGACCAACTGGCGGGAATCGATGGGCAGCTGCAGCCCGTCAATATCGAGCGCAAGAGCCTTGAGGCCCGGTTGCTTCGCGGGTGGGAGCGAGTCCTTGGTGAAAAGAGTACCCCAAACATTGGCGTCATCTTCCACCCGGAGCAGAGTAGCCCCGGCGAAACCGTGAACCAGCACAACAGGGTTGCGTTCGCGCGTTGGGCAAGGCCGCCGCGTAGATGGCCTCCATATCGGAGCTGGGATAGCGAGCCGCCACCTGGCGAGCCGTTTTGCAGGCGCTCAGAGCACCCGTCGCAAGCAGTAGAACCAGCGCAGTCTGCACGATTCCTCTCCAACTGCTCATGATGCTCTGGGCCACGGAGTCGATTCTCAAGCCAGTGACTCGTCTGCTACGAAGACCACATCAACCTCCCACGGTGGATGTAACTTCTGTCAAACCAATCGTGATCTGCTTTCGCAAGGCGTCCTGTTCCCGGATCCTGTCGATGCGGCTGTCGGGCTCCACCACCACATGTGCCAGGAGATAGTGTGTCCTGCCTGCCTTGAGCATCCGCAGGTTGAAGCTTCGAACCGGGTAGCTCTCCATCTGCCGCGCGAACTCGTCTCGGACCTGCCGCTGAATCGTTTCATCCGGCGAGACCGCCAGGAGCTCGCCCACACCCTCGATCACGATCTTGATGGGATCGCGAAGCATGGCGATGACCAGGAGAATCACCAAAGTCGGATCGACATACGGCAGGAGCTCAGACCAATCTGATTCCCGCAGCAGAAAGGCCACCAGGAAGGCAGCGCCGACGCCGATACTCAGCAGGGAATCGATCTTCCAGTTCTTTACATCCACCGCCAGGAGTGGCGAGCCTGTGGTCCTTGCAGCCCGCTTCTGGACAAGCGCCAGAATGCCCGCGCCGCCGGCTGCAACAACGGCATAGATCAACGCCCAACCCGGATTCAGATCTCGGCCGCCGTGCAACAGGGCATTGATCGCCGACACCAGCGAGAACCCGCAGACCCCCAACAGCAAGAGACCCTTGACCGTATTGAGCATCGGTTCGAAGGCCGCGTAGCCGAAGTGGAACCACTCGTCAGCCGGTCCTTCGACCAGCTTTGCCACGCGAATCGTCAGGAGACTCAGCACGAAGGCCACCAGGGAGAAGAAACCGTCCAGCAGAATCGCCTCCGACTCGCTGGAGGCGGCAAAGCCAAACCCCAAACCGGCGAAGAAGAGATTGCCCCACACCGACCTGCGCAAGGCGCGGCTTTCGACCTGGGCCGAGTCTTGTGTGCTCAAAGAGTTCTCTTCTCCTCTACCTCTGAACGCAATGGGACCAGATCGTAACAGGAAGACCCCCATCCAAGGAGGGCGCACGGTCCTCCTCTACACGGCTGCCCACACGAGGACACCACCGAGTCCGATCACAGCCACCGACCAGACTCTGAGGACGGTATCGGATTGCCGAATCCAGAAATTGACCAGGCGCTCGATGCGCTCGAAACCGATGAAGGGAATCGCGATCCCGGAGATCAGCACGAGCACTCCAAAGCCGAGCACGAATGTCGGTAGACGTGTCTCGCCGGCACCCAGGATACAGACAAGCCCCAACACGATCCGGATGAGGCTCGCGGCGGGTATCCATCTACGATCGAGAAAGACCTTCAGAGTCTGTGTCATCGCTCGCGGCACGATCAACACCACCAGTCCGACAAGTACCAGAAAAGAGCCGATGAGGATGATGAGTGGAGCCATTCTCTGCCTCCTGTTCGTGACGGGTTCTTCTTCACACTACGCTGAACTGACGGAGGCGTTCAACCTGGAACCTCCAGCCTACAACCCGACGTATACTTCTCTGCAATCAATGGGACCGATCTGCGAGGAGATTATGATGAACTCATACAAAAGATCCGGACTCGTCTTGACGCTCGCTTTGGCGATATCTCTCGTTGCATCGCTCGGCAGAAGCCAGGAAAATAGCGGGCTCCAGATCGAAGCCAAGCCGTTGCCTGGCCAGCTCGATGTCCTTCAGGGCACGGCTTTTCAACTCGGCGGGACCCCACCGGACAAGGGGCCCAAGCCATCGAGCTACAAATGGGAGATTCTCGAGGGAGAGGGTGGTGAGCTTCTCAATGCCGACCAAGCCGAGGCCATCTTTCGAGCCCCGGTGCTCAAAGACGAGAAGATCGAGCTCTTCGTCATCGAGCTCACCGCCCAGTACGCCGGTCAGGAGCCGGCAACCGCGCGACTTCATGTCCGGGTTCTCGATGAGCTCCCCGAGAAAACCGCCCAACAGCAATCCGCCGAAGACGAGATGGTCGGCTACATCAAGGGGCTGACCAAGAAGGAGAAGAAAAAGCTAGCCAAGCAGTATCGCAAGCAGAGTCGCAGCCGGAACGTGGTGGTCCAGAACAACCCCTACCCGTCCTGGCACTTCGGCTTCTCGTGGGGGTGGGGCTGGCCCGTCAACTACCCTATCTACGTTCCCATCATCGTGCCGCCTCCCGGCGGCGAGTGGGAACCTGGGATCGGCGAATGGCCAGAGCCCACGCCACTGCCGTATGACGAAATCGTGAATGAGTTTCCATCTGACATCGCCGACAACTACCTGCCACAGGATTTTCCGCTGGCGGACGAGGTGCCCGGGCTTGGTTTTGGTGAAGGCATGCCTGGCGACTTCTTCGACCCGGGAATGGGTGGCGGCTTCAACGATCCGGGCTTTGGCGGCGGTTTCGACGATCCGGGTTTCGGTGGTGGTTTCGACGATCCGGGCTTTGGCGGTGGTTTCGATGACTTTGGTGGCGGTGGATTTGATGACTTCGGAGGGGGTTTCGATGATTTCGGTTGGTAGGCAGATGGCAACAACGGCTGTACGTATCTCGCTGACTCTCTTGCTTTCGACGGTAGCGATTCCAGTTCTGAGCCAAGAGTCTCCAGCTCCACCGGCTTACTTCCTGCTCTCGGAGTCGGCCGTCATGCCAGTCCGAGTCCGCCGACTGGGCCGAAGCGGTCTCCATCGCTGCCAAAGCGCATGCCAAGCACCCCGACGGCAACATCTGGGCTACCTACCGCAAGCTCACCGGTGGGCCAGAAGAGACGGTTCGCTTCTTCTTCCCTTTGAACCGTATGGGTGACCTCGATGAGTGGCGGTCCAACCGTCAGATTCTGATCGAAACCATGGGAAAGGACCGGGCTCGCATCGTTCTGGATGATCTCGACCTGGCCAGCGAGGTTGGCGAGAGAGTTCTCTCATTCTCCGACAAGATGAGCCGACCATGGCCGAATTTCCAGGCCCCAAAGTACGCCTGGGTCGACGAGGTGACCGTTACAGACGGCAAGATCGTCGAGTACGCGGCCTTGGTTCAGAGGGTTGTTCGTGCCTTTGGCGAACACGACAGCAAGGGGTATTGGGTCGTCTATGGCAATGCGATCGGTGGTGACAAAGCGACCCTGATCTGGATGTACGGCTTTGAGCAGTTCGCCGAAATCGATGCTTGGGAATCCCGCCTCGAGGCCTTGGCCAAGGCCTTACCGGAGGGAGAGGCCGCGCGGCTGGTCGCTGCCATGGGAGCGATCTCCGAATCCACTACCAGCATCTGGGCGCTAGAACCGCATCTGAGTCAACTGGAGCCCAGGTAGCGTCCGCGCGAGGTAGCCGTCTAGCCCGAGTACCGGGCCAGCAACAGAACGCCTGAACCGATCAAGCCGATTCCCATGACTTTGGGAATCGTCACCCCTTCGCCCAGAACGATTCCGACCACTGCAGGGATCAGAATCGCTCCAGCCGCGATCGTCGGTGCGCCCACACTCATGCTCATGCCGGACTCGTAGGCACGCAGCGAGAAGTAGTCGACCGAGAAAACGCACAGGCCACAGAGGACAAGAAGCCCGGCGCCCATGGGTGTCAGCGCACTGCTGAGATCGATACGATTTCGGACCACGAGTATCAGAACCAGAACGACTGCGCTGGCCTCGACCAGGCCGGTTCCCACGACCGGGTTGACCAGCTTGGAGGCCCTGGAGATCAGTACCGACCACATTCCAGCAGCCGATGCGGCAATCAGGATGAAAAGCAAGCTGCGGGACATTCATCGCTCCTTGTTCGTAACGGTCCTGTGCTCTAGCAGTACTTCAAGAACAGCGAGTCTCGCCGAGGACTCCTAATTAGACCATGGTCTTTGACCATAGTACAATCGATACATGGAGGAGATGGCAATCTCGAAGTTCAAGGCCACCTGTTTAGCCGTTCTCGAACGTGTTCGACGCACCGGTCAACCCGTTTTGATCACGCGATTCGGAAACCCAGTTGCCGAAGTCGTGCCACCACGGCCCCGACCCCGACCGGATCGCTGGCTCGGATCGCTGAGCCACACCGGCCGTATCACCGGCGACATCGTGGCTCCCGCCAGCGACGAGGAGGACTGGGAGATCCTGAAGACTTGAAGCTGCTCCTCGACACCCACATCTGGCTCTGGAGCCTGCTCGAACCTGAGCGGCTAGCGCCTGAAGTCCGAGCGGCGCTCGTCGATCCGGACAACGAGATCTGGCTGTCTCCCATCACGGTATGGGAGGTGATGATCTTGGCCGAGAAGGGGCGGCTGAGCTTGCACAGCCCGGCCGACGAATGGGTCGGTGACGCCCTTGACGCCGCACCAGTACGCGAAGCTCCCCTGACCATCCAAATAGCGCTGGAGAGTCAGCGAGTCGAGCTCCCTCACCGCGATCCTGCAGATCGGTTCCTGGCCGCCACGGCCAGCGTCTTCGAGTTGACCCTCGTGACCGCCGATGAGCGACTTCTCGGACTGCAGGGCGTCGCGCTACTTCCGAATCACTAGGCAAACCTGACGCCGAGACACAGAAAGGGCGGGGACACGCCTCGCCCTTCATGCATCGCTGTTGTCGGGCCTACCAGGCGGCGCGGCCGTAAATCGTAAAACCACTGATGGTGTACTCGAATTTGCCCAGAAAGTCGGAGGCCAACGCATCGACATCGTAACTCGAGTAGGAATACCCCAGGCCAAAGCCAAAGTTCTTCCACGCTCTATAGTCAACGGATACGAGCGCCGAAGCGACGCTCCCTTCCCAATCATCGAGATTGAAGGCGATATAGCCCAGCCCGCCATTGAGAACAAATTTCTTCCCAAGATAGGTCCTGGCCGAGAATCCCAACTGTGGAACCGGGACGTCGGTACTGATATCGTCCTCGACCGAAAGTCCTTGACCGAGCAGGGACACACCAATACCTGCGCCGAGACTCGCCCCGGTAAGACCGCCGGTCACCCCAAGAGCCGTCGTTTCACTCGAGTAAAACCAATAGGTGTAACTGAGGGTGATGAACTCGGTGTCGTAGAACGCCCCGACGTCGGCACTGAGCGGAAACGTCTCGTCACCCCACTCGATCTCCGTAGACAGGGTCGTGCTGCTATCCCGGTCGGTCTTGAAATAGCCGACTGAGATCTGGTGCCGCTTGCCAAGAATCACCGCCAGGTCGAGCCGCGGAACGGATTCGGAGCTGGAGAAACCCAGATCATCCTCGAGGTTGATGGTCGTGCCGAAATTGCCGTTGGGCGAATCGAGTCGAATGTTGGTATCGAGGCCGGTCAGAAACCCGCCAACGATGAAAGTCCAGCGATCCAGCACTTTGCTTTGGTCCACCGAGACTCCACCGGCATAGGCACTTCCTGCTGTGAGAGCGAGCAAAATCATCATGAGCAATGCAATCTTTTTCATCTCAGTCCTTTCACGAGGCAGAGCCTCTTCGCTAACGACCTAAACTACCATGTCCAATATGATTTTGTGTCCTTCCAGCATCCAGTTCCGACCCATTGGCGCCACGGTCAGACCGGCAGCTGACCTGTAACTTTCTCGTGGATGGAAACACTCACCTTCGAGTCGCCATAACGCCGGCATCAAAGTTGCTGATCAATCCCTTGTCGGCAAGGAGGCTCAGGATAAGGAGACGATCCATGAGATTCCACAAACCCCTCGTCATCAGTCCCAAACTGCTTCTGTCCCTTGTTCTCAGCTGGGTAGGGCTGCTTGCCACGGCATTCAGTCTCGGCTTGAGACTCGGCTGATCATTGCAGCCGTAGCAGCGGAGTCTGCCGGGTGACCCGTAGCGGCGGGGCTTGCCCCCGCCAGGGAGGGTGCGAGGCCCTCCCCTTGTATCTTTAGCTCTGCATAGACAGAGAGCCTTCTGGCGTGCAGAAGGCTCTCCCGGTCAAGAGGCGACGGGGATCAGACGCTGGGCTCTCCCGACGGCCCTGGAGCCTGTGCGAGTAGATAAGCGCCCCCGCCGATGCCGGACCGTATCGAAGGCCTTTTGAGCCTGGATTTGCAAGGCAGGCACCAGCCCCTTGACCCTCACAGTTTACAGAGTTTAGACGAGGAGGACGCATGACACCCACCACCTGGATCGGCATCGACATCGCCAAAGCAGACTTCGTCGCCGCTCAGCGCACCCAGGAAGGATTCGACATCGAGACCTTCCCCATGACCCAGCAAGGCTTCGAAGCCTTTCGCGACTGGCTACCCGAGGCTGGAGATCTCAGGGTCGTCTTCGAGGCCACAGGTCCTTACTGGCTACGCCTCGCCGCTTGGCTCGATGAGCTCGAGGAGAGTCTTCCCTATGCCTGCATCAATCCACGTCAGCTACGAGACTTTGCCAAGGCCTCGCCTGAGCGCAGCAAGACCGATCCCATCGATGCCGCCCTGCTGGTCCACTTTGCCGAGACCTTCCCGCCAGAGCTGGAAAGGCCGAAATCACCCAGCGCGCAGCGCCTGCGCGCGCTCTGGCGGCATCACCTCGAGCTGCAGAACCTGCTCGATCGCACCCGCGATCGCCAGGAAAAAGCCGCCGCTGACCCGCGGCTACCAGTGGAGCTCGCCGAGGGGCTCGAAACGCTCCTGGACTGTCTCAAGAGCGAACTGGCCAACGTCGAGCAGCAAGCCCGAAAGATCGTGCAGAAAAACGCCAACCTGCGCCAGGCCCATCGGCTGCTGCTCTCCATCCCGGGCGTCGGGCCCAAGACCGCTCTGACCCTGCTCGCGGAGTATGGACCCAAGCTCCATCAGGCCACTCCCAAACAGCTCACACGCTATGCCGGCCTCGAGCCCATCCTCTTTGAATCGGGAGCCTCTGTCCGCAAGCGACCGCACATCAGTAAACAGGGAAACTGGAGGCTACGACGAGCTCTCTACATGGCGGCGCTGGTCGGTGTGCGACACAACCCCGTCCTCAAGAACTTCTATCAACGTAAGATCCAACAGGGACTCGCCAAAAAGAGTGCCCTCGTCGCGGCCATGAGAAAACTACTACACCTCGTCTACGGAGTCCTCAAACACCAACAACCATTCGACCCCGAATATCGAACAACTGACTTGATATCCAAGACCGTATCTACAGCGCACGATCACGATAGGCTCGTTCGGAGGGAGGGATGGATGTGCCGATGGCTTGCGTACTCTGGTAGTCCCATTCACCTGGAAGAGCTGATCTTCAAGCCCGAGCATTCGCTGATCGATCAGAGCCTGGCGGCCCGAGTGACTGCCACGACGACCAACGCGGACGGCTTTGGTATCGGCTGGTACGGTGACCGCTCTTTTCCCGGTCTCTATCGAGACGTGCAGCCGGCCTGGAACGACAGCAATCTGCAGGACCTGGCGGCGCAGATCCAGTCGTCGCTCTTCATGGCCCACGTGCGCTCGGCAACGGTACCCCCCGTGCAACAGACCAACTGCCATCCCTTCCGTCATGGCCACTGGCTCTTCATGCACAACGGCTCGATTCGCCAGTTCGCCGATCTGCGGCGCGACTTGCTGATGGCCGTGGCTCCCCGCCTCTTCCCCTCCATCCAGGGAAACACCGACTCGGAGCTCATCTTCTATCTGGCACTGACCTTCGGTCTCGAGGTCGACCCGATCGCCGGGGTGGAAAGGATGGTGGATCTCATCGAGACGGAAGCCAAGCGCAAAGGGATCATCAATCCTCTCGAGATGACGCTCTGCATTGCCGACGGCCAGCGACTCTACGCCTTTCGCTACCGATCACAGGGACGGCCGCCAAGTCTTTTCCATAGCACCAGCGTCGACGCATTGGAAGATCTTCACCCCAGCTATGGCGGCTTCGAAGAGGGAGCCCTGGCCGTCGTCTCAGAGCCTCTGGATGGCCTGACCGATCACTGGCAGAAGATCCCTGAATCCACGGTAGCGATCATTGAGGACGGCAAGGTGGAGACCCGGCCCTTCGAGCCACAACCCCTGGCAGGGTTGTAGAGGGTTTGTTACTAGAAGACCCGCACGACCGCACCGTGCCCAGGGGCTGCCGCGATCCGTTGGTCTCGAGTCAGAAGCGGCAGGTCGAGCAGCTCAGCCAGGGCGACATAGACGCCATCGTAGATCGTCAGATTGTCCCTGATTTCCCACGCTCGGTCCAACAAGAGCTCATGCGAGTGCCGGACGATGGGCAGGTCCCTGAGATCCTGTAGTGCCTCGAGAGCTCGGCCTTCAACCATCTCTTTGTTGCGGCAGAGTCGACGCAGAACTTGGGCAACCTCCGCATCGACGAGATGAGGAGCGTGAAGATCCGACGACGACAGAAGAAGCTCTTCTGCCAGCGAGGCTGCCTCCGGCGTCTGGAGCAGCAGCTCCACAACTGCCGATGCATCCATCACCATCACCGCGTTTGGCGCTCTTCGGCGAGAATCTCTGAAACCGATGAGGAGAGCGAGACTTCTTGCCGGCTCCTCAAACGCTCGAGCAAATCCTCACGAGTCGGTCTCGCCGCGGCCCGACGGAGCTCGGCCAAGAGGTAGTCGGACAGCGACATCCCCGCCATCGCTGCTCTCGATTTCAGAGTCCTGTGAAGGTCCTCCGGAACATTTCGAACCTGGATCATCTTTCCCATGCTTTCCACATTAACACATGCTTTCCACATGCGACCGACCTCAGAGGGTTCTCGCCGATCCCCTCACTCCATTCTCTTCACATGAGATCCTCGCTCCATCAACACAGACGCAATCCATCCATCAGATCTTGCGCTTATCTGCCGGGATAGAATGATGCACTCTCGAAGTCTTCTTACAAGGAATCGCACCATGAGACGACAGCTGACACTCGCCATGTTGTGGATATTGGCTCTGGGAGCCACCGTTCCTCTGGAGCGGACAGCTGGCGCTCAGGAGAATTCGGGTGTTGCGCTCGATGTCATGACCTTCAACGTCTGGCACGGTTTGCGAAGCGGTGAGAGCAGAAGGAAGTTTCCCGGGGAAGATCCGGCTCGGGCCGACAAGCGGTTTGCGTGGCAGATCGAGGAGATCAAGAGGCTCGACCCCGATGTACTTCTCTTTCAGGAGGTCAACCCCAACCAACCTCAGTCGAAACGGTACGCAGAGGCCCTGGGCTACGACGAGATTCACAAGGTCACCAGCTGCGGTCTGCATCTGGGCGCAATCTACAAGATCCCGAAGAACGTCAACGAGGGCATCGCCATCCTGGCCAAGCCCGAGCTCGGCCTTCGTCGTGATGGAAAGAAGAGACTTAGCGGCGACGCCATGTGCAGCGCCACCTGGGGATTCCAGACCAAGGAATCGCGCTACGTCCTGTTTGGCGAGATCTCGGTCGGCGGCCAGAAGGTGCTCCTGGCGACCACGCACCTGGCCTCGCCCTCCTTTACGCCGGAAGACTTTGACGATCAGCTCGAGAAGATGGTTCAGGCGGGAGATCTCGACGCCGAACAACGCGACAAGATTCTCGCTGCCAGGGACAAGAAGCTGGAACGGAACACCACCGAATCCCAGCGCCTGCTGCAGGAGATCGACAAGAGGCGAGCGCGGCTCGCCAGGACCGGCACCCAGCCTCCCGTCATCCTCGGGGGCGACTTCAACGCCGAGTCCGAAAGACCGGGGATCGGCAAGATCGAACAGGCCGGATTCACGGCAGCCGCCAGCGGACCGGATTTCCTCACCTGGAACCCGGTGATCAACGAAGAGAACTACACGATCGGCACGCGGCGCCATTACTCCCTGCCCACCTTTGACAATCCCGAGATCAAGGCGATGCTGGATCAGCGCCACGACATCCCACGACAGATCGATCACCTCTTCGTATCCGAAGGAATCGCGGTGGACTCGGCCGAGATGGTGATGACGGAGGCCAAAGACGGCATCTACCCGTCGGATCATTTCGGGATCCTGGTAGCCCTTCGGCTACCCTAGAGCCGGTGCCCGACTTCACCCGGGAGGGCATAACGCCCTCCCCTGCATTGCTTCACTGCCCGAGTGCTCCACTGCCCCCTTACGGTACCCAGGTGGCTTTCGCTCCCAGCCGCTCTGTGGGAAAGATGTTGGTGAATGTGACGTCGTAGCGCTCGGTCTCACCAGGGCCGATGTGCATGACAAAGCCCCGGCTATCAATAACGCCCCCGGAGCCCACAAGGCTGACCTCGAGCGTTCCTCGGACTGAGAGTTGGGTCGGGTTGTGAACCAAACCCGACGCGACGACGAAGCCATTGAGCGTTGTCGTCACGAACGGCGCTCCGAGGGGCCGAACCTTCTCTCTCGGTGGCGGGGGTATCGATGCCCTGGGCAACGCCTGGCTCAACGCTTCGAGCTTGTCCAGATCCTCGTTGATCCGGTTGAGCTCGGCGACCGCCTTCTCCAGGCCTCGCTTATGGAGCTCTGCATCGGCCTGGGCTTCTCGCAGCTGTCGCTCGAGAGTCTCGATTTCGTCGCGCTGATCCGTGAGATTCCTCTGGGCCTCGCGCAGCTGCCGTTGGAGGTCCACGATTTGCTCGGCATGCTCCGGATCGACGACATAGGATAACGGTTCGGTGGGAGCGGAGACCGGTGCATCAGACTCGGGCGTCGGCTCCGTCCGTTTGTCAATCCAAACCCATCCAACGACTGCCGCCACAACCGCTGCGACCCACCAGGCAGGCGCCAGGCCCTGGCGGCGAGGTATCGGTCGCGGTGCTGGTTCCTGAAAGCCCATACCTCACGGACCCGACACAGACTAGTAGACCTCGGGTACCCACCTGCGGGGCTTGAGGGCAGCCTCGTCGTCGTACGCATTCTTCTTGCTGCGGCGGGGTAGCTTCACCTCTTCATGCTCGAGGCGCTCGTAGGGAATCTGTCTCAACAGATGGGTGATGCAGTTCAAGCGGCCTCGTCGTTTGTCGTTGGTGTCCACGATGTACCACGGTGCCCATCCAGTATCGGTCTTGTCGAGCATCTCGTCTCTGGCGAGGGCGTAGTCGTACCAGCGTCGACGCGCCTCGGTATCCATCGGGCTCAGCTTCCATTGCCGCATCGGATCTTCGATGCGTTGCTCGAACCGACGCTTCTGTTCTTCGTTGCTGACCGTCAGCCAGTACTTGATGAGAATAATCCCGGAATCTACAAGAGCGCGCTCCCAACCCGGACACGTGAACATGAACTGTTCGTACTCCTCGTCCGTGCAAAAGCCCATAACCTTCTCGACCCCGGCCCTGTTGTACCAGCTCCGGTCAAAGAGCACGACTTCTCCGGCCGCGGGAAGGTGGGTCAAATAGCGCTGATAGTAGAACTGTGTCTTCTCGCGATCGCTGGGAGCTGGCAGAGCCACGACCCGAAAAACACGGGCACTGACGCGTTCCTTGATCCGCTTGATGATGCCACCCTTACCCGCCGCGTCCCGGCCCTCGAAGATCACAACGACTTTGAGGCCCTTGTGCTTGATCCATTCCTGGAGCCGGACCAGTTCGGTCTGCAGGCGTTCCATCTCCGATTCGTAAAGCTCCCGATCGAGTTTCTTGGTCTTCGCTGGCTTCTCGGACTTCGTCTTGTCTTTCTTCTTGGCCATCAGAATCTTCTCCTTCAGGAGGGCACAAGGCCCTGCTCTACAAATCTCGGCACGGTTAGAGCTGCACCGGCTTCACCATCTTGCTGATGTACTCGACGGCATCTACGGACGAGTCGGTCTGGTGCACTTCCACTTCATCGGCTCGGATGGTGCCCTCAGCAAGCATAGCCTTCTGGATGAAATCGATGAGCTCGGCCCAATAGCTCGTGCCCATGGCCACCATGGGAAATACGGACATCTTCCCGGTCTGAATCAGGGTGGCGGTCTCGAACACTTCGTCCATAGTGCCAAAGCCTCCAGGCATGAAGACAAAACCCACAGAATACTTAAGCAGCATCACCTTGCGCACGAAAAAGTAGTCGAACTCGATACACCGATCCAGATACGGGTTGGGCTGCTGCTCATGCGGCAAGATAATGTTGCACCCGACACTCAGGCCCCCGGCCTCTTGCGCTCCCCGATTGGCTGCCTCCATAACTCCGGGTCCACCGCCCGTGATCACCGCGTATCCCGACTTCGCCAGCTCTCGACCCACCTCTCGGGCCAGCTTGTAGTAGCGATGATCCTCGGCAAAGCGAGCCGAGCCGAAGACGGTGACGGCGGGTCCGATATCGTGCAGCTCTCGGCAACCGGTGATGTACTCCCCGAAGACCTTCTCACCTCGTTCGATATCGACTTCGAGGGTGTCGGGCCCGCTGAGGAGCTCCACGTCTGCACGGCTCGACCTGTTGGCTCTGGGATTCTCAGACATGCTGGCCTTTCTCTGCTTCGTTTTCCCGAACCTGCGGTTGGAATCACTCGAAATCGCAGACGGAAGGCGGGCACAGCGGCCCGCCACTACGATCAGGAAGGGCCGGTCGCCCCGCCGGCCCACGGGAGGGCGGCAGGCCCGCCCCTCCACCAACAGTTGGATTGTCCGATCCAACCCTATTCGATCATCGGCAGCTCGTTGGCGATCTGCATGTCGAGAAGAAGATCCAGGCGATTCTCTACTTGGCAGGCTCTCAGAGCCTGGACCGGGGTCACGACCTTGGCCAGCCCGTCGTAGAGCTCACTCAGCAGATTCTTGCGCGCAACTTCCATCTCGAAATAGCGGCTCGCTATGTCCTTCGCCTGATCATCCGTCAGGCTCCAATAGGCCGCAGCGTACTCTTTCATCAGGGCCAGATCCTTGTCGGCCAGCTCATCGGATCTCTTCCGGTACTCGTTGTAGACCGGCCAGAAGACCTTGCTCTCTGCGTCCGACAGTTCCATGACGCTGGCCATGACCTCGATCCTGGCCTGATCGACATCTCGCTTGAGCATTTCGAGAAACATCTCGTCGCCTGCCATCACCGCCTGACCGTGCGCGGCGCCGACAACGACGAACGAGATGCCCACCAGACACAAAACCAATATCGATAACCGTTTCACTTGAACCTCCCTCGGATACCCGAAAATGAACTCAGATCTGGTAATTCTATGGCAGTTTTTCTTCAGCTGCTGCAGATTGAATAGTCTCCCTGGCGAGCGCCCTTCCTTCTCCGGTCTCATTCCTTCATTGATCCAATACCGAGAGGCCGGCCGATTCAGAGCTCCGCTTCTTCAGTGCTTCTCTTGCTCTACGTCGCCGGCTCGACCGGTGGAGGCGCTGTAGGTGTCGGCGTCGGAGCCGGAGTCGACTTCTTGCCGCTCAGATTCTCGGCCACGGTCTGGACGACATAGTAGAGGAGCGGAATCATGAAGACGCCGAAGACCGTTGCCGCTAGCATGCCGCCGAAGACTGCGGTACCGAGGCTGACGCGGCTGTTGGCGCCAGCACCCGAGGCGATCACCAGCGGGATGACACCCAACAGGAACGACAGGGCGGTCATCAGAATCGGCCGGAATCGCAGTCTCGCTGCTTCCTTGGCCGCCTCGAGGATCGATTTGCCCTCCTCGTCTCGCTGCTGCTTGGCGAACTCGACGATGAGGATGGCGTTCTTGGCCGACATACCGATAAGCAAGACGAAGCCGATCTGCATGTAGATGTTGTTGTCGCCCCCACGCAGCATCGTCAGCAGAATGGCACCCAGGATCGCCAACGGCACCGACAGCAGGACCGCAAAGGGCGTCGCCCAGCTCTCGTACTGCGCCGCCAGAAAGAGAAAGACCATGATCAGCGCCAGCGAGAAGATCAGCGGCGCCACATTGCCCGCCTCCTTCTGCTGCTGCGTCACACCCGACCAGGCATAACCCATGGAGTCCGGCAAAACCTCCCGGGCGATGCGCTCGATCTCGTTGACGGCCTCACCTTCACTGTATCCGGGCGCCGGGGCCCCGGTGATGGTTGCCGAAGGAAACATGTTGAATCGGTTGATCACCGAGGGACCGACCGATTCGTGAACCGTCAGCAGGGTGGACAGTGGCACCATCCGGCCCTCCGCGGTTCGGACCTCGAGCCGCTGGATGTCCTCGACCCGGGAGCGAAACTGGTCGTCCGCCTGCACCATGACGCGCCAGGTCCGCCCGAAGAGGTTGAAGTCGTTGACGTAGGCCGATCCCAGGTTGGTCTGCAGCGTGTCGAAGACCGTCTGCAACGGTATCTGCAGCCGCTTGGTCTTCTCCCGATCGACATCGATATAGATCTGCGGCACATTGGACTGGAAGTTCTGATTCAGGCGGGTGATCTTGCCACCCGCATAGCCGGCCGCGACGATATCGTTGGCGAACTGCTCGAGCTGCAGCAGACCCACTCCTCCCAGGTCCTGCAACTCCATCTGGAACCCACTACCCGATCCCAGGCCCTGGATCGGCGGGGGTCCAAAGGCGAACGCTCTGCCTTCCCGGATCGACATCAGCTTCGGCTGGAGCATGTCGATGATCTCGAAGAGCGTGTGCTCGCGCTGGTCCCAGGGAACGAGTGTCACGATGGCGGCGCCGAAGTTCGGACCCTGCACGGAATCGAGGAAGGAGTAGCCGCCGATGACGATGTGATTCTGGATACCGGGCAGCTCTTCGACCATCTCCATCGCCTCGTCCATCACCTCGGCGGTCCTGCGCAGTGAGGCGGCGTTGGGCAGCTGGACATTGACGAAGAAGTAGCCCTCGTCTTCCGAGGGTACGAAACCGCCGGGCAGGGCGCCGAATCCCCAGACCATGACGCCCACCATGATGCCGAAGATGACCATCACCAGAATCGCCTTGCGGATCAGGATGGCGACGGTGCGACTGTAGGAGGCCGAGATCTTGTCGAAGTACTTGTTGAACTGGCGGAAGAACCAGCCGGGTGGCTTGGCCTCCGAGCTGGGGCGCAGCAGCATGCCGCAGAGTGCCGGGCTCAGGGTCAAGGCGTTGATGGAGGAGAAGACCGTGGCCACCGAGATGGTGATAGCGAAGGGTCGGTACATGCGACCGGTCAGACCGGGCATGACCAGGGTCGGCGCGAACACCGCCAACAACACCAGCGTGGTGGCGATGATGGCGCCACCCACCTCACCCATGGCCTTGGATACCGCCTCCTTCGGCGGAAGACCCTCGGTATCGATGATCCGCATGGTGTTCTCCACCACCACGATGGCATCATCCACCACGATGCCGATGGCCAGCACCAGGCCGAACAGGGTCAGGTTGTTGATCGATTGACCCGTGATCAGCATCACCGAGAAGGTACCGATCAGGGCCACCGGGATGGTCACGGATGGCACGATCGTGGTGCGGAAATCCTGCAGGAATATGTAAACCGAGAAGATCACCAGGATGACCGCGATGACCAACGACGTCACCACCTCTTTGATCGAGGCCTGGATATAGCGAGTGGAGTCGAAGGGGATCGACCACTCCAGCCCTTCAGGAAAGCGTGTCGACAGCTCTTCGAGAGCCCCGGTGATGCCTTGCGCCACCCCGAGCGCGTTGGAGCCGGGGAGCTGGTAGATACCCATCGAGATCGATGGCTGGCCATCGAGCTCGGCGTACCAGGCGTAGGACTGGGCTCCCAGTTCGACCCTGGCGACATCGGCGATACGCACCAGCTGTCCCTGCTCGCCCCGTTTGATGATGATGCGTTTGAACTGATCGACCTCGGAGAGCCGACCTTGAGTCGTCAGGGAGTACTCGAAGTTGAGCTCGGCGGTATTGGGCTCTTCGCCGATCTTGCCTGCCGCAACCTGGACGTTCTGCTCGCGCAAGGCGTCGAGCACCTCGATGGTGGTGAGATTGCGCGCCTTGAGGAGCTCCGGATCGAGCCAAATCCGCATGCCGTAGTCCTTGGCGCCGAACATCAAGACTTCGCCGACACCATTGACACGGGCCAGGACGTCCTTGACCTGGGTGGTGGCGTAGTTGGAGAGGAACAGCTCATCGCGGGAGCCGTCCGGCGAATAGAGCGAGGCCACCATCACCAGGGCCGTCGACTGCTTTTTGGTGGTGACACCCTGCTGCTTGACCTCCTGGGGTAGCTTGGGGTCAGCGATCGAGACCCGGTTCTGGGTCAACACCTGCCCCATGTCGGGATCCGAGCCGACGGCAAAGGTGATGGTCAGCTGCATCTTGCCGGTGGTGGGGCTCTTCGAGGACATGTAGAGCATGTTCTCGACGCCGTTGACCTCCTGCTCGATGGGCTGGGCCACCGTCTCGGCCAGCACCTCGGCGCTGGCTCCGGGGAAGCTCGTCTCCACCCTGACCGTCGGTGGGGTGATGTTGGGGACGCTCTCGATGGGCAGGATCGGGATCGAGAGCCCACCGACGAGCAGAATCACGATGGCGATCACCATCGCGAAGATGGGCCGATAGATGAAGAATCGACTGAATCCACCCATCGATCAACCGTCCTCGCCTGCCGGTTGCGGGGGATCCAGGGCGCCTGGCTTGAGGTCGATCGCCGACTCGTCGGCTGCTTCCTGGCTTTCCTCGCGCGCCTCTCTGGCGGTCCTCTCAGGAGTGTCCGGAACCGTGTCCGGCGTCACCGGCATGCCGGGCCGCGCCCGGAGCAGACCTTCGACAATATAGGTCTCGCCGCCGTCCAGCCCTTCCAGGATCGGCACCATCCCATCGGGCTCCACCACACCGAGCGTCACGTAGCGTCGCTCGACGATGTTGTCCGGCCCCACGATATAGACGAAACGACCACCGAGATCGGTACCCAGAGCCTGCTCCTGAATCAACACCGCGTCATCCAACAACTGGATCGGGATCCGAATCCGTACGAAGAGGCCGGGAAAGAGCCTCATCTCTTCATTGGGCAGGACGGCGCGGACCTGGATGGTGCCCGTGGCGGTGTCGACCTCGTTCGATACATAGTCGATCGGGCCAGCGAAGGGGAAGTCGTCGTCGATCAGGGTGGCTACCTGGGCGAGGGTGGCTTCGTCTCGCTCGAATCTCTCACGGGTCGAGTCCGTTGTTAGATTCAAGTTTTTCAGTGCCCTTAGGACGACCTCCTCAGGGGCGTCGAAGTAGACGAACATCGGCTGCATGCGGTTGACCGTGGTCAGTACGGTTCTCTCCGAACCGCTGACGATGTTGCCGCGATCCACAAGATTCCGCCCGACCTGCCCGGTGATGGGTGAGCGTACCTGGGTGTAGGAGAGCTGCAGGTCGGCGCGGTCAAGAGCCGCCTCGGCCGACAGCACCGAGGCGCGGGCCATGTCGCGCGTGGCTGTGGCCAGATCGACATCCGACTGACTGACCGCGTTGGTCTTCACCGCCTGCTCGACCCGCTTGAGGTCGGATTCGGCCCGTGCAAGATCAGCTTCGGCAGACTTCAAAGCGGCGTCCGCCGCGTCTCGCTCGGCTTTGTAATTGCGAGGCTCGATGAGAAACAGCTGCTTCCCCTCTTCGACTACCGTGGCGGGCTCGAAGTTGATCTGCTCGAGCACGCCGGTGACCCGCGCCCGCACCTCGACCGACTCGAAAGCCGCGGTGCTTCCCAGGTGCTCTGAGAACACCGTCACGTCGCGCTTGATCGGCTTGGCGACCCCGACATCAGGAGGAGGAGGCGCACCTTGCTGTGCATCTCCTCCGCAGCCAAAAGCTAGAAGCGCCAGCGTGGCCAGCGTCAGGAAACGATTTCTCATGGCTCACTCCCCTCCGAGGAAACCGTCGAGTAGATCTCCTCGGCTGTCTCTTTCGGTGTCGCCTCCGGGTCGGGCGGGCCCCAACCACCGCCAAGGGCGCGGTTGAGAGCGATCAGGTTCTGCACCACCTGGCCTTCGGACTCGGCATAGGAATCCTGCTGACTGGCCAACGTACGCTGGGCATCCAGAAGGTTGAGGAAGTCGGTGAGACCGGACATGTACTGGGTCTTCACCAACTCCACGGTCCGCTGGCTGGCGTCAACGGCCTCGAACAACCGCTGGCGCCGTACCCTCTCGCGCTCGTAAGCCACCATGGTGCTCTCGACCTCGTTCAGGGCGAACAGGACCGAACGCTCGTAGGCGAACAGGAGCTGCTCGGTGCGAGCCTCCTGGACCCGGATGTTGTTGCGGATCTTGCCGCCGGCGAAGATGTTCCAACGCAGACCCGGCACCAGCGACCAGGTCGTGCTGTCGCTTTCGAAGAAGTTGCTGCTGTCCAGGGATTGAAGCGCCAGGAATCCGTTCAAGGAAAAAGTCGGGTAGAGGTCGGCCTTGGCCACACCGATCTGGGCCGTCTGCGAAGCCAATCGCCGTTCGGCAGATCGAATGTCCGGCCGACGACGCAGCAGATCCGCAGGCAAACTGGCGACGATCTCTTCGTCCGGGTCGGGAATGGCCGACTCGCCGGTCAGCAGATCGTCGACGGCGCCCGGTGGTTTGCCCAGCAGGACCGCCAACCGATTGATGGCGGCTGCCAGCTGCGCCTCCAGACGTGGGATGGCGGCCTGGGAGTTGGCGAGGTTGTACTCTGCCTGGGTGACATCGGTCAGCGGGCTCAAGCCGGCATCGAAGCGGTCCGTGGTCAGCTGCAGACTGTCGGACTGGGCCTCGACGTTGGCCCGGCCGTACTTGATTCGGTCCTGGAGGGTCCGCACATCGACGTAGTTCGCCGCCACATCGGCCATCAGGATGACCATCACATCGCGGTAGTCCTCGATCGAGGCTTCGAGACTCGCGCGGGCCGATTCGGCGCCACGCCGCAGACGGCCAAAGACATCGATCTCCCACTGGAACCCGACGCCGAGGTCGTAGGTGTCGAACTCCTCGGTCAACCCGGGGATCGGAACTTGAACGTTGTTCTCACTGGGTTGGGTCCGGCTATAGGAGCCGTCGAGGACCACGTCCGGGTAGTACTGACCCGTGGCGATTCCCAGCTGCGCCCGGGCCTCCCGCACCCGCGCCGCCGCTGTCTGAATCGACAGGTTGTTCAAGCGGGCTTCGTGGATGAGCTCCACGAGCTCGGGGTCGTTGAGGGTCGTCCACCAGGTCTCGAGCGGTGAGCCGGGGCCCTCGACGTCCTCGGCCGCCGCCGACTTCCAGGCGTCGGGCACCTCTTGCTCGAGCTCGGGTCTCTCGTAGTCGGGCCCGACGGTACATCCAACGAGGACGACAAGCGACACACCGAGTAATGAGAGCTTTGTATTCACGGCGCGCTAGCCTACCATTCTGGCAGTCTCATACATTGGCACGGATTATAGAAAGGCCTCAGGAGACGCACAAGCACCCAAACGGCCCCATTTTCCGGAGCAGGCCAGACTATAAGCGGAGCCGTTTGAGGCCCAGGGGCTCACATCAGAAATCCGTCACGGATGGGGCACTTTGTCACGTTCGACCGCACAATCCCAATGAAAGCTGTTGCCGGCGCAGGCCCGGCCAATCTCGTCGTGCTCTGAGCGAATCCTCACCACCGCAGGTCTGAGGGAAATGCTGCCTTCTCTATGATCTACTCCGGGCTGCAAAACGCGGTCGCTCCTAGCTCGGAAAGCCCTTGAAGCTCACTCGGAAGAAGAGTGAGTAGAGGATCGGCACCACTCCGAGAGTCAGACCCGTGGCGAACAGAAGCCCGAACATGATGGCCACCGCCATGGGCTGATACATGGGACCGCCCCCAAGGTAAAGTGGCAGGAGCCCGCCGAGTGTGGTCACGGTCGTCAAGAGGATCGGTCTCAATCGCCGCTGGGCCGACTCGACCACCGCCTCGGCCGGTGGCAGACCGTGTTCCTCGATCTCGATCTTGATCCGGTCGAGCAGCACGATGGCGTTGTTGATGACAATGCCCGCCAGGGAGATCACGCCCAGAAAGGTCATGAACCCGAAATACGAGCGCATGACCAGGAGCCCGATGACCACTCCGATGAGACCCAGGGGAATGGTGATGAGAATGATCAGCGGTCGGCGAAGGGAGTTGAATTGCGCCACCAAGAGGAGAACGATCACCAGACCCGCCACCGGCAGCTGCTCCATGATGGATGCGTTGGCCTTGGCGGCTTCCTCCTCCTCGCCACCCATCTCCCACGAATAGCCCAGCGGCCAAATCGCGCTCTCCTCAGCCAGCCACGGTCGGATGACCCGGACGACCTCGTTGGCGGTGTATCCGGGCTCGACATCCGACTCGATGGTCACTGTCCGCAGTCGGTTGCGCCGTAGCACTTTGGCTGGTTGCCAGACCAGCTCCGCATCCACCACCTGGGCAGCGGGTACCGATTGGCCGGTCGTCTGCGAGAACACATTGACGCCGCCGATCTGGGCAATGGACTCCCGGGCCAGCTCCCCGACCTGGTTGGCCTGCTCCGAGCGCAGGGTTACCGGGATCACCTTGTCGTCCTCGCGATACTCGGTGGTGTCGAAGCCCGAAAAGATGGTCTGCAAGGAGATGGCGATGTCCTGGTTGGAGACTCCGGCCCGCTGGGCTCGCGCCTCGTTGATACGGATCAAAAGCTTCTTCGAGCGCGCTCCCCAATCGTCGGCGATACCTCGGGTTCCCGGGGTCTCGATCAGTTTCTCCTTTACCTTCTCGACCAACTTGAAGACCTCGTCCAGGTCTCGGCCCGAAATCCGCACCTCGATCGGATTGTTGGCGGGCGGTCCCAAGGGCAATGGATTGATCTTGGCCTTGAGATCCGGGAACCGAGTTCCGAACTCGCGCAGTCGAGTGACCGCCGTTTCGACCACATCACGAGAGCTGGCGTTGACCAGCAGCATGGCGTACTCGGGGCTCGAATACTCGGGCCCGTACGACAGGATGAATCTCGGCGCTCCTTCGCCGATATAGCTCGCCCAGTTGGTGACCCCCTCCTTGCCAGCCTCGAGCTGCTCGGGCGTGAGCCGGAGATTCTCGGTCAGGAAGCGTTCGAATTCCCCGACCACCTCCTCGGTCTTGGCGACCGGAGACCCGGTAGGCAAGAACAACTCCACCATCAACGTCGGTCGCTCGTTGGGCGGAAAGAAGATCACCGGCACAAATCCCGCGAGCTGCATCACCCCCATGAAGATCACGGCCACCAGTGCCAGAGAAACCCAGCGATGACGCAAACCGGTCAACAGCAGGGCACGATAGCCCCGCGTGAATCGAGAGGTCGATCCCTCAGGCTTCCTCTTCACCTTCAAGAAGCGCACACAGAGCATCGGAATCATGGTCAGCGACAGAACCCACGAGCACAGCAGCGTGATGGTCACCACCTTGAAAAGCGGCGCCACGTACTCGCCGGTGGTCGACTTGGCGAGATAGATCGGCAGAAACGCGGCGATGGTGGTCAGCGACGAGGTCAGCAGCGGTATGCGTAGCTCGGCGGCCGCATCTACCGCCGCCGGCACTGGCGCCTTGCCTTCACTCATGGCCACCATGATCGACTCGGACATGACGATGGCGTTGTCCACCAACAGTCCCAGGGAAATGATCAATGCGGCGAGCGACATCTGGTTGATCCCCACGTCGAACACCGACATGAAGAAGAAGGCCGCAACAATCGCCATCGGGATCAGCGACGCCACCACCAGACCGGTCCGTACTCCCAGGCTGACCAGCATCACCAACACAACGATCAGGATGGCCTGCAGGAGATTGCCGACAAAGTCGTCGACCTTCTTGCGCACGGCGGTGGCCTGAAAGGCGGAGAACTCGAACTCGATGCCGATGGGGTAGCTGGCCTGCACCCGGTCGATCACCTCTTCGACCTGATCCCCGAGAGTCAGGATGTTGCCTCCCTCCCGCAACGAGATCGCCAGCGCCAGACCGGGATCCCCCGAGGCGTGCATCATCGTCTCGGGCGGATCCACATAGCCCCGTCGAATGGTCGCCACGTCTTCGAGATAGAGCAGCTTGTCGCTGTTGGGAACCTGGATCAGCGTCCGCTTGAGGTCCTCTACCGACTCGAAGCTCCCTGTCGGCTCGAGCACGATCTCTTCGTTCTCGGTACGGATCTCGCCACCGGGATTGATGATGTTGCGGGCTGCCAGGATGCCCCTCAACTGCAGCGGTGAGAGTCCGAGATCGGCCAGACGGGCGTTGTTGTACTCGACAAAGATCCGCTCTTCCTGGGCACCGTAGATCTCGACCTTGGCTACGTCGGGGATCAGCAGCAGCTCGTCGCGAACCTCGTCGGCCACGTCCTTGAGCTCGGCGTAAGAGAAGCCATCACCGGTCAGGTTGACGATGGTGCCGAAAACATCGCCGAACTCGTCGTTGACGATTGGACCGATGATGCCGTCGGGCAGCTCTGGCTGGGCCCGTTCCACCTTGCGTCGCAACTTGTCCCAGATCGGGCGCATCTCCTTGTAGCGCTGCTGGATGTTGACAAAGATCACCGAGACCCCGGGCTTCGATTCGCTCTGCAGGAAGTCGATCTCCGGGATCTCCTGGATCGCCTTCTCGAGCTTGTCGGTCACCAGCTGCTCGACCCGCTCGGGGCTGGCACCCGGGAAGTAGGTGATGACCATGGCGATCCGGATAGTGAATCCCGGATCTTCCGCCTGCGGCATGCTGGACCACGCGTTGAGGCCTGCTAGCAGCAGGACGAGCAGCAAGACCGTGGTGACACGGTTCTTCTCGATCGCTGCTTTCGTCAGGCTCACCGGGTAGACGTCTCCTCGGTGTCTACCTTGACCCGCATCCCTTCTGCGAGCCGTCGCGTCCCCGCTGTGATCAGCAGGTCGCCCTCGGCAATCCCGTCGAGGATCTCGATCTCCTTACCCACCTCACCGAGAGTGACTGCGCGGCGGTATACGATGCCTGTCCCGTCCCCTTGCGGCTCGACCACGAAGACAAAGCGCCCGTCGCGATCTTCGCCGACCGACACCCAAGGAACGACAAGGCCTTGTCTGCTGGTGGTCGCATGAGGCTGGATCACGACCTCGGCGGCCATCCCCGAGCGCACATCGGGAGTCTCCTCTCGCAGTCGGGCCACCGCTTCGAAAGCAGCGGACGAGCCGGTTACGGCCACCCCGACCTCGGCGATTTCCGCCGCGAATTCGCGGCCGGCCACGGCATCGAACTTGACGACCACCGGCAGCCCCTCCTCGAGCTCGGCGATCATGATCTCGGGCACCGCGAACTCCACCTCCACCAGCGAGCCTGAGGTCAACATGAAGACCGCAGTTCCGGCCTTGACGTTCTCGTTGACCTCCAGATCCTTGAGCGCGATGGCGCCATCCACTGGCGCCCGCAGGACGGTATACCCCAACTGCTGACCAGCCAATTCGAGCCGCTTGGTGGCGGCGTCCACCTGCGATCGAGCCGATTCCGCACCGGCCCGGGCGGCATCGAGCTCGCTGCGCGAAGAGTTGTTGCTCTCGTAGAGGGCCCGCGTCCGGTCATAGTCGGCCTCGGCTTTGCGCACGGACGCCTCTGCCAGCGCCAGACCGGCGGCGGCCTCCTGGACCTGGAGCTCGTAGTCGACGGGATCGAGCCGAGCCAGAATCTGCCCGTTGCCGACCTTCTGTCCCAGAGAGACATCCACCGTTTCGACGGTGCCCGGCACGCGGAAGCTCAGATCGGCCTCGGTCCCCATCCTGGCGACCCCGACCAATGTCCTGGAGCTGTCGATCTCGCCAGCCGACACCTTCTGGTAGCGCACCGGCCGAAGCCGGGGCTCCGGTGTGACCTCTTCACCCCCGCAGCCGACCAGTCCCACCAAGGCCAACAGGGCGATGCACAGTTTCTCTCTCGGTATTCGGTTCATGGTGTGATGCCTCGATCCAGGAAATACTTCTCGAGCCGGTTGAAGAAGGCCGCGGCGGTTTCGGGTGTCCCCAGGAGCTCGATCCGGTTGGCAGCCCGCTCCACCTCGAGAAGATCGATCAGGAAGTCGTAGACCGCGTTGGCCGCCTGCTCCGCGGCGTTGAGAGCGGCGTTCTGCGCATCCAGCAGGTCGATGATCGACACGGCACCGCGGGCGTAGGCTTCGGTGACCAGATCCAGGTTCTTGCCGGCGGCATCGGCGGCCTGCTGGGAGAGACCGATACCGGTTCGCGAGGCCCGCGCCAACTCCATGGCCGACCGGATCCGCTGTTCTACCCGGAAGGCGGTGGAGTCGAAGGCCAGCTGGAACCGTGCCAACTCGAGCTCCGCCTGAAGCCGATCGGCTTTGCGGGCCCCACCGGTGAAGAGCGGCAAGGTCGCGTTCAGCCCGACACTCCACAGCGTGTCGTCGGGCGTCGGAAAAAGTGCTCCGCCGGGGAGCTCTGGCGCTTCGGCACCGGCACCGCTCTTCGAGAGGATCTCATCGACCGTGGCCTCGGCGGCGATCAACGGCGCCCAGTAGGCTCGTTTCGAGTTGAGCAAGAGCCGCTCCTGCACCTCGATCTGGGAGCGCAGGATCTTCAGCTCCGGAGCGTCGGCCACACCCTCGAAGACCATGAAGTCCTGGAAAGGTCTCGAAGCGCGCCGGTGTCTCGATGAATCCGGCAATCCGCGGGTCGCCGGTAACTCTCCACGGCTCTTCCAGATCGACCTCCTCGGTGCTGAAGCGCTCGTTCGAGGGGCCGGTCGAGAATACTGTTCACCGCGATCTCGGCGACCCGGACGCTGGCGTCGGCCTCCACCAGGGCCTTGCGGTCGGCTGCCAGCTGGCTCTGCCACCGGAAGACTTCCGCCGGATTGGCCGCCCCGATCCTCCGTCGAACCTCGGCCAACTCCTTGTTCGAACGGGTCAGAGCCACGTTGTTTCGCTGCACTTCCAGCAGAGGCTCTTGGCCCGCAGCAGATTGAGATAGGTGACCCCGGCCTCGAGCGCAATGTCGAGCCGCAGAGCTTCGTAATCCGACATCCGCCCTTCCTGCAAGCGGGTCTGGATCGACTTGTTGGCCAGGGCGTCGTCCGAGAAGAGCAGCTGGGTGAGACCCGTGCTGACCGGTGACCGATTGCTCGGCCTGTGAGCCAAAGCTGGCAGACCGCACGATCCTCATCGATCACCAGACCCAGGGCTCCCAGATCGATCTGGGGAAAGAAGACCGACCCGGCTCGTTCGACATCCTGCTCGCCGGCGATCACCCGCCGCTCCCGCGCCAGCAGATCGAGATTGACGCGGACCGCATCCTTGACGACCTCGGTCAGCGTGTGGGCCTGCACCACGCCCTCGGCCTCCGGATGAAGCACCCTGGCCTCCAGCAGGGCCTCGTAGGTGGGCGAGACGCCCAGGGCCCGGGCCGTCTTCATGTTGATGGTCAGCTCCTCTTTGAGGCTGATCTCGACCGGGATCGAGCCCGCGTCCTCGCCCAGAAGGATTCGCTGGGTGTTGATGGCGATACGTCGGGCGACGCGCGGGAAGAAGTCGGCGGCGCGCCAGGGATGCCAGGAATCCCTGCCTCGACAAAGCCCTCTCCCAGAGAGGTGAAGCTCAAGAGTCCGCGCTCGTTGATCCCCTCGATCAGTCGAGATCCGCTCCGGTGGAGAGAGCTGGATCTGGGGGTACATGAAGACGGCCTGGGTGCCTTCGGGAATGGCGGCCTGAACCGGCTCGGCCTCGAAGGCCACCGGGACGTAGTCGAACTCGATACCCAGGCCGGCAAGAGCGAGCTCGGTACGCATCTCCAGATCGGGAATGGCCTCCACGATGGCGGCGTTGGCGAGGAGGGCTATCTTGTCGAACGGAAAGACCTCTCGGAAACGCACGATCTCGTCGGCCGTGGTGTCGGGCAGCGCCACGTAGTTGAGATTCGCGTACACCGCTGACGCCATCCTGATAGGGAACGCCCTGCAGACGGATATCCAGAATCACCGGTGCGATCACCGGTTTGGTCACCCCGACCAGACAACAGATCGAATGAGAGGACAGGACACCCCAGCCGATGACCAGGTCGACCTCCGGGTCCTCGAGCAGGATCTGAAGATTGGAAATTGCACCCTCGACGGACCAGTCTCCCGTCAGATAGTACTTGTCAGGAAACCGAACGTCGAACTCACCCTCGGTGAGGGCCAGGATCTCCGTACGAGTCAGATCCCTGATCTCGTCATTTCTCGCCCAAGGGCCGTCGACAACGAAGGCAATGTTGATTTCTGCGGGCTCAGGGTCTTGGGCGCGGGCGGAGGACGACGAAGCAGCCGACACGAGACCAAGCAACAGAAGTACCAAGAATGATTTTCGGATAAGCATACAGACGACCCTTGACAAGGTCGAACCCCTCATCTTGGACCTTGGTTTTCGAAAAACTGCTGGCGATTCTATAGCAAGAACGGCATCACAAAAGAGCTTCTTCGGTGCCGCCTCGAGCTGGGCCTGGCTGGCTGTCCAGGCCGAGATCCTGGCACGCTACCTTGATCGACGGTACTCTTCAATCACGATTCCTCTCGTCCGACGGGGTACCTCATGCGCAGGCAAATACTCGCCATCCTCTCGATCGCCGCGACTCTGATGATTCCCTCGCAATCATTGGCCAAATCAGCGGAGCTTGTTGATTTCGAGCTCGAAGATCAGTTCGGGAAGGTTCACCGTCGCGCCGATGTACAGGGAAAAATCGTGCTCTTGATCGGCAGCGACAAAGGCGGCAGCTCGTTCAACGGATCGTGGAGCCAGGCGATCCGAGCGTCCCTCAAAAATCATCCCGAATACGACCAGATCTCGGAACTGCCCTACTCGGATCTTCGCGGCGTGCCTTTCTTCATAAAGGGCTTCATCCGCGGCAAGTTCCCCGAGAACCCCGACAACTGGGTACTGATGGACTGGAAGGGGGTCATCGCCAAGTCATACAAATTCGTTCCCAAGGCTTCGAACACACTGGTCTTTGCGCCTGATGGGGCTCTTGTCTATCACGCCTCGGGTCGAGAGTTGGACCAGCGGCAGCTACAGAGAATCATAGACGAGCTGCGCACGCTTCTGGACCAGACCGGTACGCATCCGCAATAAGCGGTTGGCACGTCCACCCGTAACCACCAATGAAGTACTGCGGCGGCGATGCCAACAGCGCCAGAATCATGGGCGGGAATCGCTGGTAGGCCTCAGCCAGACCACGTCGTACGGCGCGAGATCGATCGACAGACGATCCTCCACCACCTGCCACTCGCCACCATCAATCAAGTCTCGCCAGATCACGGCATTCACATCGAGATCGGCGGACGGTATCTCGAGATGGACGGGCTGATCAGTAACGCTGACCAGGCAGAGGACATGCTGACGACCATCAGGAGAGATCCGAAGAACCACGAAGACGCTCGGTGAGAGGTGCAGGACCTTCTGCACGCCCTGCGGATGAAATGCCCGCTCGCGAGTGCGGATGACGCCAATGCCTTGGTAGGCCCGCTGCAGACGGCATCGTTTCGAGGTTGGCTCCTCGAGCTCGGCAGCGTACAGATCGGGATCGATGATCTTGCGATTGACATCCCTCCGGACTCCTGTCCGTGCGACCAGCTCGTGATCGTTTCTCAGCGCGAGTACACCGTGGGTGTAGACCCCGGGCACGCCCTTGATGACCAAGGGAATAGTGCGCGAAGCGACGTAGCGCTTGATCTGCAGGTCGAGATCCTCTTCACCGCCATCGCCGTTGATGGCACTCCACCAGGTGGCGTTGATCTCGTACGGCTCTTCGCCCATTCCTGTCGACTTGTAGGAGACATGGGCACCGTGTTCCTTGGCACGCTCGGTCACCGCGGCGATCTCCTCTGACGACAGGATTCCCTTGACTCCCATGACGCCAATTCCATCGTGGGTATCGAGCATGTTGAAGAATGTGGAGGTCTTCGAGTGGGTTCTCAACTGTGCGGCCCATCGGCAAAGGGCTTTGGCGTCCTGGGAATAGAACGTGTGAAGAACCAACGGCGGCAGAGCGAAGTTGTACACCATATGAGCTTCGTCCGAGCCATCGCCGAAGTAAGAGATATTTTCCTCGTGCGGCACATTGGTCTCGGTGATCAGAGCCACGCCGGGGGCAACGGTGTCCATTGCGTCGCGCAGCAGCTTGACGATCGCGTGCGTCTGCGGAAGGTGAATGCACTCCGTGCCGGGTTCGGACCAGAGATAGGTCACCGCATCCAAGCGTAGGATGTCTGCACCCCGGCGCACATAAAAGAGCAGACCCGACAGCACGGCGAGCAGAACCTGCGGGTTACGGAAGTTGAAATCGATCTGGTCTTCCGAGAAGGTCGTCCAGACGTACTTGGGTCCATTGATCGTCTCGAAGCGAGTCAAGATATCGGACGTTCGCGGGCGGAAGATCTTGCTGCGCTGATCCGCAGTCAGATCGTCTGGCGAGTCATAGGCGATGAAGAAGTCCTTGTACTGGGGACTCCCACGCAGAAATCCGCGAAACATCTCGCTCCTCGACGAGCAGTGGTTCACTACGGCATCGAACATCAGGTCGTAGTCGACACCAAGATCCCGAACGCACTCCCAGGTACCCATCTTCGGATCAACGGCGTCGAAATCGACCACTGCAAAACCTCTGTCCGATGAGTAGGGAAAGAAAGGCAGAAGATGAATCGTGTTGATCGCATCGCGAAGATGCGTATTGATGAAGCGATGGAGCGCCTTCAACGTGCTGCCGTGATCGCCCTTGATGGAGTCGCCGTAGGTGATCAGCACCATGTCCTTCTCGACGAATCTTTCCGCCGGCTCGTAGCCCTTCTCTGCCTCGATCAACTCGCCGGGCTTGTGCGCGTAATGGACCTTCAGGAGTCGCTCGAGCTCGGGCATCCACTGCTCTGCCAGCTGCTCGCCGTAGAGAAAGGTCAGGCGACCGAGCATTCGATGGCGAGCCTCGGCCGAGACCTCCAGTAACGGTCGGGTGAAGTCTGGGTCGCGGTCGTAGGGAATTCGACTCATAGTCCTCGCTCCTCAGAAACCTCTGCCACAAGAGGGTAATCAAAACCGTCCCATAGTACCGGCCGACCTCTCGAAGTAGGAATTCGCGAGAGATTCAGGCGCTCGGCGACGAAAGTGACTACGGCGGCGGTGTACCCTCGACGGTCGGGTCGCCAGCGGGCGCCATCGGCGAGGCCCGGGCGCCCGAGAGCGAGTAGATCGTGCGGTCGACGATTCCCTCGGGGCTGAGGGTCTGCAGCGTCTGCCCCTCCAGGTCACCCAGCCAGAGGTGCCCATCGAGAGCGACCGTGAGCGTGACGGGATTCCTCAACGACTCCGACTGGTAGAAGACCTCAGGCTCGCCACAGGGTCCGCCGCAGTCGAGCTTCCAGATCCGCTGGTTCTTGGCATCCGTCACGTATAGACGCTGCGCCTGCCTGCCATAGCCCAGTGCAATCGGCCAACCGAGCTGCTCGGCGACCAGGCGTGCCCGCGGCTCTTGGTCATCCACATCGACTCTCCACAGCCCGCCGCTGTCTCGTTGGGCGGCAAACAGCCGCCGGCCGGTCGCCTCGAAGAAAAGCTCCGTCGCCGGAAGACTGCCGGGCAGATCCAGCATCCTCTTCGGCCTCGGTTGTGCATCCGTCAGATCCGCGGCCCAGAGAGCCGGGCCGTCCTCGCCGCCGGCGCTGAGATAGACGTGCCTGCCTGGGATATCAAAGCCCGCGGCAGTAAAGCACTCGTCTCCGGCCAGGCGAAGATGGGTCAGCTGGCGATAGCCTTCTTGGCCAACCTCGAATTCGTAGATGTCGGTCTTGCATCTCTCGGAAGTCCCTCCCTGAGGCCTCACCAGGGCCGCGTAGGCCAGGTGGCCGGCGACATGAAACCCGACCGCATTGCTGGGGTCGAGCTCTTCTCGCATGCAAGAGACAAAGACCGGATGGATCGAGTCGGGATCGACGCTGTAGACCGCTCGCGAGCGATCGAGAAACAGGGCCCCGCCGTCGGCGCGCGGCACCACGGCGACCGGGCGCACACCGTCCTCGCGAACCAGTCTGGTGGTGATGTCATCCTGCAGCGCGCCGCTGTACGCGAGAACCGCCTCAACCAGGGCGTAGGTCGCCTCGGTGAAGATCTCGGAGTGATTGGGGATGAGCTCGCGGGGTACCTGCATGATCCAGTAAGGCGTGTCGTTGGGCGCCCGCGGTCTGCGACGAATGGTGAACCTATGCTCAGTGCCTTCGAACGAGATGGACACCTGACGGGTGATCGGGTCGTATTCGCTCTCGAAGATCGGCGGCAGGTCGTCCGTCGGGGTCTCGGGCAAGGGGTCTCCGTACCGTTTCTCGGTGACCGTGATCTCGTGACTGAACAGCGCCGGCGTGTGTCCGGAGGTGTGCGAATAGAGGAATCTCTGACTCGAGATCGGGGTGCAGTACTCGGCACCGTACGGCCGGAACTTCTTGCTGACACCTTTGAGCCCCATTCCCAGCGGAAAAAAGGAACGCGTGGCTCGGTCGGTGGCCGAGGTGAACGACACCAACAGCGGCCGCTCGATGCGGCGCCCGTTCTCATCTAGACGAAACGTCTTGAGCCGATTCCGGGCCAGCATATCGACCAGCTGTTTGGTCTGCACGGCGGAACCGGCCGGATTGAAAAGCACCACGAGGTCGGCCGGGAAGATGAGCTGTTGCCCCGGCGCCGCCAGCAAGGCACTGATCACGGCCTGTGACAGAGCGCGCTCGAGGATCATCGAGCCGAACGAATGGCCTATCAGCACCGAGCGCGTTCGCGGGTTTGCCCTGGCGGTGGTCAGCAGACGGTAGATCGCCTCGGTGGCCGAAGGGCCGGCGATGCGCTCGGCGGCACCTCGCCGGTTGTAGAACGACAGCTCGCGCACGAGAGGCAGCGAGGAGACTTTTCCACGCCAGCTGAGATAGATCCCTACCACCGGGAGGTCCCCTTCCGGAAATCTCTGACGAAAGTCCGCCCTGAGCCGCGACAAGATTTGTCGGAAGGCGAAGACCGAGCCCTTACCCTCGCGCTCTTCGTCCTGAGATGCGCTGTTGTTCCAGCCGTGGATATATATCGCCAGAGCGACTCCCGACGGCGAGCGATTCTCGTGCTCGAGCAGCGCCAGGGCGCGATCCAGCTGCGAAGGTGCCCAGAGCTCTCCCTGATCGTCGAACTCGATGAAAGCCAAGCTGTAGTCGGGATGATCCTCGACGCTGACGGGTCTGTGCATCCGGTTGGCTGTACAGGACAGCGACACAAAGCTCCCCAATAGAATCGTGGGCAAGGCAAGCCAAAGGCGCCGGCCACGACCCGTCATGACGTGGCTCGTCCTGCCCCTGTCTCGCGGATTGCAGACGGCGACGCTTGCTGGGCTCCGCGGCCCGGCGCCCTCACGCTTTGCCATCGGATGGCGCCCTGCCTTTCAGAAAGTGGATGGGAATCCACAGCGTCCGGAAGCCGGTTCTGCCGCTCTCGATCCTGGAAAAGCCCTGGCTCTCGAGCGCCTCGACCACCGTCTTTAGGTTGCCCAGCAACCACGGATCGACGTCTGCGGCCAAAAATCGTCCGCCGGATTTCAGCACCCGGGCGATCTCGGCGATCCCACGCTGTTTTAGGTCTCTGGGCAAATGATGCAGCATCAAGCTGCTCAAGACCACATCGAACTGGTCGTCCGGAAAATCGAGTTTCTCGATCAAGCCGACCCGAAAGTGAATCTCCAGCCCCCGGTCGGTGGCCTTCCGCTCGGCTTCCCGAACCATCTCCGGCGCCGCGTCGATACCGTACACCGCGCCCTCGGCGCCAGCCCGGACCTTGGCTGCCAGAGTCAGATTTCCGGTGCCGCACCCGACATCGAGGATTCGCTCCCCAGTCGTGATCGCAGCAAGATCGACCGTCTGTTCTCTGAAGAGCTCCTCTCGCCCGAGAAAGTGGACCCGGTTCAGAGCGTCGTAGAACCGCGGCCAGCGGATCCGTATCCCCCTGGTTTCTGGCGCCGACATAGGCTTTGGAGTCCCCTTCACCCCCCAGCCTACACCCGGCCAGATGGTTTGCGACAGAGCACTCGGGAGCAGGTGGGGGCTACTCGCCCTGCTTGTCCGGAAACTTCTTGAACATCTTCTTGGTCACACGCTGGGCCAGCTTCTGGCGCTTGGCCGTGCTCTGCACGTTGACCGCGCCTTCGGCCTTGCCTCGCCAGACCGTCTTCCGGGTCTTGCCATCGAGGGCCTCGATCTTGAGAAGGCCGCCATCGAACCACTCGTCTGCCTCGGCATGAATGGCGATATAGCAGTCGGCCGTACCCTCGACTTTGGTGTAACCCTTGGCCGCCATCTGCTCTTCGACGATGGTCCGGGCGGCACGCTCGACCTCCTGGTTCGGCAATGGCGAGCCCTCGGTCCAGTTCCAGGTCTCGAAGGCCGAAATATCGACACCACCGATGAACTGCACATCGACGAACATGGCCGCTGTTGGGGGGGCCAGAAGAAAAGCCACCGCGATCGAGACCAACAGCCGGGAGCTGGGAGATTGAGGATTCATAGCCCTAGAATACCCTGACCCCGCACTACGCTGCTTTCTCTTTGAGAACAGCTTTGGGTGCTTCGATTCTGGCAATTCTCTTGGCCAGCGTGTAGGTCCTTTTGAGCGCATCGACCAGACCGGTTTCCAGACGGAATTTGTCGAGACGTTGGGGGTCGTCAGGACTGAGTTTGCTCGCCTGATGTTCCATCACTTCCTCGATCTGTCGGCTGACCTCGCCGCGCAGCGACAGAACCTCCTGGGCCGCAGTCTCGCTCTCCTCGGTGACCGACCGAACCGCCGCCTCCACGGATTCCCCCACCGTCCTGCCGAGCCCCCGCAAGGCCAGATTCATGGTTTCGCTCACCTGGATGTCCTTGTCCAACATCCTGTGTCCCAGGTCTACCAAGGTTGTCTCCAGTACGTCGCCCATGCTCTCCATGTATGTGCTAGCGCTCATCAGACCGAGAAACTCCCGGCTTTCGGCGTCGCTCATTTCGCGTTGCCGAATCTCCGCCAGATACCCGACGATCTCGGCATGCAGAATATCGATCTGGTCATCCATCCTCGCGACCTCGTCAAAGGTGTCTCGGTTCCGGGACCCGAAGGCCTCGCTCAACCGGCTCCACATACCCTCGAGGACTTCGCCGACATGACCGATCTCCATCCGGACCTGATTCAGTGCCAACGACGGGGTCGAGAGCAAAGCGGTGTCGAGGTACTTGGGTTGAATGATGACCTTATCGTCCACCGGTTTGTCCGGCAGGATCATTGTCACCGCCTTGGCAAATACCCCTGTGAAGGGCAGAAAGAGCAACGTGTTGATGATGTTGAAAATGGTGTTGGCGTTGGCGATCTGGCGCGGCACCTCAGCTGCCAGTTTCGCCGACCCGGTGAGCTCCGGACTGCCTGGAGAGAAGCGAATCGCCAACTCCGCCAGCTGATCGATGAATCCCACCCATAGAAGAACCCCAGCGATATTGAACAGAACGTGGGCCAGTGCCGCGCGTTGGCCCTCACGGGGCCGACCGATTGCGGCCAGCAACGCCGTGACACAGGTCCCGATGTTGGCGCCCAGGGCCAGAGCGATACCTGCGGGCAGCGTCACCAATCCACCGCTGGCCATGACGATGGCGATACCCATGGTCGCCGCCGATGACTGCACCAGACCGGTAAAGAGGGCTCCCGCCAGAATGCCGAGAATGGGTACTTCCATCTTGACCATCAGATCCATGAAGGGCTCGTAGCTACGCAGCGGTGCCATCGAATCGCCCATCACCCCCATGCCGTAGAAGACCAGTCCGAGACCCATGATCATGGAACCCCACTGGCGCACCTTGTCGCGCTTGCCGGCAAACAACATCACGAAGCCGATGCCGATCATCATCAGGGCGTAGCGGGTGACGTTGAAGGCGACGATCTGCGCCGTCGCCGTGCTGCCGATATTGGCGCCCATGATCACGGCGATGGACTGCGACAACGTCATCAGCCCGGCGCTGATAAAGCCGACGACCAGCACGGTGGTGACCGATGAGGAATTGAGGACGGCCGTGACGACCGCGCCCGTGATAGCGCCCAGCACCCGATTCTTGGTGAGCTTGGCCAGAAAGGTCTTCATGCTCTCCCCTGCAGCCGCCTGCAGACCGGTGGCCAACTGATCCAAGCCAAACAAAAACAGGGCCAGGCCACCGAAGAGACCCATGATGATTTGAAACCAATCCATTGCGAACTCCTATCGAAACGGCACCGTCCACCGGACCGAATTCCGGCACATGCGCGACCAGTAGACTTTCCTAATTCGACGCCTTCGGGGGCAGAACCATTTTCAGGACGATGTAGCCAAGAATACCGGCGATCAGCGATGCCGCCAGGATTCCCACCTTCGCCTCGTCAATGATCGCCGGATCGTTGAAGGCCAACTCGTCGACGAAGATCGACATCGTGAAGCCGATACCGGCGAGACAGCTGACGCCCCAGATCTGCGCCCACGTGACTCCCGCGGGCAGAGAAGCCTTGCCGCTCTTGATGATCAGCCAACTGAAGAACAGCACACCGATCTGCTTGCCCAGAACCAACCCCAAGATCACTCCCAGGCTGATCGGACTCTTCAGGATCGCAAAAAGATCGCCGCCAATGTGCACTCCCGCATTGAAGAAGGCGAACAGCGGCAAGACGATGAAGGCCTGACCGATGTGGAGATATCTCTCCAAGACGACTCCCGGGGGCAGCATGCCCGCCGTGGCATCGCTGAGATCCGTCAGAGCCCTGAACTCGTCGTCATTGTCCACCATGCTGTCCTTTGTCACCTCGGAAGCTTCCAAGGTTGCCAGACTCCGCTTGGCGGTGTCGAAGAAATTCTTCGGGTCGATCTGCGCGCGCACTGGAACGACCAGGGCCAGCAGTATGCCCGCGATGGTGGCGTGGACACCCGAGGCGAACACTCCCAGCCACACGACCAGAATAAGAGCTGCGTAGATACCGACCCTTTTCACTCTTGCCTGCGCCGCCAGCGAGATGAGAACCAGACACCCCGCCGCAATCAGCAGTGGCAACAATCGAACCTCTTCGGTATAGAAAAGCGCGATGACCAACGACCGCCCCCATGTCGTCGGCGATGGCCAGGGCGGTCAAAAACACCTTGAGTCCCAGAGGCGCCCTGGTCCCGAAAAGAGCCAGGATACCGAGGGCGAAAGCGATATCGGTGGCCATGGGTATTCCCCAGCCGTTCTGACCCGGGCCGCCGGCGTTGAACATCAAGTAGATACCGGCCGGGACCAACATGCCGCCCACGGCCGCCATGACCGGCAGGATGGCCTTGCTGAAGGACGACAGCTGTCCGAGCACCATCTCTCGCTTGATCTCCAATCCGACGACGAAGAAGAACACCACCATCAAGAGATCGTTGACCCAGTGCTTCAATGACAGCTTGAATGTGTCTTCGCCGATGGAGAAACCGAGATAGGTGTGGGTGAGATGGTCGTAGCTCTCAGCCCAGGGCGAATTAGCCCAGACGAGCGCCACGACGGCGCTCGCCAGCAGAACAAGACTCCCTGCGGCTTCCCAGTGGAGAAACCGCTGAAAGACACTGTCTTGACCATTCTCCGAGGATTGACTCATCGATTCTGTTCCTCTCTCTACAATCGATCCACCGAGGATGGGACTGGGGTACCCATCATCTGATTGCCTGTCGTTTCGCCCAGGCATCCTATGTCAAAGGGGCCAAACCGCGGGAATCAGGACCAGGCTGACCGCAAGGAACAATAGGAGCAAGGGCAGGCCCGTCTTCCAGTAGTCGCCGAAACGGTAGCCGCCAGGTGAGAGCACAAGCAGGTTCGTAGTCGTTCCAATTGGCGTCAGGAATGCCGTCGAAGCGCTCACCGCTACCGCCATCAGCATCGGATGGGGCGAGAGACCCAGATCGAGGGACGCCTTGATGACGATGGGCGCCACCAGGACCGTCGTCGCGGTATTGCTGATGACCTGGCTGAAACCGGCGGTGAGAACAAAGACTCCGGCCATCAGCAGCAGTGGATGGATCTGGCCGAGCGTGTCGACCAAACCTCCAGCCAGCAGCTCCACTCCACCTGTGACCCGGAGAGCCGTGCTCATCGGAATCATGGCCGCAATCAGGATGACGCTTTCCCAGCTCACCGCCCTGTAGGCCTCCCTGGGGGTCAGGCAACCTCCAAGGGTCATCGCGAGGGCCGCCAGAAGGACGGCGACGACGGTGGGCACCCAGCCCCCGACCATCAGGGTCACCATGCCGACCAACGCCGCGACGGCGATACTCGCCTGGGGCCGTAGTCCGACACTTTCGCGGGCCATTTCTTCCGGGCTACCCACGACGACAAAGTTTCGTCTCTCCTGCGCCAGAACCCCGATCGCCTCCCAGGTGCCACGCACCAACAACGAATCCCCAAACTTGAGCCGCGCCTCGGTAAGGGGCACGGAATGATCGCGACGCCGAATGCTCAAGACCTGCACGTCGTACTTCTGCCCGATCTGGCCCTGTCGAACCGTCTTGCCGATATACGCCGACCGTGGGGTGATGAGCACCTCCGCGATGCCCACCTCGCTCGACACCCAACGGGGTTTAGTGGCGTCACCCACCTCATCGACAGGAACCACGCTGAGTCGGAAGTGGGCCATGGCCATCTGGACCGCCTCCTCGGTCCCAATGGCATCCAAAACATCGCCCTCGAACAGCTGAGTGTCGGGGCCGAGGGCAAAGAGCTCGCGCTCCTGGGTGAGGATGGCCAGCGGTGCTGGCAGATGCATCTCCCGCCGATCGTCCGCTCTTTCCACATGCACCACCAGCAGCCCGAAATCGCTACCCAGCCCAGCTTCACGAAGGGTCTTACCCGTGAGCCCAGAGCCCCTGCGGACTCGCAAGCGGTAGACCTCCCTCTCGATCGAATAGGCCTCGGTGAGCTCTTCGATCGAGGCCTCCACATCCACTGGCCGTCGCTGCGACCCACGCGTTGGCAGGAGGCGATTACCGAACCAAACCATAAACACCGTGGCCAGCAGCAACAAGGGCAAGCCGATCCAACCGAACTCGAAGTAGCCGAAGGGTTCGTAGCCGCCTTCGGCCAAGGCGTCGGCGACGATGATGTTGGGCGGGCTTCCCGTCAAGGTCAGGAGCCCTCCTGTGCTGGCCGCAAAGGACAAGGGGATCAAGAACCGGGATGGATTGCTGCCGATCCGCCAGGAGGCCGCCACCACCGCGGGCAGAAGCGTGGCCACGGTTCCCGTATTGCTGATGAAGGCCGAAAGACCCGCAGCACCGAGCATCATCAGAACCAGAAGTCGAGTCTCACTACCGCCCGCCCATCGTATGAGCCGCTCGCCCAACCAACCCGTGACCCCAGTTCTCGACAGCCCCTCACCCACCACGAACAGCGCGGCGATCATCACCACCGTCGAGTCGCCAAATCCTGCCAATGCCTGACCGACATCGAGAACCCTCAGCAGGATCAACGCCAACAGCGATACCAGCGCGACCAATTCGACGGGGAACCGTCCCCAAACGAAGAGGAGGATGGTAATTCCAAGGATGATGAAGGTGAGGAGCAAGATTCGTGGGGCCGCCTCTATGCCTTGCCGTATATCCGGCGCACGAAGGGCTAGTCTCGCAGCTCCCTATTACTTGCGCTGAAAAGAGAAGTCGGTGGTGGCAACCGCCCACGCCAACTCGCCGTTCAGCTTGGCCGGTTCGTATTGCCAGCTCATCAGGGCCTGTACAACCGTGAAGACCGCCAGATCCGAGGGTGGCTCGCCGACCAACTTCGGAGCCTGAACGCGCCCCTGTGGATCGACCAGAAAGGTCATCGAAACCTTCTCGCCAACCAGGGCGGAGGGGTTCCTTCTGGGGGTCACCGCAGCCACGCTGTTGATGACCTTGGGCTGACTGGCGCCTTCACCCTCGGCCAGCTTGCCCTCCGACCGTAGCCATTCCACTGCGGAGTCGTGTGTGCGAAGAGGCGTGCTGTCGAGGACCTTGGCAATCTCGCTGTAGCTCTGCATCAAGTCGGCGTGCATCTCCGGCAAGAGGATCTGCGACGATTCCCAGTGCCACAAGGCTTCCCGATCCAACTTCAGGCTCAGCTCTGCCAAGCCCTGCAGCGCCAGACAAAAGGCCAGCTCCCGATACTTCCCCTTATTGCCTTTGTGAAAGATCTCCCAGCCGAAGGAATTGGCGTTCACCATCGCCCGCAGAGAATCGCCGAGAACGACCTGCAGGCCGATCTCTCGCAGCGTGGCACGCAGCTTTGGATCCTTGACAGAATCGAGCGGCAGGCCGGCGGAGACGGGTTTGGCCAAGAGGACCACGAGAACCAGGGTCACAGCCTTCAGGGTTCGACTCATGGCGCTATGTTACCCGCAGATCCAAGCCAAACCCGACATCAGCGTTCACACCGAACCTGGAGGGAGGTCACCGAGTCGTCACCGACGCGCGAGCCTCGCAGATGGGTGATCTCCGAGGTCACCTCGGTGTAGGCGCCTCCGTAGTTGAGGTCCTGAAAGAGGCGAGCCTGGCACCCACGACTGATCCTTACGGAAGTCGCTTGATCGTCGCCGATCCGGGAGCCTCGCAAGTCGGGAATATCGCTGGAGAACGTCTGTCCAGTGCCACGGAAGTCGGGGTCACGGAAAAGCGTCACCCCATAGTTGAAGGGGTCGTCTTCCCATTCGTCTGGCGGGGGGCTACCAGAATCATCCCCCCAACCCTGTCCATCACACCGCACCCGGACGGATGTCACCGCATCATCTCCGACACGAGAGCCCCGCAGATCGCTGACATCGGAGGTGATCTCAACATAGGGACCGCGGAAATCGGGATCTTGATAGAGACGAGCCATGCACCCGCGACTCACCCTCACCGATGTGGTCTGGTCATCGCCAATCGGATTGCCTCTAAGATCAGTTCTGTCCTTGGTGAAGGTCTCACTGACGCCTCGGAATCCCAGGTCGCGATACAACGTCACACCAAAATCTCCCGCGCCGTCATCCGGATCGCTATCTCCAGTTCCCAGCTCGACATCTGCGACCGTCACCGTCTCTGTGCGCAGGTAATAGATGCACCGGTATTCGAACTCCCGCCAGTTGCCCGAGCGACGCTCGAAACGTCCGCGACCCGTGATGAATATCTCGACCTCGTTCTCCTGCCATTCGACAGCAGTATCCAGATTCACATGAACCTGCTGCGCATTCGGATACTCCTGACTCACCTTCGCCTTCACAAACTGTCGGCAAGCCTTCGCCGACTCCGACCCGGGATCTACCTTCTGCTTTCTCTGCGCCAGACTCGGTTGAGCGACTGCCAGGAACAGCACGATGATTCCCGTCCACTGCAGCATTCGCGCGACAGTGCCCAAACCCACAACTATCTCTTTTCTCATGATCTTCTCCTTGGTTGGCTCGATTTGTACTCTAACGGCTCCGATTGGACGGGTACAGCGTTTCCGGTTGGAGGGATATCCAGTGTGGAGGCCTAACAAGATCAAGATCCCTCAGAGAAGAGCTAGACTCTCTTCAGTGAGGTGAGAATCATGACGAAAGAACCTTCGTGCCCACTCCATTTTCTTCTGTCCTCGATCCTCGTTCTGGTCGCGGTTTTGGGTTGCGGCCCCGCCGCGGAGGAAACCGGATCTCCAACGGCTTCCCAACAGCAGCCCTCCACCGAGACCCTCTCGACAGAAGCACCCACCATGGATGAGCTCGCCAGCGCCACCTTTGCCGGCATCATGGAGGAGCCCGTCGAGCTTACCGACGGTCACTGGCAGGGTGAGCCCTTTGTCGAGGGCGGCGCCTCCGCTCCTGGGGTCGGGCTGGTCCGCCATTTTCATCTCACCGGGGACATGACGGGTGACGGCAGCGAGGAGGCGATCGTTCTTCTGTGGGCGAGCTCAGGGGGATCGGGGACCTTCGACCACCTCGCCGTCAGCGGCCATACCGACGAGGGGATTGCGACCTTGGGTAGCGCCGAGGTCGGTGATCGGGTCCAGATCCGTGGAGGACGAGTCACCGACGGCAGGATCACGCTCGATGTGCTGCAGGCCGGACCGGAAGACGCGGCCTGTTGCCCCACCCAACTGGCGACCCGTGTCTGGGAAATGGGGCCCGCTGGCTTGGCCGAGACTTCGTCTGAGGTCACCGGCACGATGTCACTAGCCGAGCTGCAGGGGCCCGAATGGATTCTGACCGATTTTGCCTGGAACCAAGCCGCGCCGGCGGAGCCCGAGGTGACACTGGTTTTCGAGGAGGGCAAGATCGCGGGCAAGGCTGGCTGCAACGGCTACTTTGGCGGTATCGAGGAGGGCGGCGACATGCCGACTGGTCTCTCCATCGGTCCCATCGGCGCCACGCGCATGATGTGTCCCGAGGAGATCATGGTGGTCGAGGATCGTTTCCTGAGCCAACTCGCCGCCGCGACCTCGTACAGCTACATCGCCGGCAGGCTGGCCCTGTCCTGGCAGAATGACGATGCTGCCGGTGTGATGATCTTCGCACCACGCGAGCCTCTTTCGTAGCTAAGAACCGCAACGCCGACTGCTCTCGAGCGACTCTCCTTCATGGGAGACGGATCTAGCTCTCCGCAGTATCAACTTGACTTAGTCCATGACTTAGTCAACAATGATTCCATGACCGAAGTGGGAATCCACGAAGCCAAAACACATCTGTCCCGATTGCTCCGACGAGTGGCGGCCGGTGAAGAGATCGTGATTGCAAAAGCCGGAAAGCCAGTGGCTCGACTGGTACCCGTTCAGCCTCCAGAGTCTCGATCTCTCGGGCGAGATCAGGGGATTCTCCAAATCCCGGACGATTTCGATGCTCCCTTGCCCGATGAGATCCTGGCCGAATTCGAACGGTGAGAATCCTCCTCGACACCCAGTGCTGGCTCTGGATGCTGGCGTCGCCTGAGCAATTCTCCGAGGTCGCGATGTCGCTGATTGACGAGGCTCAGAATGAGCTTCTCCTCTCGGCGGTCAGTTCCTGGGAGATCGCGATCAAGACCGCTATCGGAAGACTGGCACTTCCGATTCCAGCTGAGGACTACGTTCCAGATCGCATGCGAAGTAGCGGCGTGGTCGGTCTGCCCATCGAGCACAGCCATGCCCTCCGGGTCGCATCGCTTCCCCTCCACCACCGGGATCCGTTCGACCGGCTGCTCGTCGCCCAGGCCCAGGTCGAGGGGCTCCCCCTTCTCTCAGCTGACAGACAATTGGCTCGGTACGATGTGGAGATCCAGTGGGCGACCTGATCGATGAAAGAGAACAATTTCCTATACCTGTCACGAAAAGATGTCGAAGCCGTGGACCTTTCCATGGCCGAGATCATCGAGGCCCTCGAAGTCGCGTTCCGCGAGAAGGGTGAGGGGCGCGTGGAGATGCCGCCAAAACCGGGGATTCATCCCGGTGGTGGTGACAACTTCATCCACGCCATGCCGGCCTATATTCCGGCCCTCGAATCGGCGGGTATCAAGTGGGTCAGTGGCTTCCCAGGCAATACCCAGCGAGGACTGCCCTATATCTCGGGGCTCTTGATTCTCAACGACGTCGAAACAGGATTGCCCCTCGCGGTTATGGACTGTGGGTGGATTACAGGAATGCGGACGGGTGCGGCAACGGCGGTAGCCGCCAAGTACCTGGCGCGGCCCGAGTCTTCGACCGTTGGGATTCTCGCCTGCGGGGTCCAGGGCCGCACCAATCTCACGGCACTCGACGTTGTCTTTCCTCTCCTGCATGTTCGTGCGTTCGACATCGATACCGACAGGGCACAAGCGTTTGCAGCCGAGATGTCCTCGCTCCTCGACCTCGAGGTCGCCGTCGTCGACAACCCTCGTGACGCCGTGATCGGCTCTGATCTGGTCGTGACCTCCGGCCCGATTCTCAAGACTCCCCACGCCACCATTCAACCGGGATGGCTGGATGAAGGCGCTTTCGCATCCCTGGTTGACTTCGACTCCTACTGGCATCCTCTGGCCCTTGCCGAAGCCGACAGAATCTGCACGGACGACCTCAGCCAGTATCGGTTCTACATGAACGAGGGGTTCTTTCGGGACACGCCCGAGATCTATGGCGAGCTTGGAGAGCTGGTCACCGGCCAGAAACCCGGTCGCCAATCACCCCGAGAACGAACCATGGCCATCAACCTCGGTCTGGCCATGGACGACATGACCGTGGCCCCCCTGCTCTACAGACGAGCCCTCCAAAAAGACCTCGGCACCTGGCTGCTTCGCTGAGAAGATCTCAACTCGAAGTGGCCTGTTCGTGCTCCGGATTGAAGCGGCCGGTTCAAGGGCGGGGACAAGCCCCGCCCCACGCCAGCTGCAGAAGGAACCGTAGGCTTCCCTATTTCAAGCGCACGCGCTGGAGTCGGACATGGCCTTTGCCCGAGTAGCGAATCTTGCCGCTGATCTGTACCGGTATCCGGCGAATCGGTTCCAGAAAGATCTCCACATCACCCCGCAAACCGAGAAACTCGAAGCTCCTTCTCGGTTCCGTCCTGATCGACGGGTGTGCCTTCGAGACTTAGACGCACGACCTCCTGCCGCCCCTTGACGTTTCTCTCTCCCGCATCCGTGACCTCGGTGTAGTCGACCTCGATCTCCGTCGTCTCCTGAACGACGAGCTCCACCCGCATGAGTCGATTCTTGGAAAAGACAAACGTCGTGAGCCGGTCACCAACCTGGTCGAGATCCGCCACCGCCAGGAGATAGAAGAGTGCCGAGGGCTCGGTCACCACGGCCCCTCGATCCAGGCCCACCGGATGGGGCTTGAAGGACTCGGTACAGCGTCCACTCCTTGTAGGGCCTGTCGACGGTGTCATCCGCCGCCCGGTAGGTGGAGTTGAAGACTCCAATATCGGTGAACCGCAGGGAGCGGTGTCGATGGTGACGGACTTTCTTGCCGGTCTCGAGTTGAGTTCGCTGAAACGCCGCTCCAGAGACCTGGTCGACCCAAAGATCGAGCTCCGAGCTCTTCCCCAGAACCTCCGATCTCAACTCGATCCGTGCGACTTCGGAGCCCTCCGGCATCAGGGGCCGGCCAGTCGACGATCCCAGCCACCGGCCAGCCGCACGAGAGACCGGCTCGGTCCGAATCCGAACCTCGGATATCGCCGTCACCGCGAGCTTGGACGCCCGGAGATCGAGCCGCGACCACCGGACCCGAGCCGGATCGAAGAGCGAAGACTCAGCCACGACCTCGCCCGCACCTCCCGTAAGAGTCGATACGCAGAGCGCCACCACAACCAGTTGGCGACCCGACCCCATGCCGGCCTAACCCGTCGAGCTTTCCAGTTGCTGCACCAACTGTCGCAAATCCGCATTGCCGGGATCGAGTGCCAGGAGCTTCCGCGCGTAGACGAGTACCTTGGCAGAATCTCCGATCTCTCGGTAATAGGAAATCAAACCAATGAGGATCCCCTGGTCGGCCGGGGACTTGTCATGCGCCTCATGAAGCACCTTCAGGGACTGGTCCGCGTTGCCGAGATCGTGCAGAGCCACAGCATAGACGTAGGCAAAGCGAGGCTCTTCGGGTGCCAGCTCCACGGCTCGCTCCAGGGCAGCCAAGGCTTCCTGGTGCCGCCCTCTTCGCACCAGAAGCAGTCCTAGAGAGTGATGGATCTCCGCTACCTCGGGGTCGATCTCCAGGGCCCGACGAAGCTGCTCCTCGCCCTCCGACTCGCGGTCCTGCGCGCGATAAAGATCGGCCAGATTGATATAGGCAGGGATGAAGATGGGATCCCGGTCGATCGCCAGTTTGTATTCGCGTTCCGCCGCCTCCGGATCGCCCTGGCTGGCGGCGAGCCAACCCAGATTGAGGTGAGCTTCCGGGCGCTCGGCATTGGCTAGCTGGGCCGCTCGATACTCTTCGACTCCCCCCAGGAAAAGCGACCGCTGTTGTTCGTTCATGGTGTCGGCGGGGACTATGGCCAAGGTACGAACCGCCTCCACCCGGACAGTACGAACCGGGTCAGAAAGCAGAGGAACCGCCATGCGGAGTCGCTCAGCCACCGGCACTGTCTCCATGGCTCGCAGCGCTGCCATCCGCACCAGCGGGTCGGGATCCCGAAGCGCTGCATCGATGACCCGTGCCGCCCCCGAGACCGGCAATCTACCCAGCTGCTCCAGGGCTGTGGCTCTGGCGATCGCCGGCATCTCGAGATTCTGGATCAACTGGATCAGCTCCGCGGCAGCCCCGGGCTGACCCTGGCGTCCAGCGGCAAGAGCTTCACCGTATCGATATTCGGCCCGGCGATCCGGTCCGTACCATTTGGCCACCCAGTCGGCAGACCACTGGACAGATTCGTTCTTGTGACAGTCGCTGCAGGCGTTGGGTGTGCCCAGTTTCAGTGACAGGTCGGGTCGAGGCACGCGCAGGCTGTGATCATGGCGAGGGTCCACCACCATGTAGTTCTTTGGCGGCATGTGGCAGTCGACGCAGAACGAGCCGCTGGTTCCCGGTTCATGGAAGTGATGCTCCTTGGCAGCGAACTTGACCTGGGAGTGGCACCGAAAGCAGACGGCATCCCCGGGAAAATGGAGCTGACCTGTGTGAGCGTCATGGCAGTCGGTGCAGGTCACGCCCTGGCCGTACATCTTGCTCTGCAGAAACGATCCGTGAACGTAGACCTCTTCCAGGATCTGGCCGTCGGCATGGTAGAGCCCCTCTTCCAGGAGCGCCAGACGATGGGTGTCCATGGAGGGTCGGCCGAACCTGTAATCCTCCGTCACCAGAGACCGACGTGAATGACATCGGGCACAGGTATCGATCTCCTGGGTCTCAACCGGTGGCGCCATCCGCAACCCGCTGCCTGTCTCCGGGTTGATCAGCCAGGTTCCCCGTCCCGGGTCGGTGAGCCGCACTTCCAGACCCAAATGGCCATTGTCGTAGCGCCTGCGCTCCCTCTCGGGAGCTTCGGCCCACTCGAAGTGTCTCGACCCGGGACCATGGCAGGCCTCGCAGGAGACATCGATCTCGGCCCAGGTGGTGTCGAAGGTGTCGCTGGCCAGGTCGAAGCCCTTCTTCAGATCCGTGGAGTGGCATTCCGCGCACATGTAGTTCCAGTTCTGATGGATCCCGGTCCAGTGCAAGGGGTCCTGGAAGTCGATCTCCTCATCGGGGTACAAATGAAACCAACGTTGGCCACCTTCCTCTGCCGGTCGGGTATCCCAGCAGATTCCCAGCGCCTGATATCTCCCATCGGGGAACTCGATCAGGTACTGCTGCAAAGGCACCGCGCCAAAGGTGTAGGCGATGGGGTACTCGGTCAACTCGCCATCGGGACCATCGGTGCGAACAAAATAGTCGCCGTCACGCTTGAAGAAGGTCGTGGTGACACCGTTGTGAGTGAATGTCGTGTCGCGAAAATCACCCAGCACCGTGACGGAGTTGGGCTCCTGCATCGCCAGGTCGTGATGGGAGCCCTGCCAAAGCCTGTTCTCGGTTTCGTGACAGCGAGCGCAGATCTCGCGACCGACAAAAGAGGCCTGGTCGACCGCCTGCGGTGGGGGCGTCGTCTCCGTTGGGTTCGAGCAGCCAACCAGCAGCACAATTGCGACAAGCATTCCCAGAACCCACACCGGGGCCTGGCTGTCTGCAGCAGTCTTGTCGTCGAACATCGGATTGCCTGGATTGAGCTCGATTGCCTGTGGCGAGCTCTCGCCGATCTCTTTTCCTAGGGCGTAGCCGCTCCCATGATAGCGGCACCGGTGCCCATCAGGAGCGCCATCCCGATCCCGATAGCCAGATACACCAGAAAGCCGATCAAACAGACCGCCACGGCCCGTCCTGTGCTCTTGTAGTCCAGCGCCTGACGCACCGCGACGACGAAAGCGAGCAACATCCAGATACTGATGATCAGCCCCACCAGTGCGCCCAGAACCGGGACAATACGCAAGACCATCAGAAGCCCGGGACTGGAAGCGAACCCTATGGTCCGCAGCATCTCTCCCATATCGGCCTTTGTCTGCGGCTCAGGCAGGATCTTCGTGCCGATGAGGTAGGTCAAGCCCGCCCAGATGAACCAACCGACGAGTGCTGCCACGGTGGCCATCACAAGGCCCTTGATTCCTCCATCGCGAAGCGAGCCTATGCCGGCCGCGACGCTGGCCATCACCACCACCGCCATGGCCTGACCCAGGGCAGAGGTATCCGCCTCCACCTCCTCGTAGGTATTCACATCCAGTCTTGCCGCTCCGATCACCCGTTCTACAAAGCTACTCGCCATGCCTTGCCTCCTTCTCTGTCTCGTGCTGCGTGTTGCGCTTCTACTGCGGCGGGAATTTCTTGAACAATCGATTCACGGCCTTGTCGAGCCGTTTCTGGGAGCTCTTGCCTACCTCGGTCCGAGTCACGGCGCTCGACGACACCTTGCCAGACCGTCAGCTTCGAGTACCCGTCCATCAGCTCGACGACCAGTGTCCCCATGCCGATGTCTCGCGCGTTTTCGCCTGGGGTGACCTTCGTGACGTCACTCTCCGGAATACTCCCTTCACCCAGGATGTCCACTTCCAGTCGCTGCTGCTCCCGCACCTCGAGCTGAGCGCGAACCAAGAGATCGCCGCCCTCAGCCAACATCTGCAGTCCCTTGCTTCGTAACTCTCGGGTCACTGCCTCGGTCAGCCACTTCTGCAGCTGTGGATCCGCAGTTGCCCTACCTTCGACAAATGAAAACGTCCGGTACTGGGAAAAATCCACCTGGCTGGCATGCTCGACGGAGACGCCCGCATTGGCCAGCGTGGCCACCAACAATCCCAACAAGAAGAACCTTCGCATCGTGCAGCCCATCCTTTCGCTCCCGACGACTCTATCGTGTGCCTCGATTATCTCACTCCCTGGCCCGCAACCACGCTTTGTTATCATGCGCCGCAATGCGCGCCGCCAAATCGCATCTTCTTTGGGTCTGGGGAGTGGCTCTCTCCGTTGTCCTCCCGGTGTCCAGCCGGGGCGCAGAGCCTTCGCCCTGGCAATGGGACGACATTCCCCGGGTAGTGGCGATCGGGGATGTCCACGGCTCCTACGACAAGCTCTTGAAACTCCTGCGCGGGTCCGGGCTGGTGGATGACCAGCTCGCGTGGGCCGGCGGTGTCACTCATCTCGTTCTGGTCGGAGATATGGTCGACCGGGGACCCGACGATCGTCAGGTTCTGGATCTCGCTCGGCGACTGCAAGTAGAGGCTGCCGAAGCGGGGGGGCGAGTCCATACCCTCCTGGGCAACCATGAGGTCATGAACCTGTCTGGTGACCTGCGTTACGTCTCGGAGAAGGGGTTTCGCGATTTCCTGCCGGAAGAAGACAGGAAAGCCCGCAACCAGGCCATGCAGCGTTTTCGCAACACCGTTGGACCCGGTATTCCCCTGATCGAAATCAAACCGGCCTTCGAGAAGCGATTTCCACCGGGGTACTTCGGTCGTCTGCGAGCCTTCTGGTACGACGGCGAGTACGGTTCATGGCTCTTGGAGCAACCAGCGGTGATCAAAATCAACGGTGTGGTCTTTCTCCACGGTGGACTCACCGAAGAGGTCGCCGCTCGCGGCCTCGATGGCATCAACAAGCAGGTGCATGAGGACATTCGGAGCCTCATGAAGAACGCCGAAGAACTGGTACAGCTCACCGGTGCGCCACCGAGCTATGCGGACGCCATGCGCATGGCTCACCAACTGGGCCAAGCTTCCGACAACTCCAATCGGACGGCTGTGGCCCGCACCGTGCTGCAGCTCTCGAAGTCCCTGCCTTACGTGCCGTCAGGTCCGCTGTGGTACCGGGGCGTCTCCAACGAGACCGAACGCCTCGAGCGCCACAGCGTCGAGAATTCTCTGGCGGATCTCGGTGCCAGCACCATGGTCGTGGCCCACACTCCGACCGCCTCGGGTCGTATCAATTCCCGTTTCGGCGGCCAGGTGTTTCGAGTCGATGTGGGGATGGCCTATGGTCGGGAACCTCTGGCTCTGGTGTTCGAGGGTGACGAGACCAAGGTCTACGACCCCATGTCAAACAGCTACGGACCCTTTGTCGTCGAGCCTTCACAGGGCGAAGGCGTGGCCCAGTTTTCCGAGCAGCTTCCCGAAGAACAGCTGCTCGATTTCTTGCGCACCGCCAAGGTCATCGGCGACTGTCAACACGAGCAGCGTGGTCTGCGCTACGCCGAGATCTGTGACCTCGAACAAAAGGACCTCCATTTGCGAGCCGTCTTCCAGACCGTGGATGAGAAGCCCGGGGATGTGATGGAGGAGCCTGTCTCGATGCCTCGGACCTATCGTAATGAAATCGCGGCCTTCGAGATCGACCGACTGCTGCGTTTTGACCTGGTGCCGGCCACGGTCGAAAGAACCATCAACGGTAAAACCGGCTCCCTGCAGATCTGGCTCGAATCGGCTGTCGACGAGAAGCTGCTCGAGACCTATGACATGACGGAGCTCTTCGACGACACAGAGGATCAGCTGATTCTGGCCGAGGCCTTTATGGCCCTGGTGGATGTTGTCGCTCCACATACCTCGGTAGGCCTCATGTTGCTACCGCGAGAAAAGCAGCTGCAGGTCGCCGACAGCACGAAGGCCTTCTCGACCATCTGCGGAGCCGAACCCCGATTTGATGACTCCTCCCTGCGGCCCCTTCCCACCCGACCTGGAGCTCTTTTGGCGCACCATCACCGCCCAAGACATCCACGCCGCGGTAGGCAAGTATCTGTCCGACGAACAGATAGAAGCCCTGCAAGAGCGAGGTGAGAAGATCCTGGAAGCCTGTTCGGGCACGGATGCACCCTCCGAGCCGGCCAACTAGCTCATGATCCTTCGTCGTCCTTGTCAAACAGCGCAGCGCTGTGGGTCACCTCCAGGCTCACCAGCCGAGCGATGGTGACTGCCAGATAGAGCTGACCAAAGACCGCCTCGAACCAGGCCAGGGTCTTGGCGAACGGTGACACGGGAGACATGTCACCGTAGCCGAGAGTCGTCAAGGTCACGAAACTGAAGTAGATGAAGTCCTGCTGGGCTCCGGACTCCTCGAGAGAAAACGACGCGAGGCCCGTGAACGCATCGGGATCGGTGGATGAAACGATGCCGTAAACCAGCGCCCACAACAGCCCGAGAAGTAGGTAGACCGCGATCGCCCCGGCGACTCGATCTGGGGTCATCCTCCCCTTGCTGAATACGGACGTCTTGTAGACGACGAAGGCCACGTAGCCCAGGAAGACGCCCACCGATATGACCGAGAACCAGTGGGTCTCCCTGGTCTCGAGGAAGAAGAACGACAACTCGCCCAAAATGGCCGGTGTCACGAGCAGCGCGGCGATCTTCAGTGACTTCGTACCCTCGCTGACCGAATAGACCGCGAAGAGCAACTCGGCGATAAAGAAGAGGCTCCAGAATCGGGACATCCCCAGTTTCTGCATCACCGGGTACAGAAGAAAGAGAACGATCAGCGACCAGAGCAGCGTCGTGTAGCGCTTCTGCTCACCTGTTCTACCTCTCAGCAGCCGACCGACGACAAACACGTCCGTTCTCCTCTACCTGGACGGAAAGTGGCGAAGACCCTGCGAGTGGCCTTCTCCGCCTTGGCCTGGAGCTTCTCGACGTCGGAGCAAGCTCCGTCACCCAGCCGCTCCAGACCATCTCATCGGTGCCGGTGTCGAGGACCTCGAAAACCAGGGTCCCTTCTCGATAGGACCGCATGGAGTGAGCGTTGACATCACCAATCCATTTCACACCCGGAGCGATCTCCTTGGTGATGCCCTCGGCCTGGAAGTAATCCATCGCCATTCCCACGTAATTGATCATCAGGTCGGGAGACTCTTCCCTTTCGACCCTCTGGAATCCCCTGCCCTCGACAAGCTTGTCCGCAGCCCCTCTGATTCGTTGATCCAGGACTGCGCCTTCACGCAGGGGACTGTCCTTGTCCAGATACTCGTGCGACGTCCAGGCATAGGTCTCATAACGAGAAAAATCCACCCCTTCTTTGGCGCGGATCTCCACCGGGTCGGCGGCAAAGATCGCCACCGCCAGGAGATGGAGCACTCCGAGAATCATCATCCGCTTCATCACTTGCTTGATCTCCCTTCGACTCGGGGATTATATGGGTCCGGTTTCGCAAACGGTCACAGGGTACTAGAATCGTAACGTCTGCCGGCCTGGGTCCTTCGCCAGCCGGCTTCTATCATGGGTCAAAAACGGTACGTCGTCATGGGCGCGGGCGAAGTGGGCTACCACTTGGCCCAGACTCTCTCCGAAGATGGCCAAGATGTAGCGGTGATCGAGCTCGATCCCGTCAAGCAGGCTCGCATCGAAGACGAGCTGGACGTGCAGGTCGTCAGCGGCAATGGCGCCCACCCTCCGGTCCTCGAGGCTGCCGGTGTCGCGAACTGCGAGTTGTTCATGGCCGTCTCCTCATCTGATGAGGCCAATTTCGCCGCCGCCACGCTGGCCAAGCACATGGGTGCGAACCGGGTCGTTGTCCGAGTCGGGGTTGCCGAAGAGGTGATCACCTATCGGCGTCTGCTGGAAGATGTCTTTGGCGCCGACCTCTTGTTGTCCACCGAGCTCCTCACCACTACCCGCGTCCTGAACGAGATCCTCGGTCACGACACCGTGGCGGTGGAGTATCTGGCGGGCGGCAAGGTGCAATTGCGCAAGATTCACCTCGACAAGGATTCGCCGCTGGTGCAAAAACCTCTGCGCGATGTCCTGCTGCCTCGAAATTCTCTTATCGTTGCCTTTTTCCACGGCGACGAGTTGACCATCCCAGGCGGTGACGACCAGGCCGAGCCTGGCGATGACGCCCTGCTTCTCGGTACCGCGGACATCATCGACCAGGCCGAGCTGGCAGTGACCACGAACAAGAAAGTACTGGGCTCTGTGGTCATTGCTGGTGGAGGTGACACGGGTGAGGCCGTAGCCAAAGCACTGGAACCCCTCAAGCTACGGGTCAAGATCATCGAACGAGACAGCAAATGCGCTCGGACACTTTCTGCGATGTTCCCCCGATTCCAGATCATTCACGGTGATGCCACCGACATGTCACTGCTCAAGGCCGAGAGAATCGCGCTCGATCAGACCTTCGTCGCTTTGTCGGGCAACGATGAAAGCAACCTGATGTCGTGTCTGCTGGCTCAGGAACTGGGCGTTCCGCAAGTTCTGGCCATGGTCCATCGGGCCGAGACCTCCCATCTTTGGCGCCGCCTCGGTCTGCAGGAGACCTTCAGCCCGCGAGTGCTGGCGCGGGAGCGCATCGAGGAGTACATCGATAGCGGCTACAGCTCGAATATCGTCTCTCTGCAGAGTGGTACTGCACAGGTTCTGGAGCGGGTCTTGGCTACGGCCAGTCCGGCCGCCGGCGTCACGCTCGCCGAGATGAAGCCACCCCGTGGACTGATTGTCGGAGCCGTGCAGCGAGGCGAAAAGGTCTTTGTTCCGCACGGGCCCGACCGCCTCGAGGCCGGCGATCTGGTCATCCTCTTCGTCCACGAAGACGAGCTCAATACCGTCCGACTTCTCTTCCCAGGTCGCTCCCACTGAGACCCGCGCGGTGAATTTCCGCTCCCCAGCCAAAATTCTCGGCCGCCTGACGCTGTTGCTGGCAGGCGCCGAACTGATTCCGGGGATCTGCTCCATGTTCTATGGCGAGTGGGAAGTGGTCATCGCCTTCCTCATCGCCAGCGTGGCCACCGCCATCCTCGGCGGATTGTTGATGGCGCTGGGGCGCAACAGCGGCGAGATCTACCGCCGCGAAGGGATTCTCATCGTCGTGGGCGGTTGGGTGTTTGCTTCGCTCTTTGGCGCCCTGCCGTACTTGATCGCCGGCACCTTCGTCAATCCTGTGGACGCGTTGTTCGAGTCCGCATCCGGCTTCACCACGACCGGCGCCTCGGTGATGACCGTCATCGAGGTCCACTCCCGAGGCATCCTTTTCTGGCGCAGCTTCACCCAGTGGTTGGGGGGCATGGGGATTATCGTTCTATTCGTCGCCTTGCTGCCCGAGTTGGGACCCGGCGCGCGGTTTCTCTACAAGCTCGAGGTTCCGGGACCGACGGCCGAAGCCCTGGTACCCCGCATTCACCACACAGCCGGAGTGCTTTGGAAGATCTACCTCGTGATCTCAGGCATTCAAACCGCCCTCCTCATGCTCGCCGGTATGAACCTGTATGACGCACTGACCCATACCTTCTCCACCATGTCGACCGGTGGTTTCTCGCCTTACAACACCTCTGTCGCCGCCTTCGATAATCCGGTCATCCACATCATCATCATCGTCTTCATGGTCCTGGCCGGCACCAACTTCTCGCTGTTCTTCGGGATGCGACACCTGAAGGGCTGGCGATTCGTCTGGAAAGACCCGGAATTCCGGCTCTACCTGGGAATTCTTGGAGGCACCTCGCTGATCCTGCTCGTCAACCTGATGAGCAACAGTGTCTACGAGAACCCCGGCCGAGCCTTGCTGGACTCCGCCTTCCAGGCCGTCTCCATCACAACAACCACCGGGTTCGCCACCGCCGATTTCAATGGCTGGCCGGTGATGTCCAAGATGCTCATCGTAGGTCTGATGTTCGTCGGTGGCTGTGCCGGTTCCACGGCCGGCTCCATGAAGGTCATGCGGATGGTCATCGGTCTACGCAGCGCCTTCCGCGAGACCAAGCTCATTTTCCTTCCCAACACCGTCCTCTCGGTTTTTGTCGGCGGCAAGGCGGTTCCCAACTCCGTCGTCCGAGCGGTAGCCGGCTTCTTCATCCTCTATCTCAGCACCTGGGCGCTCGGCACGATCGCCTTGAGCATCAACGGTCCCGATCTGGTCACCAGCGCCACGGCCTCGGCGGCCACCATCGGCAACATCGGCCCGGGCTTGAACGCCGTCGGACCGACCCAGAACTTCGCCTTTTGGAGCAGCTGGGACAAGGCCCTGATGATCATGCTGATGTGGATGGGTCGGCTGGAGATCTACTCGATCGCCGCCTTGTTCAGCCGGGCTTTCTGGCGCGCATAGTCCTGATTCGGACTGCGTACCCCTTGGGGAATCAGCGCGTACTTCTTTGAAGGAGGCGCCCGGAAGCCTTGAAGACAAGAATCAAGAGTCTGCTGTTTGTTCTGGTGCTCGGCAGCTGCCCACTGATCGCTCAGGAGCCAGCGGAGACCGAGAAGCCTACCGTCACTTCCCTGGACGAAATCGAGGTCACGGCAAGCCACTCGATCCTCCGAGAGGAACCCGTGTCGGCGATGGCGTTGAGCCGCGAGCAGATCGAGAACCTTCCTCACTTCGGCGACGATCTCTTTCGAGCCATTTCGGTCCTACCAGGAACCTCCAGTGAAGACTTCTCCGCCGCCTTCAACGTCCGCGGCGGGTTCAACAGCGAGGTACTCACCCGCATCGACGGCGTCGAGATCTTCGAGCCCTTTCACCTCAAGGACTTCCAGGGTGTCTTCTCGATCCTGGATCCGAAGATCACGGGGAGTGTAGACCTGACGCCTGGTGGCTATAGCGCCGAGTTCGGCGATCGCATGACCGGGGTGCTCGACATGACCACGGTCCGGCCCTCGGCCTTGAAGACAGAGGTCGGAGCGAGCTTCTCCAACCTCTGGGTGGGAACGGCTGGCACCTTCGCCGACGGCAAGGGTCGCTGGACTGGCTCGCTACGCCGGGGATTCCTCGACCTCGTTCTGGCGCTGGCCAACGCGGATGAGGACGTCGACGACGATCAACCGTCACCGCGCTACTGGGACATCTTTGGCAAGGTTCAGTACGACCTCCACCCCGCACACTCCCTCAGCCTCCAGATCCTAGGATCCGAGGATACCTTGAGCTTTGAAGATCTCGAGGATGAAGACCCGTCCTTCGCCAACACTGCCTACGGCAACAACTACGTGTGGGCAAAGCACCAGGGAATCCTGGGCTCGCAGCTGTTCGTCGACTCGGTGCTGTCCGCAGGCGGCGTGGATCGCGACCGCCGGGTGGAGATCAACGACTCCGATGGAGTCGACTTCTTCCTCGTGCGGGACGAGCAGGACACCCGCGTCTACACATTGAGACAGGACTGGAACTACCAGTTTTCCGATCGTCAGTACCTAAAGTGGGGCTTCGAAGTTCGCAGCTGGAGCGCCGACTACGACTACGTCAATCGAGCCGAGTTGCCAGATCCGATCAATGATCCACGGTTTCTTCCTGGTCAGCGACAGACGGAGTTCGCCAACGATTTCTCGAGCTGGCAGTCCACCCTGTACGCCGCCGACCGATTCCGGCTTCACCCCCGTCTCACGACGGAGCTGGGTCTGCGCTGGGACCGGCAGACGCTGACCGCTGAAGCGCAAGTCAGCCCGCGAATCAACCTGGTCTACGACCTCCACTGGGGTGGCGTACTACGCGCTGGCTGGGGCTATTTCTTCCAATCGCAGAGACCCTACGAGCTGCGCGTCGAATTCGGTGAGACCGATTTCCAGCCTTCTGAGCGGGCTGAACACTGGATCCTCGGGTACGAGACCGACGTGGGCAAAGGGCTTCGCCTACGGGCCGACGCCTACCACCGTTTCATCACCGATCCCCAGGTGCGCTACGAGACCCTGTTCGATTCCTTCGCTCCGTTTCCCGAGGCGAGAATCGACCTCATCGAGATTCCAGCGGTAACCGCCGAAAGCAACGGCATCGAGCTCCTGCTGCGATCGCGTCAACGCCCCAAGATCAACTGGTGGCTCGGCTATACACTCGCCAATGTGGAGGACACGGTCCTGGGGACGGATGTCCAACGATCCATCGACCAGACCCATGCCGTCACGGCCGTGGCCTCCTGGCGGCCAGCGCCCAAATGGAGTCTCACCTGGGTATGGACCTACCACACTGGCTGGCCCAGCACCCCGGTCTCGGCCGAGTTGCAGGAGAGCCCGGACGGGGGCGCCTTTATCGACTACACCGTCGGTCGTTTCTACAGCGAGCGGCTCGATGACTACGCTCGAATGGACTTTCGCGCCAGTCGAACATCGCGCGCCGGACCCGGTGATCTGACGGTCTTTGTCGACATCCGGAATCTCTTCGATCGCGAGAATCCCCGCGGCATCGACATCGTCAACCCCAACTATCGACCGCGACCCGACGGCTCCGTCGAGGTGGTCTTTCCCACCGAACCCTGGCTACCGATCCTGCCTTCGTTCGGAGTGAGCTACAAATTCTAGCCGGCCTAGGCGAAGAGCGTCGGCGCTTGGGCCTCGGGCACGGCCTCGTCGTCGCCCAGGATCTTGCCCCGAGGAGACTTGTAGCGATTGCGCCCGAGGTTGAGGAGACTGCGATTGCGCCCCCTCTTCTTCGCCTGGATAAGGGCTTCGTCAGCCAGAACCAAGAGGTCCTTGCCCTCCTTGACCTGGAGCTCGGGATAGGCCGCCACACCCGCACTGAGACGCAGGGGTACAGGAGTGCCATCGGGCACGAACAGGCAGTGCTCCACGGCATGCCGCAAACGCTCGGCGACGCCTAACGCGGTCTCGCCGTCCGTCTTCTCCAACACCAGAGTGAACTCCTCACCACCGTAGCGACAACACAGATCGCTATCGCGGCGATGTTCCTCCAGCAGTCGCACGACCTGCAGCAGCGCCTGGTCGCCCACATCGTGGCCGTGGTTGTCGTTGATCTTCTTGAAGCGATCCAGATCGCACATGATGACCGCCATGCTGCCACCCGCGGCACAGGTCTGAACGAACACTTCCGCAAGACGAGCCTTGAGAACCCGTCGATCCGCCAAACCGGTCAGCGGATCCTGTTTCGCCTGCCGATCGAGCAGTGCCCGATGAACCGCGGCGGCGATCTGCGGCAGCAGCGAATCCAGAAGCTCGACCGACGCGGAGTCCAGTCGCCTGGGATCACACCAGAAGCGCAGGCAGGCAATGACCTCCCCGTCTCCCTTGAGCTGGCGTTGCAGGATTTTCCAGGAAGTTCGTCGATGAACCCCTGGCAGCGCCGGCGGGCTGTCCGCCGGTTCCGGCAGGCCTTCCTCGAGCTGACCCTCGGGTCCGGCACACCAACTCTTGCCTTTAACATCTCCCTGGAGAAGCTCGAACTGGAACCAATGAAAGGGCAGGACGTTGCGGCATTCCTCCAGGACATGTGCCGCCATGCTGGCCAGATCGGGACCCCTGAAGATGATGCGATGCCCCGCCTTGGTGACCTCCCAAAGATCTGTCGCACGACTCACTGCCCGCTGACGCAGATACAGATTCCGTGCCGCTTCGGCTCCCAGAGCCGCCGCACCGACCGCCAGTATCAGGATCTCGACCCAGCCGGCCGCGAAGATCACTCGCACCAGCAGGCCACCCGCGACCCAGCCGAGAAGATCTCCTGACAATGAATGGGCCACGTTGCTGGGAAAGCGCTCGCCCGCGACTCCAAAGTCCCGCAGCTCGATCCAGTGCAACAAGAGCAGAGACATGGCATAGCTGGCGAACGCGGCAAGCCCCCACAAGAGGAACGGTCCTTCGAGAGCCGGTGCCGGATCGCTACCAGTGCCCGCCAACCACACGTAGCCAGCCAGTACCGTGGCCAGACTCACCCGCGCGGCGTCTGCCACCGTGGGCAGCGCCCGGATGTCCTCCATTTGCCGAAAGGGGATGCCGAAGAAGAATCGTCGCCCCACCTCACGCAGGACATAGGCCATCGCGGCCAGCCACCCTGCCCACGCCAAACCAAAAAACCAGATGGCCGGGGCCAGTGCCAGAGCCCCCAAACCCAGAGTACGATCGCCCGTTGGTAGGTGAAGCCCTGCCAAGGCAGCAACGAGGGTCAGAACAAGGAGAGGAGCGAGAGAGCCGGGCTCGGAAAAGGCAGACCGAGGCTCCCAGAACGAAGCCGTTGCCAGCACCGCGATGGCCACGACAATGGGGACGGTGGTGTGGGCAAGCTCGCGAACGTCCAGTCTCTCTCTCATGATCTTCCGTCTAAGGCCGAGAGTATTCCGTGTGTTTCCCGACTGCAAGGAACTCTGGCACAATTCAGCCGTCTCATGACGCTGGGCTCGACACCGAACAGGCCGCTCGAAGCGGAGCTGATGGACGCGCCGAATCTGTCGCTGCCCGAAACGGAGCGTGCGTTGACTGATCTGGACCGCATCCATCGACGGTTGTTCGGCTTTCATGCGAGCTGCCGCGCCCTGATGCCCCGCATCGCCAAGGGTCCCAGGTGCCAGCTCCTCCTCGATCTGGGTACCGGATCAGGAAGAGTCTCGACGAAGGTACGACAGATCGCCCTCCGACGCGGCATCCTGCTGCGAATCGTCGGGGTTGACCGCAAGCTCAGCCACCTGCTCTACGGTCGTCGATGCGGCTCCTCTCAATGGCGAGTCGTGGCCGATGCCGAAACGCTCCCCTTTCGCGCCGCCGCCGCCGACTGGAGCCACTCGAACCTCCTGTTCCATCACTTCTCCCCGGACAGGAACCGGCAGATCCTCACGGAGATGCGACGGGTGGCCAGCCGCGGTGCGGTGGTCGTCGATCTGCGTCGAGCGCTCTGTTCACGGGGATTGATCCGGCTTCTCTTTCCACTGCTTCGCGTCGGGCGGGTGGCGAGCTATGACGGCAAGCTATCCACCGATCAGGCCTGGTGTATCAGGGAGGTTCGGCAGATGACGGCCGATCTGCCGGTCCAGGAGCTCAGACGGAGATTCCCTTTCCGCTTCTCGCTTGTATTGTCGGCCGGTGAAAAGAACTAGGGGCTGGTTCGCCGAACCTACCCGGCCAGATCGCGCCAGGCCGGCAGCAGGGCAAAACCATCGGCTTCGCGAATGGCGTGAACGATCGCTTGCGCCACAGCTTCCTCGGCCAAGGTGCCGATCTGATGGACGTGGGCCGGCTTCTTGCCGGTGGCCAGGGCCACCACCAGATCGCCATCGTAGAGCGACAGCGCGGGGACCACGGTCCGGTACAGACCTCCAAAGGCCATGTCACAGACCTTGCGCAGCTCCGTCTTGTTCAAGTCGGCGTCTGTGAGCACCACCGCCAGCGTGGTGTTGGTCTCCCAGGGGTGACCGAGGGCCGGCGGTAGGGCGGCCATGACGTTCTGGGCACCGACGAGCTCGGGCGCGTCTACCGCCTGGCGACACCCGGCCAGTGTCCGGCCCGTTTCGGGATCCCGAATGTCGCCGAAGGCATTGACCGCAACCGCGGCGGCGACGGTCGGCCCTCCTGCCACCGAAAAACTCGCAAACCCGAATCCGCCCTTCATCCCCCGCGGTGGACCCAGGCATTTCCCCACTGTTGCTCCCGTGCCCGCGCCAACACTCCCGCACTTCACTTCACCGTCTCCCGCCGACAGCAGCGCCATCTCCACCAGATCCCGGGTGGGGCGCGCCTGCGCGTCTCCAAAGGCCAGATCGAACAGAATCGCCGTGGGTACCAACGGCACGACTCCCACCCCTGTATCGAACCCTCGACCCGCAGCCTCTAGATGCTCGACTACCGGGTCGGCGCTGGCCAGCCCGAAGCCGCTGCCCCCGGAGAGGACCACGGCATGGGCCTTGGTTGCCAGATGATGGGGCTGAGTCAACGAATCGAACTGCCTTGTGCCGGTACCCGAGCCGCGCACATCGGCCGCCGCGGTCACCCCGTCCGGACACAGAATCACCGTCACTCCGGTCATCCCATGGGTATCGGAGCCGTGACCGAGAGTGATCCCGGGAATCGTCAACTCGTGGTGCAATGCTGGAAACTCTGGAATATCCATGACAACGGAATTCTAGTACCTGCGATCAGTGGCTTCCGTCCAGGTCGAGATCGAATCCCGGCCGCCGCCAGGTGTGACGCGCTTCGGCTTGGGGCTCGAGACCGGCGCTCTCCAATCGTTCGCCCAGGACATCCAGGAACTCGTGACGGCCATCGACAACCGCCAGGTTGAGAAAGAACTCCTGCGCTTTGTTCGGCTTGCGCTCGTGAATCAAGCGCAAGGATTCCGTCGCCTGCCGTGGCCCACAGAAGAACGTCTTCTCAAACGGGATCTTCTTTAAAGAAAAGGTGTGCAGCGGCTGGTAGCCGACCCACTGGTCTTCCACCACAACCGCCGGCTTCCCTGCCGTCCACCAGATCTTGAACAGCGTCAGCCAAAAGAGGACCCCGTAGAACACCAGGACACCAAAGGCCCGACCCGCCGGTGCCGTTCCCGGAGCCCTCAACCACCAGGTCACCAGGCCCAGCAGGGCCACGACACCGATTCCCCAGACCATCGCCTTGCGACACGTGCTTCGCACCCAAGGCCGGAAAGGATATTCGACGCGCGCCATCAGACCTCAAGACTAACCCGAGCCCCGTCAGGGTGACAGAGCGTAGCGGTCCGACCCACGCCGTTCTAGGCAAGATAGACTTTCACCATGACCGACAAAGAGATCCGCCGCATTGCGATCAATACCGGCGGTGGAGATGCGCCGGGACTCAACGCCGTCATCCGCGCCGCCGTGCTCTCGGCTCAGCGGCGTGGCTGGGAGATTCTGGGCATCCACTACGGCTATGCAGGATTGCTCGACACCAGCAAGATCATCACTCTCGACAGCAGCGCGGTCCGGGGTATCACTCACCTGGGCGGCACGATCCTCGGAACCGCCAACAAAGGCAATCCGTTCGAGATGCCCATGAAGTTGCCCGACGGCACCGAAACGGTCATAGATCGTTCCGACGAAGTCGTGGAGAACTTCCATCGGCTCGGTCTCGACGCCCTCATCGCCATCGGCGGCGACGGCTCCATGCGTATTGCGCAGAAGTTCCAGGACAAGGGAATCCCCGTTGTCGGTGTGCCCAAGACCATCGATAACGACCTGGCCGGCACGGTGGTGACTTTCGGCTTCGATACTGCAGTCATGGTGGCGACGGACGCTGTTGGCCGTTTGCACTCCACTGCCGAAGCTCACGAGCGGGTATTCACTGTCGAGGTCATGGGTCGCTACGCCGGTTGGATCGCCCTGAGTGCTGCCATTGCCGGCGGTGCGGATGTCTCACTCATTCCGGAGATCCCCTTCGACATCGACATTGTCTGCCGCAAGATCATGAGTCGCGAGGCTCGTGGGCGGCGGTTCAGCCTTGTGGTCGTGGCCGAAGGGGCTCGGCCAGAAGGCGGCGAGATGGTGACGCAAGGACCCAAAGAACTGGGTCGAGAAGTGCTGCTCGGCGGCATCGGCGAACAGGTGGCGCGTGAGATTGAAGCGCGAACGGGCAAGGAGACCCGCAACCTGGTACTCGGTCACCTGCAACGGGGGGGTACTCCCACCGCCCGAGATCGAGTCTTGGCGCTGAGTTTTGGCGCCGCGGCGGTGCGAGTGATCGCAGCGGGCGAATCTGGCGTCATGGTGGCTCTCGATCCCCCCGACGTCAAAACGGTACCGCTCTCCGTGGCAACCAGTCGAATGAAAACCGTACCGTTGGAGTCGGACATCGTCATGACCGCCCGAGAGATCGGACTCTGCCTGGGGGACGAGTAGGAGCAAGCCCACTCTTGAAGGCCTATCTCGGAGTCGCGCGAGCCAACTTTCTGCTGCTACCCGTGACTCTGGTGGCGGTGGGCGCGGCCGCCTCCGCCTACGACGGAGCGTTCGATACGGTCGCCACGGTCGCCGCGATACTCGGCCTCGTGGCCCTGCACGCAGCCGTCAATGCCTTCAACGAATACAGCGATTTCCGTCGCGGTATCGACCTCGAGACCGAGCGCACGCCGTTCAGCGGTGGCAGCGGCACGTTGCCCGGTGGCGAGCCGGCACGTATCGCTCTGGGAGTCGGTATCGGAGGATCGGTCTTTGGAGCCATTGTCGGCGCCTATTTTCTCTATTCCATCGGCCCTCGACTCTTGCCTGTTTACATCCTGGGGGCCCTCTGCGTCTTGGGCTACACCGACTTTCTGGCTCGGATCTATCTCGGGGAGATCTTTGCCGGTCTCGGTCTGGGCACCCTGCCGGTCCTGGGCGCGGCCATGGTCCAGGGAGGTGAGCTCGGGCCGACTGCCATCGCCGCTTCGATTCCTCCGTTCTTCATGACCTTCAACCTGCTGCTTCTCAACGAGTTTCCCGACGAGGAAGCCGATCGGAGAGGTGGGAGGAAGAATCTCCTAACCCTCTTCGGACGTCGCAACGCTGCACGGATCTATGTCCTCGCCGGCTGGTTGACCAAGATCTCTCTGCTGGTGCCTGTGCTGACAGGCACCTTTCCCCTCGTTTGTCTCATTGCCCTGCTTCCGAGTGCCGCCCTCATACCCCCAACCCGCTGGGCACTGACCCAGCCTGCAAAGCCTGTACCGGTGCCCGCCATGGGTGCCAACGTCCTTTGGAACCTGGCCACCAACGTCGTTTTGGCCCTTTGCCTTGCCCTGGCCTGCCTCTGACTTACACGGCCCGTTCGCCGACACGACATCGACCTCAGGAGACGATTCATGACTCTCGAAAGTGTCAACCCCACCACCGGCGAGATCCTCGCCACCTACCCCGAGATGACGGCATCCGAAGTCGAGCAGATCCTTGCTGATTGTCATGACGCTCACTCGAAGTGGCGGGGATCCTCGTTCGCTGTGCGGAGCGAGCACCTGAACCATGCCGCGGGTCTTCTGCGCCAACGGCGTGATGCCCTGGCAGAGCTCATGACGCGAGAGATGGGCAAGCCCGTCGTCCAGGCCCGGGCCGAGGTGGACAAGTGTGCCTGGGTTTGTGACTACTATGCCGAGAAAGCCCAGTCTTTCCTGACGCCGGAGATCATCGAGACCGATGCCAGCAAGAGCTTTGTCGCCTTCGAGCCCCTAGGGGTCGTGCTGGCCATCATGCCCTGGAACTTTCCGCTTTGGCAGGTCTTCCGTTTCGCAGCTCCCGCACTGATGGCCGGCAATACCGGGATTTTGAAGCACGCCAGCAATGTACAGGGCTGTGCTCTGGCGATCGAAGAGATCATTCGAGACGCCGGCTATCCAGACAACGTCTTTCGCACGCTCCTCATGGGTAGCTCTGCCATCAAACCTGTCATCGAGCACCCGTTGGTCAAAGCCATCACGCTCACGGGTAGCACGCCGGCGGGCCAGGCCGTGGCTCGACAGGCGGGGGCACTGCTGAAGAAGACGGTTCTGGAGCTGGGCGGCAGCGACCCGTATGTTGTGCTCGAAGATGCCGATCTCGATACCGCCATCGAAAGTTGTGTCATCGGGCGGATGATCAACAACGGACAGAGCTGCATCGCGGCCAAGCGTTTCATCGTGCCTCGTTCCATCCTCCAAGACTTCGAGGAGAGGTGCGTCGCCAGCATGAGGGCGCAAACGATGGGGGATCCGATGGAGGAGTCGACCGATCTCGGACCCATGGCCCGCACCGATCTGCGCGACGAGCTCCACGACCAGGTGGCTCGGACTCTGGACGCGGGGGCTCGGTGTCTACTTGGAGGCCAGATCCCCGCCAGAACTGGAGCCTTCTATCCCGCAACCGTTCTCACCGATGTACAGGCCGGCATGCCCGCCTACGCTGAGGAGTTGTTCGGGCCCGTCGCCGCCATCCTCCCGGTCGAGGATGAGCAGGAAGCCCTGCGGGTCGCCAACGACACCGAGTTTGGTCTGGGTGCCGCGGTGTTCACGCGCGACGCGGTGCGCGGTGAAGAGATCGCCACCAAGCACCTCGAGGCCGGCTCCTGCTTTGTCAACGCCTTCGTCAAGTCCGACCCTCGGCTGCCATTCGGTGGCATCAAGGGTTCCGGGTACGGCCGCGAGTTGGGCTCTTTCGGCATTCGCGAATTCGTGAATATCAAGACGGTTTATGTCGCGTGACCTTCGGCGAAGCGATCCCCTCAGAGGGGTCGGATCTCTCTTCCAGGATCAGTCGGGCGCTCCTCTGAAACGTGAGATAGGACTTGCTCCACTCGAACATCACCACAATTCGATTCCTGAACCCGATGAGAAAGAAGATGTGGACGAAGAGCCAGGCGAGCCAGGCGACGAGTCCCGAAAGCTGGATTCCACCGATGACCGCGATCGCCGCCTTGCGGCCCAAGGTGGCCATAGAGCCGCGATCGCGGTAGCGAAATGGCAGGGTCGTTCGTCCCTCTACAGACCGCAGAATGTTCTTGGCTGCCTGTTCTCCCTGTTGCACCGCGGCTGGAGCCAGACCGGGGACGGGGGTTCCTTCGACTTCCAGATAGGCGAGATCACCGACCACGAAGACTTCCCCGTGTTCGGCAACGCTCAGGTCTGGGTTGACCAGCACCCGCCCCACCCGGTCGACGGGCGCCCCGAGCGAGCGACCGATCGGAGAGGCCACCACGCCTGCGGCCCACAGCACCGTTCGCGCTACCACGCGCTCGTTGCCGATTTGCACCCCCTCCGCATCGATGCCCGTGACCAGCGCCTCCGTACGCACCTCGACCCCCAAACGGTCCAACTGACGCTTGGCCTTTCCGGAGAGCTCGGGTGGATAGGATGGAAGAATCCGCGGTCCTCCCTCCAGCAGTAGGATTCTGGCTTCCGAGGGGTCGAAGTTGCGGAATTCCCCCACCAGAGTGTGGCGCGCAATCTCCGAGAGGGCCCCGGCGAGCTCTGCTCCAGTGGGACCTCCTCCGACGACCACAAAGGTCAGCCAAGCTCGACGCGCCTCGGCATCTCTCGCCCTTTCAGCTTCCTCGAAGGCCAGCAGCACCTTCCGTCGAATCGTCAGCGCGTCGTCGAGGCTCTTGAGGCCAGGTGCATGATGCGCCCAGCTCTCGTTGCCAAAATAGGAATGAGTCACGCCTGTCGAGACGATCAGATAGTCGTAGGGTACTGGATCGCCGGAAGTGAGCACCACCCGCTTGGCTTCGACATCGACCCGTCTGACGTCTGCCAGGAGAACCGTCGTGTTCTTCTGACGTCGTAGGATCAATCGGATCGGTGCACCGATGTCAATCCCGCTCAGACCTGCGGTCGCCACTTGATAAAGCAGGGGTTGAAAGAGGTGGTGGTTACGCCGATCAATCAGGGTGACCCTGACAGGCGCCCTGCGAAGAGCCTTGGCTGCGTACAACCCTCCGAAACCACCTCCGAGTATCACAACGTGAGGTGGGTGTTCGACCATCATGGCCGCAAGTGTACATCTCTACCAATCGGAGTTTGGGTACTTTGGAAGGGGCGAATTGAGTATCCTGTCACCGAGTTCATATGCAGGAGCCTTCAGGTCTCTCCGACTGCCTCGCCGAGCTGCGTAAGTCTGTAGCTGGGGACCTCCGTAGCGATCGCTATAGCCGCATCCTCTACAGCACGGATGCCAGCATCTACGAGGTCGAACCGTACGCCGTCCTCATTCCACGTCACGCCGAGGACATCCACGCGGCCGTCGATCTCGCCTCGCGTTTCGAGATTCCCTTGCTGCCGCGGACGGCGGGAACCAGCTTGGCAGGCCAGGCGGTCAACCAGGCCCTCGTCATCGACATGACCCGTCACCTGGACGAGATCCTCGAGCTGGACGTGGAGGCAAGGCTGGTTCGGGTTCAGCCCGGCATCTCTCTCGAGAGGCTGAACACCCGGCTGCGACCACACGGCTTGCAGTACGGACCCGACCCCGCGAGTGGCGATCGAGCAGCCATGGGTGGAATCGTCGGCAACAACGCCACCGGGGCCCACTCGATTCTCTACGGGATGACGGCCGATCACGTTCGGTCCATGCAGGTCATCCTCAGCGACGGCACGCAGGCGTGCTTCGACGCTTTGGAACCGGCGACTCTAGAGGAGCGCCACCGGCGATCGGGCCTCGAAGGCGAGATCTATCGGCGCCTGGCCGCTCTTGTGCAAGACGAGGCCAACCAGAGCATCATCCGTGCCGGAACTCCAAGGCACTGGCGGCGCCGAGGCGGATACAACCTGGACAGATTCGTCGATGGTGACTTGACCTTCAAGATTCCGCGAGATCGCCGGTTCAACCTGGCGAACATGGTTTGTGGCTCGGAAGGCACGCTGGCGGTGATGACCGACATCACCCTCGGCCTTGTGCCCTTGCCTCGGCGCACCGCTCTGGCACTGGTCCATTTCGACAGCTTGCACGAAGCCTTGACCTCCGTGCCAGTCATTCTGCAAGCGGACGTCTCCGCAGTCGAGCTTCTCGACCAGTTCGCCATGAGACTTTGCCGGGAGGTGCCCGAGTACTCGCGTCTTCTCCAGACCTTTACCGAGGGCGACCCCAATGCCATCTTGATCGTAGAGTTCCAGGGTGAGACCGAGGCCGAGCTGCGGGCGAACATCAAGAACCTCAAGGCCCTGCTCTGGCGGGAGAAGGCGGGTGCGACCAGCACTGCCGAGGCTCTCGATCCGCAGCTACAGAGGAACGTGTGGAAAGTGCGCAAGGGCGGTCTGGGTCTGCTCATGAGCATCAAGGGGGATCGCAAACCCATTCCATTCATCGAGGATGCTGCGGTCCCAGTCGAGCACCTGGCGGAGTACATTTCGCGCATCGAAGCCTTCTGTGACGAGGTTGGTACAGAAGTGGCCTACTACGCGCACGCCAGCGCCGGCTGTTTGCATGTCCGTCCCCTCATCGATGCCAAACAGGCTAGCGAGGTGGCGAAGCTGCCGGAGATCTTGTCGTTTTCGGCCGAGTTGGTCAGTGGCTACGGTGGCTCGCTCTCCAGCGAACATGGCGATGGGCGGGCCCGCAGCTGGATCAACGAGCGTTTCTTCGGCCCCGAGCTCTACGGGCTCTACAAACAGGTCAAGCAGATCTTCGACCCACGGAACCTGCTCAATCCCGGCAACATCGTCGAGGCACCGGAGATGACCGAGAGCCTGCGCTTCGGCCGGACCTACGAGGCGCGGCTGCCGTCGACGCAGCTCGACTTCCGGCACGACCTGGGGCTCGACCGCGCCATCGAGATGTGTAACGGCGCTGGAGCGTGTCGCAAGCCCGATGGCGGCACCATGTGTCCCAGCTTCATGGCCACCCGCGAGGAAGAGCACAGCACGAGGGGCCGTGCCAACGCTCTGCGCGCGGTTCTGTCCGGACATCTGCCCACCAGCGAGTGGACCAGCAAGCGCATGTACGAGGTCATGGATCTCTGCGTGGCCTGCAAAGCCTGCATGGCCGAATGTCCTTCGTCGGTAGACATGGGCAAGATCCGTTTCGACTTTCTGGCCCGTTACAACAGCGTGCACGGCACCCCTCTCAGAGCCGAGCTTCTCGGCCACATGGCCGACCTCGACCGGTTCTTCAGTGGACCTCTGGCGGGCATCGCCAACGCCAGCATGAGAGCTCTGCCGGTCCGTTATGCGATGGAGAAGATCCTTGGCATCTCGCGCCAACGTATGCTGCCGGCGTTCGCCAGGGAGCCCTTCACCACCTGGTTCGAGAATCGGCTGGCACCTTCTGAGAATCGGCTGGCACCTCGTGGATCGGTCGTGCTCTTCAACGACACCTGGAACACCTACAACACCCCGAGGGTCTCGATCGCTGCCACGGAAGTGCTTGAAACGGCGGGTTTTGCAGTGCTTCTGCCTGGCCATGGCTGTTGTGGCCGACCCTTGATCTCCAAAGGCCTTCTGGAAGAAGCGCGCTTGGCCGCCCTGGACACCGTGAATCGGCTGGCACCTCTGGCTGAGCGCGGATTGCCCATTGTGGGTCTCGAGCCCAGTTGCCTCTTGACCCTGCGCGACGAGTACCACTATCTGCTACCTGAGGACCCGCGCGTGGATCGAATCGCGGAGCGGGCCGTCACCTTCGAGGAGTTCCTGGCCCGGCTTGCAGATCGGCATGAGCTCGATCTGCGCTTCACCCAAGAAACACGTCAGCTCCTGCTCCACGGCCATTGTCACGAGAAGGCACTGGTAGGCACCGCGCCAAGTCATCAGGCCCTGTCGCTACCCACAGGCTACGAGGTCCAAGAGGTCGACTCCGGCTGCTGCGGTATGGCCGGTGCGTTCGGATACGAAGCCGAGCACTACGAGATCTCCATGAAGATGGCGGATCGCAGCCTTCTACCTGCCATTCGCGATGCCGGACCGGACACTGTTATCGTTGCCGCGGGGATCAGCTGCCGGCAGCAGATCGAGCATGGCACCGGCCGACAGGCCCTTCATCCTGCTGAGGTGCTGCGACACGCACTGACTGAGAATCGAAACGAGGTCCAACGTGCAGATTGAAACCATCGACCTTCAATACCGTGGCGTCTCGCAGGTCATTGCCTCCTATCTGATCGTCGGACCCGAGGGTCCCGTTCTGGTCGAGACTGGACCCGGCTCGACCCTGGAGACACTGCTCGCCGGTCTGAATGATCACGGTGTTGCTCCGGCCGACATTCGACACGTCTTCGTCACTCATATCCATCTCGACCACGCCGGGGCAGCCGGATGGTGGGCGGGACAGGGGGCGACTGTCTACGTGCACCCGTTTGGCGCGCCTCATCTCATCGATCCCAGCAAGCTCATCGCCAGCGCCACCCGCATCTACAAAGACGAGATGGAAACCCTGTGGGGTGAGATTCTGCCGGCCCCGCCCGACAATGTAGTGGCCATTCATGACGGCCAGGTCATCGAAGCGGGCGGACTCTCCTTCACGGCAATCGAGACCCCCGGTCATGCCCGCCATCACCACGTCTATCAGGTGGGCGATGTGGTTTTCACGGGAGACGCCGCTGGGATTCGCTTTCCCGATTCTCCCTGGATCGATGTTCCGGCACCCCCTCCCGAGTTCGATCTAGAGACCTGGAGAGACACGATCGAGAAGATTCGGCACCTCGGTGCGGCAACCCTCTACCCCACCCACTATGGAGCCACCAGCGAAGTCGCTGTGCAGCTGGATGGCCTGAGGATCGCCCTGGAGGAATCGGTGGAGTTTATAGGATCCATGATGGAAGAAGGGCTCGACCGGAACCAGATGGTCGAACGCTATACCCAGCGTCTACAGGACCGGGTCGATCAGGTCGAAGTGACCGGCAATCTGGCCCAGGCCATGGAATTCGCCAACCCCAAAGCGATGTCGGTGGATGGCATTTCCCGATACTTGCGAAAGCGTGCCGAGAGCGACCAGTAGGACCAGAAAGTTCCCGCCCTTCGTGGCGGTCATGCCTGCAGCCTCAAGCCCCTCTGGCTTTCTCGCTGGCTAGAATCTCGGCGAGGACTCGGTAGATCAGCTTCGCCGCCAGAAACGCCGACGGCGGGTGCCCCGGAAGCAGCTCGACAACATCGAAGCCAACGACGTTGCGGCAGCGTGCCACTTCTGCCACAAGGTCGTTGACCTGGTACCAGTCGAGGCCACCGGGCTCGGGAGTTCCGGTCGCCGGCACGATCGACGGGTCGAAGGCGTCCAGATCGATCGTCACGTAGACGTCGCGATCCAACAGTCTGACGGCCTCCTCGATCCATGATGAGTCTGGGTTGCGAACGATATCGTCGGCCCAGAACACCCTGTCCGGCGACAGTCCAGGAATCTCGTCCGTATCGGCGCTCCGGATGCCGACCTGCACGATCGGGCAGACCTCGCGCACACGGGCCATGACGCAGGCATGGCTGTGGGTCGAACCGCCGTAGCTTTCCCGGGTATCCGCGTGAGCGTCGATCTGTAGGACCGAGAGTCGCGGAAACGCTGCAGCCGCGGCTTGCACCGCCCCGATCGTCACCGAGTGCTCGCCTCCGAGAACGACGGGAAGTTGAGAGGCGGCAAGAATCCGCTCGACCCGCTCAGCGACCTGCTCGGCCAGAGCTTCCGGAGGGCCGTCGAATTCGAGCGCGGCGAGAGCTCCGATTCCCGATCGCCACGGTTCGCTCGAGGTTTCAAGATCCCAGACCTCCACGTGTTGCGAGGCCTCCAGAATGGCATCCGGGCCGCCGGCAGCACCCTTGAGCCAACTCGATGTCCGGTCGTAGGGCACCGGCAGGATCACCGCCGCTGCCGTGCTCGGATCGGCTGCCCTGGTCGGGAGGTCGAAAAAAACTCGGCGGTTCTGCCGTTCGCTCACGACGGCGGACTCTCCGGCTCGAGGTAGGTGTAGCCGTCGAGCTCCGCCCGGTAAAAGGCGAGGATCTCCCGGGCCTCCGTTTCACTGACTCGGTCGAGCTCTACCGCACGATGGCAGGAAGCCTCTAGACGAGCCCACAGAGCATCGACGTCGTACTGGAGGTACGACGAGCACCTCGGCCGCGGTGTCGCCCTCGACGGTCTCCTCGACGCGCCAGCCCCTGATCCTCGTCGAGGCCGATGTGCACGACGTGGGTGTCGCCGAAGAGATTGTGCAGGTCGCCGAGCGTCTCCTGGTAGGCGCCGACCAGGAAGATGCCGAGGTAGTAGTCCTCGCCCGGCACCAGCTCGTGCACCGGCAGCGTGCGCTTGATGTCGCGCAGGCCGACGAAGCGGTCGATCTTGCCGTCCGAGTCGCAGGTGATGTCGGCCAGCACCGCGCGCCGGGTCGGCTTCTCGTCGAGGCGGTGGATCGGCATGATCGGGAAAGAGCTGGTCGATCGCCCAGCTGTCCGGCAGCGACTGGAAGACCGAGAAGTTGCAGAAGTAGATGTCGGCCAGGACGGTCTCGAGGCTCTCGAGCTCCTCGGGGACCGGTCGGCATCCGGCGCGACCAGGTCGCGGATCTTCGCGCAGGTCGTCCAGAACAGCCGCTCGGCGAGGCCGCGCTCGCCAGCTGCCAGGTAGCCGAGGCTGAACAGCTGCAGCGCCTGCTCGTAGGCCTGGATCGCGTCGTGATAGCACTCGACAGCCGGCGCTCGCGGAAGATCGCGCGGTGCGCCTCGAACAGGTCCAGCACCGGCTGCGGCATGGCGGGCTGCCGCGGCAACCTCGTCGAGGTCCTCGCTCGACCTCGAAGCCGTCGAGGCCCGAGCGGCCGAGCACGTTGAAGATCAGCAGGCTCTGGTAGGCGGCGAGCGCGCGGCCCGACTCGGTGACGATCGTCGGGTGCGGCACCTTCTTGTCGTCGCAGACCGACGCGACGCGGTAGACGACGTCGCTGGCGTACTCCTCGCAGCGTGTAGTTCATCGACGACGGAAAGTTGGTCTGCGAGCCGTCGTAGTCGACGCCCAGCCCGCCGCCGACGTCGAGGTAGCGCAGCCCGCTGCGCCCATGCGCGACCAGCTCGGCGTAGACGTGGGCCAGCTCGCCGACCGCGTCCTTGACGCGGCGGATGTCGTGAAGCTGGCTCCCGGGGTGGCAGTGCACGAGCTCCAGGCAGTCCTCGCAGGCCGTGCTCCTCGCAGCGCTCGAAGAGCTCGATGCACCTCGGTCGACGAACAGGCCGAACTTCGACTTGGCGCCGGCCGAGTCGCGCCAGCGTCCGGCGCCCTCGCTGGCGAGCTTGACGCGCACGCCGATCCGCGGCCGCACGTCGTAGCGCTCGGCGTGCTTGAGGATCAGGTCGAGCTCGTCGAACTTCTCGACCACCGGAATGATCGTCCGGCCGAGCTTGCTGGCGAGGATCACGCTCTCGATGTAGTCGTCGTCCTTGAAGCCGTTGCAGATGATCAGCCGCGGGCTCGGATCGTCGGTCATCGCCAGCACCGCCAGCAGCTCCGGCTTGGAGCCCACCTCGAGGCCGAAGCCGTAGTCGCCGCCGTATCGATAGACCTCCTCGACCACCGAGCGCTGCTGGTTGACCTTGATCGGGTAGACCGCCAGATACCGGCCCTGGTAGTCGTTCTCGGCCATCGCCGTGGCGAACGCGTCGCGCAAGGCTCGGCAGCCGATGAGTCAGCAGGTTGGAGAAGCGCAGCACGAGCGGCGCGGTAAGCCCCGCGCTGCAGGTCCTCGACGACCTCGAGCAGATCGATCTCCTGTCCGACGATCTTCTCGGGACGCACGACGATGTGCCCGGCGTCGTTGACCGCGAAATACCCCTTGCCCCACGACGGCACCTGATACAGCTCCGCAGCGTCTGCGATCGTCCAGGAACGCTCCAGTGCAGATGGCGGTTTGGGGTTCCTCATGACAGATCGACCATTCTCGTCGGACTTGCTAAACCGTATCGAGCACCCGCTACCGATCTTCTAATCAACGGGCGAGGATGAGAAGTGGGGGACTCTGTTCTCGCCGTCAACACCGTCTGGTAGGGGAACACCCAACAGGCCAGCGATAGTCGGAGCAATATCGACAGTCGCAATGCTCGAATCGTGACGGGCTGGAGCTTTGCCAGGCATCATGAAGACGATCGGTACCTGTCGATCGTAGAGGTACGAGGTGCCATGGGTCGTCAGGCTACCTCGCGATGGCATGAAGTATTCCCGGTAGCGGATCTGAAACTCTGCGCTGCGTCCCGGGTAGTAGCTGTTGGCAAACAGCCAGCGCTCGTCGTTCTCATCGGTCGGTCGCTGCTGGGCCTCAGAGGAGGTCAGCTCGCTGTCCGTCCAGACCTTCTCCACAGCCGGACACTCCTCGAGGCTCCGAGCTGTGGCCTGCTCGAGCTCGAGCTCTGACAGACCGGTAAACTCGCTCAGACCGGGAGCCAGGAACGTGCCCGCGATCAGCCATTCCTCCACACCGTGCTTCTCGGCCAGGTCGTCGGTCGCCTGCTGGACGCAGTGGATCGTCTCCCAATCCACCCTGGCACCCGGCTTGCCCCACCGCTGAAGGATTTCAGGAGCCGTGACAACACCGTGATCCGACGTCAGAACCACAAGCGTCTGCTCGAGCCCGACCTGGCTGTCGATGTGATCCAGGATCTCGCCTACGAGTTTGTCCTGTCGTAGCAGGATATCGACATACTCACGGCTGTGAGGCCCGAAGCGGTGCCCGATGATATCGGAGACCGAGAAGCTCAGAGCGAGCAGATCCGGCACGTCATCGGCTCCCAGTTGTTCCTCTTCCAAGATCGTGTGAGCCAACTGGGCCAGGTGCATGTCGAGCCAGGGCGATCCCCACATGTCATCGTAGAAGGTCTCCACCGGCGCTGGGCGTAACCCGCCAAAGACTATGGAAAGCTCGGCCGCAGCGGCCCAAGGTCCAGCGGCTCGACCTGCAAATGCTGCAGATCTTCCGCGGAAAGTGGCAGGGGATTCCAGACCTTGC
>CAVRAU010000003.1:0-33668 GCA_963719055.1 uncultured Acidobacteriota bacterium | reverse complement strand
GTGCGCCAGGCATGGCGCGCAGCGCCATGAACTGGCGCTGGATAACCGGCGAGCGAAAGCGGACCGGGAAGTGACTTGGGGGTGCGAGTCCCCTGGAGGCCATGGTGGCAGGAACTTCTAGCCGAACAGCAACTGCGTCGTCGCGAGACGGGGTGGGAAGGAAGCTGCAGGCAAAGCCCCGGCCCGAGGCACACGAACCGCATAGGAGGCGTCCGTCTGGTGGGCGAGGGGGCAGAAAGACCCGAAGCCCGATGCCACCCAGACCGGTCGGGCGTATATGCGGCGGGTGTATGGGGCGAAGGTCACGCGTCTTACCCTGGGAGATCTGTCCGTCTGCCGAGAGGCTAGCGGGGTCGAGAGACGTCGCGATGGAAGGGCAGAAGTCAGCCGAGACCGTAGTAGTCACCGCACAGGGTGACGAAGGGTCGAACACGAGGGAGCCGAGCTTGTGACATTGCGATCGACGGATGAGGGAGATGCAGACATGAGGGCTGAGAAGCTCGAGCGCCCCCGGGAGATAGGCGGCGGAACCGCCGAGGTACCGGGGTGCGAGCGTCAAGCGTCCGCGGTCAGCAATGCAAGGCTAAGCGACGGGACTCCGGGACTTCTCGAGGAGGTACTGTGTCGTGAGAATCTGATGGCGGCGTACGCCCGAGTGGTGTCGAACGGTGGGGCACCGGGAATCGACGGCATGTCTGTCGAGGATCTGATGCCCTACTGCCGAGAGCACTGGGCGGCGATCCGGGAGAAGCTGTTTCAGGGGACGTACCGACCGGCGCCTGTGCGACGGGTCACCATCCCGAAGCCGGGAGGTGGTAGGCGTCACTTGGGCATCCCAACGGTGCTGGACCGGATGATCCAGCAGGCCCTCCACCAGGTATTACAATCGATCTTCGATCCGACGTTTGCGAACGAGAGCTATGGCTTCCGCCCTGGGCGTAGCGCCCTGGATGCGGTCGAGCAGGCTCGGTCGCATATCCGCGCGGGTCACCGATGGGTGGTAGACCTGGACATCGACTCGTTCTTCGACCGTGTCAACCACGATGTGCTGATGGCACGCGTGTCTCGGCGGGTAAAGGACAAGCGAGTGCTTCGGCTGATCCGGCGCTACCTACAGGCCGGTGTGCTGGAGGGAGGTCTGGTGTCACCCCGCCGCGAAGGGACGCCGCAAGGTGGCCCACTCTCGCCGCTCCTGAGCAACATCTTGCTCGATGAGCTGGATCGGGAGCTTCAGCGTCGGGGACACCGGTTTGTCCGCTACGCGGACGACTGCAACGTGTATGTGCGGTCGAAGGCGGCAGGCGAACGGGTGATGGCATCGCTGGAGCGTTTCTTGGAGAAGCGTCTCCGACTGCGGGTGAACCGATCCAAGAGCGCGGTGGACCGGCCGTGGAAACGGAAGTTTCTCGGCTACACCGTGACCGCTGAGCCGCGAGCTCATGCGCCGGGGGATCGACCCCGAGCGCGCCAGACTCTCGGCTGGCAACGGTCGTGGTCCCTGGTGGAATGCCGGCGCGAGCCACATGAACCAGGCGATCCCGACTCGTACCCTCCGCCGACTCGGACTCATGAGTCTTCTCGCTGAACATCGGAGGCTTCAATGCCTCTCGTGAACCGCCGTGTACGGAACCGTACGCACGGTGGTGTGGGAGCTGAGGGCGGGCAACCGCCCTCGGCTACCTGATGGAATTCGCTGCTCGCCCTTGGGGTTGCAGAGTTCAAGTAGTATCGTCTTACCCGTGGATGTCGAGATCATCAGGGATGCCAGCGTTGTACCCACTCGCTATTGGCACCGCTTGGATGACGACCGGGTTCAATGCGATCTCTGTCCCCGCTTTTGTAAGCTGAGAGAGGGGCAGCGTGGCCTGTGTTTCGTGCGGGGTTGCCTCGATGGCGAGATCGTTCTGACCACGTATGGTCGCTCCAGCGGTTTCTGTGTCGACCCGATAGAGAAGAAGCCCCTCAATCACTTCCATCCGGGAACGCCGGTACTCTCGTTTGGCACAGCCGGCTGCAATCTGGCGTGCAAGTTCTGCCAGAACTGGGACATCTCGAAGTCACGCCAGGTCGATACCTTGGCTGACCGAGCGAGTCCGGAGATCATCGCTCGGGTCGCCAGGGAGCTCCAGTGCAACAGCGTCGCTTTCACATACAACGATCCGGTGATCTTTCACTGAATACGCCATCGATGTGGCCCAGGCCTGTAGAGAGGTGGGGGTGAAGACGGTGGCTGTGACCGCTGCCGAGGTTTGTCCAGAGCCGCGGGCGGAGTTCTACCGCCATATGGATGCGGCCAACGTCGATCTCAAGGCGTTTACCGATCGTTTCTACAGAGAGATCTGTGGCGGTCATCTGAAACCGGTGCTGGAGACGTTGATCTACCTCGAGCACGAAACCGACGTCTGGTTCGAGATCACGACTCTGCTGATTCCTGGCGAGAACGACTCCGAAGCGGAGCTCGACGAGCTGACCCCAGTGGGTGGCTACCGAGCTCGGAGCGGATGTTCCCATCCACTTCACCGCCTTCCATCCCGACTGGAAGATGCTCGATCATCGGCCCACACCCACCCAGACCCTGGCTCGGGCTCGTCAGATCGCCCTGGGCAACGGCATTCGCCATGCCTACACCGGGAATGTCCATGACCAGGTAGGTGGTAGCACCTATTGTCATGGCTGCGGCGAGCGACTCATCGGCCGCGACTGGTACGTGCTGAGTGAATGGAATCTTACGGACCAGGGCCGATGTCGCTTCTGTGGCGAGCCCTGTGCGGGTCACTTCGACCCTTCTCCTGGCACGTGGGGTTCGCGGCGGCTCCCGGTCCGTTTGCAGGACTTTGCGGCTTAGATAGGGGCCTGTCATTGCCGCTGCAGCTCGAATGGAGAGCGAGTTCTCCTAGAATCTGTACTTCCAGTAGTCTGCCTGCCGGGACTGATCAATGAGAAAGGGATCTGCAATGCGAATCAACAAGACAAGACTTCTCGAGAACTGGGCCATGGTTCTGTGTTTGACCCTTGCATTGCTGGCAGTAGTGCCTGCCGGAGCCCAGGACGAGCCGGAGAATGAGTGGCCCCGAGAGATCGAGACGGCTCAAGGCATGGTCACGATATTTCAGCCTCAGGTCGACGCTCTGGAAGGCAATATCCTCAAGAGCCGGGCAGCAGTCATGATCAGAGGTACAGAGGAAGCCGAGCCGGTGTTCGGCGCCGTCTGGCTGGACGCCCGGATCAGCACCGATCTCGACGCTCGTGAGGTGATTTTCGAAGAACTGGAGGTCCCGCGCGTTCGTTTTCCGGTGGCGACCGAGGAGCAGGAGCAGGCCCTGATCGATCTCCTGATGCAGGAGATACCGACTTGGAATCTTCACCTCTCGATGGATCGGCTCATCCCCATGTTGGACCTGGCGGAGAAGCAGCTGCGGGCGGCCGAGGGGTTCAATGACGATCCGCCGAAAATCTTGTTTCGCCAAGAGCCGACGGTTCTGGTCAGCATCGAGGGGGAGCCCGTGCTGCGTGAGATTCCGGACAGTGGCATCCAAGCCGTGGTCAATACGCCATTCATGATTGTCCAGGATCCAGACAACAAGAATCAGTTCTATCTCTACGCGGGATCGGAAACCTGGTATCAAGCGCCTGCGGTCGAGGGCCCATGGAAGGTCACGCAGAAGGTGCCCGAGAAGCTGCGTCAGGTGCAGCCCGAGGATGAGGAGGTCGACCCGGAGGATGCTGCCGAAGGTCCCAGCACCCCACCGGCCCTGCTTGTTGTTACCGAGCCAGCAGAGCTGATCGTCTTCGACGGGCCACCCCAGTACAAGCCCATCGCGGGTAGCGAGCTGCTGATCGTCACCAACTCCGAGAGCGATGTCCTGAGAGAAGTCTCATCCCAGAGGCTCTTCGTATTGCTGTCTGGGCGCTGGTTCACGAGCACATCCCAGGACGGCCCCTGGGAACTTGTGCGCCCTGATGAGCTGTCCGAGGCCTTCTCCGACATCGATCCTGATGGCGACTACGGGTATCTTCTGGTTTGGGTAGCCGGAACCGAGATGGCCGAAGAAGCGGTGCTCGACGCCGCTATTCCCCAGACGGCAGCCATCAAGCGGGATGCAACGATCGAGGTTTCCTTTGATGGCGAACCCGAATTCGAGCCGATTGAAGAGACCACTCTGTACTACGCGGTCAACACGGAATCCCAGGTCATCCGGGCGGGTGCCCAGTATTTCTGCGCTGAGCAGGGAGTCTGGTACGTGGCCGACGATCCGCAGGGTCCCTGGCGGGTAGCGACCGAGGTGCCGGACGAGATCCGCACCATTCCGGCCTCGAGCCCGGTCTATAACACCAAGTACGTCTACATCTATGACTCGACACCAGAAGTGGTCTATGTTGGGTACTACCCGGGCTACACGCACAGCTACATCTTCTGGGGTGTTCCGGTCTGGGGTACGGGCTGGTGGTACAGCCCCTGGGTGAGCCCACATGTGTTTTACCCCCGTCCCGCAACGTGGGGTTTTCACGTGCGCTGGAATCCCTGGAGCGGTTGGGGCTTTGGCTTCAGCTACTCTACCGGCCGGTGGAACTTCAGCATCGGGTGGAGCAGCTGGGGTCGTCGTGGCTGGTGGGGTCCGGCCGGTTGGCATGGCTATCGAAGGGGATACCACCGTGGCTGGCACCATGGGTACCGAGCGGGTGCCCGGGCGGGGTATCAGGCGGGTCAGCGCCAGGCGCGCCAGAATGCCGCCCGCCGCAACATGTATCAACGGCCACGCAATGCCGATCGCGTGGCACGCACGGCCGATCGTGGCAGAGCCGGAGCAGCAGCCGGGGCTGCAGGTGGCCGTACAGGGCAGTTGGCGAGCGGCCAGGCCAACAACGTCTTTACCGACAGGAATGGCGACGTCTTTCGGCAAAACCAGGATGGCAACTGGCAACAGCGCGATGGAAATCAGTGGAGAAACACCGACATGGCGGGTAGTGCGGGCCAGAGAGATCGATCCGCCACGACCGACCGACAGCGGGACACGGCAACTCGGCAGCAACCGACTACGCGGCAGCAGCCGACGACGACCCGCCAGAACCAGGGCAATCGCAATCTGAATCGCGATGCCCAGGCTCGCTCACGGGGTAACCAACGCGCTCGCAGTGCCCCGCGTGGTGGCGGTGCCAGAGGTGGCGGCGGACGGCGAAGATAGAACGCTGGTAGTAGGAGCGGGGCCTGTCCCCGCCTTTGAAGCGGCCGGTCTCTGTGCCGGCCGTTGTCCCTATATCCGTACTGACCCTGACGCCATACCGACGGCCCTATGGGACGGTCACGAGTCGGTTGTCTTGCTCTGACGTCCGTTCGATCCATCAGATGCCCCTCGACAGCACCACGATGGATCGCATGGCCGGCCGCGCGCGGAAAGCAACGGCCGGCACAGAGACCGGCCGTTTCAGAGGGTTTCTTGGAGAAAGCTCCAGATCTCTTTCTGGAGCCACTTGTTGCCGAGAGGGGTCATGGAGAGGAAGGCTCTCTTGTGGCCGCGGGGGATGGAGATCTTCTCGGGCTGGCCCATGGCAACCCATAAGGCTTCGCGAGCGTCGGCGGGTATGCAGTCGTCCTTGGCTGCTTCGACAATCAGAATGCGCTCGGCATCGGCCTGGCCGGCGTAGGTAGCCGGGTCGAGATCGTGGTAGAGAGGCTCGAGCCGGTCAGCGAACTCGTCGAGGGTCCAGCCATACTCTTTCTGGACCTTCCTTTGGACTCCCTCTCCGCGCAGCATTGGACAGGTCGCCAGGGCTTTGTGAGGGTGCGCGCCTCCCATCACCAGCACAGCAGCGGCCAGGCGGGTGTCGTTGGCGGCCGCCACGGCCGCCATCATGGCTCCACGGCTGAAGCCGATCACCGCGATGCGGTCGGGGTCGATCTCGGGGCGGGCCAGTGCCCAGTCGATGGTTCGCCGGATGTCGACAATCGTGTTGTGCTCGGCCTGTGCCGTGGTCTGCCAGAGGTCCATGAAGGACTCTTCGTCCGGAGCGTATTTGAGGGCCCACCAGTCAGTCAGGTTCTGCTCACCCAGCATCCGAAAGACATGCATGCCGCCCTCGCTGATCTTCTTGAGATAGAGGGTGATGCTCTGTGACGGATAGACATGACCGCCAAAGATGGGAAGGACGATGACCAGCGGCTTCTTGCCCGGGTGCTTGCTCTCGTAGTATTTGCTGGTGACCTGATCGTTCCGTTGCCGATTGTCACCAATGGAGGGGAAGTGGATGTGACGAACCAGGTAGTTCCTGGTTTCTTCCTCGTCGAGGACATCATTCGTGAAAGGAACCTCGACTCTGTTGTAGTCGAAGACCGAAGAGGGAGTGTCCGTCTCGGCCGACTCGAGAAGTGCCGTTTTGGTGGAGTTGGGCGTGGTGGTGTGAGAGACACAACCAGCCGAGCAGATCCCGAAGCAAAGGAAGAGATAAGAAAGTCGCCGCACGTGGCCCCCGATAGGCGGCAGGGTACTAAGAGAAGGCGACGGATGCAATATGGCCCTGCACTGCCGCGCGCGGCCGCAACTAGTGCTTGAACCGCGCGCCGTGCTCCTCGACCGACAGAATCCATCCGAGGATCTTGCCAGGTTGGATTCGTCGGGCCTCGTCCCAGAATCGGCGATTGCGCAGATGCCGACTGGAGGTGTCCTCTTCGGGAATCGAGGAGATCTCCTCGTGGATGGCTTGGAAACGATCGATCCATTGTTGGCAGTTCTCCAGGCGCAGATCTACCCAACCGTCGTGAATCCAGGCTTCGAGACTTTCGGGTGTAACCGTGACGTGATCGGCATGGCCCGGCACGATGACGTTGGGGCCTCGCAGGATCTCGCCGCTCGCCAGATAGATCGGGATACCGACGGAAACGACCTCGTTGGCAATCCGCGGCTTGTCTCGCACCAGTCTATCCAGGGCCTCTGCGACCTGTTCTCCTGTGGCCTCTCGCACCGCGGTCATGGTGACGAAGGCCTCTCGGAGCAAATGCGCCTCGAACAGGAGTTTGGTGTTTCGCGGCGGACCCAGCATCTCGAAGGCCACGCTGCGAGTGTCGCCTTCCTTTTCCAGCTCAATCATCCGCTCGAGCGCCCAGTGGCGCATGAGACCGGCCCGGTACGAGGGACCGAGTACCGCGTTGTCCATGGCGTTGATGATGTCGTGGCCAGTGTTGCCGCCTTCGATCTCGAAGCGCAGATACTGGGCGATCTCCTCTGGAGTCACGAACTCCATCTGCCGGGATGTGGTCAGCATGGCGAACTCCTCGAGGCTGAAAATCCCGTTTTCGCCGGTGTCGATATAGGCGGTCTCCAAGACCTCGTCGCCGACCTCCGCGGCGTCGGGCTGATAGGAGGAGAAGACCTCGCCCACAGGTTTGGGATTGGAATTGGCCAAGCGGATCGGCTCTTGCCCCCGATAGATAGGGCCGCGAGCGATCTTCTTCCAGGCGATAGCGGCGGCTGGCTTGATCTCCTTGGTCATGGGAGCCCCTGGCGTGCGGGCCATCAGGAACAACAGCATGGAGTGGGCACCTGCGACTGCGCTCTTGGAGAGCAGCACGCGACTCGGCTTCTCCTCTGAGTGTGTGTAGGGGACATTGAGACCCATTCCGCCGGTGCCGGTGGTCCCGACCTTGAGATACGAGCGGGTGCCGGCGTCACTCATGCCGCGATACAAGATCTGGATGTGCCGAATGAGGCGGGGAACGTAGAGGGCTTCCAATAGGTTGGTGACAGTTTCGTCGCCTAGATTGGAGTCGATGAGCTCGTCCCAGACGTTGCTGGACGCCGTGTAGACATCCCGGTAGGCAATGCCGGTGGCGGTGTTGACACAATCGATGACGATGTCGGGCTCGCCCTTCGTGAGCAGCGAATAGAGACGGAAACTCGGGAGCTCCTTGTCCCTGAGTTGCTTGAGCTGGGACCACACCTGAACCCGGCGATCGGCGTCCTTGACCAGCCCGAAGATATCGCCGCTCGAGACGGTGAGCTTGGTGTCGCCGGCGAATCGTTGTAGCTGCCCCTGGGCTTCTTCCGACTCCTCCTGGCGCAAGCTGTGGATTTGGATCTCGCGCGGATGACAGTCCAGAAGCTCGCGACAGACCGCCATTCCCACCAGACCATAGCCTCCCAGCACGAGAACCTTTGTACCCTCGATATTCAACGTATTTTTCCTCCTCGCCAGGGAAGGCTCGACGGCCGAAAGAGAGCGTTCCCTGACGATCGACTGTGGGGTAGACGACGCGGCCCGAGTCCTCGAGCCGAAGAAAATGGAGTGCCCAGAACCGCCGGCACCTTCTACAGCTTATCCCAAAACCGGCCCGGATGCAGGGGGTCCTGAGGCGGTTTCAGGCTCAGCCGTGGTGGCTCTTGACGGTCTCTTCCAGAGACTTCAATTCGGTCTTCAAGACCTCCGGCAACCGATCTCCGAACTGGGCATAGTGGTCGTGAAGGAGGGTGACCTCCCGGTGCCAATCGGCCATGTCGACCTTGAAGAGCTCAGCCAGATCAGCCTCGGGAATCTCCAGGCCGTCGAGGTCGAGGCCGTCGGCAGTCGGATGCAGGCCAATGGGGCTCTCGATCGTTGCGCCACCGCCCTGGCAACGCTCGAAGACCCACTTGAGGACGCGGCTGTTCTCCCCGAATCCGGGCCAGAGGAACTTGCCCTCGGCGCTCTTGCGGAACCAGTTGACGTAGAAGATCTGCGGCATCTTGTCGCCACGCCCTTGGCGCCCCCTTTCCCACCTTCAGCCAGTGCGCGAAGTAGTCGCCCATGTGGTAGCCGCAGAAAGGCAGCATGGCCATGGGATCGCGACGCACCTCGCCCACCTTGCCGGCGGCGGCAGCGGTCTTCTCGGAGGCCATGATGGAGCCCAGAAAGGTGCCGTGCTGCCAGCCGAAGGCCTCGGTCACCAGAGGCACCGTAGTGGCGCGGCGACCGCCGAACAGAATGGCGCTGATCGGCACGCCCTGGGGATCTTCCCACTCGTCCGCGATCACCGGGCACTGCTTGGCCGGCGCGGTGAAGCGGGCATTGGGATGCGCAGCTGGGCGGCCGACTCCCGGGTGCCAAGGACGACGGATCCAGTCCACGAGATAGTCCGGCTCCTCGTCGTACATCTCCTCCCAGTAGACGTCGCCGTCGTGCGTCAGCGCGCAGTTGGTGAAGATGCTGTTTTCCTGCAAGGCCTGCATGGCGTTGGGGTTGGATTTCTTGCTGGTGCCCGGCGCCACCCCGAAGAAGCCGGCCTCGGGATTGATGGCGTAGAGACGGCCGTCTGCGCCGAACTTCATCCAGGCGATGTCGTCGCCGATGGTCTCGACCTTCCAGCCGGGGATGGTGGGCTTCAGCATGGCCAGGTTGGTCTTGCCGCAGGCCGACGGGAAGGCCGCCGCGATGTACTTCACCTCACCCTCGGGATTGGTGAGCTTGAGAATGAGCATGTGCTCGGCCATCCAGCCCTCGTCGCGGGCCTGCACGGAGGCGATGCGCAGCGCATGGCACTTCTTGCCCAGCAGCGCATTGCCACCGTAGCCGGATCCGTAGGACCAGATCTCGCGGGTCTCGGGAAAGTGGGAGATGTACTTGTTCTCGCCGTTGCAGGGCCACGGCAGATCGGCCTTCTTGGGATCGTCGAGCGGATAGCCGACGGAGTGGATGCCGCGCACGAAATCCTCGCTGTCGCCGAGAACGTCGAGCACCTCGGTGCCGACCCGCGTCATGATGTGCATGTTGGAGACCACGTAGGGTGAGTCGGTGACCTTGACACCGATCTTGGCGATGGGGGTGCCGACCGGTCCCATGGAGTAGGGAATGACGAACATGGTGCGGCCTTGCATGCGAGCCGTCGTAGAGCCTCTCAGGAGCAGCCTTCATCTCAGCCGGATCGGCCCAGTTGTTGGTGGGGCCGGCATCGTCGTGATGCTGGGAGCAGATGAAGGTGCGATCCTCCACCCGGGCCACATCAGCCGGCGCCGACCGTACGTAAAGACTGTTGGGGCGTAGCTTCTCATCCAGCCAGCGTGCGGTACCGGTCTCCGTCATGAACTGGGCCAGCTTGTCGTACTCCTCCTGCGAGCCGTCACACCAGTGAACCGAATCGGGGTTGCACATGTCGATCACTTCGTCGACCCAGGCCAGCAGTCGGGTGTTGGTTGTCGGAGCGTCCGAAATGGTGTTGACGATGGTCATGGATGAGAATTCCCTTTCTGGAAGATTTCAGGAATGGCGCCCAGCTGGCTGGGCAGAGTGTCAATATATCAATCGTTCCTGCTGCCCGCGAGAGGCAGTGCAGTGGTGGTCAGCGGCTGTGGACGGTCCAGAAAGTAGCCCTGCACGTAGTCCACACCGATCTGGGTCAGGGCCTCGAAGGTGGCGGCGTCCTCCACCGATTCGGCGATGGTCTGCAGCCCCATCACCTTACCGATGTCCTTGATGGAAGAGACCAGCGCCGCCTGGATGGGGTCTTCGACCATCTCGCGAACAAAAGCCCCGTCGATCTTGATGAAATCCAGCGGCAGGCTCTTGAGGTAGCTAAAGCTACTCAAGCCCTGGCCAAAGTCATCGAGCACGAAGAGACAACCCATCTCCTTGAGAACCGAGATGAAACGCATGGCCTTGCGCAGATTGGCGATGGCCGAGGTTTCGGTGATCTCGAAAAGGACCCGATTGGGCGCGATCCCGGTGCTTTCGATCTCTTGGGTGATGTAATCCAGAAAGCCGTCGGCGCCCAGACTCTGTCCCGAGATGTTGATGGCAAAACGGCCATCGGGTGTACCCAGAGGCAGGCCACTGTTGCTCATCGAGCGCAGGGCGGTTCTCACCACCCAGCGATCGATGGCGGCGATCAAGCCGTAGCGCTCGGCCGCCGGTATGAAGGTGCCCGGAGAGATGACATTGCCCTCGTCGTCGATCAGGCGGATAAAGAGCTCGGCCAACGGTGGCTCGGGCATGTCCTGACGAATGGGATGGATGCTCTGGCGCCAGAGGCAGAAGCGATTCTCGTCCAGCCCCTGCTGAATGCGCGAGATCCATTGCATCTCGCCGTAGCGCTCGGCGATGGCAGTGTCGCCAGGCTCGAAGACGTGGATGCGTCCGCCCCCGGACTCCTTGGCGACGAAACAGGCTGCGTCCGCCGCCCCGAGCAGGGCTTCAGGGCCCGAGATCTCCACGGTGAGCGGCGCCAGCCCGGCGCTGACCCTGGGCGAGAAAGTGCGTCCGTTCCAGTGAAACCGGAATTGGTGGATGGCGTCGCAGATCTCCTGGGCTCGTTGCCGCGCCTCCTCGGCCGAGCAATCGCGAAAAAGAATGGCGAATTCGTCTCCACCGAGGCGGGCGAGCAGATCCTGGAGTCGGATCCTCTGCTTGATGACGCCGGCAATCTGGCGGATCAACTGATCCCCAGCTGTGTGACCACAGGTATCGTTGATCAACTTGAAGGCATCCAAATCGAAGTGGCAGAGGGCATGCTGGGGCGTCCCGCCCCTGCGGGTGGCGAAAGTACCCCTGACAAGCATTTCGAACTCTCGGCGATTGACAAGTCCAGTCAGAGGATCGTGAGTGGCCAGGTGCTGCATTTCCTGCTCGACTTGCCGCATCTGGGAGAGATCGCGAAACACCAGGATGGCACCGGTAAGGCGTCCATGGCGGTCGCGAATGGGTGCTGCCGAGTCGTGGATCGGGAAACGACCGCCATCGCGGCGTAGCAGCAACCTCTGGCCCAGAAAAACGACCTCCCTCTGCTCGTTGAGGCAGTGCTGGACGGGGTCCAGGACCTTTTTGCCGGTTTCTTCGTCGACGACCTGGTAGATCCCGCTGGCGGGTTGTCCGTAGGCTTCGGCGAGGGACCAGCCCGTGAGACGCTGCGCGACGGGGTTGAGGTAGTCGATCGCGCCCCGGGCGTCGGTGCGAATGACCCCATCGGCGATGGAGGAAAGGGTGACAAAAGCCCGGTCTCTCTCTTGAAAGAGGGCATTCTCGGTAATCTTTTGCTCGGTGACGTCTTGAGCCACTCCGATCACCCGATCGACCCGGCCTTCGTCGCTGCGAACAGCGACCCCGCTTTTGGACAGCCAGCGAAAATCACCTCGCGGGGTCAGACAGCGGACCTCCAGCGCCAGATCCTCGGCGTTCTTCAAAAGGCGCTCGATCGCTCGTCGCAGCCGGTCGCGATCCTCCGGATGAACCAGAGCCAGATAGTCGTCGCCGGTCCGCACTTCCTCTTGCACGTTCATGCCGAAGAGTGAGTCGGCGAATGGCGAGGTTTCCAGCTTGTCGCTGTTCGGATGCCATTCCCAGGTGATCCACCTGGCGGCTTGTTGGGCCAGGTGAAATCGTTCTTGTACTCCTTCGAGCTGCTCTTCGGCCTCGTGTTGGGGAGTGATGTCGACGGCCGTCAGAAGGGTGGCGGGCTGCCAATCCATCTGGACGTAGGAGCTGCTGCAGCGCACCCACCGAGGTTCTCCATCCTTGCGGATCATCTTCATGGTCGGCTCGGCCGTCGCTGCCGGTGCGGCAGCGACGGACTCGAGAAGCTGGTCGAAGGACATCTCCAGCAGTTCCGATTCACCGTACCCGGTCAACTCGACAGCGGCGCGGTTGGTGAAGAGGATGGCGTCGCGACAGACGAAGATCGCCGCATCGCTGGTTTCCGCTAGGATGCGGAACCAGTGCTCGGCGTGGGTGAGGTGCCCAGGGGAGTAAGAAGATGGCTTCATGCGGGAAGCGTCCTGAGAAGATTATAGCGGTCGCCAGGGAGTTGTCGGGTGCCGTGGCCGAGCTGCGGTTCTCGGCTCCAGTCACCCATGTCTACAACCCCCTGAGCTATGCCTGGCCCGCTCATAGGCAGTACCTCGAGCGCTATGGCTCCAGTTCGGAGATGGAGGTCATCCTGTTGGGTATGAATCCGGGACCCTGGGGTATGGCGCAGACCGGCGTGCCCTTTGGCGAGGTGGGTCTCGTGCGGCAGTGGCTGCAGATCGAGGCCGAGATCGGACGCCCCGAGGACGAGCACCCCAAGCGTCCGGTGGAGGGGTTCGGATGCCATCGAAGCGAGGTCAGCGGTCAACGGCTGTGGAGTTGGGCGAAGGAGCAGTTTGCCACGCCGCAGGCGTTCTTTCGCCGCTTCTTCGTGGCCAACTATTGCCCGTTGATGTTTCTGGAGGCCAGCGGTCGCAATCGAACACCCGATCGGCTGCCGGCTACCGAGCGAAAACCACTGATTGAAGTCTGTGATGAAGCGCTGCGGAGAACTGTGGAGGTGTCGAAGCCTCGCTATGTCGTAGGAGTCGGCCGGTTTGCGGAACACAGAGCACATCGAGCGCTGGCGGGGGTTTCGGTGCGGATTGGTCGTATCCTGCATCCCAGCCCGGCCAGTCCGGCCGCCAATCGCAACTGGCGAGATCAGGCCATGAGCGAGCTCACTGCCATGGGCATCGATCTGTGAGATAACATCGTCGAGGACCCAGCGACCGGATCTCTGGCCGATCCCTCTGAACGGAGGATGCCCCGCAATGACGCCTGACCATCGCCCGGCTCGAGAACACTCGCGCATCGGCTCCATGTCGGAGTATCGGCGGCTCTATCGAGAGTCTCTGGACAACCCCGATGAGTTCTGGCGACGGCAGGCAGATCTGCTGACCTGGTTCCATCCGCCGCAGAACATCCTCGACGTCGATATGAAGGAAGCCGATATCTCCTGGTTCGGGGGCGGCATGCTCAACGCCTGCTTCAACTGCGTGGATCGGCACATGTCGGTCCAGGGCGACAAGACGGCTATCATCTGGGCAGCTGACGAGCCGGGTGAGTATCAGCACATCTCGTATCGCGAGCTCAAACATCAGGTGGCTCGGCTGGCCAATGTCCTGCACGCCCATGGTGTTCGCCCGGGCGACAGGGTGGCCATCTACCTGCCCATGATCCCCGAACTGGCCTTTTCCATGCTGGCCTGCGCCCGGATCGGTGCGGTGCATTCGGTCGTGTTTGCCGGATTCTCGGCCGACGCTTTGCGGGATCGAGTGTTGGACGCCGGCTGCAAGGTCTTGATCACCGCCAACGAAGGTCTACATGCCGGTCGTCCGAGCGGGCTCAAGGCCACGGTCGATCAGGCGATTGCAGGCCTCGGGTCGATCGAAACGGTTCTCGTGGCCAGGCGTACAGAGAGTGACGTCAACATGGTGGCCGGCCGGGACTTCTGGCTGGCGGATGAGATGGAGCGCGAGCGCTCGACATGCCCGGCGGAATGGATGCACTCTGAATCGCCGCTCTTCATTCTCTACCCCTCGGGTTCCACAGGGCGTCCCAAGGGGGTCCTCCACACTACCGCTGGCTACCTTTTGCATGTCGCCTTGACCCAGTTGGAGGTCTTCGATCTGCGACCCGACGATGTGTACTTCTGTGCGGCGGATATCGGTTGGATCACCGGCCACAGCTATATCGTCTATGGTCCCCTTGCCAACGGTGCGACCACTGTGATGTTCGAGTCGACACCCACTCATCCCGATGCCGGGCGGTATTGGAGGATCATCGAAGACCTGGCTGTATCGGTTTTCTACACGGCCCCGACCGCGATCCGATCTATCGCGCGGGAAGGTGATGAGTGGGTCGAGAAGTACGACCTCAGCAGTCTGCGAGTCCTGGGGTCGGGGGGCGAGCCCATCAGCCCGGAGATCTGGAATTGGTACCACGATGTCGTCGGACAAGGCCGCTGCAGCGTGGTGGACACCTGGTGGCAAACTGAGACCGGCGGTATCCTCATCTCACCCCTGGCAGGACTGACGCCCTCGAGACCGGGGTCGGCCACCTTACCCTTTTTCGGGGTCGAGCCCATTCTTGTCGATGATGAAGGCAAGGAGGTCGAGGGCCATGATGTCCATGGAAATCTGTGCATCCGTCGTCCATGGCCAGGCCAGGCCAGAACGATCTGGGGTGATCATTCGCGCTTTCGCCGGAACTATTTCTCCCGCTTTCCGGGCCTGTACTTCACGGGCGATGGCGGTCACCGGGACAAGGATGGCTACTACTGGATTACCGGTCGGGTCGATGATGTCCTGAACGTCTCAGCCCACCGACTGGGAACCGGTGAGATTGAAGGTGCCCTGGCGGTGCATGGCGCGGTGGCTGAGGCCGCCGTGGTGGGTTTCCCCCACGAGATGAAGGGTACGGGCATCTGTGCTTTCATTCTGGTGACCCCGGAGTACGAATCGTTCGACGCCGAAGAGCTCGCGGGAGCTCTCAAAGAGCAGGTCCGGCACGTCATCGGGCCCATCGCTACTCCCGATCGCGTCCAATTCTGCAAGCGGCTACCCAAGACGAGATCGGGGAAGATCATGCGCCGCGTCTTGCAGCAGATTGCCGCAGGCGACTATGAGAATCTGGGTGATGTCACCACCTTGGCGGACCCATCGGTGATCGAGAACCTGGTAGCGGATGCCCGTCGTCAACGGCACGGCGTCGCGGAATAGAGACTCTTACGAGGTGAATGTGTGACGGGTCTGACCGTTCTTCTACTGATCTCCGTTCTCGTCGGCAGCCTGGCGCTGATCTGGTCGGTGGTCCTGGTGTGGAAGCATCGGGATTGGCGCATGGCAACCCTGAGTGGGATGCTGTTTCTCGGGGTCTTTCGCCAGGCGCCCGCTCTGCTGACGCACCTGCAGTCCGGCCGGGGAATGCCGGAGTCCGAACACGAACTGGCGGGCGAGATTTCAGCCCTCTTGGTGAGCACGCTGTCTCTTGCTTTTGTCTGGGTGCTGGACCGGGCGATCACCGCGCAGAAAGCCGAGAACGACCGGCTCCGTCAGGCCGAGAGACAGCTCATTGAGAGCGAGAACCGATTGCGTGCCATGCTGGAGCAGATCCCGGCAGTGGTTTGGACCACGGATGAGACCCTCCATTTCACCTCCAGCTCCGGAGCGGGACTGACCAGCCTTGGACTCGAACCGGAGCAGGTGGTGGGGATGAGCCTGAGCGAGTATTTCGGCACCGATGAAACGAGTTTCCCAGCCTTGGAGGCGCATCGTCAGGCTCTCCAAGGCCAGCTGGTGGCCTTCGAGCAGGACTGGGGCGGGCAGAGCTATCACGTCATGGTCGAGCCCCTCAAAGGCACTGCGGACAACATTACCGGCACCTTGGGAGTCGCGCTGGACATCACCGAGCTGGTGGCGTCAGAGAGGGCCTTGCGACAGAGCGAAGAGCGATATCGGGATTTTCTGGCCCAGACCTCGGAAGGGATCTGGCGACTCGAGCTGTCGCAGCCCATGCCTCCCGATCTCTCGGAGGCAGAGCAGCTCGAGTATTTCTATCGCTTCGGCAGCCTGGCAGAGTGTAGCGATGCCTTTGCCCACATGTATGGCCTGGCGGCGGCCAGTGTGCTGGTCGGTGCCCGATTGGACGAGATCCTGCCGCGCTCGGAACGGCGGAATCAGAAGCATCTACGGACTTTCGTGCGGCGGGGCTACAGCCTGGCGGATGCGAGCTCCTCGGAGAAGGACATCCAGGGCCGTCGACGCTTTTTCGTCAACACCTTGACGGGCATTGTCGAGGCGGGCCACCTGGTTCGCCTGTGGGGCACCAAACGGGATGTGACCGAGCACGAGGAGGCGGAGCAAGCCATGCGGGCGTCGGAGGAGCGCTATAGGGAGCTCTTTCAAGATTCGCAAGACACGATCTTCATCACGACTCCCGAGGGACGGATCATCGATATCAACCCGGCGGGTCTCGAGCTGCTGGGATTCGAGGGCAAGGAAGATCTGTTGCAGGTAAACATCGCCGAGGAGCTGTATCAGGATCCCGAGGACCGGCTGCGGGTGCTCGACTTGATGGCCAAGCAGGGATTCTGCCGGGACTACGAGATCCGGCTCAAACGGCGGGACGGATCTCCGCTACGGGTGCTCGAAACCACCACCGCGGTGAAGGATTCGAGCGGCAAGGTGATCGCTTTGCGCGGAGTACTTCGCGATGTCACACAGGAACGCCAGTTGGAGCAACAGCTTCTGCGTTCACAGAGAATGGAAGCCGTGGGGCATCTGGCCGGAGGTGTGGCGCACGACTTCAACAACCTTCTGACAGTCATCAACGGCAGAGGTGATCTTCTACGAACCCTTCTCGAGCCCGGCAGCCCACTGGTCCGCGAGGTAGATGAGATCAAGCAGGCCGGCAAACGGGCCGCAGCGCTGACGAGGCAGCTCTTGATTCTGAGTCGCCGGCAGCTGAGCGCGCCCACGGCGGTGAATCTCAACACGATCATCGCCAGCGTGGAGAACCTGTTGCGCCGTTCCATCGGTGAGCAGGTCGAACTGGTGAGTCAGCTCGAGCCCGAACTGGCCAATATCAAGGCCGATCCGAGTCAGATCGAGCAGGTGCTGCTGAATCTGTCCCTCAATGCCCGGGATGCCATGCCTCGCGGCGGCAGACTGACCATCGAGACCGGCAATGTGAAGGTGTCGGAGGGCTCCTCTCTCCACGCCATGGGCCTGCAGCTGGGCTCCCATGTGGTGCTCAGAGTCGAGGACACGGGAGTGGGGATCGACTCGCGCCTCCAGGAACAGATATTCGAGCCTTTTGTCACCACCAAGGGCCCTGGCGAAGGTACGGGTCTGGGTCTTTCCACGGTCTACGGCATCGTTCAGCAGAGCGAAGGCCAGATCCGAGTCGATAGCGAACCCGGAAGGGGTGCCTGCTTCGAGATCGTCTTGCCTGCGGTCGACGATGCGGTCGTCGAAGAGAGCGAGCCGGAGGAGAACCTCGAAAGCCCACGAGGGTCCGAGACGATCCTGCTGGTCGAGGACGAGGCGGCGGTACGGAGTCTTTTGCGGCGTTTCTTGGATGGCCAAGGCTACCGGGTTCTCGAGGCCTCGGATGGTGAGGGCGCACTCGAGCAGGCCGACAAACGAGATGGGGAGATCGATCTGCTATTGACCGATCTGGTCATGCCGGGAATGGGTGGGTTCGAAGTGGCTCGCCGCATGGAATCGCGTTGGCCCGACACCAAGATCCTGTTCATGTCAGGGTACAGCGAGGACGCCGTCGGCATGATGGACAATGAACCCTTGATGGACTCGACCAACTTCCTGCAGAAGCCCTTCTCCACCGACCTCCTGGCTCGCCGCATCCGCGCCATCCTCGAAACCTCGGCGTAGTGGCGGGGCTTGTCCCCGCCCGTGTTGTGTCGTCGACACCGATTGCTGGGTCGAAGCGGCCGGCAGACCTCGGGCACAGAGGCACCGAGGCTACATGTGGCCAACCGCACTTGAAGCGGCCGGCCTCCGCGCCGGCCGAGGGTGCGTGATCGAGATCGTAGGCTGGTTTGAAGCGGCCGGCAGACCTCGGGCACAGAGGCACCGAGGCTACATGTGGCCAACCGCACTTGAAGCGGCCGGCCTCCGCGCCGGCCGAGGGTGCGTGATCGAGATCGTAGGCTGGTTTGAAGCGGCCGGCAGACCTCGGGCACAGAGGCACCGAGGCTACATGTGGCCATACCGCACGTGAAGCGGCCGGCCTCCGCGCCGGCCGTGATTGTGATTCCACAACGACGGACGAAGGGAGCGGTGCGGGTCAGTTGACGTAGATCCGTGGCACACGCTGGCTGATCGAGGTGACGATCTCGTAGTTGATCGTGTCGAGAGTCGCGGCCATGTCCTCGGCGGTCAAGACGCTCTCCCCTTGCCGGCCGAGGACGACCACCTCGTCACCTACGGAAACACCTGGCACCTCTCCGACGTCGAGAATCGTCAGGTCCATGCAGACGCGGCCGACGATGGGTACCCGTCGTCCCTCGACCAGCATCTGACCACGCGAGGAGAGCGCCCGGTTGAGACCGTCGGCATACCCCACGGGCACGATTGCGAGAGTGGTCGGCTCTGAGGTCTTGTAGGTGATGCCGTAGCTGACGCCGAATCCAGCGGGTACCTTTTTGAGATGAATGATTCGCGTCTTCCACTGCAGCACCGGCTCGAGATTCAGGTCGTCCCTATGCCATTGGCTCGACGGCTGTAGTCCATACGTAGCGATTCCAGGGCGGACCAGGTCCAGATGAGAATCCGGGAGATGCATGAGGGCTGCACTGTTGGCGGCGTGCTTGATGGGTATCTCGAGACCGAGGGTGGCCAAAGCGCCGAGCAGCACTCGAAGTCGTCGCAGCTGCAGCTCGGCGTATGACGTGTCGGCGCTGTCGGCTGTCGCAAGATGGGTATAGAGACCCTCGATCTCCAGACCGGAGAGGCTGGCGATGGATTGCACTTCGTGGAAGCACCGGTCCACTGAGGCATCGGTCGCCAGGACCCCGAGGCGCCCCATTCCCGTGTCGACCTTGATATGGGCTCGAAGCTTCCGACCGCAGCGTTCCGCTTGGCCGGCAAGAGCCTCCGCCGCCGAGTAGGAGAACACGGTCTGGGTGAGGTCGTTGTCGATCAGATCCCGGGCGTTCCGGGGCGGGGTATAGCCGAAGATCAGGATCGGTGCCGCGATACCGGCGTGACGAAGCTGCAGCCCTTCCTCGAGACGGGCCACTGCCAGACAGTTCGCACCCGACTCCAGTGCGACGAGGGAGACTTCGACACCGCCGTGGCCGTAGCCATTGGCCTTGACGACTGCCATGAAGCGCGTCCCGGCTGTCGTAACCCGCTTCAGCTGACGGATGTTGTGACCGTAGGCCGACAGATCGATCTCGGCCCACACCTGTGGATCACTCACCATGACACCTCGCTACTTATCACGATTGGCAAGGAGGGGACGAAAAAGCGGCTCCCCCGGGGTTGATCCCGAGGGAGCCGAAAGGTCATTTCCTTCTTGGACCGCAGGCTAGAAATCGAAGCCAACCGCCAACTGCAACCGGCGTGGTCTGAAGAAGTCCCGATTCGAGCCGAACTCGGCAGAGTTCACCTTGTTTTGAACGTTGTAGCCGGTCTGGCTATCGAACAGGTTGAACAGGTCCGCAGTCAGCTTGACGTTGAACCGATCGCCGATGGGAAAGTTCTGCGTGTAGTTCAGATCCATCTGAAAATGGCTGTCGGTGCGGTTGGAGCCGGCGGGCTCCGCGTACCGACTGGTGTCGCTGCTGCTGGAGGTGAAGTCACGGTAGACCTCGACATCCCAGGCCTCCCAGGGCTGCCCGTCCTGGTAGTTCATCCACACACCGGCCGTGGCGTTCCAGTTCAAGTTGTAGTAGCCATAGATCTTGAGCTGGTTGCGCCGGTCACCGCGCAGGTTACCGTAGCGGTAGTTCCACAGCTGACGTCCAGCACCATCGGCGATGAACGAAGAACCGATGAAGATGTTCCCGTCATTGGAGGTGGTGGTGTTGTCCTGGTCGAAGTTGCCGTAGTACTGACTCCAGACGTAGGAAGCTTGGACGTAGTATTTTGGACTCCGATACTCGCTCTCCAAGGAGACTTCGTAGTAGTCGGTGAAGGCGTCGTCCAGCTGAGCGATGACGTAGGAAGAGCCACCGATCTCGGCACGAATCTCGTCCAAATTGGGGACGTAGAGCTCCTGAGGGATGCCTGGAGGCGGGTCGTATGCGATCCGCGCGGTGTTGTTGGTGTCCTCCCAGAAGTTGCGACCCTTGCGGTAGCGGAAGTTGCTTCTGGCGGTCCAGCGGCTGTTGACCTGGCGATCGTAGCCGATGATGAACTCATCGATATACCGGGGGTCGATGCCGTCCTGGAACCATTTGCCCGACGATGAACGAACTGGATCGACGCCGAGATAGGTACCGTTCTCGTCGAATTGCGCGAAGATTTCCCGTTGCAGGTTGCGATCCCAGGAAGCCGCTCGGGGTAGCGAGCTGGCCGCAGGGTTGTAGCGGGAATAGCTGGCGAACGCCTTTTCGCGTCCGTTCCAACTCCAGGTGGCGCCGAGGCGCGGCTGGATCATGTCGCCGAAGCCGATGTCGTACATCTCGTACTTCGTCCCCGGGGAGACCTCGAAACCCGATACACCTTGACCCGTCTCGCGCAGCCCCGAACCGTAGTAGGTATCGTTGCTGAACAGGAAGCCGATGTTGAAGGTCCAGTCCTTGAGTGTGAAGGTGTCGTTGATCTCGATGTTCTGAGCCTCCATGAAGGAGTTGATCGTCGGCACCGCGTCAGCCAGGGACTGCTGCCAGAAGCGGCCGGTGTAGTAGACACCGTCGTCGTTCCGGTTGCCCGGGGTCTCGATCAGGCCCCAGCCGTTGGAGAACCGGGCCAGCTCCTCGGAAACCTCGTACCACTCGTAGCCGACGTGCAGCTGATGGTTGCCCAGGAAGTAGTCGTAGCCGATCTCGAAGCCTTCACGGAAGAAGTCCTGCTTGTTGATCGTGCTGGCGGCTCCGACCGTACCACCACCCTGCGGAATGCCGTTCTCGATATAGCCATACTGGTCGATCAGCGGGGTGGCGAAGTCGTTGTAGTCGGGGTTGCCGTCGATGATCGCGGGCACGATGAAGCGCCCTTGCCCGTCGAGATCACCGATGTTGAGATTCACGCCAGGGCCGATGTTGAGACCCAACAGATTGTCGGGCACGCTGCCACCTTGGGTCTCGAAGTCGGTGAACTTGAAGGCGAGTGAGCTCTTATCGTTGATCAGCCAGGAGCCCTCGATAAAGGCGCTCTTGGTCTTGTTGTCACTGCCCTCGGAGGTCGTTCCGGCGCACGTCTCGCAGACACCCTCACCGGAACCATCACGATCGGAATCCCGGTAGCCGCCATTGAGGAGCAGAGCGTTGGTGGGTGTCCAAGTCAACTTGCCAAAGAACTCGTTGCGGGTGCTATCGAAGTTGGGCACCTCGCCGTAGACGTTGGCCGAGTTGTCTCTCGAGACGTCGGGCCGATAGTAGGAACCGTAGAAGAACAACTTGTCCTTGAAGACCGGCCCACCAATGCCGAGGGTCAACCAGCCCAGATCCTCGTCGAAGGTCTTGAGCGACTCGTCAGTGACGTCGCCGGTCATCCCGGAGGTCTGGATCTGGTATCCCAGAAAGCCTCTCCAGCGGTTGGTGCCGGAGCGGGTGACCGAGTTGATGGTCAGGCCACCCGATCGGTTGAAGTCGACAGCCTTGACACCACCCTTGATAAAGGAAACCTGCTCGATGTCGTAGGCCGCAGGCTCACTCGACAGGGTTCCGAAGAGCGGCAATCCGACGTCGACACCGTCGATCTTGTAGACGTTGTCCTGACCGTTACCACCAGCGCTGGGGCCACGGGTCGTGTCCTCGGTGTATTGGATGCCGGGCGCCAACTTCAAGAAATCCCGATACTCCTGTCCCACCGGCAGGGCTTGTACGGTCTCCGCAGGCAGCGCGGTCTTGACGGTGGTCGAGGTGATGTCGATTCCCTCGTCCGCAGCGACGACTTCGATCACGTCGGTGACGGTGGAGGATGTCATGGCGACGTTGACCACCGAGTTTCGCTCCAACAACACTTCCAGGGAACGAGCCTGCGTTGCCATGCCCTCGAGCTCGAACGTCAGCTCGTAGTAGCCTGGCGGCAACATGATGAATCGATAGGCGCCGTCCGCGGCGCTGATAAAAGTACGGTCTGCCGGCAACGTGTCACCGGAAGCCGTGATGGTGACGCCCGGCATGGCCGAACCGTCGTCGAGTGTTACCGTGCCTGAGATGGAACCGGTCTCTTGAGCGAGGACCGGAATTCCCATGAGCAACACAGCACCAAAAAGTACCAAACACTTCCTCATGTGCTCCTCCTTCTTGAGTAGATACAAGTCGCGGCGTCGAGGCCGTTGCCCAGACCCTTGAATGGATATCGAGCTATTGAGCCCATTCTTGATTGAGTGTTTTGACCGGGAATTGGGTGCGGATTTCTGAAACAAAGCCACGACACTCTCTCTCCCACTCGCGGCGAGACCTCTTTCGAGATCTCTATGGCTCCCTGGTTGTCACCCCTCGCCAGACGCGAGAGAATCTATGAGAAATCAGGCTAGCACAGGATATTTGACCGAGCAATCATTTAACCTGGACTACAGAATCATTCCAGGTCGAGGTGCTCAGAGGAGGTCTGACTGCGCAGCGCTATAGGATACGCGGCGAGAAGGGGAGAACCTTGATGCCCACACTCCTGAAGCACATCGGCCTGTATCTGGCCGTAGCCGTGGCCGGCTTCGTCGTCGGTGTCCTGGGGCTCTTCGTTCACGAGATTCGCAGTGGTCCCTGCCTGGAGCCCTGGCATACGGTGCATCTCGAGACCGAGTTCAAAGCCGGTCGCGGCGGTGAGATTCGGACCTTTGATGATTACCTGAGGCTGGAAGACGAGCTCTTCGCAGAGCTCGGAGATCAGGTCTACTCCCAGATCGGCACGGGCCCCGCTTACGGCTTGATTCGCTACAGCTCGGACAGCAGGTCAGACCCGAGTCGCTGGGAGCGCAACTGGAACCGCAGCTTCGAGTTGCCGGCAGAGAATCCCGCCGGCGGGGTCTTGCTGCTGCATGGTATGTCGGACTCACCCTACAGCCTGCGCGCCCTCGGCCAGATCCTCCATCGGCAGGGGTATTGGGTGGTGGGTCTGCGACTACCCGGTCACGGCACCGTGCCTTCGGGAATGAAGACAGTCAGGTGGCAGGACATGGCCGCGGCGGTTCGGTTGGCGTTCGATCACCTGGGTTCCAAGGTGGGATCGGATTCAACTCACATCATCGGCTACTCGACCGGCGCCCCACTGGCTATAGACCTCACCCTGAACGCACTGGATGACGACTCGTTGCCCTTGCCCAAAAGTCTCGTACTGATTTCGCCGGCGATAGGGGTAACGTCGGCGGCCGCACTGGCCAAATGGCAGGCAAGGTTGGTTGTGATTCCTGGGTTGGAGAAGGCCGCGTGGACAGCGGTCGAGCCTGAGTATGATCCCTTCAAATACAACTCGTTCACAGCCAACGCCGGCGATCTGGTGTTTCGTCTGACCCAGCGCGTGGCTCAGGCCGTGGAGTCCCGGGCAGCTACAGCGCCTATCGCCGACTTTCCACCGACACTGGCGTTTCTTTCCACTGTCGATGCCACCGTCTCCGCGGATGCAGTGATCGACAATCTCCTGGAGCATCTGGCACCGGGTCGTCATGAGTTGGTCCTGTACGACATCAACCGTAACCGGGTTGCGCAGTCGGTTCTGGTTTCTGATCCAGGACACTTGACCCGACGGCTCATGGGTGACGACACGTTGCCGTTCGCTTTGACCCTGGTCAGCAGTGAAGGCCCGGACACAGACACCGTCGTCCGGTTTCGCAAGCCGCCAGAATCGGCGGTGGTTTCGACCGAGCCCATGGATGCTCCTGGCCACGGGGCATGATCTCGCTCTCGCATGTGGCTCTGCCCTTTCCGCCCGACGATCCCCTCTACGGACAGGGCCCAGCACCAGATGAGAACCGGGTCTTTCTCGGCTCTGATGGATGTGCGGGGCGAGCGTGGCCTGTTGAGATTTCCCGCTAACTGGCTGATGCGCCAGAGGCACAATCCGTTCTTCGACTATCAGGAGAAGCGGGTGCTCGAGTGGCTAGCAGGGCGCAGCTGAGAAACTCTAGTCTGCCAAGGCGCGGCGCAGGTGACCCTCGGCGGCGGCGAGCCGGTCGCGGCCGATTTCAACGGACACCTGGAGTCTTCCCATGATGATGGCGAGCTTGACGTCACCATCAGCTGCGGTATGTAGATGCAAAGCCTCTTCCGGGGTCACTCCAGCGGCCGCCTCGATGATGCGGAGCGCCCGATCCTGCAATTTGGCGGAGCCGGGCCGCAGATCCACCATCAGATTGCCGTAGGTTTTGCCCAGCCGCACCATGGCCGCGGTGGTGATGGCATTGAGCGCCGCCTTGGTGGCCGACCCCGCCTTGAGTCGGGTGGAACCGGTGAGGATCTCGGGCCCGGTCTCCAGGGCAATAACCAGATCTGCCAGTTTCTGCAGACCTTCCTGCGCCGCGCAGGTCAGCAAGACGGTGCGGGCTCCGAGCTCACGCGCTCGGGTCAGTGCCCCATGGACGAAGAGCGTCACCGAGCTGGCGGACAGTCCTATCAGGAGATCGCTTTCGCCCAGGTCTGCAGCAGCCTCCCGACCCTCGTCCTCCCGGTCCTCGGCCCCTTCCTTGGCGCGAAAGACGGCCTCGGTGCCGCCCGCCATCAAGGCGCGGATCTGCTCGGGGTCGGAGCCAAACGTCGGCGGGCACTCGGCGGCTTCCAGAACCCCCAGGCGGCCACTCGTGCCGGCCCCGGCAAAGACCAGAGAGCCTCCTGACTCCAGGGCCTCGGCCACCCATTCGGCCGCCTTGGCGATGTCTGTCTTCTGCCGCAACGCCAGATCGAGGCCACGCTTGTCTTCTTCCAAAAGCAAGGCCACGACTTCCTCGCTGCTCAAGGTATCGAGGCTCTCGCTCTCGGGGTGACGCCCTTCGGTCAGTAGTGTCCGCCAACGGTTCATTGCGGTATTGTTCCCGAACCAGCTGGGGCGGGCAACCGCGTGTGGGAGTGAGCAGCGTGATCAGCGACCCGACAGCGACCTTTATCTTTCTCGCCTGCCTCCTGGGAGCGATCTTCTGGCTCAGTGGTCTGCCTCGGCTACAGCCTCTTTTTCGAGTCACCCCAGCCGTCATCTACGCTTACTTTGTACCGGCGGTCTGCACGAGTCTCGGCATCATCCCCCAGAGCTCGCCGGCCTACGACTGGATGGTGCGCTATCTGCTGCCCGTCAGTCTGCTGCTGTTGATGGTGACGGTGGATCTGCGCGCGGTCTTGAGGCTGGGCCGGAAAGCCATCCTCATGATGCTGGCAGGATCGGTGGGAATCATCATCGGCGGCCCCGTGGCCCTGGCACTCTTCGGAGGCTTTCTTCCGGGAGACACCTGGATGGGGCTGGCAGCCCTGTCGGGAAGCTGGATCGGCGGCACACCCAACATGGTCGCCATCAAGGAGAGCGTCGGCACGCCTGATTCGCTGATGGGACCGATCATCGTGGTCGACACCCTCGTGGCCTATAGCTGGATGGGGGTCTTATTGTTTCTGGGCTCGTTTCAGTCGCGATTCGACGCCTGGGTCGGTGCCGATACCGGTGATGTCGAGGATCTGGACGCGTCGATGGCCGAGCTCGAGAGCCAGCGCCGACCTGTAGAGGTGCGAGACCTGGCCAGGATTCTGGCCTTGGGGTTCGGTGGGGCGGCCCTCTGTATTTGGCTCGGCCGTCAGCTGCCACCGCTGGGAAACCCTACGATCATCAGTCACACGACCTGGACGGTAGTCTTCGTGACGTCCTTGGGTCTGGGGCTGTCCTTCACACCGGTGCGACAGCTGGAACGGGTGGGCACCTCGCGGTTCGGCTATCTCGCCCTCTATCTGATGCTCACTGCCATCGGCGCTCAAGCGGATCTCGTGAAGGTTCTCGAGGTGCCTCTGTATCTCGCTGTGGGCGCGGTGTGGCTGGGAATTCACATTTTGATTCTGTTTGCGGCGGCCAAGATGCTGCGGGCGCCGTTGTTCTTTGTGGCGACGGGGAGCATGGCCAATGTGGGAGGGGTGGTTTCGGCCCCGGTGGTGGCGTCGGTCTATCGAAGAGCGCTGGCCCCGGTGGGAGTGCTCATGGGAGTGTCGGGCTACCTGATTGGTATCTACGGTGGTCTTCTGTGTGCCTGGCTGCTGTCCAAGGTGGCAGCGGGGCTGGGCTTTATCTCGTAGCGGAGGGATGAAACATGACGATTCGAGTCATACAAATGGGTCTCGGACCCATCGGTGCGGGGGTTGCCCGTCAGCTGCTGGAGCGATCGGGCTTCGAGGTCACGGCGGCAGTGGACATCGATCCCGAGAAGGTCGGCAAGGATCTCGCCGAGGTCTGTGGTCTGGAAGAGCCGAGCGGTGTCATCGTGGAAGCCAATCTCTCGGCGGTGCTGAGCAGGGGAGAAGCTGATGTGGTCACCCACTGCACGAGCTCATCACTGGAGCTGATCGTGCCGCAGCTGGAGGCCATCCTCGAGGCGGGACTGCCTGTGGTCTCGACGACCGAAGAGCTGTCCTATCCGTGGGTTCCGCAACCGGAGTTGGCCGAGAAGATCGACGCCATGGCCAAGGAGGCCGGGCTGGCAGTCGTCGGCACCGGCGTGAACCCAGGCTACGCGATGGACACCCTGCCCACCGTTCTGACCGGGGCCTGCGAAAGGGTCGATTCCATTGCCGTGGATCGGGTTCAGGACGCTTCGATCCGCCGACTGCCTTTCCAGCAGAAGATCGGTGCGGGTCTGGAACCGGCCGTGTTTCGGGAGAAGGCGGACAAGCTGGAGATCCGGCACGTTGGGCTGACCGAATCCGTGGCCATGATCGCCGCCTCCCTGGGTTGGGAGATGGAGCGCATCACCGATGTCATCGAGCCCAAGATCGCCGACGATGAGGTGTCGAGCCAGTACATGACGGTGGCAGCCGGCCAGGTGGCGGGTCTGATCCAGGATGCAGTTGGCTATCGGAACGGAGAGCCCTTGATCAAGCTCCACATGGAGGCATATCTGGGTTCTCCGGAATCCTACGATGCGGTGCGGATCGAGGGCTCACCGGCGCTCTACTCGCGAATCGAAGGCGGTATCCACGGCGATGTCGCCACCGCTTCGGTGACGGTAAACACCATCCCCAGGATCATGGCGGCACCCCCGGGTCTACGGACGATGCGAGATCTTCCGATCCCCTCCTGGTGGTCTGGGGCCTCGTCCGGCCTCGGTACCGGCCGTTCCAGTGGTGGGCCCGGCAGGCGTCAACCGAAGAAAAGGTAGGTGACGAGGATGGCGCCGATGGCCCCGGCCAGGTCGGCGGCCAGACCGCAGCCCACGGCGTGGCGGGTGTTCTTGATGCCCACCGAACCGAAGTAGACCGCCAGCACGTAGAAGGTGGTCTCGGTGCTGCCCTGGATGGTGCTGACCAGGCGCCCGGCGAAGGAGTCGGCGCCGATGGTCTCCATGGTCTCGAGCATCATGCCGCGAGCGCCGCTCCCCGAGAGCGGTCGCATCAGCGCCGTCGGCAACCCGTCGACCCAGCGGGTATCGATGCCGAACCACTCGACGCCCCAGCGGACCGCGTTCGAGAAACAGGTCCAGCGCGCCGCTGGCCCGCAGAACGCCGATGGCCACCAGCATGGCCACCAGGTACGGAATGATGGTCGATGGCCACCTGGAAGCCTGCCTTGGCGCCTTCGACAAAGGTCTCGTACAGCGGCACCTGTCTTGCGGGCCGCCAGGGTCATGAAGACGATGATCACCGAGAAGATGGCGAAGTTGGACAGCAGCGACGACTGGTACTCGATCGCCGCCCGGTCGAGCCTCGAGAAGTGGAAGACCAGGGCGCCGATGACGGCGGTCATGCCGCCCGAGATAGGCCAGGATGACCGGGTCCCAGAGCTGCAGCTTCTGCACGAGCGCCGTGACGGTCAGCCCGACGATGGTCGAGCAGAAGGTGGCGATGATCAGCGGGATGAAGACATCGGTCGGGATCGGCGGCGCCCATCTGGGCCCGGTAGACGAAGATGGTGATCGGGATCAGCGTCACCGCCGAGGTGTTGATGACCAGGAAGAGGATCTGATCGTTGGAGGCGCGTGTCCTTGTCCGGGTTGAGCTCCTGCAGCTCGCCCATGGCCTTGAGGCCGAGCGGTGTGGCGGCGTTGTCGAGCCCCAGCATGTTGGCGGCCATGTTCATGACGATCGAGCCGGTGGCGGGGTGGCCTTCGGGGATGCCCGGGAAGAGCTTCCTCATCAGTGGGCCGAAGGCCCTGGCCAGCAGGTCGACCGCGCCGCCCTCCTCGCCGAGCTTCATGATGCCGAGCCAGAGGCACATGACGCCGGTCAGGCCGAGGGCGATCTCGAAGCCGGTCTTGGCCATGTCGAAGGTGGCGGCGACCATGTCCGCCCAGACCTCCACTTCGCCCATGAAGAGCCAGCGGATCAGGCCGACGGCGAAGGCGATGAAGAAGAAGCTGCCCCAGATCTTGTTCAGCATGACGTCGGCTCGTGGCTCTAGATCAGCCCTCCAACACGGTGAGAGCGTTCAAGACCTGTATGGCCGCGCCGTAGGCCATGGACTCTTCGTCGGCGTCGAAAAGGACGTGATGAACCGGGTTGACGATCCCTTTGCCTTCGTTGCGCACTCCGATGGAGAAGAAGGCGCCGGGCACGTGGCTGACGTAGTAGCCGAAGTCCTCGACGCCCATGTTGGGCTTGGAGAAGACCTCGACGTTTTCCTCGCCTGACAGACGAGTGGCGTTGGCGCGGACGATCTCGACCATCGAGTTGTCGTTGATCAGGGGATCGTAGCTGGGCTCGATGTTGACCTCCGCGCTGCCGCCGAGACCGGTCGCGACCCCCTCGGCGGTCTCCCTGACCCGCTTCAAGACGAGCTCGCGGGTCGCTGGATCGAGAGTGCGAACCGTGCCAGTAAGATCGACTCGGTCGGCCAGGATGTTGCCCTGGGTGCCTCCTTGAATGATCCCGAAGCTCACCACGGCGCTGTCGCGGGCATCCACATTGCGGCTGATCACGGTCTGGATCGCGGTCACCACCTGGGCGGCGGCCACGATGGCGTCTACCGCGCTCGCCGGGTAGGCCCCGTGACCGGCTCGACCGTGAACCGTGATGTTGAGGTTGTCGGAGGAAGCATTCCGTTGGCCGTAGTGCAACCCGAAGGCTCCCACGGGCCGACCCGGATCCACATGCAACCCGAAGATGGCGTCTACCTGTGGATTCTCCAGAACCCCTTCCTCGATAAGCAGGCGGGCGCCGCCCACCGTCTCCTCAGCCGGTTGAAAGATCAGCTTGACGGTGCCGGGGAGGTCGCTCTCCATCCCCTTCAAGATCTTGGCTGCGCCCAGAAGGATCGAGGTGTGGACGTCGTGTCCACAGGCGTGCATCTTGCCGTCCTCCTGGGACTTGTAGGGGACATCCTTCGCGTCTTGTAGGGGCAGGGCGTCGAGATCGGCCCGCAGAGCCACCGTCGGTCCTTCGGCATCGCCGCGAATGACTCCCAACACACCGGTCTGGGCAAGGCCATCGACATGATCGATGCCGAGCTCATCCAGCCGCTCCTGAACCTTCTTGGCGGTGCGATGTTCTTCGAGCCCGAGCTCGGGATGTTGGTGGAGGTCGCGTCGAATGTCGGTCATCCACGGCAGGATCTCGCGGGCAGCTGCCAGGATCTCCGCCGCCGAATCAGGGCCTTGCGACATGCGCGGCAGCGTACCACGAGGCCGGCCTAGGATTCGGGGGTCGTGTGGTATCGCCATACCCGCTCGCGCACGCTGTCCTCTTCGGCCCCCGGTGACGAAGGCCACGCCATGCCAGGTCCGTCGATGGTGCTCGAGGAGTGCCTCGAGTCGGAGGAGAGGAGATCTGCTTCCTACCGCCATAGCCTGAGCCTGCAATCCGAAATGCTCATTGGTCCGAGGCCGGTAGCGAGCCGCTTCCGCCCTGCTGACGCGTCCGTCCGAAGCGATCCCCGGTGGCCTCGCATCAGAGCCGAGTCGGCGTTCGTGTCGAGCGCGGTCTTCACGACCACAGCTCAGTGTCGATCTGTTCGAATGGCTCGAGGGCCTCGAGGAACTCCGCCTCATCCTCCTCGGACGCAGACGCCGATGAACTTGTCCAGTGTGGAGCCGACAGCGCCGCTCGGATCGTGGGTATTCGTCAGACCGGCCCCCCTTCGCATGAGCTCCAGCGCCGCTCGATTGAGCGAGATGTTGCTCCGCCAGCCTCGCAGACGCCGCGTGAGGCGCTCGTCGAGTCCGAAGCGTCAGTCGGTCCATGGTTTCTTCGATCTCTCTCTATGTGAGCAAGATCAGAATGACTCATATTACGACTCAGATTCGAAGGTCAAACCTGCCCTATCTTCCCGCGGTCAGATTCAGTCCCCAAATGCCGAGGTTCGTCGCGTCAGTACGGCAGGACCCACAACCTGCCCTTGTCGGCATCCACCTCCACCATGGCACCGAGGGGTAGGGAGGCGTTGTAACGGTGGTGGCCGACGGGGAAGTTCATCAGCACAGGGATTCCCAAGGGCTCGAAGTACTGTTTGAGGACTCCGTCGACGGTGAAGCGCGGGTTCTCGGTCATCTGATCTTCTTCGCGATCGTAGTTGCGGGTGAACTGACCCAGGACTGCGCCGCGGAGGGTCTGTAGCTTGCCGGAGAGGTGGAGTTGGCGGAGCATGCGGTCGATCCGATAGGGAGCTTCCCGGACATCTTCGATCAGCAGAATCGCGCCTCGGGTGTCGATGGCAAACGGGGTGCCCTCGAGTGCCGAGATCATCGACAGGTTGCCACCGGCGAGTCGACCCTGCGCCTTGCCCTTGCCCATGGTGGTGGGTTGAGGCGCTTCTGGCAGGAATCTCGATCGTGTAGCCGTTTCGCTTGACCGCCTCATCGGCGAGAAGAGCCTTGCCGAAGTACTCCTGGGTGAACGGGGTCATTCCTTCCTCGCTGCCCAGGCCCCACATGGGATTGGGGGTGTGGAAACTCACCAGGCCTGCTTGTCGGTTGAGGGCCAGGTGGAGCGCGGTGATGTCCGAGAAGCCGATGAGGATCTTGGGATGGGCACGGATCGCTTCGAAGTCCAGCCGGTCGAAGATCCGCATGGTGCCGTAGCCGCCGGTGCCGGGGAAGATGGCATCGACTTCCGGATCGAGAAAGGCCTGCATCAGCTCCTTGGCGCGCCGCTTGTCGGATCCAGCGAGATAGCCGTCGACCGCAAAGAGGTCTTTGCGCATCTTCACTTGTGAAGCCCAGTGATTCGAGCTTCTCCTTGGCCCGCATCATGCGCTCCTCGTTCAGATCGCCGGCAGGCGCCACAAACATGATCGTGTCGCCTGGCTGCAGCCTGGGTGGCTGGATCATGGTCTGGCCGTCGAGCTCAGCGGGGGTCCGGGGTGCCGGCGGCGGCGCAGATTGACAGCCTGCGGTGAGCCCTGTGACGGCCAGGATCATCAGCAGGAAGCAGTTCAGGCGCATGATCGAGGCCTCAGTTGTCTTCCAGGCGCCAGACCTTTCGAGCGGCCACCTCGCCGAGGTTGGCCATGAAGGGGCGGGCGATCTCGTCGTACTCGTACTGATCGTCGTTGAGGATGCCATTGGCGTTGGTGTAGAGGGTGGCCGCGAGAAAAAAACCGTTGCCATCCGCCATGTCGATGATCCAGGCATTCTCGGTGCTGAATCCGTAGGCCTGGCCGGTCTTGTTGTAGATCCTGAACCGCTCCTTGGGAAAAACCCGCAGTAGTCCAGCAAGGAGATCCTTGACGTAGTCGTCCGGATACTCCTGGGGGTCATAGACCGGGTTGGACGACTCGCGAGGGTATTGAGACATCGCTTCCAGCATCACTCCTCGATCGTCATCGACCATGACAAAACCGGGACCGCCACAGTCCACATCCGGCCGCACCAGCATGCAGAGGCCCCGCTGCAGATCGGCCAGTGAGAAGTGGTTCTTGAGGGTGAAGTCCATGGGCTCATCGATTTTCTGGTCGCCGGATATGTAGGCCTTGCCGACCTTGATCCGGTCCACGGGCGCGGGTGGGGCTAGCGGTGTGGCGGCGCGCTGTGGCAGCGAGTATTTGAAATCCTCGCCAATGAAGTCGATCTTGGGCGATTGCAGGTTCTCCTCAGGCGAGCGAGGCTCGGAGAGGCGATGGACGATTCGCGGCGACTCCAGGCCGGCCATGCGCAGTGACTCGGCCAAGGCATCCTGTCCGACCAGCTCGTAAAGGTAGTTGAAGGCCTGGTTGTCCGAGACCAGGAAGATCTCGCGGATCTGCTGACGAACCGTCAGGGTCCCGCCTTCCACATTGTCGGGATCTTCCTTCTCCACCTCTTCATCTTCGAAGAGGGGGTGATAGACCATGGGTGTATCCAGATCGATGGCGAGGCCGGTCTCTTCTCGCAGGGTCGCCAGTTTCTGGGTGGCCGCCACAGCCGCGAAGAGCTTCACGGTGCTGGCGGGATAGAAGTACTCGGCTCCAGCGCGAAATTTATACTGCTTGAGGACGCGCCGGTCGTCGTCTTTCACTTCTACCCGTCCCAGGACCACCTGGAGTCGGTAGTCAGCTGCCCGGCTCACGACTTCCTGCAGTTTGGGGGATCGGAGTATTTGTTGGAGTAGATCGTCTTCAGCCATGGCCTGCCCACCTGAGAAGATCAAGAGACCGAACGCGACGAGGGTCGGGATTCGAAATCGGCAATTCATCACACCTCCAGGACTTCGGGTGAGAGCTCGAGCTCGCGGGCGGCACGCTCGGTGGCGAGCACGGTTGCCAGAGGTTGTCGCTCGTTGATCATGATCGCCCGATTCCCGTCCACCAGGACCTCGGCGGGTCGTCCGTGATCGTTGTAGTTGGAGACCATGGACATGCCATAGGCCCCGGCGGAGAATATGGCGACCAGGTCTCCCGTTCCATGCGCGGCAAACTGCGATTTCGGGCGAGGAAGTCGCCGGTCTCGCAGATCGGACCCACTAGATCACAAGAGTCGAGACCCGGCAGTCCGGTGTCCTGGCGAAACGGTGGGGCTGCGCCCGACCAACTCACCGGCCAGACAAAATGATAGGCGCGATAGAGGGCCGGTCGGATCATCGAGTGCATACCGGCGTCGCAGATGACGAAGGTCTTGGCGCGACCCTTTTTGACGTGCTGGACGCGGGCCACCAGGATGCCGGAATTGGCCATGATCGAGCGCCCCGGCTCCATGAGAATCTG
>CAVRAU010000002.1:0-28501 GCA_963719055.1 uncultured Acidobacteriota bacterium | reverse complement strand
GAGACGGCTCGGGCTGGGAATGGCAAGCCGACTTCTGTGGTCCGGCAAGAACTTGTCTGCGTCCGAGGCTCACCAACTGGGCCTCCTGAGCGAAGTCGCTCCAGCTGTCGAACTCGACTCCCGAGCGCAGACAGCTGCACACTGGTTTGCCAGCAAGCCAACTCAACGACTGCGGGCAATGAAAGCTCTTATCAACGCCACGGGCGCCGGCCTCCAGTCATACCTGGAACACGAGCAGCTCGAGACCAACCGCACCCTCGGTTCGATTGTGGGTTCGCGATGAATCAAAGCCGATCTGGTGTCGGCACAAGGAGGCTCTGATGAAGATTCAAAAGATCGTCTGCCCTACCGATTTTTCCCCATGCTCCGACCAAGCCCTGGGCTACGCGGCATTTGTCGCCTCTCTATTCCATGCTGAGCTTCACATGCTCCACGGCCTGGTTCTGCATCAAGATGATCCTCACAACCCGGAGCACCACTTCCCTGACCACGAGGAGCTCGAGAGGAAAATGAAGGAAGTCATCTCAGCCGGGATGGACAGGCTTGTGGGAAGTCTGGAATTTGAGCCGTCGATGGTGCTTTGCGCTCAGCGGCGAGGCTTCGACGCCTCGGAGGTCATCCTGGAGTACGTAAAAGAGGTGGATGCTGATCTCGTCGTGATGGGCACACGCGGCCGCAGAGGGTCGGCTCGAATACTCCTTGGAAGTGTCGCCGATAGGGTGGTTCGCTGGGCGGACTGCCCGGTCCTAACGGTACCGGAAGAGACTCCACATCGGACGGGTGACTCTGTCGAGCGGATACTTGTCCCCATAGACTTCTCGGCCACCTCTCGACGCGCTGTTGAAGCGGCCTGGGAGCTGGCACAGCTCTCCGAGGCCGACCTGGTCCTGCTGCACGTGATTGATTTGCCTTCGTATCCGGGGTTCTATGACACATCCTTTCTGAACGATCGCGAGGGAATGAAACGAAAGTCCCTTGCGGCACTCGAGAGCCTTGCCCACGAACTGGAGGTCAAGAACGTGGCATTCGAGGTGCGTTTCGGTCGCCCCGCCCACGAGATCTTGGACTCTTGCCACTCCAGAGAGTGTGACCTGATCGTCATGGGCAATCGCGGTCTCAGCGGTTTCCGAATGTTCGGCTTGGGGACCTGTGCGGAGCACGTTGTGCGAGGTGCCAAGTGCCCGACCCTCACGGTCCGCTCAGATGAGAGTGAAACGCTCTCAGAGTAGAGCCTGCCCGAGCCGCGTTTCCCGGTGACGCCGCCGCCTCTAGTCGAGCCGTTTGCGGAAGCGCAGCACCGCCAACGTCATCGTGACAACGAGAAAGATGGCCAAAGCTTGCGCACTCGGCAACAGCTCCCCGAGTCCGGCGCCGCGCAGCACGATGCCGCGCACCAATTCGACGAAATGCGTCAACGGCAGCAGCACCGCCACCCGCTGCGCGATGACAGGCATGCCGTCGAACGGAAACATGAAGCCGGACAGCAGGATCGATGGCAGAAACACGAAGAAGGTAAGCTGCATGGCTTGGAATTGGGTCTTGGCGAAAGTCGAGATCATCAATCCCAGGCTCAACGATGCCGCGATGAACAGAAGGCTGGCGAGATAAAGATCGACCAGGCTACCTACGATCGGCACTTGGAATAGCAGGACCCCGACGATCAGGATGAGGCTGACCTGGATCAGACCGATGACGATGTAGGGAGCGATCTTGCCGATCATCAGCTCGAGATTGCGCACCGGGGTCGTGATCAACAACTCCAGGTTGCCCCGTTCACGCTCGCGCACGATGGCCACCGAGGTAAACAGAACCATGGTCATGGTCAGGATCACCCCGATGAGACCTGGAACGATCTGCACGGCGGAGCGGCGCTCGGGATTGTAGTAGTTGCGGATCTCATAGATCGCCGCAGACGCTGCGGGCTCGCCTTTTCTCAAATGAAATTGCATGCGAGCGAGCTGGGTGGCGATAGCGGCGATGCTCGGGTCGCTACCATCAATCAGAAGCTGCGCCGCGGTCCTCGCAGGATCCCTGATGCGGCGCGAGAAGTCGGCCGGGATATAGATTCCCACGGTGATCTCACCTCGGCGCAAGAAGTCTTCGAGCTCCGCGGCAGTGCGGGCCCGATGGACAATCTTGACCACCTGCGTAGCCTGGGTGTCGGCCAACAGCTGACGAGAGACTTGGGTGTCAGCCAGGTCCGCCACACCGGCATCGAGGTGACGCACATCCAGATTGATCGCATAGCCGAAGAGCGTGATCTGGAGAAGCGGAATCCCGACGATCATGCCAAAGGTGATCCGATCGCGCAGCAACTGACGCACCTCTTTGACGGCAATGGCGACGATTCGCTGCAGAGACAAACGCATGGCTCAACCTCTGGAAAAGCCCGTCGCGGCCACAAATACATCTTCCAGATTGGCTTGGGTGATCTCGACTGTCGCCGATATGCCGTGTTGTTCCAGGCTTTGCCGAACGACCGAGGCCGGCTCATCGACGTGGCGATCCACCATGACATGGAGACGCATGCCGAGCTGGGCAACCGACTTGACGAACTCCGCCCCATAAAGCGCTTGCTGAGCCCGCCTTGGCCGTTCAGTCTCCACCTCCAAGACCACCGCATCGATCTCTTCGCAAAGGTCTTCTGGTACTCCCTCGGCAACCAAGGCTCCCTGGTTGAGAATCGCCAAGCGGTGGCACCGTTCAGCCTCGTCCATGAAGTGAGTGGAGACCAGAATGGTCGTGCCACCATCCGCGAGCTCGAACAAGTCATCCCAGAAGTCACGTCGGCTCTGGGGATCGACAGCACTCGTGGGCTCATCGAGCAGCAGCAGCTCCGGTTTATGCAGCGTCACACCGGCCAGCGAAAGACGTTGCCTCTGTCCACCGCTGAGAGTCCCGGCACGCTGTTTCTGCCGATCCATCAGTGCATAGTGCTCGAGGGTGTCACGGATGCGCTCTTTGCGGTCGGATCGATTCAGGCCGTAGATACTGCCGAGAAACCCCAGATTCTCGCGCACCGAAAGATCTTCATAGAGCGAAAACCTCTGGGTCATGTAGCCGATGCTGCGCCGGATCTTCTCGGCACCCTTGGGCATTTCGTACCCAAGCACGTTGACAGTGCCGCTGGTTGGCTTGAGCAGACCGCAAAGCATGCGGATCGTCGTGGATTTTCCCGAGCCGTTGGGTCCCAGAAATCCATAGATGCGGGATCGAGGAATCGACAGACTCACCCGGTCGACAGCGACAAGCGAGCCAAACTTCCGGGAGAGATCCTTGGAGACAATGGCCGGATCGGTCATCTCAAATCGGGGAAATCCACCTCGACAGGCAGGCCGGTCGGCAGTTGCCTGGCCTCCTCCTCGGTCAAGGTGATCTCGGCAACATAGCTGACGCGACTCCGATCCCTCTGTGTCAGCGAAAAGTAGGGCGTGAAAGAAGCCTCCGAGGCGACATAGCGCACCGTTCCATCGAAGGTACGCTCGACGCCGTCGATCGCAACCCGCGCAGCGAGGCCAGCGGCCACGCGGGCACGAATGGGTTCGGGAACATACACCCGGGCGTAGGGCGCGGAGTCGGCCAGCATCACGACGACCGAAGCTCCCTTCGGTGGGCGCTCGCCCAGCTTGTAGGGCAACGCGTCGATGATGCCATCGCGCGGCGCCCGGATCAGGAGTCTCGAGGCGGTCTCCCGCAGACGCTTGAGGGCCGCGTCGCTTTCGGCAACGGTAGCCCTGGCCTGCGCCAGCTCTTCACGAGTCGTGCCTTCGAGCAGCTCCGCCAGGGCCGCCTCGGCTCGATCGTGTTCGGTCTGGGCACTCTGGCGAGCTCCGAAAGCGCGGTCGAGATCCGACTGGGTAGCCACTTCGTCGTCCACCAGGTCATGAATGCGATCGTATTCGCGCCGTTGTGTTTGCAGCTGGTCCGTGGCGCCATCCAGACGCGCCTTGGCATCCTGGATGCGCTCCTGGCGGGGACCGCGGACCAACTCGGCCAGACGCTGCTCCGCTCGTGTCCGTGCAGCTTCGGCCCCTTCAAGCTCGGCCTCGTAGAGACTGGCATCCAGCTGCACGAGCAGATCACCGGAAGCAACCCGCTCGCCCTCGCTCACGAACACCTCCACGATGCGCTCCTGAGACTCGGCGATGAGCTCCAGTCGATCGCGCTCGAGCGTGCCGACGATTGGCAACGGCGAGCTATCGTGCTGACAACCGCTGGCAACGAAACAGACCAACGGCAGAAGAAAACAAGGTCGAATCGAGATCATCATCTGGCAGCGTATCAGCGTCGGAAGTTGGCAAGGAAGAGGCTTGGCACTAGAGTTCTACCTGCGTCCCCAGCTCGATCACCTGCTCCGGCGGAATCTTGAAGAAGCTCGTGGCGCCGAGGCGGCCAGAGAGAGCTTGGCTCAGCCGGAGCCCTGAAGGCGACCGACGATGGCCAGGACCGGCAGTCCCCAGATCGAAACTCCTTCAGCCGCAATGATCTCGAACCCCGCTCGCTCCAGATGGGATCGCGCGTCGATCGGCTGGCAGTCGACGATGTGGGGGAAGTGTCGGTGCAGAAAGCGGTAGAAATCGACCATTGCGGTCTTCCCATTGTCGTCGTGCATGGACACCACACCCAGCCGACCTCCTGGCCGCAATACACGGGAAATCTCTCCGAGAACCACCGGGATCTCCGTCTCCGAAAACAGCTCGAGGGTAAAGCTCGCAAACACGACATCGAACATGTCGTTCTCGTACGGCAGCTCTTTGGCGTCGCCGAGTCGAAGATCGACAATCCGCTCCTCGAGACCGGCAGCTCTTGCTCTCGTTTCGGCGATTTCGAGCATTCCTTGTGACACGTCAATGCCAAAGACCCTGCCCTCGTCCGACAGGCGCTCGGCAATATCGACCAGGGCGTGCCCGGTACCGAAGCCGAGCTCGAGCACCTGCTCGGATCTCGAGGGCGCAAGCAAGCCCAGGCCCAGGGTGCGCGCTTCGTTCTCGCTGGCATCCGCGAGGGCGTCGTAGACGCCACTGATGCGATCGTAGAAGCGGCTCGCGGTCTCGGCTTGATTCATAAGCCCCTCGTCAACGTGCGAGCTTACGGCAGAGGCCAGAAGCAAGCAACTCACCATCTAGAGCAGAGGTCCCAGGAGCCGAAACGTGTTTTCCGTGAGCTGGCGCCACCGTGGCCGCTGGCGCCAAACGTCCAACTCGAGCCGATCGGAGTCTTCCAGGTATTTGTCCTGGAGGGAGCGCAAGCGGCCTGCGAAGCCGGAGTCGTAGACGAAGAGCGAGATCTCGGAGTTGAGCCACAGGCTGCGCATGTCGAGGTTGACCAAACTGAGAAATGCTCGTCTCCCCATCGATGGCCAGTCTCTTGGTGTGCAGCAGCCTACCCTTGAAAAGGGCGATGCGAACGCCGGCGGACAGAGCAGGTCGTCGAAGGAAGCAACGCTTGCATAGAGAACCAGCAGTGAGCGCCGGCTTGGTGCTCGACAAATCCATAGTGTTTGGCAAGGAGGCCGGTCAATGCTCTTGGAAGTGACCTAACTAGTTCGCCATCGCGAAGCCCAACCGATCTTGGGTGTCCCCAACGGACGTGGGACTTTCGGGAGTCTTGGGTGGGCGACCCAGGGTAAGCTAAGGCGTACAATCTCAGCGGGGCCGCTGGCACACCCAGGCTCGGCACGTTTCATGGCGGCCCGGAGCACGTTCGGGTGCGTCTCTTCTTCCGATTCCAGTCAGGAGGACTTCATGGACAACCAACACATTCAGGCTGCCATCAGCCACACCATCCCCTTTCTCACCGAGTACGGCTTACAGATCCTGGGTGCGATCGCCATTCTCGTCGCCGGGAAGCTCGTCGCCGGTATCGCCGGAAAACTGACCTTGCGCGCCCTGAGGCGCGGCAAAGTGGACGAATCCCTGATTGGCTTCACCGAAGGAATCGTGAAGGGCGGCATCATGGTGTTCGCCGTGATCGCCGCATTGTCGAAATTCGGCGTCCAGACGACGTCATTCATCGCCGTCATCGGGGCTGCCGGGCTTGCCGTCGGTCTGGCGCTGCAGGGATCTCTGTCCAACTTCGCAGCTGGAGTCTTGATTCTTCTGTTTCGGCCGTTCCGGGTCGGCGACGTGGTCGAGTCCTCGGGTTCCCGAGGCAAGGTGAAGGAGATCGGTATCCTGGCAACCACACTGACCACACCCGACAACCAGAAGGTGATCTTGCCCAACGGAAGCATCATGAGCAATAAGATCATCAACGTGAACGCGTACCCGACGCGCCGCGTCGACCTGGTAGCGAGCATCGCGTACGACGATGACATCGAGCAAGCCAGAAACGTGCTGCGCGCGATACTCTCTGAAGATCCTCGGGTGCTGAAGGACCCTGAGCCGGTCGTCGAGGTGCTGGAGATGGCCGACTCTTCGGTGAATCTGGTCGTCAGGCCGTGGGTCGATACCGCGGATTACTGGGCCGTGTACTTCGATCTCAATCGGTTGATCAAGCTCGAGCTGGAGCGCAACGGGCTGACCATACCGTTTCCGCAGCGGGACGTTCATGTAATCCAGGCGGGAACAGCGGGAGCCTGAGCCCGCGCGCTAGATCGGCCGCGGGCCCGAGCCTGTCGCCGGGAAAGTCTCGGGGTCGAAATGCACATCGAGCTGCGGGAACGCGATGGTGATGCCGGCATCCTTGAGCCCCCACCAGACCGCTTCGTTGAGCAGGTTGAGGTGATGTCGCATCCGCCATGGATTGTCGATCCAGACCGAGACCTCGAAGTTGACCGACGAATCGCCGAAGTCCGTGAGCAGGATGCGCGGTGCCTGCACCGAAGACCTCCATTCCATCTTCTCGGCCACCTCTTCGAGAACCCGACGTACTTGAGCCATATCGGACGAGTAGACGACGCCGACCTTCGAGCGTAACCGATACAGCGAATCCTTGAGCGTGTAGTTCTTGACCGGCGAGGCAACGAGAATCGAGTTCGGAATGATGATGTCTTCTTCATCTAGAGACCGGGCGACCGTGGCCCGAATGCCCATGTCCACAACTCGAACGAGTCGAGTTTCGACCTCCAGGATGTCGCCAGGCTTGATCGCCCGCTCCAGAAGCAGAATCACCCCGGAGACGAAGTTCTGGGAAATATTCTGCATGGCGAACCCGATGGCGACCGCGAACACCGCCCCGGCCGCAAAGAGGCCGTTCAGGTTGATGCCGAGGTTGTGAATGCCGACGCCTAGCCCGCCGATCAGGACCAGGTATCGGACCAACCGCGATGCGACGGCAGTTGTACCTTGATCTTTTTGTCCATCCTTCGAGAAGGCTCGAACCACGGCCCTCTGCATCAGACTGGCGACGGCAAACGTCACGAGCACCACGATAACGAAGGTGATGAGAGTCGCGACCGTAATGGTGGTGCCACTGATCTCGAACAGGGGGATATCGAACTGGCCGTAGGTCTGCTTGATGTCGTTGAGTATTTCCATCATGATCCTTCTCCGCTGTTCTTCTCGCCGATGGGGGTCTCGCCTTCGCTGCCAATTGTCACCAAGCTAATTATCGCATCCTCGGAGAGTTCGCTTCGGGTCAGAAGGTGGGCCAGCAGCAGCATGCGTCCAATCGCAGGACTCATTGGATCTCAGGGATGTCATCGGGCGAGGTCTTGGCGCCAGAATCGCTTTCCGATTCGGCCAGGGCGGCGGCATGGGTGCCATCGGCGACACGCCTCGTATCGTGGCATTTCGGAGCCTCCTGGCTCATGGATACGACACGATTGACCTCTTCATCGAGCCCGGACCGCCGCTGGCGGTGAGAGCTTGGCGAACAGGCTCTCGAGCTTCGATTCGTAGGCCTCTTTGACGGTCGGCTCGATCTCCTCGAGCGGTCGAACAGGAATGAGATCCATACTCTCGGGTCCCTGTGCCAGGAGGCAGTCCACTGCACCGCCGAGCATTCTTCTGATGGCCTCATCCGTAGCCTCTCGAGTCAGCCCGAAAGAGACGCCCAGCTCGCGCAGAGCCTGGATCTGATACCAGAAATAGGTCGGACCCATAGCCGTGACGATCGCGTAGGCTTCCAGATCCGCTTCAGCCACTTCGGGTTGCTCGCCCCAGGGAGCAAAAAGCGCGGCCAACGCCTCTCTAGTCTCCGGCTCGATCGCTTCGCTGAAAAAGACCGGGTTGTAGCCCGCACCGATGACTGAAGGGGCATTCGGGATCATCCGGACCACGCGCTTGGTAGAAAGAGCTTTGGAGATCGTGTCGCATTTGATCTTGGGCACCAGAGACACTATCGCCATATCTTCGCCCAACTGGCCTTCAAGCCCTTTCATCACATCTTCCATGATCGGTGGATGAACAGCCAGAATGACGAGATCACACTGCTCGATCTCTCCCGGCTCAGCCACCGACACCTCTGGCGCGAGATCCTTCAGGAGACCTAGGACTGCCTCATCCGGTTCGACCACGACGATCCGAGCCGGGAGCTTCCCGGCGAGCTTCCAACCCCCGAGCAGAATGCGGGCCACCCGCCCACCACCGATGAATGCAACTGAATCCACTCTTGCCATCTCAGTTTCCTCCTTCCCTACTGGAACAGCTCTTTGAGCTCGTCGACCGAAGGGACCTTCCCCTGGACCTTGAGCTCCCCGTCCACCACCAGTCCCGGTGTCATCATCACGCCATAGTCGATGAACCGGTTGAGATCTGTGATCTTCTCCAACTCGTACTCGAGCCCGAGTTCCTCAGCTGCCACTTTGGCTGACTGAGCAAGCTGCTCACAACGCGAGCAGCCTGGTCCCAGGACTTTGAGTTTCTTCATGACTCTCTCCTCAAGCGAAAATGGATCCGTAGATCAACCCTGAGATCGTGGCCATTACCACGACCAGGGACACGAATACGGTGGTTTTTTTCCACCCCAAAACACTTGCGATCACCAGCATGTTGGGCAGCGAAAGAGCAGGCCCGGCCAGTAGCAGCGCCAACGCCGGGCCCTGGCCCATCCCGTTGCTCAAAAGGCCCTCGAGGATGGGCACCTCGGTCAGCGTCGCGAAATACATGAAAGCCCCGGCTACCGCCGCAAAGAGGTTGGCTCCCAGAGAGTTGCCCCCTACGGCCGAGCTCACCCATACGGAAGGAATGAGTCCCTCGGTGCCTGGTCTGCCGAGCAGCGCGCCCGCGACCAACACCCCTGCGAGAAGCAGAGGCAGGATCTGTTTGGCGAATCCCCAGGTGGACCCCAACCAGGCCCGGAGCTCGTCATTGCCTCGACCGAGGACGACTGCGAGGCCCGTCATCGCGACAACCATCGTCAACTCGGGGTGCTCGGGGACGGCCAACGAAACAATCCCAGCAGCAGCGGCCACGAGTCCGAGCTGCCACCAACGGGCGCCGAACCACTTCACCAGCATCAGGCCGAGCGCGACGCCTGCCAGAGCCGTCAGCGGCCACTTCCAGCTCCAGATCGCGTGCCAAAGTCCCGAGTCGGTCTCAGGCCTTCCCCAGTTGGCAAGCACCAGCACGGCCACCATCGATGCGAAGTAGAGTGCGTTCTGCCACAACGGACGGGTGATCTCAGGCTCTGGGAGCACAGTCTGGGCCGCGGCCTTTTCCTTCTCTTCGTGGCGGAAGATCCAGTGCATCAGCAAGCCCACAACCACCGCAAAGAGAATTGCCCCGATGGCGCGAGCGATCCCGAGCCGGGGACCGAGGACCCGAGCGGTCAGAACGATCGCGAGCACATTGATGGCGGGCCCGGAATAGAGGAACGCCGTCGCCGGCCCGAGCCCGGCACCCATGCGATAGATGCCGGCAAAGAGAGGGAGCACCGTGCAAGAGCACACTGCCAGGATGGTGCCGCTGACAGACGCCACGCCATAGGCCACGACCTTTTTCGCCCCCGCACCGAGGTACTTCATCACCGACGCCTGGCTCACGAATACGGCGATAGCGCCAGCAATAAAGAAAGCAGGAATCAGACACAGGATCACGTGCTCCTGCGCGTACCACTTGGCGAGATGGAAGGCCTCGAGAACCGCGTTATCGAAGCGAGGCTTGCCGATCGGCAGATAGAAGAGCGCCGCAAATACCACAGCGATGATCGCCAACGACTTCCATTCCGACTTCATGGGAGGCTCTCCCGTCGATGGATCTTGATCTCTAGGTTTTCGTACCGCGCGGCTTGCAGGCCTCGGCCCCGGCGGCTGCCAGAGCCGGATCGTCGGTGACCTGTCCCTTGAAATAGCGCCGCTGGAAATAGAGCGACACATTGACCAGACCGATCAGACACCGGCACCTCGACCAGCGGTCCGATGACCGCTGCAAAGGCAACACCCGAGTCGATACCAAACACGGCCACCGCCACCGCGATGGCCAATTCGAAGTTGTTCGATGCGGCGGTGAAAGAGAGTGTGGCCGTTTTGCTGTAGTCGGCGCCGATCTTGTGGCCCATCCAGAAGCTCACCAGGAACATCAGCACGAAATAGATCAGCAGTGGCACCGCAATACGCAGCACATCACCAGGGATCCGCACGATCTGATCGCCCTTGAGGCTGAACATCACCAGAATGGTGAAGAGCAGTGCGATCAGGGTGATCGGCGAGATCTTCGGAATGAAGACTCGCTCGTACCATTCCCTGCCCTTGGCCTTCACCAGCACCAGCCGGGTGAGCATGCCGGCTAGAAAGGGAATGCCCAGGTAGATGAAGACGCTCTCGGCGATCTGGCCCATGGTGATCTCGACTACCGAGCCCTCGAGCCCGAAAAGAGGCGGCAGCTTGGTGATGAAGATCCACGCGTAGACGCTGTAGAAGAGAACCTGAAAGACGCTGTTGAAGGCCACCAATCCGGCGGCGTATTCCGAATCTCCTTTGGCCAGCTCGTTCCAGACGATCACCATGGCGATGCACCGGGCCAGGCCAATCAGGATCAGACCGACCATGTATTCGGGCTGGTCACGCAGGAAGACGATCGCCAGCACGAACATCAGAATCGGACCGATGATCCAGTTTTGTACCAGGGAGAGACCGAGGACTCGCCAGTTGCGGAAGACGTCGGGCAGCTCTTCGTATCGCACCTTGGCCAGCGGTGGATACATCATCAAAATGAGACCGAAGGCGATAGGTAGATTGGTCGTGCCGACGGTGAACCGGCCCCAGAAATCGGCAACGCCCATCCACAGCGCACCCAAGGCCACACCAACGCCCATGGCCAGGAAAATCCACAGGGTCAGGTAGCGATCCAGGAGCGAGAGCTGTCGCGCGACTCCTTCATGAGCGGTCATTCAGCAGGCTCCTTTCTTGGAAGCAATCCGGGCATGTCTTCGACCGCTGCCTCGAGATATCGACCCCAACCTCGGCCATCTGGCTCCGGCAGGAGTTGCCCGTGCAGAGAAATAGGACCTTCAGGTTCGGTAGCATGCCGACAACTCCTCGAGGTCCTTGCGGCGAATCTCTGCGAGTCGCTCCTCGTCGCCGCGGATCACAGGCTCACCGGCCAGCGACTGGGTCACCCAGGCAACGGCCTGTTCAGTCGCCGGGGATTGAGGTTGCTCGGGGAGACGATAGAAATGCCAGCGGCCGTCCTTGCGCCGTTCGACCAGGCCTGCCTGCTGCAGCAGCGCCATGTGCTTCGACACCGTGGACGGTGCCAATTGCAGCAGGTCGATCAACTGGCAGAGACAAAGCTCGCCTGAGCGTAGAGCCATCAGCAGCCGAAGCCGGGTCTCATCGCTCAGCGCCTTGGTGATGGGGAGAAAATCTCGCACTATCACACCCTCACTTCGCCATGTAACGAAGTATAGATCGAGCGGCGATCAGAATCAACAGGAAAACCACCTCGATCAGGCCCAGGACCGAGCCCAAAGCTCAGGGCTCTCGACCCCGCAAGTTGATCCACGCCGACTCTCGTATTCGGGATAGCGTTTCGGTCCGACTTGGACTCTCGTCTGGACGGCGACCGCAGGGAGCCATGGGAAGCGAACCACCCTGTCTAGGCCGTCTCCGCGAGACTCTCGACCAGGACACCAGGGTGTCGAGCCGCGATTCTGAGGAGGGCGAGAGCCGGACCCTCGGGGCTGCGCCTGCCCTGCTCCCAATTTCGAAGGGTGTGGACGCTGATGCCGAGCGCGTCTGAGAACGCTTGCTGCGTCATTCCCAGGAACCGCCGCAGAGCGATGACATCCGCACCTCCTTCGAGGTCGCCACGCATGATGCGTTCACGCTGCTGATGCGAAATCGCCCGATCAAAGTCGTCTTCAGTCAGTTCGCGGATTTCGTCATTCATGGCTTTTCTCCTGTGAACCGCTGGAAGAGGCGAGACTCCGAAGGCGTCGCGAGTCGTGCACTAATGATCCGGACTACATCCTCTTGACGTTCGGTGAAGACCACGACAACTAAGCCGCGCCCTATGAGACCGACGGCAATGAACCGATCTTCCTCGTAGCTGTGCTCAGCGTCGTAGATCTCGAGATAGTCGACCCCACTTGTGAATAGCTCTTTGGCCTCCTCGAATGAGATGCCGTGCCGACTTCGATTCGCCTCATCCTTCTCGACATCCCACTCGAACCTCATGACCTCCCCTATTGTAAGCCAATGACTTACTCTGTCAATGGACGACAGGAAGCCGACCACAGAATCTGATTCTCTCCCGAAGCTAGATTCTAGCGTCGCTCGGCGCCCGCCCGCGAGACAAGATCCTCCAGCACATCATAGGGCTGGGCCCCGACCACGCCCTTGCCGTTGATGACGAATGTCGGCACCCCGGTTACCCGAAATTCGGCAGCGCGGTCCCAGTCACCGTCCACGCTGGCTGCAAAGGACCGGCTCTCCAGCACCTCGCGAGCCTCCACTTCTGACAGGCCAACCGCTCCTGCGATCTCGACCAGCTTGTCGATCCGGGCCAGATTGACTCCATCGACAAAGTAGGCCCGAAACAACGCATCATGGATCGCCTCGCCTCCTGGCTGCAGCTCGCCCCATTTGGCCAACTCTTGAGCCAACCTGCTGTTATAGGTGCGCGTGCGCTCGCCGTACGGCAGCCCCTGCTCCGCCATCAACGCTGTCAGCCGCGCCTGCGCCGCCTCGAGATCAAACGCCCGCCCTGCAAAGAGCTGCTCGAGCGTCATCCCTTCAGGCGGTGTCTCAGGATGGAGGGGAAACTGCGTGAACCTCACCTCGACGTCGAAAGCCTCCCTGATTCGCTCAATACGCACGGTACTGAGATAGCACCACGGTCATATGTAGTCGGAGAAGACTTCGAAGACGTGGGTGGTCAAATCTGAACAATCTCCTTGCAGTCTGAACATCCGCCGCTCAAAGCGCTGGCGGCATCGGTGGCTCGGGCCTTCTCAAGACGGAGCGTCCACCCACAAGAACCAGATACACCAGGTACCAGGCGGACGACGCTACTCCCGCAACATAGGTCATAGCGGCTGCCCTGAGCACTTTCTCTGCGCCTTCGTGCCCTTCGGGTGAAACCAGATCGAGCTGATCGAGCTGCACCATGGCGCGCTTGCTGGCATTGAACTCGACAGGCAGCGTCAAAAAGGTGAGCAAGATCGAGCCGACGTAGCCCAGGAGCCCGATCTGCACCATCAACGGGGACCCGAAGAACGATCCGAAGATGGCCAGCGGCAGCCCAAAACGAGCCGCGGCGTTGGCGATCGGTACCATGGCGGTTCGAAACTCCATCGGCCGGTAGTCATCGGCATCCTGCAGAGCGTGCCCGCATTCGTGCGCGGATACCGCCGTCGCGGCCACGCTGTTGCCAACGAAGTTGTCCTTGGCGAGACGCAGCTGCTTGCGGCGGGGATCGTAGTGGTCGGTGAGCTCACCCTTCACGGGCTGCACCGGCACCGACTGGAGCCGGTTGGCGTCGAGAATGATCCGCGCCACCTGCCCACCCGGCCTGCCGGTGGCGCTGCGCACCTGGCTCCAACGCTTGTAGGTCGATTTGAGATGCTGGCGTACCCCGAGCGAAAACAGAAAAACCAATCCGGCGCCGATATAGAAAAGCATGGCTTCTACTTTACTCAGTTGCGCAGGTCAACACGACGCGTAGTGCGCCGCGCGACTCGGCGGCTTGTGCCAGCCACCGACAGCGGGGTTGATCTCGACCAGGCGCAAAACGCCCTCCGACAGGGCGGAACCGCGAGCAGCAGAGCCTACAGCGCTCGGCCCCTTTGCGGCGTTGTCGGGTGCGGCGTTGTCGGGTTTTGATTGCATGAACCCAGCCTATGGGCTGTCGCCCGGCAAAGGATCACCCAAAAGGGGGGGGAAATGGGGGGTTAAGAGGCTGGATGGCGGGCCCCGCCGCATATAATCGACTCATGAACCCGCAACGGCTCGAGCAACGCGCCACGCAGGTACTGGATTCGGCAGATGATCGGCTCCTCGCCGCCTATCTGTTCGGCAGCGTGGCGCGGGGCGCCGACTCAGCGAGTAGCGACGTCGATGTGGGCATCCTTCTGCGCACGGCGCCTTCAGGTGAGCTCAACGATCTCCGATTCGCGCTCGAAGGCGATCTCGAACGGGCCCTGGGTCGAACAACGCAGGTCGTCGTGCTCAACAACGCGCCACCCGATCTCGTGCACCGCGTGCTGCGTGACGGCCGGCTGCTGCTGGATCGTGACCGTGCGGCGCGGATCCGCTTCGAGGTCCGTGCCCGCAACGAGTACTTCGATCTCCTCCCGATCCTCAACCGATATCGCGGACGAGAGGTGACATCGCCGTGACCGATCCGGAACTGCTGGCCAAGAAGCTCGCCTTCATCGAGACCTGCGTCGCGGAGCTTCGGCGTCTCGCACGGCCCGAGATGATCGAAACGGACATTCGCGAGGAGCGATTCGTCGAGCACACATTGCAGATCGCCATCCAGGCTGCCCAGGACGTGGCCTCCCACATCGTGTCCGACGAAAAGCTGGGCGAACCGAGAACCAATCGAGAGCTTTTCGATCTGCTCCTCCGGGCCGGATGGCTCACCCAGTCGGAAGCCGCTCCCCTCAGCAACATGGTTGGATTCCGGAACATCCTCGTCCACGGCTATGGCGATCTCGATCTGTCGGTGGTGCAGGACGTGCTAGAGAACCATCTCGACGATCTTCTCCGTTTTGCGGTGATCGTCCGATCCAGGTTGCCAGAAACCGACGGCCGATAACGGCCACGCCAGGGACGACTCGGCCCAGTGACTCACCAGCATGCTCTTGCCGTAGCCGGCCGGGGCCGAAACCAGCGAAAAACTCGCAAATCGGGTGGATCAGAAACAGGCGGTGAAGTGCCGTCAAAAGGTCAATACGCATCGCCACGGGGGAGAATGGCGTAGACATGGAGCACCTTCGACTCTCGATCAGGTGTCAGGAGAACCCTCCAGCCTCCAACCCTTACCCGGTAATCGCCTTTGAGCTTTCCCGTCAGGGGCCTCACGCGCGGGTGAAGAAGCGGCTGCTCGGCGCTCTCGAGATCATGCAGGGTTTCCTTGATTCGTCGGCGAGTCGTCCTGTCGATCTTGAGGTACTGCTTCTCAGCCGACGGCTTGACCTCAATCCGCCAGCTCATCGAGCCTCTTGCCCTTGACGCCCTTGTCCACCTCTTCCTTGCCGCGAGCGATGATGTCGACCCACTCGGGTCGGGAAAGAAGGTCTAGCGTCTCCTGGTGCCGCTCGATGTACTCGTCGATGAGTTCGGACAGGATCTCCTTCATCTCAGTCTTTTCGATCCCCGCGATGATCCTCAGGATGTCCCTCTTTTCCGCCGGAATTCTCACGGTTGCCGTCGCCATCGCGTGCCCCTTTCAGTCCACTAGTAGCCTAGGCGCTCAAGCGCCTGGTGTCAACCACGATCTCCCGTCCGCAGGGTTGGGCCCGGTAGGAGGACCTGTCAGCCGGCGAGAGTATTCTCGTCACCCGACGCGGACAACCGATCGCCAGGGTGGAACCCGTCCGTGAGGTCCGTTCCGAGCGCCCGCTCGGCGTCTTCCGCGGCCGCGTACGCGCTTCCTTCCGGCCTCCACAAGGACCCGGCCGACCGCATCCTGGCCGCCACGGCCAGGATGCAAGATCTGACCCTGCTGACGGCCGACGAGCGACTCACGGTGATCATCTCGCCTGTGCCGATGGTGTTGGTCCAGGTCGCACTCGCCAAGTCGACGGTGCTGCCGACAGACTTCCGACGCAAAGTTTTGACTCAACTCCAAGAAGTTCTCCGCCTCTATCCGACAGTCCGGGTCAGCCAGACGGACACCGGCCTCCGTCTCTACCCTTCTCCACCGCACGTTCAGGGCCGAGCACGCAGGCAGGCTACAGAAATGGGGCTGTTAGGGAGCCGTTCAATTAACCCGCCCTCCGCCCCGCCCGCGGCCGTTTCCGCCACAGCGCTGGAAGGCTGGTAGGTGCCGCTCCTCGGACGCGCCGCGAAGTCGCGTGAAAACATCCCGGACTTCGGCAGCCTCGACAATCTCGAGGAGTTCGTCATACATCGCGATGTTGGCCCTTTCGGCTTCGATAGCCTGTGCACACGCTTCGCGAAGGGTGTCTGGGATCTCGATCTCTTGCTGCAGCCATGGATCGACCGGAAGGTCCATCTCGTATTCCTCGAGCAGATCCAGCAGATACGATTCGTGCCGCTGTTCGGCACTCCGGATGTTCGAGAACGGCCTTACTTCGCCATGGCGATTCAGTACCGCCTGGTAGATGGCCTTGGCATGTCGCTCGTCATCGAGTGCACGCAGCAAGGCCTCACGGGTAGGCTCGCCAGGGTCCTCGGCCACGCCAACCGATACCGCCGATCCGGCGATCATGGCTGAGGCAAGTACAAGAAGTGCGAATGTTGCAGTCGAGTGAAGTCGTGATGTCATGGGATCAGCTTCCTTACTGTTGATGTGATGGATCGAAGATTCAGCGGGGTGGCCCCGCCCCCCCTTGGCGTCCAGATTCGGGCCGATGGTGTCCGCCGTGGCCTCCCCATCCAGGGCCTCCTTGCCACATTCCCGCGCCGTCCCACAAGGGGATCTGGCGAAGAGTGCGGAGCCGGACCATGGAGTTTTGCGAGAGGTTTTGCACTTTGTGGACCGAGGCCGGGCCCTCGTCCGCGGTGAAGATCCGGGCTTTGAGCCGGTCACCCTGTTGCACGGTGAATCCGGTCTCCTCCAGCGCCGATTGGGGGGCCAGGAGCAGCTCGAGCTCTTGGGAGTCGGGCCGCTCGGTCGAGAGACGGACGGTCACCAACTCGAGACCGCCCTCTCCCGGGTGAATCCCGACCTCCAGGACGGTCCCCTCGACCACCGCCAGAGACGAGTGCCCTCCTGCCACGGCGACTCCGCTACAAGTGGTCGCGGCGAGCAGCAAGACAAGCCCGATGCCTGTCGATGAGGACCTCATCGCCGCGGCCCCCGCGTGCCGACTGTCGGTGTCAGGAGTCCGTGAGAGACTGCCAAGAGCACACTGAAATCCTCGGAGCCGTCGGTGAGCCCGGCGGTGGCCTGGAATCGGAAGCGCCAACTCCCTGTCGTGCGCAGCCCGAAGCCCAGGATTCCGCGACTGCCGACACCTGGTACGACCTCGGGGTTGCCGGCCAGCCAGCTGGACAGGATCACGCGGCCGCCGAGCGGCTCACTCTCCATACCCGCATACGCGTCCACCACATTGTTGAGCTCTACCCAGGCCGGATCCCCGAGGTAGTTCCATCCCAGACCGGCAAAACCGGTGGCTGACCAGAAACGGTATTCGCTGGTCAATCCGATGCGGGTATCCCATTCACCGGTTCCGAGACCTTCATCGGCGTCAGCGGTAGGAGCCTTGACCTCCAAGCCCCCATCCATCCGGAATACACTGGCACCACCTCCGAGAATCCTGCGACTGAAGGCCAGGTAGACATCACCCACTCCAGACGCCGAGATCTCTTCGGGCTCGGGGAGCGGAGGATCTGGCTCCTGCTCGCTGAAGTTACCGAACCCCATTCCATTCTCCGAGGAGTCGCCTTCTCGCCGGCGCTGCATGGGCAGTGGGCCCACGGGACCGGGGAGAACGCCGAAAGGTGATTCGACCCGGATCCATCCCGCGTCTATCTTGAACTGGTACTTGTCGCCCGTGTTGAAGACAACGCGGGTCGTGGCGACGTCGGAATCCGCACCGGTACCGTAGCTACCCGAAGCCAGTCCCGCGAAGAGGAAGACCTCGCCGACGGCAGTTTGGGCGGCTTGGGCACCCAAGACGACCGCCAGGGCCACCAGCAAAAAGGCCAGGTTCATTTTCTTCATCATGACGTCCTAGATGAGCAAGGACCGTGCCTGATCAAGCCCCCCTGTCTATGGACATGTACGGCGCACAGTTCGACGATCTGGTCGAATCGAGCCTGGGTCGACGACGATTCTTGCCGCCCGACGGCGGGAACCTGTCAACGCTGGCGGTATTTGGCTCTCTTGTAGCGTAGAGCCCGCTCCGAGATACCCAGCCGGATAGCGGCCCGGCTCTGATTCCCACCTTCGCTCGCCAGAGCCTCCTCGATGGCACTCTGTTCCAGTGCGGCGATGCGGGCGGGCAGTAAAGCTCTCGAGCCGATATCGGCTGTCCCGGGCTCGCCTGCGGCTCCTAGCACCGTCGGAGGAAGGTCGTCGACCGTGATCAGATCGCCCCGGGCCAGAACCAGCGATCGCTGGACGACATTCTCGAGCTCACGGACATTGCCCGGAAAGTCGTAACGCACCAGCAAGTCCATGGCCTCGCGGGAAAAGACCTTGCCGGCCACCTCGCCAGTCCTCGAATGTTTCTCCAGAAAGTGCTCGACGAGCAGTGGGACGTCTGCGCGCCGGCTGCGCAGTGGTGGGAGATCGATGCTCACCACAGCCAGCCGATAGTAGAGATCCTCGCGAAAGGCACCTTCCTGGACACTTGCCAACAGATCGTGGTGTGTCGCAGCCACCACCCGCACGTCGACCGGCAAGGCTCGATTCGAGCCCACTCGTTCCACGGTCTTCTCCTGCAGCACTCGCAGGAGCTTGACCTGCACCTCGTTGGGCAGATCCCCGATCTCGTCCAGGAACAGGGTCCCGCCGGCGGCGCTCTCGATTCTGCCAATTCGAGCGCGCTCGGCTCCGGTAAATGCACCGCGCTCGTGTCCGAAGAGCTCGCTTTCAAGCAGAGTGGCGGACAGGGCGGCGGCGTTGACCGCTACGAAGGGTTCTTTGGCACGCTTGCTGGCAGCGTGAATTGCCCGAGCGACCAACTCCTTGCCGGTGCCACTCTCGCCAAGCAGTAGGACCGAAACCTCGGAGGGAGCGACGCGAGCGACCTTGGACAACACCTCGGCCATGGCCCCACCGGAGGTGACAATGCCGGGTAGCGATTCGATCTCTCCCAACCGCCGCCGCAGCTCGCGATTCTCTCGTCGCAGGTGATGCTCTTCCAGGCTGCGACGCACAACGTGCTCGACTTCGTCGAGATCCAAAGGCTTGAGCAGGTAGTCCGAGGCGCCGGACTTGAGTGTGGCAACCGCCCCTTGCACCGTGCCGTAGGCCGTGACCAGCACGACGCCGATCTCTGGATTGAGTGCCTTGACCTCGCTGAGCAGCTCCTGGCCATCCATCTTTGGCATGCGCAGGTCGCTGATCACAAGATCGAAGAGGCTTTTTTGGATGCCTTCGAGAGCCTGGCGGCCATCGGCCGCCTCTGCGACCTCCAGTCCCAGATCTCGCAGGAAGTCGGCCAGCATCTGCCGCTGGGACGCATCGTCTTCAACGACGAGAACTCTGCCTTCGAGGCTCATGTCTTGTTTCCTCCGTCCCGTGGCAGCTCGAGGATTGCCGTGGCTCCGCCATGGGGTCTATTCGTCAGGCTGGCGTTGCCGCCATGCTCCTCGGCCACCCTCCGCACAAGGGCGAGACCGAGTCCTGTACCACTGGCCCGCCCGGTCACAAAGGCGTCGAATACCTGTCCTGTTAGCTCTGCCTCGATTCCTGGACCCTGATCGGTCACTTCGATGGTGACGATCTGTTTCTTCTGGCGAATCCGGACAGAGACCTCGCCTCCCTGGGGGCTGGCCTGGATGGCGTTGCGCACCAGATTGATCAACGCCCCACGCACCGCGCCACGGTCGGCGATGGCGCTGCCAGAGCCCTCGACCGGCTTGAGGTGCACTCCTTCCGCTTCGGCCTCCTCGACCAACAGTTGTTCCACCTCGCCGGCAACCCCGGCCAGCTCTACCCACTCTCGCCGATCGGACACAGGGCTGGCGAGCTCCAGAAACTCACGGAGGATCCCTTCCAACCGCTGCAGCTCCTCGCGAATCTTCTGCGCAATATCGCGGCGTCCATCACCGGCATCCAACTTCCGCTCGAGACGCTGTGCCGCCAACCCGATGGCATTCATTGGGCTCCGGACTTCATGGGCGAGGCCTGCCGTCAGTGCCCCAGCCGCTGCAAGTCTCTCGCTGCGTCGCCGGCCAGCTTCAGCAATGGCCAATTGACGGGCCGCCTCCTCGCGATCGAGGGCTCGCAGTCTGCTGACCACCGCGAAGCCGGTGCCCGCAACAGCAAAACCCAACAAAACAATGCTGACGAGCAGGGTGCGCCGCATCGCGGCAGCTGCCGCCTCGTGTAGAGGTCGGCCATCGAGTCCGACCCTTAGGGTCGCAGAGCTACCGGCAGGGGCGTCGATGGGTAGCTCCACCTCGAAGACCGATCTTTCCCGGATCAGTGCCTGCTCTTCACCCGCCAGGTCCTCTGGTAGCGGCCCACCGTCCCAGCTCGCCTCTACCACCCTACCGCTGGGCTCTTCGGAATAGCGCAGGTAGAGAACCCCACTACTTCCCACCAGTGAGTCGAGGAGGTTCTCCACGCCGAGACGACGGGCGAAGGCACGGGCGGAGGAAGTGTGGATACGCACGAGTACTGCGCCCTCTTCGGGCATCGCCACAGCGGCACTGATGTGTTCCAGGTCGGCATCCTGAGCCGATCCGAGAAGGATCTCCTCGGCTCGTCCACCGAGGATGTCGGCGACGCTTTCCGCTGCTGATTCCGAGATCGACTCACCAAGCGTGAGGAAGACCTGGCCTCTGCCGTCAAAGTAGGCCACTGATGCTAATCCGTTGGCCTCGGCAAGATCCTCGAGTCGCAATTGGCTCTCATCACCGGAGGGGTCCATTTCGGCGAACAATCTGGCATTGTCCAGGAGCTTCCATAGGACGATCTCGTCGAGCTCACGGGCCGCATGGGAAGCAGCCACGAGTCCGGGGCCGAAGGAGCGAGCCAGGACGGTGGCCTGAGTCGTGAGGGTGGCCTCAACGGCGCGGCGCTGGCGGCGAGCTTCGACCAGGGTCCACAAAACCAAGACTGCTGCCAGAAGGACCAAGAATCCGGCTAGCAGACGGACTTTGCCCAAGGTCATGTTTTCCATCCTAACCCGGAGCCATGAACCGTGAATGAGGGCGACTGATGTCGCCCCCATTCGATCCTACGTTGGTGGCAAAGGAGCTCAACGGCAACCGCCGCCACCGGACCCCCTGCCGCCGCCACCGGACCCATTGCAGCTGCCACCGCCGCGGTTGCCGCCACCGGACCCGGCATTGCCGCTGCCAGAGCCGTTGCGACCACCGCCACCATTCTGCTGGCCGCTACCACTACCGTCCTGCAAGCGCTGCTGCGTGCGGACGAGCTGGCCGGCCTGGTTGCTGTAGCCGAACATCTCACCGTTGCGCTTCACCTTCATGCTCTGGACCTGGCCCGACTGGCCACCAGAAGCTCTCGAAACCCGGGCCTGAACCTGATCGCCGACCTGAACACAACCCTGACAGCTGCCCGGGTCGCCGAGGCGGAATTGTTGCTGCGCCCCGTTACGAGTACGAACGGTGATCATCTGATCGGCGCCCTGGTTGTTGGTCTGTTGCTGCACGGCCACGACCTCTCCCTTGAACTTCTCGTAGCCCTGACCCGCCAGGACCGGCAGAGCGAGCAGCGCGATGAGGAGCGCTGCCAGCGGAGTGATGTGCTTGATGCGTGTCATTGTCTACCTCCTATCAAAACGTTGGTGTTGGTTCATCTCATCTTCGACACTAGTTGAAGAGAGCAGACAACGTGCCAACTTCGAACAATGGAATAAACTCCTTCGTTCGTTACAGTTAGACAACCAGAAGCCGAGTCGACCGCGGTAGCGCTCGACAATCTCGTCGGGGAGCGGGGAGGGGAGTTCGACCGTTCTTGCCGGCACCCTCGGCTTCATGCCGCGGCTCCTGGTCTTGACCACCCTCCCCCATCGCCGGCCCGAGAGCCACCGATTCAAGCGGGTCAACGGTCCCCGGGGAACAGCGGCTCGTCCCGTGGGAAGGTCTGCAGAATCAGTTCGGCGCCGACTACGCGCGGCCGCGAGACTTCCGACGCAAGGTGTTGACTCAACTCCAAGAAGTTCTCCGCCTCTATCCGACAGTCCGGGTCAGCCAGACGGACACCGGCCTCCAATACCACGTTGGAAGTCTCGAAGTCTTCGGCTCGGCGGCCACCGGTGATCTCCGCGAAGATAGTGATCTGGACTTTCTCGTGGAGTTTCTGACCGTAGACTCGATGAGCCTCGCCGATCAGTACTTCGGTCTTCTCGAGGCACTTGAGAAGCTCTTCGGCCGCAAGGTGGACCTTCTGACTCGCCGCAGCCTTCGAAACCCATATTTTGTCGACTCCGTCGAAAAGACCCGGCAATTGCTCTATGCAGCCTGATTCACCCAAGTACTTGGAGGACATCCGAGACGCAGCGGCTTTCGTTCTCGAAGAGACTCGTGAAAGCGACCTTACCCAATACCTCGAGAACCGTCTCCTTTGCCAGGTCCTTTGGAAGTTGTCGAGACCCTCCTGACCCAAGCCAACTGAGCCAGTTCGATACTACCGCGACCGTCGCGATCGCGATGCCGCATGGACTGTGAGCAGACTATTGGCACCCTACGGGGTAGGGGACGGCGACCGCAGGGAGCCAACCCGCATCTCCTTGCGGAGGGAGGATTTTAGGTCCCCGGAAAACTCGCAGACAACAGCAATTGCCAACACGCAACCGCAACAAAACAAGCGACTTACGTCGACAGGCGTAAATGTCGTCTGCTGCCAAGTACGGCCTTCAGTTGTACTTCATTGTTACCAAAATTGTTTCTTCTCTGCTGTCAGGTGCGGTCCTTGATGGCTCCCGTGAGTCCCTCAAAGGACTTGTCGTTTGTCAAACCCCATCCGCCCAAGGAATTCGTCGTCCTCACCCACAACCGGCGCCATCTGAGCTCCAATCGCTCCGTCTTCCTCGCAGCACGGTGCCGCTGGACTGTAAAAGAAGTCCTGCCTCGAAGCTTACACTGCGACCAGGCCGATCAATGATCGCCGGTTTCTCACACGAAACAGGGTTTTGGCGAAGGACAGGATACCGGCGACTCATCTTGCATCTTGCATGCCTGGCACCGCTTACCAACTTCGATTCTTACCTTGACTAGGTATACCTTTATACGGTATTTTGTCAGTGCGTGGCGATTCAGGGCTTTGCCAGCCGCCAAGTCGAGCGCTTCTTCGTTGAAGATCGGTCGCCCAGACGTCTCGGGTGGGGCAACCTGGCGAGGATCGCCCGCAGGAAGCTCGACATGCTCGACTACGCAGAGACATTGAGCGATCTGGGATCACCACCGGGGAACCGACTCGAGGCATTGAAAGGAGACCTGGCGGGATTTCACAGCATCCGAATCAACGACCAGTGGCGCGTGATCTTCCGCTGGTCGCCGGGTGGGCCTCAAGACGTAGACATTCGCGACTACCACTGAGGAATCCGATGACTGCATGGACTAGAAAAAGAGAGCCGACGACCCCCGGAGAGATCCTCCGCGAAGAGTTTCTGATCCCGCTCGGAATGACCCAGAAGCAGCTCGCCGACCACCTCGGCTGTGACGTCAAGGTGATCAATCGGATCGTCAATGGAAGAGCGGCAGTCAGCACCGAGATGGCGCTGAAGCTAGGCGCCGCGTTTCGCACATCCCCCGACTTCTGGCTCAACGCCCAGAAGGCGGTCGAGCTCTACAAAGCCTCGAAGGAGACCGCCGAGCTACCGACGCCGTTGGTCCGGGCGAGCTAGGGCACCGGTTGCGGATATCCTCTCCACGTCATGATTCGCCTTCTTGGAGTGTTGGCTTTCGGCTCCTGGGGATCGGCGAAAGGAGGCCCGTGATGGGCGCAAGGCGGTACTCGACGGAGCAGATCCTCGTGAGGCTGCGGGAGGCGGAGATCGAGATGGAACGGAACGACAAGGTCAGGCCGAGACGAGACGCCGAACACCGCCGAGATCGGTCTCTCGAGCCTGCCACAGATCGTACTGGGTCTGCAGGTTGACCCAGAACTCGGGCGTCGTGTCGAGCGCTTTCGACAACCGGTGAGCCATGGCGGGGCTGATTCCCGCCCGCTCGTTCAAGACGGCCGACAGCGTCTTACGAGTCACTCCCAACCCCGCCGCGGCCTCTGTTACGCTCAGCTCTAGTGGCTCCAGGTAGTCCGCTCGCAGGATCTCTCCCGGATGAGGCGGATTGTGCATCATGGCTTTGACCTCACTAGTGGACTGTAACAGATAAACGTTTAGTGATAGAGTCCTTCTCATGAGAGGACTCACGATCGCTTTGAGCAGCAGAGAACGCGAGGAGCTCGAGCGCCGCGTGCGAAGCCGCGAAGAGGAAGGCCGAGAGGCTCGCATCGCACGGGTGATCCTGCTGCTCGCCGACGGGACCCCGTACTCCGAGATCCAGGGCGAACTCGGCTGCTCCGCGCCCTTCATCAGCAAGTGGAAGAAGCGCTTCGTGCAGAGCGGCTGGCCGGTCTCTACAGCCGCCACGAGGGGCGCAAGATCAAGGTGCTCACGCCTCGCATGGAGGCTCGAATCCTGGCGTGGACGCAGAAGCCGCCCACCGATGGCTCGACCCACTGGAGCACCCGGCGCCTGGCCAAGAAACTCGGGGTCCATCACATGATGGTGGCGCGCACCTGGAAGAAGCACGGTCTTCAGCCCCATCGCATGGAGCGCTACATGGCGTCGAACGATCCGGACTTCGAGCGCAAGGCCGCCGACGTCATCGGTCTGTACGTTAATCCTCCCCAGCATGCCGCGGTCTTCTGCGTCGATGAGAAGACAGCCATTCAGGCCCTGGATCGCAAAGACCCGATCCTGCCCTTCTCCCCGGGACGAGCCGAGCGTCATGGCTTCGAGTACGTGCGCCACGGCACCCTGTCGCTCTACGCCGCGTTCAACACACAAACCGGGAAGGTCCTCGGCAAGACCGTCCACCGCCACACCAGCCAAGAGTTCGTTGCCTTCCTCGAAGATCTCGTCGCCAGCCAACCTACCGATCAAGAGATCCACGTCATCCTCGACAACCTCTCCGCTCACAAGACCCAGCGAGTCCAGCAGTTCCTCGACGACCATCCGTCGGTCTCGCTCCACTTCACCCCCACCTACTCCTCCTGGCTCAATCAAGTCGAGCTCTGGTTCTCCAAGATCGAACGTGACCTCATTCACCGCGGCGTCTTCACCTCGGTCAAGGATCTCTCCAAGAGGATCATGCGCTACATCCGCCTCTACAACCGCGAACCCAAACCCATCAAATGGCGCCACAAAGACCCCTCGAAGCGTATCGATGTCGCTTAACGTTCAAGTGTTACGGTCCACTAGTGGTAGTCCTCGTAGTTCACGTCGCTGCAATCTCTGCCGTCGAAGCTGAAGGTAATCTTCCAGTTGCGATCGACGACGACGGCCCATACTCCTTTCCGCTCTCCTTTGAGTGGATGAAGCCGAAGTCCGGGCGCGTCGAGATCCCGGACTCTCGTCGCGGCCTGGAGCCGGGCCAGAATCCGACGGATCTTCGGAACATGGTTTGGGTTCAGCCCTCGGGTGTCCCCAGTCTCGAAGAACCGCTTTAACCCGCGGTGCTTGAACCCAACAATCACTCGGCAAGTGTAACCTGTAACGGGTCACCGGTCAAAATGTCGTCGAGCATGAGCTGCTCGGTCCCCTCACTCACCTGGACGATCCCAGCCCATCGTCCGATCAAAGGGTCCACCCTCGCCTACCTTCTCAAGCGAGCTTGCTGGGGGTGGGTGGGTTTCTTCGCCGCCCTTGAAACGTCGACAGAGGTCGTTGCGCAGTGCTGTCGACTGTGGCCCTCTTCTCTCTCGAGTCCACCAACGCCCTGACGGCCGGAGCTCTTGGCCTCATGCCGCGAATTCGTCAAGGCAATGCTCCTTCAGAGGCAGCCAATCTGGAGACCCAAGGTCGTTCTTAGTCTCGAGATCTTTCAGGAGTTCACGCGTTCTGCTGTGCCAATCGACCTGCAAGCAGTGCATCAGCTGAAAGGCTCTCCACTCGCCTGCCCTTCTCCTTCCCACGTGTTGGCATCGAGGAGACCAAGCCAGGTCTTTGCTCTCGGGTCTCAAGAACCCATTTAGGCGACTCGAGCCGCAGATCAGCTGCTTTGTGCTTCGCCTCAGCCAACAGGCGCGGAAATCTCGTCCGGACGGTAGAACGGAAACCGTCTGAGCCGAGATGAGCTCTTCAGGTGCAACAGAGAAGGGATGAGGTGCCGTCAAGTCACACGCAGTACCGATTGGCGGCGGTTCTCAAGGTGCGCTACTCTCGTGGATGGATCGCAATGAGATTCTCCAGGTGCTTCGAGCGTTCGAGGATGAGGGTCTCGAGTACGTTCTGATTGGCGCGACGGCGATGGGTTTCCACGGTATCGTGCGGGCCACCGAAGATCTCGACCTCTTCATCCACGCTACTCCGGAGAACGTCGAGAGGCTCAAACGGGCGTTTCGCAAGGCCTACCCCGACGACCCCAACGTCGACGAGATCTCAGCTGAAGACCTTTTGGGCGACTACCCTGCTGTTCGGTACTATCCTTCTACCGGGGACCTCTACTTCGACATCATGACTCGACTCGGTAGTGCCGCTCGATTCGACACAGTCGAGTCGGAGGTCATGGAAGTTGAAGGGATCCGCGTCTGGGTTGCAACACCCTCTGCGCTGTATCGCCTGAAGAAGGACACAGCGCGGCCGCTGGATCAACAGGATGCGGAGGCTCTTAGACAGCAGTTCGATTTGGAGGAGGAGTAGCATGGCGGTCGAGAAGTTCCGTTCGGGAGAGGAGATGAACGCCGCGCCCGCCCCGATCGCACGTGGCGGTGGATTCGATCGTTTCGTTCGCCACTGCGCCCGATACCGGACACTCGCTCCCCGGCTCTACCCGCGAGGAGTACTGAAGTTTCGGTCTCTGGAGGAGGCTCAACGGGCTCGCGCCGAAATCGCCAAAGCGAACGTTCGCAGGAACCCAAACCGAACCGCATCCCCAGAATAGTCTCGCATCCTGAAGCTCCTGTTGAGGAGATTCCCTCTAGCGTGGTGAGGGGGAGGGCTGCGGCTGATGATCAGAGAGAGCCATGCCGGCGTTTACACATGAGAAACGGGGCTTGTACCGGCCTATTGCAGTGACGCTATAACAGATCCACCTGCTTGTACTTCGCCTCAGCCAACAGCGCGGAAATATCGTCCGACAGTACAACCAGAACCGTGTCGACCAAGATGAGCCTTTCAGTGCGATCGAAGGGATCAGTACGTCACGTCACACGCAGTACCGATTGGCGGCAGTTCTAAAGGTGCGCTACTCTCGTGGCATCAATCGCAATAAGATTCTGCAGGTGCTTCGTGAGTTCGAGGATGAGGGTCTCGAGTACGTTCTGATTGGCGCGACGGCGATGGGTTTCCACGGTATCGTGCGGGCCACCGAAGATCTCGACCTCTTCATCCGCGCTACTCCGGAGAACGTCGAGAGGCTCAAACGGGCGTTTCGCAAGGCCTACCCCGACGACCCCAACGTCGACGAGATCTCAGCTGAAGACCTTTTGGGCGACTACCCTGCTGTTCGGTACTATCCTTCCACCGGGGACCTCTACTTCGACATCATGACTCGACTCGGTAGTGCCGCTCGATTCGACACAGTCGAGTCGGAGGTCATGGAAGTTGAAGGGATCCGCGTCTGGGTTCAACACCCTCTGCGCTGTATCGCCTGAAGAAGGACACAGCGCGGCCGCTGGATCAACAGGACGCGGAGGCTCTTAGACAGCAGCTCGATTTGGAGGAGGAGTAGCTTGGCGTACGAGAAGTTCCGACTCGGGAGAGGAGATGAACGCCTCGCCGCCCCGATCGCACGTGGCATGGATTCGATCGTTTCGTTCGCCACTGCGCCCGATACCGGACACTGGCTCCCCGGCTCCACCCGCGAGGAGTACTCGAAGTTTCGGTCTCTGAAGAGGCTCAACGGGCTCGCGCCGAAATCGCCAAGCGAACGTTCGAGGAACCCAAACCGAACCGCATCCCCAGAATAGACTCGCATCCTGAAGCTCCTGTTGAGGAGATTCCCTCTAGCGTGGTGACGGGGAGGGCTGCGGCTGATGATCAGAGAGAGCCATGCCGGCGTTTACACATGAGAGAAACGGGGCTTGTGCCGGCCTATTTCAGTGACGCTATAACGTTT
>CAVRAU010000001.1:0-283134 GCA_963719055.1 uncultured Acidobacteriota bacterium | reverse complement strand
TCATCACCGATCTTTTTCACCGTCCCGCGGTCGATCATCAGGCCCATCGAGTTGACCGGCACGAGGTAAATATGACCAAGAGAAGCAAGCAGATTTTTTATGAAGAGCAGATTCCTGGATTGCTCGCTCAGATGACCCGCATCGCCGAGGCGCTCGAGCGGCAGGTCGAGCTCATGGACCAGCGTCAGGAGCTCGCGCGCCAGGGTCTCGAGAAAGACAAGACCGACCTCGAGGGCCAACGCGCGCAGCGTCGCCAGAAATTCGAGGCGCAGCTGCAAAAACTCGCCGAGGTCGATCGGATGGCGCGCGAGCTACGCAGCAAATTGGAGGAAAGCAGGCCGCAGAGATGGCGGCCAAGGCTGCAGCCGAGGCGGCCGGAAGCAGCTGCGGAGAAAAAAGCAGCCGCGGCAGGCGGTAAAGGCAAAGCGGCCAAGAAGCCCACTCCGCCGACCGAGAACTAGACCACCGCCTCGACGATCTTCTGCAGCTGGGAGATCAGGCTCTCCACCGCCGCCGCTTCCGGCTCGGTCTTCTTGTCGTCCAGAATTACCCGTTGCTGATCGGACAAGAGCCGAGTGCTGCGCCAGGTACCTTCGTCACAGAGCCCTGAATTTCTTCAGGAGATCATTGAGCTTGCCTACCGTCGGCCTGGTCGGCGGAATCTTCGAGCCATGGTGGCGCGCCACCCGCAGCAGGTGCGTTTCCAGGACCACGGCCGTCAGGACTCCAGCCGCTCGCGGACTGACCTTCAAGATCTTTGGGCTGCCTCGAGCTCCCTATCCTCGATCTCGGCGAGCAGCTCACCACCGATCTCGGCAAAGATCCCCTCGAGTCTCGATTCCAGCGACTGGAGAATGCTTACCTGGGCCGTGAGGCGCAGCACGACGGCTCGATGCACGTCCATGTTCGCGGAGTAGGTGGGGCGGACCGCGAGCAGATAGTCCTGGATGCAGTAGGTGCTGTCGTCGATCTCTCTCCGCTTCGGGGTCGGCGAGGTAGTAGCCCTCGAACTCCGTCAGGCGATCCTGTCCGAGGATGGTGACAAGCCTCACGGCGCGGGTGTACCAGCGTTGGTATTCGGCTACGAATAACGACAGTCTCTTGGGCTCGCGGGCCAGTTGCAGCAACGAAACGTATTGTTGCGACAGATCGACGAGCTCGGCTCGGATGCCGACATCAGGAGTGGTCATGGTCTGCTCCAGAGAACGAGCCATCACCGGTCCAATGGGATGGGCGCTCTGGACCTTCCCTCGCTGAAGAAGACTCAACGAATCGAGGCGAGAAGGCTCGATTCAGCGGCACCAGGGTGATGTCCTCTTCCCTGCAGGACTGAACGGCGCTGCTGGCCTCCGAGCGTACGAGATCGTCGTCGCTGGCGACCCATAGGGAATACAACGCGGCCGCGCGCAGCAAATGGGCATGGGCAGCCTGCCGGCCGGAGGGTAGCTTCTCTCCCTTCAAAATCTCGAGCACTCGGGCGTGCTCTGCTGAAAAGAAGGCCTCTGCCGCGTCCAATAGAGCCGCTGGAGGAGGGACGGTCGCCTGTTTCAGACGTTCCAGCTCTCTGGAGAGCCTCAAGCGGAGGTCCTCGAGTTGGTCGGGCTGCACACCTTCTTTCGAGTTCTCAGCCTCGGTGACAAGACGCTGTACCTGCCCGCGAACCTCGCCCAATCGCGGCGGGAAAGGCTCGAGATATCTGGTGGAGGCAAGGACACTGCGGGCGTCCTTGAGAAGCATGGCGATCAGTCGCGATCGCACATCCAGTTTGGCTTGGACCTCGTTGAATGTATTGCGAGCCTGTGTCTGGATGAACTCGAGCTGTTCGGCAGCCGAAACCACCTGCTCCCTGGCTTTCTCGAGATCCACCAGAGTGATCAGATTGTCGCTCTTTTCCAGTACCGACTGCGCTGCTGCCATCAATTGCTCAGCTGTTGCGAAGCGCTCATTCCAGGACGGGCTGCCGCTCTGCCAGGATTCGGCCAACTCCGGCTGGCCCCGCAGATCGCCCAGCGCAGCTGCGAAGCCTTGGATCTCGGCCAGATCATTGGAGGTCTCCTGACGCAGGATTCGCTTGCGACAGATACCGACACCCTGTTTCATGGTGTCGATCTCCTTGAGACGGATGACGATTCCCTGTTGATGTGACTTGGCCCAGACTGTAAGCGCCGCTTTGCAGTTGCCGAGCTCGTAGAGGGAGAGACCGAGGTAGTAGTGGGGAATGTACTTCTTGAAGGTCCCGGCTTTGGCCTGGGGATCTTCTTGGATGGCCTGACGCAGAAGGCCAATCGCGGTCTGCCAATCCTGCGCGTCTACCGCTTTCAGGGCCTCCCTGTAGAGCTCGCGAGAGCTCTGCGCGCTGCCCATTCCGGGCCATATCGCGAGCAGGATCCAGCAGACTCCAGCGGCCCGGCGGACTCGGTGTCGAAGCCTCATTCCCACCATCCGGCTTCCTTGAAATAGTCGAGCGGGGCGATCGGCGGAAAGACGATCCGGCAGGGTTCGGAGGCCAGCTCGGATGCCGACACCTCGCAGGAGCTGCTCTCATCCGATCTTGGATCCGCCACCGAAATGACAAATGAGCCCTCTGGAAGTTCAAGAACTATGGGTGTGGACCGTGGTTCGGGGATGGGCAGGTCCTGGCCCGTATCGTCGGCGATCTGAAGGATCTCACCCCAGGGAGAAGCGTCCACGAAAACCGCGAAAGTAGGTATCGACGGTCCTGCCGCCACTGGCCCCGAATTGGGCTCCGAGACGGGATCGACGGTGTCAGCCGGTGGGGCGGGAACATCGCTCGACCGACCCATGAGCCACCAGCCGAGCACCACGACAAGCGCCACGGCTACGCCGGCGATGATCCACGTATTTCTTCCCAGTGAGACCCTGGGAATCGCCCGGGAGGAAGACCCTTCTGGCTTGGGTTTGTGGGGTCTGGGCGCCGGCGCCGCCTCTTCCGCCTCAGGCTCGACTCTCGGGATCTGTGGATCGGGAATTGCCACCGGCTCCTCTGGCTCGGGCTGATAGGCAGGTGGCGGCGGTGAAGCTGGTGCCTCCTCCTCTGGCTTCGCCACCGGCAATGAGGGTTTGGGTCCGACAACTGTAGGCGAAGCGATGGCACTCAGGGGTTTCAGAACCGTAGCTGAAGGCTCTTGTGGCTCGTCAGTTCCGCGGTTCTCAGAGCGCCGATCGAAGCTGGCGCTACTGAGGATGGAGTAGAGGATGGGGAGGATGTCGTCGAAGCTCGAGAAACGATCATCGGGCTCCTTGGCCAGGGATTTCTCGACCATTTCCGCCAACTCTTCGGGGCAGTCCGGCCAGACGGACCTGATGGCCTCTGGCTCATCATGAAGGACTTGGCGAAAGACGACCATGAAAGTTTCGCCTGGGAAGACCTTGCGATAGGTCAGCAGCTCGTAGGCCAAGACACCATAGGAGAAGATGTCGACTCGTTGATCCAACTCCAGAGCCTTGAGCTGCTCCGGGGCGAAGTAGCCGGCTGTTCCCATCACCGAGCCGTCCGCTGTGAGACGGGTGCCGGACTCGTTGGTGATTTTCGCCATGCCGAAATCCATCAGCTTGGCGCGACCATCGTCGAGTATTCTCACGTTGGCCGGTTTGATATCCCTGTGCCAGACACCTTGTGCATGGGCATGCTGAAGACCTTTGGCGATCTGCACCAGGTAGCGAAGCTTGATATCGGGTCCGAGAGGCTCCTGGCGATCTATGATGGCGCGAAGGTCCTCGCCTGTGAGTAGCTCCTGGACCAGATAGGGCAGATCCTGCTCGGTACCGAAGTCGAAGGCGATGACAATGTTCGGGTGATCGAGGCCGCCGGCGATCTTGGCTTCGCGCAGAAAACGTTTGCGAATCTGTTCGTCTTCGGTGGAGCAGACCTTGATGGCGACCAATCGCTCCATCAAAGGGTCGCGGGCCTTATAGACGACTCCGAAACCGCCCTCGCCGATAAGCTCGAGGACTTCGTACTTGCCGATGGTCTCGAAGTCAGGCATTTGTGCGAGGCCGCGGGGTCTTCAACTGTGACGCTCTCAGGCCGAGCAGGTTAGCACAGGCGGTGCGGTATCCTTCCCGTAGTGGGCGGCCGATGGACAGCTGCAGTTCAACACGTTTCTTCGGGGCAAAGCTTAGAGCCCACCGGTTCCAGTACCCGCTGGCGGAACCCTTTTGAAATGAGGCTCGAGTCGGGATGGGATCGCATTCGACTTGGTCGATGAGTTTTCTGGCGGCGGCGCTGATGTGTGCCTCCGCTGCTGGCACCATGGCCCGAAATCCTGACATTCCAGACCGACAGAAGATTCGAATAACGATCGGGGTGGATCCTCGTGTGGAGCTGCTCAGCATCGTCTTTCGAATCGCGGGTGCCGAAGAATACCAACGAAGTCGTGTTCCTTCGTATTCGGCCGATGTGGATTCATGTTTCGCGCCCTTCGCCGATCATCCAGCAGTCCGCAAGGTGAGTTATCTGCGCAGGAAGTACGGTATTTCGCACGATGCGGTGGTCAAGCTGGCCGTTCACGCGATCGACGCTAGCTCCTGGCACGAGGTAGTGCCCTTGGCCGGCGTCGACACCCTCGGCAACCGATGGCAAGCCGATGAAGCAGTGGATTTCTTCGAGGATCTGCGAAGTTTCTCTCGAGCCAGTGGATTTGACGCATTTTTCGAGCAGCACGTGGACCTTTTCGACAAGACCGAGGCGCGTCTGCGCGCGCAACTCGTGATGGCCGACTTGGCTTGGCTGGACGGGTTCTTTGGCGAATCGAGTGCCAGTCTGAGAATCGTTGCAGGAATGCTCACGGGTCGCGCCAGCTATGGCGCCACGGTGATCGAGGATTCCGGTGCGAACCGTTATGCAATCGTAGGTGTCGAGAGAGTCGATGATTCGGGGTTGCCTGAATTCGATCGAGCGGTAGTCGAAACGGTGGTCCACGAGCTCTGTCACTCGTATCTCCATCCGATCCTCAAGGAGCACTTCGTTGACCTCAAGCAGGCTGGCGAGGCTCTGTACCTGTCGCAGCAGCCCAGAATGGAGAGGCAGGCCTATCGCAGCGGCTACACCGTCATGAATGAGACTCTGACTCGAGCCTGCACCCATCGGTTTCTTCTGGCCAAGGCCTCCCCAGAAGAGGTCGAAAGAGATTTGGCCTACAATCGATCTCGCGGCTTTCTTTGGATCGAAGACGTCAGCCGTGAGCTCGAGGAATACGAGTCAGATCGCCAACGATATGTGGTTTTTGCTGACCTGATGCCCGATCTTTCACGGTTCTTTGCCCGCTACACGAAGGACTTGCCGCGCACTGTCGAGGATGCGGAGACACTGCGACCCCAGGTCACGAATCTGGTGCCGGTCAATGGAGCTACGGATGTGAATCCCGATCTCGAGGCGATCGAGATCACCTTCGACCGACCGATGCGGGCCGGTTCCTGGTCGGTCGTGGGTGGAGGTCCGAAGTACCCGGAGACGGGAACCCCTTTCTACGACGACCGTCGGCAGGTCTTTCGACTGCCGGTCAAGCTCGAGCCCGGTCGAGAATACGAGCTGTGGTTGAACCGGGGGCCGCATCAGTCGTTTGCCAGCGAACGCGGAGTTGCGCTCGCGCCCTTCCGTATCCGCTTCCGGACGAGCTCTCGCTAAGGCAGCCAGGTCCGGGGGAAATCTGGCTGCGGCTCGGGGCGCCGGACCGAGATTTCACTTCAGTTTCGCTCGTTATCTCTGTTAATATCAAAGATCGCGGAACTGCCTTGTTTTGGCTGAACAACAGTTCAGAACCAGGGGTTGTTCGACAGTACATTGACGAAGTTAGCGATTGGAGAAGAGGGAGGATTGCGATGTCCAGCAGAGTGATGCTGAAAGGGGTGCTGTGCATGGTTCTTGCCATGCTAGTGGCACAGATGATGATCCAAGCACCGGCCTGGGCTCAGGGTGGTGAGTACACAGATATCTATGTCCTGGGACGACCGGCGTCGACGTTCTCGCCTCATCAGCCCCAGGATCTAGAAGACTTGAAGGACCTATTCGATCGCTATGAGGACGATTTACGAGTCGTTCTCGAAAAGGGCGGCTGGGGCGGCAACGCCGACGATATCTTTGTAGCTCTTCGGGGCGCGCAAAGAGGGCGATGGCACGGTGACCCGGCGACAGATTCAGCCGGGCGAGTCGCTCAAGTGGATGGCCTATCGGAAGAATGGCGAGCCGCAGGTGATTCGCAATCCCCGATGGTCGGCCAAGAAGCCGTTCGACGCCTGGCAGATCAAGGTCGTCTCCAATGGCGCCGAGTACACCTTCGTGGTTCCCCAGAGCTGCATGAACCTGGCCTATGACAGCTCGAAGCCGATGGCCGGTCCGACCTGCAACCTGTCTGCGACTTACGATAAGGCCACCGACAAGGTCACCGTCAAGGCGAGCAGCAGCGGTGACATCGAGATCACCAGTGTCGGTATTCCGGGCGGAGAGGGTAGTCTCAGCGATCTCCAGAGCTCCGGCTCCGGAACCTGGACCTTCCAACCGGCCAAGGACGGTACCTACAACTTCAACGCCAAGGCCACCAAGGGCAAGCAATCCGAGACCTGCACCGCGAGCGTCAGGGTGGAGCGTGCCAAGCCGGTCTGCGACATCGACGTGAGCGTCGATCCCGAGACCAACATGATCACCGTGGATGCATCGGGAAGCGCCGGCGAATTCGCGCTGGGCGGCTTTACGCTGGCGGACGGATCGGCTGGCGATATGGCTGCTCTGCAGTCGGGTGCTGACGACAAGTGGACTTTCGACCCGTCGGCCACGCTGAAGAGAAAGCCGGGCAACTACACCTACACTTTTGCCGGCAGCACGAAGCTTCACGGTTTCGAGACCAAGTGCGATGCTGCTGCCGTGATCGTGCGCGAGGCGCCCGACCACCGCTGGATCGCACGCGGCTATTACGTGCACAACTGGCCCGGCTCCGACGAGCTGCACGTGGAAGACCCCGTCGGTGTGGATCCGCCAATCTTCACCCAATTCTGGGTGGATGGGGGCAACGGTTTCGGCGGTGAGGTGGAATACATGGTGCGTCCGAACCTCGGCATCATGGCGGGTATCGTCTTCTCCAACTTGAAGACCAGCCTGATGTTCGATCAAGCGGATGTGTGGTTGACTGGCACCGATCGGGTCGACATGCGGGCGATCAATCTGGGACCCACCTATCACTTCATGCCCGACCGACGACTGGATATCTTCCTGGGTGTCTACGCGTCGTGGGTCAACTACAGCTCGTCGACTTTCAACTTTCAGGAAGTCGATCGGGATTACAGGATCGAGTACGACAACGAGCTGACCTACGGCGTCAACCTGGGTCTCGACTACGCGATCAAAGAGGGCGGTCCCTGGGTCATCACCGGTGGATTCCGCTATACGGGCGCGGACCTCGAAGGCGACGGGAACGTCTACGCTCTCAGTGTCGATCCGCTGGAGGGTTTCATCGGTCTCGGCTATCGCTGGTAGAAGTCTGAAACTCTAAACCTATCGCCGCTGCGTCCCCCGTGGGCGCAGCGGCTTTTCTTCGCGCTTCCCATAGAGATCGGCCGGCTTGAAGCGGCTGCCGGGCGATCATTCGAATATCCATATCGATGGCCAGTTCGTAGGGGCCGGCCTCTGTGCCCGGGGACCTCAGAGATCACCGGCGAGATCCGCGAGAAGATTCGCGGTGGCGGTAGCACGGGAGGACCAGAAGTCGGCGATGGGACCGGTGGCCGGTGCCCAGGCGCTGTGTCTTGCGGCCCATCGGCCAGCCTCGCTGCCAAGCCATTGGAGGGTCGCTTTGTCGTCCTGCCCGAGGAGCGCTTTGAGCACGTAGCGTCGCTCGCCGGCGCGCACGCCCAATTGAAGTTGACTTCCTGCTCTGGCCAGGTCGCTGCGTACCAAGATGAAGCCGCTGCGCACCGGGCTCAGAAGAGCGTCGAGGAAGTCGTCTCCTTCGGCCTCTCGCGGATCGAGGATCGGTGGGGCTTCACGCAGATGAAGAGGCAGCTGGGGTGGCGCCGGTAGATCGGCTGTTTCATCGACCAGGACTCGAGCCAAGATATCGGCCCAACCCCAATAGAACGGGCGATCGAGGTCGCGTACCTTGTCGACATAGACTGGCAGCCAGCTCATCAGGTGTTCCCAGAGAAAGGCTGATCGGACATGCTGCCAGCGCTCTCGATCGCCCGGGCCAGCTTCCGACTGCCGCTCCAGAATCTGACTATAGAAGGCAAGAAGAACGGTCAGGTGGTCGGGCTCGGAGGGTGGCGACAATTCGAGAGCGCGCCAGAATCCGGCGATTCGATCCCGGGCTTCGCCACCCATCTTTCCCTGTCCGTCCAGGTAGACCGAGGCAAAGGGGTAGAGCTGAAAGAGGAAGAGATCCGTATGCTCACCAGCTTCAGGAAGGGGATCGAGATCCAGGAGAAGCGCAAGTCTGCTGGTTTCCTCGCTGGGCGGCTCGATCAGGCTCCCGAGACTTCGAAATAGCTCCATGAAGAGGCTACTTCTCGACTTCCGCTGGCAGCTTGAAGGCCTCTTTGGTGGGCTTGACCGGTCGAATCAGCCACTGCGGCCGGCGTGTGCCGTCGGGTGAATAGACTGCCGCCGACCGCGTCTTGCCCAGCCATTTCTGAAAGACCTCGTGGGCCTTGGCGGTGTCCACCGCGATCTCGGCGTAACGGTCGTTGGGATCGGCTTTGCGCACCCTGACGGCCTGGTGCCAACAGTGCATTCCGGAGATGGGGTCGGGGTGGACCGGGAACGTGAGGTTCTGGTGGACTCCCGCGTCGGTCCACCAGATGCGCTGGGTATCGGGATCCGTCGACTCGTAGGGACCGACGTTCTTCGTCCGTTTCAGGGACCAGCTGTCCCCCTCGTTGTCGAGAGCCGCGGTGGCCATGAGCTGTCTTTGACCCTCGTCGTGAATTTTCCACCGGCCCATGTGATGGCTGCAGGCGACCACGCCCGGCTTGATGCCCTCGGTGACCCAGGCTTTGACCACAAAGTGCCCGATCTCGGTTTCCACCCGTACCAGGTCGCCGGTCTTCACCTGGATTTTCTGAGCATCTTGGGTATGCAGCCAGAGCGGATTCGTGTGGGCGATCTCATCCAACCACTTGGCGTTGGCGCTGCGGGTATGGATCTGCACAGGTAGGCGAAAGGTGGAGATCAACACCATCTGATCCGGATCCATGTTCTCTGGGTGGACATGGCTCTTGATGTAGGTGGGGATGGCGTACTCCTTCCAGCCCCAGTCCACCAGAGTGGGCGAGTAGAACTCGAGGAGGCCGCTGGGAGTCGGGAAGCCCCGCAGGATCTCTCCGTCGACGCGGACGCCGACCGGGCGGCGGCCCTCGTCATCGCCATCTGGCGCACCCACGGGTGCGAAATTGAGCTGCGCCGGCGCCGGGGCCCGCGTGTAGACCCGGCCAAGGGGGCTCTCGGCGACATCCTCGAGCTCGTCCTTGGGAATGGGCTGTTCGTACAAAGGACCGATGTCCTTGGCGACTTCGAAGGCGCCATATCTGCGCATGTAGTCCAAGGGCTCGAGACCTTCGGCGGCCGCTTTTTCTGGAAGACCCGGTACAGAGTTCTCGAAGATGTAGCCGTAGTATTCGTCGACTGTCAACCGCTGACCGGGATTCTGTTTCGACTCTACAAAGGGTCGGATCCCCAGGCTGCCATCTGGGTCGATGCGCCAGGACAGCTCGAGCCAGAAATCGTTCTCCTCCCAGACTTCCCCTGGATTGACTTCTCGGGCGTCGGTGAACACTTCCCCCAGTCTCTTCCTGGCCTCCCTCATCACGGGTTGTCGGAAGCCGATCCACTGGGCATCGTGGGTCTCATAGGAGTGAATGTCGTGTCTCTCCGAGGCGTGCCCCATGGGCAGGATGTAGTCGGCGAAGTAGGCGGTCTCGTTCCAGGTCGGCGTCAACGCCACATGACAACCCACCTTCTCTTCGTCGTGGAGCATCTCGAGCCACGAGAACCCGTCCGGGTTGGTCCACACCGGGTTGTAGACGCGGCTGAAATAGACCTCCAGTCTTCCACGTCCCTGCTTGACCAGATGGGGTAGCAGGAACGAAACCTCGTTCATGATCAGCGGGTACTCCACCGGCCAGGTGAGCTCGTTCCAATGTTCCGGATGCCGCGGTAGATAGATCGGGCGTGGGACGAACTTGTTCCAGGCGTTGGGATAGGTGCTGCCTTCCGTGGCGATGGCTCCGAGAAGCGAGCTGAGCAGCATGAGAGTCCGCGCCACCTGCCATCCACCTTCGTTGCCGGCTCCAGCGGAGCGCCAATTGTGGGTTGCCAACCGGGTGCCGGCCTTGGCGACCGTCTCGGCTATTTGCTGGATCACGGCGGCATCGATACCCGACTCGGAGGCCGCGTAGTCGAAGGTGTAGCTCTCGTACAGGGTGGTCGAGAATTCGGGTGAAGGTCTCGAAAGACGGCTCCAGCTCGGGGTGCTCGGCCTGCAGGTACTCCTGCCAATTCCACCAGCGACGGACGAATTCCTTGTTGTATTGGTTCGTCTGGATCAGATGGTTGGCGACTGCCAGGAGGACAGCCGCTTCCGAACCGGGCTGGGTGGCCAGCCAGAAGTCGGCATGGGTGGCGGTGTTGGACAGGCGCGTATCGAAGACGATGAGCTTGGCGCCGTTCTTCTTCCCCTCCATGATGCGCTGCGCATGGGGGTTGAAGTAGTGGCCGGTCTCCAGATGGGAGCTGATCAGAAGGATCACCTTGGCCCGAGCATGATCGGGACTGGTGCGGTCGATACCGGTCCAAAGCTGATAGCCGGCCCGGGCTCCAGAAGAGCAGATGTTGGTATGCGAGTTGTGGGCATCGCAGCCCCAGGCGGCCATCATGCGCTCGGTGAAGCCATCCTCGCCGGGACGCCCGACGTGGTACATGATCTCTTCGTTGCGCTTCTCCTGCATGGCCTTGCGGATCCGCGCCGCCACATCATCCATGGCCTCATCCCAGCTGACGCGCTCCCATTTCCCCTCGCCGCGGGCGCCGGAACGCTTGAGAGGGTAGAGGATGCGATCGGGATCGGTGATTTGATTCAGCGTGGCGGGGCCCTTGGCACAGTTGCGGCCTCGCGAGCCCGGATGTTCCGGGTTGCCCTCGAACTTGCGAACCTGGAAGGTATCTTTGTCGATGTAGGCCAGCAGCCCACAGGCCGATTCGCAGTTGAAGCACGTCGTCGGTACCAACATGTAGCGTTTCTCGACGCGCTCGGGCCAGGCCTTGGAGTCGAGCTCGACCCAATCATCCCAGCGTTCCTTGGGCGGGAACGATGCGAGGTGGACTCGGCTCGCCCCGGCGTAGAAAGTCTCGCCGCGGGCCTCGGTCTCGGCGCGAGCGGCGCTGACACGCTTGTTCAGATCCTTGATCGACATGATCTTCTACCTCAAGCCAGCGGTACGGCCTGACCAGCCTGTACGTAAGCATGTTCGTAAGCGAGGATGGCTACGAGGGCGGCGGGTACAGCCAGGACCGGTCCGATAATGGGTGCGGCTACGGTTGCCACGGCCGACACCACCCCAATCCAGAAGGCGCCTCTGAACCGACCCGAGACCATCTCGTGGCTGGCCAGGCGAGCATGGGCCGTCGCATGGGTCAGGGTCATCTCACCCAGGATGAGCAACACATGGATGATGCTGAAGGCGCTCAAGAAACGCAGCAACGGCACCACGGCCATCGGTTCGAGTATGGCTGCACACGGAATCAGTGCAGCGGTCCCCACCACGAGGGTCTGGATCAGCATATGGGGTGGTAGCAGTGGGCTCTGCCAGAGATCTCGGGCCCTGGCCTGGGCGAAGAGATAGGCGGTGTAGACCGAGGTCAGCGCCGCCAGGATCAGCCCGATCGGCCAAGCCACGTACTGCTGCCAGGCGGGTTTGCCGAGCAGGCTCGCGGCCAGGTGCAGCGTCAGCACCAGGCTGTAGCCGCCGATGATGTACGAGCCCTTGACCAACCAGCTGCGCCAATGGGACTTGGTGAAAATCATGTAGAAGCGCCAGGGATGCTCCAGATCCCAGATCAGCAGTCCGCCCGTGATCCCCAAGAAGACGAGACCCAGCAACGGAGTCGCCCACTGCCACATCGCCCCGGTCCGCTCGAAGGCCTCGAAGGCCATGAACAGCATGGCCATGAGGTAGACCCCGGCAGCGATTCCCTTGGTCAGGGTATAGAGGCTCACCCGCCAATCCCAAGGAGACCGGTGAGGCACGTCGTAGGAGAGCACCGCGGCGGCGGAGGAGTTGCCTGCCTCCGGGTTGCCCGCTACCACATTGTGTGGACCTGCCAGCTGCTCGCTCCACATGAAGATGCCACCCTCGGGTCGGCGCGCGGCCAGCGGGTCCAGCGTGGCCTGGTGGGCGCCGTGATAGAAGAGCTTGGGTCGGGTGTCCTTCTCGGGACGCCGCACGGCTACCGGGTGCCGATGAACCATGTGGGCTACCCTGGACCCGGTATCGTTCATGTCGCCCACCATGATGGCCTCGGTGGGGCAGACGACGACACAGGCCGGCTCCAACCCCACGTCCAGACGATGCGCGCAGAAGTTGCACTTCTCCGCGGAGTGGTCTTCCGGGTTGATGAAGATGGCGTCGTACGGACATGAGGCGATACAGGCCTTGCAGCCGATGCAGATCGACTTGTCGAAGTCGACGATGCCGTCGGGTCGTTGGTGCATCGCGGTCGTCGGGCAGGCGATGGTGCAGGGTGGGTCCTCGCACTGGTTGCAGCGGGTGACCTGGAACGTTCGTCGGGCCAGCGGAAAGGCCCCGACATCGGCGTATTTGACGTAGGTACGGGTTACCGACAGGGGTACTTCGTTCTCCGATTTGCAGGCAGTGGTGCAGGCATGGCAACCCACGCAGCTCTGATGGTCGATGACCTTGGCCCATTTGAGCGGCCTGCTACTGGTTGGAGCTTCTAGAGGCTCGGCCATGGATACTCCCTCCCGTATGTGCGGCCCCATGTTATGAGATCGCACATCGTCTCGCCAACCTCCTGTGGGGTGGGATGGAGACACACCTTTGGGGTGGTCCGTCCCGAAGCGAAAACGGCCGGCCCCCGGAGGAGCCGGCCGTTCCCAAGGAGGTTTGTAGCCCTGAGGCGGTTACTTGATGCCCCAGGAGTAGTTGAGCGAAATCTCCCACTGGTCCATGGCGAGGATGATCTGCTGCGCGCCTGGGAACTCCAGTGAATTGGGACCGGAAACCTCGACCTCGGGAGCGTACATGAGAGCGAAGTCCAGACCCATGGTCTCGCCGATCTTGCGGGTGAAGCCGAAGGTCAGATGCTCTTCCATCACGCCGGGAGCCAGGATGTTGAACAGCACCTCGCTGGCGGGGATGGGCTGGGCACCGATCGAGACACCGGCGCGCCAGATCCACTGGTTGAGGGTGTCGTACTGGAGGCCGATCTTGACGACATCCATGTCCTTCCAACCGAAGCCAGCGCCTTCGTCGGCGCCCAGAGGTGACTCCTGCAGATTGGGCAGGAGCGGATTGTTGATGGACTTGACGTCGCTGTAGTAGATCTTCTGGAGATCCATCAGGACCGCCCATTTCGGGGTGGGCTCTGACGGTGAATCCGGCGGTCCAGGTCGAAGGGATGTTGAAGCCTCCCTGCTCGGCGAACAGACCGGCGTAGTCGTCGAACTCGCCCATCTTCATCTCGGTCTGATAGGAGAGGCCGAAGCTGAACTTCTCGAACCACTGACCCATGTAGCCGATCTTGGCACCGTAGCCGGTGGAGGTGCTCTTGCACCATTGTTGGACAGCTTGGTCGGTGCGGAGCTGAACAGGTGCGAAGCTGCCGACGCCCTGGGCCTCGAAGGTCTGGTAGACAAAGACCGGCATGATGCTGAAGGCATGCTTCTCGTTGTACTTGAAGGCCCACGGGACGCCGACGAACAGCTGTTCGAGGTTCACGCCGGTGGGGGACTGGGCACCGAACGTGCTGGTGGGGTAGTCGGTGTTCATTCCACCGTGCCCATAGATCACGATACCCAGGAAGTTGGCCTCGTTGAGCTGCCAGTTGGCACCTAACTGGGGAATGAAGAAGGAGGTGGATTCGCTCTCCACCTTGCCCGGTGCCAGACCGAAAGTGCCGGGAAAGCCGGAAGGATTGCCCTCGACAGTGTAGGAGCGATTGGGGCCGAAGACGCTGACGCCGATGTCGTAGCGCTTGCCCAGAAAGGCCAGGCCAGCCGGATTGGTGCCGGCTGCCAGGGTGTCTTGGGGCATGGCGACGCCGGCACCGGCCAGTGCTTTGGCGATGGTGCCGTAGCCATGGGTGAAGTAGCCGTTGGTGGCCTCGGCGGCTGGGGCCAAGGTCATGGTCAACACCACGATGGCGAGGACTCCCAGGTTGAGTCTGAAATGGAGCGATTGCGGTCTCATGTTACTTGCCTCCCCTAAGCAGGGTTCGTTTGGATTGCCGGGACCGCATACAGCAAACCCTTCTCGGCTGCTCTGCGGTCGGCGTTTCAGTCACTTGAAACTTCAATGACGCCGCCTTCAGCAGCGAGAAGCGAACCACACCCAAACGGAAGGATGCCCTGAAAACCGTCGCGATGCCACGGTTGAATGGATGGGTGCGAGGGTCACCAAAGGGTGGTTTCCAGGGGAGATACTCCTACCCCTACAGGTAGGATCGATAGACCGCTCGGGAGCGGAGATCAGCCGTACTTGGCGAGCAGGGCGAGGACTTGATGGACCTCGTTGCGGACTGCTTCCGTGTCGCAGCCATAGCCAGCCAGGGTCCGAGAGACCGCGCAGGACATCTGGTCCGCAAACGCTTTGTTCAAGGCACCGCGCGCCGCACCGATCTGCTGAGCGATCTTCTCGCACTCCACGTCCTCAGAGATCATCTTCTGGATGCCGCGCAGCTGTCCCTCGACCCGCGCCAGACGCGCCAGAAGACGCTTCTTGTCTTCCGGCGGTACGACAGTGGGCTTCTTCTTGGCCAGGGGAGGTGTCATGTGTCGGCCTCGCTAAATGAACAGGTTGGTGCGTGATCGTAGAGAGTCGCTGAGGTACGCAGCCACACCGCCACGCTCCAAGCCATCGACGAGCTCGTCATCGCTGATCCCCATGACATCGCGTGACATCTCGCACGCAGTCATCACGACTCCCATCTCCTTGGCCATGGCGATCATGTCTTCCAAGGAGTCGACGTTCCTATCCTGCATCATCTTGCGGAGCATCTTCGCACCGACTCCGAAGTAGTTCATCTTCGACACCGGCAGCTCCGTCGTGTTGTCCGGCGACATCACGGACATCATTTTCTGAAAGAGGCTCTTGTCCGAAAGTGAGCCTTTCTTCTTCAACACGCTGAGGCCCCAGAAGGTGAAGAACATGCTGACCTCCTGTCCCAGGGCGGCGGCGCCGGTTGGCGATGACGAAAGCCGCCAGCACCTTGTCCAACTCGCCGGAGAAGATGAGGAGGGAGACCTTTTCTTCCGGCAGGCTCTCCTCGACCTGCCCGACTCTCTTCTCGAGGGCGCTCAGCTGCTCTTGCAGCGCCTCCAGGGTGAAGGTTTGGTTGCCGCTGGTCACATCACTTACAGACATCTCGATCTCCTTCAGCTGGTCTTCTGGACAAAGTGGATGTAGATCTCGTCACCGTTCTCGCTCTCGGTCTCCTGCGCCAACAGCTCCACGTTCTTGGCGATCTTGGCCCAGCCTTGGAAGTCCTTGATGGATCCTCGGTCCGTGCTCAGGACTCGCAGCACCTGGCCATTGTCGAGCTCGCCGACCTTCTTGCGGGCCTTGACAACTGGCATCGGACAGTTCAGGCCCTTGGTGTCGAGGGTGTCGTCGAAATGCACATCATTCATGATCTTCTCCTTACGGTGGCTCGATTCAGCGATCCGGTGGAACTGTGTCCGCCAGTCGATATTTGCTGCGTTACTATATGTACACCTAAGTTGAATCTAGGATACCCCGGGTGGTATTGTCAACCCATAAGCACATCTCGAATACCGGCTCAGGGGGGAAGAACAGATGACCGAGACTCAGACACAATGGACTGCGGCCGAGCTCAGCCGCCGGTTGGAGAGAGGCGACGAGATCTTTGTCTTCGATGTGAGAAACGAAGACGAGTACGAAGGCTGGAAGATCGAGGGTAGCGTGCCTCTGCCGATGGTCAATGTGCCGTACTACGAGATGTTGGAAGTGGATGAGCACGACGACGTGGTGGATACATTTGTAGACTTCCTGGAAAAGAATTGGCTGGAGAAACTGCCCAAAGACAAGCCGATCTTGGCGGTTTGTGCCAAGGGCGACACCTCGGAGTTTGTCGCCCAGGCCATGCGTCGTCTGGACTTCGAGGCCTACAACCTGGAGGGTGGAACCAAGGCCTGGGGAGACTACTACGACGTGCGAGTCGTGGAAGAATCGGCCGATCGCAGCGTCTACCAGGTGGTCCGCCCGGCCAGAGGTTGTCTCAGCTATGTGGTGGTCAGCGATGGCAACGGCGTGATCATCGATCCCCTGCGTCACATCGGTCACTACCTCGAGTTGGCCGAGAGCAAAGGCTTCGAGATCACGCTGGTTCTCGATACCCACGGACACGCCGACCACATCAGTGGCGCGGCGGCTCTGGTCGAGGAGACATCCGTGCCTTACTTCATGCACCCCTACGACGGGATCCACCCTATCGATGTCCTGCCAGCGAAGATACCTTACGATTTTCTCGAGGATGGCTTGGAATTCTCGGTTGGCAAGACCGAGATTCTGACGATTCACATCCCCGGCCACACCCTGGGCAATGTGGCCTATCTGTTGGACGACAAATACCTTTTCACCGGGGACAGCATCTTCATCGAATCGATTGCCCGTCCCGACCTCGGCGGTAAAGGAGATACCTGGGCTCCGATCCACTACGAGTCATTGCGCAACCTCCTCGAGCTCGACGACGACCTGGTGATCCTGCCAGCGCACTTCAGTACCTTGAAGGAAGAGAACGAGAACGGACTCTTTGCCGCGACCATGGGTGACTTGAAGCAGAAGAACGAAGGTCTGTTGATGGCTCAGAAGTCAGAAGAGGAGTTCGTCGAATACATCCTCGCCAGCCTGCCGAAGTTTCCCGAGGAGTATGTGGATATCAAGAGGGTCAATGCCGGGCTCTTGGAGGTGGGCGAGTCGAAGGCCTCGGAGCTGGAGCTGGGCAAGAACATCTGCGCCCTCTCGCAGGCCTACGACGAGTAGGTCACGGTAGCCTCTGGGACCCGCTGACTATTCCGCGGGGTGACCGCTATCGGTGTCCTCGGTCCAGGGGTGGTACTCATCCAGCCAGGCGTGCAAACCGATCATGTCTTCCATCATCCACCGGAAGCGCTGGCCTTCAGGCGTCAGGGTCCTGGCGCCCGCTTTCTCGACGTGGCAGTAGGCGCAGCTTTCGAATTGCTGTAGTACCTGCTCGTAGCCTGTGAGAGTCCGCATGTACTGGTAGAACAGACCCTGGTCGGTGAGGGTCTCGGCGCTCTGCTCGGGGTCGGCGTGGCAGACTTGGCATTCGAGCCCCTCCTGCTCGCTGACGTCCTCTGTCGCGATGAGCGCGGTCCCCATCGACACCAGGGCAAGGACCAGCAGGGCTGAGATGGGGGCGGTGTGAGTGTTCACGAGTGGTGCCTCCTCTCGTATGAGAAAAGTCTAACATCCCCGGAAAGGAACCGAATCTCGAGAGGCCCGGTCAGAGCGGCGCGGGTCTGCGAGCCTGGTGATCAGTCGCCAGAACGTAGGCCATCAAGGCCGGTGCAGCCAGGTAGGCGCCACCAATGACGACGAGCTGGAAACCCATAGCCTGGTCGTCGATAGCTCCGGCGCCCTCGGTCAGTTGTAGCGCGATGACGGCGAGAATCACAAAAGTCGACTCGTATCGGCGCCAGAGGCTGGTCTTGAGCAAGAGCCCTTGCCTCCTCGATCGCGCACGAGTCAGCGCCAGAACCTGGACTGGCAAGGTCAGGAGCAGGGTATGGGACCAGATGATGGGCACGGCCAGGACCGCTGCGACACCGCCGAAACACAGCATCGTCCGACGGGTCATGGGGTACCGTCGCACGACCAGCACGATCAGGAGGCCCAGAATCGCGGCGATCACCACCGGGCTCGCCTCCAGACCCAACAGCCCCAGAATCCGATGCAAGGAAATCGATCGGATAGAGGGGAGCCGACCGATAGCACTTGACAAGGTGCTCAGGTACCCGAGGTTCATCGACAAGATCGCTGAGGCCAGGACTCCGCCCACACCTCCGGCCAACAGCTGCCTGCGAGTGCTGGGAACAGGTCGGTGAGCCACCAGAGCCAAAATGGCGAGGGGTGCCAAGGGCTTGATAGCGGTGCTGCCTGCCAGTAGAACACCCGCCGAAACGGGATGGACCGACCAGAGTGTCAAGGCCAACAGGATCGCTCCGGAAATGGCGAAGGCTATGTTGCCCGTCTCGATTCCGTAGTAGACGGCTGGCGAGATCGATACGAAGAGGCTCGACAGTGCCAGGCGCCAGCTCCAGGGTGCTGTCCACAGGCAGGCGGATATCCAGACAGTCACGGCCAGACCCAGGACCGAGATAGCTCTCAGGAGCGCTCGAGTCCCGATCTCACCCAGGCTCCGTAGAAGCCATCCGCCGAGAACTGCAAAAGTCTCCGGATAGTAGAACCCGCTGACCTGATTCGGATCACCCCCGGCTCGCGACGGCGTGAAACGCCTGCAAATAGATGCCTTCGTCACCGAGCGTCGCGGTCGAGGTCAGATAGAGCCACCACCTTCCCAGAATCACCAGGGCCAGAGCCACCAGCGCCACCGCATGGTGAAGCTTGGTGTTCGATGCGAAGCAGACCCAATTAGTCATCGTTGGCCTCGAGACCTGTCAGTCCGCGGAAGATCACGATTCCCTGCTCCAAGGGACCTCCGGAATGAATTGCGAAGCAAAGGTAACACCGATCGAGGCGGGTTGGGGAATCGACTCTCGCCGGCCGCGAGAACAAAAAAGACGGGGGCAGGTGCCCCCGTCCGAATGAAGTATCGCTGCTGGTCGTAGATCAGATGAAGATGATCTGAGAGCCGGCGCTCTTGTCGTAGAAGTCCATGACCGTCAGAACGTCGTCGATCTGCGGTGCCAGGTCTTCTCTCGTGAGCTTGAACATGTCCATCGCCATGCGACAGGCATAGAGCTCGGCGCCACTATCGTGCAGGATTTCAATCATCTCCCGCACGCCAGGGATCTCCAGGTCATCCATCTGCTTCTTCATCATCGTGGAAGCCATGGCCTCCATACCGGGAAGACCTCCGACCATCGTGGGGATGGGCATCGAAGGATTGCCGACGGTTGCCACGTGAAGGTGGTCCATCTTCTTCTCGGTAACGATGTCCAGGCCCCAGAAGGTGAAGAAAACCATGGCCTCGATACCATTCATACGGGCCCCGTTGGCCATGATCAGGCCCGGATACGCCATATCCAGGGTGCCTTTGGAGCAGACGATGCTGACGCGTTGGATCGGCTCCGGCTGCTCCTTGATTTCGGTCGCAGCCGCGCCCGTCGTTGCGGGCTCGTTTAGTGTTGTTGTAGTCATAGCCAGATCTCCATCAGGTGCTTGGAAACGGGTTTTGGGTGGGCTCGCTTCTCACGCCTCTGACGGTTTGTCAAATCTCCTCTCTCCTTAAATGCATCCCTGGGGTTTGGGTAGTCCGGACACTTTCGCAGCCAGCTTACCGGGGCCCTTTGGAAACAGTTGATATAGGTCCTTCATATTTACACCGGACAGCTTCGAGATGCGTCGCAGGCCCGGCGGGGTCCCTTGCTTGGCCGCATCCTCGCGGCAGAAGGTGATGACCTTCCAGTGCTGATCCGTGAGCTCTTCGATTCCTACCTCGGTGGCCAGGGCCTGTCCGACCTCGGGAGTCCACTGGCTGCTGTCGGTGAGAAAACCTTCCTCGTTGACTTCCACGGTCACTCCGTTGTACTCGACTGCGGGCATTGGCTTTTCTCCTTTTATGAGTCTCTCGTTCTCAGGCTACGAAGCGATGCGCTCTTCGCTGAGAGAGGTGTCAGCTATCAGTTTCTTGCCCAGCATCTGCATGTGATTGGGCACCGGAATCGGCCGGCCCGGCAACAGGGCGTGCCAGTACACGTACCGGAACATCAATTTGCCCCAGTGGTTGAACCGACTCTCCTTGAGCAGCGGGAAGGGTCCGACGGCCGGCAGCGGATAGGTGCCGGGGAGCGGTTCCTGGTCGTAGTTGAAATCGATCAGCATGGCACGGCCGTAGCCGCTCTCGATGAAGCAGTTGGCGTGGCCATCGAACTCGGCCTTGGGGCTCTCGCCCTTGATCAGGTGCAGGACGTTGTCCACCACGATCTCGGCCTGGAAGTGCGCCACCGAACCGGCCTTGGAGGTCGGCAGATTGGTGGCATCGCCCAGGACGAAGATGTTGTCGTGACCCATCGGCCAGCAGAGTCTGCTTGTGAGTGGGAATGAACGCCAACTCGTCACCCAGACCCGAGGCCTCGATGAACTGGCGCACCCATGTGGGTGGGAATGGTGATGAGGAGGTCGAAGGGGACCTCCCTCTCATCCCAGGACTTGAGCACCTTGCGCTCGTTGTCCACCTCGGAGGCGTTGAACTCGCCCACCACGTTGATCTGCCGATCCTCGAGCAGGTGGCCGAGAGCCTTGGAGGCGATGGGCTTGGTGAAGGCACCATCCAGCGGTGTCACATAGGAGATCTCGACTTGGTCTCGGATGCCTTTCTGCTGGAAGAAGGACTCGGCGAGGAAGGTGATCTCCAGGGGTGCCACCGGACATTTGATGGGCATCTCGACCATGTTGATGGCGACCTTGCCGCCTTCGAACTTGGCCAGAGCATCGCGCAGAGCCACGGCACCTTCGAGGGTGTAGAAATCAAAGATGCTCTTCTGCCATTCCTCGCCGACCAGACCTTCGGTCTCTTCGGGTCGGATGTGGGAGCCCGTGGCGATGACAAGAAGATCGTAGGCGAGGGTGTCGCCTCCATCCAGGATCACCTGATTCGCATCGGCGTCGACTCGCTCGACGGCTTTCTGCACCCATTCGACGCCGCGCCCGATGGTCTTCTTCCTGGGTCGGTAGGTCTTTTCGGGCTTCTGCATGTCGAAGGGAACAAAGATGAGATCGGGCTGAAAGAGGTGATTCGTGTCGGGATCGAGGATCTTCAGAGCCCAATCGTTCGGTAGCTTTTTACGTAGGAGGTTCGCCACGGTCGTCCCCGCGGTGCCGGCTCCCAAGATGACCAGGTTCTTCATGGTTCGTATCCTTTCGAATTCGTTCCTTGATGTCGCAATCGCCCCTTTCTAGAGCAGCTTGCGTGCCAACTAGCTAACTGTTGAAAACAAAGGGCGTAAGTGAAACTGTTTCGAGCCTTGGAACGTTTTATTGAAACGTGAAGTTGCAACGTTGCGTTTCAGCTGAAACGTCGATCTCTGCCTGGGCAGTGGAGCGATTCCGAGTGGGGGAGAGTCGTATCGGAGGTGGAAGATCGGGGAGGGGATTGTCCACGGTTTCGGCCGTGGTCGCTTCTCCGACGTGGATTGGGGGGAGCCGTCCGGAGGGTCAGCACGGCAAGGAACCGAATCGCCGAGAGCCTTCGAGACGATTCTTGAGAGTCAATCGAGCGGTGGCAGGGTGCCCTTTTTCGTCAGCGCGACAACGAGATCGTTCCCCTTGGCGAAGGCATGAATACGACCATCCGGGGCGCCCCATGATTCGCCTTCGTCGCTTCCGTCTGGACAGAAGTAGCCCAGGCCGATCTCTTCGTGAGGAGTGAATTCCCTGAACCTCGAGTCCTCGGACCCGCTCTGCCCGCCGCCCTGTGTAGCAGGTCCGGAAGCGCTGGCCCCTACATCACTCGAGAGTCGCCGCCATCGTGTCTTCTGAGGCCCCCGCTTCTTTCCCGGCCGACTCGACCAGGGACATCGTCATGCCCTCGATGAGTATCGGCCTACCAGGAAAGGGGCTACAGTCCGTACTCGCGCATCTTGCGCCACAGGGTCGTGCGGCTCATCCCGAGAGCCAGGGCCGCCTCGGCGCGGCGCCACTGATGGGCGTCGAGAGCGTTGCGGATCCTCTCGAGCTCGGAAGCTGGGGAGTCCGATTCTCTCTCCTGTAGCTCCGGTTGGGTGCCGAGGATCTCCAAGGGCAGATCCTGGGCGTGGAGAGTTTGCCCCCGGCTGACGGCGACTGCGTATTCCAAGGCGTTCTCCAGCTCGCGAACATTCCCCGGCCAGGGGTAGCGCAGCAGAGCACGCATCGCATCGGGTGCCAGCCGCACCGAGCGATCATGTCTGCGGCTGACCCGGGAGAGCAGATGCCTGGCCAGAGGTTCGATGTCTTCGCGGCGCTCCCGGAGAGGTGGGATCCACAAAGGCACAACCCGCAGACGGTAGTAGAGATCTTCGCGAAACTGCTCTTCCATCACGGCCTGCCGAAGATCCTTGTTGGTGGCGGCGATCACCCGGGCATCGGAAGTCCGGGACTCGCTTTCACCGACCCTCTCGAAGGTCCTCTCCTGGAGAACCCGCAGGAGCTTGACCTGCAGCGGCAGGGGAAGATCGCCGACTTCGTCGAGGAAGATGGTGCCTCCCGCCGCCAGCTCGAAGCGGCCGGTACGATCGCGAATGGCACCGGTAAAAGCACCCCGAACATGACCAAAGAGCTCACTCTCGAGGAGATCTCCAGGTAGAGCTCCGCAGTTGACTGCGATGAAGGGCTCTCTCCTGCGTGGCGAGTGAACATGGGTCGCTCGAGCAACCAATTCCTTGCCTGTCCCGCTTTCACCTGTGATCAAGACCGTGGCATCGCTCTCGGACAGGTGCTCGATGAGGCTGAAGATGCGACGCATCGAAGTGGAGCGGGCGATCAACCCTGAAAAGAGGGTTGGCGCCGCGGTGGAATCGTCGTGGTCGTCTTCAGGGGGTCGGACCACGACGACGAAGGCCACCCGCGGATCGCAGATCTCGGGGTTCAGGTGGATCACCGGAGCTCCGGTGATGGAAACCATCCGCGGCTGAAAGTCGCCGATCTGCAGTGTGGCGCCCCAGCCTTCGCGAATCTCTCCCGAGGCCAAAGCCCGCCGCATGCTGCCGCTGGGGCCAAAAAGGTCGGCGCCGAGCACTTCTTCTATGGGTCGGCCGATGACCGCATCGACGGCGCCCTCACCGATGAAGCGGTTCAATCCCACCGAGGCGTGGACGACCTGGAAACTCGAGTTGAGACAGATCAGCGATCGACCCAGCGAATAGAAGATCGTGCTGACGCCCTCGAGGATGGCCGCCAGCAGATCGTCTGGCGGCAGCTCGAATTCCTGGTCAGGCATCGAATCGACTCCACCAGACATCAGTGGTTCCTCCTTGTCTCTCTTGGGGCTGAACCCCCACTGGACAAGACTCTCCAGAACCTTGGAGCAGATCGCAGGCACCGCCGCCTCTACCTCTGGGGATAGCTCGGTGCCCATTTCGACCTTAGTGGGAATGACCCCGACAAGAACCACCTCCCGTGGGCCTTCACCGACAAAATCAGCCGTCAGCAGAGCATCCTCGAGACTGGGGTCGTGTGGCGACAAGCGCTGGGCGACAGGCTTGGCGAGCATCTCCAGGCAATAGGGTCCAACCCCGTCGTCTCCCATGAGAATGCTCCCCAAGCCGACGATCGCGATCTGCATCAACGGAAGTATATGCCGACAGCGTGGGCATCCCGCCCGATGGGGTGGTGTTGCGGGGTCGATGAGTCGATATCCTGATTTTGGAGGCGGCAGCCGGAACCTCCAACCACTTTGTGCCTCTCAACAAGAGGAGGTCTTCCTACCGCGTTGGATTCTGGATCTTCGAAAGAAAGTCGGGGAATATGGATATGGACGTTGCGAACGGAGTAGGAATGATTCCGTCGGTCTTCTCGGGGAGGCGAGTGGGGGCGGCGATGATGATCTTGTTGGCTTGGAACGGTGTCGCCTTGGCTGACGCTGCCTCAATCCCAGATCACAGCGCAGCCGAGAAGGTTCGAGCCACCATGCAGGCCGCAGTGACGGAAGCTCCCCAGATGGCTGTACAGCTGTCGCACTTGGGAGCCAAGGTAGCCACCTTGCGTGCCGAGACAGGTGCCGGGAATCCGATGCTGACCTGGCAATCGGAAGGGATCGGCGGCGGCTTCGAACCCAATCCCAACGCCGCCAACTATCTGCGATTGAGTCTGCCCTTCAACAGACCCTGGCTCTTGGGGACGATTCATGATCTGCGGGACGCCTCGGGGCGATGGCTGGAGAAAGGGCGGCGGGCGACAGCCCTGGAGGTCGCGGGGCTGGCAGGCCAGCGCTGGCTGGATCTGGCGGCGGCGACGGCCAGGACGCAGCTCGCGGAGATCCGGGTCGAACGCCTGGACAAGGCCCTGCTGATTCAGCGCAAGCGTTTCGAGCTCGGCGAGATTTCCGGGTCCGAACGCCGGCAGGTCGAGCTTCAGCAAGCCAGGGAATCGGCGATCTTGCGACAGTCGGAAGCCCTGACGTTGGCACTCCGGAGGGAGCTCGAGGTACTGGCGCCGAGCGGCTTCGCGAGCCCGGTCGCCGAGGATCTGGAGGGTCTGATCGAGTCCACGGTGACTCCAGAGAATGTGTCCGCCGAGCAGCTCCTCGAGCAGGCTCCATTTCTTCAGTTTGTCGAATCCGGTGCGGAAGTAGCCCGCCTGCAGGCGAAGCGACAGCGGGGGTCCGCGTGGAGCCAACCGGAGGTCGAGGTCGAATGGGAACGAATCCCGGATCTGGATGTGATCGAGGGATTCGACTCCTTCGGATTTCGGCTCGCCGTGCCGCTGCCGGTTGGCAAGAAGGGCCGTCAGCAGCTTCGAGCTTCAGAGCAGAGTGCCAACGCCGCCGCAGCCGAGAAGGATCTCGTGCGACAGCGTACGGTGGCACGCTTCCAGGCCGTGACGGAGACCGCCCGGGGTGCCGAAGCCGCCCTCGAAGCCCTCGGACCTTCCATGGCGGAGGTCGAGGCGACCGGACGGAGTCTGAGCGAGCAGTTTCGGCTCGGGGCGATCTCCTATCTGGTCTATCTGGATGGATTCTCGCGGTTGGACGAAGTCATTCGACAAGTCATCGAAGCGCGACATCTCTTGCTGGTCGCGCGCCTCGAGCTGGCAGAGATCGCGGGCACCGATGTCTATTTTCCTCTACCCGAGATGGGCAGTGAGGGGGAGTCATGATCCGAATCGTTGTTTCAGTTCTGATCCTTCTGAGCGCGCCGGTGGTCGCCGGTGCTGAAACAGTTCACGTTTCCGCCGCCGCCCAGGCCCGTGCCGGAATCGTTCTGCGCCCCGTCCAGGAACGCACCTTTGGTGACCAGATCCGGGTGCTGGGACAGGCCGTGCGATCGCCTGGCGCCACGACCACCATCAAGTCGATCTTGGAGGGACGCCTGGAGCATCTGTTGGTGGCTCCCGGCGACTCGGTGAAGCGAGGCCAACCGTTGATGGAGCTGCATTCGCACATGCTCCATGAGCTGCAGGGAGCGCTTCTGCGCGACAGCGAAGCCCTGCGGTTGGCCGAGACGCGCCTGGAGGCTGGACGACAGCTGCTCGAGGTCGAAGGCATCAGCCAGGTCGAGCTCGACAGCCGCCAGCACGAGGCCCTGGCGGCGCGCTTGGCGGTCAGCAGCGGCGAGGCCGAGCTGCGAGATCTGGGATACAGCGATGCGGAACTCCAGCGCCTCCTGGAGTCGACCGATCTACATCCGGTCCTCACCCTGCGCGCACCGACGGCGGGCGTGATCCTGGCGGTGGAAGTGCAGCAGTACGCCTGGGTCCAGGCCTACGACCCCCTGATTGTTCTGGGCGATCCCGAGAGTCTCGAGCTCGAGTTGCAGCTACCGCCGGATGAGGCCACCGGAGTCGGACGGGGCGATCTGGTCGAGTTCGTACCGGTGGGCAGACCCGAGGCCTGGGGCTTGGCCAAGGTCGTCACGCGAGTCCCACAGGTCGATGCCACGACCCGTACCGTCATGGTGCGTGCGGAGATCACCCACGGGAGCGAGAACCTTCTCCCCGGTGTCTTTGTCGAGGGCAATCTGATCCGGGGTGCCGCGTCGCAGGCTCCATCCGTTCCGGAGAGCGCCGTGATCCGCATGGGAGCATCCGACTATGTCTTTGTCCGTCTCGATGCCGAAACGTTCGAAGCGCGACCGGTGGAAGTGGGGAGATTCAACGGTACTCGCTACGAGATTCAAGAGGGTCTGGCGCTGGGAGAAGAAGTGGCGGTCCAGGGTGTGTTCTTGCTCAAGTCGGCGCTGCTGCGGGCTGAGGAGGGATAGATGAACCGACTCCTCGAGCTGTCTCTGGCCAACCGTCTGGTGGTGTTGCTGCTAGCGGGACTTCTGGTGGTCGCCGGTGCGGGCGCCTTTCGTGGTCTCCCCATCGATGCGTTTCCCGATGTCACCAATGTCCAGGTGACGATCATCTCCCAGGCGTCGACACTGTCGCCGCTGGAGATCGAACAGCTCGTGACCTACCCGATCGAGCGAGCGTGTGCGGGCATTCCCCATTCCACCGAGGTTCGCTCTCTGTCCAAGTTCGGACTCTCGATGGTGACGGTGGTCTTCGAGGATGGCACCGACATCTACTTCGCCCGCCAGCTGGTTCTCGAACGGATGCTGGGTGCCAGGGATGAGCTGCCCGACGGTGTCGAATCCAGCCTCGGCCCGATCTCGACGGGTTTGGGTGAGGTGTTCCAGTACACGCTGGAGAGCCCTGACCGCAGCCTCATGGAGCTACGAACGCTCCAGGACTGGGTGTTGCGACCGATCCTGCAGACCGTGCCCGGGACCGCCGGTGTGGATTCGTTCGGTGGAGAAGTCCGGCAGTTCCAAATCATCGCCGAGCCGGCGGCCTTGCGTCGTTACGGGCTGGCAGTGGACGAACTGGCGGAGGCGGTGGCGGCCAACAATGGAGTTGCCGGCGGCGCCTATGTGGAGCGCGCGGGCGAGCAGTTCGTGGTGCGGGGCGATGGCTGGGTGCGAGACATCGAGGATCTGCGGGAGACCGTGGTCGCCTATCGCAATCGAGTTCCCATCCGGCTGCGGGATGTCGCCAATGTCGAGATCGGTGCCGAGATCCGTCAAGGAGCCATCACCCGCAACGGCGAAGGCGAAACGGTGGCCGGCATCGTCTTGATGTTGCGCGGGGCCTCGGGAAGAGAGGTGGTCGCCGGGGTCAAGGAGAAGCTCGAGCTGGCCAAGCAGAGCCTTCCCGATGATGTCGAGATCGTTCCTTTCTACGATCGCAGTGAATTGGTCGGCACGGCTCTGGGAACGGTCCAGAGGGCGCTGTTGCAGGGCGCCTTGCTTGTGCTGCTCGTTCTCCTCTTCTTCATGGGTAGCCTGAGATCGGCTTTGTTGGTCGCTCTCCAGCTTCCCATGGCGGCGCTGGCGACTTTTCTGGTGATGCGGGTTGTCGGCATGTCGTCGAACCTGATGACGCTTTCAGGCCTCGCCATTGCCATCGGCATGTTGGGCGACGGAGCCATCGTCCTCGTGGAGAACACGGTGCGCCTGCTGAGCTCACCACGGGGCCCTGAGGAAAGCCGCTGCAGCATCGTGCGCCGCGCAGCGGGAGAGGTCTTGCGACCGATCGTCTTCGGGGTCGCCGTCATCATTGTCGTCTTTCTGCCGATCGCCTCTCTGCAGGGGATCGAGGGTCGGATGTTCGCGCCCCTGGCCTACACGATCTCGATCGCGCTGGGAGCCGCGTTGATCCTCACCGTGACCCTGATTCCGGTGCTGGCCTCGTTGACGCTCAAGACCGGCACACGAGCCAAGAGCTCGCGATTCGCTCATCCAGCCGACATCGTCCGGCGGATCTACCGTCCGCAGCTCACCTGGGTGCTGGATCATCCCCGAGTCGTGGTCGCGGTGGCCCTCGTTCTGCTCGTCGCGGCGGCTCTCCTGGCTCCAACGCTGGGGACCGAGTTTCTCCCATCGATGGATGAGGGATCGATCGTGGTTCAGCCATTCCAATTGCCCTCGGTGTCTCTCACCCAGTCATTGGATGGAGTCCAGCGCATCGAATCCGCCATCCTCGAGTTACCCGAGGTACGGCACGTCGTCAGCCGCACGGGTCGATCCGATATCTCGTCCGATCCCATGGGGGTTGGCGAAAGCGATACCTATGTCATCCTGGCACCGCGGTCCGAGTGGGTGACCGCCGACACCAAAGAGGGCTTGGTCGCGGCGCTGCGCGAGAAGATGGCGACGGTACCGGGCGTCGAGTTCGGCTATACGCAGCCGATTCAGATGCGGGTCGACGAGCTGATCTCGGGCGTCAAGTCGCAGATCGCGGTCAAGGTCTTTGGTGAAGATCTGGACGAGCTGGCCTCATTGGGGCGTCAGGTCGCTACCATTCTGGGGTCCGTCGAAGGGGCTGTCGACATCAAAGTCGAGGCCATAGAAGGCCTGGGGTATCTGGAGATCCGGATGCACCGCCGGCGCCTGTCGCGAATGGGTATCAGCGTGGCGCAGGTCCGCAGTCTCATCGAAACTGCCATGGGGGGGCAGGTTGTCACCACCGTTCCCGAGGGCGACCGCCGAACCGACGTCACGCTGAGACTGCCGCAGGCCTACACCTCCAAAGTCGAGAATCTGAGAAACCTGCCGCTGTCCACACCGACGGGAGAGAGGGTGCTGCTGAGCGAGGTGACCACGATCGATCTCTCCACCGGTCCGGCGCAGATCTCCAGAGAAGGCGGCAAGCGCCGCGTGGTGGTGGAGCTCAACGTGGTGGATCGCGATATTGGCGGGTTTGTGAGTGAGGCGCAGGCCAGGCTGGATGCCGAGCTGGATCTGCCCACCGGTTACTTCACCACGTGGGGCGGTCAGTTCGAGCAGCAACAGCGCGCCATGGCGCGACTGCGTGTGATGGTGCCCCTGGCCCTCGTGCTGATCTTCATCCTCCTGTTCATCAACTTCGGGTCGGTGCGGCCGGTGGTTCTGATCTTGGCCAACATCCCCTTTGCGCTGGTCGGAGGGGTCTTCGCACTCAAGCTCTCGGGGCTCTATCTGTCGGTGTCAGCCTCGGTGGGCTTCATCGCCCTCTTTGGTATCGCCATTCTCAATGGCCTGGTCATGATCGAGTTCTTCCGCAATCTCGAGACAGCGGGCTCGCCCCGACGGGAGGCGATTCTCGAAGGTGCCGAGCTGCGTTTGCGGCCGGTCCTGATGACCGCGGCCACGACAGCCCTGGGGTTGATTCCCCTGGTCTGGGCTACCGGGGTCGGCTCTGAGGTGCAGAGACCTCTGGCTGTGGTGGTCGTGTCCGGTGTGGTGACTTCGACCCTTCTCACCCTCTTCGTACTGCCGATCCTCTACCAGTGGTTTGGGGGCGGGCTCAAACCGGTCGAGCGCGAGTGTGACGTCCCGGTCGAGGCGACGGTGGAGCCCAGTGCCGCTGCCGGATCGTGGGCCGCTGTCGCCACGACGGGTGAGGAGTCGTAGAGCTCGCCCGCGCTGAGCGATTCGAGAGCTGGAGGTGAGACTCCGGACCGTGCCACTACTGCATCAGACTCTGCAGGGTATGGTGCGTAGCGACGAGCCTTTCGGTGAGGATCCTGGCCATGAAGTGGTGAAGGGCGATCGCCAGCCGCGGCTCGTCGGTCTCCATGCGGTGGAGGGCGCCGGCCGACAGCCGGTAGACGGTGCTCGGGGCCTCCGTGATCACCGAGGCGGCGCGCGAGCCGCCGAGGTAGAGCTCTTCCTGTCCGACCGCCGTGCCCGCCCCCAGAGTCAACAGCCGCACCACCTGGCCGTTCGCGAGCTCCATCTGGACAGTGACCCTGCCCGACTCGATGAGATAGAGGTCGTCGGGCGGATCGTCTTGGCGCATCAGGAGGTGGCCGGCCGGGACCTCCGCCTTCTCCAGGTACTTCATCAGCTCGGAGGCCTCGTCCGATGCAAAGATTCGGGCGAGCCTCTCGGCGAGCGGCATGTGGGGCTCCTCCGGGGTGATGTCTCGGGCGAGAAGGATCTGGTCTTCGCACCACTCGACGGCTCGGTCCAGCTCCGCGAACCACCTGACGATGCCGTCAGCCCCTTCGCGGATGCCGTTGTTCTCGAGCTGGCTCCTGATCTCGGGCGGGGTGTGGGCGAAAACCAGGCCGACGTGCTGGTTTTCGGCGAGCTGCCGCATCTTGACAAAGCCCAGCACCGCCGAGGAGTCGATCCCGCTCACCAGCCGGAAGTCGAGCAACAAGAACCGGACCGCCGGCAAACCCCCTTCGCCAATTCTGTTCTTCAGCCTCTCGACCAGCTGGTTGGCGGTGCCGAAGAAGACGAACCCCTGCAGCTGCAGAATGAAGAGCTCGTGGCCGTGGACCCGAAGCGCCCGACTGTGCTTGGGAGGCCGCTGCACATTGCTCTTGTAGTTGGCGCCCGAGAGCGAGTGCTTGACGACATCGATCCGGCTGTAGTTGACGACGAAGAGGATCACGGCGATGGCAATGCCCAGTCCGACGCTCTCGAGGAAGCCCGCGGCAGCGATCGCGAGCAAGATGACGATGGCCACGAAGTAGTCGATCCTGGGCAGCCTGAACCACGCGTCGTAGACCCACTCGACCAGAAACGCGAGCCCCAGAAAGAGCAGCAGGCCGCCGAGGACCGGCTTGGGGAACAGGGTGAGGATCGTCGAGCCGAAGACCAGACAGGCGACACACAGCCCGCCGGAGACCAGCCCCACCACGCGATTGTTGGGCGCGATCCGATGGCCGAGGGCCGACAGCGCCAGGGTCTGAAAGCCGACCATGCCGCCGCCCAGTCCAGCGACCACGTTGGCGGCGCCGGCGGCGCGCAGCTCACGATCGAGATCGATGTCCCGCTGCACCACCAGCTCGAGGCCGGTGGCGTTGAGCAGCAGGGCGACCATGCCCGCCAGCATCACCGCCAGCATGCTGGGCGCTTCGGCGAAGATCACTTGCCAGTTCACCTCGCTCAGGGCGGCGGGGCCGAGAGGCCGCCAGATGTCGCCGCCCGGAAAGGGTCCCAGGAGCCATCCTCGCGCCGTTGCCTCGGCAATCGAGGTGCCGGTCGCCAGCAGCAGCACAAAGAAGAGCACGATGGCCCCCACCAGCATGGCGGGCAAGGCCAGGTAGTGGCTGGTGCGGCGCAGGACCAGCAGCAGCGCGACGCCGAAGACGAGCCCTGGCAGCCAGCGGATGACGACCTCGGGCTCGAAGAGGGCGGGAAGATTCCGCAGGCTCAGGGGTACTCCCGCCAACACCCCGACCGAGCCCTTGAGCAGCAGCCATCCGGTGCCGGCCAGAAAGCCGCCAATCACCGGATACGGGATGAATCGGCTCAGACCTCCCAATCTGAACGACCCCAGCGCCAGAAAGAACAGGCCGGTGGCTAGCGTCGTCAGCGCGATCGCTGCGACCACCGTAGCCAGGATCTCGGAATCTCCGGAGGTGGCTGGCAGAGAGGCTGCCACTGCGGTGGCGATCAGCGCGGTGATCGCCGCCGGCACGTCCTGCGGAGTGGCCACCATCCCATGGAAGGAGCTCGTCAGAGCGATCAGCCCCGCCATCACCGCGGCGGTGTAGAGAGCCAGACCGATGCCGTTGGGCGCGAATCTCGCCAGGTCGCCGGTGAAGATCAGGACCGCAAAGGAAATGGCGACGATTACCACGACGATCCCGACGATCAGTCCGGCTAAGAGGCCGGTGAGCAGGTCTGTGGTTTTTGTAGGGATCACCGGGAGCTGACCCCTACGAAGGATAGCTCTCGGCGATCTGGCGGTCGGTCTCGTCCAGACTCTTGAAGATGGCGATTTCGGTTCCGGTGCAGCGCTGCGCGCCCATGGCGTTGGCGTATCGAGCGGCGTGGAGGAAGTCCTCGGTTTTGAGGTACCCGAAGGCCAACCCACCGGCGAAGGCCTCGACGCAGCCCGTAGTGTCGACCACGTGCTCTACTTGCACGCGTTTGACGAAGTTCTCCCGCACCTTTCCCGACTCGTCCTTGACATAGAAGGCGCATCCGGCTTCACTCAGCGTCAAGTAGACGGCCTGGACACCCCGGTCGAGGCAGTGGCGCGCGAGCTTGGGCATTTCGTCGAGCGGCAGCTCGTTGTCGAAGTCCATCGCCTGAAGCTGCTGCGGGGTGTATTCCTTCCCATACCAGCAACATCGAGCTTCCTGCAGGTTCATCTGAAGAATGTCGATGTAGGGCAGCCACAGATCCCGGTCGATCCAGAACTTCGGGTGCCGTTCGCCCTGGCGGGTGCAGGTCTGCGTCTGGCCGTGGGCCGAGAAGATGACCTTGCCTCGGCCGTGAGCCTTGATGTACTGGAGCGTTTCGAGAGCGATTTCGAAATCCGTCACCGGGACACAGATAAAGGCCTGAGCGTCCAGCAGATCTTTCACGTCTTCCGGCACGATGGGGTCCATGAAACCGGTTTGCCATTCCTGGCGTTGCTCCTCGTCCAGGTACTTCAGGGTGATGACGTCGCCCATATCCCTATCGGACTTCACATGGCTGGTCTCTGCATCGGGGAAACGAGACAGGATTTCGAGGATGCGTCCGTGATCGACCTGCCGCACGTGGGTGACCAGCGTGATGTCGCCCCCTCCACCCATCAGGGCCGACAGCGCTGCCACGGTGTTCAATCCGCAGCCGTACTTGTCGACGACGATGCCTTGGTGGGTGGTGATGCGATCGCGGGGAACGGGCCCCAGAACCGCGATTTTGAAGGTCTCCGGCATGCTTGCGCAGATCGCTGGGAGTCGGATCTCAACTGCAACGAATTTTCATGATACCGCGTCGCCGGATCGCACACCAATGGATTCACTTCCCTGGAAAAGTCAGTAAGGCGGTGACCCTCACTCCTTCCGAGACGGGCCCTTGAGGTATCGGACCAGAAACACGAAAAGCACCAGAAAACTGATCAGCAAGAGATACTCGAGACCCTTGGTCTCGAAGATGTTGACGTAGGTATAGGTTTCCATTTCTTCTCCCCAATCAACGGCTGGCCGGAGCCAGGGCCGGCACCTCGTGGGCCTCTCTCAGAACCGGCATCCGGAGGACGATCCATCGAAAGACCCAGACCTCCGTGAAGATCACCATCAGGGTCACGACGAACTCCATCCAGGTGGGGAAGTACGTGACCGGCTCATTCCAGTTGAAGGCGATCACCGAGATGTTCAGCCGGTTGAGGATGACGCCCAGGATCGCGCAGACGGCGGCGAATTTGATGACCCCCAAACGGCGATGGCGAACGCCGTACGCGAAGAGGAAACAAGGGATCAGGACGAGCCCGATGACCTCGAGCACGAACCACCATCCCCAGAACCCCTTCAGCAGCGTCCACTGCCGATCGTGGACAAAGATCAGCGCCTTGAAGAAGTAGTAGACGAACATCGAGATGGCGGCGCCCTTGGCCAGGGCGAACATGATCTCATCGAAGGACGCATGTTTCTCGGGATCGATCTGGTTGCTGAAGACGCGATGGCTGATCGAGCCCTCGAATATCAGCATCGACAGGCCGGCGAAGATGCTGGAGACCAGGAAGAGGATGGGAATGAACTCCGAGTACCACAGGGGATGAATCTTCGGCTTGGCCATCAGGTAGAGGGCGCCGAGGCCTGACTGGTGGAGAGTCGACAACGTGACTCCAAAGATCACCGCACCCAGGGTCATGGCGCTCAGAATCCTCCGGGCTCGTTTCAATCCCAGCCATTCGGCCACCACGGGGGAGAACTCCAGGAACTCCGCCATCATGTAGAGCATGAAGTGCCAGGAAACCAGAAACAGCACGGAGTTGTAGCCGAACTTGTTGCCGATGATGGGGTTGATGATGTGCCAGGGCCGGCCCAGATCGAGCACCAGGGCCCCAGCGTAGAACACATAGGCCAACAAGCCGCTCAGTACGGCCGGTCGGACGATCGGGTGGAATTTCTCCAACCGCATCACGTACACCGCGAAGGTGATGGTGTAGGCGCCTCCGGCCAGGGCTACGCCTGTGACCACGTCGAACCCAATCCAAAAACCCCAGGGGTAGGTCTGTGAGAGGTCTGTCACGGCACCCAGGCCCTTGGTGAAACGGACGACCAGAATCCCCAGCCCCAGGAGGATGATGGGGACGGAGATGATGTTGAAGGGTGTCAGCAGCTTGCCCTTCGGTTTCAGCTCAGTCAGCAAGAATCGGAATAACCGCGAGAGCTCGGTGTTCGCGGTGGTTTCATTCGTCATTGTCGTCTCCGGCCATCAGATGAAGACCCAGAAGAAGAGCGGGAAAACCGAAAAGCACCAATGGCACCCCGTAAAGAAAGTCGCGGGTGAGCTCCGGATAGGGTGTCGTGCCGAGATCTGTGCGAAAGCCGATCTCCTCGAAGGGCACGGCAGAGAGGTAGAGCCAGCCCGTGCCCCCGACTTCGTACTCACCGTAGATCTGATGAACGTATCGGTCCGGATGGTTGTAGATCCTCACACGGGCGATTTCCATCAGGTCTCTCTTGGTGCCGAAGACCAGCGCGTCAGTGGGGCAGGCACCGACGCAGGCAGGTTTCTGTCCTTGCTGGAGCCGTTCAAAACACAGGTTGCACTTCTGAATCTTCGGATTCCAACTGTCGTACTCGAACTTCGGGATATTGAACGGGCAAGAGATCATGCAGAAGCGACAGCCCATGCATCGATCGGGGTGCCAGATCACGGGTCCGTTCTTGGTCTTTTCCATGGCGTTGGTCAGGCAAGCTGCAGCGCAGGCCGGCTGCCAGCAGTGCAGACACTGGCGCTTCACAAAGACCTCTCCCTGCGAAGTCTCAAAGCGGTTGACGACGGTCCATTGAGACTCCGAAGTCGGACGTTCGTTCTCCAGGGCACTGTCGTTGATGACATCCGGTACCGCGAAACCGTGTTCCCGGCTACAAGCCTGCTCACAGGCTCGACAGCCGATGCAGCGCGTGGTGTCGACGAGAACACCGACGAACTCCTCCGTCGATGGCGCGCTCGTGGCGTCCGCCGGCCTGCCCGCGAAGGCCGTTCCGGCAGCGCCCACGGTGATCAAGAATTCACGTCGGTTCATTCCGATTCACTCCTCGCATCCCGTTGGTGACAGAGATCGCAACCTCGACTGGCCTCGCTACCGGTGCTGATGGGGTGGCATTCCCAGCAAGATTGGTGGATGACGACTTTCGAGCTCAGAGTCTCGTCGGCAATCGATGCCGGCGAGCCGTGATGACACGTCGAGCAGCTCTGAGGACAACCCGGTTCTGCTGCCACGTGATGGCAGGTTTCACAGCGGATCCAGAAATCCTCGAAGTACTCGGGATGTGGCATCGACAGACTGCTGGCGAGAGTCTCGTGATGGCAGTCCTCGCACGGAATCTCCATATCGGCATGGAGCTCATGGGGAAAGATCACATCACCCATCTCGGAATCGAAGGTGACCTCGATGGGGGCTGTCTGCGAACAGCGATCGACAGCCACCGCCGACTGGGCGAAGAGGCACCAAGGCAGAGCCAGGACGGCTAGTGCTCCGGACCTATTCATGACTTCTCCGGGCTAGACAGAGACGCCTTGGGTTTCAGGTTGGAGGTAAGCCAGCCCAAAGGCCCGCCAGGCTGCTTTCCACCGCTCGTCCTCGCTGACTTCGGCAGTCGCGGTCTCCAGCTGGGTCCAGAGCTCCAAGACCTGTTTCTCGTACCAATCGATGGCATCGGCGCCGATGCGCATCTCAGCCAACTCCGGGGAGAGGTTCTGCGGTTCGATGGCGCAGATCCAACCCAGGTTGGTGGGCCGGTTCGGCAGTACCTCCAGCTGGTAGGTCAGATCGTGATTGACCTTGGAGATCCTGCCGCTCAGAGGAGAGGGAAAGGTGAGCCGTTGGTCGCCCTTGCGAACGACAAAGAGGGGATCTCCTTTGGCGACCAGCGAGCTCTTGCTGGGAAACTCGATCTCCTCGAGGACTCCCAGGGTCTTGAGCGCCAGGTCGTCGAGACCGATTCGAGCCTCGCCGGTGACCCCGACTCCGACCCACGTGTGCTCGGGGGAAACGAATAGACCGCCGGGCACGTTGACGACATGGGGAGAGGTGGACTCCCCACCCGCGGCCGTGATCATCCGGACCTTGGGTGGCACCTGCTGTTCGAGGCGGTCTTGTCTGCGGATCAGGCACTTCTTGGTGAAATCGGCGAGCTCATCGGCCGTGAACGGTTTCTGCACATAGTCCATGGCTCCGAACCGCATGGTCTCCACCGCCGACTCGACGGTGGCATAGCCGGTGATCATCACCACGTCGATGTCGGGCCGCAGGTGTTTGACGGCCTTGGTCAGATCGACACCGTCCATGCCCGGCATCTTCATGTCGGTGAAGACGAAGTCGTAGGTGTTCTTGCGCACCAGGCCGAGAGCCTCCTGAGCTGTTTCCACCGTGTCGATGGAGTAGCCCTCCAGGACGAGGATCTTGCGAAAACTGTCGAGCACGACCGGCTCGTCGTCCACGGCGAGAATTCGTGCTTTGGGCTCCTCGACCTCGACCCGCTTCAGACTGTGGGCTTCCTCTGAGAAGTCGAGATTGAGACCGATGTCGAGGGCTTCGGTGCGTTCATTCCGAAGTTTTGCCTCCTCTCTTCTGCGCAGGGCCGTGCGCAGTGCGAAGTCCACGAGTACGAAGACAACGATCGTGAGAACTACGAGGAGAACGACCATGACATTTCCTCCACAAGTCGTATCACCAGCGCTTTCAGCTGGATGCCGATGGATGGCGCTGGCGTAGGTTTGGCAGCTCCTTTTCCAGACTGCTCGGAATGACACGCGCGATCCATCCCTCCGTATAGGGCGCGCGTTGGATCAGGTCGAGATTTTCAGCGATGACGGGGTTCTGCGAGATGACGCGCCCACTCAAGGGTGCCCAGATGCGGTGGGTAAGTCCATCGGCCGCGGTCAACTGGCAGAAATACTGTCCCTGGACCGCGTGATGGCCCGGCTGAAGGCACTCCATGGCATCGAGCTCTCCCATGACGCCGGCAACGGTCTCGCCGACACCCAGAGTTGCCGAGCCATCGGCATCCAGGTGTGCCCAGGAGTGATGACCCAGGCAGACTCGTTCTCCTGGGACCGAAGCTTGGGTCGGGGTTGGTTGATGGGCGAACCGCAAGGCGCGCTCGGTGACGCTGGTCAGCTCCTCGACATCGAAAGGCTTGGGAACAAAATCAAAAGCTCCGAGCTCGAACGACCGCAGGGTATTCTCGATGGTGGCGTATCCCGAGATGATGATGACCTGGGGAGGTGGAGAAGTCTCCTTGGCCCGCTTCAGAATGTCGAAACCGGAAGCTCCGGGCAGCTTCAGATCGCTGAGCACGACCTTGAACGCAGTGGTTTCGAGAAGGGCGAGCGCGTTGGCTACGTCTGTGGCCTTCGCGAAGCTGATGCCCTGGGTCGACAGTGCCATGCCAGCGACTTTGAGAACCACAGGCTCATCCTCGACGATCAGGACTGCGGGGGATTCAACCATCCGGGCCGTCCTCCTTGAGATCCTCGAGGCTCGCAGCCGTGGGAATCCGGACGGAAAAGGTCGTCCCCCTCGCTGGTTTGCTGCTGACCGAGATGGTGCCGCCGTGCTCGCTGACGATTCCCCAGACGACCGCCAGCCCCAGCCCGGTGCCGGTCTCCTTGGTCGTGAAGAAAGGCTCGAAGATTTGCGACTGTTCGCTCTCGGGGATTCCCTGTCCGTTGTCCGCGACCTTGATCTCGACGAAGGGTCGGCCCGAGATCTCTTTGACGTCGGTGCCCACAAAGATCTCTCCGGCTCCCGGCTCCACGGCATCGGCAGCGTTGACCAGAAGATTCAGCAGCACCTGACCCATCTTGTTGGCGTCGGCTCGAACCTTGGGTAGCGTCTCCGCCAGGCCCCTGGTGACCTTGATGTTGTTGACCGTGAATTGGTGATCCACGATATCCAGGGCTGTCTCCACCACCTGGTTGAGATCCAGGTCCGTTTTGTGGGGCGGGACCTGTCGAGAGAAGTCCAGAAGCTCCTTGACGATGTCCCGGCACCTCTTGGTCTCGCTGACGATGGTCTCGAGGCCCTCCTGCAACTCCGAGTCCGGCGGTGCCTGTCTCAAGAGTAGACTGCTGAAAGTCAAGACACCGGTGAGTGGGTTGTTGATTTCGTGGGCGATACCGGCGGCGAGTCGGCCGACGGAGGCCATCTTGTTCGACTGGTAGAGCTGGCTCTGGGTCTCGGCCAGCCGGCTCGTCATGTCGTTGAAGGATCGTTGGAGGTCGCCCAGTTCGTCGTGGCGGTTTGCCTCCAGAGCGGTGGTGAGATCGCCGTCTGCGACTCTCCGCGTGGCCAGCGCCAGCTCGGTGACGGGACGTCCTACCCGGTTGTGGAACAACAGCGAACCGACAAGGCTGGTGCTGAAGATCGTCAGGGCGGTCAAAAGGATGGCCTTGTTGCGACTCGCCGCCATCTCCTCTTGAACCCCTTCGAGGGAGACGGTGACGTCGAGCACTCCCAGAACGGTCTGGGTTGCCGGGTGGGCGTGACAGTCGGCCTCCGCACAGCTGGGCTCGTTGTGGATGGGACTGATGATGCCGAGATACGGATTGCCGTTCTCATCGGAGAAGAAGCGAGACCAGTCTTCCTCGGCCAGGCGCTCGCGAGGGGTAACGGTGCCATGGCAGCCGAAGCACGCCTCGGCTTCCATGTTGACCCGGTGACCACGCTCGACGTTGTCGGGTGAGTAGACGATCTCGCCATCCTTGTTGAGGATGCGGACTTTGTTGATCGCGGGCTGTCGGCCGATCGCGTTGACGATCTCCGAGAGCTCTTCGCGTTGGTTGTGCATCATCGCGTAGCGCGTGCTGCTGCGGATGGTCTCGATGCACTGCGTCGAGTGCCGCTTCATCTGCGAGATGAGAGACCGCCGCTGAGCGGTGATCAGGATGAACGAGAGCAGGGCGAAGACCGCGACAGAGATAAAAGCGACGGCCAGAATGAGTTGCGCGCCGATGCGAGACTTCATGCGGACCTCCGATAGGGCTCTCAGCGGGTGGAGATCGCGACGGGGCCAGTGCGACCCTCCGCCAGTATCCTGCCGCGGTGCGTCAACAGGAATATCTATTGGGGTAGTGGACGACCCCGCCTGTCGGGGTGGTTCGCAGCCCAAACAAGAAACCGGGACACCCAATCATGGATGTCCCGGCAAGGAGGTTTGACTGTGAAGGCCTCTAGAGCGCCTTCACCTTGACGATTTCATTGCCTTCCGCGTCATGGGTGTGAATGGCGCAGGCCAGACACGGATCGAAGGAGTGAATGGTACGGATGACCTCGAGTGGAGCGTCCGGGTTGGCTACCGGGTTGCCCATCAGCGAAGCCTCGTAGGGTCCGATCTGCCCTTTGGCATCCCGTGGGCCCGCATTCCAGGTCGAGGGCACCACCGCCTGATAGTTGGCGATCCTGCCGTCCTGAATCACGATCCAGTGGGACAGGAAACCGCGCGGTGCCTCGTGAAAGCCGAAACCCCGTTGTTCACCCTTGGGAAAGACCGGAGCGTTGAAGATATCGGTATCGCCGCTGGCGATGTTGTTGGCCAACAGGCCCCAATGTTCGAGGGCCAGATCCGAAAGAACCACCGCGCGAATACATCGGGCTGCATGACGACCGATGGTGGAGTGGAGCACCGCCGGAGTCAACTTGGCCCCGGCGAGTTCGCCGGCCTGTTCGAGCACATAGGTGCCGTACTTGACAAATCGCTCATCGCCCGAGGCTAGACCCATGAGGACCTGAGCCAGTGGCCCGACCTGCATGGGCTTGCCATCGAAACGAGGCGCCTTGACCCAGGAGTAGTCACCGTTGTCGTCCCAGTCGGTGTACTTGGGCACGGTCTCCTCTTCCCACGGATGCTTCTGCCAGTCGCCGTCGTACCAGGAGTGGGCGATGGATTCCTCGACGTTGTCTCGCAGGTACTCATCGCCAAACTTGGAGATGGGCTTGTAGGATCCCAGGTCGCCGTTGAAGAGGGTGCCCCCGGGCATGTCGAACTGGGTACCGGCGGTATCCAGGGGCATATCCGGAGCAGCCAGGTAGTCCTTGATCCCCGCACCGTAGCCCAGCCACTCGGCATACATGGAGCCGACGGCGATGACGTCCGGCAGGTAGACCTGTTTGACAAAGGTCTGCACCTCGTCCAGCAGGCTCTTGATCTGGTAGAGCTTCTTCATGTTGAGCGTGGCTTCGTTGTCCATGTTGATGGCGTTGGCCACGCCGCCGACGGCCAGATTCTGGATGTTGGGCGTCTTGGCGCCGAGGATGGAGACCACCTGGTTGGCTTTGCGCTGGTACTCCAGGGCCTGCAGGTAGTGGCTGGCAGCTAGCAGGTTGACCTCGGGCGGCAGCTTCATGGCCGGATGGCCCCAGTAGCCGTTGGCGAAGATGCCGAGCTGCCCACTGTCCACCAGAGCCTGAAGCCTGGCTTTTACCGCTGCCAACTGTCTCGGGCTGTTGCCTGGCCACTCGGAGAGCGTTTCGGCCAGAGCGCTGGCCTTGGCCGGATCCGCGGACAGGGCCGACACCACGTCGACCCAATCCAGAGCCGACAGGTGGTAGAAGTGGACGATGTGGTCGTGGAGGCCGTGGGCCGCCAGGATCAGGTTGCGGATGTACTGGGCGTTGATCGGGATCTCGAGATCGAGGGCGTTCTCTACCGCACGCACGGAAGTGATGCCGTGCACCGTGGTGCAGACACCGCAGATGCGCTGGGTGAAGAGCCAGGCATCGCGAGGATCCCGATCCTGGAGAATAATCTCGATACCGCGCCACATCTGGCCCGAGGACCAGGATTTGGTGACCTTGCCGCCATCGACCTCCACGTCGACACGCAGGTGCCCTTCGATGCGGGTGATCGGGTCGACCGTGATACGTCTGCTCATCGCGATGTCCTCCTATTGGGCCTGCGCGGTGGCAGGAATGCCGGCCAAGATCGGGAAGCGCTTGACCAGGAATACGAAGATCAGGATTTCGGTAGCCACGATGCCGATGGTGATGAACATCTCGGGCACCGATGGGAAGTAGCTGAAGTTCTCGCCGGGCATGAAACCGATCAGGTAGGTGTTGAATCGGTACAGTGCGCCGGAAAGGATCAGCCACATGGCGGCCCGGAACTGGTGCACCGGGTCGCCACGTTTCTTCTTGTCCAGGTAGATCAGTACCGGCACCACCAGGAGAACGATCTCCAACCAGAACATGATGCTGTAGAGGTCGAACTTGAACATGAGGCCCAGACGGCCTCGGTAGACGAGATCGATCAGGCGGATTCCCAGGAACAGCCAGACCGTGATCGTGGCCGCACCGAACAGCGAGGTCAGCATCTTGGTGTGTCTGGGTCGGTTGAAGAAACGCGCCGACAGACTGGCCTCGATGACCACCGCCGCGTAGCCCATGGTGATGCAGGAGATGAGGAAGAGCAAGCGGCAGGAAGGGTGTATGCCAGAGTCGGTGCAGTCGTGGACCGGCCAGCAGCATCAAGCTGCCGAGCGACGACTGGTGCATGGTGGGCAGCAGGAGGCCGAGAGCGACGATCCAGATGAGCGCCTTCTCCATGAAGGCGGCGCCCTTCTTGGAGAAATTGGCGAGAGCCGTCGTTGCCACTCTCCATCCATTTCTCGAAGAACGCCGGTGACAGCTCGATCCAAAGCACCACGAGATAGGCCATGACACAGAGAGCCACCTCGAGCAGAGCCGAGTTCCAGTTGTAGCTCCCCATGTCGGGGAAGCCTCCCAAAGGGATCCTCCAGATGAGCCAGGGGCGACCGACATCCAGGCAGATCGAGACCGCGGCCATGGTGTAGCCGAGGGCACTGGTGAGGATGGCGGATCGAATCAGGGGGTGATACTTCCCCTTGTTGAAGATGTAGAGCAGGATCGCGACGGCGTAGCCACCGCAGCCCAGGGCCGTGCCGGTGACGACGTCGTAGGCGATCCAGATTCCCCAGGGATAGCCATCGTTCATACCCGTGGAGGCGCCGAGACCGACGGCGAATCTCCAGGCGATCAGGATGCCGCCGAGGACCGAGAAGAACAACAGGACCTTGAACGGCTTGGTCATGATGGGCCCGCCGACCGGTGTCGCCTTGGCACTCATGCCTGTTCCTCCTTCCCTTCCTTGGCATTCTGTCGTTTGTTGCGCCAGATGACGGCCCCCATCAGGGCGTAGAGCGCGGCGGGAGCCACGAAACCCTGGTAGATGCCGTGCTGGATGGTCTGTTGCAGCTCGGGCACCGGCTCCTCGTCATCGAACTCGAAGCCGAGCTTCTCGAAGGGGACATGCGACAGATAGAGAACCTGTGTTCCGCCGAGGTCCTTCTCGCCGTAGATCTTGGGGTAGTACTTGTCGGGGTTCTCCTCCAGGCGTCTCCTGGCTTCCTGGAGCAGCTCCTCGTGGGTGCCGGCGATGACCGCTTCGCGCGGGCAGACCTCGCAGCAGGCGGGCTCCCACTGTTTGTCACCCTGGCGCTGTTTGCAGTACTCGCACTTGATGATGTAGGGGTTGGTCGAAGACCACTCGAACTTCGGGATACCGAAAGGGCAGGCCATCTGGCAGTACCGACAGCCGATGCAGCGTTCCTTGTCCCAGGTGATGATGCCGAATTCGCGCTTCTTGAAGGAGCCGATCATGCAAGCGCCGACACAGGCGGGATCGATGCATTGCATGCACTGCCGCTTGACGTAGGAGCGCCGATCGCCTTCCTGGTAGAGCTTGATGATGTTCTTGGTGTACTCGTTGAGATCGGTGGGGGCATCGTAGAGGGCATCCATGCCTTCGAGGCGGGTGTCCGCCGGCAGGTCGTTGGCCTCTTTACAGGCCCGCACACAGGCTTTGCAGCCGATGCAGAGCGTCGTGTCGTAGAGCATCCCCCTGGCGTCGGCCGGCGCGGTCTTGCGCGGACGAGCCGCCTTGACGGGGGCGGCACTCGCAACGCCGGCAGCTCCCGCTGCGGCGACCCCTTTGAGAAACGAGCGTCGATCGACAGACATGATCAGCTCTCCTCTTCTTCGAGTTCGGATTCACCGAACTTCTTCGAAGCGACGTAGCCCGCTCCAACCAGCCCGCCGATTGCCAGGCCTGCGACGCCGGTGGCCACAGCGCCGACTTTGCCTTGCGGGGCACCGATGGGTGGATAGGTGTCAGGGTTCGTGGGGCGCTCGATATCGACGGTGTCGTGAATCGCGAGCTGCCAGAGCACGTTCTGCTCGGTGCAGCCGACGCAGGGGTGGCCGAGCCCGATGGGCCAGGCATCCACCACTTCGCCGAAGGACTGAACCGAACAGTTGGCGTGGGTCACTGGACCCTTGCAACCCGTCTTGTACAGGCAGTATCCCTGGCGGTGGGCATCGTCGCCGAACTGCTCCACAAAGCGACCGGCGTCGAAATGGGCTCGCCGCGGGCAGTGCTCGTGGATCGTGCGACCGTAGGCCCACATCGGCCGGCCGAGCTCGTCGAGCTCGGGCAGGGTTCCGAAGGTGGCGTACTGGAGGGCCGTTCCCAGAAAATTGTAGGGATTGGCTGGGCACCCCGGGATGGTCACCACGGTCTTGCCTTCAAGGATCTCTGGGATGCCCTTGGCCCCGGTGGGATTGGGATCGGCGGCAGGGATGCCTCCCCAGGAGGCGCAGGAGCCGATGGCGATGATGGCGCCGGCCCTGGGAGCCGTCTCGTCCAGGATCTCCAGCGCCGTCTTGCCACCGATCTTGCAGTAGATTCCGTCGTCCTTGGTCGGGACGGAGCCGTCGACCACCAGGATGAATTTGCCGTCGTGAGCCTCCATGGCCGCGACACGGCTCTCTTCAGCGGCGTGACCCGAAGGAACCATCAAAGCCTCATGGTAATCGAGGGAGATGAGATCGAGGATCAAGGAGTCTAGACCAGGATGACTGGTTCGGAGCAGGGTCTCGGTGCACCCAGTGCATTCCTGGAACGAGAGCCAGATTACCGACGGCTTTTGACCCGCCATCGCTGCCTCCGCCATCTTCACCCCGGCACCTGCCGGCAAGCCGACGGCAGCGGCCGCTATGGAGCAGACTTTCAGAAAGTCGCGCCGATCCAGACCTCTGTCCAGCACATCGCCGGACGCCCCTTTGACGAGTCTTGGAAGAAACATAGCCACCTCCGCGTTAGGTTCTGCGCGTAACTGCTACAGCCAAGGAACAAGGTGTCGAGGCACTTTGTATTTCGGTGCACCATTGATATCGTCTGGCCGGAAGGCACACAAATACCCTCAGGGGTAGTAGCCGGGACGCCTCCGGGTAGTTGGAGAGACTCTCCATCGGGGTAGGTGGAGCCGGTAGTCCTCTGTGAGACAATCTCTCCCCAATCAGGCCTCGACCGTGAGCTGTTGAAAGCTCGACTGATTAGAGCCATGCACGAGTACTCCATAGTGCAGGCGCTGCTCGATCGTGTCGCTTCGGAGGCCCGGACGCACAGCGCCATCGCCGTCCATCGGATCCGAGTCCAGATCGGTGAAGCCTCGGGTGTGGAACCCGACTTGTTGGAGACGGCTTTCGAGTTGGCTCGCACCAGGACCCTGTGCGAGTCCGCCGAATTGGAGATCGTTCCGGTTGCGGCGAAATGGGAATGTGGAAGCTGTGGTGCCGAGATCGCGGCCGGTCAGATCCTACGATGTAGGCTGTGTGAGCAACCCGCGCGTCTGGTGCAAGGCGACGAGATCGTGCTGGAGAGAATTGAAATGGAGGCAGCCTGATGTGCGAGACCTGTGGATGTGGTGACCCCGAAGTCGTCCCGATAGAGGTGCAGGAAAGCCTGCTGGCCGAGAATGATCGACAAGCGGGGCACAACAGGGAGCACTTCGATGCGCATGGGGTGCTGGCGATCAACCTCATGGGCTCTCCCGGGTCCGGCAAGACGGCGGTTCTGGAGGCCACGGCCCGAGCCAGGGAATCCAGGGGTGGACTGATCGCCTTGAGCGGCGACCTGGCGACCGACAATGACGCGTCGCGTCTGCAAGCTGCGGGAATCCCTTCGCTCTCCATCACGACCGGGTCGGCGTGTCACCTGGATGCGAGATTGGTGCATCGGGCGTTGCACGATCTCGAATGGCACGATTCGGAGTTCTTGTTCATCGAGAACGTGGGCAATCTGGTCTGTCCCGCCATCTACGACCTCGGTCAGGCCGCCAATGTCGTCGCCTTGTCTGTGACCGAGGGGGAGGACAAACCCCTGAAGTATCCGGTGATGTTCCGTGCCGCCGATCTGGTCCTGCTCACCAAGGTGGATCTGTTACCGCATCTGCCACAGATCGATGTGAATGTCATCGAAGATGCGCTGGCACGGACGATGCCGGAGCTGAACGTCCTCCACGTCTCTGCCGTGACCGGCGAGGGAATCGAAGACTGGCTGGGCTGGCTCGAGACGCGCAAGAGCGCTGAGCCGGCGGCGATAATATGACGCAAGAGCTCTCCATCCTCGTCGCCACGGCGGCCATGATCGGTGTGTTGCACACCGTGATGGGTCCCGATCACTATGTGCCTTTCGTGGCCATGGCCGGAGCGCGCCGTTGGTCTTTGCGGCGTACCCTGGGCATCACCGCCGTTTGCGGTGTCGGCCATGTTCTCGGCTCGGTGCTTCTCGGTTCCCTGGGCATCGCCCTGGGCTGGGCGGTCGGCGGTCTCGAGTGGCTGGAAGGGATTCGTGGCGGGGTCGCAGCATGGTTGCTCCTCGGCTTCGGGCTGGCCTATACCGCGTGGGGTCTGCGCCAGGCGGCCCGGAACCGGCCCCATGCGCACTGGCACTCCCATGCGGACGGCACGGTGCACGAGCACACCCACGTGCATCGCGAGGCGCATGCCCACGCCCATGAAGCGAAAATCGGCCAGCGCCGTCTCCGCAGCGTGACACCCTGGGTCCTGTTCGTGATCTTCGTGTTTGGACCCTGTGAGGCCCTGATTCCCATCCTCATGGTGCCGGCGGCGGCGGGCAGCTGGTGGGGAGTGAGCCTGGTGGTCGGGGTCTTCGGCCTGGTCACCGTCAGCACGATGCTGCTGGCAGTGACGGTCGGGTATCTGGGGATCTCGCGGCTGTCCCTGGGACGGCTCGAGCGCTACTCCCACGCCTTGGCAGGCCTCACCCTGGTCGCCTGCGGCCTGGCCATCCAATTGGGTCTCTAGGCAGAGTCCTACTGGATGTAGCCGAGACTTTCCAACATCTTCTTCTCTTCCTCGCTGAGCTCCTGTGCCGGCGTGGTCGCTCCCATCTCCCCGTCGCCATGGGGACGGTCCGCGAGCTCCAGAATGCGCAGAAGCCGCTGAGCTTCCGGATGATCGGGATGATAGAGATCTTGCTGCTCGCCGGGATCCGACTCCAGGTCGTAGAGCTCGTAGCCGGCATCGATGGGGAGGCCGATTTCGCTGTCGCCGGTATCCCGGGTCTCGATAAGCTTGAATCTAGGTCCCCGGACTGCCCGTTTGAAGATACCGAATCTGCCGCCGGAATCGGCGACGACCGGCGGAGACGCCGCCATTTCCTCACGGGGTTTCAACAAGGGCAGGAGGCTGCGACCCTGGAACTGATCCGGTGACTCGATGTCCAGAAAGTCGAGAATCGTGGGCGCGACATCGATCAGGCCGACGGGCTCTCTGACGACGGTGCCCTGATAGGCAGAATCCGGAAAGTTCCAAATCATGGGTACATGCAGGATCTCCTCGTAGAGGGTCCAACCGTGCCCCTCGAGCGAGCCGTGATCCCCCAGTTCCTCACCATGATCGGAGACCACGACCACAAGACTGTCCGCGAGGGGCGAGCGGGTGTCGACCGCTGCCAGCAGGCGAGCGATTTCGTCGTCAACGAAACGGATCTCCCCCTGATACAGGGCGTCCAGATGTTGGCGATCGGCCGGATCAATGGGAGCGATGCTTTCATGAAGACCGAGGATCTGCGGCTTGATCTGCAGGTAGGAGCCATCGACAGGACCCGTGTATTCGTCAACAAAGAGACGGTCGTACGGTGGCGGCGGGGTGAAGTCCATGTGAGGGTCGAAGAAGTGGACGAAAAGGAAGTAGGGCTCCCTGGCGGAGGTTGAATGCCATTCCTCTACCGCATCGACAACCGCGCGAGCGTTGCCGGGCACGAAGGTGTACCTGTCAAAGCCCTGCCCAAAGCCGAACTTGGGACTCAAGTAGACCCAGGAGACGAAGCCCGTGGTCTTGTAGCCCTGACTGGAGAGCGCCTCCGCCAGAGTCGCAGCGCTGTCACTGAGGGCTGTCTCGTCGTCGACGACTCCATGGGTGGAGACGAGCTGTGAGGTGATGAGCGACATGTGGGCGGGCAGCGTCCAGCTGGAGGGGCTGATGGCGTTTTCGAACCGCACCCCGAGGCCGGCGAGTCGGTCCAGGGTGGGCGAGGTCGCCGCCGTGAATCCGTAGCTGCCGAGTCGATCGGCTCGCAGAGTGTCGACGGAGATCAGGATGATGTTGGGGAGTGGAGCTTCCGGTGGACCGGCGCAACCATCGAGTATCCAGGCAGAAGCGGCGACCAGAAGTGCGGAGGCGACGAGTCTTCTCGATTCCTCGGCTCTGGTCATGGGCGTGGCGATCTTACCGCACGGACTGTCAACGGCCGCCTGAGTCCGGCAGCGGATAAACTCTCCTTCTGTGACTTCGAATTCGCGATTCCGGGTCGGTGTTCTGGCGACATTGCTGCTGGTCGTGTTCAGCGCTCGGGTGCTGATCCACTCCGCCTCGATCTCGGCCACTTTCGATGAGCCGCACCATCTGGCGGCGGGGTACTCGTATCTGCGCTGGCAGGATTACCGCCTGAATCCGGAGCACCCGCCGTTGAGCAAGAAGCTCGCAGCGCTACCTCTCTTGGCTCTGGACCCCTTGCCGGAATCGTTGGATCTTTCGGACCCCGCGGTTCATCCGGGTCCGGGAAGTCGATCTTGGCAGCGGATCCAAGGTCTCTGGCGGGATTCGGTCTTGGACTACCGCAAAGAGTGGTACCTGGGGCACGAGTTCGTGTTCGGGGTCGGTGACGAGACCATGGAGCGGCTGGGCATTCGCGCCACGATGGAGATCGACCCCCTGGAGAGAATCGAGCGAACGGAGTATCTCAACGATGCCGATCGGTTGATCTTCTGGGGTCGCTTGCCGCTCTTGGTCTTCGGGCTCCTGGTCTCGGTGCTCGTGTTCTTCTGGGCTCGGGATCTCTGGGGCCCGGCGGCCGGGCTCTTTGCCCTGGCGCTGTGCACCTTCGATCCCAATGTTGTCGCCCACACGACACTGATTACCAGTGATGTGGCAGCCGCGGCTCTGATTCTGGGAACTGTCTACGGTTTGTGGCGCTTCCGTCGGTACGGTGGCTGGCGAAACGCATGCCTGATGTTGGTGTGCTTTTCGCTGGCCTTCACCGCCAAGTTCTCGGCCATCCTGCTGGTTCCGATCTGCGCTTTCCTGATGGTTTTCTCGGGCATCCGACTCTGGCGACAGGGCCAGGTGGCCAGAGCTCGGGGGTTGGCAGTCCTCTTTCTTGTGTGTGGCGTTGGCTCATTGTTGGTTTTGTGGGGTGCGTACGGCTTCCGCTATTCGGCTGTGGCTGACGGGGAGGGCGGCACCCTGCCGGTGGATCGGGTGCTCGAGCAGGTCGTCCAGCAGGAATCCAAGTGGAGTCCCGAGGTAGCGGACAGAGAGTATCTCGGGCTCTTCGATCGCACCGTGTCTTTCGCCAACCGTCACCACCTGCTGCCCGAGTCCTATCTCCAGGGTCTGGCGATCTATCAACTCCTGGGTCGCGTTCGCCCGTCCTTTTTAAACGGCGAGTACTCGCTGCGGGGCTTTCGCACCTATTTCTTTTGGACCTTTCTTCTGAAGACGCCGCTGGTGACCTTGTTGGCCATCGCCGGCGGACTTGTCATCGTGGCCTGGAGGTGCCGAAGGGAAGATCTCCTGTATCTGCTGTTTCCAGCCGCGTTGTACTTTGTCCTGGCTGCCGGCTCCTATATGCATATCGGCAACCGGCATATTCTGCCTGTCTATCCCTTCCTGTTCGTCTTGAGCGGTGGTCTGATGCCGCTACTGATGGATCGGTGGCCCCATCGTCGGCAAACCATCATCGCGGTCAGCATCGCCTTGGTGGCCTTGAGCTCGACCGTGGTTTTCTCTCCCCCCTGGCGACCCACATGGATCGGTGCCCGGCCGCTGGAGTTCTTCAATGAGCTGGCCGGAGGACCCCGCAACGGCTATCGCCGGTTGGTGGATTCGAACCTGGATTGGGGACAGGGTCTCAAAGACCTGGCTCAGTGGCTCGAGGATGAAGGGATCGAAGAGCCCATCAACCTCTGCTATTTCGGCACCGCCGATCCCCGCTTCTACCAGATCCAACACGTCCGAGTACCCTGCGACTACCTCTTCTCACCCCCCTTGACCCCCGGCGACTCCTACCACCCCACGATCGTGCCCGGCTACCTGGCGATCAGCGCCACGCACCTGCAGGGTGAACGCGACACCGAGCGCCTGCGCGAGATGCGCTGGGCCGCCCTGGAACGGGCCGAGCTCGTCGACCGCATCGGCAACTCGATCTTCATCTACCGACTGGAGTAGCGGCGGGCCTTGACGTGGGGGCGGGCTTGTCCCGCCCTTGAACGCCTCGGGCCAGGCACCGAGGCTACATGTGCCAACCGCGCTTGAAGCGGCCGGCAGACCTCGGGCACAGAGGCACCGAGGCTACATGTGGCCAACCGCGCTTGAAGCGGCCGGCCTCTGTGCCGGCCGTTGATCGCGATTCCATGCCGGCGAACCATGCGACCGTTGGCAAGGCGGGCGCAGAGGCCCGCCACTTCAAGGACAGCTCGAAGCGAGTCAGCAGATGCGCGGCAGTTGTTCGCCGCTCAGCATGTCGACCACGCGTTGGCCGCCGATTCGACTGCGCAGGTAGACGCGGCCGGGGTGTTCTTCGACGACTTCGCCGATGATGGCAGCCTGCCGACCGAGCGGCTGAGACCGCATGACTTCGAGGACGCTGTCGGCGTGGTCGGGAGCGACGATGGCCAGGCATTTGCCTTCGTTGGCGACATAGAGCGGATCGAATCCCAGGATCTCGCACGCGCCTCGCACCTCTTCGGAGAGTGGGATCTTCTGTTCGTCGAGATGGAATCCCACGTTGGATTGACCGGCAATCTCATTCAGGGCACTGGCCACTCCGCCGCGTGTCGGATCACGCAGGACCCGAACAGCGTCGCCGCCAGCGTCCAGGATCGCAGCTACCAGAGGATAGAGAGCCGCAGAGTCGCTTTCCAGCTGGGTCTCGAACTCCAGGCCCTCACGAATCGACATGATGGCGATGCCGTGCACCGCGATCTCGCCACTCACCAACACCTTGTCACCCGCCTGTGCGGCGGTAGGGGAGATGTCGATGCCTGCGGGGATGAGACCCAGGCCAGTCGTATTGATATAGATGCCGTCTCCCTTGCCCTTGTCCACCACCTTGGTGTCACCGGTGACCACGTGCACCCCGACCTCGTCCGCGGCCTGCTGGATGGACTGGACAATCCGCCACAGATCGCCCATGGGCAGACCCTCTTCCAGGATGAGACCGACAGAGATCGCCAGGGGCTTGGCCCCGCACATGGCGATGTCGTTGACGGTCCCATGCACAGCCAGGGAACCGATATCCCCACCGGGAAAGAAGTAGGGACTGATGACGAAGGAGTCGGTGGAGAAGGCCAGGCGCTCGCCGGCGATACCGAGCACGGCACCGTCGTGCATGATCTCCAACTGCGGGTTGGCAAAGGTCTTGGCAAACATCCCTTCGATGAGGATCTGAGAGAGCCTGCCGCCACCGCCGTGAGCGAGCTGGACCGTCGGGTACTCGCTGATGGGAATCGGGCATACCGGCCCCGCGGGCATCACGACGGGGCTCTTCGATGGGGTCGAATCGTCGCTCATTCGCCTCTTCCGTATTGAAAGTACGCCGCGCACGCCCCTTCGGCGGAGACCATCGGTGCCCCGAGGGGATGCTCAGGTGTGCACTTGGAACCGAAGGCTGAACACTCGTGGGGTTTCTTCATTCCGACGAGAATTTCCCCGGCAATGCAATCGGGAGCTTCCTGGGCCTCGATGTCACCGACGTCGAAGCGCTTCTCTGCATCAAAGCTCTCGAACTCGTCGCGGAGCCGATAACCGCTCATGGGGATCTCTCCGATACCCCGCCACTTGCGATCGCAGATCTCGAAGACTTCGCTCATGAGCTTCTGCGCCGGCTGATTGCCCTCCTTGCACCACCAGCCGGGCGTATTGATTCTCGACCCCCCAGCGTCCCTCTTCCAGAGCTTCCAGGGTCATGTAGATTCCGTGCAGGAGATCGAGGGGCTCGAAGCCGGTCACCACGATGGGCACCTCGTACTTCGTGGCGATGGGCTCGTATTCCCAGAACCCCATGATGGCGCAGACATGCCCGGCGGCGAGAAAGCCCTGGACCAGATTGTCGGGGCTGCTCAAGAGCGCCTCCATGGCGGGCGGCACCAGGACATGGGAGGTGAGAATCGAAAAGTTCTCGACTCCTTGCCGGGCGGCTTGATGCACGGCCATGGCGTTGGGCGGTGCGGTGGTCTCGAAGCCGACGGCAAAAAAGACCACCTGCCGTTCGGGATTCTGTTGTGCCAGCTTGACCGCGTCCAGAGGCGAGTAGACCATCCGTACATCGGCGCCTTCGGACTTGGCGCTCAGCAGATCGGCATGGGAACCAGGCACTCGCAACATGTCGCCGAACGAGGTGAAGATCACCTCGGGCCGCCGGGCGATGGCGATGGCTCGGTCGATGAGCTCCAGGGGGGTGACGCAGACCGGACAGCCGGGTCCGTGGATCAGACTCACTTGGCTCGGGCAGCATCCGGTCGATCCCCGACTTGATCAGCGTATGGGTCTGACCGCCGCAGACCTCCATGAGATTCCAGGGTCGAGTCACCAGGGCGTGGATGGCTTCGACGAACCGCTGCGCATCTCTCTCAGAGCGGTACTCGTCCAGATACTTCATCTCAGTGGGCGTCCCCGCCCGCGATGGGTGCCTCTCCCGGGCTGCGGCACCGACAAGCTCCTCGAGCTCGCCCATCTCCTTGAGGTACTCGAAGACCTTGTGCGCTTCCGCCTCGTCGATCTGGCTGATGGCAAAGCCGACATGGACGACGACGAAGTCGCCCATGGCTACCTCGGGCGTATAGGCCAGACAGACCTCTTTGACGATGCCGCCGAAACTGACTCGACCCATCGTCATACCGGTGGGATCTTCCCTGATCTCGATGATCTTTCCTGGAACGCCAAGACACATGATCTACTACTCCTTCCCGAGAGCGCCGGCGCCGTTGCCAAGCTGCGCGGCAGCGATGGCGACCTGGCCCAGGCTGATGCCGCCGTCATTGGCAGGCACCTGGTGGTGAATGATCACGTCGAGGCCGGTTTTCCGCAGGCGGCGGGCCGCCCGCTCGGTAAGCATACGGTTCTGAAAACACCCGCCTGTCAGGGCCACCCGCGGTTCGCCGACGGATTCGGCGACGGCGACGAGGGCGTCCACCAAGGCGTTGTGAAACCGCCCGGCAATGATACCCGTATCGACCCCTCGCTGCGAATCCTCGAGCATGGCCTTCCAGGAGCGGTTGCCAATCGATTTCGAGCAGATCGGGGTCTTCGGCGGCCGGAGTGATCGCGAAAGGATAAGACCCCGATGCCACCGGATCCGCGATGAACTCCAACGCCATGGCGGCCTGGCCCTCGAACGAGACCCGTTGACGCAGATCGATGAGTGCGGCCGCGGCGTCGAAAAGGCGACCGGCGCTGCTGGTGATCGGAGATCTGACCCCCTTTTCCAGCATGCTCGCGAGCAGACGGCGCTCATGGCCGTCGATCGCCTGACGGGCGCCAGATCGTGGCGGTCGAAGGCAGCCTGGAACCCCACATTTCCCACAGCACGGCCAGGGCTACTCTGCGAGGTTCCTTCACCGCCGCGTCACCGCCGGGCAGTCGGAAACGACGCAGGCGGGCGACCCGGCGAAAGCCACCAGCATCTCCGAGCAGGAATTCCCCACCCCAGACGGTTCCGTCGGTGCCGTAGCCTGTGCCGTCCCAGGTGATTCCCAGAGCGGTGCCTTCGATGTGATTCTCGGCCAGGCAGGCGGCGAGGTGGGCGTGATGATGCTGCACACCCAGAGTGGGTTTGCCGGTCAGGACCCTCTTCCACTCAGGCGATCGATCGGCGACGGAATCCAGGGCCCAGCGGGTTGTCGCATAGTCGGGATGGAGGTCATGAACAATGACCTCGGGCTCGGCCTCGTAGACCTCCAGGAAATCTCGGATCACCGCTTCAAAGGCACTGAAGGCCTGCGGAGTCTCCATGTCGCCGATGTGTTGGCTGAGAAACACGCGGCCACCGACGCTCAGTGCCACGACGTTCTTGAGATGTCCTCCCACGGCCAGCACCACAGGCCCTTCGCTCTCGAGGATCAAGGGCATGGGGGCCAGCCCGCGGGCGCGACGGATGGGTTGGGCAGCGCCATCCACCAGATGCAGGACACTGTCGTCCACATGGCGCTGGATCGGTCGGTCGTGTACCAGGAATCCATCGGCGATGGCGGCCAGCCGTGTCAAGGCCTCCTGATTGTCGATGCAGATGGGTTCATCGGTCAGGTTGCCGCTGGTGGCGACAAGCGGGTAGCCGAGTCGTTGCATCAACCGATGATGGAGCGGTGTATAGGGCAGCATGACACCGAGTCGGGGGTTGCCGGGTGCGACCGATGCTGCAATGGCGGCCTTCCTCTTCCTCGGCATCAGGACGATCGGTGACTCGGGAGACTCCAGGAGCTGCCTGGCAAGGTCATCGATCTGGCAGATCGCCCCGGCCATCTCCAGATCGCTCGCCATCAGCGCCAGGGGCTTCTCGTAACGGCCCTTGCGCTGTCTCAGGAGAGCGACAGCGTCGGCGTTGCGGGCATCGACCATGAGATGAAAACCGCCCAGACCCTTGAGTGCCAGGACCTTTCCCTCGCCGAGAATCTCTACAGCTCGGTCCAGAGCCGAGGCAGCCTCGGCGATCACCTCGCCGCTGGGAGCCAGCCATTGCAGGCGGGGTCCGCACACCGGGCAGGCGTTGGGTTGGGCATGAAATCGACGGTCGAGAGGCTCCCTAAACTCTTGGCCACAATCGTCGCACATCTCGAAACCCGCCATGGTCGTGTTCGGGCGGTCGTAGGGCAGGGAACGGATGATCGAGAATCTCGGACCGCAGTACGTGCAGTTGGTGAAGGGGTAGCCGAACCGCCGGTCCTCTGGATCCGTTACTTCGGCCAGACAGTCGCTGCACGTCGCCAGATCCGGCAGCATGACGACCGACTTGACCCCAGCCTCCTGACTATGTCGAATCTCGAAATCCACGAACCCCTCGGGTTCGAGCCAACTGGTGTCGATGGAGTGGAGGACCGAGTGAGGAGGGTGTTCCTTCTCGAGCCGCTCGACAAAGGAGAGCAAGACCTTCTCCTCTCCCTCGACCTCGACCTGCACACCCCGGCTGTCGTTGATGACCCAGCCCGGTAGCCGCAGATCCTGAGCAAGCCGGTACACGAAGGGTCGGAAACCGACCCCCTGTACCGCTCCACGAATTTCGACGCGCAGCCTCTTGAGATTCGATCGACTCATGATTGGGCGGCCTCTATTGTAGTCGCCCATCCAATCGGGTGGTTGCAGGCGGTGCCTGCCTTCGTATACTCGGGGCGGTATTGAGGAGGGACGTCAATGGGTGATCAAAACGACAGGGACGGGGCGATGCGACGGCGGAGTTTTTTGCGGATTGCCGGAGGAGCAGCTGCGGTCACCGCCTTGGGAGGGCTTGGAGCTTGTGCGCCGTCGCAGGAGGGGCCTGGGGTGGTCTCGGTGCCGCTCGATTCGATCCCGGTGGGGGGCCGCCTGCGAATCCTGTACGGAGAGCTACCGGTAGAGCTCATCCGAGGGGTGGATGGGGTGGAGGCCCGCTCACTGTGGTGCACCCACAGCGGCTGCGAGGTCAAGTGGAAGGAAGACCAGCAGATCTACTTCTGCGCCTGTCACGATGGCAAATTCGATTCGCGTGGAGAGGTCGTGGCCGGGCCGCCGCCGAGGCCGCTGGGGCAGATTCCCATCACCGTGACCGATTCCTCGATCCTGGTAGGTGAATCCGCATAGACCCGGAGTAGCGGAAACCACGCAGCAGAGTTAGACTGTCTTCAGGGGCATCTCTCAAGGGCTTGGAAGCTCTGCAGTCCTGGCTCTTCGAGCCCGGAGCAAGGAGGTGCGAAAGTGTCCCTCCCGCGGGTCTTGGTTACCGGTTCATCCGGCTTTCTCGGGCGGCATCTGCTCGACGAGCTGAAATCCGACTATCGAGTCTTTGGCATTGCCCGCCGGACGCCGGCCTACACAGGGGCCCCGCTGCATCGCAACATCACCTGGTTCCAGGTTGACATCCGAGACCGACCGGGGCTGAAACGGGTCTTTCGCAGCATTCTCAACGAAGGTGGCGTCGAGACGGTCATTCATCTCGCTGCCCACTACGACTTCACTGGCGAGCGGCATCCCGACTACCAGCGCACTAACGTCGAGGGCCTGCGCAATGTCCTGGACGAGTGCCGGCATCTCGATCTCCGTCGGTTCATTTTCGCCAGCTCGGTGGCGGCGAGCGACTTTCGAGCGCGAAGTCGAGTCGTCGATGAAGAGACCCCCGCTGACGGAAGTCACTACTACGCCAAGAGTAAGCGGATCGGTGAGGCCATGCTGGAGGAGTACGAACGTGATGTCCCCAGCTGTATCGTGCGGTTCGCAGCTCTGTTCTCCGATTGGTGTGAATATCCGCCGCTATTCAAGTTTCTGGAGACCTGGTTGTCCAACAGTTGGCGGCGTCGGGTCCTGGGATGTCGGGGCCTTCTGGGTGTGCCGTACCTGGACGTTCGCGAGGCGGTGCAGTTTCTGCTGAGGGTGATGGAAATGCAGGACGTCCTGCACTCCAGGGAGATCCTGATCGCCAGCACCGATGGCTCGGTCACCACCCGAGAGCTCTTCGAGGACACGACCCTCCACTACTTCGGAACCGCGGCGAAGCCATTGTTCCTACCCCGGGAAGTATGCCGGGTCGGCATGTATTTCAGGGAGCACGTCCAGAGCCTTCTCGGCGACCGCCCCTTCGAGCGGGCGTGGATGGCGAGCTACTTCGACCGGCGCCTCGATGTGGATGCCAGCCACACGCGCCGGCGGCTCGACTGGGTTCCGCGAGAGCGACTCTCCGTTCGTCGCCGCCTGCCCTTCATGATCGAGAACTTCAAAAGCGAGCCCTTGGAGTGGTACCGCCGCAACCACATGGCGATGCGGGCCGTGGACACCTCGGCAAACCTGAGAATTCATCAACTCCTCGAGAAGCACGAAGAGCTCATCTGCGACACCATGTCAGAGTTGATGACCGGTGCGGAGGGCCAGACCCTCTATCCGACCTATCAGCAGTTGGCAGCCGAGGAGAGGGAGTGGAACTACCGTGTAGCCGTGCGGCATCTCCTGGATTCCGTACGGACGCGGGACAAGACGATCTATGGCAGCTTCTGTCGAGATCTTGCCGAGTTGAGATTTGCGCAAGGGTTTCATCCAAAAGAGGTCCGTGAGGCTCTGCAGACTTTTCGGGATGTCTGCTTGGGGATCCTGCATGGCGACGAAGATGCGGCAGATCTCAGCGAGGAGATCGAGAAGCATGTGCTGATGACCATGCTCTATGGCTGTGATCAGATCGAAGACGCCTTCGACCGCCTGATCGAGACCAGAGCCAGGCGCGAGCGTGACGTAGAGCGGCCCAACACGCTTCAGGCTTGAGTCGGACGGCACTTTGGAGGCATGATGGGCGCGCTGTGCTGGCGAATCTGGATTTCCGCAGACTGGAGAAGTGGCTGGTCGTACTGATCGCGATCCACAGCTACTCGATCGGGCTCTCTTTGCTTTTCCTGACCCGCTGGGGCGCGGCACTGGGTGGCTGGCCCGATGTGGTACCTCTCTTCTTTGCCCGCCAGGCCGGCATTTTCCACGTTGTAGTGGCCAGCGGTTATCTCCTCGAATACTTCCGTCATGGCAGCGTGACCTTTCTCTTGCTGGCCAAGATCCTGGCGGTGGCCTTTCTCACCGGGATGATGGTGACCGAACCATCGTCTCCATGGGTCGTAGGCCTATCGGCCTTCGGTGACGCGGTGATGGCTCTGATCATCTATCTGGTACATCGGAGGGTGGCCTAGCCCTCGGGACGTGAACACCGCAATGGTGTCCGAGCAATCTCAGCGTAACTTCGAGCATTCATCTCTAGTCGTTGGACTCGACGAGGGCCCCGTCTTTGTAGACTCTCCGACCGACGACATCTCCTGACGGGTCCCATAGGACCTCGTCACCATGTAGCAAGCCGCTCTCGTAGTCGCTGAATCTCTTGAGGGTGCCGTCGGCGTACCACTCCGTACCTATTCCGTCGATGTGGTATCCGCCAGTCTCGTCAGGCCGAACCTGAGAAACCGTTTTCCACTCTCCATCTGGATAGGTCGTGATTCCGTTTGTCGTCGGTTCAGCAGCAATCGAGACCGGCGCGGTCAGAGAGCGAATTGTGTCGATCCTCTCCTCCGTTCCCATGTGGCTAGGATCCAGACGTTGTGCCTGAAGGTAGGCTTGTAGGGCTGGACCGTACCGGTTCCGTTGGGTCATCACGTAGCCTAGATAACGAGAAGCTTGGGGATTGTTCTGTTCGAGGATTTGAGCCAAATAGAGATGTGCCGCGGCCGCCTCCCACTGCTGCTGACCCATCAGGAGGAGTCCGAGCTGCAGATGGGTACTCGGATTGCGTGGGTCGGCAGTCAAGGCCCGGCGCAGATAGACTAGTGAATCGTCCACTCTTCCTTCGATTGCCAGGTGCCTCGCCGCCATCAGATAGATGAGCGGGTCCTCGACACCATACTCGAGGGCTTCAAGGGCCAACCGACGCGAGTGTTCTTTCTTGCCCGCCCAGTCGAGTGTCAGGGCGAGCTTGGCGAGAGCCTGGGCATGATAGGTGGGGGTCAATCGGCTTTCGACTTCCGACGCTACCTTTAGGATGGCCTCGTCGTTCCAGCTACTTGAAGCGGTAACGATTCCGAGATCGATCATCGTCTCAACAATCTTGGCTGCAAGAATTCGGTGCCCTTCGACTGTCGGATGCACATGGTCGACGAAATACTCCTCCCCGGGGATCGAATGTCCGACTGTGTATTGAAGGAGTCCTTCGAGAACCGCTACAAAGTCGACGAGTGTCACCGCTTTCTGACTCGCCACCTCGACGATGATTTCGCGCGAGATCGGCAAGGCGCGAAGTGGGCAAACATCCTCCTCGGCGGCGCGCTCGAAAGCAGCCTTTGCTTCGCGAGAGCGCCCCATTGCGAGGAGTGCCTGGCCTTGGAGGTAGTGGAGGTCGGCATAGCGAGGATCCCGCTCGATCGCCTGACTGGTGATATCGAGGACCTGGTCCGAGCGGCCGTCGCGCGCGTACCCGAGGGCTTCCTGGAGCAGGCGTGAGGAAGTCACCTTGTCTCTCTCGCTCAGATCATCGGTGTGTTGGCTCTTGAATGGTGAGAAATCCTTCAGGTTGGACGCCGGTGTTACCAGGATGAGCTCAGCATCTGAGGAGCGAGAGATATCGACGATCCGTTCCAGACTCATTCGGTAGTGAGCCAGGATTTGCGTTTCCAACGCGTCGTCCCGGACATACAAATCCAATCCTGCGGCCCGATCCAGCCTGGCGCTGACGCGATCGGGCAACATCATTCGATCACGGTCGCGCGAGGGATCTGCCGGTTTGAACCGGTCGATGACCCAGCTCAGAGCTGCCCAAACCCGGGTCCTGGAAAGCCATGACAAAGTTGAGGTCAGAGATGGCGGTAGCGATCTCAGAGTCGGGTAGGTTCTCTCTTCCAGGAACTCGTTGTGGCCTGTGTAGACGATGAAGAGATCAGGTTGATACTCCGCAAGTTCCTCCATGAGGGCCGCAACCCGATAGCTGGCGTAGCTGATGCCACCGGCATTGATGACTTCCCAGTTGGTCTCGGGGTGGACCACGGGGAGCAGCTCGCGAAGCCAACCGGCAAAAGAGGTTCTGTCGTCGTACGGTCGACCATAGGTGGTGGAGCCGCCAAGGCAGAAGATCCGATAGGTGCCGGGGCTCTTCTGTCGAGGGAACTGCTGAAGATTGAAGAAGCCACTCTTGTTGCCTGCCGTGACCAAGATCTCCTGCCCTTGTGGGTCGATCTGCGGAACAAACAATGGAACATTGCCGGCGAATCCCACGAAAGGGTCCTCGGAAATATGTACCGAATCGACTCCGGCGACTTTGAGCCCCACCTCCAGAAGGCCGAAGAAGAGTAGGGTCGCTCCGATACTCAGAGCTATTTCCGGCCAGGGAATACGGGCGCTGAAAGTGGACCTAGCCATGGATTCCATGAGTATCATTGCTGACAGGTCTAGAGCCACATTCCTTTGATCGGCATGTCAACCCACCTGTAGGGGTAGGTGAAATCCCACCCACCGGTCTCCGCATACCCCTACCCCTAAGGGTATAGGTGAAGAGACCAGCTTGTGCGAACTTTCACAAGCAATGAGTTTCCCACTCGCGCCATCGTTCGTTGCGGGGTGAAATTGTGATCCGAAATACACTGCGTCGCTGTTGACCGCCTGGCGGGGTGCGCTGTCAGCGCACCAGCGGGTCCGCAATCGGGCAGGTACCGGTTCCGAAAGGGCCGATATCGTCGACGGCCGCCTTCCACCAGTGTTTCGGGTCCATTTCTCGTCGCGCGACCGATGGTCGCGTGTGGGAGCATCGGAAGCCTGCCGGGATTCTCCTGGCAGGCTTCGACTTTTCAAGAAAGGCATCTTCGCTCAGGGGAGGTTCTGTAATGAGATTGCGAAGAACTTTGCCGATTCTTGGTGGTTGCAGCCGCGCTCGTGAGCGGGCGTCGCTCATGCAGCTCCGACGGCCGACATCCCGATGGCAGGCAATGCCTACATCGGGTCCGAGGCCTGTCTGGATTGTCACGAGAGCGCCGACCTGCACATGGACTTCAACGTACACATGCGGATCGAATCCTTCGAGGTGCAAGGACGCGAAGTGGGGTGCGAGGGCTGTCATGGCCCGGGCAAGCTCCACATGGAAGAGTCCGACCCGGAGATGATTCGCTCGTTCGCCGCCGAGGAAGGCTACGGCGAGCAGGTGTGCATGGAGTGCCACGCCACCAAGAATCGGAATCTACGAACGGGTCTGAGCGAGTGGCCGCTCTCGATCCACGCGTCGAAGGGGTCGAATGCCAGACCTGCCATGTGATGCACAAGGCGACAAACGCCCGATCCGAACAAGGCGTGTGTCGAGTGCCATCCGGACACCGTGGCCCAGATGCAGCTGCCCTCGCATCACCCGGTGCGCGAGGGCAAGATGAACTGCGCCAGCTGCCACAACCCCCACAACGGCCGCGAATTCATGCTCAAGACCCGGATGCGCAAGGCCGACCTCTGCTACACAGTGTCACCAGGCCATCGAAGGGCCGTGGGTCTTCGAGCATGCGCCGGTGGAGGAAGATTGTCGCATCTGCCACGCGCCGCATGGTTCGGTCGCCAACAACCTGTTGGTGGCCAACGAGCCGACGCTGTGCCTGCAGTGCCACGACTTCCACTTCCATGCCGGCTACAAGCCCCCGGAGGACGAGATCGTCGACGTGGGTGGCTTCGAGCGCGAAAACCCGTTCGGGTCGCAGGGCATGAACATCGCCTTCACGACCGATTGCACGGGTTGCCACAGCCATATCCACGGCTCCGACACGCCGTCGCAGACGACCCCGGGCCGCGGCCAAGGGCTCATTCCCTAAAGGAGGAGAGTCATGAACAGCAAATACACAGATTCTGCTGGCCGTCCTCCTGCTGGTCCTGGTGCCTGGCTCGATGTGGGCGCAGGAATCGCAGACCGAGGGTGAGGTCGAGATCGGCATCTGGGATACCTCTGTCGATGGTTCCCCGGATCTCGTGCTCGAATACCAGCCCGATGGCACGGGCCCCCAAGTGAAGGCAGACATCGAGTCGGTAGGCGAGAAAGGGTCCGTCAGCTACGAAGGCGATATCCGGGCTGACAACGACATGACCAACAACCTGGATTTCGACATCAATCGGGTCTTTCGCTCGACCAATCTGTTGAACGGAGTCCTCCATCGATTGGGTCATCAGCCCCTGGATCACTACCAGGCGGCCACCAATCACGGCCGCGTGATCTACGAGACCGACCGGAATCCCGAGTCGATCTACGAGATCGACTACCAGGTCTTCGAGACCTGGAACCAGATCCAGCCGAAAGGCATGTCGGGTCTGACCTTCGGATTCGGCTATCGGGATCAGCGGCGCGAGGGGCTGCGTCAGCAGACCATGATCTCGCACTGCGACGCCTGTCACGTGCCAGAGCCAGGACCGACCCACGGACGAGAAGACGACCGATGTCGGCGTCGATCTCACCTGGGCCGGCAAGCAGGGTTTTGTCCGTGCCAACTACAACAGTCGCAGTTTCTCCGACGATCCGACGGCGGTCGATTTCACCTACGACCGGACCCTGCATCCGGAGCTGCGGACGACCGGTCTTCGACAACCGCAATTCCTTCGATGCCCTCGACGGCCCGGTACCGATCGACGTCCGATCGGATACCAGCAAGGACACCTTCGGTCTCGACGGCCTGTGGGCCAGCCCCAAGGGCCTCAACCTCGCTGCCGAGGGCGTCTGGTCGGAGACCACGAACGAGGGCACCGACGTCAAGTCGGAGTTCAACGGCTATCTGCTGGCACTGAACAAGCGTTTCGGCCAGGACCGCAAGTGGAACTTCCGCTGGCGTGGTCGTGCCTACGACGTCGAAGAACACCGACTACTTCGTCGACACCCCGGAGCGGGAGTCGATCGCCGGTCCGCATGCGGGGCGAACGTATCGGGATGTCTACGGGTTCAACCCGGACTTCACCCGGCTGTCGGCGAGAAACCGAGACGTGATCACCTCCAAGGCCAATCTGACCTATCGATTCAATCGCAAGATCGGCTCCGTGCGTCTGATCTGGGACTACGACAGCGTCGATCGGGAGTACTACGAGGTCGCGCCGGGGACGACCAAGACCACCAGCAACGAGCTTGGTGTCACCTGGTCGGCTCAGGCCCGCGCGGGGCTGGAAGACCAACTTCCTGCTGAAGGGCGGCAGCGCCACCGATCCGTTCAACGCGGTCAACTACGCAGTATTCGACCTTGGTGTCGCTACCGGCCGCCGAGCCCGCTGGCTCCGACCTCGGCGCAGTACTACGAGTTTCACGATGCCCGGATCGCCGAAGGTACGGCAGTGCCGGAGTCCTGGACTCGCTTCGAGGCGCGTGGCACCTACACCGGCAACAGCTCCTCGGTGACCGCCAACTACCGCTACTGGGACGGCAAGAACACCTCCGGGGACCTGACCGACTGGTCGCGGCTGAACCAGGCGGCGTCGGTCACCCTGTGGTCCGTCGCCGGCCCCCAAATGGCAGTGGTACGTGGGCTACACCTGGAACGACTCAGCGCTTGGATACAGTGGCCAACATACCACTGTACGAGGGGTGAGCGGGCGGTATCACAGGGTCGGGCCAGTTTGGCTCGGATCGTACCGCTATCAACTACAACATGACCTATCACACCCTTCTGGGTGGCTTCGATATGAAGGCCTCAGAGGCCTTCAAGTGGGGTGTGAATCTGGTTTGGAACACCGCCGACGCGGCTCTCGATCCCTTCCGCATGGTGCGGGGAGAAGAGTGGTCGGCGCCCAAAGCCGAACCAGTGGTTCAACTTCACCCAGACCCACACCTACTCGGATCTCGATACCGAGCGGGTGTACGGGCAGATCTACGGCCAGTTCTACTTCAACGAAGGGCTCTGGCTGTGGGCCGGATACACCTATCAGGACTACTCGGACAACGCGCCGTACCTGTACGACACGACAGGTAGTGCCGACACGTACGCCGCCCGTCTGGGCTGGTCCTTCTGATGCACTGACCTCCTTGGTGCTTTACGGGACTTGCGCCCCGCCTTCGGGCGGGGCGCTTGTTTGTTCGGCGGCCCGTCGCAGGACAAATGCCTTGCTGAAATTCTCTCCAAAGAGCGCTGGCTCCTCGATCGTCTCGACGATGGGATAGCGGCTGGAGATCCAGCGCATCAACGCCTCGCCATAGCCGCTGCCGATGGTCTCGAAGCCGTACTCGATGGTCTGGCGTTTGATCAGCACGATCACATCCGGCGGATTGGCCTGCAGGGCGGCGATGATCTCGGTCTCGCCAAACATGATGAGCTCGGGGGGCATGAAGTTGATATGGGGAGTGGGGTTGCGCCGACGCAGCTGGAAGTTGAGCATGATGCCCTCGGGCAGAGCCAGCATCGTCTCTTCGGGCCCGACCAGCGATGGCAACCTGTCGAGAAGTCTGCTGCATGACGACATAGCGGTCCTGCACCTTGTACCCATCCGCCCCATGCCCGTAGGGCAGGTTCTTATCGCGGTAGACGAGAACGGAGGGCCAGAAGAAGGCCAGGCCCACCAAGAGCAGGAAGACGAGCCCCGAAAGACGGAACGAGGCGCCATATCCGCCAGCGCCGTCGATCCAGTTCGGGATCCGGTGAAGGAGTAGAACCACCATCACCATCGTGGCAGGCAAGGCGAGCGCGAAGCCATAGTTCTGAAACCGAGGATGGAGCGCCATCTTGGCCAGCAGGACCAGGGCGAAGACCTCGAAGGCCAAGAGAGCCAGTCGCGCCTCGACGGAGCCGGAGATCGGCGCGCGCTTCAGGAGGGCAACGAGCGAGATCGCGATGGCCACGAGGAGCAAAACGGGCAATGGGCGTGGAAGATGGGTGAAGTCGAACCTCGGTGCGACAAATACCAGCAGCCCGATCGTCCAGAGCGCCATGGAGAGGGCAGCCCAGCGTCTCCATCGACTCGCAGGACGGGTCAACCGGGCGGCAACGAGCACGGGCACGAAGACACAAGCGTAGATTCCCAGCCAGGTGACCATCTTGCCCAGGTGCTCGGCAGGGGCGTCGATCCCCAGTCCCTGGCGGTAGAAGACGAGATCGGTCAGCTCATCCAGGAACATGTAGGGCCACGGGCCGAGAGTGCCTCGCCAGGCCTCGGACCACGGCATCGCGGTCCGGAGAAGAAGAAGGGCCAGAGATCGGGGGTACCACAAGACCGCTGGCGAGCGGCACCAGCCGGTCGAAGAGACCTCCCCACCCTGAGCGTTCTCGCCAGGTCTCCAAAGCCAGAGCAGCGAGCGACAGCAAGACTGCCGGCAAGAAAGAACTCGGCCTTGGTCAAGAAGACCAGGCCGAGAAGCAGAGCCCAGGACGACCAGGCGCCAGCGGGAGGGTCGCTGCAGATAAGCGCCGAGCCAGAGAAGAATCAGCAGAGAGAGCATCGTCGCATGCGTCATTTCATGCGAATAGGGAGTCACGAAGTTGTAGTTGCCGAAGCCGTTGAGGTCGGCCAGGGCGAAGATCGTGAGAAAGAGCGCACATCCCACCGTGGCCGTGAGCTGATCAGCCAGTTGGACCAGCAGGCGGTAGAGAAGCCAGGTAATGAAAAGGAGCAGGACGATATTGAACAGGAACAAGACGGTGTAGCTGGCGCCGAAGACGCGAAACACGACGGAATTGAGGTACGGGCTCAACGGGCCATTGAAATACGCGAGGTCGCGATACAAGACCTCACCTTCGCCGAGTCGCCACGGGACGTAGAGCTCGCGACCGAAGTCGATGAGGACGTGGGTCCATCGGCGCCAACCGAGCCAGAGCATCAGGCCTCCGACACCAGCCAATAATCCAAAGGTAAGCCAGGGCGAAGATCGCGGGTTTCTGAGATGATGAGCCTGCATCGATGACGAATATACCCGAAGACAAGGCCAGCTTCGGCCGCGCAGTTGCGATCTCGCTGTTGGTGGCGGTTTTGTTCACCCCCTTGGCGGTATGGCTCGCCGATGCCCTGCAACTCGGACCGATCGACGATGCCTACATCTCCTTGCGCTACGCGGACAATTGGGCCAATGGCCGTGGCCTGGCCTTCAACCCCGGGGAGAAGGTCGAGGGCTACACCAATTTCCTGATGGTCGCCCTGGAGGCGACCGCGATCAAGATCGGCCTCGACCCCGAGGCCAGCATGTCCGCCATAGGCTGGTTCTCTCTCGCCCTGCTGGTCTTCGTCCAGACCCTGGCTGTGGCCCTTCTCCTGACCCCGGGTCGTTGGCTACTGACGATCGTCGTTGCGATTGCGCTGGCCTGTCATCCCATGCTGATCTGTTGGGGTGCCTCGGGAATGGAAACCTGCCTGTTCGCGGCCCTGGTGATGGCGAGCTTCTTGATCGCGGTCGCGGGGACATTCACAGGCTGGTCTCAAGCGGTAGGTGTTCTGCTGGCGTTGGCCGGGATGACCAGACCGGAAGCGGTGGCCCTCGTGCCCATTGCTGTCTGGGTGACCTATTCCCGCCACCGAGATCTCGGCGAGGCCTGCCGAGTTTTCGCGTGGTTTGCTGGTCTCTACGGACTTTACTTCGGGATTCGCTGGTGGCACTTCGGCTACCTGCTGCCCAACACCTTCTACGCCAAGCTCGACTTTGGCGGCAAGTCCATCTGGGAGCGAGGCACCTTGTACCTCTGGGACTTTCTGCGGGCCGCGCCTCTGGTGAGCTTGTTGGGTCTCGTGGCGATAGCCCGAGCTTGGAAGGGTCCTCTTTGGATCCGGACCTGGAGTGCGGTGGTCGTGGCTCAGGCCTTGATCGTCGTCTACGAGGGCGGGGATCACTTCGCCATGTTTCGCTTCCTTCTCCCGACCGTGCCGTTTCTTGGCATGCTCGCATTGATCTGGCCGATGGAGTGGATCGAAGACCGGACCTGGGCACGGCAGACCAGGTTGGCCGTGACGCTTCTCGCCATTGGACTGATCGGTTTCTCGACCCTCAGGCTGGGACGGCATGAGAAGCGCTTTGAGGCGCCCGGTGTCCTGCAGTTCGCTCGCTTCAGATCTGAGGGACAAATGACCCGAACATGGTCCACCATGGGTTCCTGGCTCCGGCAGGAAGCTCCAGAGGGTGCTTCACTTGCCACCATCGCAATCGGCGCGATTGGCTTCCACTCTTACCTGCATGTCTTGGATCCCTATGGACTCACCGATCCAGAGATCGCTCATCGCCAGGTCGATCTGGGCTCAGGCTATGCAGGCCATGAGAAGTTCGACATCGACTCTGTTTTCGAGCGGCGGCCAACCTACCTGCTACTGGCCAATCTCCTGACCTCGAAAGAGATTCCGGCAGATCGGCTGCAGGAATGGACCTGGGGCGCTTTTGGCCGCGGGGCTTTGGCCGATCCGAGGCTCGAGATCCAGTACCGCTATCAGCCCGTGGAGGTCATGCCGGGTCAATGGATGAACATCCATGTGCGGCAGGGGGCGAGCCCAGCCCACGGTACTGTCAAGTTGAGTCCTTGACTGGCAGACTACCCCGATGAACGCCACGACACGAGCCGATATGCATGGTGGGGGCCAAGAAGTCAATAAGACTACCGGCTGCGGTCGTCGGCCACGATGGAGAACTTCATCGTTGTAGTAGTGTTCCGAAGATGGTGGAGAGAGAGCCAATAGGGCTATCGATCGTCGTTCCCTGCTACAACGAGGAGGAAGTCCTACCCTCGACGGCGTCTCAGTTGGAGGGCCTGCTTGAGAGTCTCGTGAGCAGTGGGGAGGTCAGCCCGACCAGCCGGGTGGTCTATGTGGATGATGGCAGCAGTGACTCGACGTGGGGACTGATCGAGAACCTGGCGGCCGAGAGCGATCACGTCGCGGGTCTCAAGCTCTCGAGAAATCGCGGCCACCAGAATGCGCTTCTTGCCGGCTTGCTCACGATCCCGGGTGATGCGGTGATCAGCCTCGACGCGGATCTTCAGGATGACATCACGGTGATCCCGTCGATGTTGGAGCAGTTCCAAGCCGGCAGGGATGTTGTCTACGGCGTTCGGAGCTCGAGGGACAAAGATTCGTGGTTCAAGCGCACGTCAGCACGATTCTTCTATTCGCTGATGCGACGTACAAGCCCGGACATGATCGCGGACCACGCTGATTTCCGGCTTCTGAGCCGCCGGGCGATCGAGGAGCTACGGCGGTTCGGCGAGGTCAACCTGTACCTGAGGGGGATGGTGCCCCTGATCGGGCTGCCTTCGGAGGTGGTCACCTACGAGCGTCAGCAGCGCTCCGCAGGGAAGACCAAGTTTCCGCTACGAAAGATGTTGGCCTTTGCGTTCGACGGGATCTCGTCGTTTTCAGCGATTCCTCTGCGGGCTATCACCGCGATCGGCATGCTGACCTTTCTCGGCTGTGTGGCGATCATTCTCTGGGCACTGATCATCCGGTTCTTCACCGACCGTGCCATTCCCGGGTGGGCCTCCACGGTGCTGCCGATCTACACCTTCGGCGCCATTCAGATCCTCTGCCTGGGTGTCGTGGGCGAGTACATGGCCAAGATCTACCAGGAAGTGAAGGCGAGGCCGAGATTCACCATCGAAAAGACGATCGGTGGCCTCGAGAGCGCCGACGATTCATCCAGATAGCCGGGCGCTCCTGACTACCCAGCAGGGTAGTTCTCTGAGTAGGCCTTTCCGGTATGCTCTGGGCGGTCTCTTGGAGGGTTGTCTCATGTCGAAAATCGTCGCTCACCCAGCAATCGTTGTGCCTGCTTGCCTTGATCCGGCAGTTCCCAGCGGCCCACGCCATTGAGAAGTCTCTGATCATGGAGGTCGGAGACCCGGCTCGCAAAGATCAGAAGGCTGCACTGGTGTTGGATGCCATCACCGATACGCGGACTGGAGACCTCTTGAGCGCAGACGAGATGGCTCAATTGCTGGCCGACAAACGCCTGGTTCTGGTGGGGGAGAGCCACACCGACATCAACTTTCACAGGGCACAGTTAGGGATCATCAAGGCGCTCCATGATTCAGGTCGCCAGGTCCTGTTGGGACTCGAGATGTTCCCTTACACCAAGCAGGAGTTCCTGACTGCATGGTCGAGCGGGGAGTACACCGAACGAGGAGTTTCTCGAGGCGTCTGAATGGTACGACGCCTGGGGCTACCACTGGAACTACTATCGTGAGATCTTTGTCTTTGCCCTCGACAACGGGATTCCAGTCTACGGTCTCAACACTCCTCGCGAAATCATCTCCGCAGTACGCAAGAAGGGCATAGATGAGCTCAGCGAGGAAGAGAAGGCCCAGATGCCGCCCGGCGTCGATGTCGACAACGAAGAGCATTTCGCCTTGTTCAAGTCCTATTTCGACGAGAACGAGGACTTCCACGCCTCCATGACCGAAGAACAGTGGCGCGGCATGTTCGCCGCCCAGTGCGCCTGGGACGCCACCTTCGCCAACAACGCCCTCAAGGTCTTGAAGAAGCACCCAGAGCCCGAGGCGGTCCTGGTGGTCCTCGTGGGCTCCGGTCACGTGACCTACGACCTGGGGATCCAACGGCAGCTGGCCCAGTGGGCCGAGTTCCGACTGCCGCGGTGATCCCCATTCCCATCGTCCTCGACGAAGACGACGGAGTCATCGACGCGGTTCAGGCTTCCTATGCCGACTTCATCTGGGGGATGCCGGCAGCGACGGATCCGATCTATCCGATCGCTCGGTCTGTCGACCCGCAGTGCCGGTGATGACGAAACCAAAGCGCACGGTCATCTACATCGGGGAAGACTCGGTCGCCGAGCGCTGCCGGCTTCCAAATGGGCGATGTGCTGCTCGAGGTCGATGGTCAGCCGACTGCCGACAAAGCCACCTTTTCCGAGCTCATGGCGGGGATGCGGTGGGGAGATCGAGCCGTGATCAAGGTCAAGCGTGGGGAGGAAGAGGTCGATGTCGAGGTGGCATTTCGGCGGCAGGCCGATCGACAAGAGGGTGAGTAGGGCAATGAGGATAGCCGTATGAGCCCTGCCTCGAAAAGTCAGAGAACGAGGACCGGCGTCCTGCTGGTCCTTTTCTTCGTCTCGGGTGCGGCGGCCCTGATCTACGAGGTTCTCTGGCTCAAGGAGCTCGGGCTGCTCTTTGGAGTCACGGCTTACGCTGCGGCGACCACCCTGGCAGTCTTCTTCCTGGGCCTGTCCGCCGGGAGCCTGGTTTGGGGGCGACGCTCGGCTCTGATCGAGCGACCTCTGCGGGTGTACGCCTTCCTGGAGCTGGCCATCGCGATCTCCGCGCTGGCCTATTTCTGGCTTCTCGACCTCTACCGACTGGCGTTCCCAGCGCTCTTTCAGATGTTTGGCGATCAGCCGGCTGTCATGACCCTTGTCAAGCTCGTGCTGGCGATCGGGATCCTGTTTCTTCCTGCTTTCTTCATGGGTGGCACTCTGCCGGTCATGGGTCAGTACCTGGTGCGCAGTCCGGCTGAGCTGGGCAGAAAAGCATCGGCCCTCTACGCCATCAATACCTTTGGCGGGGCTCTAGGGGCCCTCGCGGCGGGGTTCTATCTGCCGCAGCTCTTGGGATTCAGGGCCTCCTATGGGTTGGCCATTGGACTGAACCTCCTGGTCTTTGCCGTCGCGTTTTGGTGGAGTCTCGACGAATCCCGCCCTGAGTCCGAGTCCCGGTTCGAGACTGAAACCGGTCGGCAAGCCCGACCCGAACCTGTTCTGACTCCCGGCCTGGTGTGGATTCTGGCCTTTGCTTCGGGCTTTCTCACTCTGGCCCTCGAGGTCCTCTGGACCCGTATGTTCTCGCAGGTTCTGCAGAACTCCGTCTATACCTTCGCCGCGATTTTGACGGTCTTTCTCGTGGCGCTGGCGTGTGGATCAGTCTTGGCCCACTTTCTATCGAGAAGGAGCCTGCGGCCCGGGCGAGTGTTGGTACTGCTACTTCTCGCGTCGACCTTGGCTGTCTTAGCGGTACCCTATGGTTTCTTCTGGCTGACCTCGGGGCTCGAGCAGCTGGGAAGCGATCTGGGGTGGGGGCGGTATGTGGCAACGGTTTTTGGCACGATTGCGGCCGTCTTGCTGATCCCGGGTCTTCTGGTTGGGAGCGTGTTTCCCTATCTGATGAAGATCAGCGAGAGCTGGTCGCGAAGTGCCGGGAAGACCATCGGACAGCTCGCGTCGGTCAATACGGGCGCGGCAATCCTGGGATCGCTGGCAGCGGGTTTCCTGCTGCTCAACTGGTTGGGCCTCTGGAAGAGTCTGGCTCTGGTAGCCCTTCTCTATCTGATGATGACCGCCGTAGTCTTGTGGCGGCCATTCCGTTCGGGTTGGCGATGGCCGGCGGCGGCGGTGTTGCTCCTGCTGGTGATCATGGTGTCATCCATGTTCTCGCCAAGTGGGCTGGGAGTCGTGAACTTGGGTGCCGACGAGCGCCTGGTGTGGTTGCAGGATGGCCCCCATGGAACCGTTGCCGTGATTCTGCGAGGCGAAGACCTGCGACTCAAGGTCAACAATCACTATCTCCTGGGCACGGCGGCTTCGACACCCAATCAGCGGGTCCAGGCCTGGATACCCTTGAGTCTGCATCCAGATCCGCGAAGCGTGTTCTTCCTGGGAATGGGAACTGGGATTACAGCCGGCGGAGCGCTCGACTTCCCCGTCGAGCGGTTGGTGGTGACCGAGATCAATTCGGACGTCATCGCTGCCTCGCGCAGCCAGTTCGGGCCCTACCTCAACGGTCTTTTCGAAGATCCTCGGGTGACGGTGGTAGCCGAAGACGGGCGCACCTATCTTGCAGGTTCCCGCGAGCAGTTCGACGTCATCATCGGAGACATCTTCCTGACCTACCGAGCCGGAGTCGGGAGTCTCTATACGATCGAGCACTTCGAAGCCGTCAGATCCAGACTCGCGCCGGGAGGGATCTTTGCGCAGTGGCTACCGATGTTCGACCTCTCCGAGGAAGAGTTTGGAATCATCGCCAGGACGATGTTGGAGGTGTTCCCGCAGGTGAGCCTGTGGCGGCGAAGTATCTCGCCGAAGTATCCGGTCTACGCTCTGGTGGCCACCGAAGACACCTCCCCCCTCGACCCCGAGGCCTTGAGTGGAAGGTTTGCGGAGTTGGCGGCCGCAGGGGTCGTATCCTCTGATTTGTGGCTACAGAACATCCCAATGGCCGCCTTCGTCGGCAATCTCTCCGCTATCAGGGATCATTTCCATCCGTTGCCGATCAGCACCGACGATCGGCGTCCTCTCGAGTATCTGGCACCCCGAACGGAACGAGACAGCAAAGGTAGCGGCGAGAAATCGACCCTCGCCTTTAATTTCTTGGCTCGGTTCTGTGACCGCATCTTGTCGCTCTCTGATCCCGTCAACGATCTCTTTCTGGCGCGCGTGACAGATCGAGGATTTCGGGAGATCGAGGCGGGTTTAGAGATCTACAAGCACGAAACCTACCGCCGCATGGGACGAGCCGAAGCCGCACAGCTGGCGCTGCGCAGATACCAGGACCTGATCTCCGAAGAGCCGCAGGCGTCGTCGACGAGCCGTTAGCGTGCTCGCGTCGAATCCGGCCGTCGACGGGCTGGGCTCACTCGATCACCGACCATGTTCTCTCGGGTCCAATCGGTTTACCTTGCTCGAAATCCAGGTAGCGGACCAGCTCCGCCGATTCCGTCCACTCGGTCCAGATACCGTCGGGGACGAAGTTGCCGGACGGATCGGCCCTTGTCTGCGCGATGATGTGTGCGGCTCCCGAATCATGCCTGGTGACGGAGAGCTCCACGGGCGGCAACTCGGCGTCTCGATCGCCCATATTCTGACGCAGCTGGGTGATTCTGGCCTCGAGCGATGAGTGCCCAGGGTTGAGCTTCTGCGCCTTCAGATAGCTCTCGAGCGCCATCCTGGATCGACCCTTGCGGGCCATCACGAATCCCAGTTGCTGATGCGCCTTGTCATTGTCCGGCCAGATCAGGCTCGACAGGAAGAAGTGACCGGCGGCGGCCTCGAGATCGCCCTGTCCGGCGAAGAGGAGCCCGAGCTGAAAATGGGCCACGGGGCTTTGGGGGTTGGCGCGCACCGCGCGACGGAGATACTCGAGCGCGCGGGTGCTTTCACCCTCGATCGCGTAGTGCCGAGCCACCATCAGGAGGATGGTGGGATCCTCGAACCCGAGGTCGAGCGCCTGGAATGCGAGTCTCCGAGAGTCTTCATTCTTGCCTGCCCAGTTCAGGGTCAGCGAGAGGTTGGCCAGGGCGCGGGCATGAAACGAGGGGTCGACAGCGCTCTCGACGCGAAGGGTGACCGCGTCGATCGCGACCTCCCCCCAGCTCGGTGCTGGACCCACGATCCCCTCGGAGATCAGCGTCTCGATCATCAAGAGGGCCAGTTCTCGATTCTCGCGGATGGTCGGATGGACATGATCGAGAAACGACTCGGCTCCCGGGATTCGCAAACCGTATTGCCTTTCGAGCCTCTCCTCCAACTGGCCGACATAGTCGAGCGACAAAGCCGCGGATCGGTCCGCGACCCTCAGCACGATCTCGCGCATGGGAGTCAGGGCTCGGAGGGGACAGACATCCTCGTCCCGGGCCCGCTTGAATGAGTCTTCAGCGTCTTCCGTCTGTGCCAGAGCGGCGAGCGCCTTGCCGAGCAGGTAGTGGCTCTCCGCGAAGCGCGGGTCCATCTGCAGCGCCGAGGTCGATCTCCGATTGGGCTCCCCTCCAGCTTTCGTCACGGATCTCTCGCCTGGCGTTCTCGACGTGGATCAGAGCCTGTGAGGCCGCTTCGCCGCTGATCTCGTCGGAGTGTTGGCTCTTGAAGGGCGAGAAGTCCTTGAGATTCGATGCCGGTGTCACCAAGAGAACCTGAGCACCGGCAGACTTCCCCAGGGCCATCGCTCGCTCCAGGCTTATCGCGTAGTGTTCGAGAATCCGGTTCCGGAGCGAGTCATCTCGCTGGTAGAGTTCCAACCCAGCGGAGTGATCGAGCTTGGCCTGCACCTGATCCGGCAGGATTGTCCTGGCCGCGGTCGAGTCTTCTCGTCTGCCGATAGCCCGCCGGAGGGTCCATCTGAATCGCCGCCCAGGTGCGGGTTCTGGAGAGCACTTCAGTCGCACTCTTGACGATCTCGGGAGTCTCGCGGAGGCTGCCGTAGGTTCGCTCCTCGAGGAACTCATTGTGGCCGCTGTAGATGATGAACAGATCCGGGTCGTAGTCGACGAGCTCCTCCATCAGCTTGGCCACGCGGTAGCTGGCGTAGCTGATGCCCCCGGCATTGATGACCTCCCAGGACCGGGAGGGATCCGCGGCCGGCAGCAACGCCCTCAGCCAGCCCGGGAAGGAAGTTCTGTCGTCGTAGGGCCTGCCGTAGGTCGTCGATCCGCCCAGGCAGAAGATCCTGAACGTGCCCGGCGGCTTCTCGGCCGGAAAGGTCTGGAAGTTGAAGAAGCCTCGTTTGTTCGACGCGGTGACCAGAACCGGTTGTCCGTCGGCACCCGTCTGTGGCACGAAGAGCGGCATCCCGGACGCGAAGCCGACGTAGGGATCCTCACTGCGCGAGGCTGGCTCAACTCCCAGAATGATCAACGCCACTTCGAAAAGTGTGAAGAAGACAAGAGGCGCAGAGATCGCCAGGATCAGTTCGATCCACGGGAGTCTTCTCGTCTGCGCAGAGAGTGCCATGCCGCGAAGTATGTCAAAGGAATGCGGGGCTCGAGCAAGCACTGGACCCGAGGAGAGGACGACAAGAGGGCCCATGGCTCAATCGTGGCACGGTCTTTTCGGGCCGCATTCGAGCCACCCGATCGGGCGTGGTGCCGGAGCTTGAATGGTGCTATGAAAGGTGGGCTGGCTGACCTTGAAGGCGGGATCTCAAGGAGATGTGTGTGCCCAGAGACCGGACCTGTTGGATCGCGCGAAGTTGCTGGTGCCTGGTCTTGTTCTTGAGTTGGCTGTCGATCGCTCCAGGTCCGATGGCCGCCGATCAACCTCGAGGCACGGTGGAACTGTACGAGGGCTTCGAAGCCGGCTTCATGCCGCCCTCTGGCTGGGTCTTGGAGACCACGAACGTCGACCACACCTGGGAGATCACCGAAACCGATCCGCAATCCGGCACCTATGCCGCTTTCGTGGATCGGGATCCCGATCCCTTCGATGTGCAGTTTGAAATGCTGTTGAGTCCAGAGTTGGCACTGTCGGAGGCCACGCTGGTCTTCTGGTCGAGGAGCGACATCTACTGGTGTCGATCTCCCTTGAACAATTGCGAGCTGTTGGTCTGGATCGTCTTGGGAGAGCTGGGAGGTGGTGACGATCTCTACGTCGGGAAGGCGGATGACGACTGGCTGGAGACCGATGTCTGGAGCCAGAGTGTGTTCGATATCACCCCTCTGATATCCGGGCTGGGTGTTCCCTATCGCATCGGCTTGGAATACGTGGCCTGGGATGAGCGAGCAGCCATCGCGGCCGATGAGATTCAAGTGCTGGGCATCCAGGTTGGCGTCTTCTCGGACGGTTTCGAATCGGGCGACACCTCAGCCTGGTCCGATACAATGCCCTAGCCGTAGGCGCTTATGCTCTTCTCGCCTGAGGTACTGCACATGCCGGTGAAGAGGCCGCAACAAGGGATCCAAAAGAAGATGAGGGACATGACTGTTGTGAAATCAGGGGAATACGGTGATGCCTAGTGATTCTCGCGCCATGATCTGTAGGAAGATCCTCACCCTCGTCCTCCCCTGGATCGCCGTCCCGGCCGTCGCTTTTCACGACGGAGGCAGTGCCCATTGCGGTGGCTGTCACATCGCGCACAACAGTCAGGACGGCATCTCGCCGCCTGCGGGTGGCCTCTATGGCGAGGGCCTGCTGAAGGCGGAAACGCCGAGTGATCTCTGTCTCTCCTGCCATGCCAACGCTCTCGGGTCTGTGTTCGGTCGAGACCCGCTGATTCCCTACCCGGAGCGCGGCAGCGGCAACTTCATCTTTCTCCTCGAGGACGATCTGAATGACTCGGGTGAGACAGCGGGAGTGATCCCCGGGGATGCTGCCGGTCACAACCTAAGTGCTCCGGGCTACGGCCTGGCGCCGGACCCTCGTTGGGCAGTCAGTCCGGGAGGGGGCTTTCCGGTCACGGCCATGGGTTGCACTAGCTGCCATGATCCGCATGGAAACGCCAACTTCCGCCTGCTCTACGGGGCGGGGCCCGTTCAGGGCGGGATCTACACCTTTACCCGCCCGGCCTTCCGGCGACCGGGATCGACTTGAACACGACGGAGTCGACCAGCAATCACACAGCCTATCTGTCGGGCGTCAGCGAGTGGTGCTCGAACTGCCACGGGCCGTCCTACCACGAGGGGCCGACAGTAGACGGCTTCGAGCATCCTTCAGACAGGTCGCTGGGGGGCCGAATCAGCGCCACATACAACGCTTACAACGGCGACACAGATCCTGTGGGCGGTTCGGTGGCGACTGCCTATCTGGCTCAAGTTCCGTTCGAGGATGCCGGCTCCGAGATCTCGTCGACTCGGGGAGCGGCACCCTCGAGTCGAGTCATGTGCCTGACGTGTCACCGGGCGCATGGCTCATCGGCTCCGTCTGCGGGAAGATGGGACTTCAATGTGGCGTTGCTCGCGGACGACGGAGTCCCTTTTCCGGTTCGTATCCGCTGCCCAACCCCTTCCCGGACCCGGGACAGGGGAGTCTCTGCCAGAAGTGTCATCGAGAGCGACCCCGGCCTGTCAGGCTCCTCTGGAGGCTAGTGGTGGCAGGAAACCGGTGGGTCGCCCTGGTTCAACGGTTGCGGCTCGGCAGCTGGCGCCGGTCCGTCGTAGACCTGGATTCGACCCTCGAATCCTTGTGCGACGTACAGCTTTCCATCGCGGTCGAGGGCAATATCGTCTGGCTGATATAGAGCACCGGGTACGTTGCCAAATCCCCAGTGCTCACTCAAGCACTTGTTGTTGCTGGGATCCCAGCGCATGAAGACCGTTCGCTGCTTGTCCAGAATCCAGATCATGCCCTCGGAGTCGAGAGCTGCGGCAACGGGAAACGCAGTAGTGCAGGGCACGTTGCCCCTCTGGCCCACGAAGCCCCTCTCGGTTCCGTCCAGTCCGAAACGGTAGACGAGGTTGTCCGAAGGCACGGCCACCAAGATGTCGTCCGCATAGACGTCGGCTCGGGCGACGATCAGGTCCTGGATCTCCTCCTCGGTCCGGCCCAGCTCGAAGTCGAACCAGGCGGTTACCTCGCCCGTTCGGTCGCTGATCCAAAGTCGGTGGTTCTGCTGATCGATGGTGGCGACCTTCAGTCCGTCGGGCGACAGCGCCAGGGACTGCACGATCCGGGTTGCGATTTCCGTCAGGAATGCCCGTCAGCTCTACCGACTCGAGAAACAATCCGTCGAAGTCGAGCACCGTGAAGCCCTTGCGCCCGCCGAAGGACCCCAGTACCAATAGATAGCCTTCGGGATCGACTGCCACATCGATAGGAGACCGAAACCGTTCTCCGCCCTGAATCGCGTACTTGAAGAGGCCCTGGTCGTCGAAGATCACGATGCGATGATTGAGCGTGTCGCAGACGAAGACCTCGTTGGCGTTGAGATCCGCAACCACCGCTCGGGGACTGCGAAACGCATCCCCGCGCACAGGCATCTGGAGCTTCCTGAGGAAGTCGACCTGCTGACCCGTCGCCACGTTGGCAACCAGGGTGATCGAGGCAACGACGAGCCACCGTTTCATCTTCTGCACCTACTGAATCGGCCGAAAGATCTGTACGCGCCCATTCCCTTGATCTGCAACGATCACCCTGCCGTTTGGAAAGAGCGCCAGGTCGGAAGGTTGTTTCAGAAGTCCCGGCTCCCAACCCCATCGGGAGCCCGTACCGGCGAGCCGGCCGCTAGTCTCGAGGACGAGGAGTCTGTGACTCCTGCGATCCGCTATCACAACCTCGCCCCCAGTCCGGGTCTCGACGCCTACGGGCCAGGCGACCGAAGGTCCGAACGTCGGGACTGGCCAGCGGTCGAGTAGCTCTCCGACCGCAGAGTATCTTCGGATCTCGCCCGGATCGGCGATCGCGGCATAGAAGTCGGTTCCGGCCCCACCGGCGAGCGAGGTCACGAAACCGTCGACGGGTAGCGACAGCTCGACGTCTCCTGCTGCGTCGGTTATCAGGATGGAATTGCCGGCGAGGTCGAAGACGAGGTAGGTCTTTTTGGCGGTGACCGCGAGGGCCCCCGGCACGATGTTGGCGGCCAGACCGATCTCCCGAAATCTCATCTGCGGCCGTTCTGCCACCAGAAGACTGCCTGCCTGGCGCAGGGACAGAACGTACCTCTCACCATCGAAGACGATAGCCGCAGGCGCGGCCGGCAGCTCGACCACGGCCTCCTGCTTCCAGCCGACGCCGCCACCTCGGTCGATGAAGAGCAATAACCTGGACTCGTAAGCGTCGGCGACCGCGAACTCGTCGTCTGCGGCCACGGCGATGGCGATCGGCCAGCGAAGCTTGCCTTCCTCGTTGCCGTACAGCGTCTCCTGCCAGGAGAAGAGAGGCTTCGCAGAGGATTGAGATGCAGCCGAGGCCGGATGCAGCGCCAGCAGTGTCAAGAGCAGGGCCACGCCCCGGGGTTGAAAGCTGGGACCTGCGTGCCTTTTGGAGTTCCGCCTCATCCCGCAGCCCCCCTGTCTTGGTGGCAGCTGATGCACAGCGCTCTTTCGCCGTCGGCATGCAGATACTTTTCATGCGGAGCGTTGTGAATCGCGTGGCACGACAGGCAGTCCATCGGCTGCTCGTTGCGAGGATCGAGGGCTCCCTCTCCCATCGGATGAGTGACCGCGTGCTGGTGCGAGTGGCAGTTCCCGCAAAGTTCCACTGAATCGGATGCGAGCATGAGTGGTTGATCTCCGCCATGCGGCACGTGGCAGACGCTGCACTCCATGTCGTCGGCATGACTGAGGTACCGGCCCTCCTCTCCGGATTTTGCCCCCCCTGGGTTGTGACACCTCAGGCAGGTGGTCTGTTGGTCGCTCTTGAGCATCGAGCCGCCGGAACCACTGTGAGGATTGTGACAGGCAGTGCAGTTCGAGCCGCCAGCCGAGGCATGAGGAAATGGGGCGGTCTTGTTGGCTTCAACCTGCTCGGCATGACATTTTCCGCACAGGGCGTCCTCGCGAGCCGTGAGCGCAAAAGGATCCGCGTCGGTCGGAGCGGCGTGGCAGGAAGTGCATCGGCCGCTGGCGAACGGTGGGTGAGTCTCCGCGTTGAACAGTCCGGATCGCGCCGAGGCGTGCGGGTTGTGACATTGACTGCAATCTGCCTGGATTACGGGATAGCCCTTGTGCGCGGCTCGGAACTGGGCTCCCGCCGAGTGACAGGAGGTGCAAAGCTGGCCGGTTTCGCTGCCAGCCAGGTTCGGAAACCGAGCGCCGTGCGGGTCGTGACAGGTTTCGCATCGACCTTGCGAGAAGGGCGGGTGACTGACCGTCTGTTGACGCCAAGTCTCGACTTGCGGGTGGCACTCGCTGCATAGCTCTCCGGAAGGCCGCACCAGGAGCTGGGCGTGCTGGCCGCCATGCGGCTCATGGCAGTCGGAGCACCTGCCGGCCCGAGCAGGGGCATGAACCACCGGCAGGCTCAGCGCGGTTGCCACATCCTCGTGACACTCGGCACAAAGAATGGCCGGACGCTCCAACAGCAGGTCGCTGTGTCGTCCCGCATGCGGGTTGTGGCAGGCGGAGCAGTCCCCGGAACTGGCCGGCGCATGCTTCACCGGCCCGGCCAGCTCACCTTCGAGGTCGTGGCACTGGAGGCAGACATCCAGCTGATCGATCTGTGTCGCTGTTTCGGTGGCCGCGCTGGCAAGTCCTGAGACCAGACAAACGCCAGCGAGTAAAGCGATGCGGAGAGTGGCCACTTTCATCGGGTGTCTCCTTCCTGTTGTACGTGGCACATGGAGCAGTCCCCTTCGGCGAACGGTGAGTGGATCTCCTGATTCATCATGCCCGCCCTCTGCGAGGCATGCGGATCGTGGCATCCGCGGCAATCGATGGCCGTTGCGGTGAGCCCGAGGTGCTGACCCATGAAGTCCGCCGAGGAGCCGTCGTGGCAGTCGGTACACGTGTCGCTGATGCTGGCTCGCAGCAGGTCGCCGTGGTCTGTGGCGTGGGCTCCGTGGCAGCTCAGGCAGCCGTCATCTTCCATCGCCGGTGCGTGGACCGGCATACTGATCAGCTGCGCCTCCAGGTCCTGATGACAGCTCGTGCACAGCGAGCGAGCGGGCGCGACCAGAAACGGCTGGACCTCGCTTGCATGCGGCTGGTGGCAGGCGGCACAGTCCCCCTCGGCGACAGGAGCATGGGTAGTGCCTCCCGGATCGGAGGCCAACTCGAGATCGTGACACTCTGCGCAGAGAGTTGCGGTTGAAGTCACCAGGAGACCCTCGAACTCCGAGGCGTGACTGAGGTGGCAGGTGTCGCAGCTGCCGTCAGCGAAGGGGGCGTGCTGCTCGGCGGTCGGGGCGACGTTCAGGAGATCGTCGTGACATTGGCGACAGAGATCCTGCCCCTGCGCCCGCATCAGTTTCGCTGGTCCATGGTGTGGCTGATGGCAAGAGGAGCAGTTGCCGGAGGCCACCGGCGCGTGCAGGACCGGCATGCCGGAACGCGTGCCGATGCCTGCGTGACACTCCCCGCACAGTTCGCCCTCGTTGGCCGCCAGTAGGGCTTGACGCCCGCTGCCGTGTGGATCGTGGCAGAGTAGGCAATCATCGGCGGCTGGCGGGTGGAGGAAATCCGCATCGATCTCGGCAGGATCCTCGTGGCACTCGACGCAGAGGCTACGGGCATCGGCGGCCAGCAAGACGGGGTGGGCCGATTCGTGGCCTTGATGACAGCTGGTGCACTCTGTCGTCGCTTCGTGGGCGTGCGGCAAGGCCATTACCTCCTGGAACTCCGCGTGACATTCCGAACAGAGCTCGACCTGCGTTGCCGTAAGCAGCGGTGCGACGTCTGACGTATGGGGATCGTGGCAGAGCAGGCATTCGCCGGCTGCCGCCGGCTCATGCACCGAAGTGACCGCAGCCGCCTCGGGCCTGTCGTGGCACTGTAGGCACACCGCTGCTCCCATGGCTGGCGCGGTCTGGGATGGATCCTCGTGACAGGTCGAGCAATCGAGCTCGGGGTGAACCGAGGCTCGCAACAGAGGATCATTGGAGCCGGAATGAGGGGGGTGGCACGAGCTGCAGCTGACGCTGGAGACGGGTAGTCCCGAATGGCTCTGGGAGAAGTCTCCGGCTCCCGACTCGTGGCAGGAGGCACACAGGAGAACCTCCTCTTGCGAGAGCAAGCGGGCCGTGTCACTGCCATGGGGTAGGTGACAGCTCGAACACTGGTCGGCCGCGGGCGGATGAGCGACGCTGCCGGAGAAGCCGGTGCCACCGTGGCAGCTGCCGCAGAGGTCCGTTTCGCTGTCTCGCAAGATCGCCGGATGATTCGAGCCGTGCGGGTCATGGCAATCGGAGCATTCGCTGACCGACGGGTGTTGATGCTCTTTCTGGAGCTCCAGGGTCGTGGCTTCGTGACACTCGAGACAGAGGTCGGGCTCCGGTTTCTGCAAGCGTAGGGCGCCGACCAACCCGTGTGGCTTGTGGCATGAACCACACTCACCCTGGGCAAACGGTTGGTGCTCGACGAGCACGTCGGAGCCGACCTCCTGATGACAGCCGGCACACGTGCCGCCCTGCTGAAACCTCGAACCGCGCTTGAGCTGCGCGGAGGCTGCTGAAATTGACGCCGCGGCGATCAAGAGCGAAATCAGCGCCAGACGAAACAGGTGGAATCTGCAGTTGCTATTGGTGTCCAAGTCCGTCCCCTTGATGCGTATCCAGGCTCTGCAAGCCGGTGATGCGCAGCTGGTCGAGGCTATCGATGTCAATTTCGACCTCAGATCGGTCTCTGAGAGTCGTAATCAGCTTGTCCAGCTCTTCCCTGGTCTTCTGCTCGAGAACCTTGTCCCGAATGTTGCCGGAGATCTCGTCGTAGTCGTAGATGCCCTGCTCTTCGCGCGCCAGGACCTTCAGCACGACCCAGAAGCCGGGCTCTCCGATTGGATCCAGTACGACTCCAACCTCTGCCTCGAAGAGGTCCTTGTTGAAATCTGGAACTCCCGGCTGCAGTTCGTACCAACCCCGGTCTCCGCCCGATTGCTTGAAGCCGTCGATCGAGTGCTGCTTGACGACCCAGGCGAGGTCGGCGCCGGCTCGAAGATCCTGGGCGAGCTTCTCGGCCAAGGCGAGGGTGGCGACCGTGACCTGGCCGAGCCTGACTCGAGGCGGCCGGTGTAGCTCCTCTTTGTGTGCCTCGTAGTAGGAGCGCATCTCTTCGGGACGCACCTCGATCTGGGGCTGAACTACCTCAGTCAGGTATCTCGAGACCAGCAGATCGGACTCGAAGACGGCGGCGGCCCTTTCCACCTCCGGGAGCTTGTCGTAGCCGCGCTTCTCGGCCTCGGCCTGCAGCAACGCCTCGTCCACCAGCCCGGTCAGAACGATCGGTGCCGCGACACGTGCGGCATCCTCATTGCGCACGCCCTTCCAACGGGACAGCAGTTCCTTGCCGAGCTCCGCGGCGGTGAGTGCCGGGTTGCCGTCGATCCTGAGCACGGTGTCCTCGGGATGCGCGATCGTCGGCACCAGTCGGCCATCCGGACGGCGGCTCGGTTGCATCGCGTCGACGACGGCTTGGTCGATCTCTACGCTGTGCTGGTCCAGGAGCTTGGCTCCGAGCGAGCGCCTGGCTCTCCGAGCCTTGTTCATCCTGACAACCGCCCGCACGTCTTTCTCGACCTCTTCGAATCGGCCTTCAGCGGGGGGAGCGAAGGACTCCGGCTTGACGATCGAGTAGCCGAGGCTCGTCTGAACGGGACCTCCGAGCTCACCCGGATCGAGCGAGAACAGCAGGTCGGCAATGCTCATCTGGAGATCGACGTGCTCGATGTCGTCCACCAGACCACCCCGCGCTCGATAGGGGTCGACCGACTCTTGTTCCGCCAGGGACTCCATGTCGGCGCCCTCTTGCAGCTTCTCGAGCAGGCCTGCGGCGGCGCTCTGGTCATACGCCGTGACGACTCGGAAGGTCACTCGGCGGTAGCGGCTCTCGAAGAAGCGTCGAATCTCCTCCTCGGTCGGCTCTGAGCGGGACGTGATCTCCTCGGCCTCCAGCTTCCGTTTGGCGAGTCGGCGTCTGTAGTCGGCGACCTCTTGCACCACGGGCTCGTCCTCGTGCATGCCCATGGCGCGGGCCTCCTGGGCCAGCAGAACGTCGTTGATGACCTTGAACAGCAACCGGTCAAGGTCCATCGCGACCCCTTCGGTATCGGGTGCGGCCTGATGGCTGCGACTGAGCGTTCTCGCGACCTGTTCGACGGGAACCGGCTCGCCGTTGACGACCGCTATTGTGGTCGGTGGCGAGGACGCCAGACCAGGACTGGTCCAGGCGAGGACGAAGACCGCTGCGAGCGGACGCATGGTGGTGGGTATAACCTTTCTCAAAAGCCGCAAGTGTTTTTTCATCATGGACTCTGCGAGTACCTGGGAGGGGATGTGAATTCGCCGATCAGGGATTGGGCCATCCCGAGCGACAGGGTAGCGGCCGAATACACGCGGCCGCGCTGAAACAGACCATCGGTGTCCGAGCCGCGCTGTTCGAGACCGTCGATCCAGTGAATCTGACCGGATCGGGAGTGCACCAGCCGGGCTCCTACTGCCACCCAAGGTCGCGGCTGCAGGCCGCTTCCGGCCTGGTAGGTCTCGACGGTGCCGGAGAGCACCCACTCCGCGCCGATCTCGTCGGCGATCGATGTTGCGGTCGCCAGATCGACCTCCCCGAGAAGGAGCCTGTTTTGCCCCCGCATCACCTGGTGAACGGCTCCGGGTCGGACGACGTCGAATCCTCGGCTGACCAGAGCGGCCAGCCAGGCCCTGGTGTGTAGCTCCGCGACCACGAACGGCTCACGGTCGACGAGACTTTCGAAGGGCACCACCGCCACAGGTCCGGAGCTCTCCGGAGTGACCTCTCCCCGCAAGAATCCACCTCGGGACTTGCGGATTCGTGCCTTGGGTCTGCGCGGCGCGGTAGCGTCGAAGTCTGCGAACAGAAGTCGGGTTGCGAGGCGTAGAAGGTCGTCAGCGGAGTCGATCCTGCCGAGCCCGAGCCAGGTCTCGCGATCGAGCCCGGTGACCGAGACAAAGCCGGACCAGTCGAGCGAAGCCTTCGCTGGCCTGAAGATCTGCGCCGACAGGGTCACCTTTGGGATCGCCTCACGGACCAGCTCGTGCAGCGTGATGGACACCAGCCAATCGAACTCGAGGAGCTGGGACAACTGCAAGAGCTCCTCAGAAGTGGAGGTCGCAACCTCTCGAACTCGCAGGCGACGCAGCGTGTCGCGAAGGCCGATTCCGTCCCCGAGCTCGGAACCCAAGCGCGAGAGGTCCTGACGGACCAGCAGATCCAGAAACTCGGTGGTTTCCGGCGATCCGGCACGATCCTGTATCGGCAGGATGAGGCCCCTTCCGTCAGGCAGCGCCAGGGTCCCGGCGTCGGACCGCGCCCAAAGCAGGTCGGTCCAGAGGGCTAGCAAGAGCGGCAGGAGAATCACGAATCTTCGCATCGTCGGGACAGTCAGGGATTCAGCTGAGCAGCGACCGAAGAAGCTCGCGAATGCACTTGCGGGTCGTGGCAGAAATTGGTTCGGCACCGGTTCCCAGTACTTTGGTGCTCAGGGTGGATGCCTGTTCGGTGTGGGTCGCCGCCCAGACCGACGCTCCGGTCTCGGTCTCGAGCATATGCAGATCGATGGTGACGGTCGGTACCGAGGTGGTGCCAGAGCGTACCAATTCCGACTGGGCGACGCTACCGGTGACAACCGCTTGCACCTCGAGAGCCTTGCCGATCTCGAGAACCTGCTCGGTCGTCGGAGGCACGGTCCGGCCCGGAATTCGATCGAGCACCGCCCGCACCTCGCCGGGCTCGACCACGTCGACGGCACCCGAAGCGAGGAGCGCCGTGATCAGCAGTCGCGTGGCGCGTTCGGCCGCCTGTCGGTCCTCAGAGAGATTCTCGAGCGGGAGCACCGCCACCTTCTCGACATAGCCGAAGTCGAACCTGGGGTTGGTGAACTGGGTCGGCTCTGGATTGCTGGTGCAGGCTGTGCACCAGGCTAACAGGTGGATGGCGACGCAAGTGGACAGAACCGATGTATTGGTTCGTCTAAGGGTTTTCGGACTAGACATTGAGATTGACTCCGAATCGATAGGAAGTGGTCTCGTTTTCGTCGAGCAGACCCAAAAAGGTCTGCGAGTTGTTGGCGCTCAGCCACATCGTGAACCAGCGATTCAGCCGGTAATTGAGCGTGCCGTTCGTGCTTCGCGTCAGGCTCGAATCGCCCGAGTCTACCTGCGAGAAACTCACCGCGAAAGCGAGCTTCCTGCCGGGATTCCAGCTCAGAGAGTACCGCTGGGTAAAGGTGTCGTCCAGATTGGTTATACCGTAGTTCCAGTTGCCATTGAATGTCAGGTAGCGGACGATCAGCCAGGTGGTCTGCAGCAGAACGTTGGTGCGGTCGGTAAGGGTGACGACCCCGGTGGAGTCGAATCGTTGGTAGGTGACGCCACCCGCGAGGAACCAGCCATCTGTCGGGCGCCCATCGAACGTGAGGATCCACTGCTGCGTGGTCTGCGAGAAGCCCGAGAAGAAATCGTCGGTCTCGGAGAGGATCCATCGGTTGGTGACCGAGAGCCTCGGGAAGAGATCCGTGATCACCCGGAGATTCAGCGAGTCCGAGGACCGGATCGGTTCCTCGCCCTGGGTCTCGTCCCTGGTGTCGGCCGAGGCGATGACGTTGACGGTCGGAAGCGGCTGCCAGTCGAGCAGCGCGCTGGCCCACTCTTGTTGGCTCTCGAAGACCGGCGTCTGGTTCTCCTCGAGATCGGTGATGCGGTAGTCGAAACGAAGCTCGAGCTCCCTGGTCAGGCCGACCCGAACCTGGCCGCCGTAGTCGAGGGTGTCACGGGTCCGACTGGAGGAGCCGAGGGCCAGATCCAGATCCTGGCGCCCGAGCCCGAAAAGCGTCAGCTCGACTCGGCGGGTCACGGCAAAGCTCGTGCGCAGATCGATCCAGCCATCGGTCCCCGAGCCGGAGCTCTCCTCATCGACCCCGGACTCGATCAGGGCGCGAATCTCGGTTACCAGCACACCGATGGCCGCATTGGGGGAGAGGTTGATGGCCTTGAAGAAGCGATTCTGGGTCTCCGGTAGGGTGATGACGTATCTGAGAAACGCACCATCCCAAAGAGCCTGTGCGCCCGGAACCCTGAACCAATTGAGGTTGTCGGGGCTTTCCCAGACTTCCCAGACCAGACCTGGCCCGGACGGGCGATCGACCGAGATCTCCAGCTGGGTGATCGGCCGCGTCAGGCCCAGGTCGACGCCGATGTTGCGAAAGGTGTTCGAGGCCCCGATGTCGATCGGCGGGACCGTGGGTGACTCCCGGTCGCCGTCGATCAACCCGGGCGCGGGATCGAGCGGACCGCTGGCCGGTGCAGTATTGACAGTGTACAGACCCTGGCTCACCGGAACCGGCTGGTTGATGACACCCGGTCCCAAGCCTTGCTTGGATGAACGCTCGATATAGCGAATACGGCTGTCCAGAGAAAGGGCCCAACGATCCTGAAACCAACGGTCCCCAAAGGTCACTCTCAATAGATTGGCGGTATCCTGGAGCTCGAATTGCGACAGTTGGTTGCTGGTGTCGGTGAACTCGAATCCATAGACGGCGGTCCAGGTTCGAAAGCGCTCTTCTCGGATGCTGAAGCCGAGCCGTCGGAAGCTCACGTCGCGACCAAAGACTGCCGGATCGGCCGTGTTGGTGTCGTCTTGGAGCCGTAGGGTGAACAGGGGGCCCCAGCCCGGGCGCCAGTCGAAGTCGCCAACATACGAGCGAACATCGAGATTCTGGCTGTCGATCGTGCTGCGGATGGCGCGATCGAAGGCTTGAATCCTGGCGGAGAAGGTCGGCCGGTCGTAGAGCAGGCCGAGCTCGGGCTGAGACGTGGTGCGCTCGAAGTCTGGAAGCACTTCGAACGCAGTTCGAAACCCGGTATATCGATAGCTGCCGAAGAGCCGCAGCCAGGGAGACACCTCCTGGGAGAGGGTGAAGAGATAGCGCTGGTCGAGCTGGTCCTGGGAGACATCATTGGTCTCTACCGGACCGGTCCAGGCGCGGATCGAAGCCTGCAGATCCAAGGCGAGGGCATTGGACGAGAAGCCCAGTAGGAGCGCCGCCAGAGCCGCCCACGACCTCCTGATTCTGGGACCGGCAGTAGGGATCGACGATAGTCTTGATTCGGGCCGAGCTCTCGACCTGTGGGAGTAGCTTCGCATCGCTCTCTTTATAGACCTGCTCGCTTCGAGCGCCCTCAGACTGTCACATCGGGAGCCCCGGAGTCACGGCTATGGGGATAGCTCCGCACAGCATCGAGGGGTGGTTTACGGCCGTGGCCTACCTATCCTTATGGGTGAGGCAAGGAGCAAAAGAAAAAGACCCGGGGTCGGGTGACCCCGGGTCGAAGTAAGATCAGAATCAGGCTCGATCAGAACGGGTTCTCGTCGAACTCGTCCTTGTTGTGGCACTTGTTGCACAGCGAGCGCTGGTTGAGTTGCTGTAGGGATCGGGAATCTGCGTAGGAGCCGGACTCCACGCCGTCCTCGTGCAGGAAGGTCACGCTGAAGTCCCAGCGACCGGCGTCCGGCGCCGAGGTGGCGTGGGCGCGGTGGCAGGTGATGCAGGAGACCTGGCTGGAGGCGCGTCGGACCGGCGGTGCTGGTCGTGGTGTTGGCCGCGTCCTCGAACGGAACCGCCGCCAGGTAGGCGGTCGCGCTGGACGCCGCCGGTCTGATCGCACGGTGCCGTTGTACAGGTTGTAGGTGCTGGCGATGGTGCCGCCGAGGGTCTGGCCCGAGGGGTGGATCAGCTGGGTGTTGTTGTTGTGGAAGTCGCCGTGGCAGTTGCCGCACCAGGCGCTCATGCCGCCCTGGTAGGCGGTGTGGTTGGTGTTGGTCTCGCCGGCGCCGAAGAGCGCGAGGCCGTCGGCGATCGGGGCCGGGTTGGTGAACGGTGACGACGTCCTGGACCAGACGGCCGGTGCCGTAGAGCAGCCGGAAGTCCTCGTTGCCGTGCGGGTCGTGGCAGCTGGTGCAGCCCATGATGCCGAGCCGGGAAGGTGCCGCCGGGCGACGGCGTCAGGGTGGCGTCGGCCGCGACGCCGTAGCCGGGAGCGACGATGTTGTGACCGGCCGCGTCGCCCGGGATCGGGTTCGGTCGCGCCGGCATGGCCGTCATTGAGGTTGTCTTCGAGCAGGAAGATGAAGTTGCCGCCGCCGTACTCGGTGCCGGGTGCCAGCGGGTCGAGCCGAGACACCGCGCCCAGATCGCCGGTGGCGTGGCAGCCGAGGCAGACGTCGCTGGGGGTGGCGTCGACCAGCAGGAAGGCGTTGCCGTTCGGGCTGTCGGGATCGACCAGCGCGCCGTCCTGGCTGTTGTGCATGGTGTGGCAGCCGTTGCAATGGGCGACACCGCCATCGTGGAAGGCCCAGGCCGGGGCGGCGACGATCGCTGCGAGAGCTACCATCAGGATCATGCGTTTCATGTTTTGTTTCTCCTCTTTGGTTTAAACCGGTTGAACCGGCAGGTTTCGAGCTGTTCTTGCTCTTACGCACCTCTTGAGTAGAGCAAGGGATGTGCCAAGTCCGTTGTGGCGAGCTAGTTCCTATCAATTCGCTCATCGTAGTCCGATTCGGGGCTCGAGTGCCAAGTCACTGATCTACAATGACTTACAGAGAATCTGATCGGACGCTTGCTGGCGTCTCTGGTCGCGAGTCGGAGCCTTGGCCCGAGGCAGCCGTTGCAAGCGGCCGAGCGAGAATCGGCAGAAGGTGGGGAATATTCCCCAGTTCTGGTGCCCAGATTGTGCGAAATTTCACAAGCTGGAATCTGCAAATATTGCCAGATTCTATGATTGAGGTGCGGGACTCTCGGAACGATCTGAGAAGCATTGGGGGTCAGCCCGACAGAGCTTCGGGGGGAGTGTGGCTCTTCTCCACCCACTTGCACCAGCAATCGAATGGCCTTCTGGAGATCTTCCAGAGAGTAGGGCTTGGTCAGGAAGATGGCCGACTGATTGAGACCGTCGAGGCCGGCATCCTGAGGTTCCGCGATAGACGCAGGACTCAAACAATACCGGGATTTTCGGGTCGTGGTTCTGGCAGAAGGACTTGAGCTCCTGCCAGGGAAGATCCGCCGGACCCAGGTTGGCGATGACAGCATCGGGGGGGTTGGCGGCGAGAATCGCCACCGCGTTCTCGAAGCTCGATACTTCTTCGACGCTGAAGTCTTCGGGTGCCAACCGCCGCACCAACGAGGGCAGAACCAGGCTTCCGTCGAGGACCAGAACGCGCATCGACCCCTCCTCCCGCTAGGGAAGGGTTGTGCAAGGAACGTTCCAAGCCTTAGGGTCGATGCGGAGTGGCTCATAGTCTCTCCGCGCGCGCTCAGGCTACATTGGTCGGGTGAGCGGTGGCACTCGGCAGTGCACCGGTCCAGCCTGCAGTCGAGCGCGGGCGCGAAAGGAGTCAAGCCATGGTTTGCCGGAGTCAAGCCAACAGGACGAGCCAGGTTCTAGTCCGCTGATCGTTCTGCATCGCTTGTTCTGGGGCACCGCCGTCGCGAGCAGTCAAGTCGTGGTTCCCAACTTCCTGACAGATCTCGAGGGGAACTTCGACAACAGCATTCCGTGGAACGATGAGGCCCCTGTTCGCTATCAGCAGGTCTTTCTGGGTACCGAAGTCGGACCCATCGTCGAGCTCCAGCAGATCCGTTTTCGCCAGGACGATCTTCATGGCGAGCCTTTCAGCACCATTATCCCGGATGTCACGATCCTCCTGACATCGATTGCCGGCCGGCCCGGATGGTTTGAGTATGGTCTTCTCCGAGAACCTCGGGGCCGATGCGATGATCGTCTTCACTGGGCCGCTACCCCTCAGATCTCGATCTCTGTCCGGCTCACCACATCCCTTCGATATCTCTTTCAACCTCCAACAGACCTTCGACTTCGATCCCGGCCGGAGGAATGAATCTCCTGATGGATGTCACCATCCCTGTCGGGTCCGGTGCTGACAGCCTTCGATGCCGAGAGTCTCCGAGGGCGACAGCGTTTCGCGGGTCTACTGCTGGGTAGTCGAAGAGTGTCTCACCACGGACGACGCGATGATCGCCGACACCGTGGGCCTGGTGACCATGCTGCTGCCCAAACTGATCTTCGAAGATGGATTCGAGTCGGGGGATACCTCGGTGTGGTCGGAGACGGTTCCTTGAGAGGCCGGAGTCCGTCCGGCACGTGGCCGGCCTCAACGGCGGTCGCCGTGCTGGCCGCGTTCAATCCAGGTCGAATTTCTTCAGCCGGTAGCGCAGCTGGTCGCGGGTGACCTCCGAGCAGCTCCGCGGCTCGGGTCTGGTTGTTGCCGGTGGCCTGCATGGCGCGGGTGACCAGATCCCGTTCCATCTGCTCGAGAGGGACGATGGCCGGAGCGAGGCGCCTATCGGCCGTCGGTGCATGCCATTCCGGCCTGGTCGAGGATGAGGGCGGCTGGGTTGGATCTCGGGTGAGCGCTCGAGGATCATGGCCCGTTCGACGACGTTGCGCAGCTCCCTGACGTTGCCTGGCCAGGAGTAGGTGAGCAGGAGATTCTCCGCCTCTCGGGTGAAGCCCTTGAACTTCGCGACCGAGTTTGGGCTGCAGCGTGGCCAGGAAGTGCTTGGCCAGGGGCAGAATGTCGTCAACGCGTTCCCGCAGCGGGGGCACGATGATGGGGAAGATGTTGAGTCGGTAGAAGAGATCCTGGCGAAAGGTGCCTTCGCGCACCATGGCGCCCAGATCGCGGTTGGTCAGGCTGATGACTCGCACGTCGACCAGGATCTCACGCGAGCCACCGACTCGGCGCAGCCGTCGTTCCTCGAGGATATGGAGGAGCTTGGCCTGCAGCTCCAGCTTGAGCTCACCGATTTCGTCCAGGACCACCGTGCCGCCGTCGGCGAGCTCGAAAACACCCTTGCGGGTCGACTTGGCGTCGGTGAAGGCACCTTTCTCGTGGCCCAGAAGCTCGCTCTCCATCAACGTGTCCGGAATCGCGGCGCAGCTGAGCTCCAGAATCGGTTTGGCGTGTCGGGTCGAGATGCCGTGGATATAGCGGGCCAGGACGTTCTTGCCTGTGCCGCTCTCGCCTTGGATCAGCAGCGTGTCGACTTCGGATTTGGCGACGTTCTCGACGACCTCGAGGACCTTGTTGCAGGATTCGGACTCGGCGACCAGATCGACCTTCAGGTCTCGCTCTCGGGTCTGCCGTGCCGCTTGGACCTCGAGATGCTCGCTGCGGACGATGAGGGAGCGTTCGATGAGATGGACCAGGTCTTCGTTGTCGACGGGCTTGTTGAGGAAGTCCAGGGCGCCGAGCTTCATGGCGCGGACGGCTTCCTCGACCGCGCCCACCGCGGTCATCACGATCGCGACCGTGTCTTCCAGACGATCCTGGTTGCGCTCGTAGAAGTCCAGTCCGTTGCCATCGGGCAACGAAATGTCCAGCAGCAGCACATCCGGTTGATGGGCTTCGAGGTGGGTCTTGGCTTCGGCCAGGTTGGCCGCGGCGTGGACTTCGTGCCCAGCCCGCTTCAGCTGCTCGGACAAGGCCCAGCGCAGGAGCTTCTCGTCTTCGACCAGGAGTATCAGGGCCAAGGGTCAGATTGCCTCGCTGTTGTCGGCCAGGTCGTGTTCCTCGACGGCGCCGGTCTCGGCACCCGGCAGGAGAATATAGAAGGTCGTGCCCTCGCCAGGGCTCGATTGCACCTCCAGTGTACCGCCATGCTGCTCGACCAGGCTCCGGCTGATGGCCAGGCCCAGTCCGGTGCCGCTGAACTTGGTGGTGAAGAAGGGCTCGAAGACCTTGCGCTGTTGTTCTTCCGAGATCCCGGGCCCGTTGTCCTGCACGGCCAGGATCAGACCGCCGTCGGGAAAGGGCTGGCCTGGATGACGATCTCGCCGCCATCCTCCATCGCTTCTGCGGCGTTCTGCACCAGGTTGATGAGAACCTGTCGCAGCTTGGCCTCGTCGACCCTGGCCTGCATTTCGCCGTTGGGCCAGCTCGGCAGTGAGCTGGATGTTCTGGCGTCGGAGCCCGGGCTCCATCAGGCGCCGCAGATCGTCGATGAGGGGCCGGATCTCGGTGGTAGCCAGACGAGCGGGTGCGGGTCGGGCCGACTGCAAGAGGGTCTGAAGAGTCACGTTGACCCGGCTGAGCTCCTTCAGCATCTCGTCGTAGAGCTCCTTGTTGGGGTCGTCCTCGGCCGCATCCTGATTCATGATCTCCAGCGCCCCCTGGATACCGGCCAGAGGGTTCTTGATCTCGTGGGCCAGACCTGCCGCCAAGCGGCCCAGATGAGGCCAGCTGATCGGTGTGGGCGAGTTTGTCGGCCACTTCGGCGTGGCGTATTCTCTGACGCTCCAGGAACCGCTGCAGCGATTGATGGAGGCGAGCTGTAGCCGGGTCGAGGATCAGCTCCGAAGACAGCGTGCCTGGCGTTTGGACCCTCTCCTGACTCGGCCGCCGCCAGGTCCTCCTCGAGTCTGCGCGTCGATCGCCGTACCGAGGCCTTGACGATGGCTGTGGAGACTCCGAGGGCCGCGGCCCAGGCCAGGATCAGTAGCGCCACATTCTGTCTCGAGCGTCCTCGGACTCCTTGCAGGATCCCGGTGACGTCGACTCGCATGGAGGCCACGGCCAGAGTCTCGCCGGCTGCATGACAACGGATGCATTGCGGCGTGGCAATGACCTTCTGGAATCCCCGCATCCAGACCTGGTCTCCTTCCTCGCTGAGCCAGGTCAGCTGCGACAAGGTGCTCTCGGCGAAATCGGTGATGGTGTCGACTTCCGATTGAGAGATGGAAGGATCAGGACCCAACGCGCGGCCACCAGGAAGGAGAAGCTTCAGGTAGATCTGTTGATGTCCCTGCAGAACCGCCTCGAAGAAATGCTTGAGGGCGCGATCCTGGGTATGGGCGACCGCGATCTGACTGAGCTCACGGTTGGCGAGATTGAGCTGTCGGCTGGCCGAGTCATTGGCGATCTGGACCACCTCCTTTTCGAGGAGTCTGGTGGTGGCCACGTAGAGAATGAAGAACGCCAGCAAATGGAGCGGAATCATGAAGACCCAGGTGCGAGCCCGGGTCTTGAAGAAGCGCCGTATGCGGTGCCGAACGGGGTGCCGGCTCGGGCGTCAGGAGTCCTTCTCCTTGCCGGTTTTGAGCAGGATCCAGCCTGCGGCGAGGCCGGCCGCGAAGACGATGGGCAGCACCACGATCCATATCGAGTCGTTCGAGGATTCTGCCGATGCCGCTGGCTGTTGCTGAGGTGCGGGCGCGACCGTCTGAGGGGGCGGCGATGTCTGGGCAGGCGGGGCTGCAGGCCGGAGTGCCGATGCCGTCAGATCGGGAGCTGTTCTTGGTGTAGGAGAACTGGACGATAGAACGGCGCGCCCTCGGCGATCGGTCCCAGCTCTTCACGCTGGTACATCAGTCCATCCTGGCCGAGGGCGGGTGGAGCCGAGCTCGGGAGTGGCCGAGAAATCCGTGGCACCCAACGGCTGCATGACCTCGTAGAACGCCTCGTCGATCACGGGTCCACCGGGCCACTCGAAGGTAAAAGCACGGCCGGGTTGGTCGGTGGCCAGATCCATATAGAACTCGACGCGGATCTCCGGCAGATCGGTCTGCAGATGGACCATGTTCCAGTCGCCGTTGCTCTCGATGGTGTAGGGTGGCCACCAGCAGCCCGGTGCCGGGTCCTCGCTTGGCCACAGCACTGGGCGCGGTGACCTGGGAGGGCAGGGGCAGGGTCACCGTGATCGGCAACTCCACGTCTGGCGCCAGCCAGCCCCGGTACATCACCAGGGCCGCCGGTTGGTCGTATTCCGGCCAGATCGCGACCTCGAAGCGATTGAGGTGCACGTGTGGAGGTTGGGCAACGGAGGAAGCGGCCACCGCGAAGAGAGTGGCCAGCGCGATCAACAGGGTTCGGTGAGTACGAGTCATGGTTAAGCGTCGGCTTTCCAAGACTTCAGGATATCCATGTAGTTGGCCCGCTCGTAGCCGGCGGGGTCGGGGCTGCGGAGGTGGTTCATACTACCGCGGGCCTGGGCCAGGGAGTCGTAGTCGTGCTCGATCAGCCAGGTGGCCACTCCTCGCCGGACAATGGACAGGTATTCAGGTCCGTTCTTCAGCAAGGCGGAGGTCATCTGGATCGCGTCGGCCCCCGCCATGGTGGCCTTGATGGCGTCGATGGGAGTGTGGATACCACCCGTCACCGCGAAGTCGAGGCTGATTCTGCCCGAGAGGATCGCCAACCAACGCAGGCGCAGAAGCAGGTCATCCGAGGACGACAGCCGAAGAGACCGAGAGATCTCCAGTTCCTCCGGGTCGATATCAGGCTGATAGAAGCGATTGAACAACACCAGACCGTCCGCGCCTGCCACCTCGAGACACTTGGCGAGGTGGACCGGCGCGGTGTAGTAGGGCGACAGCTTGACCGCCAGGGGTATGGAGATCGAATTCTTGACCTCGCGAACGATGTCTACCGTGCGGCCCTCGATCTCGGCAGCGCTCTCCTCCGGATCGGTGGGCAGGGCGTAGATGTTGAGCTCGAGAGCCGCGGCGCCGGTGTCTTGAATGAGCTTGGCGAACTCGAGCCAGCGACCTTTTGTCGTGCCGTTCAGCGAGCCGATCACCGGCAGGTCCACTGCCTCCACCACTCGCAGGAGCTTTTGCAGGTACTCCTCGGGTCCGAAAGAGAGGCGCTCCGGTTCCGGAAAGTAGGTCTGGGCTTCGGCAAACGAGTAGGCCGGGTCGTCCATGAAATGGGCTGCCGACTCCTGTTCGTAGATCACCTGCTCCTCGAACAAGGAGTTCATGACGATGGCAGACGCCCCTGCATCCTCCAGCCGTCGGACGGTATCCAGATCATCCACCAGGGGCGAAGCGCCTGGCATGAAGGGGTGGGGTAGCTCGAGACCGAGGTATTTTGTCGATAGATCCATGGTTCTCAAATCTCCTACGAGGGCTCGTTGTCCGCCTCTTCAGCGGATTCTTGTCGGGGGAGGGTCATCCCGGCCAGGTGCTCATAGACGGCCCAGCGCTTGGCAGGCGTTGTCCTGGGCCGCTTCGAGCAGCATCTTGTAGCGGACGGGATCCATCTTTTCGACCATGCGGAAGCGGGCCTCGAGTTTCATGTAGTCGTTGACCCTGCCGGTGGGACGCTTGGAATCCATCTTCAGGGGCGGCTGTCCTTCCAGCATTCTTCTCGGGTCGTACCGATACAGGGCCCATCCCCCCGCTTTCACCATTCGTTTCTGCTGCTCCACCTGGGTGGACAGATCGTAGCCATGGGCGATACAGGGGCTGTAGGCCACCACAAGGGATGGGCCGGGGTAGCTCTCGGCTTCTCGAAGCGCCTGGACGGTCTGATTCATGTTGGCACCGAAGGCGATGCGCGCCACATAGACCGTGCGGAAGGTGATCGCCTCCAGGCCGAGGGGCTTCTTCGGCTGCTCCTTGCCGGCGGAGGCGAACTTCGCGGCCGCGCCGATGGGGGTGGCTTTGGAGGCCTGTCCCCCGGTATTGGAGTAGACCTCGGTGTCCAGCACCAGCATGTTGACGTTTCTGTCCGTGCTCAGGACATGGTCGAGGCCTCCGTAGCCGATGTCATAGGCCCAGCCGTCGCCACCCACCAGCCAGACGCTCTTGTCGACCAGATAGTCGGCAACGGTCGCGAGACGCTTGGCGTCGTCTTCGCCCAGGGTGTCGAGGCGGCCGCGGAGGATCTGGACCCTTTCCCGTTGCTCGGCGATTCCCGCCTCACTGCTCTGATCCCCTTCCAGCAGACCCGTCACCAACTCGTCGCCCAGCGTGGGCGCCAAGTTCGTGAGCAACCTCCTGGCACGGCTCGTGAGACTGTCGACAGCCATTCGGAAACCGAGTCCGAACTCCGCGTTGTCCTCGAAAAGCGAGTTGGCCCAGGCCGGGCCACGTCCGTCCTCGTTGGTGGTGTACGGGGTGGTCGGGCAGGTTGCCGCCGTAGATCGATGAGCAACCGGTGGCGTTGGCGATCAGCAGTCGGTCGCCGAAGAGCTGCGACAAGAGCTTGACGTAGGGGGTCTCGCCGCAGCCGGCGCAGGCCCCAGAGTACTCGAACAGTGGCTCCAGCCACTGCGAGCCCTTGGCATCGAAGCGTGCGATCTCGGTGCGATCCACCTCGGGCAGACCGCAGAAAGAATTCGTAGTTCTCTTTCTCCCTGTCGCGTACGGGTCGCTGCGGTTCCATGTTGATGGCCTTGCGACGCGGATTGGCCTTGTTCTTGGCCGGGCAGACCTCGACACAGAGGCTGCAACCGGTGCAGTCCTCCGGCGCCACCTGGATGGTGAACTTGAGGCCCTTGAAATCGGGTGCCTTGTAGTCGATGGAGAGAAAGTCGTCGGGAGCGCCTGCGAGAGCCTCGGGTTGATAGACCTTGGCGCGGATGGCGGCATGGGGGCACACCAGGGCGCACTGGTTGCATTGGATGCAGACATCCTGGTCCCAGAGTGGGATCTCCATCGCGATATTGCGTTTCTCCCATTTCGTGGTGCCGGTCGGCCAGGTGCCATCCGGCGGGAAGGCGGACACCGGCAGCAGATCGCCCTTGTTCGCCAGCATCACGGCGGTGACCTTCTGGACGAAGTCGGGCGCCTCTTCCGAGACGATGGGAGGACGGCTGAAGGTCGAGGTGACGGCGTCGGGAACGCTCGACCTGGTGCAGATGATCCAGGGCCGCATCGACCGCGGCGAAGTTCTTCTCGACCAGCACCTGACCCTTCTTGCCGTAGGTCTTCTGGATGGCTTCCTTGATCTTCTCGATGGCTTCCGTCTTGGGCAGGACGTTGGCCAGAGCGAAGAAGCAGGTCTGCATGATGGTATTGAGACGACCACCCATGCCCGTTTCGCGCGCCACCTGATAGCCGTCGATGACCCAGAGCTCCAGCTTCTTCTCGAGGATGGTCTCCTGGACTTCGCGGGGCAGATGCTCCCAGATCTCATCCGGGCCGTAGGGGGCGTTCAACAGGAAGGTCGCGCCGTGATCGGCATACTCCAGAACGTCGAACCGCTCCAGGAAGTTGAACTGATGACAGGCGACAAAGGTGGCCTTCTGGATGAGATAGGTCGAGTGGATCGGCTCGGCGCCAAAGCGCAGGTGAGAGATCGTGACCGCGCCGGACTTCTTGGAGTCGTAGACGAAGTAGCCCTGGGCGTAGTTGTCGGTCTCTTCGCCGATGATCTTGATGGAGTTCTTGTTGGCACTGACGGTGCCGTCGGCACCCAGACCCCAGAAGACGGCTCGCACTCGATCCTCGGGCTCGATGTCGAATGGTTCGACGGGCAGGGAAGTGTGGGTCACATCATCGACGATGCCGACCGTGAAGTGATTGCGGGGTCGTTCGCGGCTCATCTCGTCGAAGATGGACCGCACATGGGCGGGTCGCGAACTCCTTGGAGGACAGGCCGTAGCGGCCGGCCAGGATGCGTGGCTGGGGTCGTGAGCCGTTGTCACTGCGGACCTCGTGCAATGCGGTGACCACGTCGAGGTAGAGGGGGTCGCCGACGGCGCCAGGCTCCTTGGTGCGGTCCAGGACCGCGAGGGTCTCGACCGTCGTTGGCAGGGCGTGGGCAAACGCCTCCAGTGAGAAGGGTCGATACAGCCGCACCCGCAGCAATCCGACCTTTTCGCCGTGATCGTTGAGCCAATCGACGGCTTCATGGGCGGCCTCGGATCCGGAGCCCATGAGGACGACGACCCGATCGGCCTCCGGGTGACCGTGGTAGTCGAAGAGATGGTATTGACGCCCCGTGAGCTGCGCGAACTTGTCCATGGCTGTCTGCACGTGCCCGGGGCAATCCGCGTAGAACGAGTTGCACGCCTCGCGAGCCTGGAAGAAGGTGTCCGGGTTCTGGGCGGTACCTCGAATGACCGGGCGATCCGGTGTCAGGGCCCGGAGCCGGTGGGCTTCGATGAGATCCTCGTCCATCAGGGCCAGCAGGTCCTCGTCGGCCAGTTCTTCGATCTTCGCCACCTCGTGGGAGGTGCGAAATCCGTCGAAGAAGTGAATGAACGGAATGCGTGAGCTCAGGGTGGCGGAGTGGGCCACCGCGGCCAGATCGTGGGCCTCCTGGACCGATCCGGAGCAGAGCAGGGCGCATCCGGTCTGGCGCACCGACATTACATCGGAGTGGTCGCAGAAGATGGACAGCGCGTGAGTGGCCAGGGTCCGTGCGGCCACATGCATGGCAAAGGGGGTCAACTCGCCGGCGATCTTGTAGAGATTGGGGATCTTCAGCAGCAGGCCCTGGGAAGCTGTGAACGTCGTCGTCAAGGAGCCCGCTTGGAGGGCGCCGTGGGCCGTTCCGGCGGCGCCACCCTCGGACTGCATCTCGATCACCTGGGGCAGATCGCCCCAGACGTTGAGCTTGCCCTGGGCGGCCCAGGCGTCGGAGAGCTCGCCCATGGGGGAGGCCGGGGTGATGGGGTAGATGGCAATGACCTCGTTGGTCCGGTAGGCCACCGAAGCCACGGCTTCGTTACCGTCGATGGTGATCTTTCGTCGAGTTGTCATGATTCTCGCTTCTTCCTCGTGAGTAGTGGTTTGAGGGCAAGGTCCTGCCGTGGTTCGACCGTCGATGAAACGACTGGTCTCGTGGTCTCTGTGCCGGCCGTCGGCAAGCCGTTCAGCCGCCAGAGCGAAAACTAGCACGGTCGAACTGCGCTCAATATACCCCTTGGGGTGGCAATTCAAGGGGTATTTCGGAGTGAATTCCCACCCCCCTGGGTGGGTCGATTGGCTACCCGTAGAACTCTGGTATAACGGGGTGCACGGAGTCATGATCAAACTGGAGGTATCCGCATGCGCCATCGACGTCACCCACCGCCACCGAAGCTATCCGGGATGAAGCCGGAGAGCCTCATGATGAGTCACGGCTACGTCCCCGAATGGTCGGAAGGGTCGATCAAACCCCCCATATTCCAGACCTCGACGTTCGCCTTTCGGACCGCCGAAGAGGGCAAGGAGTTCTTCGAGTACGCCTATGGCCTGAAAGAGAGGGACCCCAAACGGCCGATGGGGCTGATCTACAGTCGACTCAACAATCCCGATCTGGAGATTCTCGAAGAACGCTTGAATCTGTGGGACGAGGCCGAAGCCGGGGCGGTGTTCTCTTCCGGAATGTCGGCGATATCCACATCGTTGCTGGCCCTGGTGGCCGTGGGTGAGTCGGTCGTCTTCTCCCGCCCGATCTATGGCGGTCCGATCTGTTGTTGGAGACGATTCTTCCCGAGCGTGGCATTGTGACGCGGGAGTTCATGGCCGGGGCGGAGGCCGAGGAGGTGGAGAGGATCTGCCTCCAGCTCGAGGAGGCCGGGACTCCTCCGCAAGGTGATCTTTCTGGAGACGCCGGCCAATCCCACCATGGTCATGACCGATATCGAGGCCATGGCCGAGGTGGCCCACCGCAACGGCGCTCTGTGTATCGTCGACAACACGTTTCTCGGTCCGCTCTATCAGAAGCCACTGCTCCACGGTGCGGATCTGGTGCTGTATTCGGCCACGAAGTACCTCGGTGGACACAGCGATCTGGTGGCAGGTGTGGCCCTGGGGTCGGCCGAGCTCGATCGATCGCGTCAAGATGTATCGAACGATTCTGGGCACCATGCTCGAGCCCTTTCTCGGCCTGGCTGCTGATGCGCTCGCTGGAGACGGCGAAGCTGCGCATCACCTGTGCGCGCGAAGAACGCCGAGCAGGTGGCGGCGTGGTTGGTGAAGCAACCACAGGTCGAGTGCGGTGCATTTCCCGGGCCTGTTGCAGGATGATCGGCAGAAGGAGATCTACGACAAACAGTGCACCGGTCCTGGGGGCATGATCGCCTTCGCCTTGAAGGATGCCGGCGAAAAGGAAGCCTTTCGATTCTTGAACTCGGTCAAGCTCATCAAGCTGGCCGTCAGTCTCGGAGGCACCGAGTCCCTGATCGAGCACCCAGCCACCATGACGCATGCCGATGTACCGGTGGAAGAGCAGAAGGCCATCGGCATCACGCCGGCCCTGGTGCGTCTGTCGGTGGGGATCGAGCATCCGGACGATCTGATCGGCTGTCTCGCCTACGCCCTGGATCAGATTGCCGTGGAGGAGACCGAAGTCGTCGAGGTACCTTGAGGAGACGAGAATGCCAGAGATCCGCACGATTCACTGTCCCGTTGATTTCACCCCGATCTCCGATCGCAATCTGCGCATGGGAGTGGAGCTTTGCCGAACGGATCGGGGCCCGGTTGGTTCTTCATCACAACCTGGATGTGAGGCCACCGGGGTATCTGTCCGTCTCCTGGATGTGGTCCGAGGATCACGAATCGGATGCGGAGCAAAAGGCCGAAGAAGTACCCGCACAACTCGAGCAGCTCTTTGCGCAGATCCCGGAGGGGGTGGAGTACGAGGCCCGAGTCACCAAGGGCCCCATCGAAGATACGGTGTTGTTCGTCTCCCGCGGCCTACCCGCGGATCTCATCATCATGGGGACTCACGGCAAGACGAGCGCTGACCACGATTCGCTGACCGAGCGCATCGTCATCCAGGCGCCGTGCTCGGTACTGACCATCGGGGAGTCCTATGAGCCCCGCGAGATCTTCGACGCCGCGGAGCATCCACCGGTAGAGCAGATGCGGTTTCTGGTTCCCGTGGACTTCTCGGGGCGTTTTCAGGGGGTCCTGCGGTTTGCGCTCGAGGTCGCCGAGGGTATGCCCCACGCGGTCGATCTGCTCCACGTGGTCAAGAGCGGACACGGGACCGAGCAAGAGGAAAGAGAGGTGGCTGCAGCCAAGGAGCGTCTGATCGCCCTGGTGCCCGAGTCGCTGGCCGACGAAGGTCACGGTTCACGCCCGCGTCGGAGATCCGGTGGAAGAGATCCTGCGGGCAGCAAAAGAGATGGAGCCGCTGTGCGTCGTCATGGGTGCTCATGGCAAGGGCCTGCTGAAGCGGTTTCTCTTCGGCACGACCACCCTGAGTATCCTGCACGGAGCCAATTGCCCCGTCTGGTTCGTGCCACCAGCTCTGGTGTAGGCGCGAGGCCCTCCCCTACTTGAGGAGCAAGACCGGGCAGCGGGCTAGGACCGCCACCTGATGGCTGATCGAGACCCATGCGGTCTCGGGTCGGTTGGGGTCGAACTTGCGGGAGGTCATGACGATGAGGTCGATCGCGTTCTCTTGCGCGAACGAGACGATCTCGGTGGCCCGGCGACCGTAGATGACATGTTGCTCGACGGCGTGGTCCGCGGAGGCTAGGCTGGCGGCCATGGAGCTCATCCCCGAGCGGGCCTTCTCCTCGAGGCGTTGATAGAAGTCTTGCATGTCCTCGAAAGGAGCGTCCGCGATGGCCTCGATGACATGTAAGAGAACCGCCGCGCCGGATTCCGCCAGGAGCTCGCGGGCAGTGGCCAACGCAGATTCGTTCTTGTCCGTGAGGTCGACTGGCAGGAGGATGCGACGGAACATGCGGCCTCCCTCCTCTAGGCCAACTCTGCCAGCTCGTCGAGCGACACATCGAAGGCCTTGCCAAAGCCGGCGACGAATCGACAGCTCTCGACTGTCAGGGCGTACAAGGTGAAATCACCCAGTTGAAAGGTGATCTGGCTCTTCGGAAACTTCGCCAGATACTGATCTCGCGCCTGGCTGTAGGCGTCGCTGTCCCTGGCCAGGGGTTCGACCGAGCCCAGCAGGGTTGCCCGGGCCAGCTGCGCGGGATTGGTCTCCGGCTGGGTGTCGGGTTCGTGAATCAACAGGGAGAAGGGTGCACCGGAGGACAGGCCGGCGCTGTGTCTGGCGAGACTCGAGGCATGGATCAGCGCAGTCCCGAAGCCGTGGGTCATGGCGAACGGCACCAGGCTGGCGAAGGGAGCCCCGTCCACGGTGACGGCGAGCGTCGCGACTCGGCGTGTCGGTCAGCAGGACCTGCAGGAGTTGGCGATGTTCATTGTCGCATCTCATTGCAAGTCGCGGCATTACTGGCCCAAACGTGCGATCGGACCGGCCGCGCTCGAGTAGGGCCCAGCCGGCCTGTCTCTTCGTAGTGGCCGGCCTCTGTGCCGACCTGTTCTCCGGCATCGTGCCGCTGTCATAGTCGTGGTTGTATTTCAACGGCGAGCTCTCGTGGGTCCCCTCGGCTTTCTTGGTGGCGAAATCGAAGGTGTAGTCGGGGATCGGCACGTTCTCGTTGTGGCACTGCACGCAGACCGATTCGTCGATCGGATCGGTCAGGCCCACGGCCACCAGATCCGCTCGCTTGTATTCCTTGTTCTTCAGGGTCATGTAGCCATCTTGAGTGTAGGTGCCGCCGGCACCGTGGCAGGCTTCGCAGCCGATGCCCGCCAGCTCGGGCGTGTCTTCTTCGCTGGTGAAGCCGCCGGTCTTTCCCCAGCCGGTGACGTGGCAGGAAACGCAAGCTTCATCCGCGGTGTAGTCCGCTTGCGGGTCGAGCCCCAGCTGCTCTTTGACCTCTGTGTCGACGCCTGGTTTCAGGCTCTCGAAAGCCTGAGACATCTTGGTTTCAGACCAGGACTTCCATTGCTTGATGTGGCACTTCCGACAGTTCTTGGTGCCGACAAACTCATGGTCCTGAGCCAAGGCGGGAAGAGAGATCACGGTTGCTGCCAAGAAGGCCGCCAAAACAGTCGCTTTCCTCATGTTCTCCAAACCTCCATGGTTGTTTCCGATGAGAATCCTATGCGAACACCGTGCCGGTGTTCCCACCCTGAGAGGTGGGACGAAATCCACCCGCCGGTGTCGGGTGATTATATACCCCTGGAGGTATAGTCTCGACTCGTACTGAATCGGGTCGGAGGGCGACCCGATTCCAGATTACGGATCAACAAGAGACAGAAAGGGGACGGAATGGACTATCCGATCTGGGATATCGCCATGGGCGGTGGCGTCCTGATGGGACTTGTCGCCATTACCCACGTCATCGTCTCCCACTTTGCGATCGGCGGCGGTCTGGTCATTGCTGTGACCGAGACCCTGGCAGTGCGTCGGGGAGACCTGGAGTTCAGGAATCTCGCCCAACGATCCTCGCTGGTGCTGATTCTGATCTCCACGGTCTTCGGAGCCATCTCGGGGGTGGGAATCTGGGTCGTGGCGGGCCTCATCTCGCCGACCGCCATCTCGGCTCTGATCCGTAACTATGTCTGGGGCTGGGCCATCGAGTGGGTGTTCTTCGTCGTCGAGATTGTCGCGGCGCTCGTCTACTACGCGACCTGGCAGAAGATCTCCAAGAAGACCCATGTTCTGGTGGGTTGGATCTACTTCGTGGCCGCCTACCTCTCCCTGGTGGTCATCAACGGCATCATCACCTTCATGCTGACTCCCGGTCGGTGGCTGACAACAGGGAATTTCTGGGACGGCTTCTTCAACCCCACCTACTACCCGTCTCTTCTGCTGCGCACCGGCATTGCCGTAATGATGGCGGTGGCCTTTATGCTGTGGCCGGCCCGGAAGGCGAACCCAACGGACCAGCCCCGGCTCCTGCGCTATCTGGGCATCTGGGCTGTGGTCGGTGGGCTGATGTCCTATCTGGGGTATCGGTGGTGGGAAGGCGCGCTCCCCGAGACCACTCGGGCCCTGTTCCTGGGCGATGCACCTGGACTGGTGGGTCTCGCGGATACGCGGCACTTCCTGATGTGGTCCCTGACGGCGATGCTGATCTTGTCTTTGGTCTTTCTGGTGGCTTTGCCCAAGCGGGCCAAGTTGATTCCCATTCTGCTCATCTCACTGACGGGTTTCGCCTTCTTCGGGGGTTACGAGCGTCTTCGGGAGGGCACCCGAAAACCGTTTCTCATTCACGACTTCATGTTCTCGAACGGGATCCGGATCGATGAGATCGAGACCCTGAATGAGGCTGGCATTCTCAGCAAGGCACGCTGGGCGGCCAAGGAGATCGCCGGTGAGGAGGCGACTCCTGGCCGACAGGTCTTTCGGTCGCAGTGCGCCAGCTGCCACACGCTCGACGGATATCTGGCGATCCGCGACTCTCTCCCCGAGGACCCGGACATGATCTATGGTGTCCTCTTCGCGCTCGCCGACCAGGGTCAGGCCTTTGTCACCCTGGACGAGGGTGAAGTCGTCGACATGTCCGAGTTGGACTACCCGTTCATGCCACCCTTTGTCGGCACCGAGGAAGAGATGGAAGCCTTGGTCGAATACCTGGCCGACCTGGCAACGACACCGTCGCGAGTCGTGGCGAAAGGAGACCCAAGATGAGTACCGAATGGATCCCGGCTGTCGATCCGTTTCCGATCCCAGGGCCCCCGTGGCTCTTCCACGTCCTCCTGGTGTTTACCTTCTTTGTTCATATGCTCTTTCTGAATGTCACTCTGGGGGGGACCGTGATGGCAGCGCTGGCCCAGCTGGCCAGCGGTGGCCGTCCGGGCGACTACCGAACGGTCCTGGCGAGCCGCCTGATGGCTGTGAACACCTATGGCATCTCTCTGACGATCACGACGGGCATCGCACCCTTGTTGTTCGTGCAGGTCCTCTACCAGCAGTACTTCTACACCGCCACCATCCTGATTTCCTGGGTGTGGCTGTTCCTGTTGGTCTTTCTGATGTTCGGCTACTACTCTGCTTATCTCTACAAGTTCAAGGGCACACCGACCCGAGGCTCTGGCGGTACCGGTTGGCTGCTGGTGGCAGCTCTGCTGTTTCTTGTCATCGCCATGATCCATGTGGCCGTCAACCTGATCCACTCCCAGCCGGAGAAGTGGGCGGCACTGGCGGTCGATCCCTGGTCCATTCTCGGGGATCCGGCCTACTTCCCACGCTTCTTCCATTTTGTCCTTGCATCTCTTGGGCTCAGCGGCCTGATCATCGCCTGGTGGGCCATCCGACAGGTGGCTGCGGGGGCCGATCGAGAGCTGAACGGACGGATTGCAGCCTACGGTTGGAAGTGGGCCCTGTGGACCACGCTCATCCTGGTCGTCGACGGGTTCGTTCTGATGCTGGTGTTGCCGAGACCGGTACTGTCGGGGCTGATGAAGGGAGGGCCGGCAACCCTTGGCCCCTTGAGTCTCTCGATCTTGCTGGGCGTCGGCCTGATCATCATGCTGGCGCGCTCGAAGAGCCCGGTGGAGCAGCCAGGGCTGGTGACCGGCACCTTGGCCTCCATGATCCTGACCATCGGCGTCATGGCCATCACACGTCATCAGGTACGGGGGCTGTATCTGGAGCCAGTGACCTCGCAGTTCGAACTGGTTGCCGCACCCCAGTGGGGCAACTTCCTACTGTTCGCCGGTCTGCTCGTGGTTGGCTTGTACACCGTTTTCTTGATGGTGCGACAGGTGCTGGCTCATCCGGCCTCAGGATCGGATGCGGCCTGAGGTCGGGGTAGGCCGCGACCTACCTGTTGGGATAGCCGAGAAGTCCGCCCCAAAGGATGTTGGTGGGGGACCATCGATGAAGCAGACTCAATACGGAGGGAACAAGCGCGGGGGGGAGGAGAGTGGCCGACCCCCTTGGGGTCGGCCCTCCGTTTCCTTGGCGCCGCTTCGCCGCAGATAGGAGATCTCCCCATGAGGAGATGGAAAGCTTCGCACCAGGTCGATGATGGCCCGACGAGTTCGCTCCGGTTGGCGACAGGTCCGATGCCGACCGGCCTATTGTTGTTTGCCGTGGTCTCGATCCTTATCGGTTCGGGTGCTCGAGCCCAGGAGACTTGTCTCGAGTGCCACGAAGTGGATGAGGATGTCGTCGCCGCTTCGGTGCACGGATTCCTGGAATGCGTCGATTGCCACCCAGGCGGAGAAGAGTTGCCGCATCCTGATGAAATCTACGGCGTCGAGTGCCTGTCGTGTCATGACGACGCGGTGGAGGAGTACACGCAAAGCGTCCACGGTTTCATGCAGGAGTCCGGCGACCCGCTGGTCACGGGGTGTAGTGGGTGCCATGGCCCCGGGCACGAGCTGCTCTCGAGTGAGGACCCGGAATCACCCACCCATCACCTGCGGCAGCCAGAGCTTTGCGGAGCGTGCCATTCGAGCGCCGAATTAGCGGAGCGAGAGAATATCCATCTGGTGCTGCCCATGGAGAGCTATACCGACAGCGTCCACTCGCGGGCGCTGGTACGGGGAGAGAACGCGGCTACTTGCTCGGACTGCCATGGCAGCCATTTGATCCTGCGGTCGTCGGACCCTCAGTCCTCGGTCCACCACGAGCACATCTCACGCACCTGTAGTGAATGTCACGCCGAGATCGCCGCACAATACGACAGGAGTGTCCACGGTGTCGCGGCAGCGCAGGGGGTCCGGGAGTCTCCAGTCTGTACCGACTGCCATGGAGAGCATCGTATCCTCGAGCCTACACGCAGAGACTCTCCCGTTTATCCCACCAATATTCCCAAGCTCACTTGTGAGCGCTGTCACGCGGACGTGAAGCTGAACCAGAAATATGGTCTCTCAGCCGAGAAGGTCCCTTCGTATGAAGAGAGCTACCACGGTCTCGCGTCTCGTTTTGGGATCGCCAAGGTCGCCAACTGCGCCTCTTGTCATGGTGTCCACGATATCCTGCCCTCCAGCAATCCGGCGGCCCACACCAACCCGGCCAACCTCGATGAAACTTGCGGTCAGTGCCACCCCGGGGCGGGTAAGAGATTCGCCATCGGTCCGGTTCATGTGTTGGACACCGAGGCGGAGCACTTTCTGGTCTCCTTGGTTCGGACCCTGTATGTCTGGACGATCGCGGCAGTCGTCGGATTCATGCTGTTTCACAACAGCTTCGATCTCTACCGCAAGACCAAGCTGCCGCCAGTCCGGCCCCTGGCCTCAGAGGTGCCGAACCGCGTACGGATGTCTTTCGGCTTTCGCCTGGCTCACGCGCTCATGGCAGGCAGCTTCGTGGTACTGACCTACAGCGGTTTTGCACTGACCTATCCAGAAGCCTGGTGGGCGATTCCGCTCCAAACTTGGGAGGAGACCTACGATGTTCGCGGCTGGATCCATCGTATTGCTGCTCTCGTGATGGTGGCCTCGGCAGTGGTTCACATGATCCACCTGGCGATGGACAGGAAGGCCCGAGCCTGCATTTGGCGATTCATCCCGGGGACCGGGGATCTGCGCGAGCTCAAGGAGCGCACGGAGTACTTTTTCGGCCGCCGGCAGGAGCCGCCGAAGGCACCCTGGGTCGGCTATCCCGAGAAGATGGAGTACGGTGGTGTGGTGTGGGGCACTCTGGTCATGACAGCGACGGGGTTTGCCTTGTGGTTCGAGGATTTCATGCTGCGTTGGTTCCCTTCCTGGGTGATGGATCTGTCGACAACCATCCACTTCTGGGAAGCGGTGCTAGCCGGTCTGTCGATCTTGGTCTGGCACTTCTACGCGGTGATTTTCGATCCGGTCGTCTATCCCGTGGACTCGGCCTGGTTGACGGGTCGGTCGGCCCCCGGTCGAGAGCATGAACGTTTAGGCCCCGACGAAGAAGAGGCTCCTGGGGATTCACGCTTCGAGCGGTAGACGTCGGCGCTCGGCCTAGAGATCGAGTCCCAGAGACTCGAGAGCCTCGGACCGTTCCTCCTCCATGGCGAGGAGGGCGTGACACGTGTCGCAGTCGCCTGAGATGACCTCGCCTTCCGCAGTCGCGTGCTCATCGTTGTGACACCGAAAGCACCCCGGAGACTGTTCGTGCCCGATGTGATCGGGATAAGTGCCCCAGGACACGTTCATCTTCGGGAAGACATTCTTGGACCAGATGTCGGTCAGGCCCTCTACGGCCTGCTCGAGGGCGGCATTCTGCTGGGCCGTCAGGACGGTTCCATTCTCGCGGTAGAAACCCGCCAGGAGACTTTCGATCCCAGCCTGGGCCTCTTCCCGAGAAGCGAATTCGCCCTGTAGGGCCTTGACGGCCTGCTTGCGAATGAAAGGCAGGGTCCGTGAAATGGTGCCCTTGAGGATCGCATCGTCGACACCTTGTTCGGGCAACTGATACACGTGGGTAGGACGGTTGTGGCAGTCCACACAGTCCATCAAGCGTGATTCAACGACCTGTTCGCCGTCTTCTGGCTCCTCGGGGCTCCGGTACAGCTTGGTCGTCCCGTCAGGCAGGGTCAGCTCCACATCGTAGATCTTTTCGCGGGTCTCGTCCGAGGCGTACCGGATCTCGACACCCGGGTCGACATGCCAATGGATGCCCTCGGACGAGTCGCCCTTCAGACCGCCGACCTTGAGCAACAGGGCCGTGATCAACTCGGTGCTTTCCTCATCCGTGTCGTAGTGGGTCCGAACCTTCATCTTGTTGCCGACGAACTTGGTGGGCCAGTGGCACTGCTCGCAGGTATCCCGCGCCGGACGGAGGTTGTGAACGGGTGTGGGTATCGGTCTCGGATAGAGATCGAAGGTCACCGCGATGAGCTGGTAGGTGCCGGATAGCTTGGACTTGACGAACCAGTTGGCACCGGGTCCGATATGGCAGTCCGTGCAGTTCACCCTGGAATGAGGCGATCCTTGGTAGGCCGTCCACTCGGGTTCCATCACGGTGTGACAGGTGGTACCACAGAACTCGTTGGTCTCCATTACCTCGACGGCTTCGAATGTGGCCACCGAAAGGATCACGACGTTGACGATGGTGAGCAGAAGGACAATCAGTACGATCCGGCGGGTCCCGGCCAGGTTCAGGTTGATGATGGGGAAGGGATCGGGTGCTTTGGCTCCCTTGGCGGCCAGCTTGCGCGCCTTGTTACGGGAGATGCGGATCCCGATGGGGATCAAGATCAACCCGGCGACGAAGATGATGGGCAAAATGACAAAGGCCAGGATGCCCAGATACGGGCCACCCTTCATCCCAAAGAACGTCAGTAAGATCAGCGTGACGATGAGCATCGAGCTGGCGGTAGCGACAGCCACGCCGATCAAGCTGATGGGGCTACGGGTGAGAGCTTGAACTGAGAACTTCATGGGAAATCTCCATCCAGAGCAGGGGACGACTGATTCGGATTCAGTGAGGCCGAGAGGATTCCTCGTCGAGAATCGAGGCAGTGTGACTCTACAACACACAGTCGCTCAAGCGATACCTGAAGGGGTCCAGTAGACTTTCACTTCGATGACCATCCTGATCGGTCTTTTCGCTGCGCTCGGGGTCGCGGTCTGTTGCTGGGCGGGGACCTTTGTCATCGCCGATCGACTCTTCCCGGACACCAGGATCACCATGCGTGTTGTCGGGGGTCTCTGCCTCGGCTACTGGTGGATGGCCTGGGTGTTCGAGGGCCTGGCGCTGCTCGGTGTCTTCCGACCCTGGGTGATTCTGCCGCTGTTTGCCGCCGTGGCGATTCCAGCTTTCCTGCATTGGCGCTCGGAGGTGTTGCAGCGACTGACTCGAGGTCTGACGGAGATCCGGGAAGAGGCGGGTGAGCTATGGCAGGAACTGAGGCGCTCCAAATGGGTAGCCGCGAGTCTTGGCCTGGTCGGAATCCACATCATCGTCCGCATGTGGCGCACGCTGGCGACACCGGCCCTGGGTTGGGACGATTTCACCTATCACCTGTTTCGAGCCGGCCGGTGGGTGCAGAACGGCGGAATTGTCCTGGAACCCGCGCCTGATGCCTGGACCTACTACGAGTTCTTCCCGTGGGGCGGCGACCTGATCTGGGCGTGGACGCTCGTCTGGGGAACCGGAGACGTGCTGGTGCCGTTCGGCGCAGTGGCTCTTTGGTGCCTTGTCTGGCTCGCGGCCTATTCGGTGGTTCGAGAGCTCGATCAGGACCGCACCGCGGCGCTCATCGTCGCCACGGCGATTGCGGCTCTTCCCTGCCAGATCAGCCAGATCAGCACGGCCTACGTGGACAATGCCGTGCTGGCAATGGTCTTGTTGGCCTCCCTGTTCCTTCTGTTCTTCTTGCGATCGCAACCCGATGCGGAGCCTCACGGTAGTGTTGATCCTGGCACTGCCGCATCACTTCTCGTTGGCGCCAGCTGTGGGCTGGGACTGCTGGTCAAGATGTCTTTTCTGCCCCTGCTGGTATCGGCGGTGCTCATCCTGACTTGGCACTCCCTGCGTTGGCGTCGCCCGTGGCAGCTGGTGGCCTTTATCGTCGGCGTCATGGTGGCCGCTCCCAACCTGATCTTCAACTGGGTGAAGCGAGGTTCTCCCTTCTATCCTTTCGAGATCTTGGAGTCTCTGCCCTTCAACGAGCAACATTCCTGGATTCTGGGCAAATACGGAGAAGGGGCGACAGTCCCGGAATTGGCCCGGGCCGGCAGGGCTCTGCTCTTCAATCTCTTCCCCCTCGATCCTTTTCTGAACGTGGGGTTCCTGGGAGCGGTGCTGGTGGCTCTGGGCTGTATCGGGGCGGTGCAGTTAGCCAAAACCGGGCGTGGGCGATGGTTCCTGCTCTGGGTGGTCGCGGGTGCGGGGCTGACGATCGCCAGCTTCTTCAGTCCGCGCAACAGCTCCATGATCGTCTGGTGGACCCTGATGATGGGGCGGTTTTTGGTGCCCAGCTTGGCCGGTCTGATGGTGGCCAGCAGTCTCGCTCCGCCGATCTTGTTACGGGGTCTCCTGGTGCCGGTCCTGGTGATCGAATACCTGGTCTACGCACGCAGGGGCTGGCCTCCGCAGCAGGGACTGGCGACTCTACAGGTGGCGATCCTGGTGGGCCTGGTCATCGCCCTGGCGGTGTTCTTGATTCGGTGGCGGAAGAGGTGGCTGCCACTATGGCTGTCGTTGCCTATTGTGATCAGCCTGGTACTCGTGGCCATCATCGGTGTGAGAGAAAGGTATCGGTACGACGCCTACAGACTCTTCGCAGAACGTCAGCTTCTCGATTTTCACGGTGCGCCACCTGTCTCCGCCTGGCCGATCTGGCAGCGCCTCGATGAAACGGGCCCGCAACGAGTCGCTGCGACAGCGGGATTCGATGGCCTCACCGGCCACAATTGGTTTCGTGGTGCGCTGTTGGGGCCGTGGCTGCAGAATGAAGTGCTCTACGTGCCGGTCACTCTCGAGGGTCGCCTGGTCTCCTACCGCGATCGACAAGCGCTGGTGGACACCGCCGATCGCTCGGCCTGGCTGTCCAGACTCCAGCAGGAGCGCATCGACCGTGTGGTAGCCCTGGGACCCGCCAACATCGAGCACCGGTGGATGCTGGATCTGCCCCAGATCTTCGAGATCGAGATCACCATGGGCAATGACCACTTCCTCCTCGCCCGCGTCAACCACGAAGCCCTGGCGCGTCACCTGAACGCTGACTTGTAGCGGCCGGCGGAGCGATCTCGGATTCTCTCCATTGAAGCGGCCGACCTCTGCGCCGGCCGAAGTTGCGCTATCGACATCGAGCGCTAGTTTGAAGCGGCCGGCCTCTGCGCCGGCCGCTTGTCTTGCTCTGACGTCCGCGCGATCCATCATGGTGCTGTCGAGGGGCACCTGTCGGCGACCGCATAGGAGGCGTAGAGGCCAGCGTCTTGGCAGGCCGTCATGGGTCCTCTGCCAGTGAACATCTCGCGCTAGTGGGAATGCGAAGGGTGGCGCTCGCTTCCGCTTGCGTCGCCTCGGATCAACCTCGTTTTCTGAGGCTGTCGTAGCGGCTCCTCCAGAGGCCACATGTCAGAGGACCCATAACGTCCTTTTGAGACGCTTGCGATCTCGTTTGATCATCAGAAGGGGACGGGAGGGGGAGAAGGAACTACGAGCTTCTAGGTCCTCAGTCGATCTTGATCACATCAGCGGATTCGGCCGGCACGGAGACCGGCCGCTTCATTGCAGAGTCCCCAAGACGACCTCAAGAGTCGCTCCGAATCGCCGGCCGTTGGTTAATCGGTCGATTGCCTTGAGGTCCTACCGATAGCCGAAAAGCATCGTGAAGATGATGAGAGCGATCAGGGTGAGGCCGATGGCCAGGGCCAGGAAGCCACCGAACTTGGCCATGCGCTCCGTGTTCTTCCGTGGCGAGGTGACGATGTGATCATCGAGCTCACCGGCCTTCTTCAGTCGCTCGTACTCACCCGGCTTGTCGTATTCCAGCTCCTCGAGGGTCATGGCACCATGGAACATGACCTGGTCGAGGGGGAACTTGTCGGGCCGGAAGTGGGTGTTGAAGAAATGGATGGTGAAGATGAAGCCCACGGCCAGGAGCGCCTCGTCACTATGGATGATCGTGGCCACGTTGACCGACCAGCCTGGGAGGATGTGGGTGAAGGTCTCAGGGAACCAGAGAACCAGGCCCGTACCGCCGATGATGATGATTCCCCAAAGCACCGCGAAGTAGTCGAACTTCTCCCAGTAGGTGTAGCGCCCGTAGTCGGGACGGGGACCGAGCCCGAAGAACCAGCGAATCGATTGCACAGCCTCCTTCAAATCGCGGACGGTGAAGAGGATCGTGTCCTCGCCATAGATCGTGTCCAGCCAGGTTCTGCCTTCGGAGATCTTCTTGTGCCTGACGTACCAGAGATGTCCCAGGAATACGCCGAAGAGGATGAAGGCTCCCACGCGATGGAGGGCGGCCATACCGGCGAAGCCTCCGGAGAGCCAGGCCACCGCCTCGGCCCACCTCATGTAGGAGAACTTGAGAGCCATGCCGGTCAGCGCCAGGGTGAAGAAGCTGACCACCATCCAGAAGTGCAGGATGCGGTTGAAAAGGGTGAATCTGCGGAAGGTCGGTTTGTGGTTGAACTCCGCCAGCGCCTTGTGAGCCTTCCATTCGTCCCGGCTGAGGTACAGACGAACCAGCCAAGCAAGGGTGTGCAGCAGGGCGAAGGTCAACGTGCCCACGAGCAAGATGGTCATGAACCAGAACGACCAGAAGAGCCAGGGGTACTTCTCGGAATCGTGGTGCGTCGCGTGGGTCAGATAGCCCGCGAACCGCCGATGGGAACCCTCGTGGCACTGACCGCAGGTCTCGACCACCTGGTCGCGCCCCAGAGACGATGCGGGATCCGTCGAGGGCAAGATGCCGTGGGTGCCGTGGCAGTCGTAGCACTTGGCTGCTCCGGCAGAGCCCAGGCGCGAGACCTTGCCGTGAAAAGTGTCGAAGAACGTTTCAGCTTCCTCCTGATGACAGTCGCCACAATTGGTCATCATCTGAAACCGAAAGTCCGAGAGGTCCGAGCGACTGATCGTGTGCGAGCTGTGACAGGTGTTGCAGGTGGGCAGGTCCCGTTCGGTGTCGTTGTTTTCGCGCCAGTGGATGCTGGTTTTGAAGATCTCGCCGATACCGAGGTGGCATTTGGCACAGGTCCCCTGGACGTTTGCCGGATGAACGGTGGAGAGCTCATCGTCTGGCGGCAGCTCTCCGTGGGCCGTGTGGCAGTCGGCACAGGTGGCCGTGACGACCAGCCCGCTCTCCAGCAGACCCTTGCCATGAATGCTATCCACATAGCTCTGCACGATGTCCACGACGTCGGATTCGATCCGCACCGCCGCCTGCTCTCCAGCGCGATGACACTCGGCGCAAAGCACGGGCACGTTCTGCGCAAATGTGGGGGAAGCCGGGTTGTTCTTGTTCAGCGTGTAGTGGTTGTCATGACAAGAAAGACAACTGGGTGCGTCGGGATCCCCTGCCGCGAACAGAGTGCCGTGAGTGCTGGCGTTGAATTCCTGCACTACCGGGGCGTGACAAATGCTGCAGTCGACCGGTGCCAGATCCGCCGCACAGGGCCGCTCGTCATGCGAGGGGTCGACGCCGGTGTGACACTGAGCGCAAGGTTTTTCCGCGTGCTCTGAGGCGAAATAGTCTGCTTCGTTGACGAACAGTGACCGGGGCTCCGCTTCGCGACCTGCATCGATAGTGGGGTCGCCATGACATCGCAAGCAATCCTGGGTCGCGGCGGTAGCGGGATAAAAGACGCGGCGGATCTTGTGCGGTGAATGACAATCCACGCAGGCCGGAACGACATCGGGTGATTCACGCCAGAGCCGACCTTCGATAACGAGCCGGTGGACCTCTTCGATCTGCGCGTGACACTGCTCGCAGGTACTCGCTACGTTGTCTTCGTGGATGCTGGATCGCGTGTCGGTGTGAGGCAAGATGAAATGGGAGGTATGGCAGGAGGTGCAGACCGCAGTGACCGTCAGACCCTGCTTATAAAGACCCTCGCCATGGATACTCATGGAGTAGTGCTCGAGAATTCGGTCTTGCCCGATGTCGTGAGTCTGGGTGACTTCCGAGCCCTCTTGGTGGCAACGTCCACAGAGGACAGGGATGTTCATGACCGCGGTCGGTGAATTCGAATTCCTCGAGCCGAGGACTTCGTGCACGCCATGACAGTCGGCGCAACTTGGCGCCAGAGGGTCGCCTCGTTGTGCCGCTTTCCCATGCAGACTGGCCGCATGTTCCCGGCCCTGTCGTTGGTGACAGGTGTCACAGAGGACCGGCTCGTCTGCCAGTGGTTGGATCTCGTGTGCCCCGTGACAACCGGCGCACGATAGCGAGCGACTGTGGATGCCTCGCCCGTGTTCCTCGGCCTGCCCGTCGTGACACATGCCGCAATCGACGGGTTCGACGACCTCGTCATGAAAATCCTCACCGTCCAGGTCAGCGTGGCACAGAGTGCACTCGAGATCGCCGTGGAGCGATTCCTCGAAGGGCGCCTGGTCGACAAAGACAGAGATCTCGGCTCCGTCGCGCTCCCCGGTCAGATCGGGATCCGAGTGACACTCGAAACAGAAATCATTTTCCTGGGCCTGCGTCTGGGCTGCCCCGAATCCAGCGAGCAGCGCTATCAGGAGGATGAACGGCAGAAAGGCTAGAGGTCGGTAGTTGCTGGAGTGCCACCCGGACATGGTGCTCCTCCTAGCAGCTCGTTTTCTTGATTCCATGGTTCTTCTCGGACCGTGCGAGGCGAACGGTCAGCCGGCGAATTCGCAGAACACCTGGCAGTGAGAGGATGACGGGCGGCAGATGAGGTCGCCACAACCTAGTGGGTGGGCCGACTGCCACGAAGGGGCGGTCTGTTCACCACCCCATGAGGTGGGACCGAGGCGTCGCTCAGGATGCGGAGATCTGTCGGATCTTCAGCGCCAGACCCATCAGGACCAGGACGATGATCACCAGGGACACCACCAGGCCCTGGCGGCGGAAACCAAGCTCACCCAGAGCCTCTTGGCCGGCTTCGAGACCGGCCAGGGCGTGCTCCATTCCCTCGGTCTGCTTGGTGACGAACTCGGAATCCTCTCCGAGGGTGAACTGGTGTAGCAGCACCTCGAGCTCGATCTGGGCATCGACGGCTTGATCGATGTGGAGGAGCGCCTCGCGGGTCTCGACACCGCCACGCCGGGCCTGGAGAAGTACTCGCTCCGCGCCGGCCGTGGTGGCCGTGAGCTCTTGCATGAGCCGCATGATCTCGCGCGAGACGCGCAGCCCGACCGGCTCGTCCGCCAGCAGCGGTTCGGCCGCGTGACAGCTGTCGCAGCGAATGACTCGCCCCTCGACGATCTCTCCGGTTTCGGGTTCTGAAAAGGAATAGGTCGTCTTACCGATGCGAAATTTGGCCCAGAGACGAGCGAACTCCGGGCGCAGCACGGCCAGCCCCGTCTCTTCGGAGATCGTGCCGGTGTGGTTCGGCAGCGCCAGGGCTTGATCGACCAGCCAGTTGTAGAGCTCCTCTCCCTGAAGTCCGAGCTCGGCGGCCTGGCTTGCCAGGTGTTCGCGAACAGAATCGTGACTCTTGCGGATCTTCTCGGGCTCATCCAGGATCATCTCGACCCCTGCCGGCGGCTGGTGGCAGATCTCGCAAGGGGAGGGAGGTGGCGGCGAGAGCATGGCGATGGTGGGTCGTACGATGTCGTGGTTGCCGTGACACGAGGTACATTCGCCAAAGGTCCGGATCGCAGTGAAGGTCGCTTGCGGCTCGGGACTCTCGTGGCAGGCCGCGCATCCGTCGCTCCCCGCCTCCGCCAAGTATCTCATTGTGCAGCTCGAAGCCGTCCTGTTTGGGGCTGTTGCGAAAGAGCTCAGCCTCACGTCCGTGGCACTGGCCACAGACGAAATTGATGGAATCCAGACCCGGCGGAGCGGCGCCGTGATTGCCGTGGCAATCGTTGCAGGTGGGGGCGGAGAGATCCTCTTTGTCGAACATCGCCCGGGCATGGACGCTCTGTCGCCACCGGGCGAATTGATCGATGGGGAGGGGCCTGCCATCGGCGAGAACGTAGCCCTTCATATGATCCGCGCTACCATGACAGGAGCGACAGGTCTGCGGCGACCCGGGTGGGGTAGACGAGAGAGCCCGAGTCCGTCGGACGCAGGATCCCGTGGACGCCGTGACAGTTGATGCAGGTGGCGACCCGGCTATCGCCCTGCTGCAGGGCCAGGCCGTGTTGGCTCGTCCAATACTCCTGCTCCTGATCGATTCGTGCGTCGGGCTTGAACCTCTTCATGTAGGCGGGATTCGAATGGCAGCTGCCGCAGAAAGCGGGGATCTCTTGCGTTTCGGGAGCGCCGACATAGGGCGTGGGGCTGAACGTGGGGTCCATGGCCGCGTCCATGTCTTCGCCCAGCGCCGGGTCTGGATTGCCTCCGTGGCAGTCGTGGCAAGAAAGGCCTGTCGATGCATGAATATCGCCCTGGAAGTCGTGCACGATCTCGAGATGTTCGGGCTCGAAAAGATCGGCATCGCCGTGGCAGGCAACACAGGATGTCGCTGCGGTCTGGGCCGCAGCCGGAGAGCGTCCCGCCACGAGCGAGGAGGAGCAAGCCAGCGAGTCCTGCAGCGAAGAGCCTCATCTCCGATCGCCTTCCCTGCCGAAGCGCGTAGCCAGGCTCATCAGATACATCAACGCCACCGCGCCCAGCACTATCAGTATCGGCACGGCCGAGCGATAGCCCCACGCCGTCATGCCGACGATGTAGATCAATGCCAGGATTCCCACCGAGTGTAAAGCCCGAGCTCTTGCCGGTCTGCTCGACCCCACGATCGAGGAACGGCACCAGCACCAAGAGGAGTCCTCCCAGGCTGAACAGCGAGAATCGGTATGGCTTCGTACTCGACGTGAAAGATCTCTCCCCCGGGAACCAGCTTGAGGGTCTCGAACATGAACATGAAATACCACTCGGGTCTGATGTCTTTGTAGGCCGGCGCGAAGGGGTTGGCCTTCTCGCCGAGCTCCCACGGAAACAGCGCCGCGATCGCCGCCAAAACGCCCAGGGCGAGGACCCATCCCCAGAGATCGCGCAGCGCGAAATCGGGGAAGAACTTCATTGGCTTGCGGCCTTCGGACTCCTTCTTCTGCTCTGGTGGGACGCTCATACCCTGGATTTGAACGAGGAGCAGATGCAGCCCCAGCACGGCCGTCGTGATGGCGGGCAAAATCGCCACATGCCAGCCGTAGAACCGGGACAGAGTGCCACCGGTGACCCGATCGCCGCCGCGCAGGAAGCGCAGCGCCCATTCGCCAATGACCGGCACGGACCCGGCGATGTCGGTCCCCACCTTGGTGGCGAAGAAAGCCAGCTGGTTCCACGGCAGGAGATAGCCGGAGAAACCGAAGGCCATGGCCAGAAAGAGCAGCAGGCAGCCGGTGACCCAGGTGATCTCGCGCGGCTTTCGGTACGACTTGGTGAAGTAGACCGTGGCCAGATGGACAAACGCGAAGAACACCATCAGATTGGCCGACCACGAGTGGATCGATCGGATCAACCAACCGAAGGGCACGGTGGTCATGATGAATTCGACCGACTCGAAGGCGCCATCGGCGGAGGGCCGGTAGTAGAGCATCAGCAAGATCCCGGTCATCACTTGCACCATGAAGAAGAACATGGTCATGCCGCCCAGGTAGTAGATGACCGTGAAGCGATGGACCGGAACGGTCTTCTTGGCGGCGAAGCTGCCGGCCTCCGCCACCGGTAGCCGGTGGTTCAGCCAGCTCTTGAAAACTGTAGATGACTTCTTTCATGGCTCAGGCCCGCGAGACGACGATGGTCTGGGGCTGTCCAGGGCCCTTGTAGACCAGATCGACCTTGAACGGCTCCAGGGGTTTGGGAGGTGGACCGGCCACCCGCTGGCCTTGCAGGTCGTACTCGCCGTTGTGACAATTGCACCAGAGGCGGCTCTTGTCTTTCTGGAACTCGACGATGCAATCCAAGTGGGTGCAGGTGCCGGCGAAGGCGCGGAACTCGGTCTCGGTCAGCCGCACCAGGATCACGGGCTCGGCGCCGAACCGAACGATCTTGTAGCCCAGCTCCAGAAGCTCCGGATCATTGGTGGGGCCGGCCTCGACCTGGTTGGTCGTCGACTCGGGGATCTCGGGCGGGCTGACGAATCGCAGGACGGGGTAGACCACCGAGGCAAAGAGAGCCCCCAGAGAGGTCCCCAGAAACCAATTGAGGAATTTGCGCCGCCCTGGATCGGGCCCGGAAGTTTCGTTCTCCACTGGTTCCCTCCGCGGATACGAAGTCGAACTCGCGGTTCATGTTGGCCTACCCACGTAGTGTATCCGAGATCAGATGCAAGGCGTGATCGTGGATCGTGAGCTGACCTGTCAGAGGAATCTGCCCTTGAATATTCCTTCGGAGAGGATAAGGATAAGAAGTATGAAGAACAATCTCGCGGCCCAAGACATCATGAACCCGGAAGTCATGTCGGTGCAGCACGACCTGACGGTCGCCGAGTTGGCGGCCTTTCTGGTCGATCAGGAGATTTCCGGCGCCCCTGTCGAGAACGATCTGGGCAAGCTCGTGGGGGTCGTCTCAGTGACCGACATCGTGCGGGCCACGTCCTCGGGCGGCGAACGCTACGCTCCCGATCACGATCCCAGTTTCTATGTGCGCGGTTGGGAAGATCGCATCGAGCCGGAAGATCTCGAAGGATTTCATTTCGACGATGAGGGACTGCTGGTTCGAGACATCATGACGCCCTCGGTCTTTGCGGTAGAGGCGAGCACTCCCGTTCGCGAGGTTGCCCGGAGCATGATGGACTCGCATCTCCATCGCATGCTGGTCGTGCGCGACGAGAAAGTCGTCGGTATCGTCAGTACCTCGGACATGCTGCAGATGGTGGCCGAGGCCTGTTAGGAGGGGATATGGAAAGCAGTAAGGTCGCTTTTTGGACGGTTACCGATCTCTCCTTCGCCGATGCGGTCGAACGTTGTCGGGAATCCTTGGCGGCGGAGGGCTTTGGTGTTCTGACCGAGATCGATATCCAGGCAACGCTGAAGAAGAAGCTGGATGTCGATCGTGACCCCTACCTCATCCTCGGTGCCTGTCATCCCCCTTCCGCCGACCGTGCCTTGAGCGCGGTGCCCGGTGTCGGCGTCCTCCTGCCCTGCAATGTCACGGTGTCGGTGGAAGACGGACGGACAGTCGTGCGCGCCATGGACCCGGCCTCGGCCATGGGTATCCTCGAAGAGCCCGAGCTCGAAGACGTCGGCATCCAGGTCGGCGCCGCTCTGCGTCGCGTGATCGAGTCGCTGGAGTCCGCCTAGATCAGACTCTTGCCAAAGGACTTGACCGAAAAGACGGGGCAGGTGGCCAGACGCACCACCTGTTCGGCGGTGCTACCGACCAGCAGTCTCTCGAGTCCGGAAAGACCGTGGGTAGCGATGACGATCATGTCGCTGCTCTGCTCTTCGGCAAAGCGCGTAATCTCGATCGCCGGTCGACCGGTGACCACGGATTTCTCGTAAGGAACCTCGGGTCCTCGGGATTCGCTCATCAGCTTTTCGAGAGCCTCATCGGTCTTCACGCGCAGCTCTTCGAGTTGCTGGGCCACCGAGAAGGCACCGGCTGGAGCATAGAAGTAGGGGTACACGGGCTCTTCGATCACATGGATGAGTTGCAGACTGCTGCCGTAGAGGGCCGCGATCTCCCGGGCATACGATAGAGCTGACTTGGAATGCTCGGAGAAGTCGATGGGCACGAGGATCTTCTCCATGGCCTCGCCGACAGGCGGGTCGCTCTCGACTCCGCAGGGTCAGCACAGGGCAGTAGGCCTGTCGGATGACCTCTTCGGTGACGCTGCCGAGGAACATTCTGGCGGGACCCCGTCGGCCGTGGGTGCCCATGACGATCAGGTCGATGTCGTGCTCCTTGGCGTAGTCGAGGATCACTTGACCGGCCGAAAAGCCTTTGACCTTGGCTTCCTTCAAGGTAAAGGTCTTGGCTTGGTTGGCCTCGATGATCTGGGACATCTCGGAGTCCGCAATCTCGAACAGGTTCTGCAGGATGTCCGAGGGCTCTGGGAATCGGCGCTCCGGCGCTCGCGGGTCGCTCTCGTGGAGGACGACAGCGTGCAGCATGTGCAGCTCGGCCTCGAACTGCTCGGCGAGGAACAGCGCATGGTTCAAGGCTTGCTTGGCCGTCTCCGAGAAATCGGTGGGGTAGAGGATGGTGTTGACGTTCAGCATGGCTTGCCCTCTCACTCGGTGTCGTTTGGAGAATCCACGAGCCGGGTCCGCAGGGCATAGGCCACCACTTGTGCCCGGTTGTGCAGATGAAGCTTGTCGAGGATGTTGCGGACGTGGAACTTTACGGTGTTCTCGCTGACCCCGAGATGTTTCGCCAGCTTACGGTTGGAGGTCGTGCCCTGCACCATCAGCTCGAGAACCTCTCTCTCCCGGTCTGTCAGCGCATCAGGGTCGTACTCATCCTTGGAGGGCTTCTTGGGACGAGCGAACTCGTCCAGGAGCTTGCGGGCCACCGACGGCGTCAGCGCCGGCTCGCCGCGACCCACACCCTCCAGTAAGGAGAAGAACTGACTCGATTCGAGGTCCTTGAGCAGGTACCCTCTGGCGCCGGACTTGATGGCCTCGAAGAGGTTGTTGTCGTCGTCCGAAGCGGTCAGGATGACCACTTTGACGTCGGGTAACTCGGCGGCAATGCGCTTGGTGGCCTCGAGGCCGTCCATCTCCGGCATCATGAGATCCATGAGCACGACCTCGGGCTTGCAGTCCCAGGTGAGATCAACGGCTTCCTGGCCGTTCTTGGCTTCGCCCACGACTTCTATATCGTGGGACTCGAGAAGGCTTTTCAGACTGTCCCGAAACAGAGCATGGTCATCGGCGATCAGAATTCGCATGGTGTCTTTCCTCTAGATAACTCTGGTGGCTGTTGGTACCCGTATCTTAACGCGGGTGCCTCGTCCGGTTGCGGTGTCGATCTCCAGACTGCCTCCGATGCTCTCGGCCCGCTCACGCATGATGGCGAGCCCGAAGCGGGGAAAGGCGGCGCGGGAGCGGATCGACGGATCGAATCCAGAGCCGTCGTCTTCGATCCCGGCGACAATGAAACCGTCTGCCTGCATGAGTCGAATCCTGGCGGTGGAGGCGCCTGAATGTTTGCGGACGTTGGCCAATGCCTCCTGGATGATCCGCAGCAGCTGGAGCTCCACCGAAGGCGAGATGTCGAGCTCACCTTCGACCTCCAGACCGGCGGTGATGCCGCTTTGGGTCTCCCAGCGCTTCATGAATTCCTGCAGCGCTTCGCTGAACGGTTGATCGGCGCCGACCTGGGTCCGCAGGGCCATGATGCCCTCACGGGCGTCGGTGTAGACGTCACGAGCGGCCGCCGCCAGCTGTTCCAATTGAGCGCTGGCCTGCTCGGGTTTGTCCTTCTCCAGATAGGCCTTGACCGCCTGGGCCTTGGTGTTCACGTAGGCCAGGACCTGAGCCATGCCGTCGTGGAGCTCCCTGGCGATGCGCACCCGCTCCTCGGCGACTGCCAAAGAACGCAGTTTCTGGTTCAAATGGGCATTGTCGATGGCAATCGCAGCCGAGGTGGCGAAGCGAACCAGGGTGTGTTCGTCCTCATCCGAGAATCCAGTCAGGATTCTCTTCTCCGTGACGTAGAGGTTCCCACGAAAAGGGCCCTTGCAGACGATTGGGACGGCCAATAGAGAGTGCATCTCTGGATGATTGGGCGGATAGCCGGCGCTGCGGGGATCCTGGACGACATCAGCCAACCGTAGGCGTTGGCCTTTTCTCAGAACCAGGCCGAGGAGCCCTTTGCCTTCGGGCGGCGCACCGATGGTCTCGCGCTGTTCATCCGACATCCCCGAAACGATGAACTCGTTCACCAAACCCTTTTCATCGTAGACGGAGATGGCGCCGTACTTGGCCTCCAATAGCAGCCGGGCCTGATCGACGACCTTCTGCAGCACGGTCCGCAGAGAGGCCTCTCCATAGATGTCGAGCGCTGCCCAGTGAAGAGCCAGGAGCTCCCGATTCTGACGTTCGAGCTGCCGCTGCATTCGCGACACGATGTCGAAGACCGCCCCAAAGAAGAAGACTCCGCCGACGAGGATGACCAGATCCATCACCAGGCGACCGCCGAGTGTGTCGAGATAGGAAGCCAGGAGGTAGCGGCTGAACTCGACGAAGACAAAGAGCAGGATCAGGGTGATGAGGAAGGTCCACTTCAGGCGACGCAGGGTGGGCTCGCGTTCATCCCGAGGCCGAAAAGCGTCGGGCGGCGGCAGGGCCCCGCTGGGAGGAGTGGCGACGGGCGATGGAGAAGAATCGGTCATCTCTGATCCGGCAGACACAAGCGCCTGATGGGACACTCCCACTGGGAGCTCCGCCGAAGGAACTCGGGCTCGGGGAATTGTAGTCGATCGACCTGCTGCGGTCAGTCGGAGCGACGCATTCTCTTGGTCGCCAGGCCGAGGAGAGAGTAGAACGGACACCAACCGATCACACCCGTGATCAGGGGTACAAAGCCGAAGATCTTGAAGGCTGCTGCAGCCAGTCCGTCCCCGAGGACGAACCAGCCCAGATAGATCATGATCAGTCCCAGCACGACCCGTAGTGCTCGGTCCCAGCCTGCTTCGTTGGTGTATTCCATGGCGATGCTATTGATGAGTCTTCTCCTGGATTCCAGATCTTGAGAATCCGAGGCCATAGCATGAACGCTCGACTGGCCCGGACGCCACTGCCAGATGGGTAGTTCATGATCACGGACAGGTGGTGCCAAAACCCTAAGTACGGGTGGCTTGTGCTCGACCTCCTCACCACCCGAGCGGGTAGTCGCTGGGTGTCGGTAGACGCTGCTAGACTCTGGCCCTCGATGCCCAAGCGAGATGACATCCAGTCCATTCTGATCCTCGGCTCGGGGCCGATTGTCATCGGTCAGGCCTGCGAATTCGACTATTCGGGAACCCAGGCCTGCCGGGCCCTGCGAAGCGAGGGATACCGGGTGGTGCTGGTGAACTCGAACCCCGCCACGATCATGACGGATCCCGAGTTCTCCGACGCCACCTATGTCGAGCCGCTTGGTGCCCGAGGTCGTCGAGAAGATTCTCGAAAAAGAGCGCTCCGGACGCCATTCTGCCGACCGTGGGTGGGCAGACCGGGATCAACCTGACCCTGGCGCTCGAGGAGTCCGGAGCTCTGGAGCGCCATGGGGTCGAACTTCTGGGAGCCGGTATAGAGGCTTTGCGCCTTGGCGAGGATAGACAGCTGTTCAAGGCCGCCATGGAGGAAGTCGGGCTCCAGGTCCCCCGCAGTGGTTACGCCGGGCAGCCTGGAGGACGGTCACGAGATTGCCGATGCGCTCGGCTTTCCCTTGATCATACGGCCCAGCTTCACCCTGGGTGGCGAAGGTGGCGGCACCGTCTACAACCGCGATGAGTTGGATGAGATGGTGGCCACGGCCCTGGATGCCAGTCCGGCGCGTCGGGTCTTGTTGGAGCAGTCGGTTCTCGGTTGGAAGGAATTCGAGCTCGAGGTGATCCGCGACCGCATGGACAACGCCATTGTCATCTGCTCTGTCGAGAATGTCGATGCCATGGGGGTCCACACGGGAGACTCCATCACCGTGGCGCCGCAACAGACCCTGTCGGATCGCGAATACCAGGAAATGCGCAATGACGCGTTTACCGTCATCCGGCGGGTCGGCGTGGCCACTGGAGGTTCGAACATCCAGTTCGCGGTAAATCCGGATACCGGCGAACGGGTCGTCATCGAGATGAACCCGCGGGTTTCGAGAAGCTCGGCTCTGGCTTCCAAAGCCACGGGGTTCCCGATCGCCAAGATCGCCGCGCTGCTGGCGGTCGGCTACACGCTGGACGAGATTCCCAACGACATCACGGGAGAGACCTACGCCGCCTTCGAGCCGTCGCTGGACTACACGGTGGTCAAGATTCCTCGGTGGGCCTTCGAGAAGTTCCCACAGACCACACTGCGGTTGGGCACCGCCATGAAATCGGTAGGCGAGGTCATGGCGATTGGTACGACCTTTCGCGAAGCCCTGATGAAGGGACTGGCATCTCTGGAGCTCGACGGTGATCTGAACGCCCGCGAGAAACGGCTATCGGATCCGATTCTGCTCGGTCGCCGACTTTCGATCCCCAACTGGGAACGTCTCTTCGCCGTATTTGCGGCTCTGCGCCAGGGCTGGTCCGTGGCTGAGGTGTCCGCGAAGAGCCAAATCGACCCGTGGTTTTTGCGCGAGATTCGACGGATCGTGGATCTTGAATCCGAGCTGTCGTGTTGGGATCTGCAAACGATTCCGACAGCGCTCTTGCGGGCTGCCAAGTTCTCGGGACTGAGCAACCAACTGATCTCGAAGCTCCTGGATGTCGAGACTGACGCGGTGGTGAAGGAGCTCTCTCGGAGAGACATTCACCGCGTCTACAAGCGGGTGGACACCTGTGCAGCCGAATTCCCTGCCCGGACTCCCTATATGTACTCCACCTATGGGGCTGAAGACGAGAGCGATGTGGATGAGCGGCCCAAGGTGATGATTCTCGGATCCGGACCCAATCGAATCGGCCAGGGCATCGAGTTCGATTACTGCTGCGTCCATGCCGCTTACGGTCTGTCGGAGGCAGGGTTCGAGACCATCATGGTCAACTGCAATCCGGAGACGGTCTCCACCGATTACGACACCGCGGACCGACTCTATTTCGAGCCCTTGACCCTCGAGCATGTTCTGGCTGTCTACCAGCGAGAGAAGCCGCAGGGAGTCATCGTGCAGCTGGGTGGCCAGACTCCTCTAAAGCTGGCCCGGGGCCTCGAGGCAGCTGGGGTGCCGGTCTGGGGTACATCGCCCGATGCCATCGACCTGGCAGAGGACAGACAACGCTTTGGAGCCCTGTTGGCGGCGGAGGGGATCCGCCAACCGGAGAATGGCACGGCGATGTCGGTGGCCGAGGGGATCGAGGTGGCTCGCGGAATCGGGTTTCCCGTCCTGGTACGACCGAGTTACGTGCTGGGCGGCCGAGCCATGGCCATTTGCTACGAGGAATCGACGCTGGCGAGTTACCTGCGGGATGCGGCCGAGGTCTCCCCAGGCCAGCCGATTCTTCTGGACCGATTCCTCGACGACGCTTTCGAGGTCGATTTGGATCTACTGGCGGATGGCAAGCAGGCGGTGGTGGCTGGAATCCTCCAGCACATCGAAGAGGCTGGGATCCACTCAGGGGATTCCGCGGCCGTGCTGCCGCCGCAAAAGATCTCGGATGGAGATCTCGATGAGATGCGCGAGATCTCTCGCCGCCTGGCCCTGCGCCTGGGTGTCGTCGGTTTGATGAACGTCCAGTTCGCCATCCACCAGGGACAGGTCTACGTGATCGAGGTCAACCCTCGGGCCTCTCGAACGGTGCCGTTTATCGCCAAGGCCGTCGGCGTGCCGCTGGTCAAGATCGCGGCGAAGGTCATGGCGGGGACCTCCTTGGCAGAGCTGGGCTTCACCGAGGAGCCGTCAGTTCCAGCGATTTTCGTCAAGGGTCCGGTGTTTCCATTCCAGAGATTCCCGGGAGTGGATCCAGTTCTGGGACCGGAAATGAAGTCGACCGGCGAGGTCATGGGTTCCAGCCCGCTGTTTGGCAACGCCTTCGCCAAGGCCTGGATCGCCGCTGGCCATCACCTGCCTCTCGAGGGTGCCGCCTTCTTGTCGGTTCACAATCGCGACAAGGAAGGCCTCGTGCCCGTGGCCGAGCGACTCGTGGAGCTCGGATTCGAAATTCTGGCGACCGCCGGCACCGCAGAATTCCTGACCCGGCAGGGTCTGGGAGTGCGGCGGATCAACAAGGTCCACGAGGGTAGACCGAATCTGGTCGATCGCCTCATCAACCGTGAGATCGCGTTGGTCATCAACACGCCTCTGGGCCGGGAGTCTCACGAGGACGATGCATTGATCCGGCAAACGGCCCTCAAATACGACATACCGTGTATCACCACCTTGTCTGGGGCCTTGGCCGCGGCGGAAGGCATTGCGGCCCTCCAGGAACACGGCCTGGACGTGGCCTCGCTGCAGGACCTCCACGCGTCGAAACCGGCCACATGTTTGTAGCGGCCGGCCCCTGTGCCGGCCTTTGTTGAGCAATCGGGTACCATGTCCGAAAGAGGATCCTTGTAGCGGCCGGTCTCTGTGCCGGCCTTTGTTGAGCGGTTGAGCACCATGTCCAAAAGAGGATCCTTGTAGCGGCCGGCCCCTGTGCCGGCCTTTGTTGAGCGGTTGAGCACCATGTCCAAAAGAGGATCCTTGTAGCGGCCGGTCTCTGTGCCGGCCGTTTCCCAGGATGGAGAACGACCATGTCTGAGACGCGCATCGAAAAGGACAGCCTAGGCGAAATCGAAGTCCCCTCCTCCGTCTACTACGGTGCCCAAACCGAGCGCGCCCGACAGAACTTCCCTGTCAGCGGGCTCCGCTTTCCTCGGCGGTTCATCGCGGCGTTGGGAATGATCAAGGGCGAAGCGGCAGCCGTAAACGAGGAGCTGGGTATTCTGCAACCAGAGCTGGCGCAGGCCATTCGCCAGGCTGCCGACGAAGTGGTCCGAGGAGATCGCGACGACGATTTCCCCCTCGACATCTTCCAGACGGGTTCGGGTACCTCGACGAATATGAACGCCAACGAGGTCATCGGCAACCGGGCCATCCAGATTCTGCAGGGTGAGATGGGCTCCAAGAGTCCAGTGCATCCCAACGACCACGTCAACGCCGGTCAGTCGTCCAACGACGTCATCCCGACGGCGCTACACCTTTCGGCCTATGCGGCGATCGTCGAGGATCTGAATCCGGCGCTAGACCATCTGGCAGCAGCACTGGAGGCCAAGGCTCGGGAGTTCGACGAGGTGGTGAAGATCGGTCGGACTCACTTGCAGGACGCCGTTCCGGTGCGGCTCGGCCAGGAGTTTTCGGGTTACGCCGCGCAGGTGAGAAAGGGCATCGAACGACTCGAGGCTGTCAAGCCCCGGCTGGGGGAGTTGGCTCTCGGGGGTACCGCTGTCGGCACCGGTCTCAACGCTCGGCCTGGATTTGCCACCTCGGTGATCGCTCGTCTGGGACAGCGAACCGGTCTGCCTTTCGTCCCGGCACCCAACAAGTTCGAGGCCATGGCGGCCAAAGATGCCGCGGTAGAAACCTCAGGAGCGCTCAAGACCGTCGCGGTGTCGCTGACCAAGATCGCCAATGACATCCGGTGGTTGGGATCCGGACCGCGGACCGGGATCGGTGAGATCGCTCTTCCCAGCCTGCAACCTGGAAGTTCCATCATGCCGGGCAAGGTCAACCCGGTGATCCCGGAGATGGTCTTGATGGTGGCAGCTCAGGTCGTGGGCAATGATGTGACCATCAGTGTGGGCGGCATGTCGGGCAACTTCGAGCTCAACGTCATGATGCCGGTCATCGCATACAACCTGCTGCAGTCCATCGAGATTCTGGCCAACGCGTCACAGCTGCTGGCCGATCGTTGTGTAGCGGGTCTCGAGGCCAATCGTGAGCGGTGCGAGGAAATGGTGGAGAAGTCGCTGGCCATGGTCACGGCCCTCGCCCCCAGGATCGGCTACGACAAGGCGGCTGAGATCGCCAAAGAAGCCTTTGCTACAGGCCGGACCGTGCGCGAGCTGGCAACGGCGATGGAGGTGTTGCCACTCGAGGAGCTCGAGCGGGTTCTCGATGCCCGATCCCAAACCGAAAACGACTAGAACGCCTGCGAAGTGATGGTGGTACCGCCGACCCGCCGCGTTCTCCACTGTGACATGGACTGCTTCTACGCGGCGGTTCATATGCGTGACGATCCTTCACTCCAGGGCAGACCGGTCGTCATCGGCGGCAGCCCAGAGGGTCGCGGGGTGGTGGCGGCAGCGAGCTACGAAGCCCGGAAGTTCGGCATCCACTCGGCCTTGCCGGCGGCAAGGGCGGTGAGGCTGTGTCGGCAAGCCGTCTTCATCCGGCCCGATTTCAAGCGTTACCGGGCCGAATCACAAGAGATCTTCGAGATCTTTCGGCGATTCACCACCGAGATCCAGCCGGTCTCCATCGATGAGGCGTACCTCGATGTCACAGACGAATTGGAACGGTGGTGCAGCGCCACAGCCCTGGCCAAGGAAATCAAGAGCGTGGTCAGGACGGAGCGCGGGCTAACCGTGAGTATTGGCGTCGGGCCGAACAAGCTGATTGCCAAGATCGCGTCCGACTTTGGCAAGCCGGATGGTCTGACAGTAGTTGCACCACGCCGGGTACAGAAATTCCTCGACCCGCTGTCCGTCAGGAGCCTGCCGGGGGTGGGTCCGGCGACCGGAGGGCGAATGAAGGAAGCTGGCATTGAGAGTGTCGCCGATCTGCGCGCCTGGCCTCTGGACCGACTGACTGACCGATTCGGCCGCTCGGGTCAATGGTTATACCACTGCGCCCGCGGTGTCGACGACCGGCCCGTACGGGTCCATCGAAGTCGCAAGAGCTTGAGCCATGAACGCACCTACGCTCGGGATCTGCGAACACTCGGTCAGATGGACGAGCAACTGGAGAGCCTTGGAGAACGTGTAGCCCAGGATTTGAAAGGTAAGCAACTCTCGACTTGTACCGTCTCGGTCAAGGTCCGCTACGGTGATTTCACGACCCTGACCCGCTCCCACACTCTGGGTGGGCCAACCTGTGACCCGGTCACCATCTCCAGCTGGGCGAAAGAACTGCTCCGCCGTACCCAGGCCGGCAAACGGCAGGTGCGCCTTCTGGGAGTCTCTGCCTCGAACCTGGTTCACGGCAACCTCTCTCAACTCGAGCTCTTCTCTCCCGGTCACCCCGGCGATCGCTAGTCTGTAACGGCCGGTCTCCGCGCGCTGACTCGCGTGCGATCCATCAAGGTGGTCTCGAGGAGTATCCGTCGGCGACCGCACAGGACGCGTAGAGCCCAGCGTCTTGTCAGGCCGTCATGGGTCCTCTGCCAGTGAACATCTCGCGCTGGTGGGAATGCGAAGGGTGGCGCTCGCTTCCGCTTCCGTCGCCTCGGATTCACATCGTCTTCTGAGGCTGTCGCAGCGGCTCCTCCAGAGGCCACATGTCAGAGGACCCATAACGTCCTTCGGCGACGCTTGCGACCTCGTTGAATCATCAAAAGGGGACGGGGGAGGGGGAAATGACCTACGAGCTGCCCGAGTGACACAAGAGAGCGGTCTTGGGGACTCTGCCTCATAACCTTCAGCGGAGGAAGCGCGATACGGACGGGGGCGGGACGATGGCATTCGCCGAACGCAGGTTGGTCACCGGAGAGAGGCGAATGACTCGGACCTCAATCGTTTGTGACTGTACCCTCAGGACTCGAACTCTTCAGGCAGAGGACCCAAGACGGCCTTTGTGGGTCACTTCTCAGCGAGAGCGCCAGCGGTCGATGTCGCGGCGTTCTTTCTTGGTGGGACGGCCGAGGCCAGGCTCCCGGCCTGAGGCAGGCCGGCGCAGGAGGCGGGCCCAGGGGTCGGGTTTCGGTCGGGGCGGGCTCAGGTCCTCGAACAGCCGTGGTGCCTCGGCTTTTGGAAGAGGCTTGTCGCGCAACTCTTTGACCACCAGAATTCGAGTCCAATCTCGAATCTCGATCTCCACCTGGTCGTCCACCGTCAGATTGCGGTGGGGCTTGACCACCTGGCCGTTGACTCGCACACGACTCAGGTTGCAGGCCTTGGTCGCCTGACTCCGGGTCTTGAAGACCCGTGCCACCTGTAGCCATTTGTCGACGCGAACCTGCATCCACCGAGTGTAGCGGAAGCCGATACAATCCCCCCATGCTGAGATCTCAGAAGCGACTCTTGGCGCTGGTGGTGAGCCTGGCTGTGCTGCTGGTGGTCGCGGCCGTTCTGTACATGCTCGGCATGGCGCACTTCGAAGGCGAGGAACGGGGTTTTTGGCAAGCCCTCGGGTTTGCGGCGGAGACCGTGTCGACCACCGGGTACGGTGCTGATGAGACTTGGCAGAGTCCTGCCATGACGATGTTTGTGGTCTTGCTGCAGTTCCTGGGAGTCTTTCTGATCTTCCTGGTCTTTCCCGTCTATTTGATTCCCTTCCTGGAAGAGCGCTTCGAGGTGAGACTGCCGAAGGAGGTTCCTGAGCTCTCCGATCACGTGATCATCTACCGATACGGTCCGGCGGTCACGACGCTTCTGGATGAGCTGGCTAGCGCCGGGGTGGAGACCCTGGTCATCGAGTCGGATGAATCCGTTGCCCGTCGTCTGATCGAGCAAGGGCACCAGGTGATTGCCGGTAGTTTGGACGACGGTGTGTTGAGGAAGGTGAGCCTGAACCGGGCACGGACTCTGATTGCCAACAGCACCGACGATGAGGATGCGGCCGTGATCCTGGGTGCTCGGCAGCTTGGCTACGAGGGGGAGGCCCTGGCCCTGGTGGAGGAGCCCTTCCACAGAAAACCCATCATGCTGGCTGGAGCCACCGCCACCTATACGCCCAATCACGTGCTGGGCGCGGCCCTCGCTGCTCGGGCCAGTCAGCGCGTCAGCCCGACGGTTACCGATGCTCAGTATCTGGGCAAGGGGTTGCAGGTAAGTGAGGTGCGGATTCCTCGAGGCAGCAGCCTGGCCGGGCAGACTCTCGCCGAGGCTGGTCTGGGGCACCGGACCGGAGTCAGCGTTATCGGCCAATGGGTCGACGGACGGTTGGTGACTCCACCCACCGCCAACCAGCGACTCGAGCCGGACGGAATCGTGATTCTGGTGGGCAGTGTGGAGAATGTCCAGCGTTTCGAAGAGCTGTGTAGCGAGGCGCTGCCCCTGCGGCGTTCGGGTCCATTTGTGGTGGCGGGTTTCGGCGAAGTCGGCAGCAAGGTAGTTCAGCTCCTCAGAGATGTGGGCGAGGAGGTCGTCGTCATCGATCGTGAGGATCGCGAAGGGGTTACGCTGGCCGGCGACGCGCTCGATTCGCGGATTCTCGAAGAGGCCGGAGTCGGCAACGCCCAGGCGGCGATCCTGGCTCTCGACACCGACAGCGCCACGATGTTCGCGACGGTGATCTTGAAGGATCTAGCGCCGGAGGTCCCAGTGATCGCGCGGGTGAATCGGGCCGAGAACGTGGAGAGGATTCACCGAGCCGGAGCTGACTTCGCTCTTTCCATCAGTCAGGTTTCCGGTCAGATCCTGGCGCGACGACTTCTGGGTGAGGAAGCTGTGTCCGTGGATCCTCAACTCAAGGTTCTGCGGGTCGCAGCCAGCGCCTTGGCAGGCAAGCACCCTGTCGGGCTGGGAATCCGGGAGAAGACGGGTTGCTCGGTGGTGGCGGTCGAGCGCGGTGAGACCCTGATGATGGACTTCGACGGGGACTTCCGGTTCGAGTCGGAGGACGCGATCTATATCGTCGGTAGCAGCCGGGCGACTCGAGCGTTTCTCGAGGCCTATCCGCAGGGTTGAACGAGGTCAGGAGCCGGCGCGCAGCTTGTCGATCTTCTGGTCGCGTTGCCTTTCGAGACGTTGACGATCGATGGCGTATTCTCTCTGGGCTTCCGCCCTCTCCACCGGGTCGTGTAGTGTGCGCAGGCGATCTCGCAGCAGAATCTCGAGCTTGGCCAGGCTGGCTTCCGCTCGGCTTCGGATCTCTGCGATCTCATCGCGAATCTCGGGTTCGAGGCCCTCTTCTCGCGGTCGGTCGATGCCATCTCTGTCGAGTCGCTCGAGGGCCAGCTCATAAGCGGATTTCATCCCTCTTGCCTTGTCCTCGTCGCTCATGACTTCAGAATATCATCGGCTGCTTCTGATCTTCGTCGATGGTGTCGGATTGGCGGCTGGCACCCGGGACAACCCCTGGGCGCTGATGGCGACACCTGGGATTCACCGACTTCTAGGTGGGCCCTTGACCCTCGAGCAATGTCGTGAGTCGGAGGATCTGCTCCTGAGCGCCATCGACGCAACTCTGGGTGTCGAGGGTCTGCCGCAGAGCGCCACCGGACAGGCAGCGCTGTTTACCGGCCTCAACGCGGCAGAGATGCATGGGTCGACATGTCACGGGTCTACCGGGTCCCCGCGTTCGGCGCCTTGTGGAGTCGCGGAACCTGTTTCAGATGGCCCGCCCGCGGATTGCGATCCACTTTCGCCAACGCCTATCCCGACCTATCTGGACGGTTGGCCAGCGGCAAGAGACGACCCTCGGTGACGACGTGTGCGGTGTCTGCCGCCGGGCTCCGTTTCAGACATCTCGCCGATCTCGAGCGCGATCGAGCCGTCACCTGGGACATCGTGCGTGATCGATTCTCGGAGCATGTCGGCAAGGCTCTTTCGCCGGTAACCGCCGAGGAAGCTGGCCGACATCTGGCGGCGATCGCCAACCGCTATCGCCTGACGGTCTACGAGACCTTTATCACCGATCTGGCTGGGCACGGGAGACTGGGATTCACGGCGGCGGAAACGGTCGCGCGGATCGATGGGCTGCTCGCTGGCGTCGTCGAGGGTAAGAGGCCGGCCACCACAGTCCTGGTGACCAGCGATCATGGCAATTTCGAGGAGAGTCGCCATCGGCGACACACTCGCAACCCGGTCCCGCTTCTGGTTGTCGGACCTCTGGCCAGATGTTTCGTCGGCGTGCAGTCCATCTTGGAGATCACGCCTCGTATTCTGGCGTGTCTCGAAGAGTCCGAATGAGTCGAATGACTAGCCTTGAGGCCTGAGAATTTGTTATAAGCACACTCCGTCGAGATTGGGGCCCGCAAGGGATGAGGCCTCGGAGACGTCGCAGAGGAAGAAGACAATGATCGAAGCTCAGAATCTGACCCGGCGGTACGGTGACTTCACCGCTGTGGAGGGCGTTTCGTTCACCGTCAACGAGGGCGAGATCGTCGGCATGCTGGGTCCCAACGGGGCGGGCAAGACCACGACGATCCGCATGATCACCGGCTTCCTACCGCCCACCAGTGGAGATCTTTCGGTGGCTGGAAAGGACTTGTTTCGTGAGTCGGTGGCCGCCAGGCGAGAGGTTGGATACCTGCCGGAGAGCGTGGCTCTGTATCCCGAGATGAGGGTTTCGGAGTATCTCCGGTACCGGGCCATGCTGGAAGGGATGGGTCGTTCAGAAGCCAGACAGAGAATTCCCGAGGTGGTTCGTAGCTGCATTCTCCAAGAGGTCGAGAACCAGATCATCGGGACTCTGTCCAAGGGCTACCGACAGCGTGTCGGTCTGGCCGCGGCGATCCTCCACAACCCGAAGGTTCTGGTGCTCGACGAGCCGACGGTGGGCCTCGACCCCAAACAGATCATCGCCATCCGGGAGCTGATCCGAGAGCTCGGCAAGGAACAGACCCTCTTGATCTCCAGCCATGTGCTCCCCGAGGTGGAGGTGCTGTGCGATCGGGTGATCATCATCGATCGGGGGCGGATCGTCGCCGAGGGATCGCCGCAAGATCTGCGGGACAGCTGGCTGGGCAACACGCTCATCCGTGTCGAGCTCAAGGATGAGATGCCGGGTATCGAGCCGGTGTTGGCGGAGGTTGGCGGGGTCAAGTCGGTCGTCCGGATCCGAGAAGGACTGTACAAGCTCGAGTGCTGGCCCAAGTCCGATCCGCGAGAGAGGGTATTCCGCACCGCGGTCGAACACGACTGGGTCCTACTCGAGATGAGCGAGGAACGAGCCTCTCTGGAAGATATTTTCGTGCGCTTGACGACCCAGGAAGAAATCGAGAGCAAGGGCCAAGGCGAAGACATGGAGCCGAGTCCGGGGGTGACGGCATGAAGGGAATTCTGGCCAATTTCAATCGCGAGTTCCGCGCCTATTTCTTCTCTCCACTGGCCTACATCGTGGCGGCGCTGGTCTTGTTGATCAACGGGGTGGTGTTCTGGCTGATCGTCAGCTACCTCAATGATCCGCGAGCTGCGATCGGCGCCCCACTGCAGCTGTTCTTCGGTCAGACCTTCTTTTTCTGGCTGGTCATCGTGTTTGTCGCCGCCGTCCTGACCATGCGGCTGCTGAGCGAGGAGCGGCGCAGTGGCACCATCGAGGTCCTGATGACGGCACCGGTCACTGAAGAGCAGGTCGTGGTGGGGAAATACCTGGCCGCCCTGGGCTTCTACCTCTTCTTGTGGCTGCCGACCCTGGCATACCCGGCAGTCTTGGCCTACTACAGCGAAGTGGACTGGGGACCGGTGGCCGCGGGATACATCGGCATCATGGGTATCGGTTCGTTGTTCCTGGCGGCTGGTGTGCTGGCCTCGGCGCTGAGCCGTAGTCAGTTGGTGGCGGCGGTGCTGACGTTCGCCCTGTTGGTCTTCATGATTATCATCGGGTTCCTGGAGAACCTCTTCACCGACCCGTCGTTCCAGGAGCTCGTCGGGTACTTGAATCTGATGCAGCACATGAACGACTTCGGCAAAGGTGTGATCGACACCCGACGTTTGGTCTACTACCTCTCCGCCACGGTGTTGCTCCTGTTTCTCTCGGCTCGGGCTCTCGAGTCCAGGAAGTGGAGATAGCTCGATGCCGGGTCTGGATAGCCGTTCGCAGAGGCAGCTCGTCAGTCGCTCGTTGCTGGGCGCTGGCGTCATCTTGGCAGTCATCCTGTTTGTGATCGTCAACTACTTCGGCTGGAAGTACTACGCCCGATTGGACTGGACGGGCTCGAAAATGTACTCCATCTCCGAGAAGACGGAAGGTGTTCTCAGCCAGCTGGATCGGGAGGTGGAGATCCTGGTGTTCTTGAGCCCCGGGGAGGAGCTTTTTGGGTCGGTGATGGAGCTCCTGTCGAGCTATGAGGAGGCCTCGGACCGGATCACGGTGCGGACGATCGATCCAGAAAAGGATCTTCTCGAGGCCCAGGCCCTGGTCGATCGATACCAGATCACCCAGCTGAACGTGCTGATCTTCGACACGGGTGACGATCGTCGGGTTGTGGACACGGCAGACTTGGCTGACTACGACTACTCCGGAATGCAGTACGGTGAAGGCGACCAAGATGATCGGCTTCAAGGGCGAGCAGGTCTTTTCGAGCACCCTTCTGGAACTGATGGAGAGTCGCAAGCCAAGGATCCTGTTCACCAGCGGCCACGGAGAGATGAGCCTGGATGACATGTCGGCTCGGGGTCTGTCGCTGGCCCGGGATCTTCTGGGGCAAGACAACTTCGACCTGGAGGAATGGATGACGCTGGGAGCGGAAGAGGTGCCAGAAGACACCGATCTCCTGGTGATCGCCGGCCCAACTTCCAATTTCATCGAGCCCGAGCTCGATCTCCTGGGTCGGTACCTGGCAGGCGAGGGCCGGCTGCTGGTCATGTTGGATCCGACACTGGCACCCGATGGCGGATTCATCCAGACGGGGTTGGAGCCTTTGCTGCTCGAATTTGGCGTCCAGGTGGGCGACGATCTCGTGGTCGATCCCGCCAACCCCCTGCCTTTCTTTGGGGCCGAGACCATCTTTGTCAACATCTACGGCAATCATGTGATCACTCGGGCTCTCGATCAGGCGCAGCTGCCCGTCATCGTGCCTCTCGGACGCTCGATACGATCGACCGGGCAGCCCGATGGGCTCGAGATCACGGAGCTGATGCTGACCTCTGTCGACGGCTGGGGTGAGACCGATCTGGTGAACCTGGATCAGGTCGAACGGCAGGAGGCGGACCTGCCGGGACCGGTATCTCTGGCGGTGGCGGTCGAATCGTCGGCAGCAAGCACCAACGACGTCCCCGAGTCGGAGGCCGGCGATCTTCTAGCGGCGGAGGGAACCGAGAACACCGGCGATCTGCGGATGGTTGTCATCGGCGACTCCGATTTCGCCAGCAACAGCCAGATGCAGCAGGTACCCAACGCCACCTTCCTGGCCAACAGCCTGAATTGGCTGGTCGACAGGGAAACGCTGGTCGGCATCCCTCCCAAGACTCCCGAGCAGGTGCGCCTCAGCTTGACACGCGGCGAGCTCGTCAAGATTTCATGGTTGGTCCTGGCAGGGCTGCCCGGATTGGCCCTGGCGCTGGGTGTCGTGGTCCATATGAAACGCAGGAGGTAGCTTTGCGGGGCCGAACGGTTCTGATTCTGTTGGCTCTGGTCGTCGGCCTGGTGGCCTTCATCGAGCTTTATGAGCACGACCTGCCGTCCAGCGAGGAGCGCATCGCTCTCGAGAAGTTGGTTCTGGATGCGGAGGCCGGCGAGATCACCGCCGTCGAGCTGTCGTGGGACGGCAAGGATGTGCGCCTCGAGCGAGAGCTGTCTGGTGTCGGGGAGCTCGAAGAGGCGGCAGATCCAGCGGCTGCCGCCTGGCATATGGTGGAGCCCATGTCCGCCCGGGCCGATTCCGGCCTGGTCGCCACCCTGATCGAGTCCCTGACCACCCTGGAGAAGAACCGGACCCTGCAGGGCTCGAGCCCTGAAGATCTGGGACTGAGCCCGCCTCGCCTGGTGGCCACCCTGACCTCGAAAGACCGTCAGATTGAGCTCTCGGTGGGTAGTGAGATACCGGCAGGAAACTCGATGATCGTCAAAGTGGCGAGCGACGGCGAAATAGTCGTCGTGGAAGACTCCATCTGGCCAGAGTTGATACGTGAGCCGGGAGACTGGCGAAGCAGGCAGGTCACGGATGTCGGCCGGGAGAGTGTTGAGAAAGTCGTGTTGGTGCGCGCCGATCAACGTCTGGTTCTTGCCAGACGCGGCGCGGAATTCTGGCTCGAGACACCTGTGGAGGATCGAGCGGACGCCGAACGCGTCGACAGTCTTCTCGCGGACCTGACCGCGATGCGAGTCACGTCGTTCGCCGACGAGTTGGCGGAGTCGATCTCCGACATGGGACTCGATCCACCCGCTGCGGAGGTGGAGCTCACGGCCGGGGTGGATGGCGAAACTCTACATCTGGAGTGGGGTAGCGCGGTACCGGGTAGCGAGTCCCAGCACTACGCCCGAGCCGAGCAGCAGGTGTTTTCCACGGCGGCGGATTTGCAGCAGTATTTCGACATGTCGATGGCCGAGTGGCGATCGTTGGAACTGACATCGCTGGAAACATTCGAGATCGATGCCGTGACTGTGGTGCAGTCGGGTGCCGAAACGCTGACCTTGGGACGTGACGGTGCGAACTGGACCCGCAACGAAGACAAGATCTCGTTCATAGCGGTGAGCGATCTCTTGTACGCGATCACCGGTGCTCGGGCTGCAGAAGTGCTGGCGGAGTCGAAGAAGGATCTGACGGGACTCCCCTCCTCAGAGGCCGCTCTCGAGCTGCTCTTGACAGGCGAGGGTAGGGAGCAGAGGGTGAGCTTCATGCCGCTCTCGGACGAGGGTGCTCGGGCGGTGGTCAGCGACCGGGAGGTCGTTCTATTCGTTGGAAAGGATGAATTTACTGAAATTCTTGCCAAGGTGGGGCAGATTCGAGCTGCGAGTATTGTGAAGACCGAAGTCGATGAACAACTTCCCTCGGGTGCCTCGGATCTAAGTTCCGATCAATAAAGAGGAATTCCAATTCCGCTCAAGTTAAGTATTGCCAATGACTTGTCAAAGATGGGCGCCCGATCAGCGGGTCTGAGAAGAGTCTTTTACATATAGAAAGATCTCAAAAAAAACCACAATATGTTGTGGTTTGAGTCTTGACAGACCGCCAGATCTCGTGCAAGCTAGGGCAATCCGAGATCGTTGAGATGGCGTGCCGGGTGGCCAAGAGAAACACGACAAGGCGCTCATAGAGTCGAGGAATCGCGCGACTTCGGCTCTTCGGCAACTGTCTCTCAGATCTGACACTGAAGGGAGCGTGGGGACGGGCGGGGTAGACGGGGTGGTGACCGTGCCGAAAGGCGTGTCGGACGAGCGAAGATCGAGTCTGCGGCAGTCGCTCAGTGAGCTCAATTGGTGGAAATCGAAAATATGAGCCTCGAAGTTGCGAGGCAATTCGACCCTGGCGAGGGTATGCAGAAGAAAGACGAGGAGGACTAGGGGCCGATGCTGACGACCGAGAGTACTAGCGGCGAGGGATCTGTGCAGAAGCATCAGCATCAGGAGACGCCGGAGACCTCGCAAGGGCTCCACTTCGAGCGCCTCTTCACGACAGCCGGTGTAGACCCATTCGAAGAGATCGAATGGGAAACACGTGACGCCAGAATCAGCAATGAAAAGGGTGACGTCATCTTCGAGCAGGTCGGCGTCGAAGCGCCCAAGGCCTGGTCGCAAACGGCGACCAACGTCGTGGTCAGCAAGTACTTCCGTGGTCAGCTGGGAGGACCGGAGCGCGAGTCGAGCGTCCGCCAGCTCATCGGCCGCGTCACCGACACGATGACCGCCTGGGGTCGACAGAGTGGATACTTCGCCACGGATGAGGACGCGCAGACGTTTCACGACGAGCTGACCCATATCCTGGTCCACCAATATGCCTGCTTCAACTCACCGGTCTGGTTCAACGTCGGGATCGAGGAGCAGCCCCAATGCAGCGCCTGTTTTATCAATGCAGTCGAGGACACGATGCAGTCGATCCTCGATCTGGCTAAGACCGAGGGCATGCTTTTCAAGTACGGCTCCGGGACCGGTAGCAACCTGTCGACCATCCGCTCTTCCAAGGAAGCCTTGGGCGGTGGTGGCACGGCGTCGGGACCGGTGTCCTTCATGAAGGGATTCGATGCCTTTGCCGGTGTCATCAAGAGCGGTGGCAAGACCCGCCGTGCCGCCAAGATGGTCATCCTCAACGTCGATCATCCCGACATCGTCGAGTTCATCAATTGCAAGCAGGTGGAGGAGCGCAAGGCCTGGGCCCTGATCGACGCGGGATACGACGGTGGATTCAATGTTCAGGGCGGCGCCTATGATTCCATCTTCTATCAGAACGCCAACCACTCGGTGCGGGTGACCGACGACTTCATGCGGGCGGTTGTCGACGACAAAGAGTGGGCGACTCTCAGTATCAAAGGTGAGCAGACCCTGGAGACCTACCGGGCCCGCGACCTGATGCGCATGATCTCCGAGTCCACATGGGTTTGCGGTGATCCTGGAATGCAGTACGACACCACGATCAATGACTGGCACACCTGCTCCTCCACGGATCGGATCAACGCCAGCAATCCCTGCAGCGAGTACATGTTCCTCGACAACACGGCCTGCAACCTGGCGTCGATGAATTTGATGAAGTACTACGACGCCGAAGAAGAGCGCTTCGACGCCGAGAGCTTTCGCCACGCCTGCGAGGTCGTGATCACAGCGCAGGAGATCATCGTCGATCACGCCAGCTATCCGACGGCGGCCATCGAGACCAACTCGCATCGGTTCCGTCCCCTGGGAATTGGCTTCGCCAATATCGGGGCCCTGCTCATGGCGCGAGGCTTGCCCTACGACTCCGACTCGGGACGCGACTATGCGGGTGCGATCAGTGCTCTCATGTCGGGTGCCTCCTATGCGCAGTCGGGGCGTATCGCCGCGGTCGAGGGACCTTTCAACGATTTCGAGGACAACCGTGAGCCCATGCTCAGGGTCATGAGAAAGCATCGGGACTCGACCAAGTCCATCGATGCTGCGCATGTCCCCCTCGAGCTGCTGAAGGCGGCAAAAGAATCGTGGGACGAGGCGGTCGAGCTGGGTAGTGCCAATGGTCTTCGCAACAGCCAAATCTCGGTCATCGCTCCCACCGGCACCATCGCTTTCATGATGGATTGCGACACCACCGGTATCGAGCCCGACATCGCGTTGGTCAAGTACAAGAAGCTGGTCGGTGGCGGCATGATCAAGATCGTCAACGGCACGGTGCCGGCGGCCTTGAAGCGCCTGGGCTACGACAAGGCCGAGGTCAAGGACATCGTCGAGTTCATCGACGAGCACGACACCATCGAAGGGGCACCTCATCTGAGGGATGAACATCTGGCGGTGTTCGACTGTGCTTTCAAACCGACCAAGGGGTCGAGATCGATTCACTACATGGGACACCTCAAGATGCTGGGTGCCGTGCAGCCGTTCATATCCGGTGCCATCAGCAAGACCATCAACATGCCTGAGGAGTCGACCCCAGACGAGATCATGGAGGCCTACATCGAGGGTTGGCAGATGGGTCTCAAGGCTATCGCGATCTACCGGGACGGCTGCAAACGGAGTCAGCCTCTTTCGACCAGTGCTGGCGAAGATGAGAAGGTCGCCCCTGAGGCCAAGCCCCATCGCCGGAAGCTACCCGACGAGCGGCGGGCCATGACCCACAAATTCTCGGTCAACGGCCACGAGGGTTACATTACCGTTGGTCTGTATGAGGATGGCATGCCTGGCGAGATCTTCCTGGTCATGGCGAAAGAAGGCTCGACCATCTCCGGCCTGATGGACGCGTTTGCCACCTCGGTATCCATCGCTCTGCAGTATGGCGTGCCGATTCAGACCCTCGTCGACAAATTCACCCACACGCGTTTCGAGCCGTCGGGATTCACCAACAATCCCGAGATCCCGATCGCCAAGTCGATCATGGACTACATCTTCCGTTGGCTGGCTTCCAAGTTCATGAGTCGGGAAGGCAAGCAGGCGGCAGGAGTCGTGCTGCGCGACGAGGTCGACGCTACCGCAGAAGCCAGCAGTGGGAATCAGGACAGCGCTTCGTCGTCAAGGGTTGGAAAAGAAGGGAACAGTAAGGTAACCTTCCTCTATCAGCAAGACGCGCCGAGTTGTCAAGAATGTGGGTCGATCATGGTTCGCAACGGGACCTGTTACAAATGCATGAACTGTGGTTCGACGAGCGGTTGCAGTTGATGAATCGAGCGAACGCTTGGCGAAGACAGTCGAACGGAGCAGCATTCCTCGGGGCCACACTCGGCCCCTTTTGGTAGGTGGCAATGGTGCCGCCTGCAAGGAGTCGGGCTCGTAGAGCTCGGTGGCCCCGGAAAAGGGCTGGGAGGAACAGCAAAATGGCAGTCAAGAAGAAGGCCGCGAAGAAGGCCAGCCAGGAAAAAGGTAGTGGCAAAGAAGAAAGCCGCGCCGAAGAAGAAAGCGACCAAGAAGAAGGCCGACCAAGAAGAAGGCGACACCGAAGACGCAAGGTCGCCAAGAAGAAGGTCGCTCGCAAGAAGGCAGCACCGAAGAAGAGAGCGACCAAGAAGAAGGCAGCACCGAAGACGCAAGGTCGCCAAGAAGAAGGTCGCTCGCAAGAAGGCAGCACCGAAGAAGAGAGCGACCAAGAAGAAGGCAGCACCGAAGAAGAAAGCGACCAAGAAGAAGGCCGCTCGCAAGAAGGCAGCACCGAAGAAGAAAGCGACCAAGAAGAAGGCAGCACCAAGAAGAAGGCAGCAACGAAGAAGAAAGCGGCTCGCAAGACGACCGCTCGCCGCAAGAAGTAGCGACAGACTTCTCACATTCGCTGTCTTCCGATAGTCTCCCGGGATGCTCGAGAACTCTCCCGGGGTATCGGAACGGTCGAATACGACCCTTTGGCCTGCGGCGCTCGTCGCAGTGCTAGCTATCCTGGGTCTGGCAGGTTGGTTGTTGATTCGCTCGGGTGTCGAGGAGGCATCGGTTCCTGCCGATACCTCCTCGGCACCCGTTTTCGATTTGGCTGGCCTCGATGGGCAGCGTTACCGGCTGGACGATTTCTCGGGTCGGGTGGTCCTGGTCGAATTCTGGGCGACCTGGTGTGGTCCGTGCCGTCTTCAGGCCGAGATTCTCGCTCGCCTCTACAAGGAGATCCAGAGTGACGAGTTGGAGTTCCTGGCCGTCAGTCTGGGTGAACCCGAGGATGTCGTCCGGGATTTCATCCACAAGGACCCCTTCCCGTACCCGGTCCTTCTCGATCCGCAAGAGACCCTGGGCTACGCTCTTGAAGTGTACGCGCTGCCCACGGTGATGATCGTCGATGGAGGGGGACAGATCACCTTCCTGCGACCCGGGATCTCGGACGGCGAGACCCTGCGCCGTGCACTCCTGGCGGCCGCCGGGTAGAGCCCGCCAATCTCATCTCTGTTCTCAGTCGCCTGAAAAGCCCGGGATTCGAGGTGGAGGACCCTCGTAACCGCGTCGGTACGTCAGGCTGACCTTCTTCTTGCGGGTGCTGACCTCCAGCTCCCGGTACTGGTGTGAGCCACTATTGCTGGTGGAGAAACCCAGGACATATTGGTGACGCAGATCCGCGGCGATGGTTCTGGCCGCTCCGATAGCCTCATCGGCACTCGCAGACCCAGAAGTACTGTCCGCCGGTCAGATGGGCCAGCAGATTCAACACATCGGCGTAGCGGTGCATCTTCCTGCCGTCGCGGTCCAGAACGTCGGGACTGCCCGTCGATAGCCCGAGAACGTAGACCGGTAGCTCGGCTTGACGAACTCTCTTCCGGGCTTCGCTTGGGGAGAGCTCGCTGGCGTTGTCCGCGCCGTCGGTGATGAGAATCGCAGCCCTCTTGGCGCTTTGCCGATCGCGGGTCAGATCCGGTAGGCCGGAGACCGCATCATGCAGTCCGGTGACGCCATAGGGGCGCCAAAGGGGCATGGCTTTGTCAATCAAGTCGGGGTCGTTGGAATACGGAATATCCAGGGTGAGATTGGAGTCGGCAAAGCTGGCCAGGGCGAACTGGTCGCCGGTCCGGGCCTGACTCAGCAAGCGCTCTATCGCCAGGCGGCTCAGCCTCAGCTTGTTGGCGTTGGCCATGCTGCCCGAGAGGTCCTGCAGGAAAATGATGCTGACAGGGGCGGTGGCGCCGACCTCGAAGCTCTCGAATTCGATCGGCTGGCCATCGACGGCGAGCTGAAAATCCTCCGCCACCAGGTCTTGGACATACCCGAACGACGATCGGGCAATGACGGGAACCAGGATATAGGAGACCGAGACCTTGTCCTGAAACCCGGATTCCAATTGCAGATCGTCCTGCCCCCACATCGAGACTGGTAGGCCGAGAAGTGGCAGGAGAAGCGCCCATCGGAGCGATCGAATCAAGTAACCTCTCACCTCTGGTAGCCTACAGTTTCTTGGAGAGTTTGCCTGTGGAATCGATCAATATTCGCAACCTGTCGGTCAAATGTGGCAACTGTGGCAGCTATCAGACTCTCTGTGGGTTTGCACGCTCCGAGGAACGAAATGTCTATACCTACGAGTGCGAACACACCGTCTGCGACCCGACTGTAACGAGAACCCTGATCGAAGTTCCCAGGCAACTCGACGAGTTTGCCAGGCGCGATCCGACCTGGAGAGGATAGCGTTTCTTTGTGCTAATCTGGAACGGAATTCAACCGCCGGTTGCCGCGTTTTGGAACCGGTGCTCGACCAGCCGACTTCCAAATCAAAAGAGAGGGAGCCATGAAGCGAATCGTTCATGTCGTGGGTACCGGCACCATCGGTGAGCCTTTGATCGGCCTGTTCACCGATTTCAGTCACTATCTGGGGATCGACGAGGTGACCTTCCACAAGAGGACCCCACTGGAGTTTGACAAGTCCCGAATCAACCACCTGATGAGTCGTGGAGCGAAACTCGCGACGGACCGGGATCGCATCAATTCCTTCGAGAAAATGGGGCACAAGGTCAGCTACGAATCGGAAGAGGCGTTGGAGCGTGCCACGGTGGTGATCGACTGCACGCCAGCTGGCAACCAGAACAAGGAGGACCTCTACAGCAAGATCTCTGGTCCCCGCGGTTTCCTGGCCCAAGGCAGCGAGTTCGGATTTGGCAAGACCTACGCCCGCGGGATCAATGAAGAGGCCCTGGTCCCCGGGGAGGACAACTACATACAGATCGTCTCCTGCAACACCCACAGCATCACGACCCTGGTCAAGACCCTGGCTTCTGGGGCGCCAGGCTACGAGCTCGAGAGTGGACGTTTCGTGTGTATGCGTCGCGCCAACGACATCACCCAGGTTGACAAGTTCGTGCCCGCCCCCAGTGTGGGTACACACGGCGATCCGCAATTCGGCACCCATCATGCCCGAGATGCCTTCGGGGTCTTCGAGACCCTGGGTCTGGAGCTGGATCTCTTCTCCAGTGCGGTCAAGCTCAACACCCAGTACATGCATTCGATCTGGTTCGAGTTGCGCTTGAACCGGGATATCGAGATGGATGAAGTGTCGAGCCGATTGGCCGAGAACCATCGAGTGGCGACAACCCAGAAGCAAGAAGCGAATCTGATCTTCAGCTTCGGTCGGGACCACGGCTACTATGGGCGGATTCTCTCTCAGGCCGTTGTCGTCGTACCCAGCCTTATCGTCCGCGGCGGCCGGGAGATCGTCGGGTTCTGTTTCACACCGCAAGACGGTAACTCGTTGCTGTCATCGGTCGCGGCCAGTCTTTGGCTCATGGAGCCAGATTGGGACGAGGTGACCAAGCGACTCGAGCCCATGCGCCGCTTTGTTTTCCAAGAGATCTAGGCGCTGGGTCGAGCCATAGTGTGGCAATAGACAGCCTCTCCTTCGGCGACCTGCGAATCGAAGGGGTTTCCCGCGCCGGCGAGGAGACATGGATCCGGGTCCATCCGCCTGGTCTGGTCTTCGACGTCGGGCGCGGTGCCACGAGGCTGGCAGGCGCCGCCGACGTGTTTCTCACTCATGGTCATTTGGATCATGCCCTGGGGCTGCCCTACGTCTTGTCGCTGCGGACTCTTCACAACTCACAAGCGACTCGCGTCTTCGCCCCGGCTGCGATCGGCGATGGGCTGGAGCAGTTGATCGGCGCCGCAGAGACGCTCGAGGGAGTGGAGTATGACTACGAGATCCAGCGACTCGAGCCGGGTGACCGGATTCCTGTAGCCAGAGACCTGAGTGTGGAGGCCTTCGCCACGGATCACATCCTGCCGAGTCTGGGGTATCACCTGCGGCGCGCGAAGAAGCGACTGAAGAGCGAGTATCAAGGCTGCTCCAGCCGAGAGTTGGCAGATCTCAAGGCACGCGGAACCGACGTCGAAATCCGGGAATCGAAAGTCTGGCTTTCCTACTGTGGCGATACCGGGCCCGGGGTCTTCGACCTGGAGCCTCGCATTCTGGAGTCTTCTGTACTTCTGATCGAGTGCACTTTCTTCGACGAGGTCTCGCGCGACAGGGCGCGTCGGTTCGGTCACATGCACTTGGACGATCTGGTCGAGCGGGCCTCCGAATTCGAGAATCAGCACTTGGTTCTTCACCACACGAGTCGTCGGCACAGCTGTGAGCAGTTGCGGACCCTGGTCGCGGAGAGACTGGACCTCGAGGGTCCCGAAGTGCATCTTTTCGGGTGTATTCAGAGCGACAGCCCATGAAGGAACCCACCGAGAATCCGCAGCAGGAATCCACAGTTCAGCCTGAAGTACCAGTCTCTGCAGGAGCCAGGTTGGCCGATGTGGATGAGCTGGAGGTCGTGGTGGAGAAGCTCATCGCCGGTGGCGACGGGCTGGCGCGCTGGCAGGGAATCCCGATCTTCATACCGCGCTCGGCGCCGGGCGACCGCCTACGGGTTCGCCTGGTCGAGCGCCGCACGGACTATGGCAGAGCCGAGATCCTCGAGGTTCTGACAGCGGGCCCGGGCCGACGAACTCCGCCATGCCCCCATTTCGGCCAATGTGGTGGTTGCGACCTCCAGCATCTGGAGGACGAGCTGCAGTCGGAGCTCAAAGCCGAGGCAGTTCGCGAGACTCTCTCCCGATTGGGTGGCGTCCCGGCAACAGCTCCCGCGGAGCTCGTCAGGGGCGCGGCCTGGGCCTACCGTCAACGCGTTCAGGTTCACACCGCAGGCCAGGGGGAGGATCTGCGCGTGGGGTTTCGAGCCCGGCGCGGTAGCGAGCTGGTGACGGTGGACACGTGCCCGATCCTGGTCCCGGAGCTGGAGGGCCAGCTTGCGTCACTGGCGCAAGCCCTACCCCCGGTGCCACCCAAGAGACTGGACATGGTGGTCGGAGACGGAGGAGCTCTGAGCACCGCTCCTCAGACTCCTTTGTTGCCCCAGGGCGAGGTGCAGATCAAGGTTGGGGAGCTGAGCTATGAGCTGGACGCTCGATGCTTCTTTCAGGCTCATCATGGACTTCTCGAGAAATTGACGGAACACGTGGTCGGGCCGTGGCGAGGTAACCAGGCATTCGACTTGTACGCCGGTGTCGGACTCTTCAGCCTTCCCTTGGCGATGCACTATGACCAGGTAGTGGCCGTCGAGGGGGACCGCGTTGCCGGTCGCTTTCTGAAACGAAACGCACGACGAAACCGTCTCGAGCACCTGCGTTTGGTGCATTCAGCGGTGGAGAGCTGGATAGAGAAGCTTCCTGATCGATCCGATCGAGTGGTGGTCGACCCGCCCCGAACAGGGCTATCCCGCCAGGTTTGCGGATGGCTGTCCAGCCGTCGGCCCCGCCGACTGACCTATGTCTCATGCCACGCGGCGACGTTGGCACGAGACCTCAGACACCTGTCCGAGGCCTTCGAGATCGAGAGACTCGTGCTGATAGACCTCTTCCCCCAAACGGGGCATATGGAGGTTGTGGCTCAGTTGGTAGCCCGGTCATCCCCGCGGTAGCGGGTGGGCTCAAGACTCGAGACGTTGCGCGACAAGATCCTCGACTTCCCCCTGGTTGGGGAATCGGCCGGTGATCTTCTTGGAGAAGACAGATTGTCCATCCAGGTGCACCTCAAAAACTCCACCCGAGCCTTCGATCAGCTCCGGCTGGATGCCGAAACGATCTCTGAGGTCGTCCGCCAGACCGGCGGCTCGCGGATGGTAGTTTCAAACCACGCAGTATTCGATCGTGAGGGTCGCCATCGCATTGATCTCCCAGGCGCATTATAGCCCCTCCGAGGCCGGGGTGGAGGTGGGGGTAAGGTACAATCCCGCTTCTGTCCCTGATCGCATTCCAGACCGCGCCGGATTGGGGCTTGTGAACGAGGGGGCGGCGCCAGGAGAAGGAGATATTCTCGTATGAGCGATGAACGATCTACGACCCAGCCAAGCGCCGACTCTTGGCTCGAGGCCACCATGACCGACGCCGAGAGAGGCCAGGTGGAACGGATTGCCGGTCATGTGCGGGCCATTCTGACCGAGCTCAAGCTCGACCCGTCCGATCCCAATCTGCAGGAGACCGACGTCCGGGTCGCCAAGCTGTATATGGAGATGTTTCACGGACTCAAGGAGGGATCAGAGCCCCGCGTCACGACATTCCCCAACGATGAGGATTACGGCCATATGGTCATGGAAAGGGAGATCCCCTTCTACTCCATGTGCTCGCACCATCTGGTGCCCTTTTATGGCCGAGCCCACATCGCCTATATTCCGCGAGATCGCATCATCGGTCTGTCCAAGTTCGCCCGGATTCTGGAGTTCTACGCCAAGAGACCGCAGCTTCAAGAGAGGCTGACGGAGCAGGTGGTAGGGTTTCTGGAGGAGAAGTTGAATCCCATGGGTGCCATGGTGGTCATCGAGGCTCGGCATCTGTGTGTGGAAATGCGCGGCGTGAAGAAGCCTGGTGCCTTGACCGTGACATCCGCCATCCGTGGCGCCTTTCATCAGCGACCCGTCCGTGAAGAATTCCTGGATCTACTTCGTCGTTCTTGAGGCCATCTTGTTGCTGGCGCTGGCCATGGCCGCTCCGGCCGAGGCAGGCAAGCGCAAGCGACAGGACCCCGAGGAGTTGACCAACTTCCTCCTGTCTCCTCGCTACTCACAGTGGCTGGTGGGGCCGATTGCCCAGATCGCCTCCAACGAGGAGCGAGATCTTTTTCTCAGCTTGCAGGTCGATGAGGAAGCCGCCGCCTTTATCAGTGAGTTCTGGGAGAAGCGTGGTGGCGAAGCCGTATTTCCGACCAAGGGTCAGAAAGCAGTGTTCGATGAGCGGGCGCAGGAGGCCGACCGGATCTTCAGCGAGGGGACGTATCGAGGGCATCGGACAGACCGTGGAACCATCTTTGTGCTCTACGGTGAACCCAAAGAGATTCGCTTCGAGCAGGCACCTCGTGGACGGGGGGAGTTCTTGGAAATCTGGGAGTACGCCAAGGAGACGGACAAGGGCCTCGACGGGAAGAAACCCGAGACCCTCTACAGATTTGTCAAGAAGGACGGGACCACGGAGCTGTACCGTGGGCCGCTGAACCGACGGCTACCGGGGATCTCCGTTCGGCAGTGAATTGGATGCTCGATCGCGAGGTGAGGAGATGGGAATGAGTCAATCAAGGGCCGTACTTCGAGGGACGGGAGTCCACGTACCCCCCAACCGCATCGACAACGAAATGCTGTCGCGGATCATGGATACCAGCGACCAGTGGATACGCGAACGGAGCGGGGTCGAGACTCGCTACTATGTGGAGCCTGGCGTCGGCGCCTCCGATATCGGCGCCCAGGCCGGCCGGGCCGCCCTCGAGGATGCCGGCATTGCGGGCAGCGAGGTCGACTACATTGTCTGCGCCACCATGACTCCGGATCACTACTTTCCGGGTGCCGGTACCCTGATTCAGGAAAAGCTCGGCATCGAGGCCCGGCCAGCCCTGGATATTCGCCAGCAGTGCGCCGGCTTTGCCTACGGGATGCAGGTGGTGGATGCCCTCATCCGCAGCGGTCTGGCTCGCACGGTCCTGCTCGTCGGCACCGATGTCCACACTGCGCTTCTGCCGTATTCTGAAACCACCTGGGATGTCCTCTACGGGCGCGTGGACGAGCCCCTGGCCCCGGAAGTCTTTGAATGGAATTCCAGATATCGACATCTCATCGTGCTCTTTGGAGATGCCGCAGGAGCCATGGTGTTCCAAGCCGATGACGCGGAGGAGGACCGGGGCATTCTGGGGTCGGTGTTGTACGGCGATGGGGCGAGCCGCGAAATCCTGCAGGTTCCGGGGGTTGGCTCGGCCTATCGGCCCTGGGTCGATGCCGAGATGATCGCCGACGGCAGAACCGTACCTGTGATGGACGGTCGCCAGGTGTTCAAGCTGGCTGTGACCCGCATGCCGGAGGTCACTCGCGAGGTCTTGGAGCAGACCGGGCACACCCTGGAGGATCTGGACCTCCTGATCATGCATCAGGCGAATCTGCGTATCAACGAAGCGGCTCAGAAGTACCTCGGCTTGCCATCGGAGAAGGTGCACAACAACATCCAGAAGTACGGCAATACCACCTCGGCAACGCTGCCGTTGTGTTTCTTCGAGGCTCGACAAGAGGGTAAGGCACCCGCGGGATCTCTGGTCGCCTTCACCGCCCTCGGAGCCGGTCTTCATTGGGGCTCCGTCCTGATGCGCGTCTAGGCGCGCGTCCCTAGTCGGTGCGAGCCAGGTGGAAGGTCATGGTGGCGACCTCTTCGCCTCCTGAGTAGGCTTTCCAGACGCTTTCCATGTGGTCGCCGTCGACCAGTTCGATGCGGGCGGAATGGATGTGATTGTCCACCTGCGGATCGAGATTCGTCCCACCGGCGAAGTCGAAGACCAGTTGGTCCGCTGTGCTCTCGGACATGTTGAGCCGCATCCGAGGTTGATTGCCGCCGGCACAATAGTGCGTCAAGACCAGGTCTTCACCATCCAGGTGGTACATGTTGATCATCTCGTGATCGGTATCAGGGCCCATGGTTTCCATGACCACGGTGCCGGCTGCAGAGATCTGAATCTCGTGGGTCACCGTGCCAGCAGCCTCGGCTTCGGCCTTGGCTTCTTCGCCTGATCCTTCCGGCTCACCCTCCCAGGTCCCTTCCAGGTCCTTGAGGTGATCGAAAACCTGCTGCGCGGTCAGGGTGTCGGCCCTGGTGGGCGAGACGGTTGCGATCACGACAAGACTCACCAAAGCCACCTCTAAAAGGTTCTTCATCACAATTCCTCCTTTTGTTGTTGAAGACGCCTCAGTATACGTCAGTCGCCGACCGCGGGTTTCGTGAAGACGGCGGTCGGCAAGTCAGACCGATACCGATCTGGCAAACCGGGACTGCGACATCACTTCGTGGGCAGGGTGGAAACGTAGGCGAGACCCCGCTGCACCCATTGTCCGAGTTGGTGCTCGGTCGCCAACCCTTCGGTACCGACGTAGACCATGCCCTCGAGAGGCTTGCCGGTAAAGTCCATCTCACGAGTATGGGGCTGAGCCAGGGAGGATTGATAGAGGTCGGGTCCGACCCGCACCATCAGCTCTTCGCCGACAATCCCGCAGCACATATGGCCGTTGACCATGAAGGCCAGACCGCCGAACATCCGGCGTTCCTCCAGGTCTCGGGAGGCGATAAGGGCGACGCGAGTTCGATCTGCCAAATGCTCGGAATAGGCCACGCCTACCTCCAATCCTTCATGTACTTCCAGTTTCGTGGCTTGCCCTCGGCCATCCACTCCAGCGCGGTCGCCAGTCGCTTTTCGCGGGTCGACTGCCGTTTGGCCTCGGTTACCCACTCGACGTACTCCTTGCGATTGCTGTAGCTGAAAGTCTCGAACGTAGCGAATGCCTTCTCGCTCTGTCTTAGCGCAGCCCTGATGTCATCGGGGATCACCAACTCTTTGATGGCCTCGGTGGGTCGGGTACGCGGAACTTTGATTCCCATCTCGTTGAGCTGAACCGCCTCCTCGATATAGCAGATCAAGACCGCGTCGTCGGGTAGATCGTCGATACTCCTGGCCTTCAACACGGCCATCTCTGTGTTCCCCGCCTTCTCAAGGATACCTTCCGGGTCGCTCATCAGCCCTGCTTTCCAGAATCCGTAGCTGACGTGCTGCGTGAAGGCGCTCATGTTGCCCACGATCCCCTTGAATTCGAAGAAGGGTGAGCTCCATTTGATGGTCTCCTGAATCTCTGGGCAGGCGTGGTGGAACAGCTGACGCAGTCTTCTTCAAGATCGGCTGAGCGAATTCAGCGGCCGCTGTCGATATAGGCGTCGACTTCGGGGATGGTGTTCTTCATGGCTGGTTCAAGACCCGAAGCGCTCTCCTTTCTCCACCTGGCTAGGTGGATGGAGTCTAGCAGAGCCCCCAGGGGTCAATCGGCCGCCTGCACGGAAGCCAATTCAGGTATGGCGATAGGGCCGACGGATTCTGGCTCACCGGTGACCAGGCGACGATGGTAGTCGATCTGGCCGACGTGGAAGGCCAGATGGGTAGAGAGGTGGATCAGGAAGTCCAATGTGCTCACTCTGATGCCGCCGAAATCGAGAGGGAAAGGCTGCGACAACCTTCGGTCGGCAAGACCGTTGAGAGTCTCGTCGACGACCTTGACGGTGCGCTGGATCTCGAGGATCAATTCGGCACGAGGAACATCGCGGAGCGAGAATTCTGCTGGTCGATCTCTGACATAGTTCGTCTCGCCGAGAATGGCACCGACGAACGACAGAAGATTGCCTGTCAAGTGCAGGGCCAGGGTGCCGGCGGAGTTGCGGATCCCAGCTGGGACCTCCCAGATCGCATCCTCCTCACCGTAGGCCTCGAGCTCCCGCTGGAGGGCTCGGAGCTCACGTACGAGGACACCTCGAATCGAGTCTTGGGGTTTCATGGGGTCTCCTGTTTCTTCTTGGTTCTCGAAGGTCCGCACCTGCCGAATGAGACCCGGGTCTAGGAATAGAAGACCGCCAACCAGATCGTGTCCTGTTCAGGGTCGGTCCACTCGACCCGGTGCCTGGTATGAGCACCAATCGTCAGAGAATCGCCGGCGCCGAGCTCGACGAGTTGCCGATCCGCCTCGAAGAGCAGTCGGGCTTTCCCTGCGAGGACCAGCACCCACTCGGTGTCCTCCTGGTCGAACCAGAAATCGGCTGGGGAGGCGTGGCCTCGAGAGACGATGCGTTCGATCCTGACATCCTGTCCGGCCACCAGGATCTCGGTGAGCTCCTCGGGGAGCTCGGTAGGGACGGCGCCAAGCAGATTGGTGATCATCGTTGCGTCCTGATCCGCCGCGAGTCAGATTGAGTCTGTCTCCAGGTGCTGGGTCCACAGCTCCCAGAGGCGATTCGGACTCAACGGGATCTCGAGGATTTCGAAGGCTTCGTCTCCCAGGGCGTTCTCTACGGCCTGCAGGAAGAGGGGTGCAGCGGGGATCGCGCCAGCCTCACCCGCTCCCTTGATACCGAGGGGGTTGAGCGGCGAAGGGGTTTCCTCGTGGCCGATCTCGATCCTCGGCACATCCAAGGCGGTGGGCAGCAGAAAGTCCATGAAGGAGGCATTCAGAATCTGCCCGGCGTCGTCGTAGACGAGCTGCTCATAGAACGCGTTGCCAAGCCCCTGAGCTACCCCGCCATGGATCTGACCGTCGAGGATGAGGGGGTTGATCACTCGACCGCAATCGTGAACCACGATGTATCTATGGATCTTCACCAGAAAGGTCTCGGGTTCGACTTCCACGATCATGGCGTGCACGCCGGCGGCCGTGGCGCCCCGTTCCGGACCAAAGTAGTTGGTGGATTCCAGTCCTGGCTCGGTGCCTGGCTTGACCGCGCCCCGCATGGGGTTGGCGCGCAGGGCGAGCTCACCGAGGGCGATCTGACGGTCGGGTTGGCCGGCAACACGCACCGCTCCTTCGCCGAGCTCCAGCTCTTCCTCTGTTGCACCGAGCTCTTCGGCGGCCAGCTTGAAGATCTTCTGCCGAACGTCTTTCGCCGCGGCGTGAAAGGCATTTCCCGCCACCACGGCGCCGCGGCTGGCGAAGGTCCCGGCACCCCAGTGAAACTGGTCCGTGTCGCCGGTGACGACGGCAACGTCTCTGGGGCTTACACCGACCTGGTCGGCGACGATCTGCGCGAAGGAAGTCATATGCCCCTGTCCCTGGGTGCCGACACCCGTAGCCGCGCTGACCTTGCCGCTGGCCTCGACCTGCACTCGGGCCCCTTCGTAGGGCCCGATCCCGGTGCCCTCGACATAGGCCACCAGCCCCAGCCCGACGTGGCGCCCCGCCGCCCTGTAGGAGGGTTGCAGCTCACGGAAGAACCGATCGTAGTCGATCATTTCTTTGGCCTTCTGCAGAACCGGCTCGTAGTTGCCGCTGTCGTAAACCAATGGAGCGAAGTCCTGGAAAATGATCTGGTGATTGTGGGGAAAAGAGTCCGGTGCGAGGAGATTGCGACGGCGGATCTCGGCCTTGTCGATCTCCAGCTCTCGGGCGGCGAAATCCAGTAGACGCTCGATGACGAAGACCCCGTGTTGGCGACCCGCGCCACGATAGGGGGTGACGGTGGGTTTGCTGGTAAAGACGGCTTTGAATTCGCTGTAGTAATTGGGAATGTCATAGGGTCCCAAGAGCGTGCACTGACTGTTGATGGGTACCGTCAGACCATAGGGGTTGTAGGCGCCATTGTCGTGCAGGAAGACATCGCGAATTCCCAAGATACGGCCGTCTCGGGTCAAGGCGATCTCGGAATCGTGGAGCTGGCCGCGTTCCTGAGTCGTAGCGACGAAATTCTCCTGCCGGTCCTCGATCCATTTGATCGGTCGCTGCAATTGCAGGGAGAGCCAGGGGATGAGCATCTCTTCGGGGTAGAACATCATGATCTTGGGACCAAAGGCGCCGCCGATGAATGGCGCGATGACCCGCACCTGGTTCTCGGTCAGACCGAGCATGCCGGCGAGACCATTGCGGATGGGAATCGGAGCCTGGGTGGTGTCCCAGATCGTCAGCCGCCGACTACGGTTGTCCCAGTCTGCGACCACGCCCCGATTCTCCATGGCGGCCGCCGTCCCCCGGTCGTAGAACAATCGCCTTTGCAGGATCAGATCCGCTTGGTTCTTGGCCACTTCGTAGTTGCCCTTTTCCTGGATGACGTGGGCTGCGAGATTCTGATCGAGATCATCGTGCAGAAGTGAGGCTTCGGGGGTGAGAGCCTGTTCAAGATCGACCACGGCATCCAAGGGGTCGTACTCGACGAAGATCTGTTCGACAGCATCTTCTGCCGCATAGCGGGACTCCGCCACCACGGCGGCCACGATTTCCCCCAGATGTCGGACCTTCTCCTTGGCCATCACCACCTGGGTGCGCTCGTGGAAGACACACCGCTCGATGGGTGGAGGCGAGACCAACAGTGGGCCATGCCGCCAGTAGTCTCCCAGGTCCGCAGCGGTGTAGATGGCGATAGCACCTGGACACTGCTTGGCCTGCTCGGTATCAATGGATTGAATGCGGGCATGAGCGAACGGGCTGCGAACGAAGGCGACGTGACCCATGTTGGGCAGGTTGACGTCGTCGACGAACAGGGCCTGGCCCTTCAGCAGTCGCGGGTCTTCATTTCGGGTGAGGCGCTCGCCAAAGTACCGGGTTGTCATCCGACGACTCCTGTTTCTCTAGAGGTCATATTTCTGCGCAAAGGCGACCAAGGCGTTCTCGAAGACTTCCATGGGCGGCCGTACCAAGCCGGCCCCGACCTGGCCCACACCGGCCTCGCGGTGGGCGATGCCGGTATTGACGCGTGGTGGCAGACCCAGTTCCACGACCTTGCGAATATCGATACCCGTCGGGGTGCCGCGAAAGTCCAACTGTGGAATCGTGAAGTGCGTGTGCTCGGCTGCCGTGATTTCGTACATCTCCAGAGTGGCGTGCAACGCATCCCTGGGTGTGCCGCTGACGAAGGCGACGATGGCGGGTGCCGCTGCCATGGCAAAGCCGCCGATGCCGACGGTCTCGGTGATCGTGGAATCGCCGATGTCGGGATTGGCATCGGCGCTGGTAAAGCCGCTGAAGTAGAGCCCGTCGGGAGTGGGTGCGGGAGCTGTGAACCAGTCATCACCCAGGCCGCTGACGCGGATGCCGAAGTCGGTTCCGTTGCGGGCCATGGCGCTGACCAGGGTGCTACCTTCGATGCCGTGGGCGGCATCCGCCATCGCCTTGCAGGCCGCCATGACCGGGTTGAGCACGCTCAGGGCATTGTCGCCGATGACGCGGAGCACCTTTTCTCCAGCCGCTTCTGTGGGTGCCACTCTGGCAATTACGGGGGCCAGCGCCTTGAGCATCAGGATCGAGCCGGCCTTGTTGCGGTTGTGTCCTTCGTCGCCCATGTGCAGGGCTTCGGCCAGCAGGGTGCGCAGATCGATGCCGTCCGTCTCCGCCAGCGCCCGGCGGAGAAGGTCGGCCATCTCGTTGTTGATCCAGCGCAGTCGGTCGAGGACATCGGGACTGTAGGCGCCGTAGCGCAGGACCTTGCCATAGCCCTCGTTCATGTTGGAGTAGGCAAAATTGCCGTGCGTCGCGTTCTCCACGACGTAGACCGCCATGGAGGGTGAAATGACGCCGGCCATGGGTCCCACCGCACGGTGATGATGACAGGGGTCGAAAGAAAGCTCTCCCCCGGCAGCCAGCTCGATCGCTGCCTGCTCATCGTCAGCCCATCCTTCGAAGAGGACGGCGCCGATCACAGCGCCTTGCATGGGACCCGACATTCTGCCCCATTCGATCGGCGGACCCGCGTGGAGGAGAAGTCGGTCTCCCATGTCGGGGATCACATCTCGGGCAGTCGAGACGCCTACCAGGACGGGACGGGCCTCCATCATCCGATCGACGGCAAGACTGTTGGCTTTGTCGATGTTCATGTCTTCATTCTCTCCAGAATCGCCAGGAGCGCTTCGTTGCCCCCCGCAGGGGGACGCCAGTCCACCTGCACACGTCTCGAGGTCCTGAGTCACCAGATCCTCGCGCAGGCTCGCAAGTCCGACGTTGATCGCCGCCTCGGGTGGCTGTAAGGCCGCCAGGTCCACGCTGGGTGCGAGTGGGGAGGGAGGAGGGACGCAGGATCGGACTGCATGGGCCAGGCCCCGGGAGACGTCCGTGAAAACGTCGGCCCCGACCGCCCGCAGCCGCTCGGCAGTGGATTGCAGATCCTGGGGATCTTCATCCGTTCCAACGACCAAAGCCACGACGGGCGGTCCTTGCCGGGATTGGATCTGGTCCAGAATCGGTGCCAGCTCGGCTGCGGGATCCGCTTGAGATCCTCTGCCCAGCATCACATCGAGGAGAATCAACCCGGTCTCCGGATCCGCAGCCTCCTGCTCGAGCCGCTCGAGACGGAGTCGCTGATCCATCATCGGGTGGAGGCGGCCGACGGTGTATTCGTCGGCACCCAGGTCGAGAATCGTGTGACCCCGGCTGACGGTGGAGTCCGGGAGATCCGAGACGCCCGGCGCGCCGAGATTCGAATGCAGCGGTGTCAGGAAGGGCCTGGCGACTTGAACCGCCTCCAAGGCCAAGGTCCCACCAGCAAACAGGCCTCTGAGATGACGGCCATTCGCCCTTTTATCCGGTCGGAGCGATGACGGCTGCAGATCACCTCGGGCAACGTCCACGGCGAGGGCTGCCGCTTCGGTCAGGCTGCGAGCGAAGTAGAGATTGCCCAGAGTGCGCCCAGGAGCGGCCAAGCCCGAGAACAGAACGACCACGGGTTTGTCGATCGCCAGTGCTTGCCCCAGGATCTCGGGGCTGACGCTTCGGTCGGGTGTTTTGGAAGCCAGGACGATGACCTGCGTGGCGGTGTCCCGCCCCAGCAGATCGAGACCCTGGCGGGCGGTGGCTCCCCTGATGGTCGAGCTCAGATCCCTGCCGCCGGTGCCGATGGCGTGCGAAATGCCCGATCCCAGCTGATGGATCTCGCTGGCAATCGCCTGCAGACCCGTACCCGACGCGCAGACGAGTCCGATGGGGCCAGGTCGAACGACATTGGAGAAGCCGAATCCGACACCCCCGATGATGGCGGAACCACAGTCGGGGCCCAGGAGCAGGCGTCGCTGAGACTTGGCCTTGGACTTGAGGTCCAGCTCGTCTTCCAGGGTCACGTTGTCGCTGTACAGGAACACGTGGCAACCCAGATCGAGTGCTTCGTCGGCGACACGGTGAGCATATCGACCGGGAATGGAGATCGAGACCCAGGAGGCCTCGGGTACGAAACGGAGGGCCGAGCCCAGCGTGCGCGGCTGAAAGTCGCCCGTATCGTTGGTCTTGCGTCTCTTCATCAGGGTATCGATCTGGCTGAGAGCCGCGGCGGCTTGCCCTTCTGTGTCGGCCCGGATGGCGATGATCAGATCCTCTGCTTGGGCCTGCTGTGCTGCGGCGTCGAGAAGATCAGAGGCCCGCAAGAGATCGAGATTGACCGCTGTACCCATGACGACTCCGGCAGCCAGAACCCCGTCGAGCCTTTGCAGGTCGCTTTGCAGCTGCATCAGCACGATGGAATCGGCATAGGCGCCCGCCCGCACCTCTGTGCTCAGGACGCTCATCGCCTTCGATCCAGAGCCTGCTCGAGATCTTGACACCAACCCAATAAATCCTCGTCAGTCGAGCTGCGGCCTGCCACCTGCAGCCCCATGGGCAGGCCGTTGGCGGTGTCGCCTGCCGGCAAGCTGAGAGTTGGCACCCCGGCCTGGGTCCAGGGGAGGTTCATGACGGGATCGCCGGTGCTGGCGAGTCCTTCAGGCGCTGGGCCTGGAGCCGACGGGGATAGCCAGAGATCGATCCCAGCTCTATCGGTGACCTCTTCGAGCCTTTCCTGGAACCCGAGTCTTTCCTCCAGGGCGGCGGCGAGCCTGGTTTCGGAGATGTCCATTCCGCGCTCGATGATCTCGCGGGTTCGGGGGTGGTAAAGCTCGCCGAACCGAGCAAACCAGTCCTGATGAACCCGCGCGACCTCCGCTGCCATGATCAACTGATGCCGGGCTTCGATTTCGGTGAAATCATCGAAAAGGTCGACAGACCGAACATCCCAGTCCAGAGACTGCAGATGCGAGCAGACGGCGCGAAAATGGTCCAGGCCTACTCTTGTAGCCTTCTCCAGAAACGGTCCTCGGGGAATTCCCAGAACCGGCCGACGATCGGAATCGACCGGGCCCCAGTCGCCGCACAAGACCGAGGCCGCTGTCGTCGCATCCAGGACGCTGTTGGCGAAGAGGCCGAGATGATCCAGCGACGGAGACAGGGGAATGACACCGGCGAGGGAAATGCGCCCATATGTGGGCTTGTACCCCACCACTCCGCAGAAGGAAGCGGGTCTGGAGATGGATCCGATGGTCTGGGTTCCAAGGGCCAGAGGGCAGTAGCCGGCGGCGACCGCAGCAGCCGAGCCGCTGCTGGAACCACCGGGTGTGTGGTCGGGATTGTGAGGGTTGCGGGTGGGTCCCGGAGCGAAATACGCGAACTCGGTGCTGACAGTCTTGCCCAGGATCACGGCTCCGGCCCGCCTCAGCGCCGTGACGGACTCGGCCTCCTCGCCGGCCAGCTCGCTCGCCGGCAGCCGGGAGCCCGCTCTGGTCTCCAAGCCTTCGACATGAATGATGTCCTTGACGCCAACGGGGACCCGGACCAGGGGGCCGACAGAGCTGTGGACGATCTCCTCACGAAGACGATCGAACCGACCCTCTTCGGCCACCAGGGCATGGATGCGGGGTTCCTCCCGGGCGACGAGCACCTCCAGCTCGGTGAGCACCGGATCGAGCTCGAGAGACGCTCGTTGCCAGGTGTCGACAGCCAGGCCAGACGGCTCGCAGGGGTGCGTCACTCGGTCGACACTCCCTGGAGTTTTCTTGCCGCCAGCAGCACAGCGTCGACGATGTGTTGATAGCCCGTACATCGACATAGGTTGCCCGAAAGTGCGAGTCGGATCTCCTCCTCCGAGGGGTCCGGATTGGCTTCGAGAAACGGCACCAGAGTCATGAGAATTCCAGCGGTGCAGAAACCGCACTGCAGTCCGTGGGCCTCCCAGAAGGCTTCCTGCATGGGGTGCAGCGCGTCGTCAGAGGGTGCCAATCCCTCGACCGTGGCCAGCGAGCAACCGTTGGCCTGCACAGCCAGGACCAAACACGATCGAACGGGCTGCCCATCCATGAGAACCGTGCAGGCTCCGCAGACTCCGTGCTCGCAGCCGACATGAGTGCCGGTCAGTCCCAGGTCGTGTCGGAGAAAGTCGCTCAGCAAGAGCCGGGGCTCGACCGTACCGGTGTACTTCTTGCCGTTGACGGTCAACGCGATCGAGTGAGTGTCTGGCATTATTGTGCTCTTTCCAATGCGGTGGTCAGGGCTCGGTAGGTCAGGACCCGACAGAGGTGACGCTTGAAGTCGATCGAAGCGTGAATGTCGCCTGTGGGTTGGACCTCTTCAGCCGCCACCAGGTGAGCGATCTGTTGGAGGATCTGATCGTCCGGCGCTGAGCCAATGAGCTGTTCGACCGCCCGTGTGGCCTCCAACGGACCGTCACCGGCGCTCAGATAGACCAGGCGTGCAGCGGTGCAGATCCCGTCATCATCCAGGACAACCTGCGCCGCCAGCCCTGCCAGCGCGTAGTCGCCATGTCTGCGGGAGACTTCATGAAAGGACCATCCACAGCGCGGCGGCGGTGGTGGGATCTCGATCTCGGTCAGGACCTCGTGCGGCTCCAGGGCCGTGGTCAGCAAGCCGACGAAGAAGTCCCGCGCCTCGACCCATCGGTCCCCGGTCTCCGATTGCAGTCGAAACCGGGCCTGCAAGGCCAGGGCCACCGTGGGTAGCTCGCCAGCGGGATCGGCATGAGCCAGGGTGCCGCCCAGGGTGCCGCGATTGCGAATCTGTGGGTGGGCGATAAATGGGATCGCCTCATGCAGGAGCGGCGCCTTCTCAGCGATGAGCGGCTCGGTTCCCAGGCGACTCTGGCGGGTCATGGCGCCGATCGCCAACCCTCCCGACGGGCTCGGTCGCACGAAGTCCAGATCGCTCAACCGATTGAGGTCAACCAGAACACGTGGGCTGGCGAGGCGGAAGTTGAGCAAGGGGATCAGACTCTGTCCACCCGCGAGCAACTTGGCGTCGTAGCCATGTTCCCGCATCGTCGCCAAGGCGGCTTCGAGAGTATCCGGAGCGGTGTAGTCGAACGGTGCCGGTTTCACACGGTATTCCTGTCTCTAGTCATCGGTTCCCTCTCAGCCTCCTCTGTGCTGGCTGGCGAGGAGTGTGCGAACAGTGAGGCCCTCTTGCACCACCTCGATCTCGATCCCCTCGAGCTCTGCCGGAGTCAAGGTGTGACCGGCATCGAAAGCCAGAAAATACTGGCGCCGGAGCTCGCTGACGATCTGCTCGTAGATCCGACTCAGATCTTCCAGGTCTGAGATGTGGTACACCTCACCGCCAGTGCGGCGAGCGACCATCGTATTCCGCAGCAGCTCGGGTTCGCGGCGGGGGTCCGGAGGGCTACCGAGGATGATCAAATAGACCGGGACACCGTGCAATCTCGCCTGTCTCACGCATTCCCGCGGTTGGTAGTAGCTAGCCGAATCTTCACCGTCCGTGACCACCACCAGGGCTCTTCTACCCGAGGTGTTCTCGAACTGCTGGAGTGAGAATACGATGGCGTCGTAGAGGGCGGTCTTACCTCTGGCTTCGAGTCCCACCAGGCTGAGCAACAACTGATCCGAATCCGCCGTCGTGCGGCGAGCCAGCCGCGGGAGATCGTTGAAATCCACCACAAAGGCCTCGTCGCCGTCTCTGAGAGCTTCCTGGAAGAAGCGCTCGCCTGCCTCGCGGGCATCCTCGAGGACCACGTCCATGCTGTCCGACGTGTCCAGCACCAGCCCCAGAGTCAGTTGCATCTCCTCCCAGTGGGAGAACTGGTCGACGGGCAGCGAACGTCCCTGCTGTCGGATGATGAAATCGGCTGCTCTGCAGCTCCACTTGCGCCTTGCGGTTGCGGGGTGTGACCATGGCCAGCAACTCGACGAGATTGACATCGAGCTCGTCGCTCTGGTCCCGCGACTGCCGGCAGTTTGGCGGCTTCTGCCGTCTCGCCGGTGGGGTAGTGGGCCAAGACCCTGACGACATCCGCCGGGCGCGGCTCCTCGGTGGCGATCCGCGCACGGAACGGTGGCTCCCTGAGCACCGTCTCTCGATGGTCGTTGAGAAAGATCTCGATCCGCTCCGGACTGGCACCCGAGGGTGCCGTGGCAGTCGCAAGAACCTCCAAGACCCCTTCGTCTGGGAGGTAGTCCAACTCGACGATGGATGACTTTCGGGGGCTCGAGGGTCATGTTCAGCTGCAGACGAGTCCTCACCCAGCCGACCCTTGGATCGCGAGTAGGCGATCAGCGGAAACCGTATGCGGTTGGACTCCGATGCCCAGGTCTATGAGGGCCGAGTACGGTGTCCTCTGCGTCTCGGCCACGACGACATCGTCGAGCAGAAAGACCACCCGATGAATGTGCTGGCGCCCGGTGATGGTTCGAAATCGGACCTCTCCCTCGATAGTCAGGCCCTCCGGGCGTAGCAGCTGGAGGATCGGTCGTGGTGCCTCGGAAGCCGGCGCGAGGCTGGATCGAATCTCCGCCAAGATCGGCGAGTGGTGCAGCTGCAGCCCATCGCCTGGTCTGGAGTCTGCGCTCCGAGCCGCTCAGCAAGACCTCGAAAGGCTGGGCTCCTGTATCGGGGGTTGCAGTCAGCTCCACTTCGAGGATGGGCCAAGAGGAAACCCGGTGCAGCATCCGGGATCCCTCGCGGCGACGGGTGATGACTTCGCCGCCGGAGGCATGAGCCAACTCGAAGAGGGGCGCCAGCGGATCGGCAAACTCCTCGGGTCTAGGACCCAAAGCCAGGCACATCACGGTCCAGCCAACCGTGGCGAGGGCCTTGGACAACACCGATTGAGAAAGGCTGCTGCGCGGATCTTCGAGAAACGAGCCAGTGGTTGGTTCGGAGTAGAAGGGTCCTGGATTCAGGTCAAAGCCGTTTTGCACCAGGATGAGAAGCCCGGGCCCGACAGGGCCTGTGCCGGCCAGCCAGCGAAGCAGGCTCCGGCGCTGTTGTTCGATCAGCTCCATCTCGTCGCTCAGGGCGCGCGAAACCTGGCTGTCTCCCGCCTTCGAGCTGCGCCGAGAATCGCTGTCGGTGCCAGACCAGCTCACCGGCCGTCACGGGAGTCTGCGAGCGGATATCCCGCAAGGCGTCTTTCAGGGCGAGAGCATCACGACTGCCTGCCAGGTATCGGTAAGGCTGAGGATCGGCAAGGACGATCTCTGTCGGACCGAGATGAGTCAAGGTCTCGGCCTCGCGGCTCAGCAAGAGCGCGGCCTGGCGCAATCCATCGGGGGTGGAGAGAGGAGCATCAAAGTAGACCACGACTCGCCAGGCATGCTCGTCTTGCAGCGAGCCGCCCTCGGGGTCGGCTCGGTGAACTTCCAGGGGGGTCTGGACCCGCCGATCGAACAGGACCGTGAGGTCGACAGCTGTCAGGTCACGGGCGAGAATATCCTCCGGTGCCACCAGGGGAGTCCTGATCTGTCGGCTGTCCAGGGCCTCGGTTGCAGCCCAGGACGCACCGGCCAGAACCGCACCAGCCAGCAGCAGCATAGAGGGCCCCAGGAGCCTGGGGTGACTGCCCATCAGATTCGCCACATTGTCGAAAATGCTAGCAAATCCTCGCCCGTTTCGGGGATCAGGGGTCGAGAAGCTCGAATCGACAGGCCAATGCCTCGGCGACGGCCAAACCGGCAAGCGTGGGAATCAGCTTCTGCTTCCTCCACTGTTGCCAGTGCGGCGCCCGCCAGTTCATCGATGAGCGATCGATTGGCCACCCAGAGTCGAGGGCCGGAACCGTCTGGAAACGTGCGGAAGTCCACTCCCGTCGGAGTCCGTAGACCCAACATCAAATGCTCCAGACGTAGTTGACCCGGAGTCAGGAGCTCTTGATCTTGGATAGGTCGCTCGCCGGCGATCGATTTGGGATTCGTAGGGCTTGATCTTTCGGCGATTCCACCAACGCCAACGGGAGGCAAAGGAGTGGGCCGACGGGCCCAGTCCCAGATAGGGCGTGTGACTCCAGTATTTCCTGTTGTGGCGCGAACGGTGGCGGGGTGTGGTCGGCAAAATTGGAGACTTCGTAGGCGGCGAATCCCCGCTCTGCCAGCCAGGTGTGAGTCAGAAGGAACAGATCGGCCTGTTCGTCTCGGGCCATCTCGGACAGTCGGCCCTGGGCTCGGCGAAACCCGAAGGGGGTGCCGGGCTCGACGGTGAGTTGATAGCAGGAGAGGTGGTCGGGCCGCAGACTCGCGGCGATCTCCAGCTCGGTTTGCCAGTCCTTCGCGCTCTGGCCGGGAAGTCCGAAAATCAGGTCGAGCGATAGCGTCTCGATGTCACTCTGTCTCGCCAGAGCCGCACTGCGACGGCAGTCTGGTGGCTCGTGCTGGCGGCCCAGGAACCGCAGAGACTCTGTCGTCGAAGGACTGGATGCCAAGACTCAGAAAACGAACCCCGATCTCTTCCCAGGCCGCCAGGCTCTCTTCCGTGACGTCTTCAGGGTTGGCCTCCAGGCCGATCCAAGGCTCCTTGACCAGGGGCAAGTGGGTGTCGATCGCAGCTCGGACAGCCTGCAGATCGCGGGGTCTCAGCAGGGAAGGCGTTCCACCGCCGAAATAGAGAGTGTCGAAGGACCCATCAGGAGTCGGGTCGACAAAAGAAGGCCAAGGCGACTCCCCACAGAGCGCGATCTCCGCCAACAGATGCCGGATGTATCGATGACGTCGACGGGTGTCCCCGGTCAGCACGTAAAAATCGCAGTAGGGACAGATGGCCGAGCAGAACGGCAGATGGACGTAGAGTCCCGGGCCCTCGTGGCCGAGGCTCACTTGTCGGTGTCCGACTTGAGGACGGCGACGAAAGCGGACTGGGGAATCTCCACCGAGCCCACCACCTTCATGCGCTTCTTGCCTTCTCGCTGCTTCTCCAGCAGCTTGCGCTTGCGAGTGATGTCACCGCCGTAGCACTTGGCGGTGACGTCCTTGCGATAGGCGTTGATGGTCTTGCGGGCGATGATCTGGCCGCCGATGGCGCCCTGGATCGCGATCTTGAATTGCTGTTTGGGAATCGTGTCCGCCAGCTTCTCGCAGTAGCGCAAAGCTCTTCCCCGAGCCTTTTCGCGATGGACCAACTGGGACAGCGCATCGACCGGCTCGCCATTGACGAGAATGTCGACCTTGACGAGATCGGTGGGCCGATAGTCGAGCATCTCGTAGTCGAAGGAACCATACCCTTGGGTGATGGTCTTGAGCCGGTCGTAGAAATCGAACAGCACTTCGGCCAGGGGCAGCTCGGCGGTCAGCTCGACTCGGCCCACAGCCAGATAGTTGAACGAGGTATTCAGACCGCGTTTGTCGCGGCAGAGTTCCATGACCACTCCGATATAGCGCTCGGGAATCATGATCGAGGCCTTGATATAGGGCTCTTCGGCCGCTTGGATCTCGGTCGGATTGGGGTAGAGGCTGGGGTTGTCCACGGCCAGGGGATCACCCCCTGTCAGGGTCATGTGGTAGCGGACCGAAGGGGCCGACAGGATCAACGATAGACCGTACTCCCGTTTCAGTCTCTCTTGCACCACATCCAGGTGGAGCAGACCCAGGAATCCACACCGGAAGCCAAATCCGAGAGCGGCGGAGGAGTCCTTCTCATAGGTCAGAGCAGCGTCGTTCAAGGCCAATTTGTCCAGGGCGACGGTCAGGTCCTCGTAGTCGTCGGTGGACATGGGGTAGATCGACGAGAAGACGACCGACCTGGCTTCCTTGTACCCAGGGAGCGGTTCGCCCGCCGGTTGCTCCGCGTCGGTGATGGTGTCGCCGATCGCAATATCGCGCACCGTCTTGATACCGGCGATGATGTAGCCCACCGCCCCTGCCTCGAGGCGTTGTGTCTGAACCCTGTGGAGCTGCAGCAGACCCACTTCCTCCACGACGTATTCCTTGTCGGAGTGCATGAGGCGGATTCTCTGTCCTGGATGCACAGTCCCTTCCTTGACACGGCAGAGCATCACGGCCCCGCGATAGGGATCGTATTGGGCGTCGAAGACGAGGGCCTGTAGCGGACCTGCGGGATCACCAGCAGGAGCGGGCAAGCGCTGCACGATCGCTTCGAGAACGTCGTCGATACCGGTTCCTTGCTTGGCCGAAGCGAGGATGGCTTCATAGGGATCCAGACCGAGGTCTTCCGAGATCTCCTCGCGGGCTTGTTCGATATCCGCCGAGGGCAGATCGATCTTGTTGATGACCGGGATCAAATCCAGATCGTACTCGAGGGCTAGATAGAGGTTGGCGACCGTCTGGGCTTCGACACCCTGCGATGCATCGACCAGCAGCAAGGCACCCTCACAGGACATGAGCGATCGACGGACCTCGTGCGAGAAGTCGACATGGCCGGGAGTGTCGATCAGATTGAGTCGATACCGTTGGCCGTCCTGGGCATCGTAGAGCAGCGTCACGGTGTTGCTCTTGATGGTGATTCCCCGCTCCCGTTCGATGTCCATCGAGTCCAGGATCTGATCGCGGAACTCCCTGTCCTCGACTCCACCACAGCGTTGAATCAGTCGATCGGCCAGCGTCGACTTGCCGTGGTCGATATGGGCGATGATGCAGAAGTTGCGGATGTCGTCCACTGGTGTTCTCCGTCTGGGCCGTGAGTTTACCCCTTTCTGCGTGATGACTTGACAGGGTCCCGGAGCTGTTATCCGATGGACCTATGGCATGGATACCTACGGTAGGACCCGAAGAAGCCACGGGGCTGCTGAAGCGGCAGTACCAAGCGGCCGAGAAACGCGCCGGCAAGGTCTATCAAATCCTCGAGATACAGAGCCTGCGGCCCAATCTACTGAGAGCTTCGACACAGCTTTACCTGGAGGCCATGTACTCTCCGGACAGCCACCTGTCGCGAGCTCAGCGAGAGATGATCGCGACCACGGTATCGCAGGTCAACGACTGCTTCTACTGAACCCGCGCTCACGCGGAGGACCTCCGGGCCGAGGTCCACGACCTGCCTGCAGCAGACGAACTGGTCGCGGCGATCATCACCGACTTCCGGACTGCGAAACTCGGGCCGCAGGATCAGGCCATGCTCGAGTTCGTGGTCAAGCTGACGGTCGAGCCGCAGAAGATGAGCGCCGCGGATCTCGAGGCCCTGCGCACCAGAGGCTTTGACGACTACGCCATCAGCGACATTGTCCAGATTACGGGGCTGTTCGCCTACTACAACCGTCTGGCAGACGGTCTGGGCATTGATGACGAGCCGGAGTGGGGCGAGGCGCGCTAGAATGATCTCGGAGGCAGGGCGGCACGGGTCCGGAGTCGTGAATGGCCAATAAAGAGTTGGTATTAGAACTGGGGAGCTTTCAGGAGGTATTGGACAGGTGTGCGTCTCGCCTCTCGGAAGAGGGACTGTACTTCGAAACGACCGAGGCCGGAGCGGTGGGCTCGGAGGTGAAGTTCGAAGTTCGGATTCGCGATAGCTTCTCGGTCCTGCGAGGAGAAGGCGAGATCGTTCGCGCTACCGATGAGGGCGTCTACGTGCGTCTGGCCTATCTCGATCAACCCAGCCTGAAGTTGCTGCCCAAGCTCGTCGAGCACTTTCGGCGCCAGGGAGTGCCGCTGCTCGAGCTGCCCGAAGTCGAGGACGGCCGAGATGGAGGAGGCGGAGGAGCCTCCGGCGGCAGCAGCTGAGCCCTCGGCCGACGATCTGTGGCCCGAAGAAGAGGACAGGCCGGCCAAATCCCCGGTGGTTCTGACGCTGGACGACTCTGGAGGCCGAGTTCCTCACCAAGAAAGGCTCGGGGCTCGTCGAAGAGGATCTGTCCGCGGACACCGATGTCGAGCCATTCCTCGTCGACCCCCGCGATCTGATCGCGGACACCCCTGAGAATCAGGAGGCGTTTGCGCCGGACGATATCCATCTGAATGAGCTCTTGACGGCGGCGGAAGCCGCTGGCCAGGAGTCGAATCCAGATTCTGCGCCAGAGCTGCAGATCGACCCCGGACTGCCGTGGTTGCCGGATGAGGAGCCGGAGAAGAAGAGCCGCAAGGACCTGTGGCTCATTCTGGTCTTGATTGTCCTCGGAGCCGCTCTCGGGGTGGCGTTCTATTTTTTCTTTCTCCGACCCGGGGACGACAGCAGTCAGGTGCCGGCAGAGCCCGTCGAGCACCGGGCCCGCGCGGTGCCGGCCTCTTCGCCCATCGTCGATCCTGCTCCGATGGCGATGGAAACCGTTCAGCTTCCACCCGAAGCTCAGGCCGACGAGGTTGTGCAGGCGAAGATCACCGCCGCGCCGAAGCCTGCGGAGCCAAGGCCCCGGCCACCCGAACCGTCGGCAGGTCCACTGACCGGAGTCGACCGGGTCACCTGGAATCTGGAGTCCGGCGAGACCGTCGTCACTTTCTGGGCCGACGGCTTGTTCGTCGCGGAACAGGTGGATGATTTTCGCGTCGTCGATGGTGCCCCGCGGGAGGTCGTGCGGATCCGGGGTATTCAGCGACCTTTTGCCCAACAACAGGTCGAGCTCGATACGGCCCACGTTCTTCGGATCCGAGTCGGTCTTCACGAGGAGTCTGAAGGCGCAGCCCTGCATTTCGTCGCTGATCTCGCGGATGACGATGTAGAGATCCAACGGACCGAGGCTGTCGGCGAGCAGCTGCGCGTCTATTTCTCCAAGGCCGGCTAGAGTCCTAGGGCTCCAGGACCACCTTCAGATTCTGGCGGCGCATCATGCTGCGCAGAGCCTCTTCGGTCCCCTCGAGACCGGAGTGCGCTGTCAGCAGAAGCTCAGCGGGAAACCGTCGCTCGGACAGTAGCTCGAGGGCTCGCTTCGCTGTCGCTGGCCGGTGGTGATAGGCGCCTCGCAGGGTCAGCTCGTCGTAGTGGATGTGGCCCGTATCGAGCTCCAGACGGCTGCCAGGCGGACATCCACCAAGGAAGAGAACTTGACCTCCTGGGTGCACCGATTGGAGTGCCCGGTTCCACCCCTTCAGGGTCCCCGTGGCATCCACGCCCAAGTCGAAACTGGCGGTGCTTTGGCGATGCTCTTGACGATCCATCACCCTCTCGGCCCCCATCCTGGAGGCCACCGCGCGGCGGGACTCGTTGGAGTCGACCAGGCATACCCGGTGACCCTCGGTGGCCAGGGCCCCCACCAAGAGCTGACCAATAGGACCCCCGCCCAGCACCAGAATCTCGGCCTGCCTCGAGATTTGGCAGGCTTCGATGCCGTGGAGCACGCAAGCCAGGGGCTCGGTCAGGGCAGCTTGTTCTGACAACAAGTCCGGCGGGATCGGATGGGTACTCCGCTCGACGAATCGCCTGGGCACCAGCAGGTACTCGGCGAAGGCGCCGTTGAGGTATTGGAGCTCGGAGCAGAGATTCTCACGATTCTGTAGGCAGTATGGACAAGTACCACAAGAGGCGGAGTTCACGACCACGACCCGGTCGCCGGTCCGCCAGGCATCGACGCCTTCGCCGGCGGCTACCACCGTGCCGGCCATCTCATGGCCAAAGGCCGAAGGCACTCGGAGCATGCGGGGGTGACCCCCGAGCCGAAAGACTTTGACGTCGGTGCCGCAGGTCGTCGCCGCCTCGATATGGACCAGGATCTCGCCGGCGGTAGGCAAGACCATGGGTACCCGACGCAATTGAACTTCCTGACGGCCGATCAGAAAGACGGCGCGATACGAATCAGGCAGGCTCAGGGCCGAACTCCTCATCAGGGACAAAGACGACCTTGAGGGCGTCGTGATTCAATGCCAGATCGACGCCTTCTTCGAAATCTCGATAGCGGCAGTCGGTGGGTGACGAGTGGGGAGGGATCGAGGCTCCCCCGGACCAGGAGCTCCCAGATTCTGGCCTGCTCTGCGGGTCCACCCGAATAGGTTCCCACCAGATGACGCTCCGATTTGAAGATCGCGTTGAGCTCCAGTTGAGCTCTGCGCCGGGCCGGGCATGGGCAAACAGGACCACAGTGGCGCCTTCTCGGCTGGCACCGATCGCTTGCCTCAGGGCGTCGGGTCGACCGACCGTATCGAAAACGCAATCGGCTCCGCGACCGCGCGTCAGCTCGGCGACTCGTTGATCCAACCCATCCGGGGACACCACCGTTTGGGCACCGAAGCGTCTGGCCAGCTCTCGCCGGTGGGGAAGTGGATCACTGACCACGATTTCGAGGTCCGCAAACAGCGACCGCAGAACCAAGAGATGCAACAATCCCATGCTGCCAGCGCCGAGAATCAGGGCCGTGATGCCTGGGTCCAAGGGCCCGCCGGGTGCGGGAAGTCCGGCGCGCTCGATCCCTCGCAAAACGCAGGCGGCCGGCTCGAGAAACATGGCTACGGAATCACTCACCGAGTCGGGGACGACGTGGGCGGCATGTTCCACGGCACGAGACCGCACGACAAAGTACTCGCTGAAACCGCCGGGAACAATCAGGTCTTCTCGAAAGATCCTGCAAAGCGTCTGGCTATCATGCAGGCAGAGGTGACAGTGGCCGCAAGGAACGTGGTGAGGAGTGACCACCCGGTCGCCGACGGAGAACGACTCGACACCCTCTCCCAGTTCGGCGACCGTGCCCACCAGCTCATGACCCAGGACCCTGCCGATGGGTGGTGTGTCCTGGGTGATCTTGAACAGATCGGTGCCGCAGAGCCCACAGCAGCGAAGGCGCAAGAGGATCTCGCCTGGCGCCGGGCTCGGGCGGGGCAGGGTTTCGAGACTGGTCTTGCCCCGGCCCTGCAAGACGACAGCTCGGTGCCGCGGGCTACTCTCGGACTCAGCCGTCGTAGACATTGGCGGCGGCCAGCTGGGCAGCTTCGGTGGGGACCTGGCGACCGGATTTGGCGAAGATCTCCTCCAGCGCCGCCAGCAGAGCCAGCACGGACTCGGCCTTCGCAGATTCGCCCATCAGTCCGATGCGCCAGATCTTGCCGGCCAGGTCGCCCAAACCGCCGCCGATCTCGATGTTGTGCTTGTCGCGCAGCTCGGTGCGCACCGCTGCCTCGTCGATACCCTCGGGGATGCGAACCGCGTTGAGCATCGGCAGTCGATGTCCGGGCGCCACCGAAGGCTCACAGCCCAGCACCTTCATGCCCGCCAGCAAGGCCCGACTGTGGAGACGGTGACGTCGGCATCGCTCTTCGAGGCCCTCTTCCAAGACCAGTGCCAGTGCCTCGTTGAGACCGTAGGTCATGGAGATGGGTGCAGTGTGGTGGTAGGCGCGACTGCGTTCGGCCCAGTAGCTGGCGATCATGCTGAGGTCCAGGTACCAGCTTTGGACCTTCTGCTGTCGTGCCTGCAACTTCTCATGGGCTCGCGGACCGAACGTCAAGGGGGCCAGACCCGGAGGACAGCTGAGGCATTTCTGGGTACCGCTATAGCAGATGTCGATATGCCAGTCGTCGACCGCCAACTCGGTGCCTCCCAGTGAGGTCACAGCGTCGACCACGAACAAGCGGTCCTGGTCTCGACAAATTCTTCCGATCTCTGTCAAGGGCTGGTGGGCCCCTGTCGAGGTCTCGGCATGGACGATGGAGACGACGCGCACGCTCGGAAACTGCTCCAAGGCTGCGGCGACCTCGTCGGGATCGAAGACCTCGCCCCAGGGGCGATCGATCCGCCGCAAGATGCCACCGGCGCGCTCGACGATGTCCGACATGCGGTTGCCAAAAACGCCGTTGACACACACCAGGACCTCGTCGCCGGGTTCGATGACATTGACCAGGGCTGCCTCCATACCGGCACTCCCGGTTCCGGAGACCGCGATCGTCAGCGGATTCTGGGTGCGAAAGACGCGGCGCAGACGCTCCTGCATCGTGTCCATGACCTGGAGGAATTCGGGGTCCAGGTGCCCGTACAGCGGGCGGGCCATGGCCTGGTAGACGCGAGGATGCACCATGGAGGGCCCCGGTCCGAGGAGTAACCGTCCCGAGGTGGAGGCTTCGGCTGGAGATTCGATTTGAATGGTCATCTGTATGTGACTCTCGTCTTGGTCGGTAGACTGGTTGGGAAGCCCTTCTTGCCATTCCCGTGAGTCGCGCGTCATCCGTGGATCGCTGACAAACGGATACCGATTCTCGGGCGCCGGCGGCCACTCGATGAGGAGGCCACCGCCGATGCCCTGAGCGACCTGCTGTCCAAACAAAAGGTCCACCAGGTACATGGCGACATCGTAGCTGCGGGCTCCCCCTTGCGAGGTCAGGACCCCGCCGTCGTGCACAAAGCTCACGTTGACCCGCAGATCGAGCTCCGGAAAGGCCTCGACAAAGGAGCGAAGATCCTCGGGAAAGGTCGTGCAGGCGTGATCATCGAGCAGACCCGCCTCGGCGAGGATGAAGGCACCCCAGCACAGAGACATCACGAATCGGGCTTCGGATCCCGCCTGACGAACCCAGGCGATCATCTCCTCGTCTTGCCGATCCGTGTCGCGACTGTGTTCGGCGCTGGGAACCACCAGAATGTCCAGCGGTGGGGCGGTGTCGAACGTGAAATCAGGAACGATGCGCAGACCCTCGGCGGTGGTTACCGTCTCGGTGGTCGCGGCGACGGTGAACACCTCGATCCCCGGGTGAGGTGCCGAGTGGTACCGAGTGTGCTGAAAAACGTCCCAGGGTGCCATGAGCTCGGTGTTGTAGACGCCGTTCACCAGAAGAAAACCGGCTCGCAGTGGCCGGTCGGTCGGTAGATCCAGCTCGGTGAGCTCGGCTGCGGGTCCGCAGCCTGGCGAAACAAGCAGGCAAAGGGTGAAGACCCCTGCCATTCTGAATCGGAGTCCTCGGAGAGTCATGGTTTTCCTTGGGATCGAGGTCCAGGGTGGGGTCGAAGAGACAGTGTAGCACCGGGTGGAAAACCGCTGAACGCCGAGTATCGTAGAATACGCCGCACCCACTGACTCGAAGCCCAGGCTCGGCTCAACACGACACCAGGAGGAATCCATAGTGCCCTACAGTCCCTTGATCGTAAACCCCATGCGGCAGGAGTTGGCATCGATTGGTTTTGAAGACCTGATGACCGCCGACGCGGTCGACACTTTCATGAACGAAGAAGCGTCCTCAGCCATTCTGGTTGTCAATTCCGTCTGCGGTTGCGCCGCTGGCCAGGCCCGTCCGGGTGTAGCCATGGCGATGCGGAGCGAAAACAAACCCGAACGTCTGGTGACCGTCTTCGCGGGCCAGGATGTGGAGGCCACTCAGAAGGCCCGGGGATACTTTGCCGACATTCCGCCCAGCAGTCCTTGCATCGCCCTCTTCAAGGAGGGCGAGTTGGTCTATTTCGTGCCGCGGCATCGTATCGAGAGCCGCAGCGCCGAGGATGTCGCCGCGGATCTGACGGCGGCGTTCGACCGTTACTTCGCGCCGGCAGCGACAGCTTCCTGAGATGGGTACCTTCCACGAGGACAAGCACGAGCTCCACGGCATTACCGTGGTGGTCGATACTGTGGGAGACGAGATCTATATCGGCCGCTGCGATGACATGAATGAGCAAGGGGTCCTGCTCCTCGATGTGGATGTCCACAAGGATGGCGACGACGGCAAGAGCAAGCAAGAGTACGTGGAGCGAGCCGCACAGTTCGGCATCTGGAAGAAATTTCAACGCCTGGTCATCCCAGGCCCGCAGGTAGCTTCGGTGCGTCGCTTGGGAGATCTCTGATCGATCGCTGGCCTATGCGCTCCATCTTTCTCATCATCGGTCCGATTGTCTGCGCCCTGTCTGTCTTGGCGGGTGCCTTCGGGGCCCATGGTCTCCGGGCACGGTTGGATCCGCGCGGTCTCGAGTTGTGGGAGACTGCCGCCCGCTATCTCATGTACAGCGGCCTCGGACTGACCCTGATCGGCCTGGTGTCGACGCAAAACCCGAGACCCGGCTTCACCTGGGCCGGCTGGACCCTGCTCGCCGGGGCCTTGATCTTCTGCGACACCGTAGCCTGGCTGGCGCTCGGCGGACCGCGCTGGTTGGGCGCCGTGACCCCGATGGGCGGCGTACTCATGGTGGTGGGCTTCCTGCTCTTTGGCTGGACCGCTTTTCGCCTGTAATTCCTCGCGGCATTCTGCGATACGATGGCTGGGGCGGCTGTCGCTCCCCACAGATCTGAGAATCCAATCACGGAGGTTTGTTTCATGGCCAACGGAGTCGTGCGTGTCCCGGAACCGGTCAATGAGCCCGTGCGCTCGTATGCACCCGGATCCGCGGAGAAGGTATCGCTGAAGAAGAAGCTCGACGAGATGCTCTCCGAGCAGATCGAGATCCCGGTGATCATCGGTGGCAAGGAGATCCGCACCGGCAGGACGACGACAGCCGTCTGTCCCCACGATCACGGTCATGTGCTGGCAACAGTCCATCAGGCCGGACCCAAAGAGGTGGAGCGCGCGGTCGGCGCGGCCGACAAGGCCTGGCACGAGTGGTCCGAGATGGCCTGGGAGTCCCGTGCCGCGGTGCTCTTGAAAGCGGCCGATCTGCTCGCCGGCCCCTGGCGAGACACGCTCAACGCTTCGACCATGTTGAATCAGTCGAAGACGGTGTATCAGGCCGAGATCGACGCGGCGGCCGAGATCGTCGATTTCTTCAAGTTCAACCCGCACTACATGCGCCAGCTGTACGAACAGCAGCCTGGTTCGGCTCCGGGGATCTGGGACTACGCCCAGTACCGTGCTCTCGAGGGGTTCGTCTTCGCGGTCACGCCGTTCAACTTCACCTCGATCTCCGCCAACCTGCCGACCGCTCCAGCCCTGATGGGCAACACGGTGTTGTGGAAGCCGGCTTCCACGTCGCTCTATTCGAACTACTTCATCATGAAGCTTCTGGAAGAGGCGGGGATGCCCCCGGGTGTGATCAACTTCCTGCCCGGCAAAGGCGCCAGCGTCGGCGACCCGGTGATGGCGCAGCCCGGTCTGGCGGGGATTCACTTCACCGGCTCCACCGGCACCTTCCAGCGTCTCTGGAAGCAGGTCGGGGACAACATCGCCGACTATCGAACCTATCCGCGCATCGTCGGCGAGACGGGTGGCAAGGACTTCATCTTTGCCCACCGCTCGGCCGAGGTCGAGGCCTTGGTCACGCGCGCATGATTCGCGGTGCCTTCGAGTATCAGGGGCAGAAGTGCTCGGCAGCCTCCCGCGCCTACATCCCGAAATCGCTCTGGCCCGAGGTGCAGGATCGTCTGGTGGCGACGATGCGCAAGATCAAGATGGGCGTGCCGACGGATTTTCGCAACTTCATGTGCGCCGTGATCGACGAGAGCTCCTTCGACAACGCCATGTCCTACATCGATTTTGCCAAGGCTTCCAACCGGTTCGAGATCCTCGCCGGAGGCAAGGGCAACAAGCGCAAGGGGTACTTCGTCCATCCCACGGTAGTGGTGTCCAAGGATGCCAAGTCGAAACTGATGAGTGAGGAGATCTTTGCTCCGATCCTGACCGTCAAGGTGTATCCCGATGGTCGTTTCAAAGACACTCTGCAACAGTGCGATACCACCAGCCCGTACGCGTTGACCGGGGCCATTTTTGCTCAGGACCGGCGAGTGATTGCTGGTATGACGCAAGCGTTGCAGCACGCGGCCGGCAACTTCTACATCAATGACAAACCCACGGGAGCCGTGGTGGGCCAACAGCCTTTTGGTGGTGCTCGGGCCTCCGGCACCAACGACAAGGCCGGATCGATGGTGAACCTGTTGCGCTGGACATCGCAACGGTCGCTCAAGGAGACCTTTGTGCCGCCGACGGAAATCGGCTATCCACATATGGGAGAAGAATAGACTGGGTTCGATGAACGGTGGGGATCTGATCGCCGGGGCGCTGGCAGCCCACGACGTCAGATTTCTATTTACACTCTGCGGCGGTCACATCTCGCCGATTCTGGTCGGCGCCAAGAACCGCGAACATTCGGGTCATCGATGTTCGACACGAAGCCACGGCGGTCTTTGCTGCCGATGCTGTCGCGCGGCTGACTGGGGTACCGGGAGTCGCAGCGGTGACCGCGGGTCCCGGCTGCACCAACACGATCACCGCCGTCAAGAACGCCCAGCTGGCTCAATCTCCGGTCATCGTTCTCGGTGGCGCCACCGGCACCATCCTCAAGGGTCGAGGTGCGCTCCAGGACATCGATCAGATGGCGCTCTTCGAGCCCCACGTGAAGTGGGCGGTGTCGGTGGAGCGGGTCAAGGATCTGGAAGGGACCCTCTACAGGGCCTTTCATCGTGCCCAGGATGGAGTTCCAGGTCCGGTCTTCGTGGAGTGTCCGGTGGATCTGCTCTACGGCGAAGATCTGGTCCGCGACATGTACGGGGCGAAGGCCACGCAGGGTCGATCCAAGAGTCTGGGAGATCGAGCTCTGCGGTGGTATCTGCAGCGGCATGTACGGCGGCTGTTCGCCGGTACCGGTGCACCTGGACGCCTGAACGTCACGCCGCCCAGGAGTCTCGAGCCTTCCCGCTCTCATCTCAGGAAGGTGCGACGGTACCTGAGATCGGCGAAGAAGCCGGTGCTGATGGTGGGCAGTCAGGCACTCCTCGATCCAGCGACCGTGTCAGAGTTGGCCTCGGCGGTGGAGTCTCTGGGGATCCCTGTCTTTCTCACGGGAATGGCTCGGGGCCTGCTCGGCAAGAGGCCTCGCCTGCAGATTCGACATCAGAGGCGCCAGGCCCTGCGGCGAGCCGATCTCGTGATCCTGGCCGGGGTGCCATGCGACTTTCGACTCGACTATGGCCGTCAGATCAGTGGTCGAGCCAAGCTGGTTGCCGTCAACCGAGACGAGTCCGAGATCGATAGGAACCGGCGCCCCGATCTGGGAATCGTGGTCGATCCCGGGGCTTTTCTGAAGAGTCTGGCAGAGATCTGTGTCGCCGGTTCCGGATGGGACCCCTGGCTCGACGAGCTGCGCGAGCGTGATCGAGAGCGGCATGACGATATCGTCGAGCGCTCTGGCCAGACCACCGAGTTCATCAACCCGCTGGCCCTGGTCCGGCAGATCGAGGACTCCGTGGCCGAAGACAGCGTCCTGGTGGTGGACGGTGGCGACTTCGTGGCCACCGCCTCTTATGTCGTTTCTCCACGGTCCCCTTTGAGCTGGCTGGATCCTGGTGTCTTTGGCACCCTCGGAGTCGGCGCCGGCTTTGCCCTGGGAGCCAAACTCTGCCGTCCGGAGGCCGAAGTATGGATTTTCTATGGAGACGGTTCGGCAGCCTTCAGCTTGGCCGAGTTCGATACCTTTGTTCGACACGACCTGCCGGTGATTGCCGTAGTCGGCAACGACGCGAGTTGGGCCCAGATTGCCCGGGACCAGGTGGAGTTGCTCGAGGATGATGTGGGAACGGTTCTGCGACGTACCGACTACGATGTTGTCGCGGCCGGCTATGGCGGCGAGGGCTTGAGGCTCCACCAGCCCAGCGATATGGCCGAAGTGATCGCTGCGGCCAAGACAGAAGCTGCCAGTGGCCGACCCGTTCTCATCAATGCTCTCCTGGGCAAGAGCGATTTTCGCAAGGGCTCTATCTCTGTCTGAGAATCGGGTCGACGCCGACACCCTCGGCCTCGTCGAGCGTGGCGGTCTGCAGGCGCATTCGGGACTGAAGGTCGAGCCGGGCGGCTTCGAGCTCTTCTCGTTTCATCGATTTGTCGAGCTGCAGAGGCCCCATCGCGTGAAATCGAAGCTGGGCGAAGGGCTTGGGCAGCATGAATCGATCCCAGCTATTGAATCTCCAAACGCGATTCGAGCTCCAGGAGACCCAGAAGACAGGTAGGCCCGAGAGCGCGGCCAGGGACACCACTCCGTCTTTGATCTCGTATCGCGGCCCGACGGGTCCATCGGGAGTGATGGCCATGTTGGCTTCGCGGGTCGCGGCGAGCATCGTGCGGAGCGCTCCAGTCCCGCCACGGGTGGAGCTGCCGCGCACGGCACCGACTCCAAAACGGGCCATGATGCGGGTGATGATCTCGCCATCGCCATGCTGGCTGACCAGAACGCTGACCGGCTGCAGGACCGACGCAACCCGCAGCAGACCGATCTGTCGGTTGTGCCAAAAGGCCAGGATCACCCGTTCGCCCTGCTGAGCCCGGGCGAGCCAATCGGCGGGGAAGTCGCTTTCCACTCGCCAGCTGCGGACCAAGATCGGCAGAATCAACTTGCCAAAGAAGTTGACGGCGAGCCAGCCGAGGACTCGCCTCTTCCAGCGCTTGATTCGAGATCCCACGACGGGGATTCTATCTCTGGTTGGGGCTTGCTACTCTTGGTGCTGGAGGGGGAACTCATGCGTCGATTTGTCTTTGTCTGTGTCCTGCTCATGGCAGGAGTGGTAACTGCATCTGGATCCGAGGGTCGGGAATTCTCGGTGGAGGATCTGGTGAGGATGGACCGCATCTCCGGTCCCCAGACTTCACCCGATGGTGAGTGGGTGGTCTTTGTGAAACGACAAACCGACATGGAAGCCGATCGAGGCCGTACGGATTTGTGGCTGGTGGGCACTGACGGGGAGGGTCTCCGCCAACTCACGAGTGACCCGGCGGGTGACTCCAGTCCGGTTTGGAGCCCGGACACTCAGTCTGTCTATTTTCTCTCGTCCCGTTCGGAGTCGTCGCAGGTGTGGCGGATCCCCTTTGCCGGTGGCGACCCGCAGCAAGTCACAGATTTGCCGCTCGATGTGGGTGCTTTTCTTCTGTCACCCGGCGGAGAACAACTGGCTTTGACCCTGGAGGTGTTCCCGGACTGCACGACTCTGGAATGCACCGTGGAGCTCCTCGAAGAACGCGAGACCTCTCCTGCTTCGGGTCATCTGTACGAGCGGCTCTTCGCGCGCCACTGGGATTCGTGGATGGACGGTCGTCGCTCGCATCTCTTTGTGATGCCATCCGCAGGCGGAGAGATTCGCGATCTGATCCCACGACTGGATGCCGACGTGCCCTCCAAGCCCTTCGGCGGGTCCGAGGAGATGACCTTCACCGCCGATGGCCAGGGCATTGTGTTCACCATGCGAGACGTGGGGAGCGCCGAACCCTGGTCGACCGATTTCGATCTGTACTTCGTGCCGGTCGATGGCTCGGCGGCCCCGAGGTGCCTGACAGGGTCCAACGAAGCCTGGGATTCGCAGCCGGTGTTTTCACCCAGTGGCAAGACCCTGGCCTATCTGGCCATGGCTCGACCAGGTTTTGAGGCCGACCGCTTTCGCATCGTCTTGATGAGCTGGCCTGAAGGCAAAATCCACGTCCTGACCCAGGATTGGGACTACTCCGCGGGGGGAGTCGTGTTTTCGGAGGACGGCAAGACCGTCTTCACCACAGCCGCAGATCGCGGTCAGGTCTCTCTCTTTGCCATCGATCTGAACTCGGGGAAAGCGACCCGGTTGGTTGGTGAGGGGCATGTTCGCTCGCCCTCTCTGGCCGGCGATCGTATCGTCTTCGGTCGCGACACCCTCGAGTCACCGGTGGATCTGTACTCGGTGTCGGCAGAGGGCGGCCCTATTGAGAGGCTCACCGAGGTGAATGCCGATCGTCTTGCGGGTGTGGAGTTTGGCAAACCGGAGCAGTTCACTTTCGAGGGTTGGAATGATGAGACCGTGCATGCGTATGTAGTCGAGCCGGCCAACTTCGACCCGGACAAGAAGTATCCGGTGGCTTTTCTGATCCACGGTGGCCCCCAGGGATCGTTCGGTAACGACTTTCACTATCGCTGGAACCCGCAGACCTATACCGGAGCAGGGTATGGAGCCGTGATGGTGGACTTTCACGGCTCGACCGGGTACGGACAGGATTTCACGGATTCCATCAGTGGAGATTGGGGCGGCAAACCCCTGGAGGATCTGCAGAAGGGACTGGCTGCGGCTCTGGAGCGCTTTCCCTGGTTGGACGGGGACCGAGTTTGCGCCTTGGGTGCCTCCTATGGCGGCTACATGATCAACTGGATCGCCGGCAACTGGCCGGATGGTTTTCAATGTCTTGTGAACCACGACGGTGTGTTCGACAACCGGATGATGTACTACGCCACCGAGGAGCTCTGGTTCCCCGAGTGGGAGCACGGCGGACCCTACTGGGCGAGCCCCGAGGATCACGAGAAGCACAATCCAGCGAACCACGTCGTCGCGTGGAGCACGCCGATGCTGGTGGTTCATGGCGAGCTGGACTATCGGATTCCAGTGACCCAGGGATTGGCCGCATTCACGGCGCTCCAGCGTCGCGGAGTCCCGAGCGAGTTCCTCTACTTTCCCGACGAGAATCATTGGGTCTTACGCCCGTCTAACAGCATTCTCTGGCACGACACGGTACTGGCCTGGATGGGTCGATGGCTCGACAACCGAGACGAGTGAGAAACTGGGTCTGGCTGTCCGTTAGAATCGTTGTGTGAGCGTGCCGCGAACAGGCGGCGTCAGCGTCGTCATCCCCACCTACAATCGCGAGAGCGTTCTGGCTCGAGCTCTCGACTCGGTCTTTGCGCAGACCCGGGAACCGGCAGAAGTCATCGTCGTCGATGACGGGTCGACGGATGGCACGGCGAGCTATCTCGAGCACAGGTACCCGCAGGTCACTCTCCTGATGCAGGAGAATCGAGGCGTGAGCGCGGCGCGCAACCGCGGCATCGAAACCGCGGCCGAGGAGTGGATCGCTTTCCTGGACTCGGACGACGAGTGGACTCCCACCAAGCTGGAGCGCCAGCTGGACGAGCTCGCGACCCATCCCGAGATTCTTGTCTGCCATACCGATGAGATTTGGATCCGTCATCACCGGCGGGTGAATCCGAGACGCAAGCACGCCAAGTACGGCGGCCGGATTTTTCAATACTGTCTGCCGCTCTGCGCCATGTCGCCGTCCTCCGTTCTGATTCATCGCTCGGTTCTGGACGACGTCGGTGGATTCGACGCAGAGATGCCGGCCTGCGAGGACTACGATCTGTGGCTCAGAATCTGCGCCCGTTACCCGGTGCTGTATGTGGATGAGCCGCTGGTGGTCAAGTACGGGGGGCATCCCGACCAGCTGTCCCGACGCGTCTGGGGCCTGGATCGCTTCCGCATTCGTGCCCTGGAGAAGATCCTGGAATCGGGCGAGTTGGATGAAGAGGACCGGAATGCGGCTCTCGAGACATTGCTCGAGAAGATCGACATCTTCATCAGCGGCGCCGAGAAGCGGGAGAGGTGGGACGCCGTCGAGTCCTACCGCTTCAAGCGCCTGCAATGGGAGCAAGAGCTCCTGGTGGATTCGGGGGTCGATCGATGATCTACGTGGTCGTCGCCCTCGCCGCTGAAGCGCGGCCGTTGATCACTCATCTTCAGCTCGACAAGGTGGATGGGTTAGAGCCTTTGTCCATCTTCCGACGGTCAGGCTTGGCATTGATTGTCAGTGGCGTCGGCAAAGGGGACACGGCGGCCGCCGTGGATGGTCTGGCGAAAGCCATTCCCCCAGAAGAGCACTCCGCCTGGCTCAACGTGGGTGTGGCGGGTCATCGGCACTACGACATCGGCACCGTGGTTCTGGCTCGGCAGGTGACCGACGCCGAGACTTCAACGGTCTACCGGCTGTCACCCCCAGCCAGTCTCCACCTGGAGATGGGCGAAGTTCGGACTGTGGCGCATGTCGAGACGCGGTATGAGACGCCAGCTCTCTACGAGATGGAGGCTGCAGCTTTCTGTGAGCGAGCCTTCGACCTTTCTTCGTCGGAGCTGATTCAGGTGCTCAAGATCGTTGCAGACAATCGCCGCACCGGCACCCTCTGCGTTTCGGCTCGACAGGTCCAGGGTCTGGTCGAAGAAAGCCTGCCCAAAATCGATCTTCTGATCTCGAGTCTGCATCGGCACGCCCGACGCCTCTCTCAGTAGGTCCCCTGGCTATTCGTACCCGGTCAACTCGACGTAGCCGCGACCCGCGATGGCGGTGCCATTGCCGGTGCCTTGAATCGATACGGCCCCTTCCCAATAGCGGAACGAGAGATTGAGCTCCTGATCGGGTAGGAGGGGGGTGATCTGAAGATCGAGCGCGGCGTCGGGCACGGTCAGACGCCATTTCGTTGGATATTCGATACCGGTTGCCGGGCTGGTCCATTCGGCGAGAGGCTCGATGACAAAGTCACCACTCCGCAAGGAGCGACTCGACCCGTCCGCGGTCACCAGGGTTCCGCTGCTGAGGTCGTCACTCATGCCGTCGGCTTTTCGCAGGCGATACACCATCAGATCTCTGCCATCGGATAGCTGCAGCGCGAACCAGTCCCAGCCGACCTGCCCCTCCTCGAGTGCGCTGGTGCTCCATTCTCTGTCCAGCCAACTCGAGCCCTGGACCTCGAAGGTCTTGAAGCCGACGGTGACCGTACCCCGGGTGGGCATACGAGTGTAGGAGTAGTAATAGGAGGCGTTGCCGGTCTCACGGCCCTTTTGGCTGAGTCCCTGGTCGCCGTTGAGCACCACCGGTTTGGCGGTTTCAAGCCGGAGCTCGATAGAGGTGCCCCCTGCGGCAGCTCGCAGTTGGAACGGCGGCAACTCGTCGCCGCCGCGGATCTCCCAGTCTTCGAGCCAGGCTCGAAAAGGTCGGGTCTGAGCTCCTGCCAGACCTGCGGCCCCGCGGCTGAACCGTTCATGCGCGTGGAAGCCGTTGTTCACTGGGTCGGTGACCGCGAAATGTGCCATGTAGACCTGCCGGGTCGCCCAATCCGACTCGCGTTCGGGAATGCTTGGCGCCACGGCGTTGCGAAAAAGCGTGAACTGGTACCCGAAGTTGCGGCCACCGGCCGTTGTCAAGTTGCCGGTGAAGTACCACCATTCAGTTCGGTACTCTTCGTGAGCACCGTGATCCTCCGGGAAGCGAAACTCGCGCGGTTCGGTGGCGCGGGCGTACCCCTCGGTCGAGCCACCCGACAGCATTTCGGTCAGCGACAGGGAGGTGTCCTGTGCGGTGCGATCTTCCCTTTCCACCGGAGGGCGGGCGCTGAGACCCGCCCCTACAGAGGACCCCTCGCCGGCGATCTGGGGGCCCGCCCCTACAGAATTCCTTCCAACGGCGAGCGCGAGGGAGAGCAAGAGCAAGAGAATCGTGCGACACCTCATTTCATTCCTCCCGCAGCGCCTCAGCCGGGGAGGTCGAGGCCATCTTCCAAGCCGGATAGCAGCCAGCCAGAAGAGCGGCGACCACCGCCACGATCAGGGCCTGGACGAGTGTGATGGGAGAGATCTCCATCTGCAAGGACCACCCAAAGGAGCGTCGATTGATGATGAAGATCATGATCGCTGCCATGATGATGCCCACCGGGATCGACAGAAGCCCGGCGACCAGACCCATCAGGCCTGTCTGCTGGGTCACGAGACGCCAGAGTTGCCCAGGTGTCAGGCCACAAGCCCGCAGGACGCCCAGCTCGCGAGTGCGTTCCAGCTGCAGCGCCATCAGCGAGCTCAGCACACCGACGAAGGCCACCACGACGGCCAGGGTACGCAAGACTCCGGTGATGACAAAGGTCCGATCGAAGACTTCCAGCGAACGTGCTCGAAGCTCGCCGTTGGAGACGATTTGCGCTCGGTTGCCCGGTCCCAGGGTCTGCCGTATCGATTCCTCGAGGTGATCCAGATCCGCCCCAGGCTCGGCGTGCAGCGAGATGGCGGTTACCTTGTCATCTCCCCAGAGTCGGCGATAGAGATCGCGATCCAGGAAGAGCACACCCTGTTCAGAGGAGTAGTCGTAGTACACCCCTGCTACTTTCATGGCGCGGGGACCGGCGGGCGTTGCCAGCTCGATCTCATGACCCGCCCGGATCCCGGTTCGATAGGCCAGCGGTTCCGAAACGATGACGGCCTGACCGGCAGCAAAGGGCTCCCAGGCCGCGGTGGGGTCGCCCTCTTTGAAATGGAAGGCTCCGCGCGCGAGTGGGTCGAGATCGATGGCAATGGCTCGGCTTTGAGTCTCGTCGAAAGATGCGGTGAAGTGACGAAGCGCGTTGGCGCCATCGACCACGGGCAACGAACGCAGAGCTTCGAAGGCCTCGGGCTCCATCGTCGAGCCGACGGTCGAGAAGCGTCTTGCCTGGGTCGTAAATACGGAGATATAGAAATCAGCGGGCAGGGTGTACTCGAGCCACTCGCTGACGGTCGAGCGAAAGCTGCGAATCATCAGGTCGACTCCCACCGTCACCGACAGCGCCACCATCAAAGCGGCAACGGCAATTCCGGTGCGGCTCAGCGCGGCCGCCACACCGCGCGTCGCCACTCGACCCAGCTGCCCGAAGAGTCGGCCTGCGAGCGGTGTCAGGAGGTGCATGAAGCCCAGGGTGGCCAACGGCGTCAACAACGCCAAACCCATGAGCACGGCGAAGAGACCGACGAATGCCGGTACCAGTCGCTGCGTCGGAGCGAGCAGAAACAAGGACCCCAGAAGCACCAGCGAGACTCCCACAGTGCTGGTGATCGGGAGTGCGCGGTGCATTCGGGACTCGAGCTCCGAGCGCGACAGGGCCGCGCGCGGCGACGTGCTGCTGGCTTCCCAGGCTGGGGCGAGCGCCGCAGCGACAGTGGTTCCCAGCCCGATCAAAGCACCCTTGGCCAGGGCCCACGGCTCCACCGAGACCTGCCGAACATTGAGCACGAAATAGAGATCGTTGATGGTTCGGGTGACCAGGCTCACCAGGCTCTTGCCCAGCGCCCAGCCGACGATCTCCCCGAGGATCACACCCATGCATCCGACGAGCAGGGCCTCGCCCAGAACCAGGGTCAGGATCTGGCGCCGCGTCGTCCCCAGAGCTCGCAGGGTGGCCATCAACTGCCGGCGTTGGACGACAGCGAAGGTCATGGTGTTGTAGATCAAAAAGGCCCCACAGAGCAGACCCAACAGGCTCAGGGCCTGTAGGTTGAGTCGAAAAGCTCGGGTCATCTGGGAAGCGCTTTCGTTGCGTGTCGCAGAGGTGGCGAGCTGTACGTCACCCGGGAGAATTCCTCGGATCTCGGCCAGGACTCTCTCTCCCTCGTCTCCGTCGGGTATGCGGAGATCGATACGTGTCACGCGATCCTCCAAACCCAGCAGCTCTTGTGCTGTGGAGATGTCAGCGATCAGAAGATCGGCCGTGGCCAGACGCTGCGTCTCGTCAGCGGTATCGAAAAATCCCAGGAGCTGCACGGACCGCACCCTGCCACCGACATCGATCTCGAACTGATCGCCCACTTCGATCCCGAGCTCGGCGGCCCCCTCCGCAGTCATCAACGTGGTGCCGGGATTCGCGAGGAAGCTCGCCAAGTCGAAGTCTCGTCGTTTGAGCTGCGCTCAGATACGAACGAAACGGACCTTCCGCGAACGGGTCGATTCCCAGGAGATGGAGGGTCCGTTCGGGGCGCTGGACGGGGGTCGACATAGCTCTCGACAATGGGGGCAGCAGGTCGAATGCCGAGCTCGAGGCGAATCCGTTTGTACGTCTCGGCGGGCAGCCCCTCGGCACCCCCCTCGACGGAATGAGTCGCCCTGCCGGTGAGTGTGGAGGAGGAGAGCTCGAACGCTCGCTGTGCGCTGCCGCTGGCGACATCGATGGCGATCATGACAGCGACGCCGAGACCGACACCGAGAGTGGCCAGACTCAACTGCCAGGGGTGGCGTCGCAAGTGCCGCAAGCTGGCACGCCAAAGGAGCGGTTTCACCTTGGGGTCTCCTGTGGGTGCTCCACCAGTCGACCATGCTCAATGGTGAAGATCCGATCGGCGACGCCGACCACCTCACGACTGTGGGTGGCCATGACCAGCGTCTTGCCGGCTCGACGGGTGAGCCGATCGAGCAGCTCGATGACCTCCAGACCCGGTGTCCACGTCGAGATTGCCGGTGGGCTCGTCCGCCAGGATGAGGTCGGGCTCGTGCACCAGAGCCCGCGCGACTGCCACCCGCTGACGCTCCCCGCCCGAAAGACGGTCGGGGAAAGAGTTGGCTCGCTCTGCCAAGCCGACGGCTTCCAGAAGCTCCAGCGCACCGACGGTCGATCTTCGTGACTGACGGCGCCCTTGAGCTCCAGGGGCAGAAGCAGATTCTCCAGGACGGTCAGCGTCGGGAGCAGGTTGAAGAACTGAAAGATGAAGCCGATGTGTCGGCGGCGGAAGAGCGTCCGGTCTCTCTCCGACAGCTGCACCAGATCGACTCCGGCGACCCGTACCTCTACCCTGGTCGGGGTGATCGATGCCGCTGACCAGGTTGAGCAGGGTGGACTTGCCGGAGCCGCTCTTGCCGAGCACGACCACGAGCTCGCCGACCGCGATGCTGGTATCGACCGAGTCGAGCACCAGGTGCGTGCGCTCACCTTCCCGATAGCTCTTCGAGACCGAGACGAGCTCGATCAGCGGCCGAGGGGGGTCGGGTACAATGCTGTCGGAGGTCATCATGGGTGAAAGGAAGTATGGGCAGCGAGGATACATGGAGGACGAGCCGCGTGAAAAGAGCGCTCGCCCTCGGGGTCCGCGCGAACGGTCCGACAAAGCCCGTGGCCGGGGTCTGGGCGCGCCGACCAAGACCGTCTTCAAATGCAACCGGTGCGGTCACAGCCTAGCAGCGGGTCCGAACATGGCATTCGAGACCACCTGCGAAAGCTGTGGCGAGGATGTCCATACCTGCACAAACTGTTCTTCGTTCGATACCTCGGCCCGATTCGAGTGTCGCCTGGAGATTCCCGAAGCGATCCTCAAGAAGGCCAAACGCAACACTTGTGATTTGTTCTCGCCCAAGACCACCCAGGTCTTCGATACCGACAAACCGTCGCCGGATGATGCCAAGGCGGCCTTCGACTCGCTCTTCGATCTCTGATGACGGACCCCACGACCATCGTCAAGAACATCTCCGACTTCGTCTGGGGACCGTTCTTGTTGATCCCGCTGTTGCTGCTGACCGGTCTTTATCTGACGATCCGTCTCAAGGGTCTCCAGTTCCGCAAGCTCTGGCAATCGCTGTACTACGCCCTGATCGTGCGCCGCGAAAAAGGGGCGGCAGGCGATATCTCCCATTTCCAGGCTCTGATGACCGCACTGGCGGCCACGGTCGGTACCGGCAATATCGTCGGAGTGGCGACCGCGATCGCCACTGGTGGTCCCGGTGCACTCTTTTGGATGTGGATGACCGGCCTCGTCGGCATGGCCACGAAGTTCTCGGAGGCCCTGCTGTCGGTCAAGTTCCGGGTGATCGACGAAGAGGGCGAGCAGAGCGGGGGTCCCATGTACTACTTGGCCAATGGGATCCGCACGCGCTGGTTGGGCAAGAGCCTCGGCTTCCTGTTCGCGGTCTTCGCCACCGTTGCCTCCTTCGGCATCGGTAACATGGTGCAATCCAACTCGGTGGCGGATGCCTTGCACGTCACTTTTGGCCTCGGCAAGGGTGTCACCGGTCTGATCCTGGCCGTCGCGGCCGGTTTGGTGATCCTGGGTGGGATCAAGTCCATCGGCCGCTTCACTGGGGCTTTCGTGCCCTTCATGATCGTCGTCTACATGCTCGGGTCGGGGTTCATCTTGATCAAGTTTGCCGGTGAGATCCCGGCAGCGTTGGCCCTGATCTTCGAGAGCGCCTTCAGCGGTACCGCGGCTGTCGGTGGGTTTACCGGTGCGGCGGTGCGCCAGGCGATTCGCTTTGGCGTCGCTCGTGGCATCTTTTCCAACGAGTCGGGCCTGGGATCGGCCGGGATCGCCGCCGCCGCGGCGCAAACCCGGGAGCCGGTTCGCCAGGCGCTGGTCTCGATGACCCAGACCTTTATCGACACCATCGTGGTCTGCTCGTTTACCGGTCTGACGATCCTGGTTACCGGTGCCTGGCAACAGGGTCTGAACGGGGCACCGTTGACCGCTGCGGCCTTTAGTGAGGGTCTGCCAGGTGAGTGGGGCGGCTATATCGTCACCATCAGCCTGGCGATGTTCGCTTTCTCGACGATGTTGGGCTGGAGCTACTATGGTGAGAAAAGCCTCGAGTACCTGTTCGGGGATCGGTCGAACCTGCCGTACCGGATCGTCTTCATCATCGCCATCTTTGTCGGTGCCTTGCGCAGTCTGGACTTCGTCTGGAGTATTTCGGATGTCATGAACGGTCTCATGGCATTGCCCAATCTGGTCGGCCTGTTGCTGTTGAGCGGCGTCATCGTGCGCGAGACCCGAGAGTACTTCGAGCGCACAGGAGAGTAGCCTGGCCTACAGACTGGCCGCCGATCTGGTGGCCCTGACACATTTCGCCTTTGTCCTGTTCGTGGTCTTGGGGGGTGTGCTGGCGTTGCGTTGGCGACGGGTGATCTGGGTGCACCTGCCGTGCGCGGTCTGGGGAGCGCTGATCGAGCTCACTGGCAGCCTATGCCCGTTGACGCCACTCGAAAACAGTCTGCGTCGAGCGGCGGGCGGGGCCGGATACAGCGGCGGTTTCATCGAGCGGTACTTGATCCCGACCCTTTACCCTGAGGGGTTGACCCGACCGGTTCAGATCGCCCTTGGAGTGGCGGTGATCGTATTCAATGTGACGCTCTATTCCTGGATTGTCAGGCGGAAGAAACTGGAAAGGGCCAGCCACCCGGATCCCAGTTGAGGCACCCGAGGGCTTCCAGCCGCCCAGGACCATCAGGCCACGTGTCATTCTAAGTAGCCCAGTGCCCGCAGCCGCTCCTGGGTCTCCTCGTCCAGGACTGGTTCCTCCTCGTTCGATTCCAGGCGCTTGCCACGTTCGACCCAAGCCAGGAGTCGTGAGCGCATCCAGGCGGGTTCCAGCGTCATGAGACCCGCTTGGTTGATCTCTTCAAGGGGATCCCGGCGCAGGTCGAAGAGGTATTCGGGATCGCGGCCCCGGCCGCGACCCTCTCCCATGCCGAAGGCTTTCGCGGTGCGTGGCGCGAGGATCAGCTTGTAGCGCTCGGATCGAGCCATGAAAATGCCACCCTGGACGCTCGAGGCGGCGGCGAACTGTAGCTCGTGGCGCGGCGGTGGTGGAGTTTGGGAGCCGATGAGGCGCCAGAATGGGCGACCCTGGTGAGCTTCTGAGGGAGCCGCCCCGATCAGCGACCGCAGGCTCTCGTGCAGATCGAGGTTGTCCGTGGGCGTCTCGATGCGCCGCGAGCCGAGCTGACCGGGCCACCAGAGAATCAGGGGAATATGGAGCTGCTCCCGATAGAGCGTGTATCCATGGAGCACACCCCCGTGGTCGAAGAGCTCTTCGCCGTGATCCGATGTGATGATCAACAGAATCTCTTCTTTCGGAAAGCGCTGCGTCAGCTCGTCGAGAAGCATCGCGATCTGGGCGTCGTTGTAGGCCACGGCTCCGGTGTAGAGCCCGGTGATCCTGGCCTGATCGGTCTCGGAGACATCCGTGCGGTTGTATTTGATGTCGAGCAGGTTGCCCGTCGACGCCTCGAAGTCGGAGTCGAACTCGGCGGTGAACCGTCGCTCGATGGGCTCGGGTGGATCGTAGGGGTTGTGGGGGTGAATCGTATGCAGATAGACGAACGCCTTCTCGTCCTCTGCCAAGCTATCCAGCCACCCCAGGGCGCTCTTGTGAACCCGCTCGGCGTTGTCATTGTAGGAACCTCTGCCTGGCGCGTACTCGCGAAACACGACTTCGTCGGCCAGGTGCTCGAAACCTCTGGATGTGCCGTAGGCCTCGGAGACATAGCCGTTGCCTGAGAACGCGGCAGTCCGGAAGCCGGCGGCGGCGAACGCTTCGGCCAGGGTTTCGGGTCCGTCGGCAGCGAGCTTCCAGTGTCCGCGCGTCAGGAAGGCCTGACCGGTGAACAGAGACTTGGTGGAAGGGATCGTATTGGGAGCGACGCTCGAGTGGCGGTCGAAGACGACCCCTTCGGAGGCCAGCCGGGCCAGCGTCGGCGTGTGGGTGTCGGCACCGGGGGACAGATCGACGTAATCAGCCCGCAAGGCGTCCAGAACGTACAGAACCACCAACCGAGGCCGCGCCCCAGAGGTGCCAGCCGATTCCAGCGCGCCACCGCCACGAGAGGTGCCAGCCGATTCTTGACCGTCGCCGCCACGGGAGGTGCCAGCCGATTCTCGAGCGCTGTCGACCGCAGGCGCCAGAGCCAGTTCGTGCCAGGTCGCCGGTGGCCCGGAACCCTCTGCGAGCAGGCGGATGCGAAGGAATTCGGAGTCCGCAGGCAGGGGTAGCGACAGCGACCGCTCTCCGCGCCAGCGATCGAGTCGGCTGCCGGTCCACTCGAAGAGGAGTTCCGAGGGCAACCCCTCGCGGTCGAGGAGGATCGCGAATCGCTGACCGGCTCTGGGGTCGGTAGGTGGCGAGAATCGACCGACGAGGCGAGCGCCCGGCTCGACGGGTCGGGTGATGTCCACCAGCGAGCTCGGAGCTTGGACAATGCTTGCCGCCTCTATCTGGACTTCCCCGGGTGGCAAGGCCTGGTCCAAGCTCGCCTTTAGAACCACCGGGTCCGGCTTCTTGTCGAAGGTCAAATGCACGGGGACCCGTCCTCTAGGTAGATCGGCGGGCAACGGCACCGTTGTGGAGGTTCCGAGGGGCACCCTCTGCAGCTTGGAGCCTGCCACTTCGACCGCGACCTCGTAGTCGCCGGTCTCACCCAGGAGCCGGCTCTCCAGAAGCAGCGATCGGGGACGGTCCGACAGATTGACGATCTGCAGCACTGCGCCTTCGGCATTGGGGACATAGACCTGCGCCTCCTGGTGGCGCCAGGGGAACCAGCCTCTGAGGAATCGGTTCCCACCCAGGGATGGTGGCGGCTCCACGGCCCGGCTCTCGGTCAATACATCGGGGTAGTGCTGGTCGTCCACCAGCGGCTCGACCGAAAGCTCGGTTTCGGGAGCAGAGCAGGCAGCCAGTCCCAGGATCAGCCAGGCTGTGCTACATTTCGCGGCCATGAAAGCTCTAGTTTGCGTCATCATGGGATCTCGCTCCGATTGGAGTGTGATGGAGAATTGCGTCGGGACCCTCGACAAGCTCGGTGTTCCCCACGACGTCCGGATTCTATCGGCACATCGAACTCCCGAGGCTCTGACCGCCTACATGTCGGAGGCCGAGTCGGGCGGAGCGGAGGTCTTCATCGGAGCTGCCGGTGGCGCGGCTCACCTGGCTGGTGTGATGGCGGCCCAGACCGCCAAACCCGTGCTGGCTGTGCCGATGGAGTCGAAGCTGCAGGGAATCGACTCGCTGCTTTCCATGGTCCAGATGCCAGCGGGAATCCCGGTAGCTACCTTCGCGGTGGGCAAGGCCGGCGCGATCAACGCGGCGCTCTTTGCCGCGTCGATTCTGGCCAGTGGGCACTCGGAGATCGGTCAGGCGTTGCACGCTTTTCGGCGAGCGCAATCGGACAAGGTCCTGGCGGATCCGGATCCTCGAAAGCCTCCACCGGTCTGAGTCTTCCTACATTCCGGGTTGGGTGAGAACGAAGCCCTCTTCCTCTTTGGCCGCCTCGACCATCTGACGTACGTCGGCCAGGAGCTGTTTGGCGTCGAAGATGATGCCGTCTTTGATGGTGTACTTGACGCCGCCGACCCGCACGACCTCGTTGTTTTCGTCTACCTTGATCGCTCCGGTGCCGAAGAGGACCTTCAGGTTCTCCAGCGGGTTCTCTTCAACGATGACCAGATCGGCGAGCTTGCCCGGCTCCACCGAGCCGAGGCTGTCGGCCTGACCGAGAGCCTCGGCGCCGAGCAGGGTGGCCGAACGGATCACCTCGAGGGGGTGAAACCCCGCTTCCCGCAGGAGCTCCAGCTCGCGAATGTAGCCGAAGCCGTAGGTCTTGTAGATGTATCCGGAGTCGGATCCGGTGGTCACCCGACCCCCTCGGTTCTTGTACTCGTTGAGGAACGCCATCCAGAGTCGGTAGTTTTCTTTCCAGGCCACCTCGTCCTCGGTGCTCCAGTAGAACCAGTACGATCCGTGGGCGTCGCGATTGGGCTCGAACCATCGCCAGAGAGAGGGCAGGGTGTAGTGCTCGTGCCACTCAGCGCGGCGAGACTCGCATGAGATCCCGACTCGCCTCGTAGATCGTCAGGGTGGGCGTCAGCGTGAAGTCGAGCTCGAGAAGCTCGTCCATGACGGCATTCCAGTGCTCGCTGCCTGGCGGCGCGGCCTGTTGCCAAAGACGGCCGGCCTGGCCGAATCGGTCCTGCTCGTTGGCGTAGTTGTAATCCAGCGGATAGTCCTGGATCACACGACCTGTGAAAAGCGCTTCGGGCAGTCCGTACCAATGCTCCATGCGTGGTCAGACCCCAACGGGCGGTGTCGAGGACATTGACCTGTGTCACCGAGAGCTGAGCGTGATGACAGGCGGAGCCGAGACCCAGCTCCCCGGCTTCGTCGAGCGCGGCCTCCATGATGTCGGGTCGGTAGCCGAAGAACTTGATCCCCATGGCCCCTTTGTCGGCGATCTCACGCACCCAGGCGCGAGCCTGATCGGGTGTCGTGAAGGGCTCGTCCCGTTCGGCGCCGAAGAAGAGATAGGGGTTGATCCGCGGCGCCGTGATCTCATTGGCGGCGCTCTGGCGCTTCTGGTCGAGCGCCCAATCGAGACCGTTGCCGCTGCCCGGATCCCGAATCGTGGTGATGCCATGTGCCAAGCCAGAGCTTGAAGACATACTCGGCGGGCGTCCCCTGCTGCTTTGCCCCCCATATGGGCGTGCATATCGATGAATCCGGGCAGGATGTACATGCCCTCGACATCGAGCTCGTGATCTTCGGGGCCCGCTTCAGGTCGTCTTCTCCGGATCGATGGGGATTCCGGGGACACCGACTCCCTTGATGTCGACGATTCGATTGCCCTCGATGATGATGTCGACCGGTCCGATGGGTGGGGCTCCGGTGCCGGTGATGAGGGTGCCGCCGCGGAGAATGAGTCGATCGAAGGGACCTTCGCCTTCGGCCCTGGGTGGGGCCTTGGGGATCGAGCGGTCCTCGTCTTGAGCGTGGAGACCGGGGCCGACGAATCCCAGGATTGCGATCATTCCCAGAAGAATCAAGACGATGGTAGGGTGATTCGTGGATCGATTCATTTCGTGTTCCCTCGCTTCACAGATGGTGGTCGGAATCAGCTTTGAATGCTGATAGTGTCGCGGTGAACCGCGACCATCGGCGTTTCTATCAGGTGGAGGGCGTCGCGGCAATGTGAGTGAGATATTCTAGGCGCCGATCATGACCGCTCTCGTCACGGCACTCTGTTTCCTCGGCTACTTCTTCGGTTACTACTTCTATTCGCGTCGTCTGGCTCGCAAGGTCTTCGAGCTCGACCCCGCGGCCGTGACTCCGGCCCACGAGCTGCGAGACGAGGTGGACTACGTGCCCACCAATCGTTTCGTCCTCTTCGGTCACCACTGGGCGTCGATCACGGGCTGTCGCCCATGCTGGGACCGGCCGTAGCGGTCATCTGGGGCTGGCTGCCGGCCATGCTGTGGGTGGTCATCGGCGCGATCTTTGTCGGTTGCGTGCACGACTTCGGGTCGCTGGTGGTCAGTATGCGGGCCAAGGGTATGTCCATCGGCAAGGTCACCGAGGGCATCATCGGCGCCCGGGCCAAGACACTGTTTCACCTGATCATATTCTTCGGTGTCGCCCTGGCCATGGGTGTGTTCGTCTATGTCATCGCGGTGATGTTCTCGATCTCCGAGAAATGGGATCCCAGTGAGCCCATGGCCGATCCGTCGTCTTTCCCGACTGCGGTGTTTCCGTCCGCAGCCCTTATCGTCATTGCGATGGCGATGGGCTATCTCCTGTACAAGAGGAAGTTTCCGCTTGGACCCGCGACGGTGGTGGGTTTTGTGCTGATGATGCTGGCGGTCTGGGGCGGGGTGGAGATGGCCGCTACTCTGGATGGACCGAGCGAGTTGGCCTGGGCAGTCGATCTGGATCGTCATTCTCTTGATCTACTCGTTCGTCGCCTCTGTCCTGCCCGTCTGGAGCCTGCTGCAGGCCCGAGATTTTCTCAATTCGCTGATGCTCTACCTCGGGTTGGCCCTGAGCTATCTGGGAATCTTCGTCTGGCGGCCGGACTTTGCGGCGCCGGTCTTTCGCGCCAACCCGGAAGGGGCTCCCAGCTTCTATCCCTTTGTCTTCATCATCATCGCCTGCGGCGCGGCCAGCGGTTTCCACTCCCTGGTGGCTTCGGGGACCACGGCCAAACAGATCGACAAGGAGACCGACGCGCGCTTCATCGGCTATGGGGGTATGTTGGGTGAGTCTCTGTTGGGCCTGCTGGCGGTCTTGGCGTGTACCGCAGGAGTGCTCGGAACTGGGGGGTATTCGGCATCCGAGGTCTGGGCCCAGAACTATCACGATTGGGGATCGATGCAATCCCTGGGGCAGCAGGTCGGGGTCTTCATCACCGGCGCAGCCCAGTTCATCGAGAAGCTCGGGTTTGTCAGCCACAAGGTCGCCACGGCCTTTATCGCGGTCGTCGTCGTCTCGTTTGCGCTGACCACCCTCGATTCGGCGACCCGGCTGCTCCGATTCAACATATCCGAGATGGGTGAAACGCTGCGGCTGAAGATCCTGGACAACCGCTTCGTCAGCTCGACGCTGGCGGTTCTCGTGATCGCCTTCTTCGCCTTCTACAAGATCGGCGGCAAACCGGCGGGACTGGCACTCTGGAGGCTGTTCGGGACGACCAACCAACTCTTGGCGGGACTGGCGCTGCTGGCGGTCAGTCTCTATCTGTATCAGCGGGGTCAGGAACCCCTGGTACACGGCCGTACCGATGGTGTTCATGGCAGTCTCCACGATCCTCGCCATGTTCTCCAATCTGAGAGACTTCTACGCCCAGTGGGACGAGGGGGGCAGCGTCCTGTTTCTCGTGGGGCTGGTGCTTCTGGTGCTGGCGTTCTGGCTGATGGGTGAGGCGATTGTCGCGGTCCTGCGTTTTCGAGGCAAGAAACCGATCGAGACCCTGCAGGTGGAGTTCGAGTAGGCGCCTACCAGCTTGCCGAGACTCCTTCGAACGTCTTGATGAACTCCGAGCCCAACGCCCCGGCAGGGGTCCAGGCGCCGGGCTCGACTTCGCCATCCATCACCCGCATGACGCTCTCGACCGCGGTCATGGCAGTCAATTTGTAGCCCTCAGGGGCCTCCAGGATGGCTGAATGGGAGTCACCGGCGCCGTGGCGGACAGATCCCCAGAAGTGCGAGCGAGCCGTGTCTCGGGTCTCTTCGGAAGGTCCTGTGACCCGCTGCCGGATCCACCATTGGAGCGTCTTCTTGATCGGCTTGGTGCCAAGCAGAGGCAGCAGTGGAGTGATGCGACGCAGCCTGGCGATCTGTCGCCGCGAGGAGCCCATGTAGACCCGGATGTTGGGAATGCCGGTCGTCCGATAGGCGGTGGCGAGGTCTCCCCAGGGGATCGTCATGGTCCAACGCGGTCCATGCGAGAACTCGATCTCGCGAGTGTCGAAAGCCGGCGGTCGCGGGACGATGATGCCATCGATCCTCTCCGCCCCGATGTGGGGGATCCCTTCGATCATGGTGCTCAGAGTCCCGCGGCTGGCGCCGCCCTTTTCTGAGTGCAGCGCCAACTCGAGATGCGTCGCGTCGGGTAGCTGCGAGCTCAGGTAGGCGGCGAGACAGTCCGTGGGGACGACGTCTAGACCCACTCCAGGCAGGAGAACGACACCGGCATCCCGTGCCTTGGAGTCGCGGCGGAAGATGGACTCGAAGACTCCGATCTCGCCAGTGATGTCGAGATAATGACAGCCCGCGTGAAGACAGGCCTCGACCATCGGTCGACTGGTACGGACGAAGGGCCCGGCACAGTGGAGAACAGCCGCTACACCGGACAGGGATGTGTGTAACGTTTCTTCGTCGCCCAGGTCGAAGACTCGATGGGGCAGACTCAGTTCCTGCGCCAGGATCTCGGTAGGCTCGGCGCGCCTTCCTGCAAGTATGGGCTGCAGTCCTCGCCGCACCGCCTCTCGAGCGATCAACTCCCCGGTGTAGCCATAGGCGCCGTAGATCAGCCAGTTGTCGGCTTGCATAGCGGATTCGATTCGAGTCGTGTAAGCTCCTATGGCCAGCGATAGACCATCGAATTGATGTTCATTCCGGCGCCGACAGCGGCGAAGATGACGATGTCGTCGGTCTTGAGCTCCTGGTCGTCGAGCTGTCCACGCACGATCAGATCGAGGATCGTCGGGATGGTGGCTACCGAGCTGTTGCCCAGGAAGGAGATGGTCATGGGCATGATGCCGTTGGGGATTTCCTTGATGCCGTCTTGGGCGAACATCCGTTTGAGGATCATGCCGTTCATCCTGGCGTTGGCCTGGTGCATGAGCACCTTCTGCACATCCGTCAAGGCCAGCTGGGCTTTCTCCAGACTCTCGCGGACCAGAGACGGCACCGTGGTCACCGCGTACTCGTAGAGCTTGCGTCCCATCATCTTGAGAAACAGGGTGCCGTCCTTGAAATCGGGGTTGTAGGAGCTCCCCATCCACATCAGCTTGGCATGGGCCAGCGTGTCGGACCGGGCCGCGTGAGAGAGGATGCCGACGGGCTTGGAGCTCTCTCGGGCCTCCAGAATGGCGCATCCGGCGCCATCGGAGTAGAGCAGGCTGTCCCGGTCGTGGGGGTCTGACACCCGCGACAGCGTCTCCGCGCCGATGACCATGGCCCTCTTGGCATCCCCGGACTTCAGATAGTAGTCGGCCTGGATGACCCCCTGGAGCCACCCGGGACAGCCGAAGGGCAGATCGTAGGCGACACAACTGGGGTTCTCGATCTCCAGCTTCAGCTTGACCCTGGCGGCCAGGCTGGGGACGAAGTCGGACCGTCTTGTTGTCGGCCTGCACATCACCGAAGTTGTGGGCCACGATGATGTAGTCGAGTGTCTCCTTGTCGATACCCGAAGACTGAAGCGCGTGCTCGGCCGAAAAAGTCGCGATGTCCGAGGCCACCAGATCATCGGTGACGTAGCGCCGCTCGACGATGTTGGTGATGTCCTCGAACTTCATCACCACATTGTCGTTGTTGGACGGATCCAGCGGCTCGCCATAGTCGAGATAGAGCTCATTGGGAACGAAGTCGTCGTTGTGGATCGTCCGTGTCGGGATATAGCTTCCCGTCGCCGACAATCACCGTTTTCAGGTTTTGGCTCATAGTCCCACCTTTTTCTTGACGGCTCGCAGCTCTCGCTGCATCTCGGGTAGTCGGCGCATGGCTGCCTGGATTCGCATCTCCTGCATCTTGTCCCGGGCCGGGTTGCCCCACATCTGGGCGCCTGCTGGCACGTCCTTGAAGGCCACCGAGGTACCGCCCAGAACCGCGCCCTCGCCGATGTGCAAGTTGTCGGCGCAACCTGAACGGCCGGCGAAAATGGCGCCATCTCCCACGGTGACAGATCCGGAAATGGCTACGGTTGGCAGCACCAGGACATTCTCACCGATCTGGCAGTTGTGGGCGATGTGACAGAGGTCGCCGATCTTGGTGCCGTTGCCGATGACGGTTGCATCGAGGGTGGCTCGGTCGATGGTCGTCAGGGCGCCGATCTCGACGTCGTCACCGATCACCACGGCTCCGACCTGTGGGATCTTGAGGTGTTGGCCCTCATGTTGGACGAAACCGTAGCCATCCGAACCCACGACGGTGCCGCCATGGATCAGGACGCGATCGCCGAGGGTGACATCTTCGAGAATCAGCACATTGGGGTAGAGGACCGTATCGGCGCCGAGAACCGATCGCTGGCCGACATAGGAATTGGCGTAGAGAACGCTGCGGTCCCCGATCGTGGCCCCTTCACGGACGACAGCTCCGATGCCGATGGTGACATCGACGCCGATCGTTGGCCGATTCGTCCACCTGGGCTCCCGGGTGAACGCCCGCGGACTGATGGCGCTTCTCGAGCGCGATCTTGGCGAGGAGCTGTCCGAAGGCCCGATGGGAGTCGGTGACCACCAGCTGGTGGCCCTCGAAGCCGTCGATGAATTCGGGTACGAGAAGAGCGCCAGCTCCGGTCTCGTGTGCCTGGTCGAAGTATCGCCGGTCCTTGACGAACGAGAGTTGATCCTTCTGCGCCTTGTCCAAGGAGGCCACCGACCGGCAGAGGAAGTCGGGAGAACCGACGATCTCACCCTCGCCGATAAAGGATCGAATCTCTGCCAGGGTCATTCCGAGTCGGGACATTTTCGGGCCTCTTTCTTCCCCTCTCACAAACGGCATCTGGACGTGCCCGCCGAGTTGGGGTGGGCCCACCTGATTCGATCGCCGGTTTGCGAGCGAGAGACAATTCTAGAACAGGTCCTCGTGTGAGCCCACCTTTCGCAGACCAGAGGGAGCATTTATCGTTCCTGCACCTGTACAATCCGGATGTCAGATCCAGAGGGACAAAGACCGTGGTTGAATCCTCCGAAGAAAGTCTGCTCCTGCGCGGTGGCACAGTCCTCACCATGGACGCACAGGCTTCGATTTTGCCAGGGACCGATGTGTGGGTGGAGGGCGGACGGATCAAAGCGATGGGTGAGGATCTTGATCCGCCGGTGGGTGGAGCGGTTCTGGACGTTCGCGATTGCTGGGTGTTGCCCGGTCTCGTCCAGGGCCATTTGCATCTGGGGCAGACCTTCTTTCGCGGACTGGCAGAGGGTCGACGCCTGCTGCCGTGGTTGAAGGAGCGTATCTGGCCCCTGGAAGCCGCGCACGACGACGAGTCGGCCTACTGGTGCAGCCTACTGGGCGCCGCCGAGTGTCTTCTTGGTGGCACGACCACGATTCAGGATATCGGCATCGGTCCTGGTGCCAAGGGACTGCTAAAAGCCATTGATGACTCCGGCCTGCGAGCCCTGGCGGGAATGTGTCTGATGGACGAGGGTGAGGAGCTCCCCTCGGCCCTTCGACAAGACACCGACGATCGCACTGGCCGAAACAGTGGCACTGGGAACGGATTTCGAGAGCTCGGGCGACGGTCGGTTGCGGTATCTCCTGAACCCGCGTTTCATTCTCAGTTGCTCGGACGCGCTGTGGACCGGTATTCAGGAGTTGTCCTCGCAGCGCGGTTGGCCCGTACACACCCATGCCCTGGAGCAAGAGGAAGAGACCGTCACGGTGCAGGCCCTCAAGGGAGGCCGAGACGAGATCCGCTATTTCGATGACTATGGAATTCTCAGCTCCGATCTGCGTATCGCCCACGGGGTGTGGTTGAACGATGCGCACCTGACGCGCGTGCGTGGAGAACGATTCAGTGTCGTGCATTGTCCCAGTGCCAATCTCAAGCTGGGTTCGGGGATTGCCAACGTGGTCAAGATCAGGAGTGCCGGGGTACCGGTGGGTATCGGTGCCGACGGCGCGGCCTGCAACAACGATCTCGATCCCTTCGAAGAGCTGCGGCTGGCGGCTCTGCTGCAGCAGGTCAAGAACGGCCCGGGCTCCTTCAACGGTACTCGATGCGCTCCGCCTGGCTACCAGTGAAGGAGCTGATGCTGTCGGTCTGGGCCGACAAGTGGGGAGTGTCGAGGCGGGCAAGGCGGCGGACCTGGTGGTCTTGTCCGCCGATCGGCCCGAGTTCGTGGCCGGTGCCGCAGTGGATCCTCACGATCTCATCGCCTATGGTGGCTCGCGGGCCTCAGTGAGCCACGTTCTGGTGGCAGGCGAGCTTCTCGTTCAGGACGGTGAGCTCACTCGATTGAATCTGGCCGAGATTCGAACACAGGCATGCCGCCATCTGGATCATCTGTTGCGACGGGCTGACCTCCAGATCTAGGCGGCCTGGCTCTCCACGATTCGCAGTACAGCAGCGCCGGCAAACCCAGGACAAGTACCACGAGGTAGTGGAGGCCGCGGAAGAGGAGTGTGGCCGCGGCGGCCTCGACCTCTGTTACACCCAGGGCGACAAAGCTCGCGATCATCGCCGCCTCGGTGGTGGCAATGCCACCCGGTGTGCCGGTGACGACTCCTGCCGCGACGCCGACCGTGACCCCCACGATCACCGGTACGAACCCGACGGGGTACCCGAGGCTTCGGAACACCAACCACTGGGCGCCCGCGCTGACCGCCAGAATGGCCACCCCGAGACCGGCCAGGCGCACCTGGAGTCTCAGATCTGTGAAGCCGCGACGGAAGAGATCCGCGATGCGTCTGGTGCGGGTCACCACGGCCCCAAGTCCTCGGGTCTTGCGGGCGATGGCCAGCCGGACCCACTGGGCTGGAAGAGAATCGATCAGGGATCTGTGACTCCGCCGCCAAAACAAGCAGGGCGAAGAGGAGAGTCGGCAGACCCGTCAGGAGGGCGATCGCGATCAGTTTGGCGTTGGCGACCCAAGCCAACCCTGCGAGAGCCAACCATGTCAGCAGCCCTTGAACGATCTGGTGAGACGTCTGATCCAGGAGGACGGTTCCGTAAGCGTCGGTGAAGGGCACTGGATACCGCCGACTGAAGTATCGGGCTCGCATCACTCCGCCCAGCAGCCGTGCGGTAGGCGTCAGGTGATTGACGAGAATCGCCGCCAGGTGGGTCACCAGGACATAGGAGCCTGAGAAGACCTGGCCGAGGAGCGCAAGGCATTGCGCCCAGCGGAGATACAGGAGGACCCCACGACTCACCAGGAGGAGGCTCGCAGCCAGTAGGAGAGGAAGCTCTGCCGAAGCGACGCGCTGCTGCAGCTCGGACCATCCGATCTCCTGCAGGAGACGCCAGGCCAAGACGAGCGTCGCGACGACGATGACCAACTTGACGAGGAGTGCCCATCCACGGTGACGCACGGTGGTTACCGTACCGCGCTGACCGGTTTTTGGTAAGTTTCCCCGGTTATGGGTGTTTGGTTTCCGAAAGTACGGTGGATGATTCGGGCGTTGACCATGGTGGTCTGCCTGCCGGTGTCGCTGAGCGCGGCCGAGCGGCCGGCAAACGTATTGATCCTCTCCGTGGACACCTTGCGAAGTGACCGTATGTCCGGCTACGGCTACGATCGCCGGACTTCGCCGAATCTGGATCGCCTGCTGGAGCGGGGCGTGCGCTACACCGAAGCCCGGACGGTCGAGCCTTTGACCGCCCCCGCCCTGGCCTCCATGCTCATCTCCATGCCGCCCCACGAGCACGGCTCGACCCGGAATGGCCTCGGTGTACGTCCCGACACTCCGTCATTGCCACGAGCGCTGCGTCGGCAGGGCTACAGGACTGCGGCCTTCGTGGGCAGCTGGACCCTGCGCAAGAGTCTCTGGAAGATGAACGATCATTTCGACACCTATCAGGCGATTCTGACCCAATCGCGGTGGATGGGAGTCTGGACCCGCGAAGCGCGGGCAGAGGATCTCAACGAGGAGTCTCTGGCCTGGCTGTCCAGTCATATCGAGAATGAGGGCAAGCGCCCATTCCTTCTTTGGGTGCATTACGTGGAGCCACATTCGCCCTATGTCCTGCAGGAAGACTTCCTCGAGCAGATCGGGCCGGCACCCGAAGGCGACCTGAAGTCCAAGAGCTATCGCTACGATTCCGAAATCGCCTACGTGGACGATCAGATCGGTCGATTCCTCGAAAGTGCTGGGGAATCTGGTGTCCCTGGAGGATACTCTCGTGGTCTTCCTTTCCGATCATGGTGAAAGCCTGGGAGAGCACGACTACTGGGGCCACGGACGCAATCTCTTCGAGCCCAACCTGAAGATTCCATTGGGTGTGGTTTTCGAGGGACGGGTGGAGCCCGCGGTCGAGAACGCACCCGCCTTGATCACCGACATCGCACCGACGGTCATGGGTCTGCTGGGTTTCGAGGTCCCGAGCTTCTTCCAGGGATTCGATTGGGCTCCGGTGCTGGCCGGCGACGTGCCGAGCCCCATGGACCGAATCACCCACTACGAAACCCACAAGGGCGCGGTGCGGCCCTATGAGGGCAAGGAGCAGCTGCGGCAAAAGGGACTCCTGGAGGTGGGGCGACTTGCAGGCATGAAGAAAGAGATCTTTCGCCTCAAGGGCGACAGACGACGGGAATTCGATCTGGCTCGCGACCCAGGGGAGTTGGAGACCCTGGTGGCGCCGGATAGCGAGATCTCCGCACCGCTGAAGGAATGGCTTAGCCGAGTGCAGAAGGGATTGGTGCTCTCGGACGATTTGCCGCCACCGTCACTCAGTGAAGAGGATACCGAGGCCCTGCGAGCCCTGGGGTATCTCGACTAGCGACCGCTCCAGATCTTCCATCGATCCACGACCCGGTCGCCGCGGACGACCGCGCACTCATCGAAACAAGCCACGGTCAGGCAAGAGTGATTGGGGAGGATCCGCACTCGCTGGCCCACAGGAAGATTGCACGAGAGGATTCCGTGTTCCTGGGACAGAGCTCCGAGATGCAGCGCTCTCGCTCAGAGCCCCGAGCTCGTAGTCACGGAAGATCTCTCCCATGGATTCCACGCCATCGATCGGGCTTGCCGCATCTTTGGACATGCTGAGAGCTCCCGCATCGACGACGCAGTGATCGGCACCCGGTTGTGACGAGACGACGCTCGCCAGCACGGTCACGGCACAATCCGGCACCTGACAGGCCCCCAGATCTGCCTGCATCCGGTCGTAGAAGACGTAGTTACCGGGCCGCGCTTCATCGATGCCTTGCAGATCTTCCACCACGGACATGGCTGGAGTCGAGCCCACCGACACGGCCGGAACGACGAGGTTCCGATCGCGCAGCTCAGAGGCGAAGTGGCTCATCACCCGACGCTCCTGCTCCGCGACGGCTCTCAGACTCACCAACGAATCCGCTTTGTAAGCGTGTCCGGAGTGGGTGAGAAGGCCATCGAACCGCAATAGGTCCGATTCGGCCAGCCGTTCGGCCAGCTCGAGAGCCAGAGAGCCGGCGGGGTCGACACCAGCTCGGTGATAGCCGCAGTCCACCTTGAGCCAGATATGGAATGGAAACCTCTGTGCCTCGAGAGCGTCGATGGCGGCTGCCGAATCCACCAGCAGGCGCAAGGTCAGGCGCTCGGCGAGCTCTCGCACTTCGGGCATCCGGTTGAGAATCAGCGGGAAGGCCCAGGTCAGATCGTCGAATCCGTGGTCCGCGAAGACCCTGGCTTCGTAGAGGGTGGAGACGGTCAATCCCCGGCAGCCGGCGGCCTGCTGCATCTGAGCGATCTCGATGCACTTGTGGGTCTTGATGTGGGGCCGCAGCGAGACCCCGAGGCGTCGGGTCTTCTCGGCCATCGTCGCGATGTTGGCTTCCAGCTTGTCGAGATCGACGACCAGAGCCGGGGTCTGAAGGTCTTCGAGTTGCGTCATGGTGCGGCGGGATCCTCCCACAGGACGTCGGGCCAGATGAACCAAAGCTGTGCGGTCGGTGGTTGTTCGAGATTGAGAGATTCTTGAATGGCCTGGGAGTAGACGGCTTCCTGTAGAGCAATAGGCCTCGGCTCGTTCCTCGATGTCTGCCCGTTCTTCCACCCGATCGGTCTTGTAGTCGACGATGATCCACTTGCCGGATTCCGGGTGCCGGTAGAGAAGGTCGATGAAGCCGGTGATGAACCCGACGGGCCCCGAGTCGGGATCGAGGGGAGGTACCAGGATGGATACCTCGCGGGCCAGCGTGTTTCCGGCCATGGCAGTAAACCGATCCATGAACTGTCCCTGACGAAACCGATCCAGGAGAAGATCGAATCGGTCGAGCGCCCCAGGCGACCTGCTCGAACGCCACGGAGGATCTCAGCCACCGGTGCTGGATTTCCCGCTGGCGCGCCAGCTCCGTCGCCGGATCTGTCGTCAGGTGCCACGTCTCCATCATGCGGTGAAAAGCGGTGCCGACCGGCAGCGCGATATCCCTGGCCGCGGCAGATCCGCGTGTGGGATCTCGTCGCTTGCCAATCGGGCCAGGCGCTCTGCAGCTTCAGCCGAGGCTGCGCCGGAGAAGCGTCGGTGCATCCGGTCGGCGGCCGGCCCTCGGAGGGCGGCGAGCCGTGCGGCCTGTTGTTCGACGATTTTGAGGGTCGGCAGTCCCGATACCCCGCTCTTCCTGCCGCGGCGACTGGCAGCTGGCGATCCGAGATCGAGGAATCGCCAGCGCACGCCACCGACATCGGCGCCGGACCCTCCCTCGCCGCCGCAGGACGCATGCAGCTCCTCGAGCGACTCCGGCAACATCGCACGGCTGCGCAGCAGGTCGAGGTAGGTCGCTCGCTTGTCGGGTGCCACCGGGCCCGGTACGGCTGGCCAGTTTCCCAGCAGAACGAGGCGGCTCCTGGCCCGGGTCATGGCGACATACAAGGTGCGGACTTGCTCCGTTCGCTCGACCTCGCTTTGTCTTTCTTCGACCCGGTGGAACCCCGGGGAAGGGCTGCCAAAGAGAACATATTCCGCCTCCAGCCCAGGAAGCCAGCGCCGGTCGGCCTCTACGGGTGGTCGCTGGTTTCTTCTTCCTTTGGCGTGCAACTGGGGAAGATAGACGTGGCCGAACTCCAAGCCCTTGGCACCATGGATGGTCATCACCTGGACAGCTTCTTCGGTGGCACCTTCGGGTAGGGCTTGTCCGCTTCCTCGGCCTCTGTCACGCTGCGTCTCAAAGCCCTCAGCACACCCTGGATATCGCCGCCTTGCTCTTCGAGAGCCCTCTCCAGCTCGCGAAAGAAACGATCGAGATTGGCCAGGCGGTAGATTCCCAGATGCCGGGCCGACTCGGTGACATCGAAGAGAAACCTCTCTCGCAGCTGGTTGATGAATCGATCAGACGGCTCGGTGTCGAAGGCCTGACGAAGATAGGCGAGATTCTCGAGCGCCGCGATGGCGCTGGATTCCCAACCCCGGATGTCATCGAGGCCCGGAATGTCGGCTGGCAGATCCGTGGCGACCTTTCGGACGGTCTTGCGAAGCGTTTCGAGCTCGGGTGACTCGGGGCCGCTCAGGCGGGTGACGAGCTCCGGAAATCGGTTCTGCCAGAGTGGCAGGAGGGCCGCATCCGGTACGCCGACCGTGGCGGATCTCAGAAACGTCACCAGACCCAGGTGGTCGACTGGGACGAGAACGGTCCGCACAAGAGCCGCGGCTTCGATAATCTCCCGCCGGCGAAAATAGTGCTTGTCGCTGGTGACCACGAAGGGAATCCGGGCGCGGCGAAACGACTCGAGGTAGGTCTCGAGACGGGAGGTGCTTCGCAGCAGCAGCCCGAACTCGTTCCATGGTACCCCTTCCTGGTCGTGAAGCTCGACGGATATCGGCGGCGATGGCTTCGGCCTCCAGACGAGCGGCATCGTCGGCACGGGTCCTCGGGCCCGCCTCGCCCCAGGCGACCCAGTACTCGACAGCTGCGCGACCGGCCTTGCGAAAGCCGCTGTCGGAGGCATGATCGTCGCTCGCCACCAGGCCGGCGAATTCCGGCTGGAGGCCGGGCTCGGCGCTCATGACCGGTGAGATGGCGCGATCGACCTCCTCGAGGACGGGCGGTACCGAGCGGAAATTGCGATTCAAGGCCACGCAGACGCCCCTGGCCGCCTGCAGATCCTCGAGAAAGTTCTCGTAGGCCTCGAGATCCGCATCACGCCAACCGTAGATGGACTGCTTCGGATCTCCGACGACGAAAAGACCCGGTCTTGTCGACTCTTCACCTCCCAGGGCCAGGAATCGGACCAGGTCGCACTGCAGCCGATCGGTATCCTGAAACTCGTCGACCAGCAGTTGACGGAGCCGGCGACGCTCGCTGCTCAAGACGGGCGGATGTTCGCTCAGGAGCTTCCAGGCTTCCGTCATCAGCGAGCTATAGGTGACCACTCCCCGGGCTCGGAGCTCCTCCTCGGTTGTCGCGATCAGCGGCTGGAGGGCCCGACGCGCCGCGTCGAGCACGTCGACATCGAGATGACGGTAGAGCGTCAACTGCCTGGCCAACTTGCCGGCAGCACGGGCCAGCTGCCGGCACCCGTCTCCAACGAGTCGAGTCACTGTCTGGGTGAACTCGCCTCGTGACCACTGCCCGAGCCTCTTGAGGCGATCCTCCGCCCAGATCTCTCGCAGCTGGTCGAGAAGTCGCGCCAAGCTCTCGAAGTCGGGCTCGGTCGGAGTCTCGTTCAGCCATGCGAGAGTCTCTTCGACGGCTGCCGCTGTTTCGAGGTCTTTCTTGGCCCGATTCTGGGATGTGAGTGGGGCGGTCAATCCCTGCACCACACTCACGGTGTCTAGAAGGCCTTTTCTGATCGCTGAGCGGCGCTTCTGGGAGAGAGGGTCGCCTTCTAGTGCGGCGGCGGGAAAGCCATCGCTGATCAGCTTGACGATGGCCGCGGCCACGGCCCTGGGGTCGACACCGCGGATGGCGAGTCGATGAAGAGGGTGATCGGCCGGGCCGGCATAGGCCTTCTTGGTCGCGGTCTCGACAATCTCTCGAACCAACTCCTCCAACTGTCGGCCATCGGCATCGATCTGCAGATCGGGTGACAGCCCGATGGCCATGGGATAGGTGGCGAGGAGATGCCAACAGTGGGAATGGATGGTGCGGATCGCGAGGTGGTCCAGCGCACCGGTCAGAGCCCTGGCACGCTGTTCGAGGACCGAGCGGGTCGACCGCTGGCAGCTGGTCTTTGTGGAAACCGGTCACTTCGATGGCGGGGTCGGCGGCAAGACTGACGAGGGCCTCCGCAACCCGCCGTGTCATCTGGGCCGCTGCCGCCTCGGTAAAGGTGATCGCCAGTAGCCCATCCAACACATGCGAAGCGATTTCGTCGTCCGAGGGATTCTGGGTTCCGTCTGCCAACAGCTCGTCTCTTGCTGGGTTCCAGCCGTGGCCGAGGCACCAGGCGAGGATTCGAGCCACCAGCACCGTGGTCTTGCCGGTACCGGCGCCCGCCTCTACCGCCACGGGGTGATCGAACTCGGTTTGCGCCAAGCGTCGCGCCGACTCGTCATCGACAAGGGCCGGACGGTAGGTCATGGCTGCGGTTCCTTGGCCGAGGCCAGAAGCCAGGCATCGAGAAAGGACTTTTCCTGTTGGGTTTCCGGTCGGCGGCCGGCGGTCCAGTCTCGCAGTCGGCCGCGGGCGCCGGAATCGCCACGGAGGCACGCCTCCGCCACACCGCAGTAGTCACAGGCGGCGGGTTCTTTGTCCATGTCGGGCTCGATGAGGCGCGGGAAGAAGCACCCAGAGAACCAGGCGGCGATGAGCGTGTCGACGGCGCCCACGAGGGCGTTCTGCGCTCCCTCGTTGTCGGCAGTGACTGTGACGATTCGCGCATCCTCGGGGCCCGCGAAGACCGGGTGGACGAAGACGTATTGGCCCAGGTCCCCAGTGCTGCCCGCAGCACGGGCGTAGGCCGCGGCCTGCAGCAGGCGGCCTTTTCGAATCTCGGCAACGAGATGCTTGTCCCGGGTCTTGGCGGTTTTGGCATCCGAAACACCCCGCCGACCGGTTTTGTAGTCACTGAGGAGCAGTCTGCCCGCAGAGTTGTCGACGCGGTCGACCTTGAAATGCACCAGGCGATCGGTGGGCCCGGCGGCGACAGAAAGCGAGCCCTCCATTTCTACAGCCACCGGCCCCATCACCTCCGGGTCTTCCCAAAGGTGGGCCCGAGCTTGATCGAGAAAGGGCAACGCTACCTGTGCCAGGACATCGGCGAAGCCCTCCCAGGCAATCCCTTGCGCCCGAGATATGGCGGTCGCCTCGCGACGAACGATGCGCTGGAGAGCCCCTTGCTCTGGCCAGGGAATCTCGAGTGGGTCAGCCGCTCGAGCCTCTTCGAGGGTTGCGGGAGGTTCCTGGATGCGCTCTTCGACCAGCCGCTCCAATACGCGGTGGACGAGTTGGCCGATCAGAATGGGATCCAAACCCGGAAGAACCTCGACGGGGTCGGGCAGTGCCTCGAGACGCAGCAATCGCTCGAGAAAGGTCTGCCACGGACAGGCTGCCAACCGCTCCAGGGTCGTGACGTAGAGTCTGTGGGCCAGACGGGGTTCGGCGGGATCCGTGGCCATGCCGACGAAACCGAAGTAGGGCCCCAGTCGACTGTCTTCACCGGCTGGGCGATCGAACTCGGCGGCGACACCCAGCCGGGACTCGGCCAGGACTTTGGGCGAGATGGAGAGATCGACAGGTTGGGCAGCGGCCAGGGCCGCCTTGATCTGTCGAGTCGAACCTCCGAGGGCCGCCCGAATCGCACTCTCGAAGGCGGTGCGTGGATGTGAGTCGGAATCGGCAGCCGGGCTCAGGGTCTGGGGCGAGGAGACGCGAGTGGGATCTCGGGTCCATAGGAGTCTCTCAACGAGTGGGGAGGTGGTGACCTCGCGATTGTCGTCGTCAGCCACCTGCCAGGAGAGCGTCAGATGAGGACTGGCGGCGCAGAGTTGGGCGAACAGGAATCGCTCTTCGGCGAATCCAGCGCGTTTGAGGGGTAGATCCGGCAGCACACCGTGACCTTCTCGACCGAGGACCCGCCGGAGGCTGTCGGGGAGCGCCGGGTCCTCGCGGATGGTGCGGGGGAAGATCCCTTTGTTCATTCCGAGGAGAAACAGGGACTCGAAGGTCCGGCCCCGGGCTTCGGTGACATCGAGAATCTGTACACCCCCGCCGAGGCCGCCCAGGCGTTCCGAGCCCAGGCCTCCCAGAGTGTCCGAGAGCACCTGGGCAAACTCATCGAGTCCGAGCTCCAGGCCCCCGGGAACCCCCCGAGCCAGCTGATCGATGGAATTCTGGACGTCAGTCAGCGTCGGGTCGGGTGCGGACCATCCCAGGAGCGACAGAAGCCGATCGAAGTGCTCGCGGTGTGCGGGCCAGGTTTGGCGGCCCTCCCAGGTCTCGAAGAGCTGACAGATGTCGGCGGCCTGATCTCGAGTCCGGCGCAAGTCTGCGGTGCGCACACGACGTCGTGGCAGACGAACCCCGGCCTCATCGGAGTCACCGGAGAATCCGAGGCGGACCGGAAGCGCGTAGGTCTCCCGTCTCAGGATCTCCTCCAGGTGCAGTCCGGCCAATTCATCCAGGCGACTGACGCCCAGCCCGAACATCGCCAGCCTCAGGTCGAAGTCCAGGACGCCGCTCACGTCATCCGTACGGGCATCGAGCCAGCGTTCCAGCCGTACCCGCTGGCGTCGGTTGAGGATCTCGAGCAGAGCTCGAATTCGACGACCTCGGGGCAGCAGCGGCCCAGTCGTGCTCAACGCAGAGAAGGGAATACCCAAGCGGGACAAGTGCGTGCGCAGCGCCGATCGATAGGGCTCCAGGCGTCGAGCCACGATCCCGATCCGTTCGGGTTGGACTCCATCGTCGATCAGTCGACGAATCCTCCACCCGATGTCACGGACCTCCGCCTGGCCTCCCAATGCCGCGATCAGGTCGATCTCCGGCGGCTCAGACGCTGCTGTCGCTTCCTGCCCGGGTTGTCCCAGATCTGTCAGGCGGGTGGCAAACCGGCGACTGAATTCGAAGGACGGATCCTCCGTCGTCGGATCGGTGGGATCAGGTGCGTGATCCAGATAGACGGTGCCGCCAAAGCGCCGCAGGACTGCCTCGATCAGATCCGTGGCCACGCCGGTGGCATCGGCGAAGCCGAAGATGTGGAAGCCCGAGCTGGAGAGATCGAGGTCCGGCTGGGTACGCAGGAGCTCGGTCGCGCGCTGCAGCAGCGACGAGGCGTGGCCGAGTCCCAATGCGTCCATCTCTTCCTTGATCTGGGTGGCGACCTGAATCAGACTTCGCGCTCGTTGGACCGCCGCCACACTGGCAACCAGTCGGCCCTCCTCGGCCAGGACCTCGTCGAAGGCGGACGCATGCGCCGGTTCGAGACCTGCCTCGAGAAGATCTGAGACCGTGCTGACCAGGTTGGCATAGCCGTCGTGGAGATGACCGAGACAGGATCGCAGTGGCGGGTGTTGTTGCGCCGCTCGACGGACGAGAACCGGAAGCATCCAGCTGCCGTGGGGTGGCGACTCTCCACAGCGCTCCAGGATCTCGCGGGCCAAACCGCGGAGAGTGAAGCAGCCGACGCCGGCAATACCGCGACGCTGCCTCGCCAGGAGCTCCAGGGTGTGATTGCGCAAGCTGTGGGAAGGCACAAGGAGGTACAGGGGATTCTCCAGGACCTCGACTCCGAGCTCTCGGAGCTCCCTGGTGAGGGTCTCCTGAAGAATCCGCTCGCAGGCCCGCGGACCCCTACCCAGGAGGATTCTTGGTCGCTCGGCCGAACTCAAATTCCGAAATCCCCGTGGTTATGCGAGCACGCCCCGATCCGCCTGTCAACATGTGCGACAATCTGCTCCCCAGTTGGTGAGCCATGACGATTCCCCACGCCAGTATCGAACGACTCCACCTCGAAAGAGGTCGCCTCTTGGGTGGCAAGTACGTGGTGGAGGAACTGATTGGCGAAGGCTGGGAAGGTGAGGTCTATCGTGTTCGCGAGCGCCAGACTCGGATCCATCGAGCGGCGAAGCTCTTCTACCCGGAACGGAATCCCGGAAATCGAACGGCGGCCCGCTATGCCCGCAAGCTCGAGAAGCTGCGCCTGTGCCCGATCGTGGCCCAATACCACCACAGCGAATCGCTGACGGTGCGTGGTGTATCCGTCAGTTGCCTGATCAGTGAGCTGGTGGAAGGCGAAAGCATTTCCGAGTTTGTCGCTCGTCAACCGGGACGGAGAATGCAGCCGTACGAAGCTCTGCACCTGCTCTACTCGTTGGTCGAAGGGCTGGAGTGCATTCACCGTGCCCATGAGTATCACGGCGACCTGCACGCCGACAACGTGCTGGTTCGGCGAGTGGGGATCAGATTTCAGCTCAGGGTCTTCGATTTCTTCTACCGTGGGCGGGCTTCCCGTCAGGAGCGCCAGGAGGACATGATCGATGCCATTCGGCTCTTCTACGACGCTCTCGGCGGTCGCCGGCACTACGCGCGCCACCCGCCCGAGGTCAAGACCATCTGCTGCGGCCTCAAGCACAGTCTGATTCGCAAGCGATTCCCCACCTCTCGCAAGCTCCGCGAGCACCTGGAATCCTTCGACTGGGCCGCGCCCTGATCCCTGACGCAGTTGTCAGCGGCCGGTCTCCGCGCCGGCCGTCGTTCCTATATCCATATCGATCGCTAGTTTGTCGGCGGCCGTGCCCCTGTGCCGGCCCGCGGGCTGGGGGACAACCTTCGCGGGTTCATGGACATGGCAAGGCTCGCACCGCTCGCAAGGTTCTTGGCAATGCAGATTCCGGGACGTCCAGTCAAGGTCACAGAGCCGTCACGTCGTGGGTGCTCTTCCCGGTCTGGACAGCGAGGATGGGTGGGAGGCGGTCCATCAGGGTGAGCCAGGTGGCGCCGCTGTCGGCGGAGCCAAAGATCTCGCCGGATCGGGTGCCGAAATAGAGGCCGAGGGGGCTGCGGCCGTCTTGGCAGAACGCTTGGCGCAGTACGGTGAGGTAGGCGTTCTTCTGGGGCAGACCCGAGGCGAGCGGTTGCCAGGAGGAACCGCGATCTCGAGTCTCGTAGACGCGCAACTTGCCCTCCGGCGTCACTCGGTCCACATCTGCCGCCAGCGGGATGACGAAGGCGCGGTTCGGATCCGCGGGGTCGATAGCCAGTGGAAATCCGAAATCGGCAGGCAGACCGGTATCGGTGCCAATGTCATTCCAGGATCGGCCGGCATTGTCCGAGATGTAGACACCGCCATGGAATTGCATGAAAAGGGTCTCGGGCTGCAAGGGAGCTCGGAGCATTTTGTGAACACAGTGGGCCAGGGTCTCCGGCCGCGCTTCCTCTGGCAGATATCGCGGTACCAGTCCCTCGGAGCCTCGAAACCAGCTCTTGCCACCATCTTCGGTCAGCCAGACACCGGCGGCAGAAATCCCTACGGCCAGGCGCTGTGGTTCGCCGGGCCACGGGCAGATGGAGTGCAAGGCCTGGCCGCCCAACCCACGTCCCCATTCGGGTCTGGTGGGATGATTCCAAAGACTCTGATTCAGCTGCCAGGTTTGGCCATGGTCGGTGCTGTGGAAGAGAGCTGCAGGTGCCACTCCCGCCCAGAGCTCGCCCTCTGCGGCCCCAGGCTCCACCAGCCAGACTCTCTCTACTGCGGCGTCCGCGTCGGCAGGAAATGCGAGGCCTGACGATTCCTGCCACTCACCGTTCACAGACTCACTGGTGTAGAGATGGGGGCCGAACTGGCCATGGGTCACCGCGGCGAAGTAGGTGCCCGAACGTCCATCGAAGCAGGCGTAGTCCACTGTCTGGCCGGCAAAAAGGCGCTTGGCGACATGGGCTTCTCGACCGCGATCGCCTTGCAGCACGAAGAGACCCTTCCTGGTACCGACCAGGAGCTCGAATCCTGACTCCGGCGGCACCGCCAGAGATGGCTTGTACAACATAGAGCTCATCCTCCGGATCGACGGGTCTGCCGAGGGAGACTTTGTGGCTGTTGACGAACAGAGCCACGTGCTCGCGCAAGCTGCCGGTCTCGTCCAGAATCCAGCCGCGCAGGCTGGGTTGTCGCTTTTCGAGAGCTCGCAAGACCTCGCCGGCGGTGGCACCGTCGACACGCAAGGAACCTTCACCTTCGATGCGGATCGCCAGGGTTGGCGGAAGCAGCACAGTCGCCATATTCGACCTCCTGAGACAGGTGCTGATCTTATGCCATACTGGCTCGGCAAAGGGGCGGCTCGAGTCGCCCGACGAGGGAGATTACATGAGCGAGCTGGTCCTGATTGTCGATGACGAGCCCGGGATTCTCACCACGCTCTCCAGCGTGCTGAACGACGAAGGATTCGAAACCGTTTGCACCCAGAGCGGTGATGAGGCGGTGCAGTTGTATCGCGAGAAGTCACCGGCCGTCGTTTTCTTGGATATCTGGTTGCCCGACAGGGATGGTCTCGAGGCCCTCCAGGACATCCGCGAGATGGATCCTGCCGCGGCCGTGGTCATGATGTCGGGGCACGGCACGACCTCCACCGCCGTCAAAGCCATCAAGATGGGTGCCTTCGACTACGTGGAGAAGCCCGTTTCGTACAACCAGGTGGTGGAGTCGGTCCAAGGGGCGCTGGAATACAGGCAATCAGTGGTCACGGACTCGTCACTGCTCAGCTCGTTGGAACGGACCAAGCCCCGGGTCGACTCCGACTTCGTCTTCGAACCGGCACCCGAGTTGCCTTTGCTGCAAAACCGGTGAAGTCCCCCAAAGGACGATTCGCCAGAGTACAGTCATTTATGGACTGGGTTTGCATTCAGGCAGCCGCACGGGAATGGCCATTCAGCCATTGCCGCCGGGGAGTGGCATTCATTTCGTCACCTTGCCCACCAATACCCACATCCCGGCCTACGTCGGCAATGTGGCCGAGACCGACTATGCCACGACCTTGCTACGTGATTCGGCAGGTATCAAGACCGTGGAGCACCTGTTATCGGCTCTGCATGCGTACGGGATCACCAATCTGTTGGTGAAAGTGCATGGCGAGATCCCGGTTCTCGACGGGTCGGCGGTGGAGTTCTGCCGAACCCTGGAGGAAACCGGGATTGAAGATCAGGACGAGCCACGCCGAGAAATCGTCATCGACCGGGTCTACGAAGTGGGTGATGGTGAGCAGAAGCTGCTCAAGATCGAGCCCTATGACGGTTTCGGTGTCTCCTATCACCTGCGCTATCCACAGCCGATCGGCGAGCAGTCCTACGAGTTCGTCCTCGAGGATGCAGCCACCTACAAGTCGGTCATCGCACCCTGCCGGACCTTCGGCTTCATGAAGGATCTGAAGATGATGAACGAGTTGGGTCTGGGTTCCGGCGGGCGCTTGGACAACTGCATCCTGGTCGGCGAGGACAACGTCATCAACACCGAGCTGAGGTTCCCGGATGAGTTCGTGCGTCACAAGATCCTGGACATCATCGGTGATCTGTATCTTCTGGGGTACCCGATTCGTGGTCGAGTCACGGCTCGGCTGACCGGACATCGCAACAACATCGCTCTCCTGCGAGCCATTCTGGAGCAGAACCCCTGAGTCGAGACCCTCTTCGCGTCTGTATGGTGGCCTCGGAGGCGGGGCCCTTTGCCAAGGTGGGAGGGTTGGGGGACTTCTCTGCGGCCCTGACTCGATACCTCGGGCTGGCCGGCCACGACGTCCGGCTGTTCATGCCGGCCTACGGCTCCATCGATTGGGACGGCCATGAAGCGGGGCAGGTGGAGTTTCTGCGGGACGTGCCTCTCGATCTTGGTGGGAAGACCCTACGGTTCAACGGTCTCTACTCCTACCTGCCGGGGACTTCCGTCCGGGTCTACCTCATCGATTGTCCCGAGCTCTATGATCGCCCAACGGTTTACACCGATTCTCCAGATGAGATTCTTCGGTTCGCCTTCTTGAGCCGTGCCACGATCGAGTGCTGCCAGCGGATGGGTTGGTCACCCGAGGTTTTCCACTGCAACGATTGGCACACTTCGTTGCTGCCGGTCTATCTGCGGAGCACCTATCTCTGGGACGATCTTTTTCGATCCAGTCGCTGTCTGCTGACGATCCACAATATCGGGTATCAAGGGGTGTTTGGATCCTCGGCGCTCGAGGAGATCGGGCTGCAGTCCCAGGAGCTGATGTTCGGGAGCGAGAATCTCGAGGCGGGTCGGATCAACCTGCTCGAGACCGGGATCCTGAATGTGGATCTGGTCACCACCGTCAGCCCCACCCACGCCAAAGAGATCCAGACACCGGCCTACGGTATGGGCTTGGACGGGTTACTGCGGAGCCGGGCCGACCGTCTGGCGGGGATTCTCAACGGTGTCGACTACCAGGAGTGGGATCCCGCCCATGACGAGCTGTTGCCCCATCGCTACACCCTCGACAATCTGAGCGGCAAAGCCCGGAACAAACGGTCACTGCTGCATGAGGTATCTCTCTCCCCTGACACCCAGAACGCCGTTGATCGGCATGGTCACCCGTCTTGTGCAACAGAAGGGCATCGATCTACTGCCCGAGGTGCTGCCGGATCTGCTCGATCGTCGTTCCTGCCGATTGGTGGTGTTGGGATCAGGCGACGAGCCATACGAGGCCTTCTTCTTTCGTCTGCAGGAGCGATTTCCCGACAAGGTCTTCTTCTACCGTGGATACAACAACGAGTTGGCGCATCGAATCGAAGCCGCCAGCGACATCTATCTCATGCCGTCGCTGTACGAGCCCTGCGGACTGAACCAGATGTACAGCCTGCGCTACGGGGCGGTACCGGTCGTGCGGCGAACCGGGGGGCTGGCGGATGCGGTCCAGCCTTTTGATGCCGCCACCAAGGAGGGGACCGGTTTCCTCTTCGAGCCCTTCACTCCGGCCGGTCTGAGGCGAGCGCTGGAAGAGGCGCTGGAGACCTACTCCAGGTCCGACCTCTGGCGGCGTCTGCTCCACAACGGCATGTCCCAGGACTTCTCCTGGCAGAAGCAGGTGGAGGCCTACGTTGACCTCTATCGCGATTTGATTCGACTGCCCTAGTCCACCAGATCGAGGCCCTCTCGGGTCTCTTCCACCAGGTGATCCACCACCGCCTTGAGATCTTCCGTTTCGCGATACACCGCCAGCTGCCGATCAGCGCTGGTGCCTTCGGCCAGGATGGTGTTGACGTAATCGACTTCCTCTCTCACACCGAGCTCGTCCACGACATCGTCCAGGACCTCGAGGAGCTCACTGATGAGGTCGCGAGCCGGGACCTCGCGGCCGAGACCGAAGTCGATCAGCTTACCGTCGATCCCATAGCGAACCGCTCGCCACTTGTTTTCGCTGATGAGGTGGTGCCGATAGCGGCGCCACGAACGATTCTCTTGCCGCAGTTGGATGAGCTTGCCGACGATGGCCACCGTAACCGCGGCCAGACAAATGGTCTCATCCACTTTGGTACAGATGTCGAAGACCCGGAACTCGAGGGTGGGGAACTTGGGATGCGGGCGAATATCCCACCAGATGCGGGTGGCATCTACGATGGAGTTGGTCTTGACCAGTACGTCGATAAATCTCTGGTGCTCGGCCCAGGAGTGGAAGGAGGGTGGAGGTCCGGTTCGCGGCAGGCCCTGGAAGACGATCGAGCGGTAGGACTTCAGTCCCGTGTCGCGACCATGCCAGAAAGGAGAGCTGGTCGAGAGAGCCAAGAGATGTGGCAGAAAGTAGCGGGCCTGATCCATCACGTCCATCATCAGGTCGCGATCATCGATGCCGACGTGCACGTGCATGCCGAAGATGAGCATTCGTCGGGCGACCTCGGCCATCCTCTGTACGTGATCGAGATAGCGGTCCTTGTCGGTGACATCCTGCACCTTCCAACTCGAGAGCGGATGGGTACTGGCCGCTACCATTCGCAGACCGTTGGACTCGGCCAGCGTCGCAGACATGACTGCGGAGGCGGATGACCTCCTCGCGGGCTTCCTGGATGTTCTGACAGATCTGACTGCCCACCTCGACCTGGGACTGCAGCAGCTCCGCCTTGATCTGGTCCCCGAGGACGACCCGTCCCTGCTCCAGGAATTCCTGGATATACGAGGTCAGCTCTCCGGTCTCGGGGTCGATGACCTGGTACTCCTCCTCGATTCCGATGGTGAACTTGGGAAGCGTCATTCCGTGTCTCCCATGACGTCGATCGTTCTTGGATGAGCGGCAGTATAGCGTTTCCAGGGCCCTCGCGGTCGCCGGGACGCCGATCCCCGCGTGCTACGATAATCGCCTCCTCTGGTCGCAGGTCGACCTGATTTCGAGCCCTAGAATGGTGACGGAGAATACGATTCCACCTCAGGAGCGAGTGACGTTTCAATTCACGCGGGACAGTATCCTGCGCGACTACCGCATCGCTTTTCAAAGCCGCGAGGCCAGTCTCATCGGTCGTCGGGAGGTGCTGACGGGCAAGGCCAAATTCGGCATTTTCGGGGACGGCAAGGAGGTCGCGCAGGTCGCTCTGGCGAGGGCTTTTCGCAAGGGCGACTTTCGTTCCGGTTACTACCGCGATCAGACTCTGATGTTCGCGCTGGGGTTGTTGCGCATCGACGAGTACTTCGCCCAGCTCTACGCCGACGCCGATGTGGAAAGAGAACCCTCCTCGGGTGGCCGGCAAATGAACTCTCATTTTGCCAGCCGTCTGCTGGATTCGGACGGGGAATGGCGAAGCCAGGTGGACTCGTTCAACAGTTGCGCCGATCAGTCCCCGACTGGAGCACAGATGCCCCGATTGGTGGGGCTTGCCTATGCCTCTCGACTGTACAGGGAGCTGGACGAGCTCGAGCACCTGGTGGGATTCTCCAACAACGGCAACGAGATCGCCTGGGGCACCATTGGCGATGCCAGCTGCGCCGAAGGCATCTTCTGGGAGTCCGTCAATGCCGCCGGAGCGCTCAAGGCCCCGATGCTCCTGTCGATCTGGGATGACGGATACGGGATCTCCGTACCCAGTGAGTACCACCTGACAAGGGGACATCTTTCCTCGATCCTGAGGGGGTTCCAGCGTTCTCCTGGTGAGGGCGAGGGGTACGATCTGTACACCGTCGCCGGGTGGGACTATCCGGCCCTGTGCGAGACCTATCTGAATGCTTCGGAGATTGTTCGGCGTGAGCACGTCCCCGCCATCGTTCATGTCGCCGATCTGACTCAACCACAAGGCCATTCCACTTCCGGCAGTCACGAGCGTTACAAATCGGTAGAGCGTCTGGAATGGGAAAAGGAGCACGACTGCCTGGTTCGCATGCGGCAGTGGATGATCGGCGAAAAGATCGTCTCCGAAGAAGAGTTGGAGCACATCGAGAAGGAGGATCGCGAGCTGGTCCAAGAGCTGCAGCGACGAGCATGGGACAATTTTCGGCGGCCTCTCGATGATGAGAAGAAGACGGTGGTCTCTCTGCTGGGCAGGGTGGCGGCCGCATCGTCGGCGCGAGAGGAAATCGAGCCGATCATCGATCGATTGGATCGGCGGCCGAATGCCCAGAGGCGTGAGTCGATGGTCGCTGTCCATGAAACGCTGATTCAGGTCCGAGGGGAGTCGGACCCGGCGATCTCGGATCTGGTCGCCTGGCAACAAGACAGCCAGGCAAAGAACGACCGCAGATACAGCTCCTACCTGTTCAGCGAATCGGAGGCCTCGGCTCTGCGGGTGCCCGTGAGACCCGCGGTCTATGGACCTGACTCAGGCATGGTCAATGGCTACGAGATCATCAACCGGTGTTTCGACGAGGCGCTTGCCCGGCACCCCAATCTGATGGCTTTTGGCGAAGATGTGGGACAGCTCGGAGACGTCAATCAGGGGTTCATGGGTCTACAGGAGAAGTACGGAGATCTGCGAGTGGCGGATACGGGGATTCGGGAAGCCACGATCATGGGACAGGCTATCGGTATGGCCTTGAGGGGTCTACGTCCCTTGGCGGAGATCCAGTATCTCGACTACGTCCTCTATTGCCTGCAGATCATGTCTGATGATCTGGCCACACTGCGATGGCGCACCATGGGCGGTCAGAAGGCGCCGGTCGTGATCCGCACCCGGGGACATCGACTCGAGGGCGTCTGGCACTCGGGTTCGCTGATCTCGGGGATCTTGAATCTGATCCGTGGCATCTACGTTTGCGTACCACGCGATATGACCCGGGCGGCGGGGATGTACAACACCCTGTTGCAGGGGGACGATCCGGGGCTGGTCATCGAAGTCTTGAACGGCTATCGACTCAAAGAGCGACTCCCCGACAACATCGGTGAGATGACCCTGCCCCTGGGAGCTTCCGAGTTCTTGCGGCAAGGGCGTGGATGCGACCGTCGTGACCTACGGCGCCTGTTGTCGTATCGCTCTGGAGGCCGCTGATCTCCTGTCGGAGGTTGGGATCGACACGGAAGTCATCGACGTTCAGACACTCCAGCCCTTCGACCTGCAGGGCCAGATCGGCAACTCGATCCGGAAGACCAACCGGGTCGTGTTTGTCGATGAGGATGTACCGGGTGGAACCACCGGCTACATGATGAAGAAAGTGCTCGAGGATCAGGGAGCCTTTGCCTGGCTCGACGCGCAACCGCGAACCCTCTCCGGCAAACCCCACCGACCGGCCTACGGCTCTGACGGCGACTACTTCTCCAAACCCAACCGCGAAGACATCTTCAACGCCGTCTACGCCCTGATGCGCGAGACCGACCCGCAACGCTTCCCGAGCCTCGAAGGCTAGCTCGCTTCGGAGTGTCCGTCGGCGACCGCACAAGGCGCTCTGAGGCCAGCGTCTTGGCAGGCCGTCATGGGTCCTCTGCCAGTGAACATCTCGCGCTAGTGGGAATGCGAAGGGTGGCGCTCGCTTCCGCTTCCGTCGCCTCGGATCAACATCGTTTTCTGAGACTGTCGTAGCGGCTCCTCCAGAGGCCACATGTCAGAGGACCCATAACGTCCTTGGAGACGCTTGCGACCTCGTTGAATCATCAGAAGGGACGGGTTGGGGGAATGTTCTCCGAGCTGTCTGGGTGACGTAGAAGAGCGGTCTTGGGGACTCTGCCTCGTGATCTTCAGCGGAGCCAGCGCGTTCTGGACGAGGGCGGGACGATGGCATTCGCCGAACGCAGGTTATTCACCGGAGAAAGGCGAATGCCTCGGACCTCAATCGGTCTTGATCACGGTCCTAGATTCGAACTCTTCGGGCAGAGGCCCCAAGACGGCCTTCGCATTCAATTCACAGCGAGGGCTCCAATGCCCCCTGGACGAACGGATTCGACCAGGGGACGCTTGGAGCGGAAGAGAGATCAGGGGATCGGCCCGACTAGTTGGCCCCTGACATCTCCTCAAAAGCTTTGATTCCCCAGCCGAAGGCCTCTTCGTTGAGCTCGATCATGGCGCAATTGTTCTTGAGCGCCTGCCGGATCGAAGTCAGAAAAGACTCTTTGGGGAAGATTTGGGACGCTGCCTGGAGGGCTCCCAGGGCCACGACATTCTTGACCTTGGCAGCCCCCAGGTCCATAGCAATCTCCATGCAGGGCACGCCCACCATGCTGATGCTTGGATCGAGCTCGGGCGGTTTGGAGATCACCGAGCTGTCGTAGATGATCGTCCCCCCCGCCTGCACGGCAGGCCCGAACTTCTCCAGGCTGGGGGCGTTGAAAGCCACCAGCAGGAGGGGGCGGGGCGAGGCTGGGGACAAGACCTCCTCCGCGGCGACGTGCACGTCGGCGTACGACGTTCCACCGCGGGACTCGGGGCCGTAGCTGGGGATATGGGTGGAGTCGAAACCCTCGGTGATCGCCGTGCGAGCGGTCAGCATGGCCACCATCTGAGCGCCGTCGCCGCCGGCGCCGGCGAACTTCAGCGCCACATCGTGCTCATCGAGATGCGTGGCGAAGGACTCGGCATGGGTCTCGGTGGTTTCTGAGGAACCGCCAATGACCTCCACCACACGATCGATATCGAAGGTGGGCTTGCCCAGGTTGAACCAGGGCTCCACATCCTCGTCCTTCTTCACCCCGAGTGGGAAGATCGGCACCATCTTCTCCTTGACCCACTTCTCGGCCTCGATAGGCGTCGCCTTGAGATGGGTGGGGCACTCCGCCAGGACCTCGACGAGGCTGAATCCCTTGTTCTCGACCTGCAGCTGGATGGCCTTTCTGATGGCCTTCTTGGCGCGGTTCCGTTGCTTGTTGTCGAAGAGCGCCACCCGCTCGACATAGATCGGGTCCGTCGAGCTGCGCCATCGTCTCGGCGACCTTGAGAGGCTCCCCGGTCAGACGATCTCGACCGTGCGGAGTGGTGGCCGTCTTCTGACCCATCAAGGTCGTCGGGGCCATCTGGCCACCCGTCATGCCGTAGATCGCGTTGTTGACGAAGATCACCGTCATCGGCAGGCCCATCTGCGCCGCCTGCATGATCTCGGCCAGACCGATGGAAGCCAGGTCGCCGTCGCCCTGGTAGCTGATGACAATGGATTCGGGGTTGGCGACCTTGTGCCCGATGGCCACGGCGGGTGCCCGGCCGTGGGCGGCCTGGGTGTTGCCGACATCGAGGTAGTAGTACAGGAAGACGCTGCAGCCGACCGGCGAGACCGCGATGGTGCGGTCCTGGACCCCCAGCTCGTCGATGGCCTCGGCCATGAACTTGTGGACCAGACCGTGGCCGCAGCCGGGGCAGTAGTGGGTGCTCTGCCCCTTGAGTCCTTCGCCGTGGGCGTGACGATCGAAGTGCTCGTAGAAAACGTTGGTGTCGCTCATGCCGCCACCTCCACCAGGGTGCTGACCTTGGCGACGATCTCTTCCTGGCTGGGCAGGATGCCGCCGAAGTGTCGAATGTGCTCGATGGGTAGTGGCACCGCCTGGCGTGACTCAGCGCCAGACGGAGCTCGTCTTCCAGCTGGCCGTTGCTGCCCTCGACCACCAGCAGGCCCTGCGCGTGGCTCAGGATGGTCGCGCAGCAGATCGATGGGGAATGGCCACAGCGTGATGGGCCGAAACAGGCCGACCTTGATGCCCTTCTGGCGGAGCTGCTGCACCGCTCCCTTGGCCATGCGAGCCGGGGTGTTACAGGCGACCACGATCCACTCGGCGTCGTCGCAGAAGTAGCTGTCGGCCCGTTGCTCGGCGGCGGCGATGCGCTCGTACTTCTCGTTGATGTGGATGTTGTGCTTTTCCAGATCCGGCTCGGCCAGATAGATGGAGGAGATCAGGTTGCCCCGGTGCATCTCGTCCCCCCAGACCGCCCACTCGGGCAGCCCGGGTTTGATCATGTACTCGGGCAGGTTCACCCGACCGGTCATCTGCCCGAGGTAGCCGTCGCCGGCGATGACCACCGGATTGCGGTACTTGAAGGCGAGCTCGAAGGCCAGCATGGTGAGATCCAGCATCTCCTGGGGTGTGGAGGGGGCCAGCACGATGGCGTGGGTGTTGCCGTGACCGAGGCCGCGGCAGAGCAGCTTGATGTCGGATTGCTCCGGGGCGATGTTGCCCAGGCCCGGTCCGCCGCGCATGACGTTCACGACGACCGCGGGTAGCTCGGCTCCGACCATGTAGGAGATGCCTTCGAGCATCAGGCTGAAGCCCGGCGACGAGGTGAAGGTCATACAGGGAAGTCCCGCGCCGCCGCAGCCGTACATCATGTTGATGGTGGCGACCTCGCTCACCGCCTGGACGAAGACGCCGTCGAGCTGGGGCAGGAGCTTGGCCATCAGCTCGGCGCCTTCGGTGGACGGGGTGATGGGATAGCCGAAGAAGTGGCGGCAGCCGGCCAGAATCGCCCCGACGGCAGAGGCGTGGTTGCCCTTGAGAATCATGGATTCGAGATTTGGCAGAGCTACCTTGAGATCCGGGATGGCGACGGGCTCGGGAGCGGTACGTGGGCTTGGCCCCGAATTGTTTGGCCGGGTCGAAGAGCTCGGTTTCGAACTCGTTGGCGACCGGCTGCAGGCCGAACGGCTCCGGGCAAGCGCTGAAGCACAGACCACAGCCGGAACAGGCATCCAGATCCAGGACGATAGGGGTGAACCCGGTCAGGGGTTCGATCTCGGCTCCCAACTCGATGCAGCCCTTGGGGCAGGCGTCGATACACCTCCCGCAGGCCTTGCAGAATTGGGGCATGACAAAGGGTTTGGGTCGGGATCTGGGCTTGGCCTCAGGCATATCCTTCCTTTCCAGATCTATTCCAGTCCGCACATCGAACGGTAGGTGAGTTAGTCGGGCCGAAGACGGGTCAAGCCTTCGGAAAGCTCACCTACAGGATGCCGCATACAGGGGTTCTGGCCAACACCCGATGAGGTGGGGCCCGGAACCTACCTATGGGGGTGGCAAGCGGTTTCTACATGAAACCGAGCTGCAGGCGGGCCGCCTCGGTCATCATGTTGGGATTCCAGGGCGGATCGAAAACCACCTCGACAGCGGTCTCGCGCACGCCGGGAATTTCGTCGATGCGACTGCGGACGTCCTCGGCCAAAACCGGTCCCATGCCACAACCAGGGGCGGTCAAAGTCATCTTGATTTCCACGCGGTATTCATCATCAGGCTGCTGGAGGATCTGGCAGTCGTAGATCAGACCGAGATCGACGATATTGACGGGGATCTCGGGGTCGAAGCACTTGCGCATCTTCGACCAGATGGTCTGCTCCAGCGTATCGGCGTCCGGGGGTGCCGATTCCTGAACCTTTGCCGGGGCGTGGTCCGGTATTTCCTTGCCCAGCGCGTCGGCGTTGCGATCGTCGATTCGATACATGGCGCCGCGATCGGTCATGACCGTCAAGCTGCCGCCGAGCTGCTGGGTGATCAGCACCTTGGTGCCTTCAGCGAGCACGGTTCGATTGCCGTCGGGGATCTGGATGGCGCCGACTTCACGGCTGACTGTGACTTCTTCGTACATGCTCAATCTCCGGCCGAGCGGAGTATAGCAATCAGGGACCGTTTAGGGTCTATTTCGGGTCTGTCCGCGGTGACAGGAGGCGTCCGGTCAGGGAGCGGGAGCGGGGCGAAGGGATGATCCGGCGGTCGATTTCCTCGACATGTGGATAGTCGGACTCGTGCAAGAGCCTGGAGGAGTTGGTCGATGTGCTGCCGGTTGCGCGTCTCGAGAATGAGCTCGGCATCGACCTCCCAGAAGGCGGCCTCGGTGAAGACGCGATTCTGATGGATATGGAGGATGTTGGCTTTTTCCCCGGCGACCAGATCGAGTAGGCGAGCCAGGCCTCCGGGCCGGTCACTGATGGTGATCCGGAGTCGCACCAGTCGATGCTGCCGGAGAAGCGAGCGCTCGATGATGCGGTCGAGGATGTTCATGTCGATATTGGCACCGCAGAGGATGACGACTGTGGTTCGGTTCCTCAAATCCGGAAATCGGCCTTGGCGAATGGCGGCGTAGCCAGCGGCGCCGGCCCCTTCGGTCAGGGTCTTGCCGGTCTCCAACAGCTCATAGACCGCGGCTTCGATCTCGGCCTCCGAGACCAGCTCGATACCGCTCACCAGCTGCTGGACGATGGGTTGGGTGATCCGGCCGGGCCGCTTGAGGGCGATGCCCTCCGCAATGGTGGCCCCTACCTCGGCTTCCTGCCAGCGGCTGGCGTCGTAGCTGCGCTTCATCGAGGGTGCGGTCTCGCTTTGGACTCCATAGATCTGGACCTGCGGCTCGATCGCCTTGACCGCCGTGGCCACTCCCGACATCAGGCCGCCACCGCCGATGGGGGAGACGATCGCCTCGACCTCGGGGACCTGCTCCAAGATCTCCAGGCCGACAGTCCCCTGACCGGCGATGACCGCCGGATCATCGAAGGGGTGGACAAAGGTGAAGCCATGTTCGACCTCTAGCTGGTGAGCCCGCTCCAGGCTCTCGTCGAGGCTGGTGCCGTAGAGCTCGATGCGGGCGCCCAGCGCCTCGGTGTTGGCGATCTTGACCAACGGCGTGGCCTCCGGCATGACGATGAGACTCTCGACCCCCACAGTTCGCGCCGCGAAGGCAACGCCCTGGGCATGATTTCCTGCCGAGGCCGCGATCACTCCCCGGGTCTTCTCTTCGTCGGTGAGCTCGAGGATCTTGTTGAGAGCTCCTCGCGGCTTGAAAGAGCCCGTGTGTTGGAGAGTCTCGAGCTTCAGGAGGAGTCGCATGCCGCAGCGGTCGGACAGGGCAGCGGACTCCAGACATGGGGTTCTTTGGATCAGATCCCTGATCCGCTTCCGGGCAGCTTGAATCGCGAGTAGATCGACAGTGGTCATCGGCAAAGAGGATAATAGCGCTCCCCACCCGAACAGGTGGAGGACTGTCGCAGTCGATTTCGATAGAGTAGTCTGGAACCGGACGAAAGGAGACATCCCATGAAGCAGATTGTATTCGTAGCGATTCTTGCCTTGTCACTGATGGCTGCACCCAGCGTCGCGCAGAAAACTCCAGCTGCCGACGGTCGCCGCCTATGGCGCTCTGGCCGATTCGATTCTCGGTCTGCGTCAGGCCGAGTCGACCTTTGTCATGGCCATTCTGGATCAACACTTCCAGGCGGCGGAGCGGGCCTTCAAGTCCGAGAACTGGGACAGGGCCGCCGCGCAGATGGCTCTGTTCTCGAACGAGGGCGACAACGCGGTCGCCGGGATTCGCAAGCGTCTCGTCGAAGGAGGCCACCACCACAACGCTGCCGGGGAAGAAGCGGGCACCTACGATGAAGGCTTTGTGGTCGTCACGAAGAAAGCCAAACGACGGGGCCTCGCCGCCTCCAAGGCGCTGCGCGAAGCGCAGGATGACGCCGCTCGTCAAGCGGCCTGGGCCGATTTCGACAAGATGGCCAACGAGTTGGTCTATGACCAACTGATGAAGAAGTAGAAATTTTCTCATGCGGCTTCGGCATCTACTGCCTGCCGTTGTCGGCTTCTGGGCGGCGGCTGGGTGGGTCTCTGCGACCGATCCACCGTCGCCCGTCCACTTCGTGGATGTCGCCGCGGATATGGGCGTCACGGCTCCCACGTGGTGTGGTCGCGACGACAAACCCCACATCATGGAGTCGAACGGGACCGGTCTCGGTTTTGTCGACTACGACCACGATGGCGACCTGGATATCTTCCTGGTCAACGGCTGGCTGCTGGATGGCGCCGAGGTCGCGGAGCGGGGTCGCGACGTGCTCTACCGGAATGACGGTGACCGCTTTGTCGATGTGACCGAGGGGGCTGGGCTTGGGCACGACGGCTGGGGCTCAGGGTTGGCCACCGGAGACATCGATGGTGATGGCCTGCTGGATCTACTGGTCACCAATTTCGGTCCTGACACGCTCTACAGGAATCAGGGTGACGGCTCCTTCGTGCAGGTTCCCGATCCTCCCAGTATCGACGGTTGGTCGGCGGGTGCGGTCTTCTTCGATGCCGATGCCGATGGTGACGAGGATCTCTACCTCGGTGGTTATATCGCCTGCACTCTGGAGGAGGTGCTCCACGCAAAGCCCAGCCTGGATTGGCAGGGCCTCAAGGTGATGCTGGGTCCCTTTGGGCTCGAAGGAGAGGCCAACAAGTATTTCGAAAACCTGGGAGACGGGACGTTTCGTGAGGCCACCCGGGAAGCGGGTCTCGAAGACGTAGGTCTGTTCTATACCTTCGGCATCATGGCGCTGGATCTGGACGGGGATCTGGATCTGGATATCTATGCTGCCAATGACTCCAATCCCAACTATGTCTACGACAATCAGGGCGATGGGACCTTTCAGGAAGTAGGTCTGTGGAGTGGCGCCGCCCTGGATGCGATGGGTGCCGCCCAGGCGGGCATGGGCTTGGCCGCCGGAGATCTGGAAAGCGATGGCCTGGTGGACATCCTGGTGACCAATTTCCAGAAGGACGCCTCCACTCTGTACAGAAATCTGGGTAAGTTCATCTTCGAGGATGTCTCCCGCAACGTGCGTCTCGACAAGCCGACCTTCGCGCTGCTTTCCTGGGGCACGACGTTGTCGGACTTCGACCACGATGGCGATCTCGATTCCTTTGTTGCCAATGGCCACATCTACCCACAGGCCGATCTCGTCCCCGAGATCAGCGGCGGCTTCAGACAACCCAACTTGATGTTGATCAATGAAGATGGGGTGTTCGTGGATGTGACAAAAGACGCCGGACCCGGGTTGGCCGTCATCGAAGTCAGTCATGGCTTGGCGGTGGGGGATATGGACCTGGATGGCGATCTGGACATGGCTATCTCCAATGTGGACGTGGCTCCGACTCTGCTGCGCAACGACTCCGAGGGCTTGGGCTCCTGGTTCGTGGTCGAAGCCCCGGGTGCCATCCGGGCAGAGGCCGAGGTCGGTGATCAGCGTTGGGTACGGCATCGCGTCGTCGGGGGCTCCTTTCTCTCGGTCAACGATCCGCGTCATCACTTCGGTCTGGCCGGGGCCCAAAGCGTCGATCGACTGACACTCTTCTGGTCGGATGGATCGAAAAGGCAGTTTCGCAATCTGCCGGTCGATCGGCGGCTCGTCGTGCACCAATAGGGATCATTCTCGCCTCTCTCGGAGGGTTCGTCATGGGTATCGGAAGCTACCGGCCGCTCAGGGTTGTATCTCTCGTTTTCCTGCTGTTGATTTCCGTGGGACTCGTGGCTGAGGAAGCCACGCCGGTGCAGAGCGGAACCATGGATCTTGTCGAGCTGTTCGAGGAGTGGCGGGTCTTTCAGCAGCCCGAAATTCGAGACGGTGTGCCCGACTACACGCCTGCTGCCATGGCCGCGCAACATAGGATGCTAAGGGAGTATCAGGCGCGTCTGGATGTCATCGACACGTCGGCATGGCCGATCGCCAAGGCGATCGACTGGTGGCTGGTCTGGGCCGAGATGAACGGACTCGACTTCGATCACCGGGTCCTCCAGCCCTGGGCGCGTGATCCAGCCTACTATTCGATGCTGATCGACTCGGAGAGCGATACGCCGGTCAAAGAAGGCCCCGTCATCGCCGGCGCCATCGAGCTGTGGCGTCTGAACTTTCCGCTGCCGCCAGCGGACGTGGAGCCCTTCGAGGCGCGCCTCGAGGCGATCCCTGCCGTTCTCGATCAAGCGAGAGGAAACCTGGTCGGGGATGCCAGAGATCTGTGGTCGTTGGGGATTCGATCCCAGCAGGGGCAAAGCGACATGATGGCAGACCTGACAGGAACTCTGGCGCTGCACCATCCGGGGATGGTTCCGGCGGCCGAGCGTGCCCATCAGGCGGTCGATGCCTTTGTCTCCTGGTTGACGGAGCAGCTGCCGGCCAAGCGGGGACCTTCGGGGATCGGAGTCGAGAACTACACCTGGTACTTGCAGAATGTGCATCTCGTGCCCTTTTCATGGGAGGACGAGCTGCGATTGATGCAGAGAGAGCTGGCCCGGTCGGTGGCCCATATGAAGCTGGAGGAGCACCAGAATCGTGCCCTTCCAGTCCTCGATCCACCTGTGGATGCCGAGGAGTGGGAGCGGCGGAATGAAGCTGCCACGGTCGAATTCATGCGGTTTCTGGAGGAGGACGAGGCTCTCGAGGTCGAAGAGTTTGCCGAGCCGGCACTGCGTGAGCGACTCCAACCGTACTCGTCCCCTGAAGATAGCCACTTCTTTGCCGAGGTCAATCTGCGCGATCCCAGAGTCCTGCACTGTCACTTCATTCACTGGATCGAGAAGGCCTACATGCGGCATCACCCGCATCCGAGTCCGATTCGGCAGGTGCCGTCGCTCTACAACATCTGGGACAGTCGATCCGAGGGCTTGGCCACCGGCATGGAAGAGATGATGATGAGCGCCGGAATGTTCGCTGACAGCCCGCGCAGCCGCGAGTTGGTCTACATCATGGTGGCCATGCGTGCGGCCCGGGCCATCGCGGGCTTGCGAGTCCAGAGCAACGAGCTGGCTGTCGACGACGCAGTCCTGTTCGCCACCGGTCAGACTCCTCGCGGTTGGTTCAAGCCGGATGGCAACCTCGTGGTCTTCGAACAGCAGCTCTATCTGCGCCAGCCGGGCTATGGCACCAGCTACATCACCGGCAAGGCGCTGATCGATCAGCTATTGGCAGAGCGCTCCGAGCAGCTGGGTGACGCGTTCACCTTGAAGGGCTTCATGAGCGAGCTCTTCAGCACGGGGATGATTCCTGTCTCGTTGGGCCGCTGGGAGATCACCGGCTCCAGCGACTGGCTGCCCATGCTGGACTGACAGCCGGCCCTTGGTACACCCCTTGCTATAAGAGAGGGGTGAGGCCCTCGGAGGGCCCTTCCGAAGGGCTGGACACTGTCGAGGGGCGGTCATTTTGGCGCCATCGGTCGGTGTTGACGGTCAATTGTGCGCGGCGTCGGAGCGGACAGTTTCCAGGAGGAGAGAGACTTGCCAGAAGAGAACAAGACGAATCGGTCGAGCGATGTCCTCATCGACGTCCAGGGGCTGGTCAAACACTACGGCCGGATCAAGGCCGTCGACGGCATCAGCTTTCAGGTCCGCCGGGGAGACATCCTGGGGTTTCTGGGACCCAATGGTGCCGGCAAGACCACCGCCATGCGGATGATCACCGGATTTCTCGAACCCGATCAGGGGGCGATCCAGGTGGCGGGTCACGACCTGGCCAGCCATTCGCTGGAGGCTCGCCGCCGGATCGGATATCTGTCGGAGACAGCGCCCGCCTACGGCGAGATGACGGTATCTGGTTTCCTCGAGTTCATCGCCGAGGCTCGCGAGGTATCCGACGTCGAGGGGGCGATCGGCAAAGTCGTCCAAACCACGGGGATCGAGAGGGTAGTCCACCAGTCCATCGAGACCTTGTCCAAGGGCTTTCAACGCCGGGTCGGTCTGGCCCAGGCGCTGATCCACGACCCGGAAGTTCTGATCCTCGACGAGCCCACGGATGGTCTCGATCCCAACCAGAAGGCGGTCGTGCAAGAGCTCATCACGAGTTTGTCGGTCGGCAAGGCCATCGTCCTGTCGACCCACATCCTGGACGAGGCCGAACGCATCTGTAATCGGGCGTTGATCATCTCCCAGGGCAGAATCCTGGTGGATTCGACTCCTGAGGAGCTCATTGCTCAGGCACCCAGCCATAACGTGATCCGCCTCTCTCTGGCGGTCGATCTGATCCCTGAGGTCATCGCCAAGGTGGAGACCGCAGAGTGGTGTGAGCGGGTGGAGCGCTGGGCCGACACCATGCTCGATGTCTATCCCAGAAGCGGCGGCAACCACCTCGATGAGTTGATGGAGTTGGTATCCGGAATGGAGATTCACAGTGTTCACCTGCAGGAAGGCCGTTTCGACGAGTACTTCCGCGAGATCACCAGGGGGATTGCGGCATGAGTCGGTTTACCGGTATGAAACCGGTGTTTCGGCGGGAATTCAAGGCCTACTTCTCGTCACCGCTGGGCTATGTCTTTATCGTGATTTTTCTGGTGGCGAGCGGCTTTCTCACGCTCTCGAGGGACTTTGGTCGCCTACTCGAGCTGCGGCAGGCGGATCTGGCTCCGTTCTTCAATTACCTTCCCTGGTTGTTCGTGGTGCTGGTGCCGGCGGTGGCGATGCGACTCTGGGCCGAGGAGCGCAAGACCGGCACTGTCGAGCTGCTGTTGACCTTGCCGGTGACGCTGCAGGGCGCCTATCTGGGGAAGTTCCTGGCCGGTTGGAGCTTTCTGGGTTTGTCGCTCTTGTTGACCTGGCCCGTGGTTCTGCAGGTGGCCCGGTTGGGCAACCCCGATTGGGGTGCCATTTTGGGTGGATACCTCGGCAGCGCGCTGGCGGCCGCGGCCTTTCTGGCGGTGGGCATGCTGTTCTCCGCCCTGAGTCGCAATCAGGTCGTGGCCTTCATCCTCGGGGTCGCGGCCTCGGCGCTCTTCCTGCTGCTGGGTCTGCCCCAGACTCTCGAGGTCCTCGGCAAGCTCTGTCTGGGCGGCTATGTCGAGCAGCTCTTCACGAGCTTGAGCCTGGTCGATCATTTCGAAACGCTGAGCCGCGGTCTGCTGGAGTTTCGTTCGCTGCTGTTCTTTGCTCTGTTCACCCTGGGCTGGCTGGTCTGCGGCATGCTCGTCCTCGATCGCACCCGGGCGGCGTAGGAGGAGATGGACGATGGCAAAAGGCAGACTGTTGACCATTTTGTTGATCGCTCTGGCGGTCCTGTTCGGCAACCACATCGTCTTCGACCGACTCGAAGGCGCGCGCCTCGACCTGACCGAGGACAAGCTCTTCTCGCTGACCGGTGGCACCGAGCGGATCATCGAACGCATGAGCAGCGAAGGGGTCAAACCCATCGACATCACGCTGTACTTCTCGGAGACGACCGGCAAGACGCTGCCGCGATTTATCAAGAACTTCGTCTCCTACAATCGCTATCTGCGCAGCTTGCTCAAGGAGTACGAGCGGGCGGCCAAGGGCAGGATTCGCGTCCGACTTCGTCGACCCCGTCACCGACAGCGACGAAGCCCAGGACGCCTTGGATTTCGGTCTCGACGGCAAGCCCATCAATCAGGAAGGAGATCTCTTCTTCTTCGGCCTGGTCTTCCAAACCCAGACGGGAAGCCGAGACGTGATCGATTTCCTGTGGCCCGATCGACAGGAGACGGTCGAGTACGAGATCTCGAAGAGGCTCTATTCACTTCTCTGGCCGTCGAGTCAGACCGTGGGGGTCCTGTCCGGGCTCGAGATCTTTGGGGGTGCCGACAATCCCTACATGGCTCAGATGTTGGCGGCTCAGGGTCGCCGGCCACCCGAGAAATGGCTGGCTCTGCAGGTGCTGGAAGAGAGCTACAACGTGCGCTCCATCGATGCCGAGACCGACCACATCTCTCCCGACGAGTTCGACCTGGTGGTGGTCATTCACCCCAAGGGTCTCAGCGACAAGGCCTCCTGGGCTTTGGATGAGTGGATCGTCCGTGGTGGCAATGCCCTGGTCTTTCTCGATCCGTATGCCCTGGATGATCGGCCACCACAGGATCCCCAGCAGCCGTGGGCAGCCCTCCAGTACCAGCCGTCCTCCAACCTGCCGGATCATGTCTGGCCGCCTGGGGCCTCGAGATGCCGGAAAAGGAGTTCGCTGCGGATATGGAGTTGGCGATTCGTCGAGCTGTAGATCCGCAAGGACGACCCGAGTCGGTGATCGTCGATCTGGGGATCGACGACACGACTCGCGACCAGACCCTGGCGGTCGATCACCCCATCTTCGAGGGCTTGAGCGAGTTGCGGTTGCTGATGGCGGGCTCGCTCGAGCCCCTGGCGGGCAGCGAGCTGGCCGAAGTGGAGAGCACACCCCTGGTGACCACCACGGCGACCGGTAGCACTCTCACCGTGGAGCCCGGCTTCGGCGGCCAGGACGTTCTCGCCTACACGGATCTCAACCAACCGGCCAAGATGCGAGACCGATTCGTGCCGGGTACCGAACCGGTGGTGATTGGGCTATCAGCTGACGGGTAGGCTACCTTCGGCCTATCCCGAGGGTACCGACTATCCGGCCGAGACCCCGGAGACGCCACCAGGACTACCCCCGGGTGTGAAGATGCCGCCGCCCGAAGGAGCCGAGATGATCCACCAGGATCCGGTACCCGAGGAGGAGAGAAGCGACAGTACCGTCGTGGTCGTGGCCGATGTCGACGTGATCTCGGATCAGATCGCCTTTCAGCGCAACTTCCTCGGGCTGACCCTGGCCGCCAACGACAATCACAAGCTGCTGCTCAACGCGGTGGACTATCTGCTGGGAGCTCAGGAGCTCATGGGGATTCGGGCCAAACATGCCGTCCGGCGTCCGTTCACGCTGTTCGATGACATCGAGGCCGAGGCCGAGTTGCAGACCCTGGAACGTGAGCGACAGCTGAGAGAAGAGGTAGCTGCCGCGGAAGAGGAGCTGCGTCAGAAGCGCCAGGAGATGAGTGGCCAGGAAGCGGCGCTCTTCCAGAAGAAGGTCCAGGAAGAGGTGGATCGGATCAACGATCGCCTCGCCGAAGCCAATCGCGAGCTGCGGGAGATCCGCAAGGACCGCCGGGAAGCCCTGGAGCGACAGGAGTCGAGAGTGCGATTCTCGGTTCTGGGCTGGATGCCCACGCTGGTCTTGGCGGTGGGGATCTTCTTCGGGTTGCGCCGGCGAAGAATGCACCGGCAGGTCACGGGGGTGACCGATGAGCAAGATCAATCGCAATCTTTTGGTGGTCGTGGCGGCGCTGTTTCTGTTGTCCGCCCTGACCTATCGCCAGAGTGTCGGTCGGGCGGATCGGTTTCAGCGCGGCCAGTTGTTTCTCGCCAATCTCAATCCGGACGACGTGGCCACGATCGTGGTGTCCAAGGGCGACGAGAGCGTGACGCTGCGACGTCAGGCGGATCGTTTCCTGGTGGCTGAGAAGCGGGACTATCCGGCCAGCAATGCCTCGGTCAACAAACTGCTGCGCGATCTGCTCGAGATCGGGTTGGAGAGAGAGGTCGGGCGGGGCGAGGGTCTGCAGGCAGGAGCTCGAGATCGAGCCGGTCGGCAGCCGAGACCGTCGAAGTCGAGCTGGCTGGCAGCGGCGACCAGGAGATGGTCCGGATGCGCCTTGGCAAGACCTTCGAGGATGGTCCGGGAAACTATGTCCAGCGCTTCGACGAAGAGGATGCACCGATCTATCTCACTGCGAGCGGTGTCATGTCTCGACAGACGTGAGCACCTATCTGGACAAGCTCATCGTCGACCACGAGGGCTCCGAGGTGAGCTTCGTGTCGGGAGCCGACTTTCTCCTCGAGAGAGCCGTCGATGGCGGGGATCTGGCGCTGGCCGACCTGCCGGCTGGCGAGACGGTCAAGTCGAGCGAAATCAGCCGCTTGGAGTCGGTATTGAGCGGTCTGAGGTTTGACGAGGTCTTCGTGGCCGACGCCGCCGAAGTGGTGGGCTTGCGTTTCGACCCGGCTCTGGAGATCGGCTTGGACGGACGGCAGCAGCTACGTTCTGTCCCTGGCCCTGGGTGACGAGAAGACCTATCTGAGGATCCGGGGCCAGAACGAATTGCAGCAGGTGGCGATCACGCTGGATGAAGCGGAAGAAGAGCTCCGGGAAAAGGCGGAGATGCTCACGCGCGCCGACGAGATCGACGCATTCAACAGCTTTCATGGTAGCTGGATCTATGAGATCAGCGATTTCACGGCCAAGAAGCTGCAGCTGACCCGAAAAGACCTGATCGAGACGGAGACGAATTGAAGTTGAATCGGGGTTTCCGCAAGACCTCGCAGCTCGCGCTGTACCTGGCGCTGGGTCTTGGAAGCCTGTTTCGGAAGTTCCTCCTTGGTGTGGGGCGCGGAGGTGAGAGATCTGGTGCAGAGCTACGGCCTGTCACCGGTTGATCCTCCGCGCCCCGCGGTTGATTTCTCCCTTCCCCAGCTCGGCGGGGGAGAGCGGTCCTTGTCGGATTTCTCGGGCAACTGGGTGGTCCTGACCTTCTGGGCTAGCTGGTGCGGTCCATGTCGGGCGGAGATGCCCAGCCTGGAGGCCCTGCACCAATCCCATGCGGCCAAGGGCGTCGTGGTTTTCGGTGTGACCGTGGATCAGGACAGCGCCCCTGCGCAAGCTTTTGTCCGCGAGTATCGGTTGACTTTTCCCCAGGCTTGGGATCGGCAGGGCGGCATCGGAGCTGCCTATCAGGCGACGGCCATTCCCATGAGCTTTCTGGTCGATCCCGAGGGGCGAGTCGTCGCCGTCTCTCGAGGATCACGCGATTGGTCGCAGCTCGCCGGGCTCATGGATTCTCTGATCGAGAGGGTGCCGCCCGATTCCGACGCCTCACCGGTCTATGCCGATGCCGTAGAGCTACCCGGCGTGGCCGAGCCACCGACCGCCGACCTGCACCTGTCCAATTCCTCACCCAGGCCGGGGGAAGAGTTCATTCTGGAGGTGCACTTGCGGTGGGCAGGTCACATGGAAGAGTACCTGCCTCAGCCTCCCAGATTGCATCTCCCCGAAGGTATGATCCAGAAGGGAGTGACCGCTTCCACGAGCAGTCGGGATGGAGCTCAGGTCGTGGTGTATCGCATCACTCTCCTGGCGGCGGAGGAGGGCAGCTACGCTCTCGATCCGGTGGAGCTGAGATACCAGCCCCGATTCGCTGACGATGTGGCGACGACCATGGTCCTTGGACCGACGGTCGACGTCCAGCCCCGGGCTGTCGCCGGTCTCGATCCCCGGACTTTTCGATGGGTGGCGGGAGGTGCGGCAGCTACCGCCCTGGCGGCTCTGACCGTTGGCTGGCGGTGGAAGTCCCGCCGAGACCGGGAGCCGGCAGGCGATGATTCTCGATTCGACGAGATGCTGGCGCGCTATCAGGAAGCGCGCGATCGCCGAGTACGGGGGGATGGTGCGGGCTCTTGTCTGTTGATGATGGACCTTCTCGAGGAGCTCCGCGAGCCCTCAGAGACGGAAGCTGCGGAAAACGAGACATTGGCTGAAGGACTCCGCTTTGGCGGCTACGTGCCGACGGCCAGCGAGTTGGATCGCCTACAAAGAGAAGTCGGCCGACGGCTCGAGGCCCGGCGGCCGAACCCGGATGAGAGTGCCCGCGAGGCCCTACGACTACAGGACGACGAGGAGAGATCATGAACGTGATTGCACAGGACCTGGCGCCGGAGATCGAAGCCCAGGCACAGAAACTGAACCGACTGCGCGAAGAGGTGGGCAAGGTGATCGTCGGTCAGACCTACATGGTGGATCGGATACTCATGGCCCTGATCGCCGATGGCCACATCCTGATCGAAGGCATACCCGGTCTGGCCAAGACCACCGCCGTCAAGACGATGTCCGATGCCATCCACACGGGATTCTCCAGGATTCAGTTCACTCCTGATCTGCTGCCGGCCGATCTCATCGGCACCGAGATCTACCGGCCTCAGCACCACGACTTCGTCGTCAAGACCGGTCCGATCCACAACAACCTGGTGCTGGCGGACGAGATCAACCGTGCTCCGGCCAAGGTCCAGAGCGCATTGCTGGAGGCCATGCAGGAGCGCCAGGTAACCATCGGTGAGAACACCCTCCTGCTCCCCGACCCGTTTCTGGTTCTGGCCACCCAGAACCCGATCGAGCAGGAGGGCACCTATCCGTTGCCCGAGGCTCAGGTAGACCGCTTCATGTTGAAGCTCAAGGTGGGCTACCCGGACAAACAAGAAGAGAAAGAGATCCTGCGTCGGATGGCGCAACGGCATACCCCGACCGTCGAGGCCGTGCTGACACCGAGCGACATCAAGGAGATGCGAGAGATCGCCGACAAGATCTATCTCGATCCCAAGGTCGAGGACTACATCATCGATGTGGTCTTCGCGACCCGCGAACCGGCTATGTACAAGATGGAGCATCTGAAGAAACTCATCGACTATGGGGCTTCGCCAAGAGCTAGCATTTTCTTGGCCCAGACAGCCAGGGTGCAGGCCATGATGTCGGGTCGTGCGTACGTGACGCCGCAAGACGTCAAGACAATCGGGCCCGATGTCCTGCGGCACCGCGTGCTGATCTCCTACGAGGCCGAAGCCCAGGATCTGACCGCTGACGACATCGTCCAGGAGATCTTCAACACCGTTGACGTCCCGTAGGCAAGGAGTGTTCGTTTTTTTCTCCCCTTGAGGTAACGATGACCCCGGTCGACGAATCCCACTCTCTGGACCTCGCGCAAGCCCTGTCACCGGAGCTGTTCGCCAAGATCAAGGCGATCCAGATCCGCACCCAGCGGCTGGTCAATGATGCCTTTGCGGGTGAGTACGAAAGTGCGTTTCGCGGTCGAGGCATGGAATTCGAAGAGGTCAGGGAGTACCAGCCTGGCGACGACATTCGCCACATCGACTGGAAGGTCACGGCTCGCATGGGGCTGCCCTTCGTCAAGCTTCACCGTGAGGAGCGCGAGTTGACCGTCATGCTGCTGGTCGACGTCAGCTCCTCGGGAGCCTTTGGCAGCGGCACCAAGTTGAAGAACGAGGTGGCGGCGGAGATCGCGGCACTGCTCGCGTATACGGCGATCAAGAGCAATGATCGGGTGGGCCTGATCATCTTCTCGGATCGCATCGAACATTTCATCCCGCCCAAGAAAGGCCGCTCGCATGTCTGGCGAGTGATTCGCGACATCCTGACCTTTCGCACCGCACGGCGGCAGACGGATCTCAAGCAGGCCCTGGAATACATGAGCAAGATCCTCCCTCGGCGGGTGGTCGCCTTTGTCATCTCCGATTTTCTTGACGAGGGCTATGAAGATCTGATTCGCCTGTCGGCCAAACGGCACGATGTGACCGCGGTGGTCGTCAGCGATCGGCGCGAGTCCGAGCTGCCGAGAATCGGTCTGCTGGAGCTGGAAGACGCCGAGACCGGTGAGACCCTTCTGGTGGACACTTCGGATCGCAATGTCACTGCTGGGTTGCGATTGCTGCGCGACCAGGACCGAGAGCTCCAGAGCCGCCTGTTCCGTTCCGCCGGCGCGGGCGAAGTTCACGTACGTGCCGACGATCCCCACTATGTGGATTCCCTTATCCGGTACTTTCATATGCGAGAGAGGCGACGCTAGATCATGGACCTGCGCGAACCCCCCAGTGTTGCCCACCGCCAGATGACGGACAAGACCAGCAGAGGGCTGCTGATCCTGATTCTCGCTTTGCTCCTTGCCCTGTCGCTATGGCTCTACCTGCGGCCCGGCTCGGCCAGGACCGATCTGTCCACCGCGGCGAGACATCGGGAGGTGGCCGCCAAACTACAGGCGGCCGGTGCTCTGGATGAGGCAGCCCAGCTCTATGCCGCGTACCTGCAGGATTCGGGTGCCCCTGATGATCAAAGGGCCCGCATCGCCTATAGCTTGGGAACCAACTACATGCAGAGCGGTGACTATGAACAGGCGCTGCGGTGGTTCTACGAGACCGAGGTCTTGGGGGCCGGGGATCTGTCGGACGAGCTGTCCTCGCGAATCGTCCACTGTCTGGAGCGTCTCGGACGCCATCATGCCGCTCAAGCCGCCTTGGAAAACCGCGTGCAAATGGATCCAGAGGGAGTCAGGAGAGCCGGAGGATGATCCGGTGGTCGCGCGCCTGGGACAGACCCAGATTCATCGCTCGGAAGTGATGCGGGCTCTCGATTCCCTGCCCCCGGAGGTCGCCTCGAATTTCGCCAGTCCAGAGGGGCAGCAGGAGCTCCTGAAGAAATACGTGGCTGATGAGCTGTTGTGGCGCCAAGCGGTCAAACTCGAATACGACCGGGATCCCGAAGTGGCACGACGGCAGACGGAAGTACTCAAGCAGCTGGCCGTGGCGCGATTCGTGGAAAGGGAAGTGTTCGACAAGATCCAGGTGGACGAGGCGGACCTGCAGAACTATTTTGCTGCCAATCAAGATCGCTACCAACAGAACCAGGATGGCGCTGAGGCGCAGGAAGTGACCTTCGATCAGGTGCGACAGAGGGTCGAGCGCGATTATCAGATGGTCAAGATGTCGGCGGCCTACAACGAGCTCATCGACACCGAGCTGTCGACCCAGGATGTCGAGCTCTTTCCCGAGAAAATGGGCGATGGTTAGGCTGCCGCGTGGTATCCAACACGGTTGCGTGTTGTTTGCATGGGCCATCCTCGCCCTCGGTCTGGGATGTGCCAACGGTCCCGGCCTGGTGGAGTCCGACGAGCCCAGAGATCCGGTCGAGGTCGAGGCGATGGTGGATCGCGCGGTGGCCACCACGGGCGACCTTCTGACCTACCGCATCCGGGTGGATTCGGACCCGACCTGGGAAGTCGAGATTCCCGAAGCTGGCGCCGATATCGCGGGTTTTCGGATTGTCGATGTGGGGCAGGAAGACCCGGTAGAAAAGGGGGGTCGGGTACAGAGGGAGCGTTGGTACCAGCTGCGGGCCGATCTCGTGGGCTCCTATGTTCTGCCCCCTGTCGAAGTGAGATCCCGCCCGTTTCCGACAGCGGATGGGGAACCCGGATCATGGCAGACGCAGGTCACCTCCGAGATCTTCATCGAGGTGGAGTCAGTCTTGCCCGCCGATACCGAGGCCGCCGACATCCGCCAGCTCAAGCCGCTGCGAGAGGTTCGCGCCGCGCCCTCTTGGGTCATCATCGTAGCGACCGCCCTCGGTATCGCCCTCCTCGGTGCGGCGCTTTTCTGGTATCTCCGACGCCGGGCCAGCAAGACAGATCTGCTGCCACCCATTCCGGCTCACGAGTTGGCGTTCGAGGCTCTGAATGGGCTTCGCAGTACCGATTTCAGCAACTCTGAATCGGTGCGCCGATTCTATTTCCAGATCTCGGAAGTCGTCCGCGCCTATGTCGAAGGTCGCTTTCGCTTGAACGCCACCGACCTCACCACCGAGGAGATTGTCGCGAACCTCGGCTCCGTGGAGGATCTGCCGGCGGCACAAAACCAGGTCCTGCACGAGTTCCTGATCGACACCGATCAGGTGAAGTTTGCGCATCGGGAGCCTACCAGCGAAGACATCGAGGGTACCTACGAGCAGGCCTTGGGTTTTGTGGAGGCGACCCGACCCCTGCCCTCCATGGCCGAGGAGGAACAAGCGGCATGAACGACTTGGTCCTCGCCGACCGCTGGCTACTCTGGGGCCTCGTGCCGCTCTTCTTCCTCTGGGTCGCGGGCTGGTGGTTCGCCCCGTGGTGGGCCCGTCGCCGCCGGCAGGTGGCCGCAGTGCGCTACTCGAGCATCGACACGCTGCAACGGTTGCGGCCCTCGAAAGCGGTCGTCCTTCGGCGTGTAGTCGAGGGTCTGCGCCTGCTGACGGTGGCTCTGCTGATCATGGCCATGGCTCGACCCCAAACCGGACGGAAACACACCGAAGTCCGCACCGAAGGCATCGACATCGTCCTGGTTCTCGATACATCGGGCAGCATGCAGGCGTTGGATCTGGACGCCGATCGACCCATCAACCGCCGGCGGAACCGCTTGGAGATCGCCAAGTCGGTGGTGGACGATTTCGTCCAGGGACGCAAGAACGATCAGATCGGTCTGGTCGTCTTTGGCAGTGAGGCCTTTACCCAGTGCCCACTGACTCTCGACCACGGTATCCTGGCGACTTTTCTGGAGCGTGTGGAGGTGGGTATGGCCGGCGACGCGACCGCCATTGGCTCTGCTGTGGGCACAGCGGTCAAGCGGCTGCGGGACTCCCAGGCGGAGTCCAAGGTCATCATCCTGCTCACGGATGGTCGCAACAATGCGGGCTCTCTCGATCCACGCAAGGCGGCGGAGATCGCCGAGACCTTCGGCATCAAGATCTACGCCATCGGCGCCGGTACCCGAGGCAAGGCACCTTTTGTGGTGGATTCGTTCTTTGGCAAACAGGTCGTCTACGAAAGCGTCGAGATCGACGACACGATGCTGGAGGAGATCGCCCGGCGTACTGGCGGCGCCTACTTCCGAGCGGAGGACAAGGAAGCGCTGAAATCGATCTACGATGAGATCGACCAGCTGGAGAAGACAGAGATCACCACCAACACCTATATGGAGTACAACGAACGGTTCCGATGGTTCTTGCTGCCCGCGGTGGGACTCCTCCTGTTCGAGGTGGTTCTGCTGGGTACCCGCTTCCGAAAGTTGCCATAGATGAACAAGATCTGGCACCTCACTCCTTTTCTAGCCCTCGTCGGAGGTTGCACCGACGTGCAGGTCGGGGATCCCGATTCTCTTTGGCTCCTCTGGCTGTTGCCAGCCACCATTGCATTCTTCATCTACACGTTTCGGACAAAGGCGCGGTTGCTACGACGTTTTGTCAGTGGCGAGATGGTGGCTCGGCTGACGCAGGGGATCAGCCGTCAACGGCAGTACTTCAAGACAGTGTTGATTCTCCTGGGGCTCTCGGCTCTCGTCTTGGCTCTGGCGGAGATCAGATACGGGTTCACCTGGGAGACGGTCAACCGCGAAGGCGTGGACATCGTTGTAGCGCTGGATGTGTCGGACAGCATGTTGGTCGAAGATGCCGAGACCGGCGGCGAGCTGAGTCGGTTGGAGCGCGCCAAGCGGGAGATCGCCGACCTCCTGGACCTACTCGCAGGCGACCGCATCAGTCTGGTGGCCTTCGCCGGCACGGCCTTTGTGGAGTGTCCCCTGACTCTGGACTATGGGGCGGCGGAGATCTTTCTCGATGCCATCGATACCGACTTGATCCCCGTCAAGGGGACCGATCTCGCCCAGGCCATCGAGGTCTCGTTGAGTGCCTTCGAAGGAGGTGCTGCGAACTCCCAGGCTGTGATCCTGATGACCGATGGCGAGGACCACAGTGGTCGCGCCCTGGCAGCTGCGCAGAAGGCCAAGGTTGCCGGCGTGCGGATCTTCACCATCGGTATCGGTCGGGATGAAGGGGCGCCGATCCCCGACCCGGGGGGTGGTTTTCGCCGCGACCGCCGGGGTGAGATGGTCCTCAGCCGCCTCGATGAGCCCACCTTGCAGAAGATAGCTCTGGAGACTGGCGGTCGATACGTGCGTTCGGTGACCGGCGATGTGGACCTGGAACAGATCTACTCCCAGGGGATCAAGGCCACCTTGGAGGATCTCGAGCTGGGTTCCAAGCGTCGCCAGAGATGGGAGGAGCGTTTCCAGTGGTTCGTGGCTCTGGCGCTCGTCGCCCTGATGTTGGAGCCACTGATCTCCATTCGCAATCGTCGCAAGAGCAGCGCTGCGACTCCGACCCTGGTGCCGGTCCTGTTGATGGGATTGCTGGTGACATCCGATGTCACGGCCCAGCCGCAAGCGACACCGGCGTCGGTGGCGCCAGACGAGCCGCAAGAGGCGACTCCACCGCTCCGGATCAAGGATCCGTACAAGGCCTATTCTCGAGGCCTCTACGATCAGGCTCTGGAGGGGTTTACCGATCTCCAGGTCGAGTACCCGGAAGACCCGGAGGTGGCCCTCAATCTTGGCAGCGCGCACTACCAGATGAAGAACTTCGAAGACGCTGACCGAGCCTTTTCCCGTGCCGCGTTGTCCAGCGACGATCTCCTCCGACAGGAAGCGCTGTACAACCTGGGTAACTCGTCCTACCGGCAGGGTCGATTGCAGGAGGCCGTCGAGCTCTACAAGGCCGCCTTGGAGCTCAACCCGGATGATGAGGACGCCAAATTCAACCTGGAATTCGTGCGTGACGAGATCCGCCGCCGTCATGAGGAGGCGCAGAAACGCCAGGATCAGCAGCAGCAACAGCAGCAGAGCGGCGAAGACGAACAGCCGCAGGAGCAAGAGCCACAGGATGGCGACCAGGACCCGCAGCCGCAGGAACAACAGGAGCAGGATCCGCAGCCTCGAGGCGGGCAGGACTCGGATCGAGATGGCCTTGCCGGATGAGGTGGAGCAGTCGGGGACGAATCCCACCGACCCCGCCAACCCGGACAGCGACGGCGACGGTCTCGCCGATGGCGCCGAAGATCTGAACCGAAATGGCGGCCTGGACGAAGGCGAGACCGATCCGAATCGTCAGGACAGTGATGGCGACGGGGTGCCCGATGGGCAGGACAGTGATACGCCGGGGACCGGTGCGCAGTCCATGCCGGAGGATTTCGAGGGACTGACTCCCGAGGAGGCCGAGAGATACCTCCAGGCTCTGGAAGAGGGGCGCCCAAATCGACAGCTACCCCCAGGGGTGAAACCCACGCGGAGCGAGAAGGACTGGTGAGCCCCAAACGACAACAGTGGGCGAGAGTCGTGTGCTTGGCGTTTTGGGCGAGTGGTGTGACCGCGGCTCTGTGGGCCGACGGGATTCAGGCCACCATCAACCGAACAGAGGCCGCAGTCGAGGATCAACTGCTGCTGACGCTGACCGTGGAGGGTTCACGGAGCGCCGATCCGACGCTGCCGGATCTGTCGGATTTCGATGTCCATCCTCGCGGCCAATCGACGCAGATGAGCTTCGTCAATGGTCGTGTGACCTCGAGCGTCAGCTACAACTACGTCCTGATTCCCAGGCGCGCTGGCAGGATCACCATCGGAGTGGCGACAGTGGAGCTCGACGGGCAGGTCTACTCGAGCGAGCCGATCGAGATTCGCATCGTTGGAGCCGAGGAGAAGCCGGAACAGACCAGGGATCTCTTTCTGTCGGCCAAGGTGTCCACCACTCGCCCCTTCGTGGGACAGGAAGTCCTCTACATCTGGCGGTTCTACCGCCGGGTGAGGATCGGTGACGCCCGACTCGAGCCTCAGGACTTCGAGGGGTTTCTCGTCGAAGACCTCGGGGAGGTGCGGGAGTACCAGGCCACCGTCAATGGAGTGCAGTACCTGGTCAGCGAGATTCGCAAAGCCCTGTTTCCCCAGGAAGTGGGCAGCCTGATGGTGCCGTCATCTCGGTTGACCCTGGAAGTCCTGGTGCGCAGGAACCGCCGCGGGTCGGACAGCATGTTCGACGACTTCTTTGGCCGCAGCGCCACGGAGACCAAGGTGCTGAGGAGTCGCGAGATCGAGCTGCAAGTGCAGCCACTGCCGGCCCCACCGGTAGACTTCAGCGGGCTGGTTGGCGAGTTCGATATCCAGGCCCAGATCAGCAAAGCGTCGCTGCAAGTCGGTGAGTCCACGACCCTCCAACTGACGGTCAGTGGCAACGGCAACGTCCAGATGATCACCGAGCCGCAGCTGCCCGAGTTGCCGGAATTCAAGGTCTACGATGACAAACCGTCAGGATCCATTGAGCGCTCCGGGCCGCGGCTGACTGGCGCACGTACGTTCAAGAAGGCGTTGGTTCCCTTGCAGCCGGGCGAGTTGGCCATCTCTCCGGTCCGGCTGACCTACTTCGATCCGGAAGCTGGAGAGTTCCAGGAGATCCAGACCGCGGCCATCCCTCTGACGGTGGTCCCCGGCGAGGGCAAGGAAGACTTGAATCTAACCGAGTCTCTGGCGCCGACGACGGGCAAGGTCGCTGTCCGCATCCTGGCGGATGATTTGCTGCCCATCTACAAGGGTCTCGATGCCGTGAAACCGTCCTGGGTCCGAGCCTCGGATCGAGGGGTCTTCTGGGCGGGCCTCGTGCTGCCGGCCCTCGGCTTTGTGGGCACGTTCCTTTCCCAACGTCGGCGCGAGCGGTTCGCTCTCGATGCGAGCTTGCGGCGTCGGCATCAGGCGCTGCGACATTTGCGCCAGGGCCTGCGGTCGGTGGAGAGCCCCGAGTCGGCTTCTCTCTGTCTTCGTCAGTACATCGGTGACAAGCTGGGACTGGAGGGGAGTGCCCTGACACCCACAGAGGTGGACTCGCAGCTGCGCGGGAGCGGAGTGTCTGAGGACGTGGCGGGTGCGACCCACAGCCTGTTGGAGCGCTTGGAGGCAGCTCAGTACGGCGGCGATTCGGTAAGAAGATCGGCGGCGGTAACAGAGATCGAGTCCCTGGTGAAGTCGCTGGAAAAGCAGATCCGCGGATGAGCATACTCAGGACAACGCTCGTGGCCATCCTGGCCCTGTGGACAGCGGAGTCCGCCACGGCCCAGACAGACGAGACCCCACCTGTCGAGCTGGTCGTTGTTTCCGAGAACCCCGACGTGATGACGATAAGAGACCCCGGCGAGATCTTTGTCGCGGCCAATGCCGCCTATGACCGGGGCGAATATGAAGCCGCCATTCACGATTACCGAGAACTGATCGACAGGGGACCGACTCGCGGCCAGGTGCATTTCAACCTCGGCAACGCCTATCTGAGAAATGGCGAGTTGGGACGTGCGATCGCGGAATTCCGTCGAGGTCGGATTCTGCTGCCGCGGGACGAGGACATTCGAGCCAACCTGATCTTCGCCCGTCAGACCGCCAGGGATGCGATTGCGCCCCCCGAGCCCTCGCCCGTCCTGTCGACCGTGTTGTTCTGGCACTATCGGTTGAGCAGGTCCGAGTTGGCCATGCTGGCCATCGGGGTCAGCGTCGTGTTCTGGAGCCTGGCGATCGTGCGCCTCTTCCGTCGCGAGTCCGAGATTCTGAGCTGGATTCTCATAGCACTGCTCGTGGTCCTGTTGGGTACCCTCGGTTCCTTGGCGGGCCATCGATTCTTCTCGCCACCCGTGGCCGTGGTGGTGCCCCAGGAAATCGATGCCTTCACCGCTCCGAATACCGAATCCGTGGTGCGATTCAAGCTGCACGCGGGCACCGAGCTGCGGGTGAAGGACGAACGAGAAGGATGGCTGCGGATCGCATTGCCCGACGACCAGCAGGCCTGGATCGAAGCTGTCTGGGCGGTAGTGGTCGACGGCTGACGGGCTCTCGGTGGGCTCTATCGTAATTGCAGCTCGACATCGTAAATCCGACCATCTCGTAGATACTCCAGATCGAGACGATCACCGGGAGGGCTGCGCTTCAGATACTGGAAGAAGTCCTTGCCGCTGAGAACCGAATAGTCGCCGATCCACAGGATGAGATCTCCCTTGCGCAGCCCGGCACGGGCCGCCGGGCTCTTTTTGTTCACCTGCTTGACCAGCGCACCTCGAAGCTGCAGGTCTTTGTAGTCGATGCCCGCGAACTCGAGACCGATCTTCTTGGGAGCGATGGGTTTGCGGGGCCTGACCTTGCCAGCCACGATCGCCCGCTCATTGGCGATTCGGGCGCGCACGGCCTCCAGGTTCGCGCTGGCCTCCGAGGAGTTCGGGTCCAGGGTCAAGGCGCGAAGATACGCTGCTTCCGCCTGGGGTAGCTGGTTGTTGGCCAGCAGGGTATTGCCCAGGGTCAATTGCCGATCGAGCGAGCCGGGATCGAGCTCGGCGGCACGACCAAAGCTGGCCGTGGCGGCTGCCAGCTGATCGGCCGCCTGTTGCGCCTGACCGAGGGCGCTCCAGGCCTCGGGGTCATTGCGATTCCAGCCGACCGCTCGATTGGCCGCGGCCAGAGCCGCCTCGGCGTCTTCCTGCTCGAGGTGGAGGGTGGACAGAAGAACCGCGGACCCGGCGGCGATGCCCGTGAGGTTCTCTCCATCAGCCTCGACACTTCTCTCCAGAGCCTGGATGGCGGCCGTCGTTTCGTTCCGACTCCTCTCGACCTGGCCCAGTTGCTGCCACATCTCGGCGTCGTCGGGGTGTTTTTCGAGAGCGGTTCTCAGCGTCGTCGAAGCTTGGCCGGCGCGACCGGATTCCAGGAGACTCCGAGCCAAGCTCCAGGTCACTTCACGGTTACCGGGTATCAGCTCGTGGGCTCTTTCCAGAGTCGTGGAGGCGACGTCGAAACGACCGAGGTGAAACTGGAGAAGCCCCAGATTGGTCCAGGCGGTGGCCTCTCTAGGGTCGGCGCGAGTGGCTTCGAGGTACGACTGCTCAGCGTCGTCAGAGTTGCCCAGCTGCTGATAGATCACACCCAGACTGGTAAGAGACTTGGCGCGCAGCTCGACCATGCCCGGTCCAGTCTCCTGGTAGGTCAGGGAGATCACCCGCTCGAAATCGGCCAGGGCTTCGCTGCCAGCACCCGCCTGGAGATCCAGCAAGGCGAGATTGTAGAGTGCCGAAGGGTTGTCCGGATCGAGCTCTGTGGCCGATTCGAGGAGGACTCTGGCTTGTGAATCGCGCCCAGAACTCATGTGCGCCACCGCAGCTTGCGTCTTCTCGGCGGACTCGCGACGACGCTGTTGGAGGGCAATGTCGAGAGCCTGTCTGTACAGCAATTCGAAGTCTCGGTTGTAGAGCGAGGCATCGAAGGACTGTTCGGGTGCCATCCTCAGCGAGCGGGTCATCGAGGTCAGCGCCGCATTCTCCTGCCCGGACAACTGCATCAGCCAGGCGGCCAGAAAGAGGGTCTTGGCCTGCTCTCTGGGCTCGGTCTGCTTGCCAGCGATCTCTTGATAGGTCTCGGCGGCACGTTCGAGATCACCTTCCGCGTAGCGCTCTTCTGCCAATCGCTGGAGGATCTGGATCTCGCTGTCGAGTCCTGATTGGGCGCTGGATCCGGTCGAGAACGACCCCGCAACAGTCAGACAGAAGAGCACGATGGCCGTTCGCTGGGTTGAAGTCATGGCCATTTCAAGGTGCTGGGTCGCGATACCGGACGGCCAGGTCGCGTTGTCCGGTCAAGTCGAAGGTAATCACCGTTTCGCGCCCGGAGCGGATGTCGACTGTGACCTCTGTCAGCGCCAGACTGGGGTCGTTGACAGAGAAGACTTGGAGCTGGTGTCGGCCAGGTCGGAGCAGGTGTCCGCGCACCGGGCTGGAGCCGAGGGGCTTGTCGTTGACCCGGACGATTCCCTGGGGAGACCCGAGACTGGCCTGCACCGATAGACGTCCAGGGCGGCCAATCGGGCTCTTCACCATCCGTTCTTCGCCCGCCTTGAGCTGCACTCGAACCGTCTCAGAGGCTCTGTAGTCGCCGGTGACCAGGGAGAAGCGAACGACATGGCTCCCGGGCTCGAGTTGGCGTGACCGGGTCCGGGTCAGCGCGATCGGCTCGCCACCGTCGATGGCGGCCGTTATGCCGTTGTGCCAGCCTTGACCGAGGTAGAGAGTGGCTTTCTCGATGACGGGCGGTGGGGGTGGCGGTTCGGGCTCGGGTTCCGGCACACTGACGAGGTCGGCGCTTGCGGTTGCCAGGGTCGCGGATGAATCGGGCGCACTGTCCGGTGCCGCATCGATCGACTCCAATGGAGCTGGGTTCGTCGCGGCCGGTTCGTCAGGGGCCGGCGGCTCCGGCCATGGCAGGACTCCTTGGCTGGCCAGGACGCCGTAGGCGGTGGCCAGAACCGCCAAGATCGCGGCAGGTACAACCGCCGCAATCCATCGCCGGCGTCGCTTCATCCGGATCGAAGGAGGGGTCCACTGACGCTGAAGCGGTGGGTCGAAACTCTTCGATTTCTTTGGTGCTTGGGCGCCTGACGAGACGTTTCGCAGCTCGCCCGCGAAATCGCGGTTGTGGTCGGCAGAACGCATCACGGTCCTGACGTGCTCCAGGCCTTCGAGGATCTCCGCCAGGTGCTCGGGTCTCTGATCAGGATCCTTGTTCAGGCATCGTTCGATGAGAGTGCGGAGGGAATCGGGACAGAGATGGCTCGGCAGGGTGATGGGTTTCGGGTCGTCGTGAAGGATGGAGAAGAGCGTCGCGGAGATCGTGTCTTGTTGGAACGGGCGCTCACCCGTCAGGAGCTCATAGGCCAGTACACCGTAGGAGAAGATGTCGCTGCGGTTGTCCGGCGTCACCCCCTTGACCTGCTCCGGGGCCAGATAGGCTGCCGTTCCCACGGCCATACCGTCTTTGGTGAGTCGGGTATCGCTGTGTTGCAGCATGGCGACGCCAAAATCCATGATCTTGGCGCTGCCGTCCTCCAGGATGCGAATATTGGCCGGCTTGATGTCCCGGTGGATGACACCCTGATCGTGGGCATAGCCGAGGCCCCGGGCGATATGAATCAGGTACAACAGGCGTTCGGGGAAAGGCACGAACTCGCGCCCTTCGATCTTGTGATCCAGATCTCCGCCGGCGAGGAATTCCTGGACCAGGAACGGGGTATCGTTCTCGGTGCCAAAGTCGAAGATGCGAACGATATTGGGATGATCGAGACGGCCGGCGATCTCGGCTTCGCGGAAGTAGCGCTGGCGCAATTCCGTGTCAGGCGAAGTACAGGTCTTGATGGCAACGTGACGCTTGATGAAAGGATCGAAGCCTTTGTAGACCATCCCGAACCCGCCTTCGCCGATGGGTTCGATGACTTCGTATTTGCCGATCATCTCGGGGGTCGCAGAGGAGGCCCCACCCTCTGGAAGAGAGGTGTCGATTTTCTGGGTATGACCTTGCAACAAGCGCCTCCATCCATACCGTGGTGGCAAGCCAGAGCTCGACCGCGCAGGCACGGCCTCCGGGCAGCGCGGCGAAGGGGCGCCAACTCAGCCCAGAGGTCCGTTGTCCATGGTAGGGATTCGGACGCCTGAGTCCCTATGAAAAGCGTCACTTCCGAAGGGTTTCGGAGTCCTTCGAGAGACCTAGTATCGCCAACTCGTGAGGTCGGCGCCCGGCGGAGCAGACTCCTCGATGCGCTGCAGGATCTTGGGGAGATAGAAGGTGTTGTAGCGCAGGCGAGACAGGTGATTGCCGTTCTCGTGGTCGCCATTCCAGCAGTGCTCGGCACGATCCCCGTAGTCCACTTCGCCGGCGTAGTAGGGCTCGGTGGTAGATTCGAGAAAATCTTCCATCAGATAGACCGCATTGTTCAGATAGTAGTTGTCCATGTCGCCGCAGTAGATATGGATCTTGCCGGCGAGCTGCGGCCCCAGTGTCGGCCAATCGCGTTCGAGGATGTAGCGCAAGTCGTAGTTTTCGCGCCAGTATTCGGCCACCAGCGGGTCGATCTCGCCCGTCAGCTTGTCCCAGATCGGCTGGGGATAGCCGTCCTCGCCGACGGGTGAGTAGACCGCCTGCCAGATGTCGAACTGGTCGCCGGAGCGGCTGTGAGTCCCCAGTACCAGCTCGAGATGATTCCAGTCTTCTGTGGTCATATCGACCTGTCCCAGCCAATTGCGGTGACCGGGCCGCTTGATTCGATGCAGCTCACCCTCGACCCAGTAGGCGTTCTTGTCCTTGTAGATGTCGACCAGCGTATAAGCCCGGAAATCGATGGGGTCGGGACAGGCGGCAAAGCAGCCGTTGTATTGGTCCGGGTAGAAGACCTGTGCCGCCAATGCTTCCCAGCCACCGGTGGAGCCGCCATAGAGAAAACGGGACCAGGGCTCGCCGAGACCGCGAAACGTCTTCTCGATGTAGGGGATGAGCTCATAGGTGATGGCATCACCGTAGGGGCCCAGATTCTCGGAGTTCACGGCATAGGAGTCGTCGTAATAGGGATTGGCGTGCTGAATCTCGATCACCAGGTAGCGGGGGAAGTCGGGCCCCGTCCAGGTCCTGAAGAAGTCATAGGCCTCCTGTTGCTCGATTCGGTTGTAGCACTCGACTTGAAAGCGCTCGCTGTACTCGCATTCCAGGTCCGGATCCGGGGCCTCGGTCCGAAAGCCACCGAAGTCGGCGGGGAAGTGTCCGTGAAAGATCATCAACGGGTAACGGGCCTCCGGATGGTCGTCGAATCCCTCGGGGACGAGGACATGGGCTCCCAAGTACATCGGGCGGCCCCAGAATTCGGTCAACAACTGGCTCTGCATCTTGACGTGTCGGATGTACTGGGTGTCCTCCGGTTCTTCGATGGCCGGAATGACCTGATCGAGGGTGACGATCGACGGTGTCGGTGTCAGCGGGATCGATGCGTATCTGTCGGGGTTCGCTGAAGAGATTCCCCGGGGCCCGGTTCCAGCGTTGTCCCTCACCGCGATCCATCGGCAGCTTGACTGTGTGACCGTCGGCGCGGCGAAAAGTCTCATATCGATGCAGGAGGCCTTGGACCCAATAGTCCCCAGGTGGAACATCGGTGAGACTCTGTTTGGGGTAGCCGAATACCCCCGAGTCGATGATGGCCCGACCTGCCGTGCCGAATCCCTCGACGTCGACGCCAAAGACCTGGATGGCCCGAACTCCCGCCGCCACCTGAAAGCGCGGCTCCGTCTCATCGCTCTTGGAAAGCATGAGGATAACGCGCCCGTCCACGGGTTCGACCGGCACTGACGGATCGATCTCAACGGCGAACTGTGTTTGCGCCTCGGTCGAGGTCGACATTCCTGTCGAGATCAGTAGAGCGGCCAGAACAGCCGGAATTGTGCGTCTTGAAGAGATCACGGCTGGCGAAATTCAATGGCATGGTATTTCTCCTCTATATGCATCTCAATGGTATCCTGCGATCCTTCAGAAGTTACAATTGCCGATCGATATGGATCCTCTATCCACCAACGAATCCTTCGGAGCTGCATTGCAGCGGGCCGGCTATTGGCCGCTGAGGCGTGGGCCCGTGCAGACTCTGCAGATCAATGTCGGCAAGGTCTGTAATCAGGCCTGTCATCACTGCCATGTGGAGGCTGGGCCGTCACGGACGGAAACCATGGAACGTCCCACCGCGGTGCGGATCGTCGAGCTTCTTGAACGGAGCCCGGAGGTGGAGCGGGTGGACATCACCGGGGGTGCGCCAGAGCTCAACCCGAATTTCAGGTTTCTGGTGGAGAGCTCTCGCCGTCTGCATCGACACGTGATCGACCGCTGCAACCTGACGGTGCTCTACGAGCCCGGACAAGAAGACACCGCTGAGTTCCTGGCTCGGAACCAGGTCGAGATCGTCGCCTCACTGCCTTGCTACCAACCCGAGAATGTCGATCGACAGCGTGGTCGGGGGGTCTTTGACCGGAGTATCCGAGCTTTGCGTCTGCTGAATGAGCTGGGCTATGGGCAGGAGGATTCGCCACTTCGATTGAACCTGGTGTTCAATCCTGGGGGGCCCAGCCTGCCACCGGCACAGGAGGCCCTGGAGGCCAGCTACAAGGAAGAGCTTTGGTCACGGTTTGGCATTCGCTTTCACCGGCTGCTGACCCTCGCCAACATGCCCATTCGACGCTTCGCCGAAGAACTTGCGCGTGCCGGGCAGAGCAGCGCCTATCAGTCGCTGCTCGTTCAATCACTTCAATCCGGCGACCATTCCCGAGTTGATGTGTACTTCACTTCTGTCCGTCGGATACGACGGTGGATTATACGACTGCGACTTCAATCAGATGTTGGATATCGCCCTGATGGAAGGTTCCGAGACCCTGTGGGATCTGGACGATTTACAGGATCTGGCCGGACGACCCATCGCCACCGACTCCCATTGCTTTGGCTGCACGGCAGGCAGTGGTTCGAGTTGCGGTGGCGCCCTTACTTGAAGGAGCTCACCGCGTCGTCTTCGCTATCGAAGATATCGAAGACCTGGGCGATCTGGGTAATGCTCAGAACGTCTCGAATGTTGGAGGGCAGCCGCAGCAGCTTCATCTGACCCCCGGATTCGGTGACCCTCTTGAAAGCGGCGACGAGCTCCGCCATGCCGGATGAGTCCATACGCGTCACTCTCTTGAAATCCACCAGGAGCTGATTCGAGCCAGCCTCCATGGCAGCGTCCACACTGTCGCGCAGCTCGATATCTCCGCGGCCGATGGTGACTTTGCCCGCGGGCTCCAGAATGGTCACGCCTTCGCGGGTGCGAGCCGGAAATGTCATCCCAAATCCTCCTTGTCCGCCTCGGGATCGGTCGGGGTCACGCGTTTGCGCAACGTGACCGCCGTGCCCTGATCGCCGTCGAATTCGAAGTTCACTTCGTCCATGAAGCTGTTCATCAGCAGAATGCCGCGGCCCCTGGGTTTGAAGAGGTTTTCGGGGGCCAGCGGATCGGGAAGGCCATCCAGATCGAATCCTTCGCCCTGGTCCTGAATCCGGATCGACACTTCCTTCTTCTCTAATACGAAAGAGACGGTCACACGTTTTTCCGGTTGTTCCTTGTTGCCGTGCTGGACGCCGTTGGCCACGGCTTCCCGGATGGCGAGTCCCAGCCGCTCCACGGACTCGTCGTCCATGCCGGAGTGGCGCAGCACCGCCTCCGTCACGACATCGACCAGATCTATGTTGTCGAAACGGCTGCCAATATTGATGTCGACGTGCAGCTCTTCTTTCATGGCTCTTGAGGCTCGACGAGTCTATCAGAGGGTCGGCACGATGACCGCTGGCACCTGTTTGGACTGGACCAGCTCACTGAAACCCTGCACCTGGTTGTCGAGAACCCCTTGCAGCTCGGCTTTGACGGCGTCGAGCTCGGCTCGGAGATCCTGGTATCTCTCGACCGATCCAGCCGTGGGGGCTGCATTACCGCTGTTGACGATGCCCAGCAGCCCGAGCAACTGATTGTCGAGCTTCGGCGGGAAGTTCAGGACGTCCTGCGAGGACTCCGCCCGTGTTTGATAGATCTTGTCCTCGACCGCTTCGAGGGCTTCCTGGCACTTCTTGGCAGACGCCTCGAGGGCCTCGTCTGGCTCCAAGGCCTGTAGCCTCTCGGCCAGGGTCGTGATCTGCAGGCGAACATCCCGAGCGGTCTTCAGTGTGCGGTGGCTGTCGGTCAAGGCCTGCCATACCTGCTTGGACAATTCGAATTGGTGGTCGTAGTCCTTGGCGGAAGTCGCCAACCGAGGATCTCCCAACACTTCGAAGCTCTGGGTGGCGCTCGAGTCACCGACAGTCAGGCGAGCCTGATAGGAGCCGGGTGGGACCTTGGGTCCCCGCGCCGAGCCCCAGAGGACCGCATTGTCGATCAGCTCGGCATCCGTGAGACGCAGGTTCCAGACGTAGCGATTGAGACCCTTGGCGGCCGTCAGCTTGCGGCTCGTGCTGGGCCCGGTCATGAACCGGCGCCATGGATTGGGCGCCTGGGGCTCTTCCTTCTCACTGGAGAGGCTGCGCAGCACGTTGCCCTCGAGGTCCAGGATCTCGAGCGTCACCTCGCCCTCGGGCTGCTCAGCAAACCAGTAGTGAATCACGGGTCCGCTGGGTGGATTCTGTCCAGCCGCGCCGCCACCCCCGAAGGAGGAGCCACCACCGAATCGGTAGGCCGTCCGCGGTTCGAGCAGTCTCATCTGTGAGTTCACGAGGTCGTCGTTGAGCTGGTGCAGAGGTGTCAGATCATCGAGAATCCAGAAAGATCTTCCCTGAGTGGCCACCACGAGATCCTGTCGAGTGACCGCGATATCGGTGACCGGTGTGACCGGCAGGTTCTGCTGCAGGGGCTGCCAGTTGGCGCCATCGTCGAAGGACACGAAAAGGCCGAATTCCGTACCCGCGTAGAGCAGGCCGCGACGATCGGGGTCTTCCCGAACGACACGGACAAAGTGGTCCTCGGGGATGCCGTTCGTCCCGGAGGTCAACAGCTGCCAGCTCTCGCCGTAGTCGGTGGTTCGGAAGACGAAGGGCCGGAAGTCGTCGAACTTGTATCTGGTCACCGCGATGAAGGCTCTGCCGGGATCGTGGCTGGACAGCTCGATGGCGTTGACCTGACCCCATTCCGGCATCTGCGAGGGGGTAATGTCGGACCAGGTCTCACCGTGGTCGCGGGACAGGTGGACCAATCCGTCATCGGATCCGGCCCAAAGCAGTCCCGGAGTCGAGGCTGACTCCTCGAAGGCGAAGATCGTGTTGTAGACCTCGACGCCCGTGTTGTCCATGGTGATGGGTTCGCCCGCGAAGCCCTGTTTTTCTAGGTCGTTGCGAGTGAGATCAGGGCTGATGAGCTCCCAGCTCTGGCCCTCGTTGGTGGACCGATGGATGAACTGGGAGGTGTGATAGAGGATCTTCGGGTCGTGGGGTGAGAGCCTGATGGGCGCGTTCCATTGGAATCGGTACCTGAGATCTTTGGGAGCCTGACCGATGGCCAGCTGTGGATAATCCGTGATCTCCCGTTCCTGGTCGGTGGCGTGGTCGTAGCGTCCAATCTGGCCGCCGTAACAGCCGGAATAGGTGACGTTGGGATCCCTCGGATCGACGGCGACATGACCGCTTTCGCAGCCGCCGATGACATACCAGTCGCCCCAGTCGATACTGGTGGAGGAGGTGCGGCTGGGTACCGCGACGCAGGAGTTGTCCTGCTGACAACCGTAGACGTGGTAGGGGAATCTCTGGTCGACCGTTGCCCTGTACATTTCGGAAGTGGGCTGGTTGCGTTGGCTCGACCAGGAGCGACCGCCGTTGTAGGAGATGTTGGCGCCGCCATCGTTGGCGTTGATCAGCACCTGGGTGTCTTCCGGGTGGATCCAGAGGTCATGGTGATCCCCGTGCGGTGCGCGGATGAAATCGAAGCTCTTGCCGCCATCGATGGATCGCCAGAGGCCCGTATTGAGAACGTAGACTGTGTTCATGTCCTGAGGGTCTGCGAAGACGTGCGTGTAGTACCAGGCACGCTGTCGAAAATTCCGATCGGGGTTGATCAACTGGAAGCTGTCGCCGCCATCTTCCGAACGAAACAGGCCGCCTTCCTCCGCTTCGATCAGGGCCCAGATCCGGTCGGGATTCGCCGGCGAGATGGCGACTCCGATCCGACCCTTGATGCCCTCGGGAAGTCCCTCGGTCACTTCCTCCCAGGTGTCGCCACTGTCGGTGGAGCGAAACAGACCGCTCTGTTCGCCACCACTGACCAGGGTCCATGGCTTGCGCTCGGCCTCCCAGATCGCGGCGAAGAGTTGACGAGGGTTCTGGGGATTCAAGGTCAGATCGACCGCGCCGGCGGTATCGCTGACGTGCAGAACCGTCTCCCAGCTGGCCCCGCCGTCACGGGAGCGAAACACGCCCCGTTCGTCGTTGGGGCCGAAGATATGGCCCAGGGCCGCCACATACACCAGATCGGGGTTGTCCGGATGGACATGGATGCGTCCGATCTGACCGGTGTCCGAGAGCCCCATATGGCTCCAGGTCTTGCCGGCATCCGTAGAGCGATAGACGCCGTCACCTGGTGAGATGTTGCCGCGTGGGCAGGCCGATCCGGTGCCGGCGTAGATTACGTTGGGGTCCGAAGGTGCCACTGCCAGAGCGCCGACAGAAGCCACCGCGAAGTGGCCATCGGAGATATTCTTCCAGCTACCGCCACCGTCCGCGGTCTTCCAGACTCCGCCTCCTGTGGTCCCCATATAGAAGGTCAGCGGGTCGCCGAGGACGCCTGTGACCGCGGTGGAGCGGCCGCCGCGAAAGGGGCCTATATTGCGGAATTCCAGGGGCTCGAAGAGCTCTTTGTCGAAGAGGCTGCTCGCCGAGCCGGTGTCCTGGGTCTTGGCACCTTCCACGGCGGGTGGGGTGAGAAGGATGGCGACGGAGAGTCCCGCGAGAATCAGGGTTTTGGCAATACCGACGGCGTGCTTCGAGTCCAGAGATGCAACCATGAATCAACCCCCCTTTATGGCATCTTCGTTGTCTCAAGAATGGTCGCCCAGATGGGCGCCACCGCGAGTATATATCCGCCGCTCTAGCCCGCCGGCAGGACGACCGAGGTCGTCAGATGCGGATTGGCGAACTCGACCCGGTCGCCAGCGCTCTTGCCCGGTATGGGTAGCAGTCGCGCCGCCAGCGGCTTGCCCAGCCGAGTGGCGAGGACCGCCATGTCGAGGATCAGCCCAGCCAGTTTGTTCTCGTCGCAGTCGCCAGGCAGAGGGATCACATCGAGCCCGGTACCGCAGATACTGGAGTAGAGAAGCAGGTCCTGCACGTCGAAGCGATTCTCGGCTGCTCGTCGAGCCAGAACACGATCCTCCAGCAGGGGTAGCATCAGACCCGAGTACCCGCAGGAGGTCAGGCGGGTCGTCTTGAGCGCCTGCGTGATCGGAGGCACAGGCCGCCAAGGTCGTCGGAGCGCCAAAGGGTTGCTGCGTCAGGCTTTCGATCGGTTCGGCGATACTGATTTCGACGCTCGGAGCTGGAGAGAGGTCGATGCCGACGTAGTGTCGGGAGGTCTCTGCGGAGAGGGCCATCGCCAAGGTCTGGACGGGCAGGAGTCGCTCCTCCAACAGGGTGCGCAGAGATTCAGCGGCGTCGCCGATGTCGGTGGCGTTCGCAAACGCCTTGCTCACCAACCCGGCGGATTCCAGCCCGATGGAGAAGGCGGGCGTGCCTGCGTGGTAGGCGACCGGGAAGAACGGAGTCGACGCGGGAACTCGTGCGGCTGCACCGAAGCGAAAGTTGGCCTCGCCATTGGCTCCGATCCGTGAAATGGCTCGTATGGTGCGGGCCGCTGTCTGCACGGATCGAGGAAAGACTCGCGACTCCTGGTCCGAGACTGCGATGCTGAAGTAGGTCTCGTCGGTCGCAGCCACGAGTTCAGCCGCCCAGGACGGGAAGTCGCGATCCTCGACATCTCCCTCGAGAAGAGGGCCGACACTGATCAGAAGATCCCGATCGGCGACAAACCGGTCCAACTTCTGGAGACTCCGGATCGCCTGGTCAGGACCCTTGTCCCGAACCAAGTCTCCCAGGGGCTGCGTAGCGATTCTCGTGCTCTGCACCGGGATGCCCGCGTTCTCGAAAGCCGTTTGGGCCGTGCCCAGAAAACGAGCGGCCTCTTCGACAGGGAGCAAGTCATCCGCCGAATCGAGGGTCAGGCCGGCGGTAATCGTACGGATGGAAAATCCGGTCGGGACGGGAGCGTTCATGTGGGGAGGATACTCCAGCCGTCCTCAGTTGCGATCCGACTAGGCCGGTACCTCGTTGACAACGCAGACTCCAGACCAGCCCAGGAGAGTGAGAACCTGGTTGCGAGAGATGAATTCAATGTCGATGAGGGTCCACCACCGCAGCGATGACGGAATAGTCGTTGTCTCCGCGGCCCTGGTCGAGGGCATCGCGGACGAGTTGACACAGCCCTGCCAAGGAACTGGTGTGGAGTCCCGCCTCTTCGGCCACGCCCTTGGCCAGTTCGAGGTCCTTGAGCAATAGCCGAGCGGGGAAGTTGGGCTGCTCGAAGTCGCCGGATTCCAACCGCGGTAGCTTGGCGTCGAAGGTGGGGGCGTAGAGGGCGCTCTGGCGCAGCAGGGTCATGAAGTCCTCGACCTCCACCTGGTGGTGGCGGACCAGACCCAGCGCGGTCGCAAAACCGGTGAGCTCGGCTGCAATAAGCTGGTTGAATGCCAGCTTCAGGGCCGCTGCCTGTCCGACTCTTCCAACCCGATGAGGGTCCTGGCTCAGATCGCCAAATACCTGCCGCCAGCGTTGAAACTGAGCGTCCTCCGCGCCGACCATGACGATCAGTCTGCCTTCTCGTGCCTGCGGTCGGCTTCCCAGAACGGGCGCCTCCAGGTACTCACCGCCTGCCCTTCGGATGTCCTCCATCAAAGCGATGCTCTCGCGGGGGGCGATGGTCCCCATCTGACACAGCGAGCAGCCGGTCAGGTCGGGAAAGCGACCCTGGGGCTCCAGCGTCTCGCGGATGGCCGCGGCATCGGTAAGCAGGAGAAGGGCGAGATCGGTCTCGCGGATGGCTTGGTGAGGACTGTCCGCCAACGCGGCTCCCTTTTGGATCAAGGGCAGGGCCTTGTCGCGAGTCCGGTTGAAGACGATCAGCTCGTGTCCGGCCTCGAGCAGTCTCTCAGCCATGGGGAACCCCATGAGGCCGGTACCGAGGATGGCGATCTTCATGACGATTCTCCTGCCGATCTCGAAGCCAGATCCGGGACGATGGGCGGGGACCGAATCGCTACTCCAGATCGATTTCTTCTTGCGAAGAGACCTTGTCTGCCAACCATTCACCCGTGGATGGGAGTCCCGAGGACAGGTCCAGGGCGGTCCATTTACCGATGATCTGACCGGCGGCGGCATCTACCCGGGCTTCGATATTGGCGATCGGTAGGCCCGTCTCGGCGTCGATGGCCTGTAGTTTCAGGCGGTCGCCGGCGAGGCTGCCGTTGAACGAGCCCTGGTTGCCATTGCTGAGCCGATAGGGCCCGCTGACCTGGGAGCCTTGTAGTCGGAGGTTCATCAGACCGAAGAGCTCCAGGGGCTGGACCTCGAGATGCCACATGCCCGTGATGCCTTCCTGGGTGCGACCGAACAGATCGGTCTGCCTTTCGAAATCACGCGCCACTGCGGCAACGCGCTCCATGCGGTCGTACATCTTCAACCGGGCCTGGGCCGTGTGCTCGAGACGGGTGCACGCCCGATCCCGGGCCGCCGCCAATTGGGCTTCCAGGTTGTTCAGATAGTCCAGGGAGACGTTGGGGTCGCCGAGAGCCTCGTCGAGTTGGGTACTCAGCTGGCGCAGACGGTCGATGGCGCTCTTCTCTGCGGCTCGGCTGCGGCCGAAGTCGTCGATGGCCTCGTCGAGCAGCTGGGTCTCCCGTCCAAAAGCACCCTTGAGACTCTCTGCGGTCTGTGAGGATCCCGTCGCGGGCATCAGCACGGCCGCGCAGAAGAGAACAAGCGAGAGTTTTCTCATGAGCCTCATCCTACCTCCTGATCGGGCGCCGAGTTGTAACGAACCTTGCCGTGGTGAGACGAAACCACATGTTGCCATCGTCAGATTTCCGTGTCTCACCAAGAAAGGAGAGTGTTATGCGACAAATCAGTTTGGCCATCCTATCCTGCTTCGTCTGGCTGGTTGCCTTGGACGTGCCGCTGGCGGCGTCCGAGGTGACCGCTCTGAAGATCTTGAGCAAGTCCTTCGATACGCAGACGCAGCAGTTGGGCTACGAGCTGTGGAACGAGTCCGACAAGACCATCACCGCATGGCGATTGAGCCTTGCCCGCAGCGACCCGCACGGACATGCCCAAAGGTCGATTCTGGATCAGGATTTCTTCGAGCGGCCACCTTCGATCGAGCTGGGTTCGAGGCTCGGACCTCTGGCGCCGGGCGCGAGTCTTGCGACCCATTGGCGTCTCGGTCTCGAGGCGGCGGACCCAGGCCCGACCGGCCCTGTCACTCAAAGTCACTGTCGTCGTCTTCGAAGATCTGACCTTCGAAGGTGAGTCCGACGCAGCAGCCGTGATTCTGGAGGCTCGCACGGCCAGAGTCGAGGAGATCGGCAGGGTTCTGACCGATCTCGAGTCACAACAGCGCCGGCTTCACTGGAGGCAGGAGTGGTCGGCCATGCTCGAGCAGAGAGCGCAATGGCTGAAGCAGCAGGGAGCCAGTTCCGAATCTTCGCAAGCGGTCGGGCGAGAAGCGGCTGCGGTGTTGTCGGCGACGCAACTGGAGCTGGCGCAGTGGCTGGAAGATGCCAGTCGAGAGATCACGTTGTCGCCGGATCCTGCCGAGGCGATGGGCTTCCTGATCGGCAGCCTGCGAGCGCGATATGAATCCGGTCTGAGAGCCACGCCTGGAGAAGGGGCCATGGACTCCGGCGAGAGCCTGAAGGGTGGTGAGCGATGAAGCGCCGAAGTCTTCGAATTCTTTGTATTTCGAGTCTGTTGGTTTCCCTCGCTACCAGCGTGCCCCTGGAGGCCCTCTGCTGGGGCAATCTGTATGTTGTCTCCCGCAGCACCCGGCAGCGCACGCGGTGTCCCACCCCGATCTTGACCAAAACGTGGCGCTTGCAGTGTTACAACGGGTGTGGGTATACGGATGGCACGTTCGTCGAGTCTGCTGCGGGCACTGGGGAGTGCTTCAAGATCGAGGGATGCACAGACGGGATCAAGTGCCTGCCTTGGGCCGGTGCGGAGATTCGTGGCTTCAACCCACCCTCTCTGTCCGCCAGTATTGTCGACACCGAAGGCTACTATGCCATCACTCCTTGCAACCTGCCGCGTTGTCGGGCTGCTGGGGTGAGCACCATGAGCGTGGTCTGTCCTTGCGACCCCGAAGGCAGATCCAGCCGACTGCGCTCTGAACGACCCCATCGTCGTCAGTCTGTCCAATCGCCAATATTGGCTGACCGATCTGGACGGCGGGGTCGTCTTCGATCTGGGAGATACTGGGGTACCCGCGCAGGTTCCGTGGACCCATCCGGATTCGGATGAGGCCTTTCTGGTTCTCGACCGCAACGACAACGGCACCATCGATAGTGGGCGCGAGCTCTTTGGCGATGTCACTCCCCAGCATGTCAGTGATTCGCCCAACGGCTTTCTCGCCCTGGCGTTGTTCGACGACAGTCTGAGTGGCGGCAACGAGGATGGTCGGATCAGTGACGCCGACGAGATCTTCCCCGAGCTCGGACTCTGGCGGGATGCGAATCACAATGGGTTCTCCGAGCCCGACGAGATGCTGACGCTGACGGAGGTCGGGTTGGAGTGGATCGATCTCGACTACCGCGAATCCTCTCGAGTCGATCGCCACGGGAACGAATTTCGCTACCGCTCCAGAAGCGGCTGGACCGGGGGCGGGACCCGAAGGATCTGGAACGTGCTTCCTGGTGGCCCAGTAGCAGAAGTTTCCGACCGTTCCGGTCCTGGGGCCGGGTCTCAGCACCCGGCCCCTTTTGCGGCATAATGCAAGGTTGACCGGAATGGATCATGAGAGCGCGCGAGCAGTTCACCACTGTATTTCTGACCGTTGTTCTGGCAAGCGTTGCCCCAGTGGCGGCCGCGCTGGCAGAGGACTCGGAGCCTCGTATCGCCCAGTCCAGGGGCGATCTGGCGGCGTCAGAACAGGCAGTGATCAGTCTCTTCGAGCGCCTGTCGCCCTCCGTCGCCTACATCACCTCTGTTGCCCTCAAGAGGGACTGGTATTCGTTGAACATCTACGAGATTCCCCGCGGCGCCGGTTCCGGATTCGTCTGGGACCGACAGGGCCACATCGTCACCAACTTTCATGTCCTGGAGGGTGCCAGCTCGGCCAAGATCACGCTGTCGGATCAGTCGACCTGGGAAGCCAAGGTCGTTGGCATTGCTCCCGAGAAGGACCTGGCTGTCCTGCGCGTCGAAGCACCCGGCGCGCGACTCCATCCGATCCCTCTGGGAACCTCGCGAGACCTCAAGGTCGGGCAGTCGGTCCTGGCCATCGGCAATCCCTTTGGGTTGGATCGGACGTTGACCACGGGCGTCATCAGCGCCCTGGGCCGGGAGATCGAGTCCGTGACCCGGATACCGATTCGCGATGTCATCCAGACCGACGCGGCCATCAACCCCGGAAACTCGGGGGGGCCCTTGTTGGACAGTGCCGGTCGGCTCATCGGGGTCAACACTGCCATCTACAGTCCGTCGGGGGTGTATGCGGGGATCGGTTTCGCGATTCCGGCGGACACCGTGAGTTGGGTGGTGCCGGAATTGATCGCCAAGGGTCGCATCGAGCGTCCGACCCTCGGGGTCGACATCGTCACCGCGCAGGCCGTGGCCCGAGTCGAAACCGAGGGTGCTCTGGTCATGCGGGTAGGTCGGGGCTCGGGTGCGGAACGGGCGGGAATCCGCGGGACTCGGCGCGATCGGTACGGCCGGGTCAGACTGGGGGACATCATTGTGGGTATGGGGGGGCAGCCCATCCGCACGACGGATGATGTCTGGCTGGTCTTGGATCGCCGACAGGCCGGTGAGGAGGTCGAGGTCGAGGTGGTGCGCCAAGCCGAGCGCCTGACGTTTTCTGTGGTCCTTGGGCCGCCGGCGCGGCGATAGTCGCCTCTAGCGATACAATGCTCGTGGGGCAGGTCGATTCCGACCTCATCCGACTTTCCTACCATCCGCTCGAAGGAGGCTGAGCATGAAGAAACTTCTGATTCTGGTCCTCGTGGTCGGAGCGACCACTGCTGCCTGGGGAGGCGAGCTGGCTGGCGTCGCCATGCCCGAAACGGTCGAAATCGGCGATCAAACGCTGGTACTCAATGGCATGGGGCTGCGCAAGAAGGCCATCATCAAGGTCTATGTTGCAGGACTGTACCTGACAGAAAAGATGGGCGACGCGGAGGCAATTCTGGCAGCGGATTCCGCCCGGCGCACCGCCATGGAGTTTCGCTTTGGAGTCTCGGCGGACAAGATGTGCGACGCCTGGAAAGAGGGTCTGGAGAAGAACACCGCCAACCCTGCCGACGGGTTGAAGGCGAAATTCGAAACTCTGTGCGGGTATCAGGCCGATATGGAAAAGGGCGAGATGATGGTCTATACCTACGTGCCGGACAAGGGCACCGAGGTGGAGATCAAGGGTGAGGTCAAAGGCACCATCGAAGGCAAGGATTTTGCGGACGCCCTCTTCTCGTGCTGGATCGGTCCCGAGCCGCCGGGTGCAGCTTTCAAGAAGGGTTTGCTCGGCCTCTAGTCAGAACGGCAGGGCGGCTAAAGAGAAAGCCAGGCGGCGAGGTCGGCAACGGAATCCAATACCTGATCGCTGACCTCGAGCGCCCGGTTTTCGTCTTCGGTGCGGTACTTGCCGGTGCGTACAGCCACGCCCCGTAGCCCGGCCAGACGGGCGCCCTCTACATCTCCTTCGAGGTCATCCCCGATCATGACGACCTGATCGGGTGGCAGAGCCGAGTGCCCGGGTGGCGATGTGGAAGAACTCGGGACTGGGTTTGCCCACCAGCTGGGCCTTCTTGCCACTGCTGTATTCGAGGGCCGCGACGAAGGCCCCAGCATCCAAGATCAGTTGATCGTGCCGGCGCCAATAGCGGTTCTTCTGAATCGCTACAAGCTCCGCTCCTCGCATCAGAGCTTGGAAGGCCTGATTGAGAATTGGCAAGGTCCAGTCGTCGCCGAGATCTCCAACGACCAGAGCCTCGGGTTGCTCCCGATCGATGACGAATTGATCGAGATCCTCGAGGGTGGGCTCGTGCAAGAGAGGGAAAATGCGCTCGAACGAATGGGCTTCGAGCCAGGCGCCAGCCGCTATCGGAGCCGTCAGACAGTCCTCCGGCTCGGCCTGGATCCCCATTTGTGCCAGATACTCCAAGACCTCGGCTCGCGGCTTGCGTGTGGTGTTGGTCACGAACCGATAGGGGATCCCGGCATCTTGAAGTTGCCGCAGCGTTTCGGCCGCACCGGTGATCATCCTGCCAGCCTGGTAGATGGTGCCGTCGAGGTCGAAAAGGCACCCCTTGATCGTGGTTGACAAGGTCGGGGGATTCCCTACCTTTCCGCCCATCGAGAATAGAGGCCGAACCCGATCAGCCATTGATCCGAGGTTACCCGCACCTTGGGCCAGGTGAGAGATAGCCCGATGATCAAACCGAGGGCACCCAAGCCCAAGGCCAGACGATCGGGTAGCTTGTCGAGCGGCGGCATGAGACTGGCATCGGCGACCAACAGTTGATCCACTCCAAGAGCTTCGGTACAGGCTTCACACCTCGTCAGAGGCTCTCGCGCCGAAGCGGCCGAGGAGGCTTCTCTCGCGTCTTGGAGAATCTGTGATTCGTGTCGACAGGTCATGGGCTTCGAGCAGGACCTCCGGCCCCAGGTCGGCCTCCGTCATCAGGGCCGCCATCTCGCGTCGTGCCCGGCAGAGGATGGCCGAATGCTACCTGGTTTCGCACCCAGAATCTCGGTGATCTGCCGCGCTGCTTCTCTTCGGTAGTGTTTGGCTCGCGTTGGTTTCCTTTCCATACCCTGACCATCGGCGGCGGAACAGATCGGTCAACAGCTATGTCGGAGTGAACTTCCTCACTGATACTGGAGTGATTCCGGAGCACAATAGGCTGTGGAGAATGTTCCCGTTCATCTGCTGTCCCTGTGCTCGATCCTGGTATCGGCCATCTATGTGTATCTCGGCGGATACATTCTGCGAGTCAATCCTCGGGAACGTCTCAATCAGATCTTTGCCCTGATCTGTCTCAGCCTCTTCTTCTGGTCTTTTGCGTACACCTTTCTCCCTTGGGCTGCGAGCAAAGACCAGGCCTGGATCTGGTTCAGACTGTCCGCAGTGGGTTGGACGTTGTTACCCTCTCTGCTGCTGCACTTCTGCATCCTGCTTTCGGAGAATGAAAGGTGGCTTGGGCGGCGATGGGTATTGCCGCTGATCTATCTGCCCGGAGCCTTGTTTCTCGGCCAGGCGGTCTTTGGACGAATGGGCGTCATCGACTTTGTCTGGACCCCCTTTGGCTGGTCCGATGTCTACCAGCCGCTGACGGCGAGCTATGCGGCCTACCTGGTCTTCTTCCCAACCGCAATTTTCCTTGGACTGTCCATGGTCTGGGTCTGGGGTCGTAGGTCGAGTCTGTTGGCTCACAGACGCCAGGCGCAGCCTGATCGTGATCACCGGCGTTCCCGTCCTGAGCGCGGTGGCGGTCTCGGGGATCTTTCTGCCTTGGATGGGGGTTCGAGTGCCGCCGGAGGTGGCACATCTCATCGCTCCGATCTGGATCCTGGCCATCTGGTACTCGGTGTCGGCCCATCGACTGATGATGACGCCGGCAGGTGTGGCAGCGGACATTCTGCGCACCTTGGCGGACGCGGTCCTTCTGCTGAGCCGCGATCAGAGAATCGTCACCATCAACGACGCCGCCGAAGATCTGTTGGGCCACTCCCGCAAAGAGTTGCAGGGTCGGGCAGTTCAATCTCTGTTCCAGATGCAGGACGAGACCGAGGCCGGAACCGTTCGCCGCCTGCTGACCGGTAGTCGCAGCCGCGATTTGGAGCTGTCCTATCAGGCCACCAATGGAGACCTGGTGCCGCTCCGGGTCTCTGCCTCCGGGGTCGAAGATCGCTATGGACAGATTGTCGGTCAGGTTCTCGTGCTGCGGGATATTCGCGACCAGAAGCAGGTCGAGGCGGAGATGGAGCATCTGGCTACCCACGACTCCCTGACAGGCCTGCCCAATCGGTCCATACTGCACGACCGGCTCCAGCGGGCTCTCGACCGAGCCGGAAGGGACAAGAAACCCTTCGCCCTGCTGATGTTCGATCTGGACGAGTTCAATGCCATCAACGACACCTACGGACACAAGGTCGGGGACATCGTGCTGCAGAGCACAGCCAAACGTCTCGACCTGTGTGTACGGGGACTGGATACGGTCTGCAGGGTCGGTGGCGACGAGTTCATGGTGGTGGTCGAGGATCTCTTCGAGTCGGGCGATTCGGATATCGTGGCGCGGCGGATCCTGCACGCTTTCGACGAGCCCATCGGCGCCGGGGCCCATGCGATCAGCGTCACCGCTTCGGTGGGAATCAGTACCTATCCTTTTGATGGCCTCGACCCCGAGACGCTGATCAAGAAAGCCGATCTGGCACTGGTCAGCTCGAAGAAGCGAGAGAAGGGTGGTTTCCAGTTCTATGCGCCCCGCATGGATGCCATCAATCGTGAGCGGACACGGATCGAGCAGGGCCTGCGCCTGGCGCTGGCGAAGGACGAGCTCCGCTTGGCCTATCAACCGCTCGTCCAGTTGGACAGCGGTGAGATCTCTGGCGTCGAGGCGCTGCTGCGCTGGCGGTCGGCGGATCTGGGGGTGATCGGCCCCAACAAGTTCATCCCGGTGGCCGAGAGGTCCGGGCTCATCGTTCCCATCGGTCAGTGGGTTCTGACCACGGCCTGCCAGACCAACAAAGCCTGGCAAGAGAGCGGCCTGTCAGCGATACCGATCAGTGTCAATGTCTCGGCCAAACAGCTCCAGCAGGACGACTTCGTTGCCATGGTGGAGGACGTGTTGAGGGAGACAGGGCTGGCTCCAAGATGGTTGGAGCTCGAGCTGACCGAGAGCACGGCCATGACCGATGTGAAGCAATCTCTGGAGATCCTGGAACGCCTCAAAGATCTCGGTGTTCGGATCGTCATCGATGATTTTGGCACCGGGTATTCCTCTTTGATGCGGATGAAGGAACTGCCCATGGATGCGGTCAAGATCGACCGTTCCTTCATCGAGAACATCGCCTTGGATCCCCGCGATCGTGCTCTGGTCATGGCGGTCGTGGCGTTGGCGCGCAATCTGGGTGTTGAAGTCGTCGCCGAAGGAGTGGAGACCCGTGAGCAGCTGGAGGTCCTGCGATCGTTCGCAAGTCAGCCCGTCAACATGTTCCGATGCGACAAGGTTCAGGGCTTTCTGTTCAGCCGCCCGGTTTCCCGCGACGAGATGCCCGATCTGCTGAAGCGGCGACGGATCTCTGTCGGACGGTGGGGTCTACCCAGAGTCACAGACGGCTGACGGTAAAATCTAGAACGTGCAGATTCGATCCACGATCGCGGCCATCGAGGAGAGTCTCCGGGCCGCGGGAACGGCGGATCGGGCGCTTCAGGGCAGGGTTTCGGTGTCGTCGATGAGGAGATGGAGCCCCTGCAGGGCGCCGCGGAGCTCCCGCACGAGCACAGCGCGCCGGCGTCGAGCGGGTCTCTTCGAAGACCCGCAGCAGGGACGCGTAGTACCACAGGCTTTCATCGCGGGAAGCAGAGAAGCGTTGCCACAGAGCTTCCCCCACCGAGCGGTACTCCACCACCAGAGACCGCACGTTGTGGACCTTGTCTGCCAGGGACACCAGCAGGATCGATTCGTCGGTCGTGGGAAGGTGGGCGATGTAGCGGCTCTTGCGCTCTCGCCACGGAGGTTTGGGGTCGGCCATCGAGTCGGTACAACCTTCGACAATGTGGGCCACCCGATCGCCGAAGAGCTGGCGGATCTCGTCCAAGGTCGCCTGTCCGGCGCAGTCCTCGGGGCCGTCATGCAGCAGCGCCGCCATGGCTTCCTCTTCGTCGCCGCCGTTTTCCAGAACCAGCGAAGCCACGGCCATGAGATGGCTCAAGACCGGCGCCAGGGTCTTCTTGCGGTACTGGCTGCGATGGATCCGTTCGGCGTAGGCAAACGCCTCCGCGAGTCTGGGAGAGGTTTCGACCCCTGGTCCCATCGGTCAGCGACCCGGTCCTACTGACTGGCCGAGATCCGGAAGGGTACCGCGAGCTCACCCCATCTGAGGATCACATCGGAATCCTCGATCAGCAACTCCAGACTCTCCACGAACTCCGCTGTCTGCGGGGTCACGGCCACCCTCAGTGCGTCTTTGGTCTCGTCGTAGTTGAAGGCGCCCCACTGCTCGGAGACCGTGTTGAAGATCACGGTCCACTCCGCTTCGCCCGGAATGGTAAAGAGCGAGTAGACACCAGCGGGCAGGACCTGCCCCTCGACGGCAATGTCGGAGGTGACCTCGAGGGTCGTCGCCTCATCGGCTCCGGTTCGCCAGACCCGATCGTAGGGAACCAGACCGCCCCAGATCTTGCGTCCCTTGACACTGGGTCGGCCATACTCGAGAGTGATTTCGACGTCGTCGATCGATCCTTGAGTCTTGCCGTTCTTGCTTAGACGCTCGGCATCATCACCGCGCTGAGCCCAGACGGGCGCCAGGGACAGTGCGACAGCCATCAGGCTCGCGAGTACTCCGGTTTTGCTGAAACGATGCATCAGAATCCTCCCTTTAGGGTCCGTGATCAGAGCATACACTGAGTTGCCATGAATTCATGGGGGTCGCGGAGATGGGTGCACGAATCCGTCAATCGAAAAGCCGGGTGCTGAAATAGCGCTCCCCTCGATCGCCGAAAATCACCACGATATTGCCACCCTCCATCGTGCTGGCCAGTTGCTGAGCCGCCCAAAGGGCTGCGCCCGAGCTCAGACCCGCGATGACTCCCTCCTGCCGAGCGATCTGTCGGGTGGTCTCGTAGGCATCGTCCTCGGCCACTTCGATCGTCTGATCGATCAGCTCGCGGTCGTAGATCAGCGGCTGATAGGCCTCCGAGCTGTGCTTGAGACCATCGATCTTGGCCCGCGGCTCGCCACCGGGTTCGACCGCAACGATTCGGCCTGCGACCCCCTGCTCCCGAAAATACCGCGCCACACCCATGAGAGTGCCGCCGGTACCAAAGCCAGACACGAAGGCGGCCACATCGCCGTCGAGCTGAGTGAGGATCTCGGCGGCGGTGCCGTGGCTGTGAGCGATGATGTTGTCGCAATTCTCGTTCTGGTTGATATAGAAGTAGTCCTGTGGCCGCTCCGCGATGAGCGCTTGGGCGCCGAAGATGTGACTATCCGGATCGTCTTTGGTGGTGAGCACCAGATCCGCTCCCCAGTAGCGCAGCATCTTTCGCCGTTCGAGAGTCTTGTTCTCCAACATGAAGAGCTTCAGGCGATATCCCTTGACGGCTGCCACCATCCCCAAGGCGATACCCGTGTTGCCGCTGGTGGCCTCGACGATGGTCATGCCGGGCTCGAGCTCGCCACGCTCTTCGGCGGCCTCGATCATGTAGAGGGCGATGCGATCCTTCAGCGAGCCGCTGGGATTGGCGAGCTCCAGCTTGGCCCAGATCTTGACGTTCGAGTTGGGGCTGGATTGGCGTAGCTCGATGAGTGGTGTGTTGCCGATGGTAGCCAGCAGATCGTGCGTCTCGGTCATGGATCTTCCCCCTTCGGCCTCAAGGATAGGCGGAAGTCGGGTTCGGTTCCAACCCCCCTCGAGGACGATCAGTTGGCATGGCAGTCTTCTCCCAGAATGCTCTTGATCTCGGGATAGGCCGATGCGAGTCGGGGGTTGATGGCCTCCACTCGGGCCAGGACCTGTCGCGACTCCTCTTCGTGGCCGGCGTGCTCCAGGGCGTAGGCGAGGTGCAATCGGTTGTAGAGCTTGAGAATTCCCTGGCCTTCGAACCAGTAGAGCATGTTGTTGTCGGCCTCGTCGAAACGAGCCGCAGCGCCGGTGAAATCGCCGTCGATGGCCATCCGCGCTCCTTCCATGTAGTGCAGAAAACCCCTGGCGTAGGCGAAAGTCTGTCCCGACTCCCTCTCGGCGTCGTCGATCTCGGCACGAATTCTCTCCTCCCGGGCCAGGGCATCCTGTCGGCGGCCGGTGAGCATTTCCATCCGGTGATGAATAAAGCTGAAGTCCCCGGTGATCTCGTTGCAGGTTTCTCGTCCCTCCTGCCACGGACCTTCGAAGTCGCAGTAGAAGAAGTCTCTCCACAGTTGGGCCTGGCAGTTCATCTGGGCGACGTCATACTCCTCGCAATGCTCGGCGGCTCTTTCAACGATCTGATCGGCATCATCGAGCGAGCCCTCGAGAATGGCGATCATCAGCAGGTGTCGGTAGGAGGCGCAGAAGTCGGGTTTGATGGCCAGTGCCTTTTCCAGTTCCTTGCGGGCGTCCTCGTAGCGACCCATCAAGGTGAAGAGCTCACCCAGGGAGTCATGGGGATTGGCCTGGTCCGGGGCGATGTAGTTGTAGGTCCCGAAGAGCTCCTCCGCCTCGGCGAATCGCCCCTGCGCCATGGCGATGTATCCCAGCCGATTCTGCGCCTGCACCCAGTTGGGATCGACCTGGAGCAGTCGGAGATAGCGCTTTTCGGCTTCTTCCAGGTCGGCCGTCTCCCATGCCTGACTGGCGTACATCCAGAGCGCGAAAGGGTCTTTGGGGTGGGACTCGAGGTAGTCCAGGAGTATCTGGTCCCGTTTCTCCCATTCGCGGTCCGCATCAGCAAACTCGAACTGCAGCATGAAACGCTCTCGAGATGACAGACGTTGCATATCCACATCACGCATCTCCTCGAGCATCTCCTTGCGCTTGTCCTGATCGACGCAGCAACCCATGTAGACGAGCCGCGCCGCGACGAACTCGGGGTCGAGCTCCAGGGCACGGGTGAAGTAGACTTCGGCCTCGTCCTGGTACATCTTCATGCGCGCCTGGAGGCCGCGCTGAAACTCCGTCAGGGCCTCGGGTGAGACGGTTGTCCAGGTCGGCGATTCTCGGAACAGGAAATACGCCGCGGCCAGTATGAGGACCACGATGACGAGGGGTATCCAGAGTCTTCGCATCAAACTACCTCCCGGTCGCAGGCGATGGCAACCAAGGTGACATCATCATAGGGTTCGGTGCCCTCGGTGAAATCCCGCAGGGCGTCGACCACCTGGTCGATGAGGATTTCGGGCCGCGCCGGAGCGCTGGCGACCACATCGCTCAGTCTCTCGATTCCAAAGCTCTCACCGTCGGGCGACAGGGCATCCACGACCCCGTCGGAGTAGCCGAGAATCAGGTCGCCTTGGGTGACGTCCACACGACAGGTTCGGTAGCCGCCGTTGATCAGTGCGCCCAGAGGTAGTCGGTGCTCGGGAAGAGGCAGCTCGGTGACGGTGCCGTGGCGACTCTTCAGCAAGGGCTGGGGCTGACCTGCCAGTAGGTAGTCGATACCTCTGCCGTCAGAGGTCAGCGTCAGGTAGGCCAGGGCGACAAAACTCTTCTTGTGGCCGAGTCGGTAAAGCCTCTGGTTGGCCAGGTCGAACAGCTCCTCCGGATCGGGGTGGGTCATGGCCAGGGAATGGAGGGCCTCGTGCGCCGCCATCATCACCAGGGCGCCGGAGACGGACTTGCCGGCCACGTCACCATAAGCCATGGCGCAGGTACCCTCTCGCGGACCCGGCAACTCGGTATAGAAGTCACCACCCACGTGGCGCGCCGGACGGCAGATGGCCGCTACCGTCCAACCTTCGGCAAAGCTCACTCGAGCCGGCAGCAGATCCGACTGCACCGAGGAGGCGATCTCGAGCTCCCGCTCGAGCTCCGCTTGTCGGGTTCGCTCCTCGAGTAACAGGCTGGTCTCCAGTGTCATGGCGACCTGATGCAGCAGACTGTCCAGGAGCTCGATCTCACTGGGATCCAACGGCATCTGGCCGACCTTGCCGGATAGCACCACCATGCCGATGGGACGTCGCGGCGAGGCCAGCTCGCCAAGCACCTCCACTCCCGCCTCTTCCAGACGCTCGGTGAGCCGGTGGAGAGCGGCAGAGACCGAGGACCGTTCCTTGAGGGCCTCGATGGGTGTCAGACGGTTGCGCCCGCTTTCGAGCTCGTGGAAATCGGGTACCAGCGGCAGAATTCTGGGAAGCGAATCGGGCCCCGCTTCGCGCTCGAGAGTCGAATCGTGAATCAGATAGAGGCCGGCAAAATGGAGGCCCAGGACCCGCGGTAGCTGGTCCACCAGATCACGCACCACCGCCGCCAAATCCAACTGCGCGGTGACGGCTTGCGACAGGTCGCGAATGGCCCGCTCCAACCGACGGCGTTCGGCGAAGAAGAAGCGATCGACCAGGATCTGAATCCGCCGCCGCAAGGGCTCGAACAGGAGGACGATGACCAGTGCGAAGACGATGGGGAAGTAGGGGGAGGATGCCAGGTCCGTATCGCTGGCCAGGTAGTTGAACAGAGTGATTCCCAACGCATAGAGGGCGGTTACCACAGCCGTCGTGCTGGTGTAGAGCAGACTCTTTTGCAGGATCACCCGGATGTCCAGCAGTTGGAAGCGCACGATGGCGTAGGCGAAAGTCAGCGGCACCAAGATCAGGGGGGCCACTCCGTAGAACAGGAATTTTTCTGTATGCAGGAACGAAGGGAACGCCACGGCGGTAACCAGAAATGGCACCAGGCCAAACACGGCTCCCAACAGCACCAAGGCCGCGCCTCGCCGCTGCCGGGGATTGTCGAGTCGGTAGGCATTGAGGGCGAGAGCAGCGAGACCGAGAAGGATGTAGCCCGCCAGCAACCACCAGTTGGCCACCGGCGCACCGCTGATCAGTCGCAATTCGGAGCGCTGCCACTGGCGCGAGTGGAGATCGATCACCAGGACCAGCGGAGGAATCAGATAGATCACGGCCAGCGTCGCCAACCAGACGAGTCGCCGCTGTCGGTAAGACGCCTGGCCCTCCTCCGGACGCAAGGGGATCGGGCGAGGGAAGATCAGAAAGAAATGAAGAAAGCTGGCCGGCAGAATGAGCAGAGCCAACGTACCCGTGCTGAGGATGAGACCGTCGACCCATGAATAGGAGGCGGGTCGCAGTCGGCAGACCAGGAACAGAAGAAACAGGATGCACAGCAGGAAGAAGATCTGGGCTGCCCGCAAGCGGGGCTGCCGCCGCAGGACGAAGATGCCGATGAAGAAGAACGCAAATCCCAGGAGGCAAGCATAGAGGTAGGCTGGACTGCCCATACGTCGTCGCCCCATCTCGACACCCACCTCTTGAACCTGACCGGAACGGCGTACCAGGTAGGGTACCGTCTCGCCAATATCGTGCTCGTTGAGCAGTTTGGCGGCATGTGTGGGGGAGCGCAGGATGTTCCGATCGATGCCGACAATACGGTCGCCAGGCCGGATGCCGGCGTTCTCGGCACCGCTTCCCGGGACGACCTGGCGGACGGTGAGCCTGCCCGGGGCGTCGGATTCCAGGACCACTCCGTCGTAGGGACGGGGCAGAAACATGTCCGCAATCGAAAGCCCCGCCACGAGGAAGGCAAGCAGGCCGAACCCCAGGAGCATCTCGGTCGCACCGATCCGGCGACTCATCTCTCCCATCATATGCCTGTACGTGGTTTGACCGGTGAGGTTTGCCCCACCCCCTTGGATGGTCTGACTGCCACTCCCAAGGGGTATGGCGGCTATACTGCTCGTCGTCCTAATCTTGGCGGGAGCAGGAAATCCCCCGTCGCGCTTCGGCCCGCGAGCGGAGTCATCAGTCACCGCACTCCGCAGGGGAGGGCCCGGCTCACAAACCACTTCTGGGAGGCAATGAAATGCTGGCTGGACTGGACAAGGAGTCACTCGACCTGGCGGTGGATGCCTTTCGCGATTTTGCCCGGGACAAGTTGCCCGATGAGACCCTGCTGGAGCTCGATGAAAAGGACGAGTTCCCAGAAGCGCTGGTGCGGGAAATGTGCGGAGACCTGGGAATCCAGCTGTTGTTCATCGAGGAGGAGTTCGGCGGGATGGGTGGCGGTGCCTTCGATGTGTATCGAATCTGCGAAGCCCTGGCCGCTGTCGATCTGGGGGTCGCCACAGGGGTCCTGGCCACGTTTCTGGGCAGCGATCCTATTCGGTTTGGCGGCACCCTGGAGCAGAAGAAGCTGTGGCTGGGCCGGATCGCCGAGGAAGGGCTGCTGATGGCCTACTGCGCCACCGAACCGGAAGCCGGGAGTGATCTGGGAGCTCTGCGGAGCCAGGCCGATCGTGTCGAGGAGGACGGCGAGATCGTCGGGTATCGCATCAATGGCAACAAACAGTGGATCAGCAACGGTGGTTTTGCCGATCTCTACAGCGTTCTGGCGCTGGCGCCACAGGGTCCCACCTGGTTTGTCGTGGAGCGGGGAACCCAGGGGTTGAGCTATGGCCAGCCCGAGGACAAGCATGGCATTCGAGCCAGCAACACCGCCGCGGTGTCCTTTGCCGACGTCTATGTGGATCACGCGAGCCTCGTCGGCGGTGAGGAGGGGCAGGGACTGATCCAGGCGCAGAATGTCTTTGGCTACACCCGCCTGATGGTCGCCGCGTTTGGTCTGGGTGGGGGATGGGCGGCTCTCGACCGGGCGATTCCGTATTCCACCGAGCGCGTCCAGGGAGGCAGCCCCTTGTCGGAGAAGGAGGGCTACACCCATAAGCTCATCGTGCCGCATGTCGTGCGCTTGGAGGCGGCCCGTGCCTTCATCGAGGAAACCGCGGAACGGATCGATTCGGGCGAGGGAACTCTCAACACGGAAGGCGCCATTGCCAAGTATCTGGCCAGCGAGGCCGGGCTGGGTGCGGCGGATGCGGCGATCCAGGCGCTGGGGGGCTACGGCTACACCCGTGAGTACATGGTCGAGAAGATCCGACGAGACGTGCGGATTACCACCATCTACGAGGGCACCTCCGAGATTCTCGAGATGACCATCGCCAGAGATCGCTGGCAAATGCATCTGAAGACTCGGGGTCAGCACTACCACGAACAGGCCCGTGAGTTGGAGGCGCTGCACCTCGTCAAATCGGAAATCGGTGCAGATATCGCGGCTCTGGCGAGTCATGCCCTGGCCGAGATCCTCGAACGGGCTCGGTTGGCGAGGCTCACTCGTCACCAACATGTCTTGCTGCGCTTTGGCGAGCTCATAGCCTGGGTGGAGGGGGCCGCAGGTCTGGCCCGTAGAGCAGCCCGGGCAGCGGAGGATCGTCTCAGTGACAAGACGGATCGGCGCTTCAAACCCGCGGCGCTAGCCGTCATGGCTCGCGTTTTCGCTCGCGAGGCCGCTCTCAAGGTGGCAAGCCAGGGTGTGGAAGTGGTGGTCGGTGGTGGTGGGGTCCAGGAGAGGGGGCTCGCGGAGCTCGAAACCGCGGCCAAGCTGCCACAGATTCGCGAGCGAATGCGCGGACTCTTGCCGGACATGGACGAGATTGCCGACATTGTTTACGACCGCGTTTGAGAAGATGAGTCGATCCACAAGACACCCAAGGAAGAACCGCCATGCGCGACATCAATCATCCAGCCATTGCCATCGTCGGTGTGGGCGCCGTGCTACCGGATGCGCCGACCGCTCCAAAGTTCTGGGAGAACATCAAGGGGGGTCTCTACAGCATCCAGGATGTGCCAGCGGACCGTTGGGATCCCGTTCTGTTCTATGACCCGGACCCCAAGGCTCCTGCCAAGACCTATTCCAAGATCGGAGCTTGGGTACAGGATTGGGAGTGGGACCCTATTGCCTGGCGCTTGCCGATCCCTCCCAAGGTCGCCGATGCCATGGATCTGGCCCAGAAGTGGGCGGTTGCCGGAACCCGGCAAGCCCTGGCTGACTATGACTATCCGAACCGACCTCTGAACTCGGAGCGGACCGCCGTCATCCTTGGCAATGCGATGGCGGGTGATCAGCACTACCTGACGGCCATCCGGATCTTTCTGCCGGAGTACGAGCTGGAACTGGCCCGTACCGAGTCGTTCTCCGAGCTCGATCCGGCGCTACAAGAGACGATCCGGCAGGGAATTCGGCACTCGTATCGCCGCCCATTTTCCCGAGATCACCGAGGACTCCATGCCCGGCGAGCTGGGCAACATCATCGCTGGACGGGTGGCCAATCTCTTCGATTTTCACGGACCGAACTTCGTCACGGACGCGGCCTGCGCCTCGGCGATGGCGGCTGTGGGGGCGGCCATCGAAGGACTCGAGGAGCACCATTTCGACGCCGTCATCACCGGCGGGATCGATTCCAACATGAGCGCCTCGACGTTCACCAAATTCTGCAAGATTGGCGCTCTGTCAGCCACGGGAACCCGCCCCTATGCCGCCGGAGCCGACGGTTTCGTGATGGGGGAGGGGGCGGCGGTGTTCATCCTCAAGCGGCTCGAAGATGCGGTTCGCGATGGCGACTCCATCTATGCCCTCATTCGTGGTGTCGGCGGCGCCAGTGATGGCCGGGGCAAGGGGATCACGGCACCCAACCCGATCGGCCAGCGGCTTGCTGTGGAGAGGGCTTGGCAGCGAGCGGGTGTGGCCCCTGACGCCGCCACCATGATGGAGGGGCACGGAACATCGACGCGCGTCGGCGACGTGGTGGAAGTGGAGAGTCTTACCGAGGCGCTGCGGCCGTATCGACTTGCGGACGGTTCGATCCCTCTCGGATCGGTGAAGTCGAACATCGGGCACCTGAAGGGTGCAGCAGGTGCCGCTGGGTTGTTGAAGTCAGCTCTCGCCCTGCGCGACAAGGTGTTGCCACCCAGCCTGGGGTGCGAGACGCCCAACCCGAATATCGATTTCGATGACTGTCCCTTTTACGTCAACTCCGAGCTCCGCGATTGGGAAATCCACCAGGGGGCGGTTCGCAGGGCGGGGATCAGCGCTTTCGGTTTCGGTGGCACGAACTTCCACATCGTGCTGGAGGAGTACCGACCGGGAGAGTCGTTGCGAGAGAGTCGGCGAGCCGTCAGTGTGGATGCGCTGCCGACCCGATCGATTGGGGTCTCTTCCAACAAGCCCCCCTTGCGTGGCGTTCTGATGATCGGCGCGGATCAGGAAGCAGGGATCGCCCAGCGTCTGCAGGATGTCCTGCAGAAAGCGGACGCCGGGGATATCCCTGGGCCACAGCCCCCGAGCGTAGGTGGTCTCACGGCCCCTTGCCGACTCGCCATCGACTATGAGAGCGGCGATGAGCTGGTCAAGAAGGCCACCAAGGCGCTGACCATCCTCGAGAGCGGCAGACCGGAAGCCTGGAAGCCCCTGCGGGCTCGCGGCGTATATTTCGGGCAGGGCCCCGCATCGAAGGTCGCCATGCTCTTTACCGGTCAGGGTTCTCAGTACCTCAACATGTTGAGGCAGCTCAGAGACGTCGAGCCGGTGGTGGCGGAGACCTTCGATCGAGCCGATGCCGTCATGACGCCGCTCCTCGGTCGACCGCTGACGGAGTTTCTGTTCATCGACAATGCCGACCCGGAAGCGATGGCCGCGGCTGAAGAGGCCCTGAAGCAGACCTCCATCACGCAGCCAGCCGTCCTGACCGTGGACATCGCGCTGACGCGTCTGATGGCTGCCTATGGCATCACACCGGACTTCGTCATGGGGCATAGCCTGGGTGAGTACGGTGCCCTCGTGGCCGCCGGGGCGATGGATTTTCGCCATGCCCTGGCGGCGGTCAGCGCTCGGGGTGCCGAGATGATGAAGCTGTCCGTGGACGACAACGGAGGGATGGCGGCGGTCTTCGCACCGCTGGAGAAGATCGAAGAGGTCCTGGATACCGTCGATGGGTATGTGGTCGTGGCCAATATCAACAGTCCCAGCGAGGCGGTCATCGGGGGTGCCAGCGAGGCGGTGGCCAGCGCGGTCGTCGCCCTCAATCATGCCGGATTCGACGCCAAGCCCTTGCCTGTCAGCCACGCTTTCCATACGGCCATCGTGGCGCCTGTCAGTGGTCCGTTGCGTTCGGTGCTCGAGAAGATGGATCTGCAGCCGCCGAACGTGCCGACCGTGTCGAACGTCACGGGCGAGTTCTACCCTATGGGTCCGGGAGTCGAACCGGAGATGATCGATTTGTTGGCCCGTCAGGTCGCGCGGCCGGTTCAGTTCGTTCAAGGCCTGGAGACCCTGTATCGTGCCGGCGCTCGAATCTTCGTCGAGATGGGTCCCAGGCGTGCCCTGCAAGGGATGGTACGAGGTGTCTTCCAGAATCGTGAGGACGTCTTGGCCTTGTCCACCAACCATCCGCGACTGGGCGATCTCAAGTCCTTCAACCAGGCCCTGTGTGGCCTCTGGGCATCGGGAGTGGGTGTGGGTATGGAGGACACCGACACTCGAGTTCGAGCTCAGCCGGATCAGCCAATGGAGCTGCGGTCAGTGCCGGCGCCATCTCCATCGCCACCGCCGGCGGCTTCTACATCCTTGGAAAGCGGTTCAATGGATGCCGAGGGCAATACCTACCTGCAACTCGGCAAGATGTTTGCCGATGTCCTGGAGCGGGGGATGGAGCTGTATTCAGGGGGGCGACCCGCGGCGCCGGTGTCGCCAGTGGTCATCACCGGGGCCTCGCTCGGCCTACCGGGGACCGAGCGGGTGTTCGACGATGGCAACGCTGCACGGCTGCTCTCCGGGCAGCAATTCATACGACCCATTCCTGGAGAGATCCGCCAGAGAATGGCGAACAAGAACATCACCCGTCTGGTCAAGAGCGAGCAGGGGGGGCCGCATTTCGAGACCATCGACGACATCGGCGATGTCATCAAGTTGGCCGCGCGCGCTGGCGAGCTCGATCTGGTGGAGGAGTTCGGGTATCCGGCGGATCGGGAGGCGGCTCTGGATATCGTCACCCAACTCGCCATCGGCGCCGGTCTGGATGCGCTCCGGGACGCCGGAATTCCGCTGGTGCGACGCTACAAGACCACGACCACGGGCACGCAACTTCCCGCCAGTTGGGGACTGCCAGAGGAGCTGCGGGATGACACCGGCATCATCTTCGCTTGTGCGTTCCCCGGGGTCGACTTCTTCGCTTCGGAAGCGAGGAAACACTACAAGGACCAGGCTCGACGTCGACTGCTGGACGAGTTGACCCATCTCCGCGACAGCATCGATGGTGGTGGCAACGGCAGCAGCGTGCCTTTGCAGCTTCAGGAGCGCATCGAGGCCCTGCTAGCCGAGATGGAGGCCAACCCCTACACCTTCGAACGTCGATTTCTATTCAAGCTCCTCTCCATGGGGCACTCGCAGTTCGCAGAGCTCATCGGTGCGCGCGGGCCCGAATACCCAGATCAACGGCGCCTGCGCGAGCGGCACACAGGCCATCAGCTTGGCCGAGGACTGGATACGCAATGGGCGGTGCCGGCGGGTGGTAGTGATCTCGGCGGACAACGTCACCAGCGACGAGGTGCTCGAGTGGATCGGTGCGGGTTTTCTGGCTTCGGGTGCAGCGGCAACCGACGAGAAGGTCGAAGATGCCGCCATCCCCTTCGACCGGCGTCGCCACGGCATGATCATCGGCATGGGCGCGGCCGCTCTGGTGGTAGAGAGCCTGGACGCGGCCGAGGAGCGGGGTCTGGAGCCCATCTGTCAGGTCCTGAGCACGATCACCGCCAACAGCGCCTTTCACGGCACCCGGCTGGACGTCGAGCATATCTCGCAGGTCATGGAGACCTTGATCCAGCAGGCCGAGTCGAAGTGGGGATTGGATCGTCACGACCTGGCGGCGGAGACGGTGTTCATCTCTCACGAAACCTACACACCGGCTCGCGGAGGCAGTGCCCAGGCCGAGATCTTTGCGCTGCGACGCGTCTTTGGTGCCGCGGCGGACAGTATCGTCATCGCCAACACCAAGGGCTATACAGGTCATCCCATGGCCGTGGCCATGGAAGAGGTACTGGCGGTCAAATCCCTGGAGACCGGACTGGTCCCCCCGGTGGCCAATATCAGGGAGATCGATCCGGAGTTGGGTGACCTCCATCTATCCCGTGGAGGCGAGTACCCCGTCCGTTACGCGCTGCGTCTGGGGGCCGGATTCGGCTCACAGATCAGCATGTCGCTGTTGCAGCTGCACCCCTCCCACCGAGGTCGTCGACCAGGATTGGATGAGCTGGGGTATGCATTCCGGATCACCGACGAGGAGCGGTGGCAGAGCTGGCTGAATCGCGCTAGCGGATACCCAGCAGCCCAGGTGGAGGTCGAGCGGCGGACTCTGCGGGTCCGCGATCAAGGACCCCCTGCTTTGGCGGCCGTTGCCGCTGTCGACGCCGTCGCCCCCGCGCCGAGGAGCCGGGTCGAACCCCCCGCTCCAGAGCAGGTGCGAGCGACCGCGGAGCCGGCGGGTCCGCCTGCGGCGGCGACCACCCGAGATCCTGTGGCCGGGCGCATTCTCGAGATGGTGGCGGAGATGACGGGCTACCCGCAAGACATGCTGGACCTCGATCTGGACATGGAAGCGGACCTCGGTATCGATACCGTCAAACAGGCCGAGATGTTTGCGGCCATTCGGGAAGAATGGGACATACCCCGTGACGACAACCTGCAGCTGCGAGACTTTCCTACCTTGGCGCATACGATCCAGTTCGTCTACGATCGGCGACCGGACCTAAAGGGGAGCCAGGCGTCCTGCTGCCCCTGCAGCCCCGGCAGCCGTCGAGCCAGCCTCGGCTCCTGTGAGCGACTCAGCGACGCCGAGCGACGATTCGGTGGCTCGCCGAATCCTCGGATTGGTGGCGGAGCTCACCGGCTACCCGCAAGACATGCTGGATCTCGATCTGGACATGGAAGCGGATCTCGGCATCGATACCGTCAAGCAGGCGGAGATGTTTGCGGCCATTCGGGAAGAATGGGACATACCCCGAGATGACAACCTGCAACTGCGAGACTTTCCGACCCTGGCCCATTCGATCCAGTTCGTCTATGACCGGCGCCCGGACCTGCAAGATGGCAGAGCCGCTGCTGATCCGTCTGTCGCTGAGCCGGCGCCGGCAGCCATCGAGCCGCCTCGGCCCCTGTGAGCGACTCAGCGACGCCGAGCGACGATTCGGTGGCTCGCCGAATCCTCGGATTGGTGGCGGAGCTCACCGGCTACCCGCAAGACATGCTGGATCTCGATCTGGACATGGAAGCGGATCTCGGCATCGATACCGTCAAGCAGGCGGAGATGTTTGCGGCCATTCGGGAAGAATGGGACATCCCTCGTGACGACAACCTGCAGTTGCGAGACTTTCCTACCTTGGCGCATACGATCCAGTTCGTCTATGACCGGCGACCCGATATGTCGACGGGTGAGGCGTCCGAGCCTCCTCGGGACGAGGCGGAGGCCGAGTCTGCGCGATCCGAACCGGTTCAGGGGGACGTTCCGCGTCGCGTGCCGGTGGCGATACCGCGGCCAGCTCTCGATCTTTGCCAGGACACTCCGATCGGTAGTCTAAGAGGGACGCCGAGTCGTGGTGATGCCTGATGAGGGCGGAGTCGGTATGGCCCTGGCGCGTAACCTGAATCGATTGGGTGCCGAGGTTCTGCTGGTGGAAGGGTCCCCTGATCGCGAAGCGATTCGCCCGCAACTGGAGCTCTGGATGGCGGCTGGAGGTGTCGACGGAGTCTATTGGCTGCCGGCGCTCGACAGCGAGGGTGTGGTCACCGATCTCGATGCCGAAGACTGGATTCGGGCCCTGGGTCAGCGGATCAAGTTGATGCATGCGACCATGCAGACGCTCTACGACTCTTTCGACAAGGAAGGTACGTTCCTGGTTGCCGCGACGCGAATGGGAGGGCGTCATGGATATGACTCACAGGGGGCCTTGTCTCCCCTGGGAGGCGCGGTCAGCGGCTTCTCCAAGACCTTCAAGCGCGAACGCCCGCAGGCGACGGTCAAGGTCGTAGATTTCGCCGCCGAAGAGGGCTCCACTGCAGCGGCGACGGTCCTGATCGATGAGACTCTGAAGGACCCAGGCGTCGTGGAAGTCGGATATGCCGCTGGCCAGCGATGGACGGTCGGGCTGGCAACAAAGCCCTTGGAAGACCTGGACACCGGAATCGAGCTGCCCGAGGAGCCGGTCTTTGTCGTCACCGGAGCTGCCGGCAGCATCGTTTCAGCCATCGTGGCCGATCTGGCACATCGCTGGCCAGGCCATTTCTACCTTCTCGATCTGACACCGGAGCCCTTTCCGGATGATCCCGATTTGGCGCTGTATCTATCGGATCGGGAAGCCTTGAAGCGCCAGCTGTTCGAGAGGCTCAAAGAAAGCGGTGAAAAAGCCACACCCGCCAACGTGGAAAAGCGTCTCGCCGCTCTGGAACGCTCCCAGGCGGCGGTCACGGCTCTGGCCGCGGTCACGGACGCCGGTGGCGAAGGCCACTACCGTTCGGTGGATCTTCTCGATGCCCAGGCCGTGGCCGAGGTGGTCGCGGAAATCCAGGCAAGCCATGGACGGATCGATGTGCTGATTCATGCCGCGGGGATCGAGATCAGCCATATGTTGCCCGACAAATCTGCCAGGGAGTTCGATCTGATCTTTGATGTCAAGGCCAACGGTTGGTTTCATTTGATGAAATCGGCAGCCGACATGCCTATCGGGTCGACGGTAGTCTTCACTTCCATTGCTGGCCGCTTTGGCAACGCTGGTCAGACCGACTACAGTGCCGCCAACGATCTGCTGGCCAAGCTGACTTCGAATCTGCGCACCATCCGTCCGGAGACACGAGGTATCGCTATCGACTGGTCGGCCTGGGCGGAGATCGGGATGGCCTCCCGCGGCTCGATCCCGAAGATGATGGAACAGGCCGGCATCGATATGGTGCCGCCAGAGGTCGGTATCGCTATCGTTGGACGTGAGATCGCCGCCAGCCCAGGGGAAGAGATCGTTGTCGCCGGCAGCCTCGGAGGGTTGCTCGACGAGTGGGACGAGACCGGTGGTCTGGATGGCGAGGCGATGGGCGCTCGGTTCACCGGGCCGATGCTCGGCAGTGTCCGGAGCTTCGGTCTCTATGATGGACTGGTGGTCGAAGTCGAATTGAATCCCACCCAGCAGCCCTTCTTGTTTGATCACCGGATCGACGGCACGGCTGTGTTGCCCGGCGTGATGGGGATCGAGGCGTTTGCCGAGATCGCCCAGGTCGCCTGCCCGGACTGGAGCGTTGTCGGGATTGAAGACGTGGAGTTCCTGGCGCCATTCAAGTTCTATCGAGACGAGCCGAGAAGAGTGCTTGTCCAAACGGTGATCCGATCCGCCGGTGACGGGTTGGTGGCTGACTGCCGATTGATCGGTCGGAGGTCCTTGGCCAAGGGGGAAAGGACGGAGGAGACCCTGCACTTCACCGGTCGGGTGCGAATGGCGAAACAGCCACGGGCCGCAGAGTCTCTGGAGGAGCTGCCTGTGCCGACAGGCCAGATACTGGAGCCGGGGGTCATCTACGACCTCTACTTTCATGGGCCGGCCTATCAGGTACTGGACGCGGCCTGGTCGAGCGGCGATCGTGTCGTGGGTCGACTGCCGGCAATGCTGCCGCCTCATCATCAGCCGGTGGACCAAGATACGCTCACGGGTCCCCGTCTGGCGGAGCTCTGCTTTCAGACAGCGGGTTTGATCGAATTTGCCGGCGCGGATCGTGTCGGGCTTCCCAGGCGAGTGAAGCAGATCAAGTTCTTCGGCTCGATCGGCGAGCGCGCGGGCGTGCTGGCCTTGGTGGAGAAGGACGAGACTGGAAGTTTCACGGCGACCGTGGTGGATGAATCCGGTGGTGTGCTGCTCGAAATGAGCGGCTACGCGACGATCGAGTCACCGATGACGATGGATACCGAACCCCTGGCCGTTCTCCGCCGAGTCCTGGCAGGGAACGAGGCTGAGACGTCTTCCTGAGAGATCGCGACTCGTGAAACAGGGACCGAGCTGCCTCTTTCAGCAGGCGGCCGAGGTGCCTCGCGGGCTGGACTGGCTGGGTCCCGCTGAACGGCAGCACCTGGCCACCCTGCGATGGGCAAAACGCCGATCGGACTGGCTATTGGGTCGGTGGACAGCCAAGCAAACCGTGGTCCGGGCACCCGAGCTCCGTCTGGATATCCAGGATCTTGCCGAACTCGAGGTCTTGCCGACGCCTGCGGGGGCTCCCCAAACCCTCCTGGCAGGAGAGCCTTTACCGGTTGCCATCTCGTTGAGCCACCGCGCGGGGGCGGCTCTTTGTGTGGTGGCCAAGACGGGTTCCCTGGGGTGCGACCTGGAGTGGCTCGAGGATCGGAGTGAGGCCTTTGTCGAGGACTATTTCACGCCTTCTGAACGGACCCTGATCGAGGAAGGTGGGGCCGAGATGAAGGCTCTGATGGCCAATGGATTGTGGAGTGCCAAGGAGAGCGTCCTCAAGCTGCTGGGCCTCGGGTTGAACGTCGATACCCGGTCGTTGACGGTGCGCTCGTTTCCCCTGGTGAGTCCAGGGGGATGGCAGCCCTTTCTCGTCCACCATCACCCGGATGACAGAGAGTTCAAGGTCTGGTGGCGTCGAGAACACGACTGGCTATTGACGGTAACGTCAGATCCTGAACGCCACTGTCCTGTGGACCGATGACGATCAGAGGTAGAAGAAGGGGGGGGGAAGGTGACGGCCTCCTGAGCGGGGAGGCCGGCACCGGCGGGTTATGGGTTGGGGTGGGATAAGTGAAGATATCGTGTGAGGTTTGCTCGGAATGTCACGCCCCTATTAGTTAGCAAGTACCATGCCAAGAGCTTGGGGAGGGCGGAAATCCTTGAAAAAGCTATGCGCGATTGACGGGATCTTGGCCGCTGGTGGATGCAGGGGCGCCAGAATTGCCACACTGCGGCAAGAGATGGCCTCAAACGGTGACAAATTTGTCAACAAGTTGTGCTGCTGGCGAGCTTTCTTGCCACGGCAAGGCCATTGCGGCACCCCAAGAGTGCCGACTCCGTCCTCTTAGCTGTCACGCGGGCCGACTGGATGACAGGGTCGGCAGGGGTCCGGTTCCTAGACTCCGAGGATGGCGGACGCGCGATTGGTGTCCTCGGATCTCAGAAACAACACATACCCAAAGCCACCCTGACCGTCGGCGACGCCAGTGGAGGCGTAGACGTTCACCCGACCATCGGAGAGCTTGCGATGGACTTCGGCCAGCGCGCCGAGTTCATCGTCGCCCTGAATCAAGATCGCATGCTGAGGTCCTGAGAGAACGAGCCCAGCGCTGGCTGCTGTTCGCAGGAGCGCTTCCACGCTCTCTGGGAAGAGCATGAGCTGGGTGTGCTCGATGCCCGCCGGCACGGCGCTGAAGGCCAAGAGATTGACTCCCGAGCCGGCGAGGTGGGAGAGCAGCAGATAGGCCTCTCCGGGTCGGTCCTTGACCGTCGCATGGAAGTACTCGACGCTACGAATGCGGCTGGCCATCCTTTCCTCCTTTGGCATGCCGCGGTGGCCCTCAGGACCCCGGGCGTTAGCCGATGCTGGGAGTTTCCTGATCCGCGTCAGCGAGATCGTTCGGAACGCCCAGTCGCGCGCAGGCCGCCGCGTACATCTGCAAGGTCGCCTTCTTGGCTTTTTGCAGCTCGGTCAGGCGATCTTTCACCTTGGCGAGCTCCGCAGCGATCTGCTGATCCAATTCATCAACCTCTTTCTTGGTGACATCAAGAGATTGCTCGTAAAACTTGCGATGCTCGTCACTCAGTGTCATCGATCTCCTCCATAATCTATCTCTTTTTCCGTTGTTTGGGAGTCTTTCTTTGTCAGGGTTGGAAGAGGACCGCCACCTGGTACCACATCTTGACAGGCGTGCCGTCCTTACTGGCGGGTTGGTATACGGCGTTGCGGGCGGCCTCGATCAGGGCCTCCTCGAGGCCGAGCTGTGAGTCGAGACCTTGGATCAGTCGGACTTCGAGAGCGCGCCCATTCTCGCCGACGAGCACGGATACCCGAATGGTTCCTTCGACACCCGCCTGTCGGGCGGCATCGGTGTATTCGGGTCGCTCGAATTCCAGAACTTGAGGCTCGACTACGCCGGGTCCGGGCTGCACCGGGCCGTCGAGTTGGGCCTCGGCTTCTGAGTCGTCCGGGGTCTCGTCCGCCGCGGTTGCGTCGCTCCAAAGCGACTCCAGCGTCATGGGTTGGTCGGCCGGCGGCGCCACTGGTGGCGAGTCTGCTGGCGTTGCCATGAGCTCCTGCACCCGCTCGAGATCCTCCTTCACCTGACGTTCGAGCTCGGGGTCGGTTGCACCCGGGATGGCTTCCGGGGCGGGATCGGGCGCTGTCTCCTCGGGCTTTGCCTCCGCCACCGGCGGTTCTGCGGCTGTGACGGGTTCGGGTTCGGGATCTCGGGTTTGTGGTTGGGTAGGGGGAGCAGGGGTCGGATCGGCTGCGACCGATGTAGGGGGTGGCTGCCCCTGCGGATCGACTGCGGTCGCTTCGTCGGTGCCCCTGGGGTCGAGGACGGCAAGCTTGGCCACAGCGGGACTCTGTTTGGACGGCGAGGGGGTCACCGGGGCCTCCTTCTGCATCAGACCCGCGATGATCCCTCCACCGACGCCGACCACCAGGATGACCGGCAGGAGTCGAGTCAGGATGCGGCGGAGCCAGGGTGTGGTCTCGTCCTCTTCTTCGGTGTCGGAAGACTCTGGTACCCACTCTTGTTCTTCGGCGACCTCGATCCGGGGTTCGGGCTCTTCCTTGTCGATCGGCTCCGGCAGCTCGTCCTGCATATCCAGAAGCTCACGCACGAAGGCGGCCAGGCTCTTGGGTCCAGGCGCGGGACTCTCGTCCTTGAGAAGCTCTTCCAGACCACGCTGGAGGTCGGCAGCGGACTCGAATCGGTCATCCGGCTCTTTAGCCAGAGTTCTCAACAGCACGCCTTTGACCCCGGCCGGGATGTCGGGTGACTGGATGATCTGGGTGCCGACATCGGCTTCCCGAACTGCCTCCAGCACGGCCATCTCGCTTTCGCCGCTGAACAGTCTCTCCCCGGTGAGCATCTCGTAGAGCAAGATCCCCAGGGAAAACAGATCGGAACGGTGGTCGATGGATTTGCCCCAGGCTTGCTCTGGCGACATGTACTGGAGCTTGCCTTTGAGCGCTCCCATTTGCGTGGTGCTGATCTTGGAGACCGCCTTGGCGATGCCGAAATCGCAGAGCTTGATATCTCCTTCGAAACTGATCAGCACATTCTGAGGAGAGACGTCGCGGTGCACCAGACCGAGCTCTGCATCGTCGAAATCCTTGCTGCGGTGTGCGTAGTCGAGCGCGTCGGCGATTTGTGAAGCGACGAAGAGAGCCACTCCGACCGGCACCGGTTGCTGCTTCTTGCGGGTCTTGTTCAGAATCTGGCGGAGATT